>JBGSQQ010000043.1:0-323811 GCA_041737945.1 Chryseolinea sp.
ATAGGGAATGATAAGGAATAGGGAATAGGGGAATAGGGAATAGGGAATAGGGAATAGGGAATAGGGAATAGGGAATAGGGAATAGGGAATAGGGAATAGGGAATAGGGAATAGGGAATAGGGAATAGGGAATAGGGAATAGGGGATTACGGATAACGTATTAACTGTTGACACTGCCTTGATCTTTCCGCGCACAAAAAAATCAATCCGAAATCCAGAGTGGTGGAAGTGCGGAGGGCAGAAGCGAACGAAGGATCTGTCCGACGAAGCCGCAGTAAGTCAAACCTATAACTATTGTTTGACGGATCCTTCGCTGCACAACATCTAGCCGTGCATAAAAAATGAAACCAAAATCCAGAGTGGAGGAAGTGCGAGGGCATAAGCGAACGAAGGATCTGTCCAACGAAGCTGTAGTAACTCAAACGTATGACTATTGTTTTTACGGATCCTTCGTTGCACAACCTCTCCGCATGCGGCTCTGGATTTCGGTATACTTTTTTTACCTTAGCGCCTTTGCACCTGCCTGCCGGTAGGCAGGGTAAACACACCCTCGCCCACTCTCACACCTTTAGCTGGTTGCCCAAGTAGAGACCTGAAAATTTAATAAATTTGGGAGATGACGAATAAACAAAGTGTGCTTGACCGAATAAAGAGTATTGTCCTGGACAAGGAGCCATCGGCAAAAGTTTATTTGTATGGTTCAAGGGCAATGGGGACTATGAGGGCTGACTCTGACTGGGACCTTCTTATATTATTGAACAAGGACAAAATAACGGCTGAAATGGAGAAAAATGTGACTTATCCTCTTTACGACCTCGAGTTCGAGATAGGGGAAGTTATTAGCCCAATGGTTTATTCTGAGAAGGAGTGGAACTCGAAACACAGCGCTACTCCATTTTATGCAAATGTGATGCGAGAGGGTAAGTTACTATGAATGACTTCAAGCCAGACGACTATGTAAAATATAGACTGCGAAGGGCTAACGAGACAATTGCCGAAACAAAAATTCTAATTGAGAACAAACTCTGGAACACAGCAATAAACCGATTGTACTACGCATGCTTTTATGCAGTGGGCGCATTATTAGTAAAACATGGGGTTGAGACCTCAAGTCATTCGGGCACTCGGCAAAAATTCGGACAACTATTTATTCATACCGGATTGATCAGTAAGGAATTGGGAAAACACTATTCTGAGCTATTCGAGAAAAGACAAAAAGGAGACTATAATGATTTTTTTGACTTTGATGAAGAGACTGTTTTGAGATTGTATCAACCTTCGGTGAACTTTGTAAGGGAGGTAGAGAAACAAATTATGAAGTAGGCAATAGTAGCATACTGGGCTAAAGCCTGCATAATAAAACAGAACCGAAATCCAGCGTGTTGGATGTGCTAGGGAACGAAAGATTAGTCAAACGGAGCTGTTTAGGTTTAGAGGGAAGGAAAAAAATGCATTAACCGCAGAGGCACAAAGCCGCGAAGTACCGCTAAGACCAACCATTCATCCTTTGCGATCCATTGCGTCTTACCGCCTCTGCGGTTAACACACCCCCACCCACCCACCCCCTCACTCTCACTCTCACTCTCACTCTCACTCTCACCCTCACCCTCACCCTCACACTACACGCACACGCCCACTAAAAACTAAACTACCTTGACTAATAAAAAAATTTGGCTTTCGGCGCCGCATATGGGCGGGGAGGAATTGAAGTTTGTGACCGAGGCTTTTGAAACCAACTGGATATCTCCCGTTGGTCCCCATATCAATGCTTTCGAAGAGGAGCTGGCCCGATACAATAAAGTCAGTCATTGTGCAGCGTTAAGCTCTGGCACAGCCGCGATACATTTGGCGCTGATTATTCTGGGGGTGGAGCGCGGCGATGAAGTGATTTGTTCCAGTTTTACCTTTTCCGGCTCGTGTAATCCCATTGCCTACCAGGGAGCCACCCCGGTTTTTGTAGATTCCGAGGAAACCACCTGGAATATGGATCCAGGACTGCTGGAAGAGGCGATTACCGACCGGCTTAAAAAGACCGGTAGGAAGCCAAAGGCTATTATCCTGGTCCATCTGTACGGTATGCCTGCGCGGGTCGAGGAAATTATGGCCATTGCCCGCCAGCATAACATTCCGGTTATCGAGGATGCGGCAGAGGCGTTGGGTTCGACGTTCAACGGAAAGCCATTAGGCAGTTTTGGCGACCTGGGGGTCTATTCGTTTAATGGAAACAAGATTATTACCACCTCCGGGGGTGGGGCGCTGGTATCAGAAAACGAGGAATGGATCAAAAAAGCGCGGTTTCTGGCTACCCAGGCCCGCGACCGGGCACCACATTACCAGCATTCCGAGATCGGGTATAACTACCGGCTCAGCAACATCTGCGCGGGTATCGGCCGTGGACAAATGATGGTCCTTGCCGAGCGGGTCCGGCAGCGGCGGGGAAATTTTACACACTATGTGGCAGCAATTGGACATTTGGAGGGCATAACCTTTCCGCAGGAGCCGGAGGGTGCCTTTTCAAATCGCTGGCTGACTACGATTCTGATAGACCCCTCAAAAACCAACGGGGTTACGCGGCATGATATTAGTGATGCGCTGGCAGAGCGAAACATAGAGAGCCGCCCGGTGTGGAAGCCCATGCATCTTCAACCTGTTTTCAGGGATGCGCCGGCGTATACGAATGGGGTATCCGAACAGTTGTTTGTGGAGGGGTTGTGTTTGCCTTCAAGTTCGAGTCTTACGGAAGATGAATTGAAGAGGGTTGCTGAGGGCATAACTTCTTTATGGAAGTAGCCGCCCAGTTCACGACTTTGAAGTATAAAATAGCGGAATGCTTTAGTTACCTAAGTGCCGATATAGTGTATAAACCATTGAAATTTTGTTAAATTTGTTAATTATGTTCTAATGCAAATCATGTCTAGAAGGTTTACCCTCTTTGGAATATTTATGTTGTCACTCTTTCTGGGAGGTGGGCAAATATTGGCTCAGGATTATTTTGCTGTCGCGGATGGCGACTGGAGCGACCCAGCTACTTGGGCGAGCACTCAAGGTGGAGCGCCGAGTTCAGGCGCAGGGAACGGATTTCCAGAGGCAGGATCAACTGCTTACACGGAAGGGTATGAGATTTATGTTGATCAAAATGTAACAGTTGCAAATCTGGCCATTAGGGACACAAATAATGCAGGCGCTCAGATAAATTTTGGAGGACTTTTTACACCCTTTACAATAACCATTACCAATATTTTGAGCGGGGTTGATGCAAGTCTGAATGGTTCGCCACCAACGGAAAGCGTTATTGATGATACTGCCGATCTTGTGTTTCTGTTTACCGGCACTACAGGTGGAGGAAACGGGGTCATTCGAAATTGGAGTTACCTTGCCCCGATCAATACTGTACATTCATCAGGCGCAAATATTAGATCTGGGACTGTTGCGCAGGGCGGGTTTCTGGCGATAACAGAAAGTTTGGTTGTTTTGAGCGGTACGTTTAGACCCCGTGCGAATCTTGCAGATGCCAGTGGAAGCGCAATACTTCAAGTGGACCCCGGCGCTACCCTTTCGTTAAATACGGCAAACGTAACCGGAGACGGTACACTTGGGACGAAATTTAATGAAATTCAGATTGGCGGGACTGTTACCCTTACAGCTGCATTTTCATTGAGTACAGAGAATATCGCAATCGCTTCAGGCGGCCAGCTCACTGTTGGATTCACAGGTGGAAATCAGACCGAGGGATGGTGGCATCAAAGCGCTTCCCCATCATCGATCGCTTTGGATGAATCCTCCACCGTCGTTTACAATGCAGCTGCTTCGCAAAATATTTATGGGACTATTTATGGCAACCTGACGTTGAGTGGAGCAGGTTTCACTAAGACGTTGGCGGGCACCCTTGAAGTTCAAGGTAATCTTACGGTGAACAACAATGTGACTTTTGCACCTACAACGACGGTTATAATCTCAGGTGGCCGTGATCACGCAGTTTCAGGTGGAGGGACGTTTTCTGTTCTAGGGGGGATTGAGGTAGCAAAGTCAGCCAATACATTTACCCTAAGCAAAGCACTCACAATTCAAAATGGTATAACTGTCACTTCAGGCGCGTTGAATCTCGGAACTGTAACGACAACCCTCGCCAGCGGGGATTTTGTCATAGATGGCTCGGTCACTTCATCCGGTGCGGGAACCTTTATTGTTGCCGGAACCTCAAATTTTTCAGGTACTGGCTCATTGACTTTGCGGAATTTGACCACTCAAATCACAACCGGTGTCGCGACAATTAATAATGACCCATGGACTATCACTGGAAATATTGTTAATGATGGCACGCTAGTCTTGCCGTCCACCTCTACCGTGATTTTTAGTGGCGGGTCTCTTCAGACCATTTCCGGGAATGGATTTGACATTGGGAATATCGAAGTCAGCAAGACTTCTTCAACTCTTCGTAATAATGTAACTTTGAATTTATCGGGTCTGCTTAACATGGTCAATGGCACTTTTGATGCCGATGGCGTGGGCGGAGTAGGAACTTTTATTTTGAACTCCGACTCTAATGGCGATGCGCGTATCGGGCCTATGACCGGTGGAAGCATAGCCGGAAATGTAACCTTTGAGCGTTTCTATGATAATACCGCAATACCACAATTAAGTCAATGGAGAAATTTTGGCTTTCCGGTTAGCAATGTTGATTATTCCGAATTGGCATCCCTGTCCTTAGGATTCGAACAACTGGCTACTTATACGGAATCCATTGCGGGTAGTGTGGATCAGGGGTGGCAGTATCCAAGTTCGGGCCCGTTGAATAGTGCTCTTGGTCATACCGCATGGATGAACAGCCCCTCAGGTACAATATCCGTTAGAGGTCCACTGGTAAGTCAAACGTCCGGTGCCTTCAACTATGCAATCACTTACACCAATAATGGAACCCCGCAAGCTGTCGGCTTGAATTTCATCGCCAATCCGTATGCGAGTCCAATCGACTGGGCTGGTTCCGGTTGGGTGAAAACAAATATTGGAGGCGTGGCAGTCGTGTGGGACCAGTTCAACCAAACCTACCAAACCGCTGGAATCGTCGCGCAGGGACAAGGATTCTGGGTTCAGGCTACGGCTGCATCACCGTCGCTGCAGAGCACAGAAGCAGTTAAAACCACGGACACAGATCCCTTTTTTTACAGAGAGGCAAACATTGAAAAATCGAAGGTATTTATTAGTCTGAAGTCAGGCCGTTTTGAAGATGTGACCACTATTCAGTTCCGGAAGGATGCAACGGAGGAACATGATGCGCCTTATGATTTCTACAAACTGAAAAATGGTATCTATAACCTTTCCTCAATAACCAAAGGCGGTGCCAATCTAATGGTCAATGTTCTGCCCGAAACGCGTTGTGCATCACCTATAAAATTGAATATCACGAACATCGATCCGGGTACGTATAACATTAGCTTCAGGGGAATAGAATCCTTTGATAACCTTCAGTCCATTACCCTTATTGATAATTTCACCCAAAAGGCTCAGGTCATTAAACCGGAGGATGTGTATTCTTTCGAAGTCACGTCTGACCCCGAGACATTTGGCTCAGAACGTTTCGCCGTTCAGTTTGAATTCACCGATCAGGCGGTTGCTCCTGTAATTTCAAAAGAAGACAACCGGTTAACCTCCAGTTCGCTGGATGGTAATCAGTGGTTCCTCAATGATGCAGCTATTGAAGGTGCCACCGGAAGGTCATTTGTTCCCCGGGTTCATGGCGAATATTATGTTACCACCCGTTCTGGTGAATGTACTGCGAAGTCAGAGAAAATATTCGTCACCGAAGGACTTACCCGGATATTTCCGAACCCTGCCTCCGAGTGGCTGAAAGTAGATGTCTATAACCTGCTCAAAGAAGGCGCTACCGGAAGGATTGTAATCTCCTCCACCATGGGTCAGCTGGTCAAAGATGAAACATTTACAGGCCGGGATACGGTAAAAGAAATTGATATTGCTGGCGTAAAACCAGGAACGTACATGGTCACCGTTGTATCTAATACGGGCGTAATCCTGGAAAAATCAAAAGTTATAATTAAATGAGACGATTTTTAGTTGGCATTGGAGTTCTTGTTGGGCTACTTTTATACTTTCCGGAAGCACACGGGCAGCCCATCAACCCGCCCACTGGAGGTGGACCTAACCAACCGCAGGCGGTTCCATTAACGGGTCTCGAATACTTACTACTCGGCGGCGGAGCATACGGTGTGTCACGTCTCTTAAAGAACAGAAGAAAGAAAAATAACGAAAGTTGATCCAGCAACTATTCAACCGGCTTACAGTACTTCCGCGCGGTGTAGTTATTCTCATCGACCAGCTCTTAATTATCTTTTCTGTAAGCCTCGCCTTTCTCCTTCGTTTTAATTTTAACATCGAAGAAATCGAGCGTTTTAATCCGCTGCTGGGCACTATACTTTGTATTTCCGCTGCACTGTTGTCCACGGTAATTACCAAAAGTTATGCGGGTATCGTCCGGTATACGGGTATTCAGGATGGTCTGCGGATTGTCGGTACGGAACTGCTAAGCGTTGTACTGGTCGTAGTGTTTAACCTGGTCTACTTCTATAATTTTGGCAAGAATGTAATTCCCTACTCGGTCGTCTTTATATCTTTCTTTATTTCTTCCCTGCTGTTGTATCAGTACCGCCTGTTGGTGAAGAATATCTTCGCCTTTGTAAAAGGTGATACAACCCAGCGTGTACCGGTAGTTATCTTTGGCGCCGGCGTTGCTGGCTTCCTCACCAAGCAGGCCATTGAAGCCGATATATCCAACCCCTACAAGCTGGTAGCCTTTCTGGATGATGATCCGAAAAAGAACAACAAGGAAATCAGCGGCACCCGCATCTATAACTTCGACCGCCTCGCAGACCTCGCCAATAAACACAAAGTCCAGAAGCTGGTCATCGCCACGAAGAGCCTATCCGTAGACCGTAAAAATGAAATTGTAGACGAGGCCCTGAAGCATCACATCAAGGTGAGCTATGTGCCTTCCTTCGAAAAGTGGCTGCGCAATGAGTGGGATTTAAAACAGATCCGCGATATCAACATCGAAGACCTCCTTGGCCGCGAAGTAATCAGCCTGGATAATCCAGAAATTGAAATGCAGATCCAGAACAAGGTGATCTGCATTACCGGTGCTGCCGGCTCCATCGGTTCCGAGCTCGCCCGCCAGGCCCTGACCTATAAACCCAATACCCTCATTCTGATCGATCAGGCAGAATCACCGCTGTATCAGATTGAACGGGAACTGCGTGGTAAAAACCAACAGACCAAGATTTATGTGTTCGTCGCGGATATCTGTAACAAGTTCCGTATCAACAGCATCTTCCGTGATTATAAACCGGAGATCTTATTCCATGCCGCTGCCTACAAACATGTGCCCCTGATGGAAAGTAATCCCTCCGAGGCCGTCATGGTAAACATCTTCGGCACCCGTTTGCTCGCGGACCTGTCCATGGAACATAAGGTGAAGAAGTTTGTCATGATCTCCACCGACAAAGCGGTAAATCCCACCAACGTAATGGGCTGTACCAAACGTATCGCCGAGATCTATGTACAATCGCTCGGTATGCGCTACAACCGGCTTGGCCTGGGAAAAACATCGTTTGTCACCACGCGTTTCGGCAATGTGCTCGGATCCAATGGTTCAGTGATACCGATATTCAAGGAACAGATTATGAAGGGTGGTCCGGTAACGGTTACACATCCTGAAATTACCCGGTTTTTTATGACGATACCAGAGGCCTGCGAGTTGGTTATTGAGGCCGGGTGTATGGGACAGGGAGGGGAGATCTTTATCTTCGACATGGGCAAACCGGTTAAAATCTTTGACCTGGCCAAAAAGACCATCCTGCTCTCCGGTAAGGAATTGGGTAAGGATATTGATATCGTATTCACCGGCTTGCGCGATGGCGAAAAACTTTTCGAAGAGCTGTTGAACGACGAGGAAAACACCATTCCAACCCACCACGAGAAAATACTAAAAGCACAGGTATCTGAATACGAGTACAACGAAGTCTGCCAGGACTTAAACCTGCTCGAAGACCTGATGGGCGACAAAAATGAACTGAAGATGGTGGCGCTAATGAAGGAGATTGTGCCGGAGTTTAAGAGTAATTACTCGAGGTTTGAGGTGTTGGATGCCCCGTAGGGGGAGGTATAGGGTATAGAGGTATAGGGGAATAAGGAATAGGGAATAGGGAATAGGGGCCATCGTTTCACTTTGGCACAATAAAATTTAAGAACCGAAATCCAGAGTGGCGGGCGCGCGTTGGACTCGCGGGAACGAGGGATCCGTCAAACGAAGCAACGGTTACTTCAAAAAACGATAACTATTCTGACAGATCCTTCGCACGCGCATACAACGCCAAAGCAAATTCTCTAAAAAATAATACCAAAATCCAGAGTGGTGGGTGCGCGGTGGACTCGGGGGAACGAAGGATCCGTCAAACGAAGCAACGCGTACTTCAAAAACGACAACTGTTCTGACAGATCCTTCGCACGCGCATACAACGCCAAAGCAAATTCTCTAAAAAATATTACCAAAATCCAGAGTGGTGGGCGCGCGGTGGACTCGCGGGAACGAAGGATCCATCAAACGAAGCAACGCGTACTTCAAAAAGCGACAACTGTTCTGACAGATCCTTCGCACGCACAGGCAGCGCCAAAGCAGATGCTCTGGATTTCGGTAAGTTTTTTTTGGGTGGTGATAGTGCTGTGGGGTTGGGGGAACGAAGGATTACGGACTACTTTTTTTAATAGGTTACACCGTCTTACTTTTTTACTTCGCTAAAAGTTTGCAATTTTTAGTACCCCTGATTACATTCATACATGTTATTAATCTTCAGGAAAATTTTATTTCCTGTTGGGTTAACGTTGTTTGTTAGTAGCGCACATAGCCATATCGTTATTTCAACGGGAGTATCTCTATGCCCATACCTAACCACAAGTCCCGTAGGTATCGGGTATAACCCCGTGCTTTCTTCTCCCTGTATTTCAGCATTTACTATATTAGTCCGCCCACCCTAACATCATGTCGTAAACCTTGCGCCTTTCATTGCGCCTTTGCGCCATTGCGTGCAAATTCTTTTTTTTTCAAACCGTTAGCCCAAATCACCATGAAAATCCTCATGTTAACCGTCACTATCCTGCTTGCAGGCATAGCCGGGAGTGGACATACCCAACCCACCCCACCTCAAAACCCCCAACACAACCCCGATGCCGTCCCGATTGACGGTATAGAATACCTCATTCTCACAGGTGTGATCTATGGTATCTACCGCCGTAGCCGAAAGCTTCAAGCTTCAAGCCTCAAGGTCCGAGCCACAAGCTTCAAGCAAGTTCAATCCGACACCTGCTGCCCACCAAGTAGACCAACTCATAACTCATCACTCATAACTCATAACCGATAACCAATACCTAAATGTTGACCCTCATCCTAAAAATCCTCCATCCCATCGTCCTTTCCTTGTTCATCATCTCCGCCTACAGCCAGGTCATAACTACTGCCACAAACGGCGCGTGGGACAACCCCACCATCTGGTCAGGCGGCGTTGTACCATCGTCAGCGAATGCTACGCAGATTCGCATTGATCATGACGTAACACTTCCGGCCGGTTACTCGGTGTCGGTGTTCGGTCTCATCATTAATAACAACCTTACGCTCATTACGGGTTCTACACTTACCATTCTGGAGGATGCAGCTCCGGCAGTTCCCGACCTGTTGGTAACCGGTACGTTGATAGCAGAGGATGGTGCTGTGCTGGTTGGCACCACGACAGCGAATACTTTCTTTGCATCCGGATCGGTGTATATCCACCGGCAGGGACCCTTGGGATTTGTTCCGCTGGCAACGTGGCACAACAACGCTACTTTTAGTATTGCCGGCTTCAAAGGAAGTGGTTATATCAACATCGCCCATAGCGACGGCTGGAAACAAAACTTCGGCAACGTTGAATACGATTGTCCGGAGCAGACCATTTTTGTCGTGGATCTGAACGGATACCTCAGGAATATTGCCGGTGACTTTGTTATACGGAACACAAACAATCAGACCCTTCGTCTGTCAACCACCCAGAATCCCAACATTACCATTGGCGGAAGCCTGATCGTTGAAGGTCCATCGGAGGTATGGTTCAGTACGAATGGATCCAATACACGGGTGGATATTCAGCAGGACTTTATTTATAATTCTTCGTCAGCCGGACCAAGTTATTTTACCACGCGGGGCGTGTGTACGGTGAATGTTTCGGGTGACATGGAGGTAGACTCGCCGGGGCCATTGCGAATGACTTCCAGCGCGGCGGATAGTATCGGGTCACGACAGGCGCGCCTGAATCTACGCGGTGACCTCTCTATATTTTCAGGCACCATCATCGCGCCACCCTTGGGTAGTGGTAAAGGTACAGTCGTGTTTGAAGGGCTGGGTATACAATCCGTTGTGGCGTCGCCTTCGGGAACATCTTTTTTAGGAAACCTGGATTATATTGTTGAAGCGGCATCCACGGTTAATCTGGGAAATTCAGCCTTGTCGAATGCAGCGGGATCGTTGCGGGTGAGGGGTAGACTACAGGTTGGCTCCTCCGATCCGGATGGAGCAATCCAGCTGATAAATAAAGGCAATATTCACATTCCGGGACAACGCATTTTTGAAGCCGGTTCCACCATTGAATACAAAGGGTTATCCCCGCAGTGGATTGGCGCGGGATTTCCTTCCGGAGCTGACGTCTCATTGGTTTGTAATAATCCTTCCGAATTGAACTTCACCCAGGATGTTGTTGTAAAGGATTTTGAAGTGTTACAGGGAGCCGTCAGGGCTGAACTCTATTCGATCAGTCTTCACGGCGACATGCGGCTGGAGGAGGGGATAACGTTTCAACCTGGATTGGTTCGCCTGGTGGGTGATGCGGATCAGGAGGTGTCAGCGGAGGGTGTTGTTTTAAAAGAACTCAACATTGATAAGTCCGGCAGCTCTGTTGTAAGATTGATGAGTCCCTTGTTTATTTCCGGAGTTCTCTCCATCGTAAGTCAGAATACCCAATTACTTTCTAATGATTTCCTGACGCTGCTTTCTGTTTCCGATGATAGCGGTGGAACCGCTCGTGTTGGTCCGTTACCAACGGGTTCGGAACTTACGGGCGATGTTACCTGTCAACGCTACATGAGTGGAGAAGGCCGCATCTACCGGTACATTTCTTCGCCGGTTGAAAATGCCACGGTTGCGTCGCTGATGGACGACTTTCCCGTAACCGGGTTGTTTGATGATCCCAGCACCGGACCAGGGATAAGCTCAATATCACCGTCTTTGTTTTACTATGATGAATCGAAAAGTACGCTGCAGTCTGGTTGGCAACCCTACCCCGTAAATGGTCAGGCTGTGGACAATCCACTGCAAACTGGCAGGGGTTATGCAGCCTTTATCCGGAATGGAACCAGTCCGACCGTATGGGATGTTACGGGACGGCTGAATCAGGGGACCATTTCCCTACCCGTAACCTTCACTTCTGCCGGTGAACCTTCTAACGGCTGGAACCTGGTTGGCAACCCGTATGCCTGCGCCATTGACTGGGATGTTACTGGTGCGAACGGATGGACAAAACAAAATATATCACCGGTCATCAGCCTCCGTGACAACGGTGTGGGTGGGGGAGGGACATTTTATTATTGGGACGGAGATAACAGTTTCGATGATATTCCCAATGGACAAATAGCATCCGGCCAATCGATGTGGGTAAGGGCCACCGGCACGGATCCCCTGCTCACCATTCGCGAAGGTGTAAAGGTTGTCAACGATGTAACCTTCTACCGGAAAAAGTCGGAGACTATCCCCGCTTTTGCGTTGATACTTACCCGTGATGGTATTACAGACAAAGCGTATTTTAAAGTCAGGCGTGGCGCAAACGAGGGCCTTGACGATTGGGATGCACCCAAACTCGAGAATGATCTGTTTGATATCTCTGTGTTGATTGATGACAGCCTTGCACTCGCCATAAGCGCGACGGATCAGATGCCCTGTCATTCAGAAAGTATCGCGATCGGGGTCAAGGACTTACAAGTGGGCAATTATAGTTTGTCGTTAGTCACAAAAGAGGCATTACGGAATTTTACGTATACGTTGATCGATCGTTATCTGAAACAAGAGACAGTGCTTTCAGTTGAAACTATGGTTCAGATGGTTGTTACCGAAGATGCTGCCTCAGCTGCCTTTGATCGGTTCGTATTGCGAATGGACGAAGTGACGCCGGATGTACGCCTCCGCGTTTCAGCGCCAGGGAAAGTGTGCGAGAAAGCAAGCACTCAGGTTACCGTTAATGCGGCGCAGGAAGGTGTTCACTACGCACTCTGGACGAAATCAAGAAGGCGACTTTCCGAGGAGTACGTTGGTGACGGGACAGATTTAGGAATCAGATTGTATGCAGATTCCCTTCAGTCGGGCGAGAATATTATTCACGTTGAGGCCCGTGCTGTGTGCCAGTCAGTTCAACTTCTGGACCGGGTTATGATTACGAAAGAGTCGTTGCCGGTGTTGAAGCTGGAAAGTAAACCGGGTTTTCCGGCAGGCACGGCTACCCTGAGTGTCACTGCCGATAAAGAAGATGTGATCATACATTGGTATGAAACAGAATTTTCAACAGATCCTGTTGGCGTTTCTGCTGAATGGGTAGTTCCACATTATAATCAGGTGAAAAAGTATTATGCATCTGGCACCAGTGTATCGGGGTGTAGCGGTAAGCGTGTGTCAGTTTTTACAGGAGGAGTGGGTCGTTATGCTGATCAGGGTGCTGAAAAGTTGCAACACAACACACTGGATGAAGAGGTTCAGTTTTGGCGATCGGATATTGAGCTCTATCCCAATCCGGCATCGGGTAGGCTTGTCGTTCGGTGTCGGGGAGATGAAATAAAGGGAATTGAATTCATCAACCCGGTCGGTATACGTATTGCGCAATTTGATGAAACGGAGTTTGACAGCGCGCCGGGAAGTACTGTAGTCAATGTTAGCTCGATGCCTGACGGCAGCTATTTAGCGGTGGTCAAAGGGCGACGAGGCGTTTATTATTCACGATTCGTTAAAGTGGCGAAGTGAGATGCAAAGAGGCGGCTGTGTATATATCCTGACTAACAATCATAACACTACACTATACATCGGTGTAACGGCTAATCTACCACGTAGGATAATGGAACACAAGGAGAAGGTTCATCCCAAAAGCTTTACTGCCATGTATAATCTTTTCAAACTTGTTTACTATGAAACATTTCACTCCATTGAAGAAGCTATAGCGCGGGAGAAGCAGTTGAAGGGAGGATCAAGAAAGAAAAAGGAAGCTTTGATTGCAGCGTTTAATCCGGGGTGGGTGGATTTGTTTGATGAAGTTACCTACGCGCAAAAAAAAAGCGATGATTGCTCATCGCTTTAAGGTATTAGGATAGGGTATAGGTATTACGATCCGAAAAGATTCTTCTGTACTTCAGCAGCTTTGTTTTCAATAGCTTCTTTTGCATCTGCAGCGGTATCACTAACCGAGCTGACGATAGAAGACGCTGTATCCATTACTGCTGCTTTTACTTCAACGGCTTTTTCAGTGGCAGCCTTTGAAACGGCTTTGGCCCGAGTGTTAACTTTTTTTCTGATCGTTTTTGCCTTCGAGACTGCAGCCTTTTTAACCGACTTAGCCTTCGCTGTCACTTTTTTTGCAACTGCTTTTGCTGATTTTGCTGCCTTCTTAACAGCTTTCTTAACGGCCTTTTTTACTGCTTTTTGGGTAACCTTTTTTGCTGGTTTCCGGGTAACCTTTTTCGCCGCTTTTTTGGCAACCTTCTTTGCTACTTTTTTAGCCGACTTTTTAGCCGGTTTCTTTGCAACTTTTTTGGATGACTTTTTAGCTTTTTTTGCCATAGCTATAAAATGTTTAGTACCCAAAAGTTAAAGAATAATCTCTCACTTTCTTATGATAACAGGGAAAATATTTATCAGGACACATTATGGATTTCATTTTTGCCGGCAATTATATTCTCGCCTGATAGGTATACAGTTCAAAGTACCTGCCTTTCTTTTCTATCAATTCCTCGTGTCGCCCACGTTCGGCAATGGACCCATGCTCTACAACCAGAATCTGATCGGCCTGGCGAATGGTACTCAGGCGATGGGCAATGACAAATGTCGTCCGCCCACTCATTAGGCTCCGAAGGCTTTCCTGGATGAAGGTCTCACTTTCTGTATCCAGATTGGAGGTCGCCTCATCAAGTAAAAGTATCCTCGGGTTGGCCAGTATAGCCCTCGCGATGGCAATCCGTTGCCGTTGGCCCCCCGATAGTTTCACGCCGCGCTCCCCGATAACTGTATCCAGCCCGGATTCAAATCGGTCAGTAAACTCATGCACGTGGGCAGCCTTCACCGCCTTGAGAAGTTCCTCTTCGGTTGCTTTCGGCCGGGGGAAAAGGATGTTCTCACGGATACTACCTTCGAATAGAAAGTCATCCTGCAACACGACGCCCAGCTGACTCCGGTAACTGTCCAGCGAGACCTTTGATAAGTCGATCGTATCAACTGTGATTGCACCGCTATCAGGCACAAGGAAGGATGCCGCCAGCCCTGCAATAGTCGTCTTACCGGAACCGGAAGTGCCTACCAATGCCGTCACCGAACCAGCTGGAGCAGAGAAGCTGATGTTCCTGACTACCGGCTTCCCTTCTTCATATCCAAAGGAAACATCATCAAAAACAACATCGCCCTTTATCGCACCGATCTTGATTGTGCGGACGGTACTATCGTCCTCCGGAGCTATATTCATCAGTTCTTCTGTGCGGTCGAGACCGGCAAATGCTTCCGTCAACTGACTACCGATGTTGCTCATTTGTACGATGGGAGCAATCATAAAACCAAGAAAGAGTGTGAAGGAAAAGAAATCGCCGAGTGTCATTTCGTTCTGGATAATCATATAACCGCCAATACCCATGATCCCGGCCGTCGCCAGGCCCAACAATAGCGTCGCGGCGCTGGTCACCAGGCTGGTGGAAACCAGGCTCTTCTTAACGTTTTGAAAAAGTTTGTCTACCCCGTCTTCAAATGTCTTGATCTCCTGCGCTTCGGCATTGAACCCTTTGATTACCCGTACACCATTAAGTGTCTCTGTAAGCCTGCCGGTAACTTCTGCATTCAACTTACCGCGTTCGCGGAAAATGGGACGGATATAGGCAAATGCTTTGAGGGAAATGATTCCGAAAATCAGTACCGGGACAAGGACATACAGGGTCATCATGGGACTGATACGAATCAGCAACACCAGGCATATAACCGAGCTCAGCAGACCGCCAACGAGTTGAACCAGTCCGGTGCCCACCAGATTACGGACCCCTTCCACATCGTTCATAATGCGGGATACAAGTGCACCGGATTTATTGTTATCAAAGAACCGGATAGGGAGCCGGAGCAGTTGTTTCTGCACTTTTGACCGCAGTACAGAAATCAGGTGTTGTGCCTCGACACTAAGGATATTGGTAAGCAGGTAAGAGGTGACTGCCTGCACGGCAATTGCAGCCACAACAACGATCAGCAGGGTCTTGAGCATCTCCAGATTACTATTTGCAATGACCTCATCAAACAGGTATTTGCTTGCCCCCGGGAGTACCAAACTTGCCAGTCGGCTGATTACAATCAGTATTAACCCAACAAACAGGAGGTTTTTACGGGGCCAGATAATGGTTTTGAAAACATGCGCAATGGTGACTTTTGATTTTGGCATAGGTTATAGACGAAATAGGGTACAAGATATCATATAGTGACGGACAAGGGGTGCATTTATTCTAAACCTGTCTATATCTTTTGTCAAGATGTGGAGATTTTTACACAACGGTGTGTTGCCAGTGTCACCTAAAAAGGCTCAAATCCCTTTATCCCGCAAGGATTTGGTCTGGCACGGTTTTCCTAACGGTTGTGTAGTAGAGCCAGGAAGTGGGAATGGTATAGGTCCCGTGCTCCAGGCTAGCTTACATTAATTCTTTACATATGATGCTTACAAAAACCATGATTGCCTTGCTGCTACTTACAGCACTAGGCACAACCTCCCTGAGCGCACAAAATGCCAAGGAAACACCGGAAAAAATGATCGATATCATTGTCGGATCCTGGAAAATTCAGGAGATAGTTTCTGGAAGCAAGGATGTGGCGAAAAATACGTCGTCAGGTCAATGGATTGAATTCCGGTCTGACGGAAGATATGTAAATCATTCCGTGTCACTGGACAGCGGATCATACAGGACAGATGAAAACCGAAAGATTCTGTACATGGAAAGCAATGTGTACGATCCCGGTTCGAAGAACTCACCGGAAGAGATTGGTGAATGGAACGTAACCTTTATGGAAGGGATGATGGTCCTTCAGCGCAACGACAATAAGCCTTCTGGAAACAAAACCAAATACATCTACACCCGAACTGGCGACGGATCGCGTGAAGTTAGCCGGCAATAAATTTTTGCATGTCATGGTCAATCTCAAGAAATGCTTGCCCGATGGCACCCTGAACAGCAGTCCGGATCGTTACGCGCCAATTCAACATGGGGATCTATTGGCCATTACCTGGCGCGTGTTCATTACCTACTCTAATCGCCGGGTTAAAACCCGGCGCAACCCATGTTATGCCCCTATGGGGCTGAATGCAGTATTTTCAACTTAATTGCTTACGTTGAGTTACGCGCCAATTCAACATGGGGATCTATTGGCTATTGCCTGGCGCGTGTTTTTCTCCATTTCTAAATCGCCGCGACATGTCGCGGCGCTACACATGTTCTACCCCTTCGGGGTAGAAAGGTAATAGCACGCACAAACAGCGCCAAGGCCAGTCCAGTGGTGGATGTGCGGTGGATGGAGGGAACGAGGGATCCGTCAAACGAAGCAACAAGATGAACGAACGATCTGCCCAATGTTCTGACAGATCCTTCGCACGCGCATACAGCCCCCATTCCTTGCTCTGGATTTCGGTAAGCTTTTTTTGAGTGGTGGATATGCGGTGGAATTGTGGGAACGAGGTATCCGTCAAACGAAGCTACAAGATGAACGAACGATCTGCCCAATGTTCTGACAAATCCTTCGCACGCGCATACAGCCCTCATTCCTTGCTCTGGATTTCGGTAAGCTTTTTTTGAGTGGTTGATGTGCGGTGGATTAGTGGGAACGAAGGATCCGTCAAACGAAGCAACAAGATGAACGAACGATCTGCCCAATGTTCTGACAGATCCTTCGTTCGCAAGATGCCACAGCACCATCACCACGCTGGATTTCGGTGCTTATTTTTTTGGAGTTCGAAAGTCTAATAGTAGCAATTAAAACTAAACCTTTGCGGTCCGTTGCGCCATGGCGCCTCCAGCGGTTAACACACCCGCACCCACCCCCACTTCCAACCAAGGAACGATTACCGACTAACCGATTCGTACAACAATTCCTTTTGTTCCGAGACCTTCTCACTGGAAATGTATTCATCGTACGTCATCAGCTTATCGATGAATCCGTTTGGTGTTAATTCAATAATCCGGCTTGCTACGGTCTGCGTGAACTCATGGTCATGTGACGTAAAAAGAACGGTCCCCGGAAAATCTTTCAGTGCGTTGTTAAACGCCGTAATGGATTCCAGATCCAGGTGGTTGGTAGGTTCATCGAGAATCAAAACGTTAGCACCGGCAAGCATCATGCGGGATACCATACAACGAACTTTTTCACCTCCCGAGAGTACGCTGCATTTCTTAAATACCTCTTCTCCTGAAAATAACATCTTCCCAAGAAAGCCACGGATATAAATCTCATCCTTGTTCTCATCATCCGCAAACTGGCGCAACCAGTCTATGAGGTTGTCTTCGGACTGAAAAAACTTTTCATTGTTGCCCGGCAGATAGGCTGTGGTAATGGTTTGACCAAATTTGAATTCACCTTTATCCGGCTTGGCCTCGTTCATCAGAATCTGAAACAACGAAGTAATCGCCAGACTATCCTTACTAAGGAAAGCAATCTTGTCGCCTTTGTTGACATAGAAATCCAGATTCTTGAACAGCAGGCTGCCATGCAGCGAATACGTCAGGTTTTCAACGTGAAGAATCTGGTCGCCGGCAGTGCGCTTCTGCTGATAAATAATAGCCGGATATTTTCGGTTGGAAGGCTGGATATCATCCACATTTATTTTCTCCAACAACTTCCTTCTGCTGGTAGCTTGTTTTGATTTGGAAGCATTGGCACTGAACCGGGCAATAAACTCCTGCAGTTCCTTTTTCTTTTCTTCCGATTTCTTATTGGCTGATGATCGCTGTGCGAGTGCCAATTGGCTGGACTGATACCAGAAGGAATAATTTCCCGTAAAGAGTCTTATCGCGCTGAAGTCAATATCCACGATATGGGTACAAACCGTATCCAGAAAGTGACGGTCGTGAGAAACTACGATAACCGTATTCTTGAACTCCAGAAGAAAATCTTCCAGCCACGTGACGGTATGAATGTCCAGGTCGTTGGTGGGCTCATCAAGAATCAGGATGTCCGGATTTCCAAAAATTGCCTGAGCGAGGAGTACCCTCACTTTCAGGTTTCCATTTAACTCTTTTACGAGCTTTGTATGATCTTCCTCTGCTATGCCAAGTCCGCTTAACAAGGCAGCAGCATCCGACTGGGCATTCCATCCATCCATTTCAGCAAACTCGGCCTCGAGTTCGGATGCACGGATACCATCGGCTTCCGAGAAGTCAGGCTTTTCATAAATGGCATCCTTTTCCTTCATAATAGACCACAGGGTGCTGTGTCCCATCATTACCGTATCTAAGACCTGGACTTCATCAAATTCATAATGATTCTGGCGCAGTACCGCCATTCGTTTGCCAGGCTCGATGCTGACGTTTCCACGGGTAGGATCGATATCACCGGCAAGAATTTTAAGGAAGGTAGATTTGCCGGCACCGTTTGCGCCGATCACACCGTAACAATTTCCCGGCGTAAACTTGATATTCACTTCATCAAACAGCACTCTTTTTCCGAACTGAAGTGAAAGGTTATTGGCAGCAATCATAATGTTATGTGAAAAATAAGCTGCAAAGATAAACAAAAGACTGTTGCCAATTTCCGTAAAACGCGGGTGCCTTTATTAATTCTGAAATTTTGCCAATCTTCAGGATTATATTCCAATTCTTAATGAAACGATGTGCTATCCTGTTTTGTTTTTTTCTTTTGGGCCATGTACTACCGGCAGCCGGCCAGCGAAATGCACTCGTCTTCCAATCTGATTTTGGGGTAAAAGACGGTGCCGTTGCTGCTATGAAGGGCGTGGCATATTCCGTTTCCAGGGACCTTCAGATTTTTGATATCACGCATGAGATACCTGTCTACAACATCTGGGAGGCATCTTATCGCTTGTTTCAGACTGTCTCGTATTGGCCGAAAGGTACCGTGTTCGTTTCCGTCGTTGATCCCGGTGTGGGATCATCGCGTAAGTCCGTAGTTCTCAAAACAAAATCAGGACATTTTATTGTGACCCCGGACAATGGCACGTTAACACTGATTGCCGAATCTCTGGGTGTCGACGAGGTGAGAGAAATAGATGAAGCAAAAAACCGGCTGACGAACTCGGGGCATTCGTATACCTTCCATGGCCGGGATGTTTATGCGTATACGGGGGCACGACTGGCGGCCGGAGTGATAGGCTTTGAAGCGGTTGGGCCTTTGATGAAGACACCTATTGTCAGGCTAAGCTATCAGAAGGCTGTTTACGAGAAGGGTGAAATACGGGGCAATATTCCTGTATTGGACGTTCAATATGGAAATGTCTGGACGAACATCGACAAGGAGACTTTTCAAAATCTAAAAGTTGAAATGGGAGGTTTGGTTCGCGTCACTATTTATCATGAGGGCAATAAAGTGTATGAAGGAGTTGTGCCCCTCGTAAGAACATTTGCCGATGTAAAGGAAGGAGAGGTGCTGGGATATATGAACAGCTTGCAGAATTTCTCCCTGGGAATCAATAGTGAAAACTTCTCAAACCGTTACCAGGTCGGAAGTGGTCCGGGTTGGGTGATTGTGATTCGAAAAGGATAATTGAAAATTGATTGTTGAATTTTGGCCGATAAGAAGATGAATGCGCGCCAGGAACAAATTGGCCCGTAACGATCCGGACAGATTCGTTGGGTGTGTGCGGGTGCGACGTGTGTTAACAGCAAAGGCGCAAAGACGCAACGGACCGCGAAGGACTCAAATGCTTAAAGGGGTAATACCAACTTAATGCTATTGCCTTTCTGCCCCGGAGGGGCATAACATTGGTAGCGCCCCGGTAGGGGCGTTATAGGAGAGAGGATGAACACGCGCCAAGAAAAATTAAAAAGATCCTAATGTTGAATTGGCGCGTAACGATCAGGACTGATTCTGTTGTGTGGGGGTGAGGGTGTGTTTACCCTGCCTACCGGCGCCTACCGGCAGGCACCGGCAGGCAGGCGCGGCGGCTCAAAGACGCTAGGGTGCGCAGAGGAATTGTTATATACTTGAGGCAAAGACAAACTTTATGTAAAACAGAAACTGCATCCCTATGACACGCGTACGACTCGAAATCGATCACCTGACTATTCACCGACCTAAGAAGAGGTGGAGACTGTATTTTATTGTTGTGACGGACCATCCTTCGGAAACAGAAAAATTGGTTGTGTCAATGATTCCCCAAAATTCAATCCTGGTTGTGCCCGATCAGCAAAACACCGTCTACTTTGAATCGACCGGCAATGGCACCAATGGTTTACACGTGCTAAGCCGGGAGATCCCGGAGAACAGGGAGTTGAATGTACACGTGTACGTCATGCATTCCCGCCGGTCGTTGAATGAAATTGGCAAAACGCTTCAGCGTATCGAGGAAGGCATTGGTGCTGATGCACTGGGATTGGTTTCGGATATCCTGGGAACTACGAATCCGTGGCTTTCCATTGCTCGCCGGGCTTTACCTTTAGTCGGCCGGGTGCTGGAAAAGATTCCTGACCGGAACATGGGCTTCATCAGTATGTTTGAGCGATTTGGATCGGAATTCAAAAACCAGGTGGAGTTAGACAGGGAGTCGCGTGGCGGAAATGTCACGGTTGTGTACAGCTGGTCTGTAGACCGGTGATGCATCAGTTACATTTGTTAATATTTGTTGTTTTAAAAGTCACATGGCTTTTCATGATTAACTTGATTTGAATTCGTACATTTAATCAGGGTATTGAAGTGATATGGTAATTCCTCAGGCGGCAATCTTTCAGGACCGGAGACATGCTGCTCACCTTTTGGGAGAGCGACTGAATGATTACCGCGACACCGATACGATCATCCTGGCTGTTCCTGGTGGCGGTATTCATGTAGGATACTACCTGGCTAACCAATTAAATCTCATACTGGAAGTGATGCCATGCAGGAAGATTAAACACCCCGCTGACAGCAAAACAATTGGTGCGGTTTGTACGGATTCTGTTGTGCTTCGCGAAGAAGACAATAACATACCTCAGGATTATATCTACCATCAGATTCAGCTTCTGCGGCACGTCATTCAGGGACAAAACTCCAGGTACTATCAGGGACGAAACAGTCCATCCTTCACGGGCAGGACCGTCATCGTAGTCGACGATCTTATTATGACGGGTGATACCATGCTGGCTTGTCTCAAGACAATCAAGAAACAATCGCCTGCCAAGATCGTCGTGGCCGTACCGGCAGTGACACCCGAAGCAACGCGGGCCATAGCGGCCGAGATGGATGAGATCGTCTACCTGACTATTGAGCCTACTGCGCAGACCATTAAAAATCTCTATGCGGAATTTCCAAATGTTTGTGACGAGGAGGTAATCTCGCTACTCGAACTGAGTCGAAGCAGTGTGAACGAGGTGAAATGACAGCTTCGTATCCGTTACTTTTTTTGAGTTTATTTCGGTTTTCCCATGCAGCAATTATCAACCGATGATTCTGATTAATCAAATACACTAAACTATTCGCTTCAAAGGATGAAGGCAATTGTTATCACGCGACCTGGTGAGCCTGAGGTCTTGCAGGCGCAGATCCGGCCTGTTCCGGTTCCGAGATCCGGTGAGGTTTTAATCCGTGTTTTTGCAGCAGGAATAAACAGACCGGATGTCGCACAACGCAAGGGGCACTACCCACCACCCGCAGGCGCTTCCCCTGATATCCCTGGCCTTGAGATTGCCGGGATTATTGAAGGTGTCGGGGAAGCTGTTGCACGATGGAGAGTGGGAGATAAAGTATGTGCCCTGGTTACCGGAGGGGGATATGCTGAGTATTGTTGTGCGCCTGGAGGCCAATGCCTTCCTATCCCTCTTAACCTCACCTATGTCGAGGCAGCGTCGTTACCTGAAACTTTTTTCACGGTGTGGAGTAATGTTTTTGATCGCGGGAGATTATGGCATGATGAAACATTGCTGGTGCATGGCGGTTCAAGCGGAATTGGTGTAGCGGCCATTCAACTCGCAAAAGCATGGGGAGCTACCGTCTATACTACGGCGGGGAATGAGGAAAAGTGTGATTTTTGTGAGAACCTCGGTGCGAACAAAGCCATCCATTACCGTATGGAAAAGTTCAGGGACGTTATAAAAAAACTGACCCTTGAGCGAGGTGTCGATGTAATTCTGGATATGGTGGGAGGTGGCTACACCGCGGATAATCTGGATGTATTGGCAGAGGAGGGAAGACTGGTATTGATAAACTTTATGAAGGGTGATGAAGTAACGATTAAGCTTTCGGCTATTATGAGAAAGAGGTTGACAATCACCGGTTCAACCCTAAGGGCAAGGGACGTCGCCTTCAAGACCGCTATTGCCAGAAAACTTGAAGAAACCGTCTGGCCATGGCTGGTTTCCGGAAGAGTAAAGCCAGTCGTTTATAAAACATTCTCTTTGGATGATGCCTCAAAGGCACATCAGGTTCTGGAGAGCAGTAAGCACATTGGTAAGATTGTTTTAAGAATGAATGAAGAGTAAGTCGATAGTCGATAGTCCATAGTTTTCAGGCATTTACTATCGACTATGGACCATCGACTATGGACTATTTTAACTTTCCCTTATACGTCTTCTTAAACAGTTCAAAGCGTGGTAAGGATACACCTTGAACATAACCACTTCCGGGATTGTGCTCAATGTAATCCTGATGATATCCTTCTGCGCGATAAAATTCCTTCAATTGTTTTATTTCAGATACAATGGGGCTCTTATACAATCCGGATTTCGAAAAATCCTTAAGTGATTGTTCCGCTACTGCCTTTTCTTCCGGTGTCATGTAAAACAGTATGGATCGGTAGGATGAACCGCGGTCCGGACCTTGCCTATCCTTCGTGGTCGGATCGTGTGAGGTAAAGAACACCTTCGTTAGTTCCTGGTAGCTGATGACAGTAGGGTTGTAGTAAACCAGCACCGTCTCGGCATGACCCGTGGTTTCGGTGTTGACCAGTTCATAGGTTGGGAAAGCCACTTTTCCTCCTGCATATCCGGAGATTGCGGAATCTACACCCACAACCGCTTCAAAAATATGTTCAGAACACCAGAAGCACCCCTCCGCAAAGGCAGCTATTGCCTTTCCTTTAGGAGCAGTGAGGACTACCTTCTTGATATCGTTACTTTTTTTCTTCTGAGCCTGGCATGAAACGCAGGACAGCGTTGCGACGATAAGGCATGTAATCGGAATGAGATTTCTCATAGTATGTTGATATATGGAATGATTCGCAAGTATACACACTTTGTATAGTGACATAGTCTGCTAGCCGACATAGCCAGCACTCAAAAGTAATATCAGAGAGTGTACACTTACAATTACGGGATTCTAACACGGACTTCCTTATTATTGTTCCGGCGGGCACGGCCATCAGCATGAGACTTTCGGTTGAAATGTATAAAGAGTTTGGAAGATTCTTAAACTGATCTAAATTGTAAAACTGATTGGAAGGCAACATGCTTCCTGAGTTAAGTCGGGAACCCGTCATGTTAAGAACGTAAAAAACGAAAGTATGAAAAAAGGAATGTATCATTTTGGTGTTTTAATAGCCATTTTCTTCTGTTTTGAGCTCTCCGCGCAGCCGGTGGAACGCTTCATCAAAGTTGTTGTCGCGCCGGATCACTCGGACTGGACATATAAAGTTGGCGAGCCTGTGAAATTCACCATCACCGTACTCCAGAATGGAAACCCATTGCGGGATGCGAAGATAAGTTACCAGGTAGGCCCGGAAAAGCTGGAGCCAACCATGAAGAAGGAAAATGTCGTGTTGCCTAAAGGAACGTTAACGATCGACGGCGGGACCTTCAAAACGGCAGGCTTTCTTCGTTGTATCGCCGAAGCTGAAGTGGGTGGGAAATTGTATAAAGGTATGGCTACGGCAGGATTTGATCCGCTTACCATTAAGCCAACGGTTACCAATCCTGCGGATTTTGGTCAGTTCTGGAATCAGGCTAAAACAGAGTTGGCGAATATTCCTATAGATGCCCGAATGACGTTGCTGCCCGAACGATGTACCGAAACGGTGAATGTATATCATGTCAATCTGCAGAATTTTCGCGTCGGCTCGCGATTGTATGGTATCCTTTGTATTCCGAAGAAAGAAGGAAAATATCCGGCACTCCTGAGAGTTCCCGGAGCGGGCGTTCGTCCCTACAGAGGTGATGTTGGTATGGCGGAAAAAGGGATTATTACGCTTGAGATTGGTATCCATGGTATTCCCGTCACGATGGATCCGGGTGTCTACACCGATCTGGGTGCCAGTACCTTAAACAATTATCCTAATTACAATCTGGATAATAAGGACCGGTACTATTTTAAGCGTGTTTATATGGGGTGTGTAAGAGCCAATGATTTCCTGGTGAGCCTTCAGCAATTCGATGGAAGCAATCTGGCTGTAACGGGTGGAAGTCAGGGTGGAGCGTTGTCAATAATAACGGCTGGGCTGGATCCACGTGTAAAATACCTGGCCGCGTTTTATCCGGCGCTAAGTGATGTTACGGGATACCTGAACGGCAGAGCGGGAGGATGGCCCCACCTCTTCGACAAGAATAATCTTCCTTTTAACAATACGCCTGAGAAAAAAGCAACCGTGGGCTACTATGATGTGGTGAATTTCTCCCGATTGTTAAAAGTTCCCGGTTTGTATTCCTGGGGCTTCAATGATGAAACCTGCCCCCCGACATCGATGTATTCTGCGTACAATGTGATCACTGCCCCAAAAGAGTTGTACCTGGCACTGGAAACCGGTCATTGGACTTATCCGGAACAACAGGAAAAATTCACGAACTGGCTGGAACAGAAACTTAAAGGACAATGAGCCGTATGGAGATTAAAAACTCGGATTTTATTATGCCTTTTGTTTGTCTGGTCTTCGACCGTTGATTCAGTAGGGCAGGGGTTAAGCCAAGAGGTTGATATCTGTATTTATGGCGTGACTTCCGCCGGCAGAGCACGAAGTAATGATCAAACCAAATCAGATACGGATTGAAGGGCAAACATCGGGGGAATTGATTTTGATTGGTGAGTATGCCGTAAAAAAGGATGTAAAGAGTTATCTTGAAATCTCGACGCTAAATGCCGATGGCATCGTCGTTGCTGATGCTTTATTAATTCATCCGAAAACAAAACACTAATTTGAATACTTCAACTTACTATTGAATAGCGAACTACTATGAAAAGAAGAACTTTTATCAGAAACACCACGCTTGCTACGGCAGCCAGCGTCTATATCACCAAAGATTTGTTTGCACAGGAGAAATCGGTGGTCTATGGTCATAACAATATGAAGTATTCATTGGACACAAAGTGGTGCAAGGCTGACCCGCTTAAAAACCCGGTGAATGATTGCCACGAGATGGTTCAGGATGCCAAAGGCAGAATCATTTTATTAACCAACGAGACGAAGAACAACATCATGATCTTCAACACCTCCGGAAAACTTTTGAAGACATGGGGAGATGGATTTCCAGGCGGTCATGGGCTGACCCTCACAGACGATACCCTGTTCATAACTGATACGAACAAGCACCAGGTGTATAAGGCAACCCTTGATGGTAAAATTCTGCTCACGATAGATGCGCCGAAGGAGGACAATCTATATGCCAAACCCGAGCAGTTTGTTCCAACGGAAGTCGCCGTTACCCCAAAGGGTGATTTTTATGTGGCGGATGGCTACGGCGCACAGTATGTTCTTCATTACGACACCAACGGTAAGTTGCTCGATTACTTTGGAGGGAGAGGAGAAGGAGATGAAAAACTGGACAACGCACACGGAGTTTGTATCGACAACCGCACGGGAACACCTCGGTTGCTGGTGACAGACCGTACCCGGACGTGTTTCAAGATTTTTAGCATGGAAGGTAAACTGATAGACATCATCAAACTTCCTGGTGCCTGTGTTTGCAGGCCGGTAATTAAAGGTGACTATTTGTACGCGGCAGTTTTAAGGTCACCGACGTTAAGTGCCGAGAAGACAGGATTTATTACCATTCTGGATAAACAGAACAAGGTAGTCTCCAATATCGGGGGTACTTTACCTGAATATGATGACGCGGGAAATCTAAAGCCGATGGCACAGGCGGAAAAGATTTTTGTCCATCCCCATGATGTATGCGTTGACAAAGATGAAAATCTGTATGTAGCGCAATGGGCATCCGGCAAAGTATATCCCTACAAGTTCAAACGAGTCGGATAGGAAAAAAGGTAAGCCTTACTTTTTCAAGTGATTAAGTATGCTGAATTATTCCTTACCTTATTTTAATAGGACAGTTCATGCAAACTTTGTTGATTTTTCTCACTCCCCCTTTAGGGGCCGGGGGGTGCAAAGAAAGTGTAATGATTCTACTTAATTCCCTAAGTGTCATTTCGACTTCAATTCCATGGGCAACAACGCCTGCGGAAAATTCTGATAACAAACCGGTCTCGTGAAGCGATAAATCGCCGTGATCCCCACGGAAGTCGATCGGGAGTCTGTTGTGGCGGGGAATGGCCCACCATGAACCATAGCCGGCGAAACTTCCACACCGGTAGGATAACCGTTGATAATCAATCGCCCTACTTTTGAAACCAGGATATCGATGAGCTCGGTTGCCTCCAGCAGTTCCTCCTCTGTGCCGAGTAGGGTAGCCGTTAGCTGTCCGTCCATGGTAGCGCAAAATGATTTGAGCTCCTCCATCGAATCGGAAATAACCGCCACGGAAGAAGGGCCGAATACTTCTTCCAGTACACCATGATCACTGAGTGCATCGGAAGCGCTGACCTTCAGGAGGTGAGAAGTGATTTTTTCTTTCGGCTCAGCTGTCAGTGGAAATACTCCTTTTACAGATCTTTGTTTATGAATCCCATCGAGATAGGACTTGCTGATATCCTGTGTTAACAAGGTCATCGGCTGCGTGGCGGTGAGTTCTGCAGCAAGGTTTTGTAGAAATGCATCCGTTCCTGATTCATTCTTCAATACCAGCAGTCCGGGATTCGTGCAAAATTGTCCTGCGCCAAGGGTGATAGAACCTGCCAGCTGTTTCGCCGTAGCTTCACTCTTTTCTTTGGCGATAGAAGGCAGAATAATAACGGGATTGACGCTTCCCATCTCAGCATAAACCGGAATCGGCTCAGGACGCTGCGCTGCAAGTTCGAAGAGTGCTTTCCCACCCCTGAAGGAACCCGTAAAAGCGATAGCTTTTATGAGGGGATGTTTAACAAGCGCACCGCCGACACGATTCGACTTACCATGAATGAGAGAAAATACACCGGCAGGCATTTTCGTTTTTTCAATGGCCTTCAGGATTGCCGTTGCGACCATTTCACAGGTTATAGGATGCGCCGGGTGTGACTTAAAGACCACCGGACAACCAGCAGCCAGTGCTGCGGCAGTGTCTCCACCCGCGACGGAAAACGCCAATGGAAAGTTACTCGAGCCGAAGACTCCCACTGGTCCCAGAGCAACCTGCATTTGCCGAAGGTCGGGTTTAGGCAGTGGCTTCCGCTCAGGATCGGCAGGGTCGATAATGGGTTTTACCCAGCTGCCGTCTTCAATATATTTAGCAAAAGCATTCAGTTGGTTCATGGTGCGCTGCCGCTCACCGCGTAATCGCTCTAAGCCAAGACCGGTTTCACTGGATGCTGTCTCTATAAGGGGTTCGCCCAACAACTCAATTTCGGCGGCAATAGTTCTCAGGAACGCTGCCCGCTCAGGGTGACTGGTCTTGTGATAGGACTTGAATGCATAGAATGCCGAGTCGGCTGCATAGTTCACCTCTTCGTCAGTTGCTTCATAGAACAGCGTATCAATAGGCTGTCCAAGAGAAACATTAAAGGAATTGAACGTAACCTTTCCTTCTGCGACATACGTTCCGTTGATGATTTGTTTTCCGGTAATGTTCATGGATATTTTTTAGTAACGCGATTCGAATAGTGATAGACCAATTAAACTCTTATGAAACCTTTGGCTGATATCAGGCAACAAAATTTCTTAACGTACCGATATGCTCAATACTAATAACGATTTCATCGCCGGACTGGATCGTAAATTCGTTCGGCGGAACAATACCTGTCCCGGTCATCATAAAGACGCCCACAGGAAAACTCAATTCCATAAATAAGTAACCGGCCAGTTCCTTGTGTTTCCGTTTCATACGGTTAATGGAGATCGAATCAGTAAAAGCAACTTTACTATCACGTTTGATTTCCAGTTTGATCATGGTATTCTCATCAATGGGTTTACCCGGAACATACAGACAGGGTCCCAATGCTGCGCAGCCATCGTATACTTTTGCCTGCGGAAGGTAAAGCGGATTTTCTCCTTCAATACTCCGGGAGCTCATATCATTCCCTATGGTGTAGCCTTCTATGGAGCCCGCCGAATTCATGAATAAGGTAAGTTCCGGTTCAGGCACATCCCATGTAGAGTCTTTGCGGATGCGCACTTTTCCGAGTGGTCCCACGGTACGGTAGCCTGCACCCTTGGAAAATAATTCAGGCCGATCTGCCTCGTATACTTTATCATAAAATGTTCCTCCTCCGGCATCTTTCGATTCTTCCATACGAGCATCCCGGCTACGCATGTACGTTACTCCGGCAGCCCAAATTTCCTGGTTTTGAATAGGGGCAAGGATCTCTTGTTGTTGAAACCAGTCCTCTGTTACGGGCTTTGATTTTGAAATTTCTGATTTCAGAAACTCAAACAGGTTTGCCCTGTTGATAAAACTATCCCAATCTGTATGATTGGCGATGTATTTTTTTTCATCTGACTCCAGTACGATTGCCTGGGCTGTTCTGTACATTTTCATGTGGGGAAATTTATCAGATTTTGATTTTTAGCCTGTTTAGTTCTGACAGGGAAAATTGAATTCGGGCCTCAATTTAGAATCTTTGGCGGGATAATTCCCACCGGGATAAGAAACTTGATGAATTTTCATCAGCCCGAAACAACATTTACAGGGGTTCCTTTCAGGAAGCCCGCGATGTTTTGTTCTGTCATAGATAGAATCCGTTGTCTCGCTTCATGGCTCATCCATGCCGTATGGGGAGTTATCAAACAATTTTTTGCGGTCAACAGTGGATTAGATGCTGGTGGTGGTTCGACTGAAAGGACATCCAGTGCGGCCCCTGCAAGTTGATCCCTGTTTAACGCATCCGCTAAGTCCGTTTCATTAATAAGCTGGCCCCGTGATGTATTGATTATCCACGCCGTTGGCTTGACAAGGCGAAGAAGATCATTGTTAATGAACTGCGTATTCTCCTTTGTCAGCGGACAGTGTAGTGAGATCACATCGCTGGTGGAGAAAAGTTCTTCAAGGGCAACATACCGGACATTCTCCTCAGGTTTTGGAGTTCTGTTGTAGTAGATGACATCCATTTCAAACGCCTCCGCAATGGCGGCGACCTGCGCCCCGATTCTTCCAAGTCCTACGATGCCAAGGGTTTTCCCTTTAAGCTCCACTATTTTGTCTTTTGAATAACAGAAATCAGGGCATTTCTGCCAGTCTCCGTTTCTTACAGACGCGCCGTTCATTCCAACCCGGTTGGACAGTTCCAGGAGAAGGGCAAAAGTATGTTGAGCAACCGATGCTGTTCCGTAGTTCGGCACATTACAAACCGTAATATTTTTTTTTCTGGCTGCATCAACATCTACAATATTGTAACCGGTGGCAGTGACACAGATCAGCTTCAGAAAGGGACTGTTGGTAATGGTTTCTTCGGTAATGGGAATCTTGTTGGTGAGAATCACTTCGGCTTCCCGGCAACGATCGGTGATTTGCGCATAGGGAGTTCGTTCATACAGGGTAACCTCACCGAAATGTCTGATACCCTCCCAGCTCAGGTCTCCCGGGTTTAACGTATAGCTATCGATTACAACCAGTCTCATACCACAATAAATTTCATAATCCGGATTCCTTCAGTAGATCTTTCAGTTTGACAAGGTCTTTTTTCATGGCGGAGATACACGCTTCTCTCGTGATAGTAAGCGTAGTATGACCATGTTCCGCACCACCAAGGGAGTACTCAAAGTGTTGTGACACCGGAACACGGATGCCGTATTGTTTGAGGAGGCTGAAGTATTTTTTCATATCTACCAATCCTTCACCAAGAGGTACATTTTCGGCAGTCCATTTCCCATCCGTCCGGGACCACTGGAAATCCTTAATGTCAATGCTCTTTATGTAGGGTTTTAATAGCTTTAAACCGGTTGGCCACGTATTAGCGCCTTCTACTGCCGCATGACGAATATCGTACTGAGCCCCTAACCACGGTGATTTAATCCTTGACAAGACGGTATACAGATCCCAGATGGGAGCGCCAAAATAGTCACCCGAATGATTCTGATATTCGCCATATATTTCATACTTCTTGTTCAGTTCCGCTAGAGCTGCCAGTTGCGTCTGAAAGTCGTCCAGATTTTCTTCAACACTTTTGGTTTCAGTATAATGCAGCCAGCCTGTTCGATAATGATGTATACCCAGTGCGCTGGCTGTTTTCAGAATGCTTTCCGCATGAGGTTCGTCCTTGCCTTTGATACTGGTGGTGATCATAAAAACGTTAAGACCGGCTTTCCGGACGGCTTCGACGGCTTTTGGAAGATCTTCTGCGACACGTTCGGGCAAAACATGGCCTCCTGGCCGCACAGAAATATCAACTCCGTCAAAACCTATTTCCGCTGCAACTGACCCCATATCAGCATAATTCAGCCACTGTAAGTGTTTGGAAAACACGCTGATGGGCATCGCGGCACTTGACGAAATGGGAAGGAGGGAATCAGTAGGAAGCGCGTGGGCTTTGTCGGCATGAAGAAACAGGGGAATCCCGGCAGTGATGCCCATTGATTTGAGGATAAACTCTCTTCGGTTTGTTTTCATATTTTTTTTTCTGTGGCTGGTGTGATTGAATTGGGGTGAAACATAATTTTGCAATTTAATCCGCAATTCTGGAGAGTAAATTACTAATATTGCCTCTTCATAATACAGTCTTTCTGCTAATGGAGCTTCCATTTGCTTAATTTTTATGCGAATAGACCTATTTTTGTTGATGCATTTTGCCTGGCTGGCACCCCTCATCCCAACAAAGTCTGCAATTAATTTGTAAGCCCTGCGAAGATGGAATTAGATTCAACCAGAAACAAACACAACCAGTTATCGAAGGGGGGTGTTCTCATTGCGCTGGGAATCATATACGGGGACATCGGAACATCTCCTATCTACACATTAAAATTTATTGTTGGTGAAAAGGAAATAACAGAAGGCCTTATCCTGGGCGGACTGTCTTGTATCTTTTGGACGCTAACACTGGTTACCTCACTGAAGTACGTATATCTCGCGCTTAATGCCGACAACAAAGGGGAGGGTGGAATATTCTCACTATATGCATTGGTTCGTAGATACAAAGCTAGTTGGGTTATTTATCCCGCTGTAATAGGATGTTGTACACTGATTGCCGATGGCTTCATTACGCCAGCAATCTCTGTTTCGTCTGCTATTGAAGGCCTGCGGCTTGTTTATCCAGCCATCCCTACCACCAGTATCGTTATCGGTATTCTCCTATGCCTGTTCATTTTTCAGCAGTTTGGATCAGTCGTGGTGGGAAGGACGTTCGGGCCCATCATGCTGGTGTGGTTTCTGGTGTTGGCTGTTTTAGGAGCTCATCAGTTGGTTCAAAATCCAATAGTGTTGAAGGCATTAAACCCGGTGTATGCCTTTGATCTGATCGTCAACTATCCACACGGTTTCTGGCTACTGGGCGCTGTATTCCTGTGTACAACAGGAGCGGAGGCACTTTATTCGGATCTTGGCCACGCCGGTAAAAGCAACATCCGTGTGGGTTGGGTTCTTGTTAAAATCTGTCTCCTGTTGAATTATTTCGGGCAGGGTGCGTGGCTTTTGACACAGGAGGGACAGCACCTTGAAGATGCGATTCCGTTTTACGCCATCATGCCGGAACAATTTCTCATTTTCGGGATCACGATTGCTACCATGGCAACCATCATCGCCAGCCAGGCGCTTATTTCAGGTACGTTTACGCTGGTAAATGAGGCCGTAAAACTTAAACTGTGGCCAGCCACCAAGGTACGATACCCAAGTGAGTCGAAGGGACAGATGTATATCCCGGCTATCAATTGGATTCTGATGTGCGGCAGTATCCTGGTGGTGGTGATCTTTAAAGAGTCGTCAGCCATGGAAGGCGCCTATGGTCTGGCTATCACCGTCGATATGTTAATGACGTCTTCGTTGTTGGTGTACTATTTTAGAATGGCTAAAAAGTCAATCTACCGTAGTATGCTATTAGGCATATTATTCTTTTCCCTTGAGGGGATGTTCCTGGTCTCAAATCTTGACAAGTTTGAACATGGAGGGTGGTTCACCTTTTTAATGGCATTTACGTTTTTCAGCATGATGTTTATTCTGCTGAAGGCGCGGCAGTTAAGACAACGTCATACGGAGTTTGTGGATTTGCGCCATTATGAATCCATGATTAAAGAACTGCAGGAAGATACCACGATCACGAAGGAGGCAACGAACCTGGTTTACCTGGCCGTTGCCGACAGCCGACGGTATATCGATGCCAATATTATCTACTCTATCTTTAAGAAACGTCCGAAGCGGGCCGATGTATATTGGTTCGTTCACGTCGAAACATTGGATACGCCTTTCACAAGCAAATATTTGGTTGACACCATCATTCCCAAACGCTGCTTTTTTATTCGCCTGAAACTTGGATTTAAAACCCCGCATCGGGTTAATGCATTGTTTAGCCGGATAATCCATGAAATGGCCGACTCAGGAGAAATAGATTTAACCAGCCCTTATCCGGCATTGCATAAATACAGTATGATGGCTGACTTCAAGTTTATCATGTTGTATTCCTGGGCGTCTGCAGACAGTGAGGTGTCTACCTTCGAACGATTTATCATTGCCGGTTACCGGGCTATAAAATTGATCAGTCTGTCTACAGAAGAGATGTATGGACTGGAAGCGGCGAATATCGAGATTGAAAAAGTACCTATTCAGGTGGGTCCCATCGCAAAGGTAAAGATCAAGCGCGAGCGGGAATCGTCATCCTGACGTTGCCTTTTACCTTTGATAAAACTCCAGCACCGGCTGTCCAATAGTTAAACTATTCTGTTTCCTTACGGATAATCGAACCACATTTATTCTTTTCTCTTCCACCCTTTTTTAGTTATCTTTTCCCTCACTGAATGATAACACTATGTTAGTACAGGAACGAAATATTACGCTGCCATTTGTGGCCGAGTTGGAGCAGATTATCAATGGAGACGTACTGAGCGATTCCTATTCCCTGGGGATGTATGCTACGGATGCCAGCTTTTATCAGATCACGCCCCTCGCCATAGTCGTGCCGAAGGATGCTTCGGATGTAAAAAAAGCAGTTGAAATCGCACGCAAATACAAATTGAAAATTCTTCCCCGTGGCGGAGGCACTAGTCTCGCCGGTCAGACAGTTGGAGAAGCCCTTGTCCTCGATTTTTCCAAGTATATGAATAAGATACTGGAGGTCAACCCGGAGGAGAGATGGGTACGGGTACAACCCGGGCTCGTTCGCGATGAACTGAATGAAGAGATGGCCAGATACAATCTCCATTTTGCGCCTGACCCGGCTACCACCAGCCGTGCGAATGTTGGCGGAATGGTGGGGAATAATTCTTCCGGTACGAAAAGTATACTCTATGGCAAGACCGTCGACCATGTTCTGGAAGCGGTGGTTTTGTTGGCCGATGGAACAGAAATGCGGTTGAAGGAATTAAGTCCGGAAGAGTTTCACGAGAAAGCCAATCAAAAAAACCGCGAAGGGGAAATTCACAGAAGCTTTCAGGAGACGATCCGGACGAACAACGAGGAAATTAAACTGCGGTTCCCGAAAGTTATGAGACGGGTGGGAGGATACAACCTCGACGAGTTTGTATATACCGACCGTTGGAATTTGGCAAAGCTCGTTACAGGCAGTGAGGGAACGTTAGCGGTTACGCTGGAATTAAAACTCAACCTGGAACCACTTCCTAAGTTTAAGTCGGTTGTTGTGGTTCATTTTGCGGAATTGCTGGAGTCAATCCGCGCCGTACAGCCAATGCTGCCCTTTAAACCGTCGGCCATAGAAATTATCGACCGGACCGTGTTGAGGCTAAGTGCAGAAAACCTGACTACCCGGCAGCTTTGTTATTTTATTGAAAATGATCCTGCCGCTATCCTGATCGTTGAGTTTTATGGCGATACGCGGGAGTCGGTTATAGAACGACCTCAACAAATGATCAACGCTTTAAAGCAGCAGGGACTGGGTTATTCGTATCCCATTTTCCCGGGCGGTAAGGAGTTTGATGACGTATGGGCCTTGCGAAGGAAAGGCCTTGGCCTTATGATGGGAATAAAAGGCGAAAAGAAGGCGCTGAGTTTTATTGAGGATGCCGCTATTCCAACCGAAGTATTGCCGGAGTATATCGATCAGGTTCTAAAGATTTGTGCAAAGCACAACACCGAAGTTTCCATGTATGCGCATGCCAGTGTCGGTGTTATTCACGTCCAGCCGTTGCTTGACCTTCGCGATGCACAGGATATTGAGAACCTTAAGAATATCACGGATGAAACCTTCGACCTCGTGGTGAAGTATGGCGGTTCATGGAGCGGTGAACACGGCGACGGATTGGTAAGAAGCGCGTATAATGAAAGGTTTTTCGGATCACAGTTGTATCAGGCTTTCCGGAATGTCAAGAAACTATTCGACCCGGAGAACCTGATGAACCCGGGTAAAATTATAGACTCACAGACCATCGAACTCAACCTGCGCTACGGCACAGCGTACACCGAACCTGAAGTAAAGACAGAGTATCACTATTTGGCTGAGAATAGTTTCCATGAGTCGGTTCACATGTGTACGGGTGTTGGTGAATGCAGGAAGATATTGGGAGGAACAATGTGTCCGAGTTTTAAGGCTACCAGGGATGAAGAGCATTCTACAAGGGGCCGGGCAAACGCCTTGCGCTTAGCCATGTCCGGTCAGCTGGGTACGGATGGGCTGTCAAGCAAACGACTTCACGAAGTAATGGATCTTTGTCTCTCCTGCAAAGCCTGTAAGTCCGAATGCCCAAGCAACGTCGACATGGCAAAAATGAAAAGCGACGTGTTACAAATGTATTATGACAAACATGGCCTGACGCTGAGAGATAAGCTGATCAGAGACTCATCTAAGGCAGCTTCGATGTTATCAGGATCTTTTGCCGGCCTGGTGAATACCGTTCAACAGTCTGCCCTCTTCAAATTTGTCCTTCAGAAGTTTGCCGGCTTTGATAATAGAAGAACACTACCGGAGTATACGAATGAACCCTTTTACAAATGGTTTGAAAAGAAGGGCAATAATACCTTTACCAATCCGGAAAAGAAAGTGGTGCTGTTTGCCGACACGTACCTGAATTTTCATGAACCTCAGGTGGGCGTCTCAGCCCTTCAACTACTGAATTCCTGTGGGTATGAGGTGATACTGGCGAACGTAGGTTGTTGCCAGCGTCCGAAAATTTCTCATGGCTTCCTGCGGGATGCCAAAGAGGAGGGAAGTAAAACCATCGCCGGATTAAAGAAGTACATGAATCAGGGCCTGACGATCGTCGTGTGTGAGCCCAGTTGTGCATCGGCGCTGAATGATGATCTGGTCGACTTGATAGACGACACTTCATTGGCGAGTCAACTCAGATCGAAGGTGATGATGATTGATAAATTTCTGGAGAATGAAATGGAAAGTGGAAGGCTTGACAAAAAGTTCGAATCCATAGCAGGCGATATACTCATCCATGGGCATTGCCATCAGAAGGCATTGTACGGAACCACGGCGATGAAGACCGTTCTTAATGGTACAAAACAAGCCGTTAATGAAATTCCTTCCGGATGCTGTGGTATGGCTGGATCGTTTGGTTATGAACAGGAACATTTTGAGATCTCACGCAAAATTGGAGAGAGCATTCTTTTCCCGGCAGTGAAATCGAGGAAAGAAGGAACGACGGTTGTAGCAAACGGATTTAGTTGCAGGCACCAGATCGAACACTTTACAGGTGTGAAACCCAAACATTGGGTGGAAGTTGTTCGCGCGAAAGATTGAATTGACAATGTCGGTACTTCAAAACTAAACTCTATACGCCGTGAAATGGACTCAACTGATTGACCCGCTAAACAGCCTTACTTTATCAGCTCTGGTCGCAGCCATTCCTGTATTTTTTATTTTCTGGGCACTTATCAAAAAGATGAAAGGCTATCTGGCCAGTTTGCTCACCGTGATTCTGGCGATCGCACTGGCTGTCGTGGTATATGGTATGCCTGCGAAACTTGCGCTGCTATCGGCTCTGCACGGCGCGTTGTACGGGTTGTTTCCCATCTGCTGGATTATCATTGGCGCGGTGTTCATGTTTAACATAACCGTGAAGAGCGGCCAGTTTGAGATCATCAAAAACTTCATGGCGTCGATAACTCCCGACCGCCGGCTTCAGGCCCTTTTGATTGCGTTTTCATTTGGCGCCTTTCTGGAAGGGGCGGCTGGGTTTGGTGCGCCGGTTGCCATCTCCGCGGCGATGCTGGTAGGATTGGGTTTTAATCCCCTGTATGCAGCCGGGATTTGTTTGATTGCGAATACAGCACCCGTTGCCTTTGGCTCTGTCGGGACACCGATTATCATTGCTTCGCGTGTTTCGGATATACCGGAAATGGCCATATCGCAGATGGTAGGCAGAACGTTACCGATTCTATCGGTAGTGGTGCCCTTTTATCTGGTGGTATTGATGTCAGGTATAAAAAGAACGATGGAAGTACTGCCCGCGATTATCGTCTCGGGAGTATCATTCGCTTTCTTTCAATGGTTGGCCGCTAACTATTTTGGTCCGATGCTTCCGGATGTGTTGGCCGGAATCGCATCTATCTTTTGTCTCATGATCCTGTTGAAATACTGGAAACCAAAGTCCACATGGCGGTTTAGCGAGGAGCCACAACAAACTATAGAAACAGAGCTTAAGCACACACCTTCCGAAGTATTCCGGGCATGGTCGCCCTTTATCATCATGACGATATTTATCATTGCCTGGGGACTTCAGCCGGTTAAGGCGGCACTAAATTCTATCGGATTTATGATTGTTGATATCCCGGGCTTGTATGACGCCATTCTAAAAGCTGATGGAAGTCAGCTGGTGATAAAACCTTTTGAATTTAATTACCTGTCCGCACCCGGCACAGCTTTGCTATTCGCGACTATTCTATCCATTCCGCTTATCGGTATAACGTACAGACAGGCCGTCGGAATTTATTGGGATACACTCAAGCAATTGCGATTCCCCATTATTACCATTGCTTCGGTTGTGGGATTTGCTTTTGTCGCGAATTATTCTGGCATGTCGATTACCATGGCGGTGGCGTTGGCAAGCACTGGGATGCTTTTTCCGTTCTTCTCGCCAGTGCTGGGATGGTTGGGTGTTTTTCTTACGGGCTCTGATACTTCATCCAACGCCCTGTTCTGTAAGCTTCAATCCACCACTGCCGAGACGATTGGTGTTGATCCGGTGGTAACGGTGAGTGCAAATGCCTCCGGCGGCGTTACTGGTAAAATGATTTCTCCGCAGTCGATTGCCATTGGTGCTGCTGCCGTGGGACTTGTTGGCAAGGAATCGGATCTGTTCCGCTTTACCGTAAAGCACAGCTTTATCATGCTCCTGGTGATTTGTATACTTACCAGTCTTCAGGCTTACGTCATACCCTGGATTATTCCTGTTTATGAAAAGATTGGAGCCCAGACCGCTCCGGTCGTCTATGACGTATCACAGGGTTTTAATTACTTGCTCGTTTTGGCCGGAGTTCTGGTGCTGATGATCCTTGGTGTGCAACTATCGGGTCGACGAAAGCAGTGACGATTAAAAACTGGCGGGATATAGTTAAAAAATAAATCAACGTTAAAATCAGATACATGAGTTCCTTAACAATCAGGATCAGAGAAGGGCTGGCTGAAACCTACAGCGATGTTTATACACCGGAGGTTCTTTCAGCTCTTTCTGTAATGGCACAGTTTAACAGCGAAATCAAATTGGTTATGGCGGCCCGTCTGAAAAGAAGGGCTATGCGGCAACAGAAAGAGTCGAGGATAACCTTCTTCGATCCTGAAAGTTTGATTCCGCGTACCGCTATCAAGGTAAAGGATGCACGCAGTGGCAACTTTGATGGAACAGCAATTCCGGTGGACTTGCAACGGCAATGGATTCAGGGGACGGGTCCTGCAGCGAAACCGAATGCTCCATTAGAAAGTAGTATTCGGAATGTAGCCTATGCGTTACTATCAGGGGCGGATGGCTGGATGTTTGACGGTGAAGATGCCCTTGGCCAGGTCAGCGCCATGTCACTCGACAATCAACGCAATCTTAAGCTGGCTATCCGGAAGGATCCGGTATTCCTGAAGGTTGCCGAACAGGTGGCAAATGAAATGAACAAGTGGGCGCAGGGGTTCCTGGGAAGGACTATTATTGGTGACTGGAAAACGCAACTCAACTTTACCACAAAAATTTTCCGGGCCCGTGGCCTGCATCTCGACGATCGGCATATACGGGACGAAAACGGAATCGCCATGGCGGCTTCTATTGTTGATCTGACGCTTTACGTGGTTAATAATCACAAAGCGTTGCAACAGGCAGGTTCGTCGGTTGTCTTATATCTTCCTAAAATCCAGACAGCAGAAGAGGCGGCATTGTGGAATGAGATGATGGATGTTTTGGAGAACCATATTGGTGTTAACGCCGGAACTATCAAGGTGTATGTACTGGTGGAACAGCTGGAGGCTACGTATCAGTTGATGGAGATACGTGCTGCTTTGGGAAAACATTTTGTCGGATTTAATACCGGTCGCTGGGATTATATAAACAGTGTATCCGATGCTATGGCATGGGATAAAACCTTTATCAATCCGAACATCGAAGCTATTGTGATGACCTATGGGTATATGCGCAATTACGAAGACCGGGTGAGGCGTGCTGTGAACACACCAGACCGAAACGGGAATTTTGCTTTGTGGCAGGGAGGTATGGAGCCCAATATTCCCGTAGGATCAGCGGAAGGTGTATCGGCAAGTATGAAGAAGGCTGTTGCCGGTGCGGAACGTGAGCAGCGTGACGGGGCCAGTGGCAAGTGGGTTGCCCATTGGAAAATGGTTCACATCGTAAGGCCCGTCTGGGAAAAGGTGGGTGCCTTGAACCAGTTGGGTAGGAATTTTCCGGCATTGACATACACACAACAAGACGCTGACGGACTATTGTTATTGGAGCCGGCGGCTACCACGGTTCGTGGTGCTCGGAATCTGTTAAGCGTCGCTGTGCAATACGGAAATGCTTTCTTGCAGGGCATGCAGGCTGCGGCCCTGAAGCCGGCTGATTATTTTGGCAATGATGATATTTTATATCTGATGGAGGACATGGCCACGGGTGAAATACGACTTAGTATCCTTTGGGAATGGGTTCACAAAGGAGCGGTACTCAGTGAAGCCGATCCGGAAACGGGAGTGGCGGCCGGCGATACTTTTGATGCCTCGTTATTTAACAGGCTGCTGGAAGAAGAGTATAAGAAATTACTGGGAGCGGGGCATAAGGATGTACACGATGGATCCAAAACCACAACGTTACCCATATCCAGGGAGATTGCTTATACGTATGTGTTAGATTCACAAAAGGCGCCATGGTTTATTGATCTTTTGAACATTAACCTGAACAACACAAAACTGGAGGAAGCGAAGAGACGGATTGATTTATTTATGGATAAATTCAAAAATGAGGGAATACGGATTACAGAAAATCTGGATTTTGTTCAGTAGACATCCAGTTCTTAAGACATAACATTCCAAGGTAGGTTACAACCGTACTCTTCCAGGAATGCTGGTTTATATCCGTTATCACCCGCCCACTTTATTGAAGTCATCACCTTTACACGGAAGTCGGGCTGAGAGGCTGCATAGTGTGGATAAAAATATCGCTAATGGATCATCAGCTCTATAAATTCCGATTGGCGGCGGCTTTTTACTTCGTCTAAAAGAAGTACAATTTGAGGCACGTCGAAAAGGTTAATAGACTGACTGATTCGTACAAAAACAATACCCTGTTGGTTGGATTGGTCTGCGTGGAATCAGTAGTGTGACGGAAGTTCTGGTGAATGAACTTTCTGGAATAGTATCGGGTTGAATACGAATCAGGCTCCATGGGAAAAGGAGTCTGGAGATAAAGAAAAAGCTTCCTACTGCTTTTATTCCAGGTGTATTTTACAAGTATTATTGTTAAAGAAAAGGATAAAGAATGGAAATTGGCATTGACAGTTTTGCCGCCGCGTCGATTGGGACAGGAAACGACAGGGCGACAAACAGCGCGAATGCGTTGTCCGATTTGTTGGAGAGGATCGAACATTCAGACAAAGTTGGACTTGATATTTTTGGAATAGGGGAACATCACCGGGTCGAATTTCTGGATTCCGCACCTTCTATCATCCTGGCTGCCGCTGCGGCAAGAACAAATCGCATACGTTTAACAAGTGCCGTTACCGTATTGAGTGCTGCTGATCCGGTGAGAGTGTTTCAGAATTTTGCCACCCTTGATTTGATTTCCCGCGGACGCGCAGAAATGGTTGTGGGCCGTGGATCGTTCATAGAAGCTTTTCCTCTATTCGGACTGAACCTGCAGGATTACGATGAACTCTTTTCGGAGAAACTAAACCTGTTCCTTAAGATTCGGGATAATGAATTTGTTACCTGGTCTGGCAAGTTCCGCGCTCCGCTGAAAAACCAGGCGATATATCCCAGGCCCCTACAGGATATGCTTCCTGTCTGGCTGGGCGTGGGAGGTACGCCGGCATCATTCGCAAGAGCAGGGACTCTAGGGCTTCCGTTGATGGTGGCGGTTATTGGTGGTGAGACGCATCGGTTCAGACCGTTGATTGATCTATACAGGCGAGCCGGTGAAGAAGCCGGACATGCACCTGAAAAATTGAAGGTGGGATTACATTCGCTCGGTTATGTTGGAACTACTACCGAGAAAGCAGTAGCCGATTATTACCCGGGCTATGCAGAAACGTTTACGCGAATCGGGAAGGAGCGTGGATGGCCACCGGTAACCAAAGGCCATTTTGAAGCACAGCGTGGACCGCGCGGTGCATTTCTCGTGGGTAATCCGGATGAGGTCGCCGAAAAAATTCTCCGGCACAGCGAGGCGTTGGGTGGACTTGCACGGGTTACGTTTCAAATGGACAATGCCAATCTATCGCACCAGCAATTGTTGGAGGCGATTGAATTGATTGGCACCCGTGTAGCGCCTCTGGTTCAGGGCGAAAAGGTAACAGGCTAAAGTGTAAAAGTTCAATAACCAAGCTGGACTATGGTCGACATCGTCATTGAAGCCAGGAAAGCATCGCTGGCACCGGGTATGGACGTAAAGAGGATTCTTCCCTTCCGTCAACGGAGAATGGTGGGTCCCTTTATTTTTATGGACCATGCAGGTCCCGTTCAGGTACAGCCTCAGCAAGCCGCTAACATGGATGTGCTTCCGCATCCCCATATCGGACTGTCTACCGTAAGTTATTTGTTTGGAGGTCAGGTAACACATCGGGATAGCCTCGGGGTAAAACAAATCATTCGCCCCGGTGAAGTGAATTGGATGACGGCGGGTAAGGGCATTGCACACTCCGAACGTTTTGAAGACCCGGCTGCGCTCGCCGGAGGATCACTGGAGATGATACAGACGTGGGTAGCACTGCCGGAAAGGGATGAAGAGTCAATGCCATCTTTTGATAACTATAAACCGGAACAACTCCCTGTTTTTACAGACACAGGAATATGGATGAGGTTAATCGCCGGTAATGCATTTGGATTAAGGAATGACGTGAAGACGCACTCACCTTTGTTTTATCTTCACGTGGTGCTCGAACCCGGCGCGCGAATGGGTCTGCCGAAGGATCATTCGGAGCGTGCGATCTATATAGCAAAAGGAAGCGTTGAACTCGCTGGACGAACCTACGGTGCGGGCCAGATGGTAGTATTCCGTCAGGGATTAGATCCGGTAATTAGTTCAAAGGAATCTACTACGCTGATGCTGTTAGGGGGTGAACCCCTGGGTGAAAGATTCATTTGGTGGAATTTTGTTTCCTCACGCAAGGAACGGATTGAACAGGCGAAAGCTGACTGGAAGGAGGGAAGGATTGTTTTGCCTCCCAATGATAACCTTGAATTTGTTCCCCTTCCGGAAGATAAGACCAGGCCAGCGGGTAGCCCGCCACCTCAGGCGCTTTCATAGGAGATTTGTTTCGTTTTCTGAAACTGAATTTAAATTTCTGGTGAGTATATTGTTGCTGCCGGCTTCTGTGCATTTTTGATAGTAGAAGGGAAAAAACAGATGAAGAAAATCGTCGTGATTTCGGTTATAGTACTGGCCTGTGCAGCCATTTATGCTTTCCTTCGGCTGACAACATTTACTACTCTTCGACCTGAGTATCTTTATTCTCAACTTCCGTATAGGTTTGGTTTATCAGCGTTAGGAAAGAGTGACTCGTATCTGATCATGAATGTTGCTGTTATTCCTATGAACCGGGATACCGTGCTTCGGAATCAATGGGTGCTGATTACAGAAGGCCGGATTAAGCAGATTGCCAGTTCTTTGGATGCTATGGATACGACTTCCAGTCCGATGTTGATTGATGGTGCAGGCAAGTTCCTGATTCCGGGGTTGAATGATATGCACGTGCATATGAATGATGAAAATAACCTGCTCCTTTTTGTAGCCAATGGAGTAACGACCGTCAGGAATATGGCTGGGGATCCCTTTCACCTTAAACTCAGAGATAAAATCAATAAGAAGGAAATAGTAGGTCCCACATTATACACGACTGGGGCTATTCTCGAAGGTTCAAATAACGTTTGGGATTTTAGCGTAGTGTTGGAGACAAAAAAAGAAGCACGTGATACGGTATTATTTTACAAGAATAGCGGGTATGATTTTATCAAGGTGTATCACACACTACCGAAGGAGTTGTATACGGAAATTTTAAAAGTTGCAGATTCAATTGATATTCCCGTCGTAGGTCATCTTCCCTTTTCAGTGGAACTTGAAGAGACCCTTTCGTTAACACAATCTTCTATTGAACACGTGGACGTGCGTCCTGTTTCAATGAAGATTCCCTGGAAAACTAAAGTGCAAATGATCGGGAAGTCGAAGAAGTGGATGTGTCCGACATTGGTTGTTCATAGAAACATTCAGCGCAACCCTGGTGATCCTTCGATTCACACGGAATACGAGCAATATGTGGACAAGAACACCAGAACATTTTGGAAAAAACGACTACGGGAAGGATCGAGTGCTTATCCAATCCAGAAGGAGATGGCAGGAAAGATCTTTTCACACGGAGGAAGGTTTTTGCTGGGCACAGATTGTCTAAATTCGTATGTGATAGCTGGTTTTAGCATCCATGAAGAACTTGAGGAACTAGTTAGCGCGGGATTGCCGGAATTTGAAGCACTCAGAGCAGGTACTGTGCATGCCGCTGAGTTTCTAAAAAGAGATGAGCATATTGGCACCATAGAACCAGGTAAAATTGCTGATCTTGTTTTGCTCGACGCCAATCCACTAAAGGACATTACCAACACGAGGAGAATACGGGGTGTAATGGTGAAGGGAAAATGGTTCGATGCTGTTGAACTGGAAAGTATGTTGCAGGCGGTAAGGCAAAGTTATGTTGAACTGGACACAAAAGGTGATCTATGATTAAGAAAAACATCCAAAAGTATGAGACGTAACTCTTTTAGAAAATTCCACGTAACCGCCGTTCTACGGCTTTGTCTTTTCTTGCTGTACGCTGGATCGACACATGCAGCTGAAAATGCAGCAGACACGAAAGCAAATTCAGGCGTTAAAAAAGCCCGTATTGTTTTTCTGATCACCGAAGATCCGTTGAACTATGAAGCGCATAAAACGATCCCGCTGTTTGCAGAAAAAATCCGTAAGCAATATGGTTATGATGTAACGGTGTTATTGGGCAGTGGGCCGCACGGCGCATACAGTTTTCCCGATATCCATAAAATTGAAGATGCCTCCTTGCTTGTTGTTTTTTCCAGGCGCATCGCCCTGCCGCATGATCAGATGGCAGCAATCAAAAACTACCTCCGGAAAGGACGACCGCTGATTGGTATCCGGACAGCGAATCATGCTTTTACTTGCCGCACTAAAATCGAGCCCGGCTTTGAAGACTGGCCAGGCTTTGTAGCAGAGATATTGGGCTGTGAAAACCGGGGATATGGACCTGAAGCACCGGGTGTGGATGTATCCATTCATGCGGACGCTGCTAATCATCCAATTCTCAAAGGTATTACTACCAGTCCATGGCATACTGAAGGCAATGCGTATCTGGTTGCCCCGCTGTTAGATAAGGAAGCAAAGGTCTTGCTCCTGGGTAAGGTGCAGGACAAGGTTGAGCCTGTGGCATGGACTAGGAATGCTGGTAAGAGCAAGGTGTTTTATACTTCATTAGGCTATCCGGCGGATTTTACGCTGACACCATTTGTAACCTTATTGGAGAATGCTATTCGGTGGGGGCTGGGGGAATAGGGGTTTAGAGTACAAAGGTTTAGGAAGAGAGGCATTAACGCATGTCACCATTTTCCATCAACAATTAATCATTTAATCTATTGGATAATGGTAAATGCTAGACGATACATTTGATTGTTGCTGGGTGTGTGTGGTGGTGTGGGTGTGGGGGTGTTAACCGCAACGGCACAAAGACGCTAGGGTTCGCAAAGAGCACTGGTTTGACTTCGCGGTCCGTGGCGTCTTTGCGTCTTTGCAGTGAACACTCCCTAGCACAAACCCACACTCTGTAAACAGTACATAGTACTTAATGTGTAAATGCTAGACGATACATTTGATTCTTGCTCAGTGTGGTTGGTGGTGTGAGTGTGTTAACCGCAACGGCCAAAGACGCTAGAGTCGCAAAGAGCACTGGTTTGACTTCGCGGTCCGTGGCGTCTTTGCGTCTTTGCAGTGAACACTCCCTGGCACAAACCCACACTCTATATACAGTACATAGTCCTTAGTCCTTAGTCTTAAGTACAGTGCATTAACCATTATCCATTCATACCACTAATCATTAACCATTGCCCCTATTCCTAATTCCTAATTATTCCTAATTCCTTATACCCTATACCTACTACTTATGCTTCTCCAAATACTCATTCAATTCCTTCCTTGGCATCGGAAGCTTGGCATCGGGTAACTTTCTCAAGTAATCATAAAACTCTTTAGTCATCTCTGGGGTATACTGACTGTCGATCTGACCAGTAGTCCATTCACCTGCTTTGTTCCGCATGATTCCGTACACGTGTCGGAGGTTGCTGATCTCGGCATTTAACACGATTTCTCCCACGAGGTAAGCAGGAAAGAAAAGTGTACCATACGGGCTGGCAAAAACTACATCTCCAGGTAAAACGGTTGTATTGCCGATCCGGATGGGAGCATTAATAGACGTAAGCATCATCTCTGAAATGGAGGAAGGATGATCGCCCAGTATCCAGCCATTAAAGCCGTCTACTTTTCTTATTTCCTGAATGTTCCGCACCGATCCCCAGAACACTACTCCGCGTTTTGATTTGGAGTAAATGGAATTTGCGAGCCGGTCACCGATTAAAGTTCCCTGCTCAATCTTGCCATATCCATCGGCAACGTACACATCTCCGTCGCGGAGCATCTCGATAGGCCATACATTGGATTGTGCTTTTTCACCATGACCTTCAGCCAACCCTACCTGCCGGATCAGATCACCAAAGTCCGGTCGTTGCGGCATGTACTGAGCGGTCACCACTCTGCCAGTCATAACGGTATTTTTATCCGGATGAACCATCATCCAATTGCCCTGATATTGGTTGTTGAATTTATTACTTCTTAAACCTCCCCAGGCGTGTGTGAGGACAACGCTCTTCAATCGCTCAAGTAAACCGTCCGACACATACGGTCTTCCATCTGCCAGGCGTTCACCTTTCCATCGTGAGGTAAGAGATTCAATGTATGCATTGTCCATAGCAACTCTGTTGAACTGAGCATTGACAGCAATGCTGTTAAAAGCAAGCGCTGTAAAAACGAATAACACGGATATAATGCTTCTCATGATAATTTGTTAGTGATTTTATAGTACGTTTCTCATATGAACCCTGATTTGCTTTCAGAACAGGGTAAAACTAAATGTATGTGATCGATACTAATAATACAATGGATATTACTTTGATGGTTGGAGGGAGGGGGAGGGGAATAGGGAATAAGGAATAAAGGTATGAGGTATAGGGACTCAGGACTTAGGACTCAGGACTCAGGACTAATTGAAATATTTGTTACTTTTGCCCCTTTATTACCAGACCGACCTACATGTTTTTTACGAAGATTAAGAGAAAGGAATCAGGAGTTTTACTCTATGGAATTACACCTCCCAAGGCCCACACCCCGGAAGAACGGGTAAAGGAAATTGGGTTAAGAATTACAAATACACCCGGGTTACAGGATGTTGACGCATTGATTGTATACGATGTACAGGATGAATCAGCCCGAACTGCTGAAGAAAGGCCCTTTCCGTTTACCAGCGCCATGGATCCCTTTGAATATGCCAGTCAGTATTTACAAGGGCTTGCCGTTCCCAAGATAATCTATCGGCCAGCGGGTAAATTTACGAAAGCGGAGTTGACAGACTGGCTTCACGGCCTTAAGGAGAATGGCTGTTATCCTATATTCGTAGGGTTGCCCACACCTGACTATGTAGTCAAAACAAGTCTTAAGGAAGCTTATGAAATTTGGCGTGAACATCACGAGAACCATTCTGTAATCGGAGCTATCACCATTCCGGAACGGCATGCTATCCTGAAGGATGAAGACGTAAGGATGCTGGACAAGGTCGATTCCGGCGTTTCGTACTTTATATCGCAGTGTATCTTTAATGTTGAATTCACTAAACAAACATTGGAAGCTTTATTGGCTGCCTGCCAAAAGAAGAACCAGGAACTGCCTACGATTATTTTTACACTGACCATATGCGGATCTCCTAAAACACTCCAGTTTATGGAGTGGCTGGGTATCCACCTGCCTGATGATATCCGGGATGAACTTATGGCCAGCCCGAATCCGGTTGTTCGTTCAGCGGAAATTGCGAATAACATTGCGGAAGATCTTATTCGCTACTGCAAGAACCAGTCGATTCCTTTTGGATTTAACATTGAGAGTGTAGCCACCAGAAAGGAAGAAGTCGAGGCTTCTCTGGAGCTCTTAAATAGCGTTACGGAATTGCTCAGAGCAAACGGGTTCCGTAATGAAGCTAAAACAGCAAAAGCTTCCGTCAGTTAATGTCACTTTTCTGAACACTATATCAATCAATATTTTCCCCGCCCATAGACAATAAAGTCGCGTTCTTATTATTTTAGGGGACTAAACAGGTTCGTCTTGGATACTGATTACCACGCGGCCTTCGGCGCCCTCCTGAATTTATATTCTCCCATTGCACCTGGTGCCGTTGATTTAATTTTTCACAGTGGAAGCCTTCAGTCATTTAAGAGGAATGAAATCGTTTTTCCTGAAAAACGATACAATGCGTTCGAATATTTCCAGATGGAAGGGATCTCTCATCGGTATAATACGGATGAAAACTTTCAGATTCTGACAACAGGTATTTATCAGCATGCGACAGTCATTACGCCTCATTTTTCCAGAACCACAAATGGCCAGAGTATATTTTCTATCCAGGCATTGACGGATTGTATGTTTGTAAAAGTCCCCATTGGAACATTTAATGAACTTAGGGAAACTAATCTGCAAATCAGAGCTTTTGGTCAGCGGGTCGTGGAGAAGGAATTTATCCGGAGTCTCAACTATGAAGTGATATTCAGATCCTGTTCAGCGAAAGAACGATTGGTATTTTTCAGGTCCAATTTCCCACAACTTGAAAATCTGATACCGCACACGGTCATAGCTTCCTTTCTTGGTATAACCCCGGTATCATTCAGCAGACTCCGCAATGAATTGGCTAAGAAAGGAGAGTGAGTTCAGCTCTTATCAATTTGGTAATCCCTATTTGTCATTTAAAATGTATGCTGAAATACTCGCTTATTTTATATTAGATAAGACAGTTTATCTGAACTTTGTTGGTCTTTTTTCATTGCCCGAATTGGCTAATGCACGGTTTGAGTTTCGGCTGAAGCACCCCTAATCCCCTGAAGGGGACTTGAATGCAGGCTGGCAATAAAGAGTTGGTTACAAAAAAAGGACAGAAATGCTTTTTAATTTGTCTTCGGCAATTCTTCCCCCTTCAGGGGGTCAGGGGGTGGTGAAGCCAGGCCGAAAGTCTTGGCCGAGTCCCGACGCACGTCTGGATGAAACATGCTGGAAATTGAGTGTGCATGTGACGGAGTGTGGACTTTAAAACATAATAATTTTCATTTCACTGCAAAGTTGGCAAAGTAGAATAAAGTATCCCGAATCATTATTCCAACACTCTCCCCTCGATAGCTGCCTTTAGCGAAATCCTACCAGCATGACTGGCTGATAAGATTCCATTTCTTATCAATTGATAATTCCCCCCGTTCTGTTGTCCCGTTAATTTGTTCAGAAACTGATTCGAATAGTTCCGTAACCCAATTAAGAAACCAAATCAAATTTTTAATCGTATGAAAACTCTGTTCTTAAATTCCCTCCGCTTACCAGTACGCGGATCGCTGCCAGTGGTACCATTTCAGAAACGTCGTTTAACTACTACTGATCACGGTTCTTATGAATCGATTTTACCAATACGTATTCAATTCTTTAACAACACCAATATGAAACAACTAACAAGTTTAATAGCACTAGTATTCGGACTTACCATAAACGTATTGGCTCAATCCGACAAACAAAACGAGTTGCATTTATATGGAGCAGCGGGGGTGAAATGGCTACAGCCAAAAACCTTCGCGTATGACAAAAATGTGTCCCCGTCATTAGCGTCTGTCATTGGCGGAGGAGCGATCTGGCAGAAAGGAAAGGCGCAACTCGGCGCGGAATTCGGTTACACGAATGCAACGTCCCATTTGTCAGGGCACCGGTATGCGTACTCTGGAGTCAGTATCAATTTTATCGGAGGATATCGGTTTGATTTGAGTCAACGGTATAAGTTGAGTCTGCAATCCGGACTTGGATACTCCCTGAACCATATGTATGTCACGGACCAGAGTTTTACCAGCGTTGATTATCTGAACACCGCCGTTTTTCATAACAATAGCTATACCATCCCCCTTGCTGTGATGCTTCAGCGGGTACACACGGAGGGAACTTTTATAGGCATAAAGGCGGGCTATAACTTTCATGTCAGCGGCAACGAATGGAAATATATGGAGGGTGTCACAAGGCAACACTTCTCTGCTGATCCTGAAGGACTGTATGTCCAACTAATTTTTGGAGGGTTGTTAAAATTAGATTAAAATGTATGAAGGGAAGAATTGCCATTATTTTACTGATAGGCATAGGCGGACTTGCTTATTCAGTTTCAGATTTCAAATCCCATGATATGAAAACAATAAAAAACTTCTTAGAAGGCCAGGTGGATAAGGGTAACACGCCTTCGATACAGTATATTTTCTTTGACAGTGAATCTGTCATTTTTGAACACAGGTATGGCGTGAGAGCTGTGAAGTCTGAAACCCCTGTTGATTCGGCTACCACGTATCACTTGTATTCAGTAACGAAGACCTTTACGGCATTGTCGGTCCTGCAATTGGTCCAGGCGGATAAAATCGTTCTGAAGAATTCAATCGCGGACTATCTCCCTGAATTTCCGTATTCAAAGGCGATTACGATTGAACAACTGTTAAGCCATACGGCAGGAATCCCCAATCCTTTGCCCTTGCGCTGGATACATCTCGTGGAAGATCATCCGACATTCAATAGAAATGAATTCTTTCAGGAGGTCTTTCGCAACAATCCCAAATTGGATTCGAAGCCAGGTACAAAATTTAAATACAGCAACCTGGGATATGTAATACTGGGTCAATTGGTGGAAAAGGTTTCAGGGTTGAAATTGGAGGATTATATCCGTCAGAATATTATTGAACGCATCGGTGTTGAGCCCAATCACCTGGGTTTTCAAATCGATCGTTCCGTACACGCTACGGGTTACCATAAGTGGTTTTCAGCCAGTAACGCGGTTTTGGGTTTTCTGATTGATAAAAGGACATTTATGGGGGAGAGAGAGGGAAAATGGAAACCATTCCATCATTTCTATAATAATGGGACGGCCTACGGTGGATTGGTAGGTACGGGCAATGCGTTGGTTAAATATGGGCAGGCTCTATTGGGAGACAACGCTGTGCTGCTGAATAGTCAATACAAGGGTATTTTGTTTACGGAGCGAATTATAAACAACAAGCCAACGGGAATGTCGCTTTCCTGGTATACAGGGACATTAAAAGGCAATCGATATTTTGCGCATGCCGGCGGGGGAGGTGGTTACTATGTAGAGCTGAGAATTTATCCGGACCTGGGTGCAGGAAGCGTTATCCTGTATAATCGTTCCGGAATGACAGATGAAAGAATCCTGGATCGCGCAGATAGTTTTTTTATAGGGGAGCCGGCATCTTAACCTCCCAGACCTAAAACAAAAGAGTTTATAATTCCGCGATAGGAATTATAAACTCTTTGCCTGATTCAACAACCTGCAGGTTACCTGCGGAGTTATTGTTATATCCGATTACTTAGTTGTACCCGGATGTGTCTTGCGCACCCAGAAGAATAGAATGGTGAACAGCACGATAAGAATAGCCGGAAAAGCAACCATCATTTGAAGCGTGGACTGACCGGCAGCAAGCTCCAATGCATCACCTTCCAGGCCTGCGGCGCTTGCTTCGGTTCTGGCGCTGTCAATCCATCCGCCAATTATTGGCTGCCAGATCGATGTTGAAAACATGCCAATAGCTCCTACGATCGACATTCCTATGGCACCACTTAAGGGTATTTTTTCAGCGATAAATCCGATCATGTTGGGCCAGAAATAACATACTCCCATGGCAAAGAAAACGGCCGCCACATAAGCCATTGGACCTGTCTGGGTACTGAAAAGGTAAATCCCTATTGCTGTAAAAACTGCGGACCCAAGCAGCACACCTGTCTGGTCGAATTTATGAACAAACTCTCCGCCAAAGTACCGGCCTACGGCCATCAATCCTGTAACCAGGGCAAGGATTACCATCGGTTCAGCACCACTTTTCGCCATGATGATACCTGTCCATTGCTGAGGACCAAATTCTGAGATCGCGGTAAGCGCCATACAGATACAGATAAAGAAGAAAAGTAAAGAGAACATTGCTTTACCATTCTCGGCAAGAGAGGCAACCTCCTTGCTTGGTTCCGGGAATTTTTGCCCGTAGAACAGGTACGCATAGATCAGCGTTGGTATCATGATGATCCAGATCTGAGCTTCCCAACCGAGGTTCATTTTTGTCATGGTAAGTGACACCAGACTTCCTATTACGATACCTCCAGGAAACCACATGTGAAAGCGGTTGAGCAACGTATTCATTTGCTTGCCGGTGTAAGCCGCGGCAATCATTGGATTACAGGCAGCCTCCGTACATCCGTTACCTATTCCGATCATTAAGGTGGAGATGAGCAATCCCGTATATCCACCCGAGAAAATAGTCATGAGAATACCAACGGTATGGGCAATAAAGGCAAAAATCATAATCTTTTTGGGGCCAATCGTCCCATAAAAAATGCCTCCCAGTACCATGGAAATTGGAAAGCCGACAAACCACATGGAGTTGATAAACCCAAGTTGTTCTGCGGTTAAATTAAAAGTTGTTCCTAATTCCGGCAGGATACCTGCCCGTATGCTGAAGGAAAAGGCGGTTGTGATTAAGGCAAAACAACTGCCGTAAAAAAGTCGTTTAGGGTTTTCTTCGCTCATATAGTTGTCTGGTTTGGTTATTGTAGTGCGGAAAATAGTAATTTTTTAAATACGATGTATCATTGCCTGCCGGGGTCTCCTAAACCCGGATGATAGCCTGGCATCCGGCCGGGTAGATCTTAACTTAGCCCCACGTTGTTCGATGCCAACTCAACGTTGATTTGTTTAACGACGGAATCAATTTCATGCGCCTGGTCCACCATTTTACTGATAAAAAAATCAGGGTCCGCCTGCCTTTCCAGGTGGTAGATGGAAGCCAGTCCAAGTAACCTCGCAACCGGTCCCCTTAAGTGATGGGCATTGGTATAGCTGTATTTGATTAAAATTTCATTCTGAGTCTGGATTTTCCGGGTTCGTTCATTTACGATTTTCTCCAGGTTCATATTAAGCTTCCGGAGATTGTCCTGCGTATCCAGGAGCTCTTCATTTTGGGCAGCGATTTTCTCCGCCTTCTGATGCAATTCAATATTATTGTTGATTAAATGCTGATGCATTTTGTCATAATTTAATTTTAATATGCCGGTTGCATAGGTAAGGATAAAATACAATATGCTGTAGGTGATAGCCGCCGTCACGGGATCTTTCAAGTTGCTTATGAAGACCGTGTTGAGGATGATAATCGTCAAAGCATGCATTAACCACAAAAGCCCGCCCTTGAGCATAACCGAAATAATAAAACCTACAATCAGGACTATTGAGAGCGACGTAGTGGTAGTAGGTGAAGCCAGTCGTTGATAGATCATGGCGGCTAGGATAACAGCGGTCAGGATCATGACAGATGCCGTAGGATAATGGTGCCGGATTAAATAACAAATAATACAGGTCGTCAGAACCACTCCGGATATCGATATGGAAAGCATATCTTCCGAAAAAAACAGAAGGTTGGAGAGTAGTATTAACGACACTCCCACCATGGATATCCTTAATAAGGTGTTCAGGAAAAACGTTTCAATGTTCTTTGTTTCCATAGTTGGCTCCGGGTAATATCTGATCAATTGCATTTGGTTGAAGTGAACCGAGTTCCACGACAACCAGCCACCTCCAATGTAGCAAAAGTTGACCACCCGGAATTGAATACTACAGGATTTTCAATGAGTGGTTCGAAATGGGGATGTGAATGACTACGTACGAAGTTTCTTTCCGAATTCACACACAATTTGAAATTTTAGACCGATAAAGAACACGTATTGGTTGGGCCATCAGATGTTCTCCCGTCAAACCAACTGTTAATTTTCAGATTTCACTTTACTGCCAAATTCTACCCAATCAAATCCTGTTTCAATCCGGTTATGCCTAAGGGCGGGAATCTGGGTGGTGATCAACAGAGTGGTTCCATCAACCTGCGCCCTGTGGTGCTGGGGGATTTGTTGTTTTGTTGCTTTGATCATTTTGAATTTGGCACCCGGGAAAAACTCTATCACGGATTTTTTGAGTGCATTGATGTTATTCATACCGTACATGAGCACCACCTCAGGTTTGTTTGTGCTGATGGCTGAAAGGATGCCGTTTATGCGACGTGGATACAAATGTTCCTGGTATAGTGTACGGCTTTTTAGAAAACCGAGTTGAGGAAGTTCGAGCCAGCTATAGTACCAGGCATGGTTATGGGGACTAGGCAGGGGATACAACGGTATTAATGCTTCGTTGTGTGCTGAAGGTGAAGCAAAATGGTATTTTTGATAATCCATCACATCAGGAAGTTTTTCATTTCGATAACCAAACACAAAAGCAATTAGATTTTTCCAAACGCCATGCTGTACGGCGTTGCTGCCGAACCGATATTCGTGGCGGTTGTGAAAAGTGTTTACTTTTGGACTATCCCACGTGATCGCCACATGCCGGTAAAGCTGGCGGATGTCGCATAACTCTTTACTGGTTGCAGGAGGGTGGAACTGATAAAAATAGTTGACCTTATCGGCTACTTCTTCCGGCACCTCGCCACCACTTTCCTCGTAGCCAATGAACCAGAATCTGGCTTCCCACGATCCATACCCGTAGAAATTATGGATCCAATGGTTGAGCGGTTCCTCTTCAATAAGCATAAGGCGGGAAAGATAATAAAATGAAGGTTCCTTAATCGTATTATGATAGAACAGTTCATCCGAACTTTGTTTGGTCTTTTATCATCGTACTAGTCCAGCGCCCTTCCGGGGGTAGCGAAAACAACGTGCTGTTTCAGCTCTCCGAAGTGAGGCTAATACACGGGTTGAGTCTTGGTTGAACCACCCCTAAATCCCCTGCATTCAAGTCCCCTTTTGGGGATTTAGGGGTACTTCAACCAAAATGTCTTTACCACCCCTGGCCCCTAAAGGGGAAGAATTGTCGAAGACAAATTAAAAAGCATTTCCTTCTTTTTTGCCAACTCTACAAATGCCGCCTGCATTCAAGTCCCCTTTAGGGGATTTAGGGGTCCTTCAGCCGCCAGCAGCAAGGTAGATTCAAGTGCAGGCATGCGCGCTGCAGTGCTAATGGGCCTGAAGTTGGAAGGCAGTGGAGCCGTTGCGAAGTCCAGGCAAAATAATAACTTCGCTAAATAAAAGTGGCACAGAAGTACAGAGAACTTCAGTGTTGAGGATTACCAGCTTTTCTATTTATCAGTCTACACATGCGACAAACATTTTTTCTTCCATTAATTCTTTTTTTCTGCGTTAATATCTATGCACAAACTGGTACTCGAAACGAGAAATACAGAGTCGTCATATTGAGCGACATGACCCATGATGACGGAAATTCTCTAATCCGGTATTTGTACTACACCCCGTACTTTGATACCGAAGCTATAATTGTAACACAACAACTTCCCGATTATAATTATAACGATGAAGCGCCCTGGAGTAAAGCGACAAGCATATTAAGCGCTTATAAGCAAGAGTACCCGCAGCTTAAAAAACATGACCCTGATTTCCCTGAATATGAAAGCCTTAAAAAGGTTACAAAAAAAGGTAGAGGTGCGTTGCCCATTATTTGGCTGACAAATGAAAAGAAGTTTGCCGGGCAAATAGCGGGACGATATGTGGAATCCACATGGGGCGACATTAGTTTTCATGATTGGATAGGAGAGGGAAACACCCCTAATGGAGAGCCGAAGGACTCCGAAGGAAGTGAATACCTGCAGGAGGTTTTTAGTAAGGAGGATGACAGACCAATCTATGTTCAAATGTGGGGTGGACCGATTACCTTCATTCAGGCGCTTTATCGCTACAAGCAACGGAACAGCGACGAGAAGTTTCAGGACCTCATGGAGAAGGTTCATGTCTTCGGCATTTTGTTACAAGACATAACGTTTGACTACATGATCAACCTGGATAAAGTAAAGGCACTGAGTTGCGGCAAAATGGGTCCGACTACATCAACTTACAAAGGAGAACGCGTTCATCCAGGTTGGCTGTTAAATGATGGTGGGCATTTCTGGAGATACATAACGGTGATGAAAGACACCGAGGTTAAAGGGCATGGCGCGATGTCGGAATATTATGATCATGGGGGTGAAGGTGATACACCTGCTTTTTTATACTTGTTAAGTGCACAATTTGGACTCAATGACCCGCTTGATCCTACTCAAGGTAGTTGGGGGACTATGTTTAAGCCCATGAGCTCAGAATTTCCTGACAACTATTTTGAAACCTGTAAGGTTGATAAAAATGAATTGGAGCGTTGGGTTCAGCCGGCGAGAAATAGCTTTTTGAACCGCCTGCAGTATTCTGTAAAAAATCCGGAACAGGTAAATCATGAACCTGTCGCAGCAATAAATGGCGATAAAGGCAATGGCGTCATGAAGATCCGTGCAAAGCCAAACAAGAAGGTAACGCTTGATGCATCGGCGTCGTCCGATCCCGATGGTGATTCAGTTTCGTACAGGTGGTTTTTTTATAAAGAAGCCAGTGATTACACAGGAGCATTTTTGATTAAAGACGCGACGTCAGCTAAGCAAACAGTCACTGTCCCTAAAGATATTGGTGAGAAAAACATTCACGTCGTGTTGGAAGTGGTAGATAAAGGTTCTCCTGAATTGGTTTGTTACCGAAGGGTGATTCTGTCTGGTGAGTAAACCGAAAAACGTGAGGCGATAAAATGTCGTATTGCCAATTAAGCAGTCGCTTTATATCTTGAGGTTTCAACAAGTAAAACCATTTTTTTATGAACAAGTCAATTTTGTTTCTTTCTATTGCCATACTTATTAACTGCTATTTTACCAAAGCGCAGAATGAAAAGAAGGTTTCAGACGAAGTATTACTGGAACTTTATCGTGGGGCCAGAGTTACCGATGTGGTCGATGGTCTGGCTACAGTGGGATATACGGGTATTGGCGTGATGGATCAAAAAATAGCTCCTTTATGGAAGGATGTGGAAACGATGAGTCACCGGTTTTCCGGAATTGCTGTGACCGTGAGATATGGTCCTACCAACAGGCCAATGTTCCCGGGAGCTGATATTTCCAAACCGGAAAATTATCAGGCATACAGAGATTGGCGAGGTATGTGGTATAATCAGCTATCAAACGAGCCATTCCGTGATCAAATCAAACCGGGAACTGTGGTTGTAATGGACAATAGAGATGACAACGATACAGGTTCGGCCGGATCTAAAAATATTCTGGACTGGCAGGAAAGAGGTGCTGTAGGGCTTGTGGCCGCAGGCGGTGTGAGGGATATAGATGAAGTTATACGTCAAAAGAATCCGGTTTATATGAATTATTTTGAAAGGGGGCGGGGAGAAAGAATTGGCAGAAATGAAGTAATTGATGTTCAACGGCCGGTTGTTGTCGGGGGATGCCTGGTTCACCCGGGTGATATAATAGTCGCTGATTCGGATGGCGTGGTGGTGGTGCCCAGACGGGTTGCTGTGCGTGTTGGGCAAATTGCTTATCTGGAACTTGTTGATGATATGAAAGGGAGGAAGGAACTCTATGACAAATTGGGGAGAAAAAGCGATAAAACGGTTGAAATAAGGGAAGAGCCCGCAGCATTTTTTAAACGATTGGGATTACCTGCCGATCCGAACAAGCCTTAGTGTTTCTCTCTTGTGGAACTCAGCATTGCTCCGGTGAAAGGGCGACTATCCGTATTCATGTCGATTGCTCTTTTTTTTAGACGACGCGGCGCTGTTAAATCGCTATGATCATTACTTGGGGTTATCTGAATTCGTATCCCACCGCACTAAGCTGTGTCAACAAGGTGCCCGCGGCATCCGTAGCCGTAGCGCGACCTTCAAGCCTGGGTGCGATTGGAGAGTGGATAGCTAAATATTCTTCAATCACTTTGTGAAGGGTGATGTAAAGTACTTTTGGTTCTTTAACATTCTCTATTCTGCAGATAGTAGTGTCGGGATCACCGTCTCTCTCACAAGCTACGACGGTATAAGTACGATTAAAGTCAATCGGTTTATCTTTTACTTTTATCCAGTTTACCCGTTTGCCCTTTTTGTTACCGATGGTAAAATTTAACTCCATGCCTTTGAACCTCACCAGCCATCCACCAAATCGCTTCGATGGGTCTTTGGCAAATGCGTTATGCAATTCCGTTTCAAAGTAATCCCAGAGTTGCCTTCCGGTTACTTTACCTTGTTTTGCCTGACTATCATCAGGCATCATGCCCCACAGATAATCAACGGTGATTTCTGCTACGCCTGTGTTGGCGTCCGGGACTAATGGGGGACAAAATCTAAACCCATTGCTTAAAGCGATATCCGGATTAAACTTCCACATGATGGCGTCTGTCAGAAAATTGTCCATCGGTGTTTCAATCACATAATATCGTACCAACGGAGTTTTAGTAGTTCCGATAACACGATCGACCTTTTCCCTATACGGTTCCCGGGCCTGTTTAACAAGTGCTTTCATCTCAGCGTCTTCTTTGTAGCGGTCCGGATCGACATCAAGAAGCTGATAGGACTGTTCTTTTACTTCACCATTTTCTATCACCAAATCGAGTTTTGATACAAATGATCCGAAGGCACCAGGCTCAGTGACTTTTGTGTATTCGCGTTGTATAGGTTTTCGTACCCGCTCATGCGTATCAGCACCGAGAATGTAATCAACGCCTTTCACGAATGGCATATCGGCAAGACCCACTTGCTGTGCGAGCCCCATATGCGTGAGAAGAATAACCATGTCGCATTTTTTTTGCTTCCTTAATACCTCAATGTATTTCGCGACATTTTTCTCCGGGTGTGTAAAAGTAATGCCCTTACTGTATGCGGGTGATTGACGCTTGGGTGTAAACGGATCGTTGTAACCGATGAAGCCGATCTTCCATGTGCCTATTTGTTTAATAAAGTATGGGGGGAATATCAGGGCACCTTCTTTGTTACCTGAACCTTGATGATACATATTGGCACACACCTTACTCGCGGTATAAGCAAACATATCTTCCATCATCATTTCCTTTCCATAGATCACTTCCCAGTTTCCAGGGAGAATCAAATCATAGTTAAGATTATTCATCAGCGGGACGATGGCTTTACCTTTACTCAGGGCGGCAATGCCGCTTCCCTGAAGACAATCGCCGCCATCAATCAACATCGTGTTTGCCGGATTCTGGTTGCGAAGTTCGTTGATCATGGTTTTCAAAACCGCATATCCACCGCGCTTCCTGTATACCGGCTCTCCGTTTTCGATGAAGAACTCGTCATGGGTCAATAACTGCCCGTGTATGTCAGCGGTATGCAGGATGGTGATAATATTTGCATTGCCATTCTTCACGGCCTTGTTTCGAAACATTTCCTCAGCTTGTTTCCCACTGTCCAGTGTGTTCATAGCTGAAGCTGCTAATGGCAGACCGGAGCTGGCCATGGCAAAAGACAAACTAAACTTTTTCAGAAAGTCGCGCCTGCTGTTTTCGGAAGCTTTAACGTGCTCTAGCTTTTGAGTTGCCGACAATGTTTCGCTGTGGCAAGAATTACAACTGCACTGTATAGGGTGTACCTCCATGGTTTCTTTTTGTGTTTGCCTTTTTTTTCTGCCGTTAATCCCCCACGTATTCCGTCATTCCAAAGGTATACTTTATCAAAGCCAGATTCTTTCAGGATAGTTCAATGAAAGGCCACAGCCTGAACAAATAAACGTAATTCGGTCAATAGGTTGAATGGATAATTCGTTTGCGCGTAACCGCAAAGGATAGGTTCCCAGCCTTAGCGTTCAGTGACCCGGGTTACCTAGTAAATGCGAAAAGCATGTGTGACCAATGTCACCGATTCTCGACGCAAATAAGTTGTCCTTTGCTTTTTAAATATAGCCTATGAAAAATCAAAAGATTATACTATCTGCCATGATAGTGGCCGCAGCGGCTATTGTCGCGGCATTTGGGTTTCGAAAGAATGCAGCAGTCGCAGTACGGCCGCGTGCTCAAATGGTTGATGTGAATAATCAGCCGGTCTATTTTGCCGACCTTAAGGGAAAAGTGGTTTTCGTCAATAATTGGGCAAGCTGGTGTCCGCCGTGTATTGCTGAGATGCCATCCATTGCAGCGCTAAAGGAAAAGTTGAAAGGCACTGACGTTGAATTTGTGATGGTTTCTTTCGACGAAAACCCCGCTAAGGCTACGGGATTTATGACGAAGAGAAAGTATGATTTCGACGTATATTTTCCGGGAACGGAGTACCCATTCGTCGCGTCTTCTATTCCGGCCACCTATATTATTGACAAAACCGGAAAGACCGTCTCGGAACATATTGGAATGGCCGACTACAGCGGAGATGAGATTGTCAACCAACTTAAAGCTTTGGCGAGTGAATAAACTAGCAGCGTCCAATGGAAGTTTTACGGAAAAATAGAATGTGCCCTGAATTGATTGACAGGGCCCCTCGGCCTGACGTTGGTGCAATTGAGTTCCTTTAACGACCACCTCGAGGCAATTGCCAACGCGATCAAAAGAGATCGATGACAAGCTGTTCACATCGGTGAGCTTATCTTTTATTCCTTATCTATCCTATACAATCTGCCTCCATCGGTAATAGCATACAACGCCTGATCGGTCCCCTGTGTGATATCGCGGAAACGTTGGTTCTCGTCTGAAAGCAGCCTCTCTTCACCTACAACCTTATTGTTCTCAATCACAAGACGATCGATATGTTCTCCAGCCAACGCTCCAACAAAAAGATTGTTCTCCCACTCGGGGATGCGAGTCCCCTTGTAAAATGTAATTCCACTTGGCGCGATAATAGGATCCCAATAGTAAACTGGCTGTTCTAAGCCATCTTGTTGTTGGATAGCATTTCCAATAGGTTGTCCGTTGTATTCAAGTCCGTAAGTAATTGTTGGCCATCCATAATTTGCTCCGGCCTCAACAAGGTTGATTTCATCACCGCCCCGTGGGCCATGTTCACTTAGCCAAAGGTCACCGGTGATGGGATGGAGCGCGATACCCTGTGGATTTCGATGACCGATGCTGTACAATTCCGGTAATGCATTACTTCCGCTAAAGCTTGGGTTGCCCGGCGCAGGCTGTCCATTGGTAGTGATCCGAACAATTTTTCCTAACGCGGCGGTAACGGATTGTGATAAAGGTCGTGTACTTATATTTGAACGCTCCCCCGTGCTGATCAATAAATTTCCATTTGAATCGAAGAGTATGCGGCCGCCGTAATGCGCGGTACTATTGGCTGCCGGAGAAGCACGATAGATCACGGTTGCATTTTCGACAGTAGTCTCGTTATCGGATAGTCTGCCTTTCGCAACGGCTGTTAACGTCCCCCCGGTAACATTCTCGGAAAACACCCAATAGATCATTCTGTTCGTTGTGAACTGCGGATCGATGCATAAACCGAGTAGTCCTCCCTGACCCGATGAATTAACCGATGGAAGTCCGGTAATAGATCCGCTAAGGGAACCAGATGTGGTAGCTATACGAAGTTGCCCGCCTTTCTGGGTTATCAACAGGCGTCCATCTGGTAAACTGGTGATGCCCCACGGTGCGGTCAACGCTGAGGTGATAATGGTTGCATGGATGGTTGTTTCTGTTTTTACACTACCAATACGTGTTTGCCCGGTAAATGCCGGAGAATAATTTGCATTGGGCGGATTGGTTTCAATTGGTGGGCCAACCTCCTGGTCAGGCCCATCGTCCGTAACATCATCTCCTGAACAATTCAAATGGAGCATGCTGCTCATGAGAATAATAAAAAGCTGAAAGGTTTTCATATTGTTTTTCTACCACAATGATCATTCCAACCACATCATATTTCAAAGCGGACTGCCGCTATTTCCTTGCAAGTGCTGTTACACCCGATAGACACTCAGCAAACTGTAGGAGTCGCGCCCGGTCAAAGCGCGTCTACTTACTTTTCGCCAGCCAGCCTGTCTTTATACGTATTGCAGGCCGCCATGGTGTTTCGAACCAGCAATGGTTTATCACCTTTAATATTGTAACATTGAATGCCAACAGGACCGTTGAACTTAAGATCTTTGATGACATACTTTAGCAAGCCATATGTATCAAAACTTCCGTTGCCAAGAGGCAGAATGTAATCATCCCATGGATTTTGTTTACTGGTCACTACGGCATTGGCTCCATTGATGGTTATCATTTTCAGATAGGGGATAAGCTCTTTCAAATGCGGTTTCAGTTTTTCCCGCTCCGATGAATTAGTTGTGGCCAGCCAGTGACACAAGTTGAAGGTAAGCCCTACGTTTTTGAGATTGACTTTTTGTACCAACGACAGGGCATGATCGGTACGCTCCACGTAAAAATTGAAGTGTGGATAGATCGCAACCTGCAAGCCCGAAGCCTGAGCCCAACCACCTACTTCTCTAAGTAACCTAACGACCAGGGTATCAGCTTCGTGTGTGGACGGACCGAATTTCTTTGAATCGCTTACAAGGTAGGGAGCGACGATGGTGTTCGTGCCTTTTAGTTGGTTGATATAATCCGGAAGGCGTCGATCGATAGTAGGTTCGTCCAGATTTATTTTCACGTAAAAATATGCGCCCTGAAACTGATGCTTATCTAATGCTGCCTTCATTCCTTCAAAGCTCTCAAGCTGGTTTATTTCGACACCATCAAAGCCAACCTTTTGTATAAAGGCCACTTGTTTATCAAATGTGTTGTAGGTGGAATCGCCACGGATGATATTGTGCAGCACGAAGAACTGGTTTGTTATCTTTTGTGCCATACAGCTTAGCATGCTGAACAAAACGAAAACGGAAAGCATTAAAAGTTTCATAAAGTACGTGTAGTTAAGTATCCTACAGGGTCCATTGTTTGCGAGCGAGAGGGGCCACCAAAAGAGCATTGGCCGCATTGTTTCCCTCGAACAATTCGGTATCCGGATTCCACTTTAGCTTCTCTCCGGTTTGACAGGCGATCAGCCCAATCTGGGAGATAGAAATCGTGCGATGGCCCACTTCTATCGGCTCAAGGGTTTTTCTATTTTGTTTTATAGCGTTTACAAAATCAATCTTATCCCAAAGTGTTTGTGATAAATCCAGTTCCCCCTTTGATGGTTTGGAAGATACGATTGCCGGATTGCTGGCAGTAACCGAGCCAGGATATTCATCAACTAAAATCCATCCATCAGAGCCGGTGTATTTAATAAAAGGTTTGCTGGTGGGGGATTGCTCACACGTCAGTTCAACTCCATTGGCATAGCGGTACCGTACTTTAAAATTGATCATGGAGTTCCAAAGACTTTTTGGAAATTCACCTGTACCTTCCACTTCTACCGGTCCTGAGTACTCACTGTTGTTTGCCCATTGCGCCATGTCAAAATAATGCGCACCCCAGTTGGCAATCATACCTTGCGCGTAGGTATCCACCCGCATCCAGTTCGGACGCTTTACTATATCGAACGGCGTATGTACGCGCATGTCGGTATACGGCACCTCCGGCATCGGACCCAGCCATAAATCATAGTTAAGTTCTTTTGGCACAGGCATATCCGGTTGTGGTGGCACCGGTGCCGGGTCAGAAGGAAATCCTATTTCTATTTTTTCCAGCTTCCCGATCCTTCCATTGCGCACCAGTTCGACGGCCAGGTTTTGCGGGCGAACAGATCTGAACTCGCTGTCGGTACGGTTTATAACGGGGTATTTTTTCACTACATCCACCAACTGCCTGCCTTGGTGGACGCTCATGCTTAACGGTTTTTCACAACTGATGTGTTTTTTGGCCTTTGCTGCCAGGATTGCCATGGGAACATGCCAATAATCGGGTGTGGAAATCATTACAGCATCAATGTCCGGTCGTTCAATGATCTTCCGAAAGTCTTCGTCCGCTGAACACCCTTTATAACTGCCAGTTGACGAACCTTTAGCATAGTGTAACTCAACAACTGCTTTCGCTTTAGCCATTCGCCACCGGTCAACATCACAAACGGATACAACTTGTACTTCGGGTATATCCAGCAATCCAGGGATTTTTGACGCGCCCGAACTGCCTTGCAGGTTTTGTCCAAATCCCTGGCGTCCCGTCCCGATCAGGCCAACGGTTATACGATTGGAAGGAGCATTTTTTCCAAATACAGATGCCGGAATGATTGATGGTATACCCATGCTGGCAACGGCAAGTGATGTTTTGCCAATAAATACGCTGCGCTTCATAATTCTTTTATTTTGATGCTTCGGAAGGCAACATTGTGCCCGTGATCCTGAATTAGAATGTGACCTTCCGTAAGGGAACCAAAGCCAGGATAATTATGGAATTTACTATCGGCTAAACCTTTTATAAAAACCTCATTCGTACGATCGACGGACAGAACCTTCACTGCGTCGAGCCAGTGTTCAATCAAATTTCCGTTCACCAGAATTTTGGAATGGTGCCACACGTTCATGCTGACATCGGGTTTGTCGGCCGCCACCACATCATAGATAGATGCTGTTTTTAGATCTTGTGGTAGTAGTTTTTCATTGTAGATGTATGTGGCATCATCGATCAATTGATATTCATAGCCAGGTTGCGAACCAGAGGGTTTCGGCAGGCGTTCTTCAATAAAATATTTAATACCGGAGTTGCCACCGTTACCCAATTTCCATTCAAACACCAGTTCAAAATTTTTATATTTTTTGAGAGTCACGATGTCGCCTGCATCGCCGGCTTCGGATCCGGCAGTAAGTTCACCACGCAGTTCTCCGTTTTTGACCATCCAGCCATGACTTGGAAATCCGGTGCCGTAGCTTGTTCGCCATCCGGTTGTTGTGACGCCATCAAACAACAATTGCCATCCATCATTTTTTTCTGATTTGGTCAAACGATTTTGCGGGCTACAACCGCTTACTAACACGACGGTAGCCAGTATCAAATAACTAAAACGTTTCTTCATTACATCTGGTGTTTATAACAAATTAAAGGGTTGGTACAAACAGGAAAATACGAAACTTAGGCCAATGTTTTTCGAGCGCCTTTTCCAAAACAAAAATGTCAATCACTTTTAGGCCCTGTTATTTCTGCAAAGGTTGTGAATAAACTCAAGTTTATGGATCACTTCCTCGGCAATAACGAACGGATAAAAGTCGACGTGTCCCATGCTTCTATTTAAACTGTTAACGGCAAACATCAGCGGTAACCAGCTTTCAATGACTTCGCGGAAATTTTCTATGGTATAGGGATCGCGATTCATTTTGTGCCCGATATTTTGGGCAATGTTTTGTTCTCCGGGATTTACATGTAAACCAAAATAGTATGCCGTCTCCAGGGTATCCATTAGATGCATATAATGCGACCAACTCTCAGCCCAGTCTTCCCAGGGATGGGAGGAGGCATACTGACTGATGAAATGAATGGACCAATCCACGGGTGGCCCCTGTAAATAATATCTTTGAAGCGCCTCACTATAATCCTGATTTTCATTGCCAAAAAGATTACGGAATGAATCGATGCTATTGTTGTCTTTAATCAACACTTCCCAATAATAATGACCAATTTCATGGCGAAAATGCCCGAGTAGTGTTCTGTATTTTTCACCCAGATCCAATTTGTTTTTCACACGTTCAGCTTCGTCGGCTTCTTCGATGTTTAAGGTGATAAGTCCGTTTTCGTGACCGGTAATTACTCTTTTTTCCATCGAAACATCGACCAGAAAATCAAAAGCCAATCCAACCTCATCATCGTCATGCGCTTTTGGTTTTATGGGAAGGTTTAATTTCAGAAGAGAATACACCAGTCTGTGCTTCGCGGCTTCAATACGTTTCCATCGCTCTGCATTTTTATCCGTGAGTATTGGGATCGTTCTGTTTAGCGAACAGGCCAGACAAAATGTGTTACTGTCATTTTTTTCAACTAACCAATTGCAGGTCCCATACGAAGAATTTTGACAAAAGCGGTAGTCGATATTTTGAGATAAATCAGAATATTCACCTTGCACATTCCCGGGTAGTAACGTGATGAGTTCGAGACGTGAGGCATCAAAGCCGACGGAGTGATTACAGGAAAGGCAAAAACTGTTTTCAAAGTATAAGAGATTGTTGCATTTTCCGCAGGTATATAGTTTCATGCGACAATTAAATAGTAATATGAATCAGGCGCTATTGGTGACATCACGACATTTGAGTTGATGTTGGATAAAAATACTGGATTTTTCTAAGGCTAAGAAACAAGCTGTTCAATTAGTTCTTGCTTGTTCTTATAGGAAAAGGATTCATTTTATTATTCGATAGAGACCCCACTTACTAAAGGAAATCAGCGATGGAGCTTACCATGCAGAAGGTAGCCCTGGCCGCAAGCCTTGGCGATGGTTCTGAAAATGCTGATTATCATTACAATAAAAGCGCCTGTGTGAAATTGATAAAGTTAGTGAGTCCATTGCAATGGGAAGATGAGCTATTTGGCAACAGATCATTGTACCGGTTGTCTCCGATCATTGTATCATCAATGTAAAGGTTGCGCCTATCATCAGGCGATCTGGGCGTATTGTAACTAATTGATAGTTAATCCTACTTTGTCATCTTTCTTGGTAAACGTATAATTTAATGGTTGCACAATCCCTGCACTGGCACATGCTCGCACAAAACTTCCAGCATGTTTCAGCAGGGCCTCGGCCAATCTTCGGTCTGGCAGTGGCATGTGTGGATTGGGCGCAGACCTGATGGAACATGCGGGGCCACCCCGGCCCGGGAGGGGGGCGATGAAAAGAGACCAGACAAAGTTCGGATGAACTGTCCTATCAAGTTAGGATATGGAATATTTCAGCATACACGGTAAGTTGACAAAGTAGGATTAAATATATGATGGCTTAAATTCCCTGTTTTCGATATAAACTTCAATTGGGAATAATATAATTGCATATATTTACTTCAATTAGGAATAATATGAGATTATGAAGAAAACTAAGCTCGGTGAATTTGAAGAGCTTGTATTACTCACGGTGGCAGCCTTACAAAAGGATGCTTACGGTGTAGAGATCAGGCGAGAGCTCGAAGCACTGTTGAAGACTACGCTAAGTGTAGGCGCAATCCAATCTGCCCTTAAACGTATGGAAGACAAAGGCTTTCTCACGTCGGAGTTTGGAGAGCCGACGCAGGTACGGGGAGGTAAGCGTAAGCGCATTTACAGTACCACATCGTACGGTCGTAAAGTATTGTCGGAGATGAAAGAAATACGTGCTACACTATGGAGTTCGATCCCAGTACTGGCTCACGAACTGAAAGTGATATGAATCAGGACCCACCGAAGTGGCCACTAAAATTGCTGAGGTTCCTGGTGAAAGAAGAATACCGGGAGGAGATTGAAGGCGATATGGAAGAAACTTTCCGGTTCAATCTCACCCGATTATCGCCTGCCAAAGCGAGGCGGTTCTATGCATGGGAAGTGGTAAAAGTCCTAAGACCCATCTTACTTAAAAATTTTAAAACAACTCCAACCTTTTATCACTACGCTATGTATAAAAATTATTTCAAAATCGCATGGAGAAATCTGATCAAAAAGACTGCCTATTCCTTCATCAATATTTTTGGACTTGGATTAGGTATTGCCTGTTGCGTTTTGATCTTTATGTTTGTTCAGGATGAATTATCGTATGATAACTACCACGAGAAGGGAGCAAGGATCTACCGCGTTATTCATGGTGAAGCAACAACAACCGATCCGGAAAATGGTACGTTTGCGTATCCACCCTGGGTTTGGAACAATGCACCGATAGGACCTGCGTTAAAGAACAATTTTCCAGAAATCGAAAAGGTTGTTCAGTTTTCCGGGCGGGCGGATATTTTGCTCACCTACGGAGACAAGTTGTATCAGGAGGATGGAATTTTCTTCATGGACTCAACTGCCTTTGACGTGTTCAGTTGGAAACTGCTGAAAGGTGATCCTAAAACAGCACTTGCTGCTCCTTATAGTATTGTGCTTACCGAGACTACTGCACGAAAGTATTTTGGTGATGAAGACCCGCTTGGCAAAACATTGAAGGGTAGTGATTCTCCGGGAAGGGGGAATGCCGGCGATTATACGGTGACCGGTGTCATGGAGGAAGTTCCTGCCAATTCACATTTTCGTTTCAACGCGTTGCTTTCTTTGAATACATTCAGAAAATCGCGACCGGAAATATTCGACTATTGGGGATATGTTGATACCTACACTTACTTTCTGGTAAAGGAACAATTTGATGAAGCTGCCTTTAAAGCAAAGATTCCTGCTTTTCTGTCGAGGATCAGGGAAACGCTGGATTCCAGGTATATGATTGCCATTGAACCTTTGAAAGATGTTTACCTGAGAACAACAGCGGAGCGTCAGCCAGGGGAGACCGGAAGTCTACCGAACATTTACGTATTCTCCCTCATTGGCTTGTTTATTCTTGTGATTGCCATGATCAACTTTATGAATCTTTCCACCGCCCGATCCATGGAGCGTGGTAAAGAAGTTGGGATCAGAAAATCAATTGGCGCTGATCGCAGGAGTTTGATTACTCAGTTTCTGGGTGAATCCATGATCATTGTTTTTCTTTCCACAGTGGTAGCATTGATCATTGTTTTGATCGCGCTGCCGAACCTGACTGGTCTCACTGGAAAAGCTCTTTATATAGAAAGCTTCCTTACGTGGCAGACGATCTCGGTATTTCTGGGAATAATCTTTGTGATCGGGATGGCAGCAGGTTCATATCCTGCACTTGTCCTTTCCGGCTTTAATCCAGTATTGATCTTAAAAGGCATAACTCGATCAAACGCGGGCGGCGCAAATCTGAGAAAAGTATTGGTGGTTTTTCAATTCACACTTTCCATTGCGTTGATTGCGGGAACCATTATTGTGTATTATCAGATGAATCATCTGCTTGACAAGGATCTTGGATTTGATAAAGAGCAGATGCTTGTTCTCGATTACAATTACGACGAGATCGTCAATCAGAAATCAGGTGCCATGAAAGCGGAACTTGAAAAAAATGCTTCGATCCTGTCTGTAGCTTTTTCAAGAAGTGTGCCCGGAAGTTATTTTCCCCATGCAGGTACTGCGATACAAACGCCTGAAGGAGAAATGAAAAATATGGGACAAGCTATTTTCCAGGTGGGGATGGACTTTGTTACGCACTTTAATATGAAGCTTGTCGCCGGAAGAACATACTCAAGGGAACATCCTTCGGATTCCACCCAGGCGCTTATTGTCAATGAAGCCGCTGCCCGGCAATACGGATATAATAATCCCGCTGACATCGTCGGCAAAAAATTCGATCAATGGGGAAGAAAGGGTGAAGTGATCGGTGTAGTGAAGGATTTCAATTATATTTCATTACACAAAACCATTGAACCATTGACGTTGCCGTTCGAAGCGTATGCAAGCCGGTATGTTTCGTTGAAGATCAAAACAGGGAACACGGCTGAAACCATTGCAGCGGTGGAGGAGGTGTGGAAGACTATGGTACCACACCGGCCATTCCTTTACAGTTTTCTTGACGATGACTTTAACAAACAATACCAATCTGATTTTATGTTCAAAAGATTGTTTACGACATTTTCATGTCTGGCGATATTCATTGCTTGTCTTGGACTGTTGGGTTTGGCGACGTACACCGCTGAGCAGCGAACCAAAGAGATAGGGATCCGCAAAGTATTGGGAGCCGATCTTGGAAGCATTGTTGGTTTGTTGTCCAGAGACTTTATAAAACTGGTTTTCATTTCTATCGTCATCGCTACGCCCATTTCATGGTATGTCATGAATCGGTGGCTTGAAGGTTTTGCTTACCGAACGGAAATTCATTTTTGGATCTTTATTCTGGCCGGATGCATGGCTCTTTCCATCGCCGTGCTTACGATAAGTTATCAGTCTATTAAATCGGCAATAGTAAATCCGGTTTCTTCGCTAAGGAGTGAGTAGAGAGGCGGATGCGCGGTAGCAGGTGAAATATTTGGCGTCGATCATTTGTTTGTATGATGAGGTACCGGGTTTACGTAATTGAGCTTAAAAAAAAGGTTTTTACAGAAAACGTAAGATTCCGGGCCGCCAATCCACAATTCAATGGTGTACTTCAGTGTCTTTATGTAGGAATGACGAGTAAGACGCCGGCAGAACGATTTGTGCAGCATAGAACGGGATATGTCAATAAAAAAGGTCACAAGCTATCGGCCAATATTGTACAGAAATACGGAGCGTATTTACGTCCGAGTTTATATGAGCATCTTAACCTGAAACCGATGACAAGGGAAGAGGCTTTGATAATGGAAGAAAAACTTGCCTGGGACCTAAGGAGGCGGGGATATGCAGTGTGGTTCAATTGATTGTGAGTTGGAACTCTTAAATTTATTGCAGGGGAGGACTCCTGACATCCCGATGCCTCAGATTTCTCCGGAACCGAAAACGCATAACCCACTCGTGGTCCTCGTGAGGCTGACCGAATTTCCGATACAACCTTCAATCCGGATGCAAACGATAAAACTTTTCGCTTTTGCCGGAATTTCCAGTTGCCCGTCAAGGGGCTTGATAATTCCTGAAAGACTAATGACGTTGGATTCGGCGGCGATCGTCTTTGCTGCTTTCTTCTTCAGATCGGGGAACATACCGATCACCGTAAACCGGTATCCGTTAATGCTATTGACACTGAACCTGGGATGTTGGTCATACTCGACATGAACATGAAGTAAAGGCTTTTCCTTTGCTACTTTTATCGTGGGTTGTATAACGAGGAAACGATCAAACGGTTGATCGGCATCAATCTCAAATCGACCTATTTTCCCGAAATCAAATGCTCCGGTATTTTTGAGCTGTTTCCCGAACATGGAGACCAGTCGCCGCCATAGCGTGCCGCCCGTGATATTACTCCGGTAGGGGTCGATAGCGTCTTTGAATATCTTTGCCGGGATGTTGGCGCTGACGAGTGTTTTGCTTTCCTGTTTAAGCGCGTCGTTTACTTTTGCTTTTTTATACGTGCCACGTTTGGCGCGGACGTGATCACCATAGGTGGGGCTTCTTACGAAGGTGATGCCCGCGATAGTCCCTTGTAACTTAATTATTGAATCAGATTTGGCCATAACGGTTTTCTTTTGCTAACTTGATGTACTGTAGCTAAAATAGCGAACATCGCCGGCTCCGCAATCGCTAAACGCCGGTTTTTCTCACCTTATACAGACCTTACAGAGACGTTATAGAGACCTTATAGCGATTTCCTGGCTTACTCGTCCAATGTCCTTCAAATGATCCATTGAAGCAGACACGGGTGGCGATCAGCACGACTCCCTTCGCTTGATTTTACTATTAGTCCTTCGGGATGCTTGTTGACCGGTTAGAATGCTCCTTTGGAATGAAGACTTCCTAAGTATCGGCCAATGAAGCTGGTTTTTTGTAAGTGTAGTATATACATTTGTTCAGCGGGAAGAAGGTTTCGATAAATATATGTGGCCATTAATAAGTGCGGCGTGAAGTGACAGAAGGTGTTAGATGATGACTTCATGCAAACATCGCTGCTTGGTCCTAATTTTGGCCAGAAACATGGCAGTAATACTAAGCTCTCATTAAAAAAAATCACTAAAGAAATATTCGATGAATGGAAAAAACAAATCCCTATTGTCAGCGCTGGTTTCTTCCGGAGAAAGCACTCCGGCTCTGGCAAAATTTGATGTGAACAGTGATAACTCAAAATGGAATTTTAAAGCCCCTTGAGTTAAATGGGAGCGGAGCAGTCTGACATTAAAATAAACTACAGGCAATAATTTGACGATGAAAAAAAATTACGCACGGATTGTCTTGCTGATATGCATCGAATGTTGTTTTATGAATTCTGTATTGGCACAGGATACACCGGCATCAAACATCACATCAAGAGTTGTAGAGGATGGTGGAACGGGTCCATTTAAAGCCATTATGGTTTCAGAAGGGTCTCTTCCAACACATACGGTTTTCAGACCGTCAGATGTAGGTGCTGCCACAAAGAAGAATAAACTTCCGATCATCGTATGGGGTAATGGTGCTTGTGCCAATTCCCCGTGGGAGCATGTAAACTTTTTGTCTGAAGTAGCTTCATATGGCTTTTTGGTGATCGCCATTGGACCGATGCCGAAAGAAGGTGAGCGAACCCGTGACAGGTCAACATCTTCTCAAATGACGGACGCTATCAATTGGTCGATTATGCAAAACAAAGACAAAGCCAGTAAGTATTATGGTAAGTTAGATATCAAAGAAATAGCAGTTAGTGGTATGTCATGTGGTGGGCTCCAGGCGCTTGAGACGGCTCCCGACCCACGCGTCACCACTGCAGTTATTTGCAACAGCGGAATTCTGGCTAGTCCCGGAAGTGGAATGCCCGGTATGCCAATGCTGGTGAAGGATCAATTGTCTAAAATACATACACCAACACTTTATCTTTTGGGTGGAGAAAAAGATATCGCTTATGCAAACGGTATGGATGATTTTAATCGTATTAATCATGTTCCTGTTTTCGTAGCGAATATGGATGTGGGGCATGGAGGAACATACGGCCAGCCTCATGGCGGGGAATTTGCCAAAGTTGCCACGGCATGGTTTCAGTGGCAACTGAAAAATGATAAAGAGGCGGGTAAAATGTTTACCGGAAATCCGAGTGGGCTTTCTAAGAATCCTGTCTGGAAAGTGGATAGGAAAAATATTAAATAACCATATAACGAATCGAATATTTCCTTCCCTGCTCTATTTCGCTCTTTAACAAAACGTAATTGGTGTTTCCATGCGACTATAGGGATGTTATGACCATTACCTCCAGTTTGGTTTTACGGGGTCGTTAGGATTTTTCCAGTTGCATCCTTGTCCTGATTTGATTGTCCGTGTTTGCGCTACAAAGAGATCAAACATGTGTCAGTAAGAACTCGGCATCGATATTCAATTTCTTATGAACCGCTTTCAGAAATACAACATCTGGCTCCCGCTTACCTGTCATAATTTGGGATAGTTTAGGCGCACCAATGCCCAGTTTCTTTGCGAGGCGGGCTTGCGTTAGCTTTTGCTCCGCCATTTTAAATTCAACGGCTTCCTGTAATGTTTTCGGTTTTATAGGCATGAGTTGCATAATGTTATCTTCATAACCCTCGGCAAGTTTTGAAAGCTTCGCCAGCATATCCGATTCTTCTTTCGGCAACATGTGAAAACCGCCTAAATTCGTTACTTTCTCTAACAGAGTTTCGATAGTTTTCATTACCGCCTTATATTCCTTTTCAGATCTGATTTTATTAAGCATAGCTATATGGTTGTACAGTCAATTTTATTGTATTCAGCATGTGTATCTATAAACCTTAAATACAATGTCCTTACGTCAAAAAAAATCATGGCCACAAGCCTGTATTTCTTTCCTTTGATGTTGAACACGTAGCGATCGTTACCTACATAATCCACAGAGTTAAAGGTCCCTTTAATGTCAGCGAGCGAAGCCCAGTCAGCTTCTTTAGTTTTTTCCCACCAGTCATTCACAGCATCAACCGCGTCAGCATGCTTGCGGCCGAAATCCGTTAGCTTGGTTTTTGATATAACTACCATTGAGCTAAGTAAGTTTCAAAAATAGAAATAAAATTTCATTTTCCGAAACACACCTTATGGTGAATACAGAATGGTTGGTGTGATCAACGACTACTACGGCAACTCGTTAAAAGAACGTGTCGACAACATCGCGCTGGACGCCAACGCCGGTCGCTATCGCCAGGTTAGTGTAAGGCTCGATGTTGCAGTCGGTCAGAACATGACCGATGTACTGACGAAACTGGAACAGACCTGGAAATCCATCTATCCGGAACATTCCTTTCAGTTTCGTTTTTTGGACGAAAACACAACGATGTTCTATGAGCAGGAATTGAAGTATTCCCGGCTGTTCCAGGTCTTTTCGGCGATGTTCGTCCTTATCGGATGTTTAGGTTTGTATGGCCTGGTCACCTTCGTAGCGAACCGGAAAGGAAAGGAGATCGCAGTGCGAAAAACACTGGGCGCAAGCGTGGGAAATATTATTGTGATGTTTTCCCGCGAATACATAACACTCATCACCGTGTCATTCGCGTTGGCCGTTCCGATCGCCTGGTACGGAGTCAATGAATGGCTTATGAATTTCGAGAACCACCTGGATGTTCAATGGTGGCTGTTTGTTGCACCGGGTGCGATAGTTTTGGCGATCGCCCTTGCCGTGGTGTGTATGAAATCATTCAACGCGGCAATAGCCAATCCAGTGGATAAGCTGAGGAATGAGTAAACAGGGTCCGCTCAACAGCCTTAAAAAATTTCAAGGAGCTCGCTTTTTTATTACCTTAACAGGATATTATTTCCGATACCTATGCGCTACATCTTTAAATTAACGCCATTCCTGTTGCTGACTTTGTTCGGTTCGTGCGGGAAAAATACAACTGGTCAGGACGACACCCTGGTTGATGCACCCCGTGTCCTGCGTGCATTAATTATCGATGGACAGAACAACCACGGTATCTGGCCAAAGACTTCGGCAATGATGAAAGACTATCTGGAGCAGACTGCTTTGTTCGAAGTCGATATCGCGCGTACAGCTTATACGTGGCAGAACGGTCAAGGCGATAGTTTGCTTGAAAAATTTCCGATTGCAGGCGCGGCTGTTACTAAAACAGAGAAGCCGCAGGTCGATCCGTATTTTTCGCCCCACTTCTCAACGTATGATGTAGTCATATCAAATTTCGGATGGATGGCATCGCCGCTTCCCAGGTCTACCTGCGATTCACTCGAAGCATTTGTAAGCAACGGTGGCGGGCTGGTTGTAGTGCACGCCGCTGACAACTCCTGGCCTGAGTGGCCTGCATACAATAAAATGATTGCTTTGGGCGGATGGGGAGAAAGAAATGAGAAAGACGGGCCATATGTCTATTACAATGACGCAGGACAATTGGTCCGGGATACAACGCAAGGCGCGGCTGGATCGCACGGGAAGCAACACGTCTTTACCATTATTGTCCGCGATAGTTTGCATCCTGTTACGAAAGGCATGCCTGCACAATGGATGCATGCTGAAGATGAACTTTATGAACGGCTGAGAGGACCTGCTGAAAACCTTCATGTGCTGGCAACAGCGTATTCCGGTGGCCAGGAAAAAAGTACGAACCGCCACGAGCCGATGATTTTGACCATTGATTATGGAAAGGGCCGTGTCTTTCATACGCCTATGGGACACGCAGACTACTCCATGTCGTGCGTTGGATTTATCGTGACGCTCCAGCGCGGTGCAGAATGGGCAGCAACCGGCCAGGTTACCCAAACGCTGCCATCGGACTTCCCATCAAAAGATGCCGTAAGTCAACGAACCTGGACCAATAAAGCTCCATGATTCAACTGCGTTTAGGTTTTAATTATTCATTGTCTCCCTTCCAAACTTCTGAAACTGCAGAGGCTCACAGATAAAAAAAGCCCCAGGTTACTTAGCCCTGTCTGTTTAATTAAGGTACAATATTTTATCTTTGTTGTCTTTTACAATTCAATATGGCCGAAGAAAAGAGTTTGAACTTCCTGGAAGAGATCATAGAGTCCGACTTAAAGAATGGAAAATACAAGAGCATTGCTACGCGATTTCCGCCGGAACCCAATGGCTACCTGCATTTGGGCCATGCCAAGAGTATTTGCCTGAACTTTGGTCTGGCGTTGAAGTATGGCGGCAAAACAAACCTGCGTTTTGATGATACGAACCCCATAACCGAAGAAACCGAATATGTGGAGAGCATTAAAGCGGACGTTAAGTGGTTGGGATTTAATTGGTCCGAAGAACTATATGCTTCCGATTACTTCGACCAACTGTACACCTTTGCTCACATGTTGATCGATAAAGGACTGGCCTACGTAGATGACAGCAAAAGCGAAGAGATGGCAGCTCAGAAAGGAACGCCTACTCAGCCAGGAACAGACAACCCTTATCGCAGCCGATCGATTGAGGAAAACAAGAGGCTTTTCACCGAGATGAAGGAGGGCAAGTACCCGGATGGCTCAAAAGTCCTTCGCGCCAAAATAGACATGTCGCACACCAACATGCTCATGCGCGATCCGGTGATCTACCGCATCAAACACGCCCATCATCACCGAACTGGTGACAACTGGTGCATTTATCCCATGTACGATTTTGCTCACGGCCAAAGTGATTCTATCGAACAGATAACGCACAGCATTTGCACGCTTGAGTTTGTTTCGCATCGCGAATTGTATGACTGGTTTATAGGCAAACTCGAGATATACCCGTCGCGTCAGTATGAGTTCGCCAGACTCAACATGACTTATACCATGATGAGTAAGCGCAAGCTTTTGCAATTGGTGAATGAGAAGCATGTAAATGGTTGGGAAGATCCTCGCATGCCAACCTTAAGTGGTGCACGCAGGAGAGGCTACACGCCCGAGGCTATCCGCGATTTTTGCGATCGAATTGGCGTGGCCAAACGCGACAATCTGATTGATATCGGTTTGCTTGAGTTCTGTTTGCGAGAACACCTGAACAAGATCGCCGAGCGTCGAATGGTGGTGTTCGATCCATTGAAGGTGGTAATCACCAATTATCCCGAAGGTAAATCTGAAATACTCAGGAGCGAGAATCTGCCGGAAGGAGATTCGACCCGCGAGGTTCCCTTTGGGCGAGAACTCTGGATTGAACGCGACGACTTTATGGAGGTACCGGCGAAGAAGTATTTCCGCCTTTCGCCGGGCCAAATGGTGCGATTAAAGAGCGCGTTCATTATTAAGTGCGAAGAGTTCATCAAAGACGCGAATGGAACGGTAACCGAGCTACGTTGTACGTACGTGCCTGAAAGCCGTAGCGGTTCCGATACATCAGGGATTAATGTGAAGGGCGTCATTCATTGGGTGAGTGCACAGCACGCAGTACCCGCAGAAATTCGCTTGTATGATCGGCTTTTTGTAACCGAGGACATGAATGCTATCGAAGATGATTTCACAAATCACCTGAATCCTGATTCACTGCAGGTTTTGAAAACTGTTTATGCTGAACCCGAGCTTGCCAAATCAAAAACGGGTGAGCATTTTCAGTTTTTGCGCATGGGATATTTCTGCCTCGACCCTGATGCTACTGCGAATAAATTGATCTTTAACCGTACCGTGACCCTAAGAGATACGTGGACAAAAGGGGCGGGGAAATAATCGCTGGTCGCAGGTTTTTATGAATGCGACGGTACAAAACGTGCCCGCTCCTGATTGTCATTGGCCAACGATTATCAATTCAAAATTTAGGTCCAGATCGTTCCTCACTGTTTAATTCTATCGTGTTTCTCACCTTGCAATCTCACAAATTTCATTACACGCATCCGGTATGCTTGCATGGCAAACTTGCCTAATTTCTCGGTAAGTCGGTGATTCACATAGGCGCCCACAACGGCACCAATGCCGGGTACCAGCTGCAACAACTTCGCGAGGTCAATATAATCGCGATACTCCTGCTGGAAATTGCGCCAGTCAAAATCCTGAAGATTACCAGGTAGTGTATTAGTATATTCATCCCACGATTCCAGGATGGCATAGGTTTTCTGCCTTCCTTGTTGACTTGAAAATGTTAACTGAAAAATATGAAGGATGTACAGCCGCTCCCGGTAATCATTCACGTCAAAGCCATACACCGCTGCCAGTTCAAACAACATTTTGATTTTCACGGTAAGCCACAACGGAAAATCGGCAAGGCCCAGTAAAATTCCCCCGGCACCCGTAATTGCGCCTTCTGCCGTAGCGGTGTTACGATACAATTTTATTTTATGCAGGGCAGAATTTTCACGTGTCAATAAATCTACAGCATGTAGAGGTTTTGGATTAATAAAGCCCGAACCTGCCAGTACGCCTTGTACCATCTTTTTAATGGCAGCAGTAAAGACCCGGTGTACTTTTTCCGGGATAATTTTATTCACCCGCATTTGGACGTTCTTCGACAGCTTATTTAGTAACGAGGGGCGCTGCCTCATTTTCTTCTGCCAGCGCCTTAATTCGGATAACGCCTCTTGTTCATAACTACTCATAATGTTTTATACGTAATAATCGTGCCATGGGTGTGGCCGTGCCTGATGAAGCAGGAGCGTACAAGCAGAGGAAAGGTTTTGGCTATAGTTGAGACGTGAAAAAACGTAAAGCTTACTATTGGAAAACCCAAGAGCTGCTCATTCTCCTGCCGTTGGTGTTCTCGTTATGCAAGCGCGTAAGTATCACCGACATCCGATTTCTGATGTGGATTGACGTTATATTTTCTCCAGGATTTCAGTTTTAATTAGTTGATAAGCTTTTTGGCTATTGTATTTTATTTCAGGTCGGATTAATGCTTCAATGTCGCCAAGGAAATTATCATCGGCCATTTTTTCATTTAAGTTAGTTATAAAGTTAGCTGACGTAACCTTATTACCCTCTCTCTTTAAATAGTCGTGAAACCCTGCTGTAACTTTTTTGACATCGATGTTATGTTCGGTTAAGGCAGCATATAAATCAAACAGGTCACGACCTTTTCTCCGCTGGTAAAGTGCGCGCAGTTTTGTTGAAAGCATTTCTTCCAGGAAGAATGTAGGTATCGATGTACTACCCTTAAACCACATGGAATCCATTAAGTAGTCAATGGAGTGATAACCCAGCACGGTAAAATGTTCGCGAGAGTTGATTTCAACTTTTAGTTTGCGTCTTACTTTTGGTTCAGCCTCGGATTCGTATCGAAATATCATTGTGCTGGTAATATCGCTTCGCTCAACATTTACCTTTTCGAAATCTGTCAGTATAGCTCTTAACCTGTCTAAGATTTCACCAATTGGTCCGCCTTCAATTTGAACCAAATCGATATCTTCAGAATAGCGAGCCGGTTGCTTTAGGAAAAGTTTATGCAATGCAGTTCCACCCCGGAATGCAAGACGGTCACGAAGAAATGGATCGGCAAAGATTTGGATGAGCGTTTTGGAAATCACTAAATCTTGCTCAACCTGGTAGCTGTCTTGCCACGGAGCGATGTTGCTCCATTCCTGTATATAGTTAGCGGGTACCATCAGTCAATTTCGATAGAGCTGTTTTCAATTATTTTCCAGCGTTCGTTGCATGCAAAGCCGTATCGTTTACCTTTTGTCATGAGTGATACCCTGAAGAATTTCAGATTCATTTTGGAGCATAGATTTTCAACAGCGTCAGCCAGTTCATGCAAGTTTAAAATTTGGTCAGCTATGTAACCCAGTCGCTGAAGTGTGGCAGTTTTAGCGTACTGAGCCAGCTCTTCATTTATTTTATCAAGCCGAATGTCTTCGGCAAGTTCATTGATAACAGTTGCCGCCCTGCTAAGGCCACCTACGTGTTTAGCGTGATTGATCAGGTCAATTGCGGTAAGTTCAGGAGATGAGACTTTCACATAGCCACGTTCTGTTTTTTTTTGCTCCAACAGTTGGTGTGGGATTTTCTTTACGGGTATGAATTTTATTTTGATGGTTTTTTTAGCGCTGGGGCGGAGCGCCGGAAAAGTAGTATTAACCATAAACACTTGTGGTGCCTGGTGAGCAGCACCATATAGGGCAGCTGCACTAAGAAGACTTACGTAGTATGGCTTGCTGAGAAAAGTCATGAGCCCATCGATGTAGAGTAGTGGCGGTACAATCCCTTTCACTGCATATTCATACGATACGATCACATAATAGCCTTTGTGAACGGATACAATTTTACCTTTGGAAGATAGGCGGCTCAATGCTCTCTTCAATGCTGCTTCTGAGTGATTTGGAAATGCACCTCGGATTTGTTCAAGTGAGAACGCATTTTTTCCCTTGGTCAACAGATTTTCCACCCACTCGTCAGCATTTCCTTTGGGTTTTATTTTAGACATTTATATGAGCATTATTTTGCGAAAAGTACCTATAAATGTTTCTTTATGCAAAAAAATGCTCAAAATATCCTTGTTTGAGAAATACCTTCCATCATTAACAGCGAATCAAGGTATTCATTCGCGCTGGATCGCTTTTTCTTGATTAGAGGAGCGGCTACGTCTTGATTTGGAGTCGGTCCAATGGTCATATTCTCGAACCCATTTTAGACATCCGCTTTTGCTTCCTTCGATCATTGGCATCAGTAGATTGAGCCGAAAATCAAGGTCAGTAATGTCATATGCTCGGGGTAGCGAGTAACAAACTTAACAACACAAAGTATCTAAATAAGCCCAAGAAATGCCAAGGAAAGCCTCAACGTTATTCATGTAACATACGTATTATTAGAGTGTTGATTGGATTTTGTTTGGAATGTTTAGGGACTTTATTTCCCGATACAAAACTTCGAAAAAATATTCGCCAGCAAATCATCCGTTGTGATAGTTCCCGTGATCTCTCCAAGATAGTGCAGAGATTGACGGATATCCATCGCCAGAAAATCTCCCGTCACACCCTCGTCCATACCCGTGAGCACCCGTTCAAGCGATTCATGGGTTTGAACCAGATTGTGATAGTGCCGTAAATTGGTAACGAGTACATCGCCGGTTTTTACTTTGCTTACGTCAAAGAAGGAAAGTATCTTTTCCTTAAGCGTCGAAATGTTTGTTTTGTTGGAGGCACTGATAAAAACAAAATCATAACCTTCCAGAATGGTTACCAGTTTTGGATCGGCCTTGTCCACTTTGTTGCCAACTTTTATATAGGGTATACCCAGTTGCGTAAGTGTTTCCTCTTCAGCCGCAATTTCTTCCAGCGTAGTCTGTGTCAGGTCAAACAGGTAAATGATCAATGAAGCTTTCTTCATTCGCTCCCGCGTTCGCTCAACGCCCATTGCCTCGATGATATCCTGTGTTTCGCGCAGTCCCGCCGTATCGGTAAAACGGAAATTAATGCCACCCAATACCATCTCATCTTCTATAGCATCCCGCGTAGTTCCCGGTATATCGGAGACGATGGCCCGTTCTTCGTTTAAGAGCGTATTGAGCAGCGTTGATTTGCCTGCATTGGGTTTTCCGGCGATTACAGTAGGCACACCGTTTTTGATTACGTTGCCATGATCAAAGGAAACAATCAGCGACTGCAGATAGGATTGAATCCTATGAATGAGTTTTCGCAAATCATCGCGCTTGGCAAATTCAACATCTTCTTCTCCAAAGTCCAGTTCCAGTTCTACTAACGAGGCAAAGTGAATCAACTCTTCCCGTAAATGATTGATTTCTTTTGAGAATCCTCCCCGCATCTGATTCAAAGCCGCCTGCCTCGCATTATCCGTCTCTGCATTGATCAGGTCGGCTACTGCTTCAGCCTGGGCCAGATCAAACCGACCGTAAAGAAACGCTCGCTTTGTAAATTCACCTGGCTCTGCCAGCCGCGCGCCGTTCTTCAAAAGCACTTTGATAATCTCCTTTACAATAAACGGCGAACCATGACAGGAAATCTCTGTACTGTTTTCTTTGGTGAAGGAATTGGGTTCTTTGAAAATAGAGACCAGCACCTCATCAACTATTCTTTCACCATCCACCAGCGAGCCAAAATGCAGGGTATGCGAAGGCTGATCCCGTAAGTCCTTCCCGCGGAAACACCGTTGCGTGATTTCAATAGCATCTTTTCCCGACAATCGGATGACGGCAATGGCAGAAATACCCTGGGCCGTTGCTAAGGCGACGATGGTTTGTTCATGAGCAGACATGGAAGCAAGATAAATGATTAATGGTTAATGGTCGATGGTTCATAGTCGATGGTCCATAGGGAGTGGGGGGTGGGAGTGGTAACCGCAGAGGCACAAAGGCGCAAGGGTTCGCAAAGATCACTCGTTTGCCTTCGCGGTCCGTGGCGTCTTTGCGCCTTTGCAGTGAACACCCCCTTGCCCAAACCTCTTAAACTAGTACATAGTCCTTAGTCTTCAGGACATTCCATTAAACCAATTATTTCGTTTGTCAATAGTCCATGGTCCATGGTCCATGGTCGATAGCACAGTCCATTAACCATTAATCGTACCACACACCCACTTATTCCTTAAAGGAGAACCATTGCGCGCGGGTCCCTTTAGGGATACAGGGTGTCCTGGGATATTTCCTCTTAGCTTAATGACATTGATTGAGCTTGAGCATTTTTGCAAAACCGAAAAAAATAAATGTTCAATGTATCAACGCTCACCACACAATTTTCAATAAGTCCAACCCAATAGCTTGTACTCATTGTCTATGGACCATCGACCATCGACCATCGACTATCGACCATTGACTATTGACCATCGACCATGGACCATCGACTATTTTCTCACAATTAACACCGGAATCTTCACGCGATGGCGGACGATATCGACGGTGGATCCAAAGATCAGGTCTTTGAAGAACTCATGGCCATGGGCACCCATCACTAACAGGTCGGCCCGGAATTCAGTTACCATTTTTGGGATCCGCCGTTTGGGATTTCCATAGCCCACTTCAATGGTAACGTCATAACCTTTGTCCAGTAGTTGTTGCCGGTAGTTTTCAAGGGATACCAGGTCTTCCCTGGATTCACGGTCAGCAATATCACTTCCATAGACCATCGCTCCGGCAGTCTCTACCACGTGCAACAGAATATACTTCCCTTGTTTTCCACCCTGTGCCAGCGCACTTTGTATCGTAAGATTATCGATCGCACTGAAGTCAAGGGTGATGGCAATGCGCTGATACACGGGACTGTCGGATACATCTAACGTTACGGCTGAACCATGGGGGATTTTGGCTTGTTTTTCTGCCGCACGGCTCTCGAGTAACGGCTTGAAAGTAATGTAAAGCAAGAGTATTCCGGCCGCGATACAGATGGGTACCGCCGTAACCCAGATGATCCATGAATTCTCTCCGGCATTGACCAGCCAGCCGCTAACCTCCTGAAGCACCAGTTTTACATTGAGCGATACGATAATAGCGGCGATAACCCAGGCCGCTATTTTGATCCACGGCTTAATAGCGAAGACACCCATTTTTGCTTTATCACTGGTGAAGTGAATGAGGGGTATAACTGCAAAGCCGAGTTGCAGGCTAAGCACCACCTGACTGAATATCAACATTTCACCGGTCTTGGACTCTCCGTAAATGGTGATGACGAGAATGGCGGGTATAATGGCAATGAGTCGGGTGATAATTCGTCGTAGCCAAGGGGCTATACGCAGGTTGAGATATCCTTCCATGACGATCTGTCCGGCAAGCGTACCCGTTATGGTGGAACTTTGCCCGGCGGCGACCAACGCGACACCAAACAGAATAGGAGCGAGCTCCGTCCCGAGCAGGGTAGCCAGAAACCGATGGGCGTCCTGAATATCTGCTACGTCATGCATACCGGCTTTAAAAAACGTTGACGCAGCCAGCACCAGGATAGCAGCATTGACGAAGAATGCAGCATTCAGTGCGATGGCAGAATCAATAAAGTTGTATTTGATGGCGGACCATATTCCGCGCTCGCTGGTACTAATTCTCCGGGTTTGCACCAGGGAAGAATGAAGGTACAGGTTGTGGGGCATTACGGTGGCGCCGATTATACCGATAGCAATATACAGGGCGCCTTCCCCGGGTAAGGACGGTATAAAGCCCGTGACTAACTCTCCCATATCCGGTTTGGCCAGAAACATTTCAACAACAAATGCGCCGCCGATGATAGCAACAAGCGCAATGATAAACGCCTCCATCTTGCGCATCCCATAACTCTGGAGAAGCAGCAGTAGAAGCGTGTCGAGCACGGTGAGGCTTACGCCCCAGAGTAGAGGCAAGTCAAATAGTAGTTGTAATCCAATAGCCATGCCCAGCACTTCTGCCAGGTCACAGGCCGCGATGGCGATCTCGGCAAGTATCCAAAGAAAGAAATTAACGGGACGGCTATAAGTGCTCCTCGAAGCCTGAGCCAGGTCAAGCTGGCGTACTAATCCAAGTCGCGCACTGAGACTCTGAAGCAACAAGGCCATGATGTTAGACATCAGCAACACCCAGATCAACGCATAGCCGAATTTACTTCCCCCTGCAATATCTGTCGCCCAGTTACCGGGATCCATATAGCCGACACTTACCAGGTAGGCAGGTCCCATGAACGCTAATGCTTTACGCCATCCTTTGTGCGTGGAAGCATCTATGGATGAATGTACTTCGCTTAACGATTTTCGCTGACCGTTTTCCGGCACTTCCATAGTATTTCTTTTTAAACACCCACTAAAATATTCTCTGAGACAACCCGTGATATGGATGTCCTTTTTCCTTCTATTTCAATCTCTACACTTTCATCATACGTTTCTTTGCTCACCAGCCGGATTTTTTTTCCTGGGATTGCACCGATCTTCTCCAGGTATTTGAGCAGACCTGAATCCGCATCTTTTACGGCGACGATTATTCCGGTGAATCCAGGTGTGAGTTCGTTCAATGATCGCTGAGATCGGACTATTACTTTTCCGTCCTTGTCCGGGATAGGTTCCCCATGCGGATCTGCCAACGGGAACTCCAGGAATTCGTCGAGTCGCTGAATGAGAAGCGGCGATTGAATGTGTTCGAGTTGCTCGGCGATTTCATGCACTTCATCCCAGCTGAAACCCAGCTTTTGAACTAAAAATGTTTCCCAAAGGCGATGCTTCCGGATCAGCATGAGGGCTTCACTCTTCCCTTGCTTCGTGACCTTCACACCATAATACTTTTCGTATAGAATGAACCGCTTGGACGACAGTTTCTTGATCATGTCCGTCACCGACGCAGCCTTCGTTTTCATGGCTTCGGCTATTTCATTGGTTAGAACAGCCTTTGAGCCGCCTTCCGACAGATGGTAAATAGCTTTTAAATAGTTTTCTTCTGCAAGACTAAGCATAGGGGTAATAACGTGGAGACAAAAATATAGTTTAGTCTTGTCTAAAAAAAAATTTAGAGCAATTTATTTTGACAGTAGGGGTTAGCGCAAGAGCGATTATAAGACAGTTGCTAGCTTTTTTTCTTCGGATTCCCAGTAAACATCTTCTGGCCGCGTGGTAAAAAAAGCCTTTGTCCGCATTTCATCCCATATTTTACGGGCGTCTATGTTTTTCGGATCGAAAGGTATGGCGGCCGGATAGGGTTCGCAGCGTGCTGTCCAGGGTGGATGATTGATGAGTAATATGGGCAATTGGTATCCCAGGTATTCGAACAACTTGGTAGGAATCGAGCTAGTGGTTGAGGGATTAGGTGGATAGGCAATAATGCCGAAATCAGCCGTTTGAATGCCAGAAAGAATCTGTTCGTGTGGTACAAACGTTTCACCTCCAGCTAAACTGATAAAGGGCTTGTCCGCAATTTCGTTCTTAACCCGATCGAGCGTTTTTTGTTGTGGACAATATCCGATGATTTTCAACCGTATGTTTGGATCAATCTGAAAAAGACTTGTCGCGATTCGGATGGCTATAAATATTCCCGTTGTTTCGGCAATGGTTCCCGTGAAGAGGAGGTGAATGGTACCAGTGGTTTTGATCTTTCTTTCCGTAGGTGACGCGTGTTTCTTCAGCTTGTTTTCCAATACAATATTTTTGCGTTTTGTGAAACCGAGTTCAACCTGATAAGCACTTTCAGCGAGAAAGTAAAAATCTATAACGGGTCTGGTGATCATTTCCTTTGCCCTGACAAACCCTGCGATAAACAGTCTTAGAAAAATGGGAAATGTTTTTCCGTAATAAATGTTGCGCCAATAGTTCTCCTGAACATCATACATGATTTTGCAGCGTATCAGGATTTTAGCGACGACAGCAATGAACAGCAACTCGTGTGTACAAATGATCAGCACCTCCGGCTTAAGTAGTAAAATTTGCCTTAATATTTTCAGAGGTGCGAAAAGCCGGGCGAAACTTAACCGGGTAAATGGACCAATCGGATGAGCAAAAACGGAAGAACCATTGCTGCTGTTTGCGGGTTGACCAATCAGGTGGACCTCATAACGTTGTGCCAGGCTTGGTCCGATTTTTTCAGACATTCTGGGATCATTGACGGGTTTCAGGACAGAGGCGAGGACTATTCTTCTTTTTTTTATTTCTTGCATGCTTATTTAAATCTAAGATAATGGAATTGAAACACCGCGTTGAAAAAATATGGGATGACCGTTCGTTACTTCAAAATTCTGATTCTCAGGAAATAATACGATCCATCATAGAGAAACTGGACAAAGGAGAAATCCGTGTAGCAGAGCCGGTAGCTTCCGGTTGGCAGGTGAATGAATGGATAAAGAAGGCTGTAATTCTCTATTTCCCCATTCAGCAAATGGAAACCATTGAGGTGGGGCCATTTGAATTTCACGACAAGATGAGGCTGAAGTCAAAGTATAAAGAGCTGGGCGTTCGTGTTGTTCCGCACGCAGTGGCTCGTTATGGCGCATTCCTGAGCAAAGGCGTGATTCTGATGCCATCGTATGTGAACATCGGGGCGTATGTGGACGAGGGAACTATGGTCGATACCTGGGCAACGGTGGGAAGTTGTGCACAAATTGGAAAAAATGTTCACCTGAGTGGTGGTGTCGGTATTGGCGGCGTTCTTGAACCGGTCCAGGCAGCACCCGTGATAATTGAAGATGGGGCTTTTGTAGGGTCGCGTTGTATCGTTGTAGAGGGAGTCCGGGTTGGAAAAGAGGCGGTACTGGGAGCTAATGTGGTGTTGACGGGAAGCTCTAAAATAATCGATGTAACCGGTTCAGCACCTGTTGAATATAAAGGGTATGTACCGGAACGATCCGTAGTTATCCCGGGTTCTTATGCGAAAAAGTTTCCGGCTGGTGATTTTCACGTCCCCTGCGCGCTGATTATTGGTAAGCGCAAGGAAAGCACAGACAAAAAAACATCGTTAAATGATGCATTAAGGGAAAATAATGTCTCTGTTTAACCGTCTTCCCTACCATTGGCACGTCCTTTGGATTTCACATACCGTATACGTTCAGGTAATCAGGTTTGTGTAAATTTGGAAGTAACTATGATTAGAGCTGTATTCAGTATTTGTCTTCTGGCAATAGTTTCCGGTTTCGTCACGGTGAGCAACGATGTCTATCCCCCGATAAAGAATCAGAGTTTTATCAGGGGGGAAGTGATAAAATTCAAGATGACGTACGGGATATTTACCGTTGGAAAGGGTAGTGTAAACATCCACCCGAAGTATCACAAAGTAAATGACCGCGACTGCTTTAAGATTGATGTCCATGGCAAGACGGTGGGTATGGTGGATTGGGTGGCCGATGTGGACGACCGTTGGGGTGCGTATATAGATACCGCAGCCTTAGTGCCGCATCAGTTTTACCGGTTTATTCGGGAGGGGAGATACAAGAAAGATGAATGGACAAACTTTGACCATGTGAACAGAAAAATTGAAGTAAAGACGCTCGATAATAAAACCGGAAAACTGAGAGAGCCTAAATACTACGATGCACCAGCGCAGGTCCGCGATATGATTGCAGGTTTCCTGTACCTTAGAAATATGGACCTGTCCAAAATCAAAATTGGTGATACGGTTTCGGTGAAAGGTTTTTTTGAAGATGAATTTTATAACTTTAGGATAATTTATTCGGGTAAGGAAGCTATCCGGGTAAAGGCTGGGAAGATCAGAACGATTGTCTTCAAGCCGGTGATGCCGAAGAATAAGGTTTTTGACGGAGAGAATTCGGTAACTGCATGGTTTTCAGACGACAAGAACCGTATCCCTATCAAGATCAATGCGGCGATGTTTATTGGAAATGCGGGGGTTGAATTAACTGGATACTCCGGATTAAAAAACCGCTTGAATGTTGTACCCGATTGACAAATGAATACGTGACTTTATTTATAACCTAACCTCTAACCTAACCTATCTGAAATGTTAAAAGAATTTAAGGCCTTCGCCATGCGTGGAAATGTTATTGACCTCGCAATTGGTGTGATTATCGCGGGAGCATTCGGCAAAATTATCGGATCACTCATTGAAGATGTTATTACGCCGTTGTTGTTAAAGCCAGCGCTCGAGGCGGCACATCTAACGCAATTACAGGAGCTGACGCTTTTTGGAACAGTAAAATATGGAAACTTCCTTTCGGCGGTTATAAATTTTGTGATCGTTGCATTCGTCCTGTTCCTTATTATAAAAGGTGTCAACGCCGCGAAGAAGAAAGATGAGGCATCACCTGCGCCGGCAGAACCACCGGCAGATATTAAACTCCTTACTGAAATCAGAGACCTTCTGAAAAAATAAATTAGGGTTGGCGCTGGTTCTCTGATGCATCGAAGAATCAGCGCTCGCTTACTTTTTAAACCTGCCGCTTACAACAAGTTCTTTGTTACCAGGCGTATACTGGTAAAATCCACTGCCTGTTTTGGTGCCCATATGTCCTGCCTGCACCATATTAACCAACAACGGGCAGGGAGCATACTTAGGATTGCCAAATCCGTCAAAGAGGACCTTGAGAATGGAAAGGCACACGTCGAGACCAATAAAGTCGGCGAGTTGCAACGGCCCCATCGGGTGCGCCATTCCCAGTTTCATAACGGTGTCGATTTCAGCGACGCCGGCCACACCTTCATGGAGCGCATAAATGGCTTCGTTAATCATCGGCATCAGGATGCGGTTCGCGACAAATCCTGGATAGTCATTCACCTCCACCGGCACTTTATCCAGTTTTCTGGCGAGGTCCATGATGGTCGTTGTCACCTCATCCGAAGTACTGTACCCGCGTATAACTTCCACCAGCTTCATAAGGGGAACGGGGTTCATAAAGTGCATGCCAATAACTTTGTCGGGCCGCCTGGTAACGGACGCAATTCGGGTTATGGAAATGGAAGACGTATTTGAGGCCAGAATACAACCTGGGTCCGCGGTCTCATCGAGCTCCCGGAATATCTTGAGTTTTAAATCAATGTTCTCGGATGCAGCTTCAACCACCAATCCTGAATCCCTGACGCCCGCCTTAATAACGGTATGGGTAGTGATATTACTCAATGCCTTTTTCTTCAGTTCATCAGAAATACTGCCCTTATCCACCTGCCGGGTTAAATTCTTATCAATGGTTACCAACGCCTTTTGAAGGGCAGCTTCAGAAATATCGATAAGAGAGACGGTGTAATCGTTTAGCGCGAAGACGTGGGCGATGCCGTTGCCCATTGTTCCGGAACCGATGACGCTGATGTTTTTCATGAGTACACTGTTTTAATAAGGGTGCATAACCGATCAACTTTCAAGACTCACTTCCTTTGCCAGCCCCATCGCATTAAATCGAATGATCAGTCGCAAGGGGTGATTTACTTTGCCCGAGTTGCAGGCCTCTGCCGGTTGTACAAAGTAGGTATAGAATTTCTGATTGCGTTTGTAGAGTTCATTCTGGTCGGGCTTGCCCAGCAACGTCACAATATCCATTTCACTCAGGGCGATCAATTTTACTTTTTCTGTCTCCAGACTTTGAAGCATTCCGGCCCGTTTTCCGTTGCACGCATTTTTATCGTCCTTCCAGATAATCAGATCTATTCCCTCCAGTTCCGGCAAATCTTTACCGCAGGAAGAAAGGATGAAAGCAAGAAACCAGAGGCTAAACCAACCGTACCTGAACATGTTTGTTTTGAACAGCATAAAACCAAAATGAGGAAATAATAAAGTAAATGATGGCTATCGCATAAAGCCAGGTCGACCACTGATTAAAATAAACGAATATGGCCAGGAGCAATGGGTATGTTATGATTCTTATCCACTCTGAATACGTTGCCCAGGGACGTTTTTCAAACAATACGCCGCTGTTGACCACCACAATTGAAATCAAAAGGGAAACGATAGCCTTTTCTACCAACGAAAACTTGCCCGAATTAAAAAGGAACAGCGCCGTGCCGAGAAGACACAATGTATATTGAAACAAAACATACAGGGTTAGCATCATGGGAGCAGGTGTGTCGTATTTGCGATAGGTCGCTTTATCAACAGGTGGAGCGGCCCGGTAGCCCCCCAGGTATGCCGGTAACCACCCGGGTTTTTTAAAAAGGTATTTGATCCTGTCCGTCCAATTGGGGATTTGTTTCAGGTCCTTGCTCATCTCAACATAATGACTGACGTTGGCATAGGCAGCATTCCAGCTATTCAGGGGTTTGGTAATTCCATACGTAGGTTTCTCTTCCTCTGCCTGAAACGTTCCAAACATTTTGTCCCAAATGATCAGCGAACCGGCATGGTTCTTATCTATATATTTCGGATTACGTCCATGATGAACACGGTGATGGGAGGGAGTGTTGAAGACGTATTCAAACCACCCCATTTTACCGATGGTTTCTGTATGAATCCAAAACTGATAAAGGGTGTTGAAGGCACCAACCAGGGCAAAGTCAAGCGTTTGAAACCCTAACAGTGCGATGGGCAGGCTGAACGCAGATGTCCAGACAACCTGTAGCGAACTCTGACGAAGCGCTACGGATAGGTTATACTCCTCACTCTGGTGATGAACGACGTGCCCGCCCCAGAACAGATTGACTTCATGACTCATACGATGAGCCCAGTAATAGGCGAAATCAACGAGCAGGAAGAGCACGAGCCAGTAAAGCCAGCCTTTTTCCAGTGTCAGAAAGGCAAAGTTCTCAAATATCAGCTGATAGAAGCCAATGCCAAAGATCCATAGGAAAAGACCGGAAAGCTGCGAAGTTATGCCGCAGCTCATGTTTGCAATGGCGTCTGGAAGCTTATAAAGGTCCTTATGGGTAATGCGCGCAACAAGCAGTTCGACTCCAATAAGGATGAAAAAAATCGGGATCGATAAGACGATGGGATTGAAGTTCAAAGCTGATTTATCCTTTAATTTGCAGCCAAATTTACAAACATGGGGTTAAAGATTTTTAAAGCGTTGTGGTTTCTTTCTATGCTGGCCGCGCTGGCCAATTTGTTATATGTCTATGCCTCGCTTCCGGAGACGGTGTTGATTCAGGATGCTGGCGTTTCCTCTGTATCGGTAGGAAGGGAAGGTCTATTCTATACGGTCACCTTCATTATTGCTTTTATCAACGGAATGGTTTACCTCATTTCCGGCGTCTTTAAGAAGGATCTGGATTTCAGGGCCTGGTTTCATGGACTAGTCACTACCCTGAACTTGTTTTTTATTGTCTCCCTGAGCTTCGTGGCACTTTTCAACAGCGGTGAGAAATATGCTTACGGAGGCATTGACTTTATCATTTTTGGCAGCATTGGGCTGTTTGTCCTTTGGGCGCTCGCGTGGCCGTTTTATGCAATTTATCGGAGAAGGAGTAGATTAGTTAGTTTAGATTAATATAATCAAATAATTGATAATCAGTCATTTATTATCATTTACTTCAGAAATTTTTGTAATTAACGATTCACGTCGATTGCTGGAAGTGATTCTAAAAATCGTTTTATTGGATGCGAAATCACTTTTATAAGTCCGGGAGGGTTTTAGAGAATTCTCCCGGACTTGACTACCACAATTTTTTAGACTTGGAGAAATTCATTTTTTGAGCTGTTCATTCGTTAATTAACATTCGATTTATTTATGGGGAAAGCAGAAAAACCTTCGGCTATGTTTGAGTATAACGAGTCGAGTATACGGTCGCTTGACTGGAGAGAACATATACGTCTTAGACCGGGGATGTACATCGGTAAACTAGGTGATGGATCTTCGAAGGATGATGGCATCTATGTGCTGGTGAAAGAAGTTGTGGACAACTGTATCGACGAACATATGATGGGCTACGGCAAGACGATTGATATCCGGATCACGGATCAGCGGGTTGTCGTTCGCGACTACGGAAGGGGTATCCCGCTGGGCAAAGTCGTCGATGTGGTTTCGAAAATAAACACGGGAGCAAAATATGATTCCGGCGCCTTTCAAAAGTCGGTTGGACTGAACGGTGTTGGTACAAAGGCGGTCAATGCGCTCTCCAATTACTTTAAAGTACAGGCGTACCGCGAGGGCCAGACTAAGCTGGCTGAATTCAAGAAAGGGATGCTTGTAGCTGATCCCAAAATATCAAAAAGTGATGAGCGCAACGGAACGCTGGTAGAGTTTGAGCCGGATAACAGCATGTTCAAGCACTATCATTTTATTCCAGAGTATCTGGAAGACCTGATGTGGAATTATGCTTTCCTCAACGCGGGGCTCACCATTAACTACAACAACAAAAAGTATTACTCGAAGGACGGACTCCTCGACCTCTTGAAACAAAAGGCTGATGCGGAGGAATTACGGTATCCCATCGTACACTTTAAGGGCGACGACATCGAAGTAGCATTAACTCATGGAAACCAATACGGTGAAGAATATTACTCTTTTGTAAACGGTCAGAATACTACCCAGGGTGGAACGCACCTGGCAGCTTTCCGGGAAGGGGTGGTAAAGGGTGTTCGTGATTTTTATAAAAAGGATTTTGATGCATCGGATATCCGCGCCAGTATAGTCGCTGCAATTGCCATAAGAGTTCAGGAACCTGTTTTTGAATCACAAACCAAAACGAAACTGGGTTCAACGGCCATGGCCCCGGAAGGTATAACTGTCCGCGGTTTTGTAGTTGACTTTGTGTCCAAAGAACTGGAGATCTACCTCCACAAAAATCCCGGTACCGCCGACTCGATGCTGAAACGTATCATGCAGTCGGAACGGGAGCGCAAAGAGATCGCCGGAATTAAGAAACTTGCTAATGACCGCGCTAAAAAAGCGAACCTTCACAACAAAAAGCTCCGTGATTGCCGGTTTCATTTTGATGGCAAGGACGAGAAGGGTGTTGATTCGGTGATTTTTATAACAGAGGGTGATTCGGCAAGCGGTTCTATTACCAAGTCGCGGGACGTTGAGACACAAGCGGTATTCAGCTTGCGGGGAAAACCGCTCAATTGTTATTCACTCACCAAGAAGGTGGTGTATGAAAATGAAGAGTTTAATTTGTTGCAGCATGCGTTGAACATTGAAGACGGTATCGAAGGATTGCGTTATAATAAGGTAATCATCGCTACGGATGCCGATGTGGACGGAATGCATATCCGCCTGCTGCTCATGACTTTTTTCCTGCAGTTTTTTCCGGAGCTGGTAAAGGCGGGACACGTATTTATTCTGGAGACGCCGCTTTTCCGGGTGCGTAACAAGAAGGAAACGATCTATTGTTACACCGATGAAGAACGGCAGAATGCGATAGCGAAGTTAGGAAGTAAGCCCGAGATAACCAGGTTCAAGGGCCTCGGCGAAATATCTCCCGAAGAGTTCGGCGGGTTCATCGGCGAAAACATCCGGCTGCAGCCCGTGTTGTTGGGGGATGGGCACCTGGCCAAGTTGCTCGAATTTTACATGGGCAAGAATACTCCCGATCGCCAGGATTTTATCATTGATAATTTACGCATTGAGTTAGACAAGGTTGAATCCAAAGCGGAGCCTGAAGTAGAGGAAGTGGAAGAAGTCGAGGAAGCATAGCTTCGATCATAGAATAGAAAAGCAGAACTTATTTTTTTGACCCCTTTTGTCAAGTGACCATGAGCAAAAAGAAAAAACCAGACGTCAGTGTACCCAAAGTTAATAAGCCACCCACCAACGGAGCAGATGGAGATATCATTCATACCGTGGCGATTGACGGCATGTATCAAAACTGGTTTCTTGATTACGCATCGTATGTAATTCTGGAACGTGCTGTTCCCCGGATTGAAGATGGTTTTAAACCGGTACAGCGAAGGATCATGCATTCCCTCAAGGAAATGGACGATGGCCGGTTTAATAAGGTCGCCAATGTCATTGGTAATACCATGCAATATCACCCGCACGGTGATGCTTCTATAGGCGAGGCAATTGTTAACATCGGGCAGAAGGACATTCTCATCGACACACAAGGTAACTGGGGTGATGTCCGCACCGGTGATAGTGCTGCTGCACCGCGATACATTGAGGCGAGACTCTCCAAATTTGCGCTCGATGTAGCCTTCAACGGACAAACAACGGAATGGCAGCTGTCGTATGACGGAAGGAAAAAGGAGCCGGTCACCTTACCTGTCAAGTTTCCGCTTTTGCTGGCTCAGGGTGTCGAGGGGATTGCCGTTGGATTATCCACTAAAATTCTCCCACACAACTTTTGTGAATTGTTAAAAGCTTCAATTGATATATTAAAAGGAAAAAATCCAAAAATTTATCCTGACTTCTTAACCGGTGGTATTGCCGACTTTTCAGAATACAACCAGGGGCTTCGCGGAGGAAAAATCAAGGTGCGAGCCAAGGTTGATATTATGGATAAGAAGACACTGGTAATTAAAGAGATACCATTTTCGACCACCACCACTTCGTTGATGGAATCCATCGTGAAGGCTAGCGAGAAGGGACAAATAAAAGTTAAACAGGTAATCGACAATACGGCGAGGGATGTAGAGATCCAGATACTTCTTCAACCGGGACAATCCCCTGAAGTAGCGCTGGACGCCTTATACGCTTTCACCGATTGTGAGATCAGTATCTCGCCGAATGCCTGTGTGATTGTAGCGGACAAGCCCAAATTTTTGCCGGTTGGTGAAATCCTGAAGTACAATACCAGCCAGACCCTAAGCTTACTGAAGCAGGAATTGCAAATTCGCAAAGGGGAGTTGATGGAGAAAATACTCTTTTCATCGCTGGAGAAAATATTTATCGAGAAACGCATCTATCGCGACATTGAAGAAGCAGAAAGCTGGGAGGAAGTTATCGCGACCATTGATAAGGGACTAAAGCCCTACAAGAAAAAATTCTACAGGGAGATTACCCGGGATGATATTGTGCGGCTGACCGAGATCAAAATCAAACGTATTTCCAGGTTTGATTCGTTTAAGGCAGACGAACTGATGCGTGATTTGGAGAAGGAGCTGAAGGAGACGGAGCACCATCTTAAACATTTGACTGACTATGCCATTGCCTATTTTCAGAATCTGCTCGACAAGTACGGAAAGGGTCGCGAGCGCAAAACGGAAATAAGGAGCTTCCAGTCCGTTACAGCGGTTGAAGTAATTGCAAACAACCAGAAGCTTTATGTCAACCGAACCGATGGTTTTATCGGTTATGGGCTGAAGCGGGATGAATATATCTGTGACTGTTCTGAACTGGATGACGTGATTGTAATTCGTAAAGATGGCAAGGCGCGCGTTTCCCGGATAGCTGACAAAGTATTCATGGGAAAGGATATACTTTTTGTGGGAGTGTGGAAGAAAGGAGACGACCGGATGGTGTACAACGTCATCTATTCGGATGGAAAAAGCGGAAAGGGCTTTGCAAAACGGTTCGCCATGCCGGGCATCACACGCGATAAAGAGTATCCGGTGGCCACGGATGACAAAAACTCGAAGATTCACTATGTGAGTGGCAATCCGAATGGAGAAGCTGAGACCGTAGAGGTGAAGCTTTCTCAGTCCAGCACGGCGCGTAAGAAGATTTTTGAGTATGATTTTGCCGATCTTGAAATAAAAGGTCGCGGTGCGCGGGGTAATACCATTACCAAGTACCCTATTCGGAAAGTGGATTTTCTAAAGGGCGGTTCCTCTACATTGAGCAAGCTCAATCTCTGGTATGACGAAGACGCTGGTCGGTTGAATAAAGATCAACGGGGACGCTACCTGGGCAAGTTCGATGGTGACGACCAGATCATCACATTTACCAGAAACGGTTCGTATAAGATTACGAACTATGAGATGACGAATCGTTTTGAGCCGGAGAAGACGTTACTGGTTGAAAAATTCAGTCCGAAGAAAGCAGTATCTGCCATCTATGTGGATGGCGATAGCAAACAATACATGGTGAAACGGTTCCTTATTGAGACCACTACACAGGACAAGGAGTTTGGCTTTATTACGGAATCCATCGGGTCGCGGTTGGTATTGGTGACCACGTCAGAAACGCCTGAAGTTGAGCTCGAGCTGGTTAAGGGAAAGGAGAAGGAGAAATCGTCCGAAGTGGTAAACCTGGAAGATCTTATTGATGTAAAAGGATGGAAAGCCCTGGGCAACAGACTGACGCAATTTAAGGTTTCCAAGGTCAAGCTCGTTCAGGAACAGGAGGAAACGGGACTGGAAGAAGGGGACGATGATAATGACCTTATCGAAGCGGCTGAATCGGAAAAAGATTCTCAGTCGCTAAAAAAAAAAGAGCCGGAACATCCCGAAAGCAGCCCGTGGATCGACGAAGGCGAACAAGCAAGCCTCTTCGGGGAAACAAAAGCAGCCCCAAACCAGGCGCCAAGTCACCAGCAAAAAAGCCAGCCCAGCAAAAAAGTCAAAGCAGAGCAAGCAAGCCTCTTCGAAGCAAAGCCGGAAAAAAGTCAAAGCGAAAGTAACGAAGGGCGGCAGGAAGTGAGTGGGGAGGTATTACGGGAAGATGGAAACGAAACCTCGCGTTCGGATGATTTTGAATCGTCCGGAGAGTCAGCAGAGGATACTGGTAAAAAGGATGATAAATCGTTCGGGGTTGGCGAAACGATTGACCTGGATATCTAACAGCAAATCTTTGGCCTCACTTTTGAGTACTACTACGTGCAGTATTCATTAAGTCCAGGTCAACCTGGTATCAGCGCGACAAACCAGCGGTTTGTTGCAACGAACTATAGCCATTAATAGTATAGAATCATGGATAAAAATTATTGAGATAGAAAAATGTGATTCAACGGTGTTGTCAGTTGTCGATCGGATACTTCGAAAGGCAAGTGACCTGGTTTTTGTATCCCTCAGTAACGTGTCCTAACTTTCGGATTATGAGAAAATTTTTGTTTGCCTCTGTTCTTTCTATCATTTGTACAGCTGCATTTTCACAGGCGGATGAAATTCTTGCGCAGGGAAAAATAACTGATTCACGAACCGGTAGGGGAATTAAAGCGAATGTTCGTTATAGCAGTATACCCACAGGCGGAATCACGGGAAGGTTCAACGACAGTACTTTTTCGTTCGCCATTTTCGGAACCGCAAAGTATCAGATTACCGCTGACGCGGAAGGTTATAATCCTCGGACAGTGATTGTTGACCCCAAGGATATCAATGCGGATAAGAAAGTTATGCGGGATATTGTCTTAACACCCTCAGGCCAGACTATGCGTTTGAACCTGATCTTTCCTCAGGGTAAATCAACGATCGACCCCAAGTCGTACCCGGAGTTGGATGAAGTGGGACAAATGATGAAAGAAAATACGAAGCTTGAGATTCAATTAGAAGGTCATACTGATAATCAGGGAAGTTCAAAGGCAAACCTGGCACTTTCAGAAGACAGGGTTGAAGCGGTGAAGAAGTACCTGGTGGCTATGGGTATTTCAAAGGACCGTATCAAGACAAAAGCATTCGGCGGCAGTCAGCCGCTTTCAAATGAATTAACGCAGGCTGCAAGGGCAATGAACCGCCGCGTGGAATTGCGTATCTTAAAAGACTGAGCCCGTTCAGGGCAGGGTAAGAAGCTTCAGACATACAGGGGACGGAACCTTCACCGGCTTTCCTATTTGTACCAGTTTGCCGGTCTTTGGATTGATCCGAAACAGGACGATCGAGTCTGTATCCTGGTTTGCTACAAAAATAAATTCGCCCTTTGGATCAATGAGCATATTTCGCGGAGTTTTTCCGCTTGTTGGTTGATGACCAATAAGCGCCAGTTTTCCTGTAGGAGCAATGGAAAAAATGCTCAAGGCATTCAGTCCACGATTGGACATGTACAAATACTTTCCCTTGATATCCGTATGAATGTCTGCACTGGTGTTTGAACCGCTAAAATTCGGCGGCAGTGATTTAAGCGTGTCTTCCAGTACCGTAAGGGCACCGGTTGTTTTGTTTACGGTAAAAGTGCAAACGGAGGAAGTAAGTTCCTCAGCGAGGTAAGCAAATTTGCCGCTTGGATGAAACGTAAAATGACGCGGACCACTTCCCGGACTGACCTTCACCTCAGAGGTTGCAGCGGAAGCCAATCTTCCGTTGTTTACATCGAAATCATAAATGTAAATTTTGTCCGTTCCCAGATCAGATACATAAAGGAAGCGGTTATCCGGTGAAATCACGGCCGAGTGGATATGCGGACTTTCCTGTCGCTTTTCATTGACGCTGCTTCCAACATATTTCTTGGCGTCAGAAGGGCTGCCGAGCAAGCCGTCATCAAATATAGGTAAGACGACCAAGCCGCCGTTATAATGCGAAATGAAGGCATATTGTCCCGTTTTATCGATGCTGATGTAGCAGGGATCGGCACCGTAGGACGGGCGATTATTAAGACCACTTAACTTTCCTGTTTTAGGATCAATGCCGTAGGCGGAAGCGGAACCTCCATTGTCGGTTGCATCCGCTCTTCCACGATTAACGGAATACAAAAACTTTCCCGACGGATGGACGGTGAGGTATGACGGACTTTCCAGGCTAGGAACGGTTTGTAATAGTTTTAGAATCCGTTTGGTCCGGTCAAATGAAAAGGCATAAATGCCCTGGCTCCCTCTCACTGAAAAAGTACCCACATATAGAATTTCTTTTTTGGCTTGTGCCCCTGCGGAAGACAGGACCAGAATGAAGAGGAGGGATAGAACGGTCTTTTTCATGGGGACTTGTTAGAATCAAAGCTAATGAACTTTTGTGAATCAACTTGTCTCCGGGAGAGGCACATCTCGGGATACTTATCCGGCTACAGAAACTTTTTCTTTCACAATATGTATTTTTTTTGAATAGGCCAGCGCGCTGAATAAATCAGCGCTGGGTCTTCGTATACGGTTCATCGTCTTCAGATCGACTTCATAAAGTCCAAACCGCATAGATGGCCCCAGATGCCATTCGAAATTGTCCCAGCTGCTCCAGAAGTAATATCCCCGGATATCAATTCCGTCGCCGATGGCTTCATGGACAATTTGCGCATAATCCTGGATGGCTTGTAGTCGCAGCAAATCGCTTTCATCACAGACGCCATTTTCGGTAATGATGATAGGCTTCTTGTATAAGTTCCAATAGCGGTCCAGACAGGCGCGTAAACCCTCCGGATGGTATTCCCAGATATCATCATGGCGACGACCCAGGTTCTTTATTTTTTCGGGTGTCTCGAGGTACGTGATGGGCATCGGATCATGGGGAATGCGGCCGTAGTAACTCATTCCAAAAAAGTCCACTTTTTCAAAATGGCTGGGAACATAGTCCATAAACCACCAATCCGAAAGACGTGCCGGAAACCAGCCCAACAGATTTTCGGCTGAGAATACGGTAGCGTTATGGGATATGCCCACGGGCTGATCCGGAAATTTTGATTTGATGTATTCATAAACGCGATCATGAGCAACACTCATGTTCTTGATCACCCTTCCCGCTGTTAGTGGATTGGTTTTAAAAGGAGGGAAGAAGCCGGTAATCCAGCCGTAGCTGGCATAGACGTTGGGTTCATTGAAGGTATTCCAATACGACACGTAGGGACCAAACTCGTCCACTACCTTTTTTGCAAAATCAATCCAAAGCGGAATGTTCTCAACCTTTTCCCATCCCCCAAGTTTTGAAAACCACAATGGATTGGTGAAGTGATGTAATACCATCATGATGCCAACACCCTTTGATTGAAGATCCTGAATAAAGGAATGATACGCTGTGGCTGTTTCCGTGTGAAATGTACCAAAGGGTTCACGCTGCAATTTGCTCCACATCAAACCCATCCTATAATTGGGGGAGAGAGAGGCTATGATGGCAGCATCTTCCTTGAATCGCTTTTCATGGTCCGTCGTGCGATCGAACGTATATCCGTTACGTGCTTTTACTCCCTGCCAGTCGTGTTCAAATGCTGTTTCAATTTGTGCAGCTGCTGTACTTGTACCAAAAATGAAGTTATCGGGGAAAGTGAGCTTCATTTATTTGCGTGTAAGTGAACTCTGTGAGTTTTCCCACTCGGTCCAGTACTTACGAAGTAACGTCAGATCTTCCTCCAGGCAAGGATAATGTATAGGCGCTGCCGGAACAACGGGAAGCACACCCTGTACAAGGTGCGTGGTGCTTAATCCACCTGTCCATTCAAAGTGTCCTGGGTCATACGGTTTTCTCCATCGGCCACCCCAACGAAGACCAAGCTTTTCTCCCACAACACCAACCTTGCGCCAGAGTGCGGGATTATCCCACACCGCTACCGAGTCGATTATAGGGACAACATCTATGGCAAGTCCATATTGGTGCTTCGATCTGCCGGCTCCTGAGCTGGTATATTTTCGCCCCATGGACTTGTATTCGAATTGTTTGGCGTGTGTGCGATAGGTCTCAACGATAGCCAGTTCAATGCCTTTTTCTTTACATGCCTTTAGCAATTCAGTTACGCGGTCCCTGAAGTACGGATGTAAGGCGCGTAGGTCGGTAATCATAACCATGCCGCCCCTATCTTTTCCGAACGTATAATTTTGAACATAGCTCCAGGATTCCCAATCCTCCAGCGTGTCGGGGGCAATGATTTCCTCCGGAGGCAAATCGGGTATAATGATGGGGTCAAGTGCCAGAATTTCGGCCAATAATAGGAGTTCAGGATCAACAACCTCCGCATGCTTGCGGCAGTCGAATGAATCGAAAAGTCCACTTTTTTGCGCCTCAGCCTGAAACCAGAAGAGACACAAAAGGACAATCAAACCTGTTTTTAGCGTACTACGCATCCTGCCAACCAAAGTTTAGAGATGCAAAGATATGATTTTTAGTGGATTAGGGTTTTACGGGCATGTTAAGATTTGGACGGACTTTGACGATAATCTTACACCCATGGGCATGTAAGGGGAAAGAAAAAGCGCCTTCATGATGATGTGTTCACGGGTTGTTTTGCCTAAAGAATTTCCATCAGTATTCACAGTGAGAAGACAAAATGTGTATGGTCTGGATGGCATCTCGAAATACCCGTTTAACTGACGTATGTTAATACCGTTGTAAGTCGCTGACTTTGTACAGCAGTTAGCCGTCTGGTAAGTTCCATTTCTCCCTTCCTTTTCTGGTTTTCTCCTATTTGCGAAAATGGATTTATCGGCCTACTTTGATTCACTTTTGAATGACTATTTGATTAAATCGCCTGGGCGTCAGCAGCTTTGTTATGATTTCTAACCGTACATTTTTCGGACACCCACGCGGACTGGCAACGCTCTTTTTTACAGAGATGTGGGAGCGCTTCAGCTACTATGGAATGCGGGCGCTTCTGATTCTCTTCATGGTCGCTACCGTTGAAAACGGCGGATTGGGCATGGAGGAAAAGATGGCAGGAGCAATTTATGGCTTGTACACCATGTTTGTCTACCTGCTGGCATTGCCTGGCGGATGGCTTGCAGACAAATTTTTTGGACTGCGGAAGTCTGTATTTTACGGCGGATGTATTATCGCGCTCGGGCATTTTTGCCTGGCATTTCCCATGTTGGAAACATTTTTTATCGGGCTTCTCCTCATCATGATCGGCACGGGATTGTTAAAGCCTACAATCAGCAGCCTGGTAGGAGAATTGTATACCGCTGATGAGCCAGCCCGAAGAGACGCTGGCTTTTCTATTTTTTATATGGGCATAAACATTGGTGGGTTTATATCTCCGTTGATTGTTGGCGAGCTACGCACCTATAACTGGCACTATGGATTTGCTGCTGCCGGAATAGGTATGGTAGCCGGATTGATTCAATATAAGCTGACAGAACACCATCTTGGTGAAGCAGGTTTGTATCCCGAAAGACTTCCTGATACTACGATGCAGGTGAAACGGGAACGAAACATTCGGAATTCACTGATAGCAGTTGCAGCGGTGATCGTTCTATTCGTCTCGCTTTTGATCACAAGAGTAATTGTTATTGACCCGGTAGTCGTGGCGCAGGCATCTGGCTTTATACTGGTTGCCAGTGTGGTGCTCTACTTTATCTACCTGATGTTTTTCACGGGACAGGATTTGTCTGGCAGACTTAAATTGGTGGCACTTGCGATATTTTTTCTTGTTTCCGGATTGTTCTATTCCGGCTATGAGCAACAAGGATCATCGCTTAACCTTTTTGCCGAACGGTACACCGACCTGAGGCTGGGTAACTTCACCATTCGTCCAGAGTGGTTTCAATCTGTTCCGTCGCTTGTGGTCGTTTTATTTGTACCGGTATTTGCATGGTTATGGGTCTGGCTAAGCAAGCGAAAACTAAACCCGGTTACTCCCGTAAAATTTTCACTGGGACCTATTTTTACCGGGCTGGGTTTCGCTGTCATGATGGGAGGATCAATGGTGGTAGTTGGTGGCGGTTTGGCGTCCCCGTGGTGGCTGATCCTTACCTTTACGCTACATACGTTTGGAGAAATATGCCTTTACCCAACAGGCATGAGTGCCACTACCAAACTGGCGCCCAGGAACCTGGTTGGTCAGCTAATGGGAATATGGTTTATGAGCCTTGCATTCGGCAACCTGATTGCGGGATTATATGCCGGTGAATTTGATAAGGAGGCCATTGCAGCGAATCCCTACATGTTGGTAGATCTGTTTGGGTATTTTACAAAGATTATGCTGGGAGCAGGATTGATTATACTTGTATTGTATAAACCCATTCGCAAACTGATGGGCCATGTTAATTAGTAGCACAGAATCATTAACCTAAACCTATACGCAAACATGGAAGAACCTAAATCTTTCAAACCGTACATCGCACCCGAACAGAACATCGCTGAGTTTACTGTCAAATCAGTTGTATTCGGCGCTTTGTTTGGTGTTCTTTTTGGATGCTCCACCGTATACCTGGCTCTTAAGGCTGGTCTTACCGTGTCAGCATCGATACCCATAGCCGTAATTGCCATTACGCTGGGTAGAAAATTTCTCAAGACCACCATCCTCGAAAACAACATCATACAAACTACCGGGTCAGCTGGAGAATCGATTGCTGCCGGTGTTGTTTTTACCTTGCCGGGTTTTCTGTTTTTATCACCAGGTGCGGATGGCGTCAGCGTTGGTGAGGACTATTTTAATTATCTAACCATACTTATCCTCGCCGCATTTGGTGGCATGTTGGGAACGATGATGATGATTCCGCTTCGACGGTCTCTGATCGTAAAGGAACATGATACACTTCCGTATCCGGAAGGAACAGCCTGCGCATCTGTTTTGCAGGCCGGAGAGAAGGGTGGTGTTTTTGCCGCCACTGCTTTTATGGGAATGGGCATTGCTATGGCTTACGCGATTCTTCAAAAAGTATTTCACGTCATTGCCGAAACACCTACTTATGTAACCAGCCAGGTGAATAAATTTTGGCCGTCGGCTACTACGAATGCTGAAATAACCCCGGAGTATCTGGGTGTGGGCTATATCATCGGACCTAAAATTGGTGGCGTTCTGGTGGCAGGCTCTGTTCTGGCGTGGTGGGCAATTATTCCGCTTTTGGCTACTCTGGTTCCATTCGAGCAGGTGGCACATCAGTTAGTAACCCTGGGCTACCTGGCTGATGTTAATACTGCGGGTGGAAAAGGCAACTGGGATCCAATTACAAAGACTTTCGGTAATCCGTCGAGTGCACTTTACTTCGCATACATCAGACAAATTGGGGCAGGATCTGTAGCGGCAGGCGGGTTCATCACACTAATGAAAACCATTCCCACCATCATTAGTTCGTTTCGGGATAGCATTGCATCGCTAAAAGAAAAAAATGAGGCTGGCATTTTGCGCACAGAGCGTGACCTTTCCTTTAAGGTTGTAATCTTTGGTAGTCTTGCACTGGTTATTTTGATGGTGGTGTTACCGGGCATACCCGGTGAGAATGCTCTTCAAAAAGTATTAATTGGTGTGCTGATCGTCATATTCGGATTCTTTTTTGTAACGGTGGCAAGCCGCATTGTGGGACTGGTAGGCTCCAGCAACAGCCCTATTTCCGGAATGACCATTGCGACGCTTATGGGAACGTGTTTAATCTTTACGGCTGTTGGATGGAGTGGAAAGGTATATGAACCGTTAGCCCTCGTCGTCGGTGGTATGATTTGTATTGCGGCAGCAAATGCCGGGGCTACTTCGCAGGATTTAAAGACTGGCTATATTGTCGGTGCAACACCACGGTACCAGCAATTGGCCCTTTTTATCGGCGCTATTGTTTCATCTGTCGCGATCGGCATAGTCGTTAAGGTACTGGACACGCCAACGGCTGATATGGCGGCACAAGGTATTACCCATGCTATCGGAAGCGAACGTTATGCGGCACCTCAGGCTACGCTGATGGCAACACTGGCCAAAGGTATTTTGTCGTTTAATCTTGATTGGCAATTTGTAATGGTGGGTGTATTTATCGCCGTGATGATTGAACTCTGTGGAATTAAAGCACTGGCTTTTGCCATCGGATTGTACCTCCCGCTTTCAACGACGTTACCGATTTTTATAGGTGGCGCCATCAAGGGTGTTGTTGACTGGAGAAGCGAAAGGAAAGGAGAGGTAAAACAAGATGAGGAATTGGGCAGAGGTAGCTTGTTTGCAACTGGTCTGATTGCCGGAGGAGCGTTAGCAGGTGTTGTTGTCGCGTTGCTCTCTGTAAATGATTCCATCTTTAATGCGATGAAGGGTATTAGCGCAGAACATGCTTTATCGGGTCTATTAGGCGAGGGCGGATATGCTGTCCTTGGTGTACTGTTCTTCTGTGCAATGGCTTTGATGCTCTATAGATTGGCGACGAAGAAGGATTAAGTATCCACATTGTGTAATAGATAAACAACGGACCGGTGTTTGACATTTTTTCCGCAGAGTCTCCAGTCTGCGGGCATTCGATTTAGAGCGGTTAATCCTGAGAAGTGGTAGTGCGGGGTAAGACGCGCGCGAAGGAGCCGTCAGAACAAAAGCAACCTGCTGCGTTGGGTGGATCCTTCGTTCCCTCGAAGCCATCTGCGCTTCCGTCTCTCGGGATTTCGGTAACGATTTTTCGTGGGGCTGGGATGGCTCCCCCGTTAAACTGTGTATTCAATTCGATGATGTATCCTTAGTGAATCTCTAGTGATAACCAGGATGTGTCTGAAGGCATTTGGTCTCCGCAGGGTCTCCAGTCTCTGGGACGCTGCGGCATTCGGAATCCTGACCAGTTGTTGCGCAAGGTGGGTCAATGTCCAGCTGCTTTGGTGGATACTTCGTTCCCTAATGGTCTTGCGCCAACGTTCAATTTTCAAGGGGTGGTATTCATTGGGAATTGAAAATTGAACATTGATTGTTGGATTTGGTCACCGCAGGGTCTCCAGTCTGTGGTGCTCTCTGAGGACATTGAAAGGTAAATCCTGATAAGTCGTAATGGCGTTTACCCGGTGTATTCGATTCGATGACGTATCCTGGACGAATCTCTATTAATAATCAGGATATGGTTAAAGGGCGGCTTTAAACATTCATACACAGTTTCATTAGCACTTGACTCCCAGAATGAAATTCCCACCTCTTGCTCCTCAATGGATACGATTGACCTTAGCATTTGAATGGATTCGTTGGTGACCTTTCTGCAGGAAGTATCAGCCAGTGGCGAGTATTTGGAAAATGGAAGATTACCAATCGTTCTAAGCACAGTATTGCGATCTGCTTCATATTCAAAATAACTTACATATTGCCCGGTGGCATATTTCACTTTGAAACCTTGAACATCCTCAACGTGAAGATTATGAAAAGACTTCTCCGGAATGGTATCAGCCAACGAGGTTAAGACAACTAGGGGCGGGGGCATCGCGCTGGTTTCAAGAGCATTGAACTGCTCAGACTTCCGGCAGGAAGCCAGGGCAAACAGGATCAACAGCGGAAGTGTAAAAAGGACCCTCATACGCTGCTAGGGAGTCACTTTTCGGATAATTGAAGTGATTAATGTCAGCGCATTTACTTCGGATACTTTTACTTTTCCATCTGCCCGAATGATCTCCTGTATGTCGGAAAAAACAGTAGCGTCAGGAATAGGATTACCTTCCTTGAAGTGCTGAATGGTTTCGCTGAAAAGTGCCTCCAACCTGGACTTGTCAAACGAATTGTATTCACGGATGGTTGTGTACAATTTCTTTTCGATATCCGTATCATCCGGAAACAACATGGCCATTTTTGTTTTGATAACGGCCATCTCAGAAGGATCATAATTGCTGTCTGAGTGTGAAATATGTACGTACAAAAACAGGATGAAGTCGGAGAGTGTCTTGTGTATAATCATGACGCGTGTAAAATAATTCGGGGTGAAGATAGTAAATCCCCACCGGTGTTTCCAAGTCGGGTTTAGCAACAAAAAAAGGCTTCACCTTTCGATGAAGCCTTTTTATTTATTGATTAATTAACTTTCTCCCGATAGGAGGGAAGCATTACATCATTCCACCCATTCCGCCGCCGCCATGTGGCATTGCAGGAGCAGGATGATCTTCAGCAATTTCAGAAACAACAGCCTCCGTAGTCAACAGAAGTCCTGCGATAGAGGCTGCATTTTCAAGTGCCAGACGAGTTACTTTCGTAGGATCGATAATACCAGCTTCAAAGAAGTTTTCAAACTTGTTATCGCGGGCATTATATCCATAGTCCTTCTTGCCATCCCGAACCTTGTTAACGATCACAGATCCTTCCTGTCCGGCGTTCTCAGCGATTGTTCTCAATGGTGATTCAAGTGCAAGACGTACGATGTTAACACCGGTTGCCTGATCTTCATTGTGCAGTCCAAGATCCTGAGGGCTCTTCAATGCTTCGATAGCACGGATGTAAGCCACTCCACCACCAGGGACGATACCTTCCTGAACAGCAGCTCTTGTTGCATGCAACGCATCATCAACACGGTCCTTCTTCTCTTTCATTTCAACTTCAGTGGCAGCACCTACATAAAGTATGGCTACTCCACCTGAAAGTTTTGCCAACCGCTCCTGAAGTTTTTCTTTATCGTAATCCGATGTTGTTGTCTCAATCTGAGCTTTGATTTGTGCAATACGGCCTTGTATCTCTGCCTTCTTGCCAGCTCCGTTAACGATCGTTGTATTGTCTTTGTCGATGTTGATTTTTTCAGCACGACCGAGCATATCAAGCGTAGCGTTTTCAAGCTTAAAGCCTTGCTCTTCAGAAATCACTTTACCTCCGGTGAGTACTGCGATATCTTCCAACATGGCTTTTCTTCTGTCGCCAAAGCCAGGAGCCTTAACAGCAGCAACACGCAGCGCACCGCGAATCTTGTTTACCACCAGGGTTGCCAATGCTTCACCTTCAACTTCTTCGGCAATAATTACCAAAGGTTTGCCAGTCTGAGCAGATTGTTCCAATACAGGAAGCAACTCTTTCATGCTGCTGATCTTTTTATCATAGATCAGAATATAAGGCTGATCCAGATCAACTTCCATTTTTTCTGTGTTGGTCACAAAGTATGGAGAAAGGTAACCTCTGTCGAACTGCATACCTTCTACAGTCTTAACTTCAGTTTCTGTTCCTTTGGCTTCTTCAACGGTGATAACACCATCTTTACCAACTTTATCCATAGCATCAGCAATCATCTTTCCAATGGTTTCATCACTATTGGAAGAAATGGTAGCTACTTGTGATATTTCATAAGAATCTTTAATTTTTTTGGATTGTTTTCTAAGGTGATCGACAACAGCATCAACTGCTTTGTCGATTCCACGCTTAAGATCCATAGGGTTGGCACCTGCAGCAACGTTTTTAATGCCGTGTGCATAAATAGATTGAGCCAATACAGTAGCCGTTGTTGTACCGTCACCGGCTGCATCTGCAGTCTTGGAAGCTACTTCTTTCACGAGTTGTGCACCCATGTTCTCGATAGCATCCTTCAATTCAATTTCCTTAGCAACTGAAACACCGTCTTTTGTTACGGTAGGAGCTCCGAACTTTTTGTCGAGGATAACATTACGTCCTTTAGGACCAAGGGTCACTTTCACTGCATCAGCAAGCTTGTCTACACCTTTTTTTATCTTGTCTCTGGCAGTTGTGTCAAAGGTTATTTCTTTAGCCATAATTTTTTAAATGTTTTGGTTGATAATTAAATGATTCCGAAAATATCCGAGTTTCTCATGATAAGATACTCTTTGCCATCAATGCTGATTTCAGTTCCGGAATACTTTCCATAAAGAACATTATCCCCAACCTTCACAGTCACGGGCTTGTCTTTCAGGCCTTCGCCTATGGCAATGATTTTGCCTTTTTGGGGTTTTTCTTTTGCTGTATCGGGAATGATAATTCCAGACGCAGTCTTAGTTTCAGCTTCAGCGGGTTCAACTAATACCCTGTCCTCATTTGGTTTGAAGTTGATTTTTGCCATATGTGTAATGGTTTAAATGGTTAACAATTATTGCTACCTCCCGCTTATCAGCTATTGTGCCAATCCGAAAAGTGAGGCGAATAAAGGACAAAATTCTTGAAATGGCAGGTTTTATAACGATTACGGTTTGAATTGGCATGGTTTTCGGCGCTTTAAAACGTCAGGATGTCAGGGCCTGACAGGCCGTGTCCTGAATGGTAAACTCGTATTGCGGCATATTCGATGAATTTGTAAATTGGTTCAGTTAAAAACTGCGCATTTATGGAACGACTGTCAAAAGATTGGTTAACGCAAGGTTTAATTGATTTTGAGTATAAGAAGTATGTCTTAATGGCCTACCTCCAAACGGTAAGGAACTCCTTTGGAAAGGTTGAGCTTTATCCTTTCCTGGCTGACCTCGTCTTTCATTACCGGAATCTACAGGCATTGAAAGAGAATAAGGCTTTGATACGCGAATCTTTCCCTAAGGAGATTTCATTGGAAGAATTCAGGAGGCTGGAGATCAGCTACCGGGAAATGATAGCCGACGACACCGTAATGAGTGAATTGGAGTCTATTATCAATTATGCACTCCCACTCATAAAAGACTCGTTGCAGGAAGGCTCGGTCATATATGAATACGTGGAATCCAAGTGCGAAATATCGCCTATCGGTGTAACACCGCTGTATGCCAAAGAGGGGTACCTGTTCGTCACTCAGCCGCCTGAAAAGGAAACAACTATCTACCGGTATCAGATGAGTATTTTCGAGGCCAGCCAGGAGCAATTACGAAGCCTTAATACCGAATTTATTGACCGGGTAGAGAAGAATATGGTGACGACATACGAAAGACTGAAACTTGACATGATCAGAAGGTTTAAGGACCTTCCTAATCCGGCTGCGTACCTGATATTGGCCCGGGCGAAATTCCCTTTTACCGAAACGCTAATGCCTGTCGCCAAGCGGCTTTTTGTAAAACACATCTCCCAGGGCTCCTGATAGGAACACTAAAAAATTAAAAAAGACCAGTTTCCTGGTCTTTTTTTATAAGTGTTTTACGTGTTTTCTACTTCGCACTATCCGCAGGTTCTGTCGTTGTCCCCCCATCGGTATTCAAATTCAGAGGTGGAACTGCGCTGGCGGGAGCTTGTTCACCAGCCCTTTCCAAAACGTCATTGGTGGAGCCTCCTCTGTTAGGAGTGATGAAATTTGTCGATAATGAGAGGATCATGATCGCTATGATAAATCCCCAGGTCAGTTTCTCCAGCAGATCACCTGTCTTCTTAACTCCAATGATGTTGCTGGCCGACGAACCGCCAAACTGACTGGTTAGACCTCCTCCTTTGGAGTTTTGAGCAAGGATAACCAGTACCAACAGCACGGCAAACAGGATAATCAGGGCAATGACTAGCGTAAACATATCTTAAGGCTACTTTTTCAGTTCTTCAATTTGAGCCGCAAAGTAAGCCTTTTTTTGTGGAAACTTCCAAATCAGCTTCTTCAATACCTCAATCGCTTTGTCCTTTTTGCCTTGTTTAATAAGGATTTCAACGAGGGTTTCTGAAACAATATGGTCATTGAATTCCCCTGCCTGGATTGTAGCGAAGTCTGCAGCCGCATCTGCAAGGGGCTTGTCTTTTGAATTCGACATGGAGGGCTGGGTCTTGATAAATTGTTCGATTATCTCGAGCTGTTCCTTTTGCTTTTCACTCTCTGGCGCTATAGGTTGTTTCGTACTAACAATTTCATTGATGATTGTTTCCCCCTGATTCCCCTTTCTCCGGGCCGATTTTGTAGTGTTTTCCTCGTGTTGGTGCGCAGTTTCTTTGGATGCCTCGACGACCCTGGCCGCTTCAATAATCCTTTCTTTTTTTGACTTGGTCGATTGTCTGTGTCGGGCAAAATTTGTGGTATCAGGGGTATTTTCTTGTTTCAACTCGATGACATCATCCGCAGGAGCCTTAAATCCGCCGTCGCCATGGCTGTCATCCATAAACATCAACTCAAAATTGTGCTTCAGGTTCCGCAACCTGTCAAGGTCATCCATAACCTCATCTGCGAGACTCTCGGCCAGGACACCTTTCGATTCAGGAGTCTTGGTAATGACCGTCTCTGTCTTTCGTACAGATTTCAAATCCAGGTCCGTAATGAGGGTATTATGGGTCATCACGTCTTTTAAAACTGACCGGTCTGTAGCATAAACAGCAGCAGTCTGTAATTCCTGTTGAAAATCCGTCAGGCGAAGGTCTTTGCTTACCCTCGCGGAAAGTGCATGGAGCAGTTGGCTGTATGGAAAGTTTCTCTTCAGAGAGATTACATCCATTGCCTCCGCTTCAGTACAACTGAAGTAGTGTTTTAATACGGCGACGAAACGTTCTTTTTCCACGGGATTATTTGGGGAAGCTAATGGTAAAAATAGTAAAATTTACCAATTGGCAACGGAGGCGTTAAAGATGTCGTTGACGATCCGTTCAAAAATTTGCCGGGTATACTGCTCCTCAACATCAGTAAAGTTCTGATCATTGGGGAAATCCTTGTAAAATGAAAATGTTTTGTCTTTAAAGCTCATGGTCTCGTCCAACGTGTTCACGTAGGTGGCCTTTACCGTGATCGTAAGTCGGGTGGAGGACGCACTGTTGATGTCGTTGGGGTTCCCCGTCGAAATGGGAGCAATCGGCGTAAGCCTGAAATCTGTTATTTCACCTTCCATCTGCAATTGCCCCTCTTCAACCACGACAGCCAGCGATGAATTCTGAATAAAGTAGTTTTTGAGCTGATTGGTAAACGTTTGCCCCATGTTGGCCTGGCCGAGGTCGGTGTTGTTATAGAATTCGGTGATGGAGATTGTTTCAGCACTCGTCGACGTGCCCGACATGGAGTATTTTACGTTCACCCCGCACGAGCTTTCCAGCAAAGCCAGCAATAGGATAAGCCCCACTTGGGCAAGTCGTGATGGATACCTTATGCCGGGTATGTGGGACCTAATCTTCAAGATCGTATTGTTTGATTTTTCGATACAACGTCCGCTCGGAAATACCCAGATCACGGGCTGCATATTTGCGCTTGTTACTGTTTTTGCGCAGCGCCCGGATGATTAACTCTTTTTCCTTCTTTTCGATTGACAGGGAATCATCTTCTGCCTCATGCGTAATGTCGTGTATGTCCTCAACCTGCTTGTTGCCTGTTTCATTTTTGATGCTAAGAACAACCGGATCTGAAGAAATCATGTCGGTATCATCATGAATACCTTCAAACAGGGCAGGATGGTCTTTGATTAATTGCGTTGCCTTTGACTGGTTGGGAAATGTTTCAAGGACCAGTTTCTTAAGGTCATTAAAATCCTTCTTCATATCGAACAAAACTTTATAGAGAATGTCCCGTTCAGAAAGACCATCTTTCTCCAAACCACCTCCCTTGTATAAGGCTGGCAGGGTATTTTCCTTTGGTAAATAATGTTGTAATCGCTCGGCGTTGATTTCCTTATTCTCCGAAGATAGCACGGATATTTGTTCGACGAGATTCTTTAGCTGCCGGATGTTTCCGGGAAAACGATACTGAAGCAATATGTCCTTTGCGTCATCCGTTAGCGCAATAGGTTTAACCTTATATTTCTCTGCGAAATCAAATGAAAATTTCTTGAACAGGAGTTCAATGTCCTTTCCTCGCTCACGTAATGGTGGCACGTAAATAGGAACTGTGCTGAGGCGATAATACAGATCTTCCCGGAATTTTCCTTCTTCAACATTCCTCATCAGGTTGATGTTCGTGGCCGCAACGACCCGAACATCAGTCTTTTGAACCTTCGATGAACCTACTTTAATAAACTCACCATTTTCCAGGACGCGGAGTAATCTGGCCTGCGTACCAAGGGGCATCTCTCCAATTTCATCAAGGAAGATTGTACCTCCATTGGAAACTTCAAAATAACCTTTTCGGGCTTCATGGGCACCTGTGAACGAACCCTTCTCATGTCCAAACAATTCGGAATCAATAGTGCCTTCAGGTATTGACCCGCAGTTGATCGCGATAAATTGCCCATGCTTGCGAGGGCTGAGGTGGTGGATGATTTTAGAAAAGGATTCCTTTCCACTACCGCTTTCTCCCGTGATGAGCACTGACATGTCTGTGGGTGCTACCTGCATGGCAACACTAACAGCGTTGTTTAATAGCGGCGAGTTACCGATTATTCCGAATCGTTGCTTTACACTGTTTATTTCTGAGTCTAAAATCGTCATTTGTTAAAACCAATCGTTAAATTCTCCTTACCTGATATCAGCCAGATAATATCAATTGACCACCCGCCCCACCAAAGTTCCTCCCGTACAATCTTCTATCTGGATGTTGACGTATTGCCCCTTCATATATTGTTCCTTAGGGAAAACAACGACTTTGTTAGCGGTATTTCTGCCCTGCAAATATTCGGCCGATCGTTTTGATTCTCCTTCAATCAATACCTTGCAGATCTTACCAACGTCTGCTTTGTTTCGCTGAAGGGAATGCTCCCGCAACTTCGCGATGATCTCGTCCAGCCTCCTTTTTTTAGTCTCCTCCGGGATGTCATCCGGGTATTTCTTTGCTGCCAGCGTTCCGGGCCGTTCAGAATAATGGAAGGTATAGGCAAAGTCGAACTGAACCTGATCCATCAGGGTAAGTGTGTCGAAATGCTCTTCTTCCGTCTCTGAGCAAAAACCTGTTACCATGTCCGAAGAAAGACCGCAATCATTACCTAGTATTTTTCTGATTTTCAGCACCTTATCAAGGTACCATTCACGGGTATACCCCCTGTTCATCAATTCCAGAATACGCGAATTTCCACTTTGCACGGGCAGGTGGATGTAGTTGCAAATGTTATCGTACGCTGCCATCGTATACAACACCTCATCTGTAATATCCTTGGGGTGGGATGTAGAGAAGCGCACGCGTAAACCAGGGTTTACCAGGGCAACCTTTTCAAGCAAATTGGCGAAGGTCACGACGTGGGTTTCGATGTATTGACCAGAAGCACCCGTAGCAGAAGGGGCACTCCACTTGTACGAGTCCACGTTTTGCCCCAGAAGCGTCACCTCCCGATAACCTTTATCAAACAAATCCTTTGCTTCGCTTACTATCGACTCCGGATCCCGACTTCGTTCCCTGCCTCTTGTAAGCGGCACTACACAGAACGAACACATGTTGTCGCAACCCCTCATGATGGATATAAAGGCCGTTACCCCGTTTGAGTTTAGCCGGATAGGGCTTATATCCGCGTACGTTTCATCTCTGGACAGAAACGTGTTTACAGCCCGGGTACCTTCGTCGACCTGGCTAATGAGCCGGGGCAGATCCCGATAAGCATCTGGTCCGGCAACCAAATCAACGATTTTCTCCTCTTCCAGCAACCTGGATTTTAATCGCTCTGCCATACAGCCCAGGATTCCGACCAACAGTTCGGGCTTATGCTTCTTTAATCCATTGATATGCATCAGCCTGTGCCGGATGGTTTGTTCGGCTTTATCCCGGATAGAACAAGTGTTCAGGAATACCACATCTGCCTGCCGGATATCGGAGGTAGTATCAAAGCCATCCTTGAGAAGTATAGATGCAACAATTTCACTATCAGAGAAATTCATCTGGCAACCATAACTCTCGATATAGAGCTTGCGGCTATTGCCTGTATTTTGGTCAGCAGATGTTTTTACTGTTTCACACCCTTCACTTTCCCCGTTCCTCAAAATGTCAATTTCGAGTATCAAATTTTCCATATTCACGATACAATGAGGTTGCAAAAGTAGCAACTTTTATCGTTCCTTGTGACATCTTGTCAGGCAGATTTAAGATTTAAGTGTAAGCGCGTAGATTTCGGCAAATACAAGTGGTATGGCGATCATCAGGACGGTAAGGGGATTTTCACCAATTATGGGTAATAACTGTTTTTTGGCAGAGAATGCCACGGTAGTGGGTGAAGTCATCATGGGAGACGATTGTACCATTTGGTTTAATGCAGTGGTGCGGGGCGATGTGAATACGATCCACATCGGAAACAGGTGTAATGTTCAGGATGGCGCTATTATTCACTGCACTTACGAAAAAACAAAAACTATTATCGGAAACGATGTGTCTATTGCCCACAATGCGGTGGTTCATGGGTGCACGGTTCAAGACAATGTATTAATTGGTATGGGCGCGATTATTATGGATGAGGCGGTAATCGGTTCCGATTCCGTCATCGCTGCCGGGGCCGTAGTTTTGCCTGGCACTATCGTCGAACCCGGAAGTGTTTATGCCGGCACGCCTGCGAGACGAATCAAAGATATTTCGGATGAACTCAGGCAGGTGATTCAACGAACGGCAGGAAACTATCCCATGTACGCGGAATGGTTTAAGCAATAGGAATCTCCCCCGACCACAATCACTATAACAGTGGCAACAATCACTTAACAATCTGAAGTAATTGCCGTTTTTGTGTTATATTAAGGAAAGAGTATAATGAATTATGGAATCGAAAAAAAATAAGGGATTTGATCCTTCCACCATCGAAGAATTCCTTGGAAAAATGAAGGTGGCAGGGAAAGTATATATACCCGATGAGGAAGATGAAAACACGGATGAATATGTTCACTTTTATTTTGTAGGTAAATTTGACGGGAGACCAGTGGTTTACGATGCCGTTATCTACACGTTGCGTCTGCATCATGAAAGTGAGCTATACGAAATTGCAGAGCAGCGCGCTGCCAGGCATTTTCCTGATTATAAAAAAATAACGTACGAGGAAGACGAGAATGGAAACCTGGAAACGCTCGATCCGCTAGAAGAAGAAATCGGCCTTTATATGGCGGAAGTAATATTAGAACTGGAAGAAGAGGAGGCGGTAAAAGTGAAGGAGCACCTTGAAATTGACGCCAATGCTGATTTTGGGGTAAGCCTGGATGTGGGGCTGCACGTAGAAAAAGTCACCCCCGGGGTTATTCAACAGTTTATCAGAGACTACAATGCGGATACCCTTAAACTAGATGATACCTTGTATACCTTCCAGACCTCTGATCAGGAAGCTGACTAGATTCTTCCATAGTTTCTGAATTGAAATTCTGCCAATTCTTAAATTCTGCACATATTTGCGCCCTTAAACCATAAATCTTAAATGAAGAATTTGTCGCTAATCCTAAATGCCGTATTGCTGGTTGCCGTCGGTATCTTGTTCTATTTACACTTTTCGGCTGGAAAACCTGCCTCATCGGTTGCAAATGCCAACGCTGGTGATGTAACGATTGCCTATATCAAGTCTGACAGTGTTCTTAAACATTATGAATACCTGAAAGTAAATAAAGTTCAGCTCGAGGAGAAGACGAAGAAGATGGACCAGGATTATCGTAATCGTGCCATCGGACTCCAGAACGAAATTGCAGCTTATCAGCGGAATGTTTCGAGCATGACGTTGGGTCAGGTTCGTGCCACAGAAGAAGACCTGGGCAAGAAGCAGCAGAACCTTCAGATGTTTCAGCAGAGCCTTGGGCAGCAATTGATGGAAGAGGAAGCCAAACTGAACAAAGAGTTGTATGACCGTATTACCGTGTTCCTGAAAAAATACGGCGCCGAGAAAGGTCTTCAATTTGTATTGAAATATGATCCAACCAGCGACGTATTATTTGCCGGTGATGCCCTGGACATTTCACAGGATGTGATCACTGGTTTGAATGCTGAATACCAGGTGGAAAAGTCTGGGGTTGCACCAAAGGCAGATAGTACCGCTACCAAGAAATAGAAAGACTTCACTTTTTGAAATAGAAAAACCGGCCCGTAAAGCCGGTTTTTCTATTTATCTTTGATACAGGCTATGGCAAATCGTCTTCTCAATGTCTTTCAGATCCAGTCCCAGGAGCAGAAGCAGATTGTGCTTATGCTATGCACGGGTTTTTTCATGGGTGTGTTTATTTCCACCTATCAGGTAACAGCAGACTCCTTGTTTTTGAACCGGTTGGGAGACCAGCTTGATAAAGCGTTTTTGATTGCAGGCTTCATGGGTATCATCACCACCGCGCTTTTTTCAACCGCGCAGAGCCTGATTAAATTCACAACCCTGGCGCTGGTAAGCGTCGGACTGATTCTTGTGTTTACCCTGGGTGCTTATTGGCTCATTCATTTCGGCGCAGACGACTATCACGATTATTACATCTTTGCGCTGTACTGTATGACCGGCCCCATCACAGCTGTGATGTTGCTGAGTTTCTGGGGAATTTTCGGACGACTTTTCAATTTTCGGCAATCAAAACGAATCATCGGATGGATTGATACCGGTCAGTTAATTGCCGCTATCCTTGCTACCCTAATTGTTATTCCTTTTACTACGAAAATTGTTCAGGAAACGTCAAATTACCTGTTGCTGTGCGCAATAAGTATCGCTGTAGTTTCCGTATTGCTGATTATCATATCAAATTCCTTCACCATTTCGAAGAACGACCCACGGGAATTCGGAGCTACGGTTCGACAGGAGTCAAGCCTGACCAAAATTTTCAGTGACCAGTATATTGTTTTACTGTCCGTTTTTCTGCTGGTGTCGATGGTTACGTTTGTGTTCAGTCAGTATTCGTTTCAGCGGCTGGTTACAGAACAGTATCCAAACGAAAGGGATTTGACGAACTTCAATTCATTTTTTATAGGAACCGTGTATGCGGTCAGCCTTTTTATGCAAACGTTCTGGAATCAACGGATAATCAGCAATTATGGACTTCGAATCTCGTTGTTCATTTTGCCGATTGTGATGATTGTATTCTCGGTGGGCTCTCTCGTTACCGGAAGTTTTTTTGGTTTTGAGAAGAGCATTGCGCCTACCGGGTTTATTTACTTCTTTTTGTTTGTATCGCTGAGCCGGTTATTCAATTGGATTCTGCGGGAATCACTGGAGACTCCGGTATTTAAACTTTTTTTTATTCCGTTGGACGGCAGGCTCCGGTTTAATATCCAATCCAAAGTGGAAGGCCTGGTGAACGAGAGTGCACGATTCGTGGGCGGTTTGCTGATTTTTTCGCTGGCGTTTATACCCTTCTTTAACATCCTTCATATTTCAATATTTCTTATTGTACTGGCCTGCGTCTATTTTTTCGTTGTCAACAAACTGTATCATGGGTATAGGAATAAGATTCGGCTAAAGCTGGAGAGTACCGATGTGCAATTGGAGAAACTGGAGAAGGGCTATGCCAGGATTACCAGCCGGCTGGAGGATATGCTGACTATTCCATCATCCGGCAAGGCGGTATTTTCCTACAAGTTACTGGAGAAGATCAATGCAGCGATGGTCCCCACTTGGGCAAACAGTCTGATGAAAAATGAAGATGAGGCTGCACGACACTATGCCCAGGACAGGATGAATGAACTTAAGGGTCTATCGGTTTCGGATCAATACGTAATCCGAATGGACGCATCCAAGGCAGCTGTCTCTGAGAAAAATATACTCAGCAAACTCGATCTTCAATTAATTATTGACAACGGGGGGGATATAACTAAAGCCCGGATCCAAAAGTTAACACGGTCTACGAATGCCAATGACAGGCACTATGCCGCGGAGTTGTTACTTCACACCACCAAAGACGAAGGCACGTCGTTCCTGATGGAGCTTCTAAACGATTCCGAACCCAAAGTGAGGCATACCGCAATCAAGACGTCGATCAAAAAAAATAATCCCGAAGTGATTAACGCCGTGATCGAAAATCTGGGTAACCCCGTATTTGGCAACCAGGCAATGAATGCACTGGTGTTGATCGGCCCCGAAACACTAACGGCATTAGATTCTGCATTTTACAGAAGTGGACAAAGTACGCAAATGATGCTTCGGGTGATCCAGGTGATTGGTAGAATAGGTGGACAGCGGGCCCGCGAAATACTTTGGGGCAAAATAGATTACCCCAATAAGATTGTTGTTTCTCAGGTGTTATTGTCACTGGGAGAATGCGGTTTTAAGGCTGGTATTTCTCAGATAACGCGCATCAAGTATGCCATTGAATCGGACATTGCCGATATCAGTTGGAATCTGAGTGCGATCCAGGAGGTTGGTGACGAAGGGTTTAGTACGCAGATAAAAGAAACATTGAGGCTGGAGATCCAGAATGATATTGAGCATATTTATATGTTGCTTACTATGTTGTATGATACCCGTTCTATACAACTGGTAAAGGAAAACATTGATAGTGGAACCTCGGAAGGAATTACCTATGCTATTGAATTGCTGGATGTGTTCCTGTCCGAACAATTGAAACAACGGGTTATTCCCATCCTGGATGACCTGACGGATGCGGAACGTACAAAGCGACTTGAAGTATTTTTTCCAAGGGTAAAACTGGATTCAAAGCTGGTGCTTAAATTTATGATCAACCGCGACTTTGCCCAATCTAACCGTTGGACTAAAGCGTGCGTGTTGTTTCAAATTGGTATCCTGAAAATCGTTGATTTCAAACTTGATCTTATAGCACAGATTTTCAATCCAGATCCATTGATACGAGAGGTTTCTGCCTGGGCACTTCATCAGCACGATCCTGAAGAATATGAAACGAACACGAGAAGGCTGGGAGAGGGACTAAAAAGAGATTTAGATGCACTCATCATTCAATCGAAGCGAATGACCCGGTTTGAAATGATTCTGTTTTTTCAAAAGACGAGTTTTTTCGAAAACATTTCCGGTATAACCCTGTCGCATTTGTCAGACATCAGCGAAGAGATCAGGATTAAAGAGAAAGAGTCCCTTTTACTGGATGAAAAGCGCAATAATTTCTTTTTTATTGTTGTTTCAGGATCCGTCGATTTCTTTCAGCGTGGCGAATGGGTAAGTGAATTTACCAAAGGTCAGTTTATCGGGGAGATGCTGGGGCTGCCTAATTTTGTGAATACAAATCTGGTTATCGCAAAGTCAGATGTTGTTATTCTGAAATTCAACAAGGATCAATTCTATGAGTTGCTTTCTGATAATGTAAAGCTGGCCGACAAGGTACTCGAGTTTATTTGACCGTAATGCCCAAAACCAGAAAGCTGTTCATCCTTGTATTCATCATTTTTGTGATAGCGCTGGCTTATGCCAGCTTCGATATAAGCCGCCGTACAACCTTTCCAGGCTCTAAATCGCAACTCAAGGAAAGAATCAAGCAGACCTATATGCATTCGGACTCGTCTAAATCGGATAGTTTGCCAAAGAAATGACCAAAAAAGTAGGGTTTAGGCAACAAAAAATGGTGCAAACGGTTGTTTTGGCAACTATTTGTTCTATATTTGAAACAGATTAAAGCCAACTATAGACATGAAAATCCCCCTTGGTCGAGTACTTTGGGGGATTTTCTATTTATAACGCCGTGAAAATCGTTCTATCCAGGGTAATGCCCACTCAACTGAATTTTTTTCCAATAGACGATTTCATGAATTGTGATTTCCGATCCGCCCATTATCTTTATCTCAGATTAAAGCCAACTATAGACAATTGATTATCCCCCCGGGGTCAAGGACTTCGGGGGATTTTCATTTTATGACATCCATTACCGCGCCCGCCTTCGTATCTCTTGAAGGTATCCAACCTTCATCCCGTGATATCTATTTATTCAAAACAATCAATTAAATGGTTAAACACCTTTTTTGGTTGTCGATATTGTTTTTGCTAACTTTTCCACATGAAGACGAAAAAACCCCGGGCTGCCTTATCAGCATTATTCATCGTGTTTCTTTTTGCAACCCTGCATTCCTGCGTAGACCATACTTTGCCCGAAGTTGAAGTGGATGAATGTGGAGGGACAGTGAGTTTCGAAATCGACATTGAACCCATAATTGATTCAAAATGTGCGATTGAGGGAGATGGCGGATGTCACAACGGAGGAAATGGCGCATCACTCGATTGGAGAGTGTTCAGCAATTTTCAGGGGAAAGCAAGTTCTGTCAAGGATAGAATTACCCGTGCACCCGGATCGGATGGGAAGATGCCAAAGATTGGCACCTTAACGAATGATCAGATTCAGCTTATCGTTTGTTGGGTGGATCAAGGAGCAAATGACAACTAAGGTATGATACGAATCTGTTCACTCGTCTGTTTAATGATGCTCCTGTACTGCAGTGGCTGGAGCCAGAAGTATTCGGCTGAAAAAAGTTTTGTAAGCTTTTTCTCCCATGCAACCATCGAAGATATCACGGCAGAAAACACCAAGTCAGTCAGCATTTTTAATGCGGCCACCGGCGACATCGCATTCTCGATACCGATCAAGGAATTCGAATTCGCAAAATCGTTGATGAAGGAACACTTTAATGAAAAGTATATGGATTCCGAGAAGTTTCCCAAATCTACGTTTCAGGGAAAAATTGCCGGATTTGATGCCAGGGCAACAGGTCCTCAAAGCGTGAAGGCAACTGGAAAATTGACTATTCATGGCGAAACAAAAGAAGTTGATTTGCCAGGCACCATTGAGGTTCAGGGAACCAATCTGTCAATGAAATCGAAATTTATTGTGAAGTTGGAAGACTATAAGATTGCCATACCCCAGTTAATGTGGCAGAATATAGCGGAGCAGGTGGAAGTCACCGTTGATTTCACCTACAAACCTCAGTAACATTGAAACTGCGGCACCAACTATCCTCCATGAAATTGGCAAAAAGAATCCTCCTCCTTTCGATTGTAATTTTTCCATGGTATACGAATGCCCAGCAGCGATACTTTGCCGAAAAGGCCGCCATCTCTTTCTTCTCCGATGGTGTGGTGGAGGATATCTCCGCCAGGAATGAGAAAGTGACAAGCATTTTTGATGCTATCAATGGAGAAGTTGCTTACCTGTTAAGCATTAAGGATTTTCAGTTTCCGAATAAGCTGATGCAGGTTCACTTCAATGAAAAGTATATGGAATCTGAAAAAATTCCGAAATCATCATTCCAGGGAAAAATTACGGGGTTAAATGTTGCAGCGGGGGGCACCCAACAAGTGAAAGCTATTGGGAAGTTATCGATACATGGTGTTGCAAAGAATGTTGAAATTCCCGGCACCATTGAGGTGAACGGAAACCGTTTGATATTAAAGTCAAAGTTTATGGTTAAGCTGCTGGACTATAATATTAAAGTACCCCAGATTGTTTATCAGAACATTGCACAGGAAATAGAAGTTACCGTCGATTTTACCTATAGGCCCCTTTAATTAAAAAGTTATGAAAAAGACCCTTTTGTTTTTTCTGTTTAGCCCGCTCCTTGTCTTCGCACAGGAAGATCTCTTGGGTGAATTGGAGAAGGATACAAAAAAAGAAACGGAATACACCTTCGCCACTTTTAAGGGGACCCGGTTGGGTAACGGCCATACTATTGAAACAAAAAATGCCGGCTCACTAGAGTTCATCTTTCAGCATCGGTTTGGGGCTATTAGTGGTGGAGCCTATGAAATGTTTGGGCTCGATCAGGCCTATGTGAGACTTGGTCTCGACTATGGTATTACCGACAGGCTATCCGTTAGTATCGGACGAAATTCATTTGATAAAACAATGGATGGTTACTTTAAATACAAGGCCCTTAGACAAAGCACCGGGGTGAAGACCTTCCCGTTTTCCATGACACTTCTGGGAGGACTTGCCTATAAGCTGTCACCAAAAAATAACTCAGACGTTTCACCAGATTTTGAGAATGTAGACCGGCTTTCCTATACCGCGCAGGCACTCATCGCCAGGAAGTTTACAACGAATTTCTCGTTCCAGATAATGCCCACGTATATTCATAAGAACATTGTGCAAGCCTATGAGGAAAATGATCAGCTGGCATTGGGACTCGGCGGTCGCCTTAAAATAACTAAAAGTCTGGCGCTGACGGGAGAATACTACATTAACTTCAGCGCTCCCGACAATGATACGCTAACGGACGATCAGAAACTTTATAACTCGCTCACCCTTGGTATTGACATCGAAACAGGCGGCCACGTCTTTCAATTGCTGTTAACGAATGCCATTGGGTTGACAGAGCGCGCCTACATTACCGAAACGGCAGATAATTTTTTTGAAGGAGACATTCACCTCGGATTCAATGTTACCCGAACATTCCAACTCAAGAAAAATAAATAAAATGCCCGGCGATTATTAGCAAAGAATGACTTTTTTTGCGATGGCCTTCTAATCGTCTAACCGGTACCTTCATTGCTACTTTTTTCTATAATCACCTACCTTGCTCTCACCGTTCTTGTGGGAGTTTGGGCGTCACGGCGGGTTAAGACAACCGGTGATTTTATGCTCGCCGGGAGAAGCTTGCCGCTCATGCTTAGTTCAGCCGCATTGTTTGCAACCTGGTTTGGTTCTGAGACCGTTTTTGGAGCTTCTTCAGAGTTTCTGAAGGGAGGCCTGTACGGCGTAATTGAAGATCCATTTGGCGCCGCGTTGTGCCTGCTGCTATTCGGGCTGTTCTTTGCCCGCAAATTATACAACCTTAATCTGCTTACACTGGGTGATTATTTCAAGGTTCGGTACGGCAATAAAATAGAATTGGTGGCGGCAGCTTTTCTGGCACCGCCTTATGTGGGATACATCGCCGCGCAATTGGTCGCCATGGGATTGATTCTCAACGTTGTGATTGGGTTAGAGGTATGGCAGGGCGTTGTCTTGAGTGCCGGCATCGTAACCCTTTACACCTATATCGGAGGCATGTGGGCGATTTCTATCACCGACTTCATACAAAGTATTATAATCATACTCGGACTTCTGATACTTGCTTTTATTCTGGCAGACAAAGCAGGTGGAGTAGGCGTCGTTATAGAGGAAATGCCGGCTGAGAACTTTAGATTTTTACCCCGGAGTGACTTTAAGGAAGTGGTTACTTACCTGGCTTCATGGGCAGTCCTGGGATTGGGTTCGATACCGTCTCAGGATGTATTTCAGCGCGCGATGTCCTCCAGATCCGCACACACGGCTGTCTGGTCGTCCTATATAGCTGCCGTTCTCTATCTCGCCATAGCGATGCTTCCCCTATTTATTAGTCTGTGCATCAAGCATTTATATCCTGTGGAGCTATTTGGGGATGCCCAGCTGGCCCTGCCTAACATGGTATTACAGCATACGGCGCTGCCGGTACAAATCCTGTTTTTCGGCTCCTTACTTTCCGCCATCATGAGCACGACCAGCTCGGCAATACTGGCACCTGCCGCAATTTTTTCTGAAAATCTCATCAAACCCCTTTTTGGCCATAAGTTTTCGGATAAGCAATTTCTAATCCTGACAAAAATTTCCGTGCTGATCTTCAGTACCCTGGCTACCATTATGGCTTGTATGCGTACCAATATTTATGAGCTGGTACGGGAATCTTCTATACTTAGCCTTGTTTCTCTGTTTGTCCCGCTGGTTATGGGCCTTTATTGGAAAAGGGCCAGCAGCGCCGGTGCTTTTTTCTCTATGGTGTTAGGAATGCTTACTTGGATTATCTTTGAAGTTTATGGTACCGGGTGGCCAAGCCTTGTGCCTGCCACGTTAGTAAGTTTTATGGCTATGATAGTGGGGAGTATTCTATGGCCCAGCAAAAGTTAGAAAGATGATAAAGATAGAAATAGATAGACTAAACGACGCCTTCCATTTGGAGGCGAGGAATGAACAGGGTAACACGGTTCATATGGATGGCTCTCCGGAAATCGGGGGCACGAATCAGGGGATGCGACCCATGCAAATGGTCCTGTCAGCACTTGGAGGTTGCAGTTCGATAGATATCATCAACATTCTTAAAAAGCAGAAACAATCCCTCGTGGATTTCAAAGTAACCGTAACGGGAGAACGCGAAAAGGATGTGGTGCCGTCGCTGTTTACGGAGGTTCATGTTCACTTTAAGCTTTATGGTGATCTGGATCCCGACAAGGTTCAGAAAGCGATAATCCTGGGAGTAGACAAGTATTGTTCAGTTGTTAAAACCATTGAACACAAGGCAAAGGTTACACACAGTTTTGAAATTATTAAGCAGCAGTAAAAGTTTACAGGTAAGTTCATGGAAGAGGAAAGAAGTTTTGAAACAAATGCGATCCGGATGCAACATGAACGGTCTGCGTTCAGAGAGCATTCTGTTCCGTTGTATTTAACGTCCAGTTTCATATTTGATGACGCCGAACAGGCGCGGGCCATGTTTGCGGATGAAGTTTCCGGAAATATTTACAGCCGGTATTCGAATCCGAATACGGATGAATTCATTACCAAACTTTGTCACATGGAGGGCACAGAAGATGGTATAGCAACGGCCTCCGGAATGGCAGCGATGTATAGCAGCATGGCGGCATTATTGAAATCGGGCGACCATGTACTGGCGTGCCGTTCGGTTTTTGGGTCAACTCATCAGATCCTGAACACGATTTTTCCGAGATTTGGGATTTCGCATAGCTATGCCGATATAAATGAGCCTGATTCGTGGGAGGGAATGATTCAACCGAACACCAGGATGATCTTTGTGGAAACACCTTCTAATCCTGCTTTGGACATAATTGATCTGGAATGGCTCGGAAAACTCGCTGCGAAACACAAGCTGATTCTAAATGTAGATAACTGTTTTGCTACACCGTATCTACAGAACCCGGCCAAATGGGGTGCCCATATCGTTACGCACTCTGCAACAAAGTTTATCGACGGTCAAGGTCGTGTGATTGGTGGAGCGGTCTTAGGCACGAAAGAACTTATCAAAGAGGTCAGGTTTTTTACGCGCCACACGGGTCCGGCAATGGCGCCTTTTAACGCCTGGTTACTTTCAAAAAGTCTGGAGACGCTGGCAATACGTATGGAGCGCCACTGTCAGAATGCATTAGCACTGGCAACATTTCTGGAAACCAGAAGTGAAGTGGAACGGGTCAGGTACCCTTTTCTACCTTCTCATCCTCAGCATGAATTAGCCAGGCGGCAAATGAAGTTGGGGGGAGGACTGGTGTCGTTCGAAATTGCAGGTGGGCTTGAGCCGGGAAGGAGATTTCTTAATTCCTTAAAAATGATCTCTCATACGCCCAATCTAGGGGATACCAGGACCATCGCTATTCATCCGGCCTCTACAACCCATTCGAAGCTTACCGACGCTGAACGGGCTGCCGTAGGCATTACGCCCGGCTTAATCCGAATCGCAGTCGGACTCGAAGACATTAACGATATTATTCGTGATGTCCTTCATGCAATTGAATCAGGTGTCAAAAGATAAACCGCGACGTAAGTTGCCAGCACCCGGCAATTAAACTGTGGCTAATTGGTATACCCTAATAGGTAGGCATGGTGGGGTCAATTTCCCTTGCCCACGCCAGTATTCCACCCTTCAGGTTGTACAGGTTTTCGAAGCCGTGATTTTTCTCCAGCCATTGCACCATATTTCCACTGCGTGCACCGCTTCGGCATTGTAGTATAACTTTTTTGGAGCGGTCTATTTTGTCGACGCTATGAGGAATTTCTCCTTGTGGAATCAGCTCACCCTCGAGGTTGCAGATATCGTACTCGTGGGGTTCGCGCACATCAATTAGTTGGAAGTCAGCACCCGTGTCTTTTAGGTCTTTTAATTCCTTTACCGTAATCTCCTTCATGTTTACCGTTTCATTTACTGCCAAAGATTTGCTTTTCTGGCCACTTAAACCACAAAAATCTTCATAATCAATTAACTCAGCAATAGTACTCCGCGCACCGTGGTTCCGGATACGGATGGTGGTAAAATCCATGCTGAGTGTTTCAAGAACCAGCAGCTTGTTGGCCAGCGTGTCACCTATCCCGGTAATGATCTTGATTACCTCATTCGCTTGCATGGTACCGATCATTCCTGGTAAAATTCCGAGGACACCTGCTTCTTCACAATTCTGAACACTCTGGGGGTCAGGTGGTTGAGGAAAAAGATCCCGGTAATTAGAGGAAAATTCATCTGCTTCATTCTTCAGGTTAAAAACGGAAACCTGGCCTTCAAACCGGAGAATAGAGCCATAAACCAAAGGCTTGTCGAGCAGGACGCACGCATCGTTTAGCAGGTAGCGTGTTGGAAAGTTATCCGTTCCATCGACTACTACGTCGTACGTTTGTATCAGTGCAAGCGCGTTGGACGAAGATATCCGGATTGGGTACGGTTGAATGGTCAGCAAGGGATTCAACTGGATTAACCTTGCAGCAGCAGCCTCAGCTTTATTCCTGCCCACATCTTCCATGGAAAAAATTACCTGGCGTTGAAGGTTTGAGATTTCTACGATATCAGAATCAACAATACCCAGCGTTCCGATGCCTGCTGCAGCAAGGTACAGAAGGGCGGGAGAACCTAATCCTCCGGCACCGACCACCATAACCCGGGCATTCTTCAGTTTCAGTTGATTCTCCTCGCCAAATTCGGGGATCACCAGATGCCGGCTATATCGTATTCGCTCCAGGTTACTTAACTTCGTCATTCATGTAAAAATAGGATAATGAATATGCAACGAAAAAATTTCTCTTCCGGTGCCCCCTGGGAAGATATAGTAGGTTATTCAAGGGCAGTTTTGGTTGGGAATCAACTGGAAGTCTCTGGTACTGTAGCGACTGATGACTCAGGAACTGTAGGCAAAGGTGATTTTTACCAGCAAACGAAGTTTATCATTCAAAAGATAGAAAAGGTTTTGCACCTGGCGGGATTCGGGTTGAAGGATGTTGTCCGCACCCGGATTTTTGTAACGGATATTTCGCATTGGGAGGAAGTCGGAAAGGCACACGGAGAATTTTTCAGCACCATAAAGCCAGCTACTTCCATGGTCGAAGTAAGCGCGCTGATTGATCATGATTACCTCGTTGAAATCGAAGTGACCGCTGTTATGTCCAATTAGATTTATTTATAATTACACAGGTAGTAAAAATAAAAGGTGATCTTTTGGATCACCTTTTTAATTGGATTCGAGTTACTTACTTTCCAAGCATCAATTGGAACTGGTTGGAACGGTTTCCACGACTACTATTCCGGTTGAATTCAAATGGTGACTTAAAATTATCGGATGAACCGATCCTGCTGCCGGTTACGGGAACGGTGATGGCGGATGGGGAAGTAAAGGCTCCGCCGGTTTTGAGAAACGTCTGCACAACAATGGTAGTATTTATTGTTGCCGATGTCCACGGGTTCTTGTTCGCAGCAGTGTACGTGGCTTCAAAAGACTCCCGTGTAGCCACTGCTTCGGCAGCTCCATTAGCAAAGTCAATGAAGGTGGCAGTGAATGTCAGTGGATCGAGACTGCCCTCGTAGTAAACATAGCTTAGTCCATAGGCGGGGAAGACTGCCGCTTTTGGAACAAACACAAATTCAGGTCCCTGAAAGCTTCCGTCAGCAGAAAGGTTCAGAATGCCATCCCAGGTAGTTGTAGTTTGTCCAGCCCTCAGAATTATATCCATATCGGCAGTTTTGTCGACGGTGGGGGCGGGCCATTCCAGCAGGATGATCAATCCATCCTCCTGCTCAACAGTTATTATGATTTCATCATCACGGGTGATCTCTATTTGATCACTGTCAACATCTTCAATAGAGATCTCAATGGTCTCGTCATCCTCGAGCAGACCATCCGAGTAAAGGTCGATTTCAATAATTCCTTTGGTTTCGCCCTTTTTTATCTCTACTTCTAAGTATTCACCAACAATTTCATAGTCAGGGTCTGCCGTATTTCCCGCAGTCACATCATCTATTGCTGTACCACCCAGGGAATAGTCTATTGTAATGTCCTCGGATGCTGGCTTGTCAAGTACTACTTCAATCAACAGATTGGCGTCCGATTCTATTGCGGTTAAAGTCTTTAATGCAAACGAAAGATTTGGCGGTACCGGTGGCTCATCATCATCGCACGATGAAACAAATAATCCAAATCCTAAGAGGATAGTGACAGAAACCAGGAGCGCGCTTACTTTTCTCATGAGAGTTTATTTAACAATTATAAATTTAACCATTTCCGACCATATCATAATCCCTTCGTAAAATAATCAATGGGGAAAACGGACCATTTTCTTTCCAATTTATATCAAAGTTTGATCCATTTTTTTATTGCCTTGGACTTGCCCATTGAGATAACAACCAGATAAACACCCGGTTGAAGCGATTTTGTTTCAAATGTGGCCTGTGCTGTCTTTTCTACCTTCTTAACTAAGACCGCGTCGGTGACCGATAACCCAAGTGAAGATTGCAAACCAACCCTCACGTCACCGATGTAATCGTTTTCAATCGTTACCGAGAGCATGGATGAGCCTGGATTAGGGTACAAAGAAATTCCTGCCGGTGATGTTGGCGACTCAATACCAACAATTACATCGCGGATATAGATGGTTGTTGAGGCAGTAGTATTGCATAGCTCAAGACCTGAGCCAAAAGTCGTATAGGTGGTTTGTTTCGTTGGGTTCACGATTAATTGTGGTCCTGCAAAATCATTAATTGCCCCATCATCTGAATCCCACACAAAGATACTGGCTCCCTGTCCGTTAAGAATTACTTCTTCACCAGGATAAATCAACAGTTTGGAGGATGCAACCTGGACAGAAGGATTTGCACCAACAAGTGGCTCAATAGCCATCGAAATATTTGCGCCGTAAGCGATTGTCATCAGTTCCCATTGCCCGTCTGCCTTTTGCACCCAGGAGGTGGATTTTGTCGATTGTCCATTAGCGGAAGATACAATGGCCAATGTGTCGCCCGACGCGTACGTTAGTTCGATGCCGATGTGAAAGGCCTTGCTGAAAATAGGCGTGAGGCGGTCGAACGTAATGGACGTAGCACGATTGTTATCGATGTCCTCTTTTATCTGTTTGTAGAGAACTTCTTTTCGCTCAATTACGGGATTTGGACCTCCCTGTACGCCGCGGGCAGACCAGACAACAATATTAACGGTGGCATCTTCATTGACCTGTTTTATGCGTCCGAATTTTATTCTGGCACCACTGATATAACTGTACCCACAGCTATTACTAAAATATTCGGAATATGCCTTGCTGTTGGCGCTGTTATGACCGGTGAGATATCCTGTATAATTTCCAAAGCTCGATAGCTTCAAAACAGACGGTGTATAGCCTGGCTCAAAGTTGGTCAACTCATTACACAACCCTTCTTCTGAAACGGTAATGAAATTTTCAAACACCAACGGCGCTGAGGGTCCGATTGAATTGGTTGCGATGAGTGTGACCTTAAAGACGCCCGGTGTATTGTAGGTTACTTTCGGATTCCTTTCAGAGGAGGTGTTCGGGTCTCCGCCTTCAAATGACCAGTTCCATTGCGTGGGGAAGTTGCTGGAGAGATCGGTAAATTCCAATTCGCTCCCTAACAATACACATTCTTTGTTGCTGGCAATAAAATTGGCTGTAGGAACATCAGCAACGGCAGGGCTACACAGGTTCGCCTGAATCAGACTTTTTCTTCGCGGGCTAAGCTCCAGGGCGGCCAGCATCCGGTTTTTTTGGCCAATGGTGAAAATATTCATACACGCATCATTGGAATAGTCCATATAATTCTGAACCATCGCCGGAGTGATGTTATTACAACTCAGCGTGTTCGGGCATCCCTGGCTGGGGGCTCGTTGTGAAGGTGTATCGGCCACAAAATCTTCAGCGCATACCCCATCTCCCCAGATATGGCGGAGTCCAAACCAGTGACCCGTCTCGTGGGAGAGGGTTCTTCCTTTGTTATAGGGTGCTTCCATTACCGGAAAATTACCTTTATCGGCCGATCCAAAGGACTGATAGCGCACAACAACACCATCGGTTGTCGCCGGGCTATTGGCTGGTATTCCCTGTAAACCGGTTTGATCAGGGAACTGCGCATACCCAAGTAAATTTGCGTCGCTTGCCGCAAACTTTACGGTCCATATATTATAAAAAAGATTCGGGTTCCAGATACTCGTCGGTTTAAGCTGATTTTCAATCTGGTCTCGCGACCAATCTACACGGTTTCCATCGATACGGTCTATTCCGGGCTCGGTCATTGCCACACCATTTTCATCAACAGGAGAAAGACAAAATTCAATTTCTATGTCTGCACCTACCGGACTGGTGTTATAACCCGGAGTGCCGACCTTTCTTCTAAAATCCTCATTGAGTACATCAATCTGAGCCTGAACCTGGGCTTTACTTAAATTCGTACCTGTACCAACAGCTTCACCGTTGTGAACGATGTGAACAATAATGGGAATAGAGACAACACCTGCCATGGTTCGCCCAGCCATTCCTCTGCTTCTCATTAGTTGAATTTTCTGTTGCAAGGCGTTTTCAAAATCTTCCAGTGTTCCACGTTCAGGGTATTTGACACGATTGAGGCTGTCTTGCTCCATCGTGGCACAAAGTCGGGGAGGGCTGATGGGACTGACCGATGTTTGTGCCATCAGAGGGGATACGATTCCCATAAGCATGCATACCAGTATACCGTAAATAACTCTCATACACTCATGTTTACTCTTCATCTATCGCTTCAAACCGTATTCGGTAACTGCCTGTATTGGTTTCATCGAAAAATAATTCTACTTCCATATCGTCGTCGTCGGCCTCACGAACAATGTAAGGCAACGGATTGTCGGAAAGGATGGGAAGAACCATGGTGAGCGTGGCGGTGGCATTCGAGAATGTCCATGTATTTTGGGTGAGTCCGGGTTCATCGGTGAAGCACTTTCTCGAACCTGAAGTGGCTTCAAATAAGTGATCTGAATTGGCGTAGAAGATAAATTTGTCGTCTGTAAGGCAACTGGGCATGAACCTATCGATAATTTCGCCATTGAGCGTTTCTTCAAAAAGCGTAACCTTCCAGGTCTTGTTGTTTTCGCCTGTGAAAAATTTGGTATAGGTATACGGTGTCGGCGCTAATTCTTCCGAACATGAAACGGTAAACACGACACCGGCAAGTACTAATAGTTTTGCAATCAGCCTCATAACTTATAAAGGTTTGAGTATTATCGATACTTCCGGTTGATCATCAAAATCAACCAGCGTAATGTTCAAGATGATTTCGCGGGTTGCCGGATCCACTACGCCGGTGCCTCGTATAGTGGCCAGTTCATCGGAAATCTCTTCTTCTTCTTGTTCTGGGATGGTTAGCGTGTTGTCTCCGTTATCGATAAAGTTCAGGTCCATCTCTGCATCGGTTGAGAAAATATCAATGTTCCAGTTTGATAACACATACGTTTCGCAATCCTGGCTGGTGACGGAAATGTCATTGTAAATGGACGAGCCATCTGCGCGCTGCGCGGAATAGGTTCCGCCTAAAATACAATCGTCGAGAATAGTAAAAGTAAAACTCCTGCCAATGGCACTCGGTCCCTGCCCGACTTCCAGCTTGTCTATGTTTGTGGTTTGAAGGGTAAAAATGATATCCTGTGATCGCAATATATTATTGGCGTTATTAAGTAGTTGAATTTTGATAAAACCGAAATATTCGCCAGCAGCGATTTTAACCTTCTTCCGTTCTTCAAGAATTACATAATCAACCCCTTCACGTGCATTGCCTCCAATGGTATAACTCATGGTAATATCCTGTTCAGGAGCGGGACCAACGTTGTGGACTTGTATTTCGATTACGCCGCTGAAGCTTTCTTTTTCAAATCCGGTTGACTCCGTGAACCGAACATGATAAGGACCCGTGAAAATAAGTTTTTCAGTTTCACATCCAGTAAGCGAAAGGAGCAACACAAGGATTCCGGATTTTAATAAGGAATTTATTTTTCTCATATCAATATCCCGGATTTTGATTTCCAACAAGTGCTGGATTATTCTGAATTTCGCGCTGTGGTATTGGCCACAGCTCATAATCGTTCCGCCAGTTGGGGGAGAAGGCCGTCATCACCTGCGAGGCCCTTCCGGTTCTGACGAGATCATACCAGCGATGTCCTTCAAACGCAAGCTCATACTGCCGCTCTGACTCGATAAGACTTAACATCTGACTTTTCGTTACAGACGGAATGGTTGGTGCACCAGCGCGGGTCCTCAGCACATTAATGTCCGACTGCGCGCTAGTAATTCCGGTAACATTATCTAACTGAGCTCTGGCTTCTGCCCGGATAAGGTACATTTCCCCAAGCCTGAAAACGACAACATTGTTGTTGTCAGCATCCGCTGTTCCATACTTGGCTACAGACCATCCATTATCGCTTCCGGATAGATTAGCCAGGTCGAATGTCATGGAGGAAAATCTGTCGCCTGACTCTGAAGAGGCCAGGGCAACTATAACCTGATTGGATGGAATGATTTCTCTTCTTCCGACAAACAGGTTGTTCAGTCCGAAGTTCCCGCTGGTTCCCGGGTCATCTGCCTGCGTATAACCAACCTCGAGGATCGCTTCATCGGTAAAGTCTTCATTTACCAGCGCCGAGAATTCCGCTTCCAGTTCATACTGTTCCGAGTCGATTACCTGGGTAGCAAAAGCGGCGGCTTCAGTCCATTGGCCGAGATACAGGTGAAGCCGTGCGAATGCAGCCCGTACAGCCATTTCTCCTACATACCCTGCATTGACGGGTTCATCGGGCACCGTTACCAATGCCTCGTTGTAGTCATCAATAATAAGATTTAGGATATCGGATTCTGATGCTCTGGGAATATTTCTATTCGTTTCAATATCGGTTGTAATGACCTGAGGCACACCGCCGAAGGTATACATGGCCACGAAAAAAGCGTAACCACGAAGGAAGTGGGCTGTTCCCATCACTTGATTACGCTGCGCGGCAGGAACACCGGGTACTTCCGGCAAACGCTCCAGAATAAAGTTCGCTATGTAAACGGTATTGTAAATCGCTCCCCATAGTGCCGCGACGGAAGCATTGGCCGAACTGATTTGTTTTGTGCCTAGCTCACGGTATTGAGAGAACGTTCCGTTGTGAAGCAGCATATCCGCGGTGAAGTCGCCGGCGATCACGGTGGCGGGTGCTATGTTTCTGAATGCACTGTATAGACCAATTTCCACGTTTCCCACATCACGTGGTTCGTTCAATACCAGGTCGTTGGTCAACAGGTCAACTGGTTCTGGCTCAAGGATGTCGCACGAACCGCTAAATAAAAGCAAAGCCCATAAGATGATTAAGCGTATCGGATTCTTTCCTTTCATCGTAGTGTGGCGGTTATTCCTACGGCAATGGTCTTAACTTGCGGCAACGTGAAGAAATCAATACCCTGCGATGACACAGATCCATCCAGCGTGCTTACCTCCGGGTCTGAGCCGGTATATTTTGTGTAGGTCCACAAGTTTGTGGCCGTACAATAGAGCCTTAGTTGTTCGAGCATTAATTTGTTTGTTATCCGGGAAGGAAGGTTGTAACCAATGCTTATATTTTTAAGCCGGACGTAAGAGCCATCTTCGAGGAGGCGATTGCTGTGGAGGTTATTTAACGTTGACGACAGTTGGTATCTGGGCACATCGGTTATGTCTCCTACTTCCTTCCACCGGCGTAGGGCATCAACGGATTGGTTATTTTCGATATCTGCGCCCATGTTAACCAGCGTGGATTTTGAAAAATTAAGTACATCGTTGCCTACTGAAAACTGAAAGAAAAAGGAGAGATCAAATCCTTTGTATCCTAATGTATTGGTAATTCCTCCAAAAAAATCGGGCTGGGAATTGCCGATGACCATGGCGTCTGAATTGTTGATTGCACCGTCTCCGTTACGGTCTTCATAAATAGCATCGCCCGTTGCGGGATCGACACCTAAGAAATTCATTCCCCAGAAAGAACCCAGCGGCTCTCCTTCTTTAATGATGTTTGTTCCATCTACACCCTCTGCGCTGTAGCCCCGGTAGAGGGGAATGGAATCGGCAAGAAAGAGGACCTTATTTAAGTTTTTAGAAATGTTAAGATTAGTAGTCCATCTCAGCGGACCCTCCAGGTTAACGGTGGTGAGACTAAATTCAATCCCTCTGTTCTCCATGTCCCCGATGTTGTCAATAACCCCGCCAAACCCGGTGGTGCTGGGGTATGGTCGGGTGAGCAGGAGGTCGAATGTTTTTCTATAATAGGCATCGATGCTGGACTGGAGGCGGCCGCTCCAGAGTGCTATATCGGCGCCAACGTTAAGATCCTGTGTGGTTTCCCACTTGACATTTGGATTATCGACATTGTTCGGAGTGACCCCGGAACTACCGTTATACGTTGCAGTTCCCCAGGTAGCCAGATACTGGAAAGCCCCTATCCTCTCATTTCCTGTATACCCGAAGCTACCCCTGACTTTAAGGTCAGTGATAAGCGTTGACTTAAAGAACTTTTCTTCTGAAAGGCGCCAACCCGCAGAGATGGCAGGGAAGTAGCCAAATTTATTGTTGGGTCCGAAATTGGAGGATCCGTCGGCACGGAAACTTATTTTAGCCAGGATTCTGTCGTCGAAATCATAATTCGCCTCACCGAAAAGTGAAACAATCGCTGTCGGTGGGCTCTTTAAAGAAGACCCTGCATCCACGATCCCTGCTGACGTGATGTAGGTGAAGTCATCACTGGGAAACAACCGGCCTTGAACGCTTCCTGAAGATTGGAAAGTCTGGTAAATTTCACCTCCAACGAGGGCGTTAATATTATGCTTTTCACTTAAGCTTTTTGCATAGGATAGCGTAACAAAACTGTTGATGTTTGAGCCCGTAAATGAATTGTAGACGCCATATCCCTGGCCTCCGACACTGGACAAGACACCACCAATTGCCGTCTGGGACGATTCATAGTTGTCTTCTGTTACGTTATTGTAGTCGAGACTTATCTGTGCCTTTAATTTAAGCTCACTGCTGAAGGCATACGTGGCGTTGATTCCCCCCAGTAATTTTGCAGTCACTACATCAAACCTGGGCAAGACTGCCTGTCCAACCGGGTTGAAGTTGGGGAAGTCGGCATACAAGGATGATCCAGGTCCGACAATAGCTCCATTTTCATCGTAGGGAACAAAATAGGGGAGGCTTTTGACAGCACCGGAATATACACCGTCGAGAAAATTATCACCTTTAACCCGTTTGTTCAAAGCCCTTGAAATGCTGAGGTTGGTTGCCAAAGAAAATTTTTCGGATATTTTTTGATCCAGATTGATTACCGTGCTTAACCTGCTGAACTTGTTGTTTAACTGAACACCTTCCTCATCGCGATAGGCAGCACTGATGTAGTAAGACGTGTTATTATCACCACCGGTGAGCGAGAGTTGATACTGTTGAAGAATCCCGGTTCTCAAGACTTCATTCTGCCAGTCTGTATCTACACCATCCGTTACGCCAGGGATTAATCCGAAACCATCCGCGCTTTGTCCCGAATTTGTCACCGCTTCCCGTTGTAGTTCAAGCAACTGCGATGCATTCAGCAATTCTAGTTTTTTCACAGGATCAATCAGACCCCGTTGAACATCGAAAGTAATTTTGGTCTTGCCATCTTTTCCACGTTTGGTTCTAATAACAACGACACCATTGGAAGCCCTTGATCCGTAAGCTGCCTGTGTGGAGGCATCCTTCAATACTTCAATAGACTCAATGTCATTTGGATTAATTAGCGATAAAGCATTGTCTGTCTGTCCACCGAAACTCCTTCCCGATAATGCCCCGGTTTCCACCGGAATACCATCAACAATAAAAAGGGGCCTGTTTCCGGCGCTGATGGAAGTCACACCCCGTATCCGGACAGAGATACCACCACCCGGTGTTCCTGACGACTGCGTTACCTGTACGCCTGCTGCCTGCCCCTGTAAGGCCTGATCTATACCGTTCAGGGAAATGTCTTTGAAGGCACTTGCCTTGACGGATGATACGGAACCAGTAATATCTCTTTTCTCCACTGAGGAGTACCCCATAACGACAATTTCGCCAAGCTCCCGGGCTTCATCCTGCATGACTACATTCAGGTTTGTCTGGCCGGTATAGACAACTTCCTGTGATTTGTAACCTACAAAAGAGAAAATGATAGTGGAATTAGCGGGTACTTCCAGTGAAAACCTTCCCTCTATGTCGGTAATAACTCCCGTTGTCGTTCCCTTCAACACCACGTTTACACCGGGTAATCCATTCGGATCGGATGCAGAAGTTACCCGACCCGTGGCGAGTTGGGCCTGGGCGTTGGTGAAGAAAAAGAATAGTGTAAAAAAGACAGCAAGTAAAGGTCTTATCATAGAGTGCGGTTAGACTATCCTTTTAAAATTAAAGATTAAACAATAAACAGCAAGTGATAGTTTCGCGAAACGATATAGAATCAGGCAATTTATAGACCAAAGGTATTTTATTGTAGGTATAATAACGAGTGTCTTTTTATATTATTCGCTCCCAATAGCCATTATTTGGCATTCTTTATACTCTCCAGCAATTCGGTTAGCTCTCTTACCTTTAACGGGTATTCGGCGTATAAATTCTTGTCCTCATGCACATCACTTTCCAGATTATAGAGCTGTCCGCCCGCAAGTTGATCCGATGCTATTTCTGATGGTTCTGTAAACCCTCCTGACCCAAGACGGGTGATTAATTTCCACGGACCCTTACGAATGGAGTAGAATCCCTTTGAGGAAATGTTCACTACCCCGGGCTGTTCGGAAATGGTCGAGGATTTATTGAGAAGTACACGTAATATCGAATAGCTATCCAGCGCAATAAACTCAGGAGACTTGTTCCCGATCAATTCGGCTAGTGTCGACATCAGGCAGGCAAGCGAAATTGTTGTCTGGCTTGTTGAGCCGGGTTCTACTTTGCCCGGATAGCGTACAATGAAGGGAACCCTGTGCCCTCCTTCAAAGGCATCACCTTTCATTCCCCGGAGGGCCCCAGCTGAAGCATGTTGATAACGCTCCACGAATTCATTTCTCCAATAGGGTCCATTGTCACTGGTAAAAATCACCAGCGTGTTTTCTGCAACTCCACTGCGTTCTAACTCCGCCAACACTTTACCGACGGCATCATCCACCATCATCATAAAGTCTCCGTATTCGCCAGCCTTTGATTTTCCGGCATACGCTTCAGTTGGTACCCAGGGGGTGTGAGGAGCAGGCATTGGAAAATAAAGAAAAAAAGGAGTTTTGCTGGCTGATTGTTTTCTAATAAATTCAATAGCCTTACGGGTAAAGCCCGGAAGTACATCAAAAAAATCAAACGAGGGTGACATTAATCCGGGCCTCCAGAATGGTCCTGAATAATCGGCATTCGGTTTCTTGCCGGCGGTATTTTGGGTTAGCAACTCCGTGAGCTTACCGTTCTCCAGGTAACAGTACGGAGGCATATCCAATGATGCCGGAAGAATGTAAGAATAGTCGAAGCCGGCGGTCGCTGGCCCTTGCGTAGGAACTCGGGTGAAATCAATCTGATCAGGGTTCATTTCTCTGGTTATGCCAAAAAGATTATTCGTGTTATAGGCAGCCGATAAAGAATCCTTGAATTCGTCTTTCATCACCCAATCCAGACCAAGATGCCATTTTCCAACGACGCCGGTTTTGTAGGATTTTGTTTTTAATAATTTGGCAACCGTGGGCAGATCGTTTTCAATCAGCGTCCTGCTGTAACCCCGTAATACGCCGACCGGTAGTCTGCTTCTCCACGGATAACGGCCTGTTAAAATTGAGTAACGGGACGGTGTACACACCGATGATGTCGTGTGGGCATCGGTAAATCGCATCCCTTCCTTTGCCAGCCGGTCTATGTTCGGTGTATTTATTTTTCCTTCCCGATTATATATCGATACATCGCCATATCCCAGATCATCGGCAAGTATATAAACAATGTTCGGCAGTGTACGATCTCCTTGCCCGAACAAGTCTGGTGGATGAAACATCAAGGCTACCATAGCCATATACGCCAATCGAATTGAGTAAATCATTCTGTGACAATTTATGTTTTTACTTGTGAGCTTTTTGATTTCAAGTATCAAAACGAGTTAATAAGTTTTATCATCAGCGACCTGTGGTTCGACTCTGGCAATTTTCCAAAGCCCGCTCCTATATTGTCGAGCATATGGTGGGGTTTGGAAGTGCCGGGAATTACACAAGTGACGGCTGGCTGTGAAAGAATAAATTTCAGAAAGAATTGTCCCCAGCTGTGACAATCAAATTCCTCAGCCCATGAAGGAATCTGACTTCCTTTTACCATTCTGAAGAGCGTCCCCTCTTCAAATGGCTGGTTAACAAGTATGGCTACTTTTTTTTCCTGGGCTAGTGGAAACAATCGTTCTTCCGCTTTCCTGCTAATCATCGAATAGTTGATCTGCAGAAAATCAAGCGTTTGACTTTTTAAGATTTCCTCTATTGCCGGAAAAGCACTTTCTGTATAATGTGTGATCCCTATATAGTTGATTTTTCCCTGTTCTTTCCAGGCGCGGAGCGTCTTGATGTGTGTTTTCCAATCCACCAGGTTATGGATTTGCATCAAGTCTATCTTTTTTCTCTGAAGCAATGCCAACGAATTGTTCATTTGGCGAATTCCATCGTCCAAACCACTTGTCCATACCTTGGTAGCCAGGAAGAGTTTATCATTGAGTCCGATGGATCTGGAGAGTTCACCGACAACCTGCTCCGATCTCCCATACATGGGTGAACTGTCCACAACACTTCCTCCTTTTTCTACCAGGACTTTCAAAACCTCCCGTAACGGATCTTGCTCAGATGCGGAATTGCCAACGTCAAAAGTTTGCCAGGTGCCGAGTCCGACGACAGGTAACCTTTGCCCACTGGAAGGAATCTCTCTTTTTAAAATGGTCTTATCCTGAATCATCCGTCCTGAGATCAGCGGGAGTACAGCGAATGTTGACAGATTGTGTAAGCACGTTCTCCTGTTCATAGTCTGACCTACTTTCTTTCTTCGCAAATAACAGCTTGTAATCCTGAAGGTATGGAAAGCAGTCAAAAATGTAAAGGAAATCGTCCTGGGTCGTTGATTTGGAAGGATGAAGGGCAGATATAAATTATTTTGCCTGAACCTGGATATAGAATGAAGTATATTTTTCAGGTATGGAGCTGACGCTGATCCGGCCATCATGCTGGCTCACGATTTGTTTAGATAAGCTGAGGCCAATACCTGAGCCTTCCGGGCGTGTCGAAAAAAACGGAATAAAGATTTCTTTCAATTCCGTCTGAGGGATTCCCTTTCCATTGTCCGTCACCTCTATGATGGTATAAGTTTGGTATTTATATGCTTTAAGCCAGATACTTTTATCCTTCACCTTTTCCAATGCACTGATACTGTTCGTGATCAGGTTTATCATTACTTGTTCCATTAATGAAGGATCAAGCATAGCCGTCAGACGCTCATTGTCAACGGTAGTTATAAGCGCAATTCCCTTGCGCTGAAGAGACTCCTTCATCAGTTGGTCAATGCCGGACAGAAATGTTTTTACATTCACCGTTCCGATGTTTGGTTTCGGAACCCTTGTAAGCTTCCGGTAGTCCTCCACGAAGCGCAATAATCCCTCGCTTCGGTTCTGAATGGTGTTCAAAGAGAAGCGGATGTCTGAAATCGTTTCGTTTCCTATATCGGTGAGGTCTTTCTGACTGCCAGACTTATCCGTAAGCATACTCTGCATAGTTTCTGTCAGTGAGGCAATCGGCGTGATAGAATTCATTATCTCGTGGGTGAGGATCCGGATTAATTTATGCCATGCTTCAATTTCTTTCTGTTCAATTTCGGCGTTGATATCCTGGAGCGTAATAATCTTGTTTTCTATATCAAGTACGCTGTGGGTACTCACATCAACAGTTAGAAATTTAATTTCACCGTTGACTATGGTTTCAATAAGTTTTCGGCCGGAGTCGCCGATCTGACTGAACTCCGCTGCAAATGAAGGGTTACGTTGCTGAACAAATTTCCAGTTCCTGATCCCCTGAATCTGGAGCAACCGTTCGGCGGTCGGGTTGATTATTACTATATCATTATTCGTTAAGGCTATGATTCCTACCTGAAGCTGGTTGACCATAAATTGCAGAAAATGGTATTGCGCTTCTTTTTCAATTTTAACCTGCTTGTATGCATCAAGAATTCCAGACATACTTTGTTCCAGGTCTTTAAACGATTTCCCCAGTGGAGTCTGGTTAAATGAAATGGAGAAATCCTGATGTTTGATCGCAGTGAAGAAACGGGTGAGTTCCCGGTTGGTATGATTTACAAAACGGATTAATTCGATGACCTGAATGACTACAATCAGCCCCAATATGACCTGGTTGAAGAACAATCGTGGGTCAGCGAAGATCCATTGAAAAAGAAATACTGTGACCAGCAACAACACGACACGGACGATGACCAAAAATGTAAATCGTTTTGAGATCATGATCCTTTTGGGGGTGTTAGAGGTTGTTTATTCACTTGATTGCAAAAGTTATAAATGTGACAATTCTCCATGCAGAACTAACGCAATCCTGAAACCGATAAGCCATGCTTTTTTATTCTGCGATACAAGGCCGTTCGGGTCATACCCAACGTGCGCGCCGTGTTGCTGACATGGCCACCATGATCTTCCAATGACTGACGAATGAATTGTTTTTCCATTTCTTCGAATGTCAGCGGCTGACTTTCCTTCCTTGGGGGATTACTCGTGTTGCTGATCAGTAATGCGGGTGATAGAATAACTTTCCCCGGGTTGAGAATTACAGCTCGTTCAACAGCGTGCTGAAGTTCACGGATATTTCCAGGCCAATGATATTTCTTCAGTTTTAAGAGCGCACTTTTGTCAATACGCATATTCGGTCGCTTATATTTATGACAATACCGATCCAGGAAATAATCCAACAGAAGCGGTATGTCATCTGCGCGCTCACGGAGGGAAGGAACCCGGATCTCGACGGTATTGATCCGGTACAGCAGGTCTTGCCGGAATTTCTTCTCCATAACCAAATCGTATAACGGCATATTCGTCGCACAAATTAATCGAAAGTTAACCGCTACTTCTTCATTTGAGCCCACGCGCTGTACTTTGTGGTGCTGAAGTACGGTTAATAATTTTGATTGCAGGGGAAGTGAAAGGTTCCCGATTTCATCAAGGAAGATAGTTCCATCGGAAGCAATTTCAAACCGACCGGGCTTATCCTGTCTTGCATCGGTAAAGGCGCCTTTGACATGACCAAACAATTCGCTTTCGAAAAGTGATTCCATAATGGCGCCGAGGTCGACACTGATGAACACATTGTCTTTACGAGGCGATTTGCGGTGGATGGCCCGCGCAACAAGTTCTTTACCTGTTCCATTTTCACCCAGTATCAAAACATCCGCATCTGTAGACGCAACCCGATCGATCATTTCACGGACCCGTTGAATGGCCGGCGATTCGCCAATAAAATCCGCAAAGGGTTTGTCGATGACATCGCTTAATCTTTCCTGAGCAACTTTTAATCGTTGCACTTCTTTCCTGGATTGCCGGAGTTGGCAAGCGGCCAGAATTGTGGCCAGAAGTTTTTGGTTTTTCCAGGGCTTGAGAATAAAATCGACAGCACCATTTTTCATGGCTTTAACTGCCAGATCAACTTCGCCGTAGGCCGTAACAAGAATGACGACGGTCTCTGGATCAGCTTTTAAAATGTAGTCCAGCCAATAAAACCCTTCCTGTCCGTCATTAACACCTTTCTTAAAATTCATATCCAGTAAGACCACGTCATATTCGTTCGCCTTTAATAGGGCGGGGATATTCGAGGGGTTATCTTCGAGCTGGATCTGATTAAACTCCTGCTTAAGGAACATACGCGCTGTTTCCAGTACGTCCCGGTCGTCGTCAACTATAAGTAGCTTCGCTGGATACATAAGGATGATGCCAAAGGTAGGCTTATTGTATCGATTTTAGTTATCTATGTGTATCGTTTTTGTTACATATTATGATGTGACTATCCGTCGTGTAATGTTTAATATATTGAAAACCAAATACTTACGTTAGTGGCACTGGTTTTGTAAACCTCCTGCTTGTTATGATAAAGAATTATCTTCTTGTAGCGGCCCGGAATTTTCTGCGAAACCGGAATTATACCCTCATCAATATCCTGGGTTTAAGCATTGGTGTTACGTCCTGCATCCTCATTTTTCTGCTTATCGTCAATGACCTGCGTTTTGATACGTTTCATTCCCGGTACAATCAGATCTATCGCGTGGTGGTGGAGAGCCGGAGTTCTTCCGGAACAACCTACAGTTCAATAACACCTTATCCTTCTGCAAAGGCATTTCGAAATGATTTTTCGGAAGTAAACCTGGTCACACAAGTTCATTATCAGGATGATGCATTGGTGAAGTATGGCACAGAAAAACAGCATATTAATAATGTGCTTTTTGCCGATTCCCTGTTTTTTGAAGTCTTTGATTTCAATGTTCTGTCAGGCAATCCACGGGTGGACCTTGGTGAGCCTGGAAAGGTATTTCTCACGAAGTCTATGGCCGAAAAAATTCTTAAAGGAAACGAAAGGGGTACCATAAGGCTCGACAATAAAATAGAATTGGATATTGCAGGAATCATTGCAGATCCGCCGCCCAACTCACACATCATGTTCACGATGGTTGTCTCGATGCCATCGCTTACGAAGGAATATGTCGGGTTTCCACTGGACCGATGGGGTGTTTCCATATCAGGGTTTACCTACGTGGCTTTGCCGAAAGAAATTACGGCTACGTCTGTCGTTGAAAGGTTTCCGGATTTTATAGCCAAGTATTATTCTGGAGAGGATGCAGAGCGCAAATCTTATCATCTTCAGCCCTTAAAGGAGATTCATTTTGATCCGTTGTATGCCGACAATCCTGGTCCGGCAACGAATGCTGATGTTACGGACCTCATCGGAATGGGAATTATTGGTGCTTTTATTCTGGTAATTGCCTGCATTAATTTTATTAACCTGGCGACGGCACTTGCTATTAAAAAGTCGAAGGAAATTGGAATTCGCAAGACGCTGGGCGCGAAGCGAAGTCAGCTATCGGCTTATTTTTTAGGAGAAACGTTTCTGTTGACTTTGTTTTCTTCCTTTATTTCCCTTTGTGCTGTTGAATGGCTGCTGAGATGGCTGAACTATTTTCTTGGCCTAAAGCTTGAACTGAATTTGCTGTCCGATCCTTTACTCATTGGTTTTATTCTGCTGCTCATTTTACTCACCACGGTGCTTGCGGGCTTTTATCCGGCTATAATTCTTTCGGGATTTGACCCGTTGGTGGTGCTCAAAAACAAAATTGGGTTTCAAGGAAGTTCCGGCGCAACCGTGCGCAAAGTATTGGTGGTTTTTCAGTTTATGATCGCTCAGGTACTGATCATAGGTACCCTGGTTATCTCAAACCAGATGGGATACCTGCAACAGAAACCACTTGGGTTTGACAGAGACGCCATTATCACGGTACACCTGCCGCAAAATAACAGTGCGTTATTGGAATCGTTTAGAACAAGAATAAGGGCGAACGATCGAATTCTACAATCATCCTTTTCATTTGGAGAACCAACGTCTGAAAATAGTTTTTCAACAGGCTACTTTCTGTCAGAGACAGGAACAAAGGAAATTCACCGGGTGTCTGTTAAGTCGGTCGATCTGTTTTATCTGGATACGTATGGTATTAAACTTCGCTCGGGACGTTGGTTTTCTGCGGGTGATGAAAAGGAAGCCAATTTGAATGTGCCTCACGAAGAAAAGAAGTACACCTACATCGTCAACGAATCGGCGGCAAGGAGATTGGGCTTTAGTGCCGAGCAAATTATTGGCAGAAAAATAACCACCGGTATTTATGATATTAATGCGGAAGTAGTCGGAGTAGTTGAGGACTTTCATATCGCTTCGTTGCATGAAGAAATAAGTCCCGTGGTTTTGATGATCCTCCCGCAATACTACTATGCTGCCGGTTTAAAGGTAAGTTCCGAGGGTTTTGACGAGACCATTGCGTATGTCAAATCAAACTGGGAGCAGCTTTTTCCGGAGTATAATTTTGAGTACGAGTTCCTCGATGACAAGCTGGCCAATCTTTACAGCCATGATAAAAGGACCTTTACGCTGTTCAAGATTTTTGCAGGTATTTCAATTTTTATCGGGTGCCTGGGCCTGTATGGACTGATTACTTTTATGGCTAGTCAGAAGCTCAAGGAAGTGGGTATTCGAAAGGTTATGGGCGCATCGGTGACCAGCATCATCATTTTGTTTTCGAAGGAATTTATTAAGCTCATAGTAATTGCCTTCCTGCTGGCCGCACCGTTGGCGTGGTATTTTATGAATGGATGGTTAGAAGGGTTTGCGTATCGAATACCGATTTCATGGACCGTTTTTGTGATCGGGATCGTCTCCACGCTCCTTATTGCTGTTCTCACGGTAAGTTACCGTTCTGCGCAGGCTGCCATCTCCAATCCTGCTGAAACATTACGAACTGAATAATAAATTGAACAACTGAACGCATGTCTTTCAACATCTTTAAAACCGCTATCCGTAATTTATTACGCGAACGTTATTATGCGCTGATCAAAGTTATCGGCTTGGCATTGGGTCTGGGCACGACATTGGTCCTTGCGATGTACATATCCCATCAGTTGGGCTACGACTCCATGCATCCCGATGTTTCGCGAATGTACCGCATTAACCAGACTAACATATGGGATCCCACGGGTGGTGTGTTTCATTCGACCGGCCCTGCGGTTTCCTTTGCATTAAGAAGTGATTTTCCGGAAGTGGAGGAAATCCTGAGAATTAATACCCCTGGCGCGAAGATTGTCCGTCATACCCTCTCAGATGGAACTGTTCTTGCTTATAACGAGTGGAAAGTTCTGGCAGCGGATTCGAATTTTTTTTCCTTTTTTAATTTTAAACTAACGGATGGTGACCCGCGCACCGCTCTTGTCGGCAAGAATAAGGTTGTTCTTTCCGATAAGGCTGCCCGGCGATTGTTTGGTAACGAGTCTGCCGTAGGTAAGATCATTCAGGTAGGCGACGAACGAACAGCTGTTGAAGTTACAGGTGTTACGGAAGAACAGCCATCCAATATTCACTTCCATTTCGATTATCTGCTATCGATGTATACGAACCCTGACATCAGGCAATACGAGTGGAGTTGGATCTGGACACAGGTTGTAACGTATGTGAAACTCAGAGCTGATGCTGACGTCGCGGCCATGGAGTCAAAACTCCAAACATTTGCGGACAAGCATGCACCCGAAACATTCAGAATGCTGGAAATGGACTACGGAGATTTTATTAAAGAGAAAGGTCCCTGGTTATTGTATCTCCAGCCTGTTGTAAAGATCCACTTATACTCTGACAAAATTGGTAACAGGCTCGGTCCGGTCGGTGATATTAAGTATATCTATATACTCGGCATTATTGCTACGTTTATTCTCCTTATTGCCATCGTTAATTTTGTCAACCTGTCTACCGCACGTGCTGCTAAACGTGGCAAGGAAGTAGGTGTTAAAAAGACGTTGGGGTTAACCCGATCCGGACTGATTTTCCAGTTCCAGATGGAATACATCTTCTTAACCATGATTTCTATGCTATTGGGTCTTGCTTTTATGGAATTACTCAGGTTGCTTATTCAGCCGATTGTTGGTATAGAGATCCCGTTGTCTGTATGGAGTCCTGGTAAATTTGCGCTGATTATTACGGTCCTTCCCATTTTTATTGGTTTCCTTGCCGGTTTATATCCTTCGTTTTTTTTAAGTTCCTTTCGTCCTGCACAGGTACTAAAGGGTAAGTTGGCCAGTGGTTTCCGTTCGTCTGGCTTGCGCAACGGATTGGTCGTATTCCAGTTCTCGATATCTATTGCCCTCATGGCAGCTACGCTGATTGTGTTTGAGCAGCTTGAATTTTTTCAGTCAAAGAGCGTAGGGTTTGAAAAGGAAAATCTTCTCGTGATCGGCAGTGCTGATAAACTGGGCAATCAATTGGAATCGTATCGAAATGAAATATCAACTTACGAAGGGGTGAGCAGTGCGTCGATTTCTATGGACATCCGCGGAAGTTACGAAGACATTTATATGCGCGAGGGGGACCAGAAAAAACTTTCAATTTCCGCCTACAAGGCAGATGAGCATTTTTTTGAAACGACAAAATTGTCCCTGGTGTCCGGACGAAATTTTGATGAGAAGCACCCTTCTGATCAGAATGCCGTGATTATAAATGAGACGACTGCGAAATTTTTTGATTGGACTCCGGAGGACGCACTAGGGAAGCGAATAATTTACTTAGGGGATGATGTCGGTTCACAGGAGGTGATTGGTGTTGCCCGCGATTTTCACTTTCAGTCTCTGCGTCAGAAAATTCAACCCAACATGTTTTTCAACATTCACTCAAAGAGCTGGGGCGATGGCCGTATTGTACTGATTCGTTATAACACGAATGATCTTCCGGGGTTGATGGCAAAGATTGAAAAGCGATGGAATGAGTTAGCTGCCGGAACCCCTTTTGGAATTTCGTTTTATGATGAAGAAGTAAAAATGCAATATCAGCAGGAACAACGTATGGCGTCGTTAATGTCCATATTCACGGGCTTATCGATCACCATCGCTGTGATTGGCCTTGTAGGGCTAGTGGCATACTCAGCAGAACAACGAAGAAAGGAAATCGGAATCCGCAAGGTCTTTGGTGCGTCGCTCACGGGCATATACATAATGGTTAATGCTCAATACGTGCGGCTATTGTGTGTTGCATTGTGTATCGCCACGCCGGTTTCCTGGTTGCTGATGCAACAATGGCTGAACACTTTTGCGTACAAAACGCAGATCAATCCGTGGATCTTTATTATAGCGGGTGGTGCCGAGCTTGTGTTGGCATTAGTTTGTGTAGCTTATCTTGCCCTCCGGGCCGTTTCGATCAACCCGGCGGTAGTTTTAAAGGACGAATAAATCGGGTTTCTGGGGCTGTTTCGACAAAGCAACTACTCCCCCGGCTGGGAGGATAGCAGGTCTTGGTTTGTGGTGTTATCTTCGTGGCAAAATTTATTACCGATGAAAAAACCGATATTTTCTTTCCTTGCCGGTGCACTGGTGTTGGTAGTTTCCTGTACGACTGTCAAAAATGAAGAACAGCTGGACGGAGTTGGACTTAACCTCGAAAACATTGACAGCACTATACGACCACAGGATGATTTCTTCCTGTATGTAAATGGCGGATGGATCAATAAAACCGAGATTCCTGCTGATCAGGGCAGGTGGGGATCTGTTCATGAATTAAGGGAATTCAATAATGACGCAGTTCTGAAAGTATTGAAGAAGGCTGCGGAGAATACAGCGCTTTACCCGGATGGTACAGATCAACGTAAAGCGGCCGACTTCTATTCTATTGGAATGGATTCTTTGCTGGCGGAAAAAGCAGGGACCGGACCCTTGATTCCTTACCTCGAAGAGATTTCCAGTATTAGCAGTAAGAATGATATCCAACGCTATCTCGCATCCAATATGCTTACAGGCGGAGGCGCATTCTTCGGTATAAGTGTCATACCAGACTTGAAAAACAGCAAACGGATGGCTGCTTATCTGGATGCCGGGGGCATTGGATTACCTGAACGCGATTACTACCTGAAGGTGGATGAGAAATCAAAGGAGACGCGGCAGAAATACAAGGCTTACTTGTCAACCTTGTTTACACTGGGTGGTGAAGGGGCAGAAAAGGCTCTAAAGGATTCAGAGACCGTTCTGGCATTAGAGACGCAGTTGGCTTCGTCCATGTTAAGCAAGGAGGACAGGCGGAACCCCACGCTGCAATACAATCCCAAATCATTGCCCGAGCTTTCGAAGCTGGTTCCTTCTGTCAACTGGTCAACGTATTTCACAGCATTAAATATCAGGGAGGATACCATTATTGTATCGGAACCTGCTTTTCTTAAAGAATATGAAAAGGTTGTGAATACGTTCGCATTGGAGGATATCAAAACCTATTTCAAGGCTGTCCTGTTGAGAAGCGCTGCGCCTTTTCTGAATCATGATTTCGTTCAGGCATCGTTTGATTTTAACACGAAGTATATGAGTGGAACCGATCAGATGCGGCCGCGTTGGAAGCGAGTGATGGAAGTAACCGACGCCTTTTTGGGCGAGCCAATAGGAAGACTTTATGTGGATGAGAACTTTCCTCCGGAGGCAAAACAAAAAGCGCTCGAAATGGTCGAGAACATCAAGCTTGCTTTGGCTGAACGCATTAATCGCCTGGATTGGATGTCTGATTCAACGAAACAGATGGCACTGGCCAAGCTCGCGACTTTTAGGGTTAAGATTGGTTACCCCGATAAATGGAGAGACTATTCCTCGCTTGTGATCGAGAAGTCACCCGAAAAGGCATCTTATTTTGTCAACGCCCAAAATGCTTCCCGCTTCGAAGTGCAACGACAGATAAATAAGTTGGGTAAACCAGTTGATAATACGGACTGGGAAATGACGCCTCAAACCGTGAATGCTTACTACCATCCACTATACAATGAAATAGTTTTTCCTGCCGGGATTCTGCAGCCTCCGTTTTATAATTATCGCGCTGATGAAGCGGTAAACTATGGCGCTATCGGTTCGGTTATCGGTCATGAGATTTCACACGGCTTCGATGATCAGGGTAGTCAGTTTGATGGTGAGGGCAATCTCAAAAACTGGTGGTCGGAAAGTGATCTCGCCAAATTCAAGGAAAAGGGCAAAAGTTATGTTGAACAGTTTAACAAGTATGAACCGTTGCCTGGTGTTTTTGTTCAGGGCCAATTCACATTAGGAGAGAACATCGGTGACCTCGGTGGCCTCGCCGTCGCCTATGATGGGTTGCAACGTTATTTGAAGAATAACAAGCGACCTGATCTTATCGACGGCCTTACTCCGGAGCAGAGGTTTTTTTACTCCTGGGGAACAATCTGGCGTATCAAAAACAGAGATGAAACGCTGCGTAAACAAGTTCTTACTGACCCACATGCTCCCGGTATGTATCGTGCCAATGCACCCTTGACAAACTTTGAACCATTCTATGAGGCTTTCAATGTAAAAGAGGGAGACAAGATGTTTAGACCAGACAGTACCAGGGTAAAAATCTGGTAGTGGCATGGTATTGACCTGTCCTGACACTTTTTTTTAATTGCTTTTTGGATTACATCGGGACTTTAGTATTATTGCCCTCAGAAACGGACGGATAACATGGGAAAAGGCGATAGAAAGTCAAAGAAAGGTAAGATCTGGAGAGACTCTTACGGGAATTCCAGAAGGAAAAAATCACTTAAGGCAAAGCTTAGACGCACGGCTTCCAAAAAGCCTGTTGCGGCAGTTGAGTCTGAAGCGGTAGCTAAGCCAAAACGGGTCGCTGCGAAAAAGAAAACGGATTCTTAAAAATGAGAGAAGGATATACAAATATAACATGGTGGTGGCACAGATCGGGATTTGATATGTGAACAGCCTTGTTATGACTTTACGATAAGCCGAAGGCCTGCTGTTCACAGCAGGCCTTCGTTTTTTATGGTTCGTTGGTAAGGAAAGTTAAAATCAACATGAAATATAAACTTGAAACGTATACGAAGAAGCTGCTGGCAGATACCCTGACGCCAGTGAACATCTACTTAAAGCTCCGCGATGTCTATGCCGGTAGTATCCTGTTGGAAAGTTCCGACTATCATGGACATGAAAACAGCCTCTCTTTTATCTGTTGTGATCCGATCGCTTCCTTTGAAGTAAAAGGAACGACTGTAGAAAGAAGATATCCGGATGGCCACACAGAATCGGAAGTTGTGACTAAAGTTGGAGAGGTTACAACGATGCTGGAGGAATTCAGGAAGTCTTTTGAACCCGATGCAACGCCTTCAAAATATGCCAACTGTGGATTGTTTGGATACATGGCCTATGATGCCATCCGTTTCCTGGAAGACGTTTCAATAACACAACGGGAACAACTTATTCCCGACATCCTATACAAATTGTACCGGTATGTCATCATTGTTGATCATTTCTCGAATGAGCTTAGCCTGTTTGAGCACTGTTACAATAAGGATGTATCACGCAGAAATACACTGGACAGTGTAGAGCAAATAATTTTCAGTCACCGGTTTGCCACTTACAGATTTTCGCAAACAGACACGGAAACGTCCACCATGGCCGATGATGACTTTTTACGGGTCATTGAAAAAGGAAAAGAGCACTGCTTTCGCGGCGACGTTTTTCAGATTGTTCTCTCAAGGCGATTTACGGCAGGATTCAAAGGAGATGAGTTTAATGTATATCGCTCGCTGCGTTCGATAAACCCATCACCCTACCTGTTTTATTTTGATTATGGAAGCTTCAAGCTGTTTGGCTCATCACCGGAAGCTCAACTTCAGATCAGCAAAGGTAAGGCGCATATCTATCCGATTGCCGGTACTTTTCGGCGCTCCGGAAATGATCAGGAGGATGCTACCATAGCGGCGAACCTGGCGGCAGATGAAAAGGAAAACGCGGAGCATATTATGCTGGTTGACTTAGCCCGAAATGATATGAGCCGAAATGCCGATTCTGTTCGTGTGGCAGTATTCAAGGAAATTCAGTTTTACTCACACGTGATTCACCTGGTTTCCAAGGTCACAGGCACTTTAAAGAATGACACGTCGGTAGTGGGTATGGCGGCAGATACATTCCCTGCCGGAACATTATCGGGTGCCCCCAAGCATATGGCGATGACACTGATAAACAAATACGAAAATATCAACAGGGGTTTCTACGGTGGCGCTATTGGTTTTGTTGGTTTTGATGGCTCTTTCAATCATGCTATCATGATCAGAACGTTCCTGAGCCGTGAAAATAAATTGATTTATCAGGCCGGGGCGGGAGTGGTGTCGAAGTCTGACGCAAAAAGCGAATTACAGGAAGTGAATAATAAGTTAATGGCGCTGCGGAAGGCAATTCTGATGGCTGAGAAGATATAGATTATGAAAATATTAGTACTTGATAATTACGATTCGTTCACGTATAACCTGGTTCACATCATTCGTGCGCTGGGACATCCGATGGATATTTACCGGAATGATAAAATTTCACTGGAGGAAGTGAAAAAGTATGACAAGATATTGCTGAGCCCAGGACCAGGAATTCCCGATGAAGCAGGGATTATGAAAGCCGTGGTAAAAGCGTATGGACCCACGAAGAGTATTCTGGGAATTTGCCTCGGCCATCAGGGAATAGCAGAAGTGTATGGGGCGAAACTTTTTAACATTCCGAAGGTTTTACACGGTGTGACGTCAACCGGCATGGTCAAGGACAGGAGTGAGTATCTGTTTGACAAAGTTTCCGATAGCTTTCAGGCTACTCACTATCATTCCTGGGCAGTATTGCCTGATAGTATCCCGTCCGACCTGATCGTTACCGCGGTCAATGAGGAAGGACTTGTCATGGGATTACGGCACGTTCGGTATGATGTCAAGGGACTTCAATTCCACCCGGAGTCCATCATGACACCGGAAGGACCCAGGATGATAGAAAACTGGATTAATCATTAATCAACGCTGAAGTCAGATAGTCAAAATTGAACACATGAAACAAATATTAAATGAGCTGATAGATCATCGGTCACTCACGAAAGAGTCTGCAAAAAGGGTACTGGTTGAGTTGGCCTCGGGAAAATTTAACCCCAGTCAGATGACGGCTTTTATGACCGTGTACATGATGAGGAGTATAACCGTGGATGAATTGATGGGATTCCGCGATGCTATGCTGGAATTATGTGTACCGGTGCAGTTTGATTCGCCTGTAATGGATGTGTGCGGAACAGGTGGTGATGGCAAGAATACGTTTAACATGTCTACACTTTCTTCTTTTGTTGTTGCCGCCGCCGGCCAACCCGTTGCTAAACATGGAAACTACGGTGTTTCCTCTGCCTGTGGATCTTCAAATCTGTTGGAGCATTTTGGTTATAAGTTCACCAACAATATTGATGTGCTGAAACAAAGTCTGGATCGAGCCAACATCTGTTTTATGCATGCGCCGTTGTTTCATCCGGCAATGAAGAATGTCGCACCGATTCGAAAGGAACTTGGCGTAAAAACCTTTTTTAACATGCTGGGGCCTATGGTAAATCCAGCTTTTCCGACCCGGCAACTGGTTGGTGTTTTTAACCTCGAACTTGCGCGTCAGTATGGCTATCTGTACCAGGATACAAAAAAGGATTTTGTGATCCTTCACTCATTGGATGGATATGACGAAGTATCCTTAACGGGACCTTTTAAATATTTTTTTAACGGCGGTGAAAGCGTGCTGGAGCCTAAAGATCTTGGGTTGTCAAGATTGGTGCATGATGACATTCGGGGAGGTGATTCCGTGGAGGAATCTGCCAGGGTTTTCCTGAATGTATTGGAAGGTAAGGGCACGGATGCCCAAAATGCAGCTGTCATTGCCAATGCCGGAATGGCTCTATATGCCGCGAATCAGAAAGAAGGAATTCTAAAGGCTGTCGAAAAAGCACGTGAGGCCTTGCTGTCTGGCAACGCATTGCAGTGCTTCAGGAAGTTGTTGGAAGTAAATAAATAGTAAGAATTAACCTCAGAGAAAATAGGTATTCATGAGTATTCTGGATCAGATCATCGAACACAAACGAACAGAGGTGGCCAACAGGAAAAGCCTTTATCCTCAGAAACTACTGGAGCAAAGTATTTACTTTGGAACTCAATCGGTTTCCCTGAAGAAGTATATTCAGCGCGAAGACAAGTCAGGCATTATTGCGGAAATCAAACGCAAGTCGCCTTCAAAAGGTGTTATCAACAAACATGTTTCAGTAGAACGGACTTCGATCGGCTATATGCAGGCGGGTGCATCTGCGCTTTCGATCCTGACGGATCAACATTTTTTTGGTGGCAGTAATGATGACTTAACCCTGGCCAGAAAGTACAACTTCTGTCCTATTCTTCGCAAAGACTTTACCATCGATGAATATCAGATTATTGAAGCGAAGTCCATTGGAGCAGATGCCATACTCCTGATTGCCGCCGCCCTGGAGCCAAAGCAATTAAAAGCGTTAGCATCCTTTGCACACACCTTTGGACTAGAGGTGCTGCTGGAAGTTCACAATGAGGCTGAATTGGAAGCTAACCTGGAAGCAGGGGCAGATTTGATCGGTGTCAACAACCGTGATCTCAAAACATTTGAATTGAGTGTCGAAGTTTCTAAACGACTTTCAGGCCTGATTCCTGATCACGTGGCGAAAGTGTCGGAGAGCGGAATTGAGTCGGTAGCAACGATAAGGGAATTGAAAAAATTCGGATTTGAAGGGTTCCTGATGGGGCAGAATTTTATGCAACACAGCCGCCCGGAGTTAGCGTGTAAGGAATTTATTGATGAGCTGAAAAGGGTGGAGATGACCGGAAATGAAACTAATCGTAAATGATCCAGGACGAAAAGATAGCGGTCAAAATTTGCGGTATGCGGGATGTGGAGAATATCCGGATGGCGGCATCGTTTCTGCCAGACTATATGGGTTTTATTTTCTACCCGGAATCCCCCCGATTTGTCGGCGTCGATTTTAAGGTGCCGGAAGATTTACCTAAATCCATACATCGGGTAGGGGTTTTCGTTAATGAGCCTATCATCAGTGTACTTGACAGGGCCAAACATGCGGGATTGGATTCTATTCAGCTGCATGGAAATGAGTCTGCAGAGGATTGTAGTGTGCTTATGGCTGCTGGGTTCAGCGTTATCAAGGTGTTTTCAATAGACAAACACTTTGATTTTAGCCTGACAAAACCGTACGTTTCTTCAGTGCATTACTTTCTGTTTGATACAAAAGGAAAATACTATGGTGGCAACGCCAATACGTTTGACTGGGATATCCTGAAACGATATGATCAGGAGGTTCCCTTTTTTCTAAGCGGTGGTATATCTCCTGAAAATGTGGAAAGTGTAAGACCCCTGAGGGATATGAATCTGTATGCGCTGGATGTTAACAGCGGAGTGGAAGACTTGCCTGGAGTGAAAAGTGCTGATAAATTAAAATCACTTTTTTCCAGACTGCCGTGAAGGACTATTGTGGATAACGTAAACGACAAAGACAACAAAACTGAATATCATGACATTTAATGTAGATGAAAAGGGTTACTACGGCAAGTTCGGTGGTGCCTACATTCCTGAAATGTTATACCCGAATGTAGAGGAGCTCAGGACAAAGTATCTGGGTATTATACAGGAACCTGGGTTTCAACTGGAGTTTCAAAATTTGTTACGGGACTATGTAGGCCGTCCGACACCGTTGTACCTGGCGAAGCGGCTTTCTGAAAAACACGGAGCGGCTATCTATCTGAAACGTGAAGACCTCTGTCACACAGGGGCACATAAAATAAACAATACTATCGGACAGATCTTATTGGCTAAGCGACTGGGTAAGCAAAAAATTATTGCCGAAACGGGTGCAGGGCAGCACGGTGTTGCAACGGCCACGGTGTGTGCCCTGATGGGAATGGAGTGTATCGTTTATATGGGCAAGATCGATATGGAGCGTCAACGGCCCAATGTTGAACGCATGCGGATTCTGGGCACCAAAGTGGTGCCGGCTCTGAGTGGTAGCATGACATTAAAAGATGCAACCAACGAGGCGATGCGGCATTGGATCAATCATCCAACCGATACGCATTACATTATCGGGTCTGTTGTAGGACCGCATCCTTATCCCGATATGGTCACCAGGTTCCAATCGGTGATAAGCGAAGAAATCAGAAAGCAGTTGATTGAAAAAATCGGTAATCCATCTCCCGACTATGTCTTTGCATGCGTGGGAGGAGGTAGTAATGCAGCCGGCGCATTTTACCATTTTTTGGATGACGAGCACGTGAACCTTGTGGCTGTTGAAGCGGCGGGTCTTGGCCTTTCTTCAGGAGAGTCGGCCGCAACAACTGTACTGGGAAAACCCGGTGTATTACACGGTAGTAAAACCCTGCTCATGCAAACTGATGACGGTCAGGTTATTGAACCATATTCCATTTCAGCCGGGCTTGATTACCCGGGAATCGGTCCGATCCATGCTCACCTGTTTGATGTTGGACGTGTGAAATTCGTGAGTGCTACTGACGATGAGGCCATGCATGCCGGCATTGAGTTAAGCCGAAGTGAAGGGATTATTCCAGCTATCGAGACTGCTCATGCGGTGGCTGCATTAAGTCAGTTTGAGTTTGAAAAGGATGATGTTGTCATCATCAACCTTTCAGGGCGGGGAGATAAGGATCTGGAGACGTATATACGATGGGGCAAGTATTAGACCCGCCGAATGATTTGTTCACTTCACCGAATTAAGAAAAATGAAAAATAGAATCAATGACCTGTTCAATAAAAAGAAGGATAATATTCTTTCCGTATTTTATACTGCGGGTTTTCCAACGCTTGATAGTACGGTGCTGATAGCCGATTCGCTTGCCAGGGCAGGAGCTGATATCATTGAAATCGGCATTCCCTACTCAGACCCCATTGCCGACGGTCCTACCATCCAGGAGAGTAATAAAGTTGCACTCGACAACGGAATAAAACTTTCTCTCATCCTCGATCAGGTAAAACAGATCCGGTCACGTGTAGACATACCGATAATTCTGATGGGTTATATCAACCCTGTATTACAGTACGGTGTTGAACGGTTTGCGACCGAGGCTGTAGCAGCGGGTGTTGACGGGGTCATTCTGCCTGATCTGCCAATGGACGTATATATCCAGGAGTATAAAGATATATTTGAGTCACTTAATCTCCGCAATACTTTTCTGATTTCTCCCACTACCTCTGAGGAGCGTATCCGGAAAATAGATACCATGTCTGAGGGATTCATATACGCCGTTTCGGCGTCCAGTATTACCGGTGCAAAGGGGGATTTTGCGGACGAACAAATTGCCTACTTCAACCGCCTTCAGGCGATGAAACTTAAGAATCCATTCCTCATTGGTTTTGGGATATCAAACCACAAAACATTTTCAATAGCAGCTGCGCACAGTGCAGGGGCCATTGTCGGAAGTGCCTTCATTCATGTTCTAAAGAGTTCCACCAATTTAACGGACGATATAACTTCATTTGTTGCCTCGTTACGAAGCAACGGTAGCGTTTAAATTTACTATGATCATTCAACTACAATCATCTGTCACATCCGCTGAGAAGGAGGCGATTGGTAAAACTATTGGTAACCTGGGGTACAAGACCACAGAAGTTACTACGCAGCGTCATACGTATCTGGTAGGAATTGGAAAAAAGGAGTTTGACATCCGGTTGCCTGGTCACATGAAGGGCATTGCCGATATTCACCGCGTATCGGATGATTATAAACTTGTTTCACGAAAATGGAAAGTGGACCGTACCCGGGTTGATCTGGGTGATGATGTTTTCATCGGGAATGGCTCGTTGTCAATCATGGCAGGACCCTGTTCCATAGAGAATGAAGATCAAATTGAACAGACCATAACCCATCTGGTGAACAATGGCGTACGGATTATGAGGGGTGGCGTGTTCAAGCCTCGAAGTTCTCCCTATGCATTTCGGGGCCTGGGCGTTGAGGGATTGAAATTGTGGTACAACATGGCAAGGAAATCAGGTATCAAGATCATCAGTGAAGTCATGCAGGTAAGTCAGATTGCATCGATGGTTGATTATGTCGATATCTTTCAGGTTGGAGCCCGTAACACACAAAACTTTAATCTGTTGGATGAGTTGGGCAAGGTAGATAAACCGGTCATGATTAAACGGGGAATTTCCGGGACGATTGAGGAATTACTTTATTCAGCGGAATATGTTTTTGCAGCAGGAAATGAAAAGCTGATGTTGTGCGAGCGGGGGATTCGTACCTATGAGAAGGCCAGCAGAAATACTATGGACCTTAATGCGATTCCGATTTTGAAAGAAAAGACGCATTTGCCGGTGATCGCTGATCCATCTCACGGTATAGGTATTCGTGAATTTGTGGAACCTATTGCACTTGCCGCCGTGATGGCGGGAGCCGATGGGGTGATTTATGAGACGCACCAGAGTCCGGAGGAAGCTGCCTCCGATGGGCAACAAACACTTGACTTTAAAGAGTCTTCTCTTCTGATAGACAGAATGAGGAAGACTTTTGAACTTCGAGAGAACTTCTGATCCAGGGAAAAGACAATAGATCCCCATGCTGAATTGACGCGTAACGATCCGTACTGATTCTCGTGGGGTGTGGGTGTGGGTGTGTTAACCGCGGCGCCAGGACGCAGAGGCGCGCTGAGGAATTGTTAATTAATGTATTGATAGATCAGTCACCTCCCGATGGAAACAAATGTTCAATACCCAATGTTCAATTTTCAATGCTCAAGGGGTAATATCAGCATAATGCTATAGCCTTTCTGCCCCGGAGGGGTACAACATGTGTAGCGCCGCGACATGTCGCGGCGATTTGGCAAAGTGGATGAACACGCGCCAGGAAAAAGACATTAGATCCCCTTGCTGAATTGGCGCGTAACGATCCGTACTGATTCGCGTTGGGCGTGCGGGAGTGTGGGTGTGTTAACCCTGCCTACCGGCGGATATAGTGAATTTGCCGTAAATCGATGTCCCTCAGAAACAAAATGCACAATACACAATAAATACTTGCTTAAAAAGAAACTTCCATCATGATTTTATACGGTATTAAGAACTGCAATACAGTCAAAACTGCTATTGACTGGCTGAAGAAGAACGATGTTGACTTCGAGTTTCACGATTTCAAGAGTAAGGGCATTACAACAGAGAAACTCAGTGCCTGGTGTAAACAGGTCGGGTGGGAGGTTCTGGTGAACAAGAAGGGCACTACATGGCGACAACTGGATGAGAAAGTGAAGGCAAAGTTTACCACTGAGTCGGCAGCTATAAGACTAATGATTGAGAAGACCAGCGTGATTAAGCGTCCCGTGATTGAGCGAAAGGAAAAAATTATAACCCTAGGGTTTGATGAATCTGCCTATGCGAAACTATTTCAGTAGGAATCAATTCCCAGTCCAGTCAATTCCTTTTCTTAAGTAGGCAAGGGTTTTTTCTTCTTCTGATGACGGATCCGGTTGATGGTTGTACGCCCATTGTGCAAGGGGAGGCAGACTCATCAAAATGGATTCGGTTCTTCCGTCGGTATCCAGCCCGAATTTTGTTCCCCGGTCCCATACGAGATTAAATTCAACGTACCGACCCCTGCGCAAATTTTGCCACAGCTTTTCGTGTTCCGTAAACGGAAGCAGGTGGTTTTTGCTCATGAAGTGCGTGTAGATGGGTGCAAAGGAATTGCCTACCGATTTTACGAATTCGAAGCGTGATTCTTTCGTGTGAGGGAAATCCCCTTTCAGGTAGTCAAAGAAGATTCCACCAATACCACGTGTTTCATTCCGGTGTTTAATAAAGAAATAGTCATCTGCCCAGCGCTTGAACTCAGGGTAATAGGAGGGATCGTGTTGGTCACAAACAGACCTTAGATGCTGATGAAAATGCCTCGCGTCGGCTTCCACGACGTAGTGGGGCGTCAGGTCAATACCACCTCCAAACCACCAGGTGCCGTTGCTCATTTCAAAATAGCGAACATTCATGTGAATGATAGGTACCTGTGGGTTAAACGGGTGCATTACAATAGAAACACCTGTTGCAAAAAAATCTGGTGTTTCACCAACTACATTCATGGATTTTAATACTGGCTCGGGAGTCTTTCCCCAAACCTCAGAAAAGTTAACACCTCCTTTTTCAATAATTTTTCCGTTGGTAAGTAATCGGGTAACCCCACCGCCACCGCCCGGGCGTTCCCACACATCATGAATAAATTTGCCTTGTGAGTCTGTGTGCTCCAATTGAAGACAAATTTCACGTTGGAGGTTACCGAACCAATCTCTGATTTCTTCTTTCATTTCTTAGCTGTTATTGCTGGACGTTGATCAGGTTTCAAAAATAGCGTATTCAGTTCATTCTCATAGTGGATGAAATTGTGATTATCAATAAAAGAGGTCCTTGTTCAGGACTGTATTATAATTAACGAATAGTCAAATTACTTATCTTTAGTTGCTTCAATCTATGCTAAATGGCTGCGGAACAGACTTCAAAAGGAAAACGCAAAATCAAATTCGATATCGACCGCGATACGTTGCTGAAGGCGTATCGGCTAATGTGTACGGCCAGATCGATGAGTGACTTATACGAAGCTAATCGGGAAGTTTGTAGTAAGTATGTTCATAGCACGTCACGGGGACACGAAGCCATTCAGCTTTCTACTGGCATGCAGCTATTGCCATGCGATTATATTTCACCCTATTATCGCGATGATTCTATTTTGCTGGGAATAGGTCTCACTCCCTATGAACTTATGCTGCAGCTGCTGGCCAGAAGCGATGATCCTTTTTCCGGAGGAAGGAGCTACTATGGTCATCCGTCTTTAAAGCGGGAGGGATTTCCCACGATTCCTCACCAAAGTGCCGCAACCGGTATGCAGGCTATTCCAGCGACGGGCATGGCTCATGCTATCTCTTACCTGGAAGCGCAGGGGCTACGTATCGGCAACAGTCCTGCGGTAGTAGTGTGTTCGTTAGGCGATGGCTCGGTGACGGAGGGTGAGGTCTCAGAGGCATTTCAATTTGCCGTTCTTAAGAAGCTTCCCATCCTTTATCTGGTACAAGACAATAACTGGGGTATCTCTGCCACCGGATCCGAGATGAGGGCTATGGACGCCTATGAGTATGCTGCCGGATTTAAGGGGATGCAGCGGATGGCTATTGATGGAGCCGATTTTGTCGATTCCTATCTGGGCATGAAAAAAGCTTTGGATTTCGTGCGGACAACGCGTTCACCCATGCTTATCCATGCAAGGTGTCCATTGCTTGGCCATCATACTTCAGGAGTCCGAAAAGAATGGTACCGGGGGGAAACACTCTCGAAGGATATAAAAAATGATCCTCTTGAAAAGCTTCACAAGTACCTGATGCAGCTGGGGGAAACTGCTGAGTTACTGAGTGAAGTGGTGGAACATGCCGGCAGGGTGGTAGAGGCAGATTATCAACGGGCCCTTCAATCGCCGGAACCTGAACCGTCAACGCTGACGCTTCATGAATTCGCACCTACAACCGTTATTGTGGAAAATGGCAAACGCACTCCGGCAGGCGCCGAAAAAGTGATGATGGTGGATGCTGCTCTGCATGCTGTCGATGAGATACTAAAGAAGCATCCGGAAGCCCTGTTTTATGGACAAGATGTAGGCCGGAGGTTAGGCGGCGTTTTTCGAGAAGCGGCAACCCTTGCGGAAAAGTATGGCGACCACAGAGTATTTAACACAGCGATTCAGGAGGCCTACATAATAGGGTCCACGGCCGGTATGTGTGCGGTAGGAGCGAAGCCTATTGTGGAGATCCAGTTTGCTGACTATATCTGGGCCGGAATCAATCAACTGGTAATTGAACTTTCCAAAAGTTGCTATTTGACGAACGGCAAGTTTCCGGTTCAGGCATTAATCCGCGTACCTGTGGGTGCTTATGGTGGAGGAGGACCTTACCATTCCGCCAGCATTGAATCTTCCCTGCTTACAATACGCGGGATAAAGGTGGTATATCCTTCAAATGCAGCTGATATGAAGGGTCTGTTAAAGTCATCATTTTATGACCCCAATCCCGTTGTGTTGCTGGAGCATAAGGGGTTGTACTGGTCGAAAATTCCGGGGACTGCCGAAGCAAAGATGATTGAACCCGATGAAGACTATGTTATTCCATTGGGTATTGCGAATATCGTGCAGGCCACGTCGGATTCCGGTATGAGTCTAAGTACGACGGCCGTAGTCATAACGTATGGCATGGGGGTTTACTGGGCTAAGGAAGCTTCGAAGACCTTCCCGGGTCGGGTGGAAATCATGGATTTACGGACGCTTAATCCAATCGACTGGAACCTGATCGTTGCTTCTGTAAAAAAACACAGCCGGGCATTCGTGCTGACGGAGGAGCCATTGCTTAATTCCTTTGCGGAATCACTTGCCGGTAGAATTCAGAAGGAGTGCTTTAGAGAACTGGATGCTCCAGTCTGGACATTAGGTTCTGTCGATGTACCGGCAGTACCCCTCAATTTTGAGCTGGAGAAAGTGATGCTGCCCAATCCGGAGAAAGTACGTATTGCCTTGGAGACCTTACTAGGCTATTGAAATCTTCCTGTATCCAAATCGATTAGAAGGGGAATCCCACACCCACATTATAAATAACTGGTTCCTTGAAATTGGTGAAGGAACCATCTTCCAGCTCGGTTGCGTACGGTTGCCAGAACCTCACTTTGTCCAACACAAACTTCTCTCCTTTGTCTCTTGCCGGGTCAAAAACTTTTGCCCCCACATCAAACCGGAGAACGAGGAAAGTGAAGTCAAACCGCAGCCCGAATCCGGTGCCAATGGCAATCTCTTTGTAAAATCGGTCAACGCTAAACTGCGAGCTTTTATCCTGGACAATAGTTCCGTCTGTGCCCTGTACGTTCAGAGGCCTGAAGTTCCAGACATTTCCGGCATCCAAAAAAATTGCACCGCTGACAAAACCAAATAGTTTTTGTCTCAGTTCGATACTGCCTTCCAGTAAGATTTCTGCCGGCCTTTCGATGCTATAGTCAAACAGACCGTCTGCTATCGGGTCAGTGCTATAGGGTGGTTTTGTAGATCCACGGCCTAACCGCCTTGGCCGCCAGGCTCGGAGGCTATTACTTCCGCCTGCGAAGAAGAACTTTTCATATGGCAAGCTCTCATTTTCCGAATAAGAGTAAGCCATGCCGGAATTAATCCGGTAGGCTACCGTTAGGTTTTTGTCTATTGGAATAACCCTTCTGAAGTCAAAGCTAAGCCGGATGTACTTGAAGTATTCAAGCTCGAACTTTGTCACAATTTTGGGATCAATAAAATTCCAGATAGTTCCACCGCTTTCCACCTGAGCCCGTATCCAGGCAGACCTTCGTTCGGTATTCCCGTAATTGTTCAGGTTCCAGGTTATGGCAAAAATCATGCTGTTGACAAATGATGGCCGAAAAGAATTGATAAGGCTATTATTGCCCAATGCATTCTGTTCGATAAGCAAATCCTTGAATTCACCCGAGAGGTTGGAGGTATCTATAATTCCCAGATTTACGGGTGTAAAGGCGAATAATGTCTTCCTTTTATTCTGCCAGCTATAGGTACCGTTGACGATGACAGCGGTGCGTCGGTATTCCGGCCTGTCGGTATATACATAACCGGCACTGAATTTTGTCTTGGGATTGAATTCGGCAATTTTTATTCTTCGTCTTTCGCTTAACGGAAAAATGAACTGGGGAAAAGTCATGGATGCATTAATACCCGCTTCCGTACTCTTATATATCTGTTGAGTGTTGGTGGCTGCAGCCACTCCTTCGAAACCGAACCGGCCACTCAGGTCAAACGTTTCCATACCGCGGAAGATATTCCTCCTCTTAAAAGACATAATATAAAAGGGTCCGGGGAATCCTTGCGTGACATTCAGCCCGACTTCATTCGTCCATTCATTCCGTGACAAGGGACTGGCAAAGATATTGGCAATAAATTTTCCGCCTGAGGTATCATAATTGATATTTATAAATTTGAAAGCATCGACATTCCCCAGTTGCCTTTGAGTATTGATGGTTTTTGAACGGCTATATAGTTCACCTGGACGAAGAAAGACACGCTGTCCGAGTGTTTTAGGGTTATAGTCTCTCTTAAAATATTTATACTGAATATCCCGGTAGGTTTCTGATTGTCTCTCAATACCGGGGCGGGTTTCGCCGACGTCGGTAGTAAAGGTTATCTCGTCAATGGTAAATTTCTTATGGTACCCACGCCTTTCCGGTTCCCGGACCGTGACTATAATAGCCACTTTCCGATCTGGTCTGCGGAAAGTCGTATCTACGACGAAGTCAATGTACTGGCGACTGAAATCATAATAGCCATTATCCTTTAAAAGAAAATCGATCCGCTCACGTTCCTTTGTGAAATTTTCCTGGTCATAATTTGAGGGACGGACAAGTAAACTCGCTTGTCTATTCCTTTTAATAATATTTGAGATGGCAGTGTCCGAAATATCATATGCAATAGAATCAATAATGTACGGTCTGCCGGGGGTTAGCTGATAATTTACCCTGACCCTGTTTTCCTGAACATTGATTTTGGAAGAGACGGAATTTGTAAAATATCCTTTTGAAAACAGATAGCTGCTGAACCGCTGTTTTGTTAGCTCCACCTGACTGCTGTCATATAGTGAAAGAGGCTCTCCCCATTGCATCAGGAGATTTCCATTTTGTATGTACGAATTGATCTTATCGACTTTCTTTTGTTTTTTAAACAGGTACTTATTTATCTTTTTTTGCGAAGTCTCACCGTCAATCTTCTGATCAAATTTTTTCTCGACCTCTTCTTTTTTCCGGATATGTTTTTCCTGATCATATCGTTTGGCGCCGATGTAATAAACACTTACAAGCGTAGCAATGGGCAAACCAAGTAGTCTGCGGTTTGGTCGCTGGGTATATAGATTCCGAAGGTCCTCTTCGTTAATGTGTTTCGGTGCCTGAATGCTTTGGTGATACAGTAGTTTTTCGTTTTCTTTCAGATGTTTAGTTCCCAGGCATCCGGACAGGATGACCACAAGCCCGACGGTAAAAAGAGAATATTTAGTTTTAAGGTTAATCAAGCGCAAATAATGCTGTCAAAAGCAAAAATCAAGTTCATCAAGTCGCTGCAAGTAAAGAAATACCGGAAACAGGAGCAATGTTTTGTTGTGGAGGGGGCGAAGAGCGTCCAGGAATTACTGCATTCGGACCTTGAGATCGTTATCGTGTTAGGGACGTCAGAATTCCTGATGAACCTTGAACTAACTAAGGGGGCGGAAGTGTTTGAGGTTGGGGGCAAGGAGCTGGAACCGCTCGGTGAGTTTCAATCGAATGAAGCAGGACTTGCTGTCGCCCGTATGAAGCCCAATCTGCCGCTTGCGGTTAATGAAAACGAGTACGGTTTGGTGCTGGATGATATTCGTGATCCTGGAAATCTGGGAACCATCATACGGACCGCGGATTGGTACGGTATTCACAAGATTATTGCGTCAGAGGAGACCGCAGACCACTATAATCCAAAAGTGATAAGCGCCACAATGGGCTCATTTACCCGTGTGGAGGTATACTACGTCGATTTAGCCCATTATCTGGAAGGGCAGGGACATCGCGTGTTTGGGGCGTATCTGGATGGTGTGGATGTGCACCATACGGATTTTGGTAAAAGCGGACTTGTTGTGATTGGAAATGAAGCGCGGGGCATCTCTGCGGATATTGGCAGGTTTGTTACCGATAAGATCACGATACCCCGGTACGGCAAGGCAGAGTCTCTCAACGCGGCCATTGCGACCGCTATCTTTTGCGATAATATCAGGAGGGGAGATCCTGGAGATTAAAAGAACCCTTTGCTTTTGTGGGCGGCCTCTTCTGAAATTATAGCTGCATTCTCTTTTCCCAGGTACCGGTCAATAATCGAGTGACCGATATAGATGACGGGCGTAAGCAGTATAGCAATCATGAATTTATAGATGTAATTCGTGATACCGATGGCAATAATCTGCTGGTTAGAGAAAATGCCCGCAAATGCAATGTAAAGGACGACAAAGCTGTCAACAAACTGAGAGACCAGTGTAGATCCCGTGGCGCGCAGCCAAAGCATCTTGGTGCCAGTGAATTTTCGTAATTGCTGGAAAACAAACACGTCCACCAGCTGGCCAACCAGAAAGGCCGTTAGTGAGCCTATGATGATTCGTTGTCCCTGACCAAAAATCTTGCTGAACGCGAAGTTTATATTAAAGAAGTTACCCTCCGGATCTTTGTTGTTTGTATCAATCCAAAAATCTGCGGGTGCCAGTCTGATGCTTAGAAAAAGCACAACAAAAGCATATGCTACCAGCATGGCAGTGAAGTAGCTGATTCGTTTTACGCCGGGCTTCCCAAAGTATTCATTAATTAGATCCGTCGTTATAAAAACAACCGGCCATATTACTGCGCCCGCTGTCAGATTGAAGTCCATGACAAATCCCATCACATTTAGTTGTGCTGGCTCAAACCCAAGGGTGGTTTCAGCAGAGAATATTTTAACACCGATCATTTCGGCAAGCAGGGCATTGGTAATAAAGATACCTGCCAGGACAAGAAACAATCTGTTGCGCTTTTGTTGGAGTGTATTTTCCATTTGCCAAAATAGTAATTAATCGCCAATCAGAAACTCTTCTCCTTCCACTGCTAATTTCGAGTTTGGAAAAAGGGACTTCGCTTCTTCAAGTATGGGCTCCAGATCCTTATACCGTGCCGAGAAGTGCCCCAGCAGAAGTGTATGTACTTCAGCAAGCTTAGCGATGGTGGCGGCCTGTTTTGCTGTACTGTGTTTTGTTTCCTGGGCCTTGGTCAGATCCTCTTCAATAAAGGTAGCCTCGTGGTATAACAGATCAACACCTTTGATTTGCTTGATAAGCAGTTCGTCAAAGGCGGTGTCTGAGCAATATGCATAACTTCTTGACTTGCGCGGTGCGAAGGTGAGGGACTTATTATCGTACAGTATATTTCCGTCGGCATCGCGTACGTCTTCTCCCAGTTTAAGGTTTGCAATTTGCTGCAACAGTAATCCTTGCGGCAGTTTTTCTTTATCGATTCTTCTGGGTTTTAGTTTTTCTCTGAAAAGAAACCCCGTGCAGGGTATTTTATGAGAGAGGGGAATGGTCTCAATTGTTAAAGCGTCATCCTCATAAATTTTCTCAACAACGTTGTGATTGACCGGGTGAAAAAAAATTCTATAGTGCAGGGCAGACCTGGAATACCGGAGCTGAGTACTGATGATTTCATCTAATCCTTTTTGACTGTAAATATGTAAGTCATTTACTCTCCGGTGAAGGTGCATGGTAAAAAGAAGGCCCATCAATCCAAGATAGTGGTCGCCGTGTAAATGACTGATAAAGATATGGTTAATGCGATGAAAATTGGGTTGATGCCGCATGAGTTGCATCTGGGTAGACTCACCGCAGTCAACGAGAAAAGAACGGTTTTGTATTTCTATATACTGCGAAGAAGGGTGCCTTCCATAGGCAGGCATAGCGCCACTCGAACCGAGAATGATGACCTTAAAATTCAAATCAAGTGATTTAATTGAAAATAAAAAACCAAAGCTTACGGCTTTGGTTTTTGCTTTAAGGCATTTACCTTAATTTCCGTCAGCGTCTTTTATGTCCTTTTCAATTTCGTGCATAAAGACGGCATCAATAGCTTCTTCAACCCTGGGCAGGATATTCAGTACGCTGTCAAGCTGTGAGATTTTTATAAGCTTCATCGTATGATCGGAAAGCGAGGTCAGGATAAAAATCCCGCCTTCTTCCTGCACAATCCGGTTTCCAACCAGTAATGCGCTCAGTCCCGAAGAATCGGTATATTTTACTTCCGCGAGGTCGAGAACAATATTTTTAACTCCTTCGGCATGTAAAGTGATGAGTTCTGACTTCAGACCAGGAGCTACACTTGAGTCCAGCTTCTCTTCATGTAAACGCAATAGGCTGTATTTCTCCTGTTTGTCGATAGTATACTTCATAGTTCAGTTTATCTTGGTTTCTAAGTTAACGGAATTTATCGAATTCAAGATGCTTTGTTCAATTCTTCGGATCGATCCGGTATAGTCGACCGGGGGCAATTGCTCGCCTCTTACCTGCAGGTAAAGTTCTTTATAGCGGTTGGAAATAAGGGAAACGATGTCGTCGGTCATTTCTGGAACCTGCTGGCCTTCCTTGCCCTGGAAACCATTTTCGATCAGCCATTGGCGCACAAATTCTTTTGAAAGTTGTTTCTGAGGTTCATTTCTGCTTTGGCGGGCATCATACCCATCAGCATAAAAGTACCGGGAGGAATCCGGTGTATGGACCTCATCGATCAGGTAAATGGTGTCCTTGTGTTTTCCAAATTCATATTTGGTATCCACCAAAATCAGCCCGCGTCCGGCTGCCAGGGATGTTCCCTTAGCAAAGAGTTTGAAAGTATATTCTTCCATCGTCTGATAGTCGGAAGGGGAAACAATTCCGCGCCGTAGTATTTCTTCCCGTGAGATATCCTCATCATGCCCCACATGAGCTTTGGTGGTGGGTGTGATGATTGGGTGGGGGAGCCTGTCATTCTCTTTTAGACCTTCCGGCAATGGCACGCCGCATAGCATTCTTTTTCCAGCCTTATATTCACGCCAGGCATGCCCTGCCAGGTACCCGCGCACCACCATCTCGACTGCGAAAGGTTCACAGCGTAAGCCTATGGTAACGTTTGGATCCGGCGTGGAGATAACCCAGTTGGGTACAAGGTCCTTGGTTGCGCTCAGGTTATAGGCGGCTATCAGGTTTAAGACCCTTCCTTTATCAGGAATAGCGCGCGGCAAGATCACATCGAATGCCGAGATTCTATCGGTTGCCACCATAGCCATGATTTCACCAAAATAGTATACATCACGGACCTTACCGCTGTAAAAACCGGTTTGACCCGGAAACGCATACGTAGTTTCTTTGATTGCCTCCATGCACTGCTGATTTGGGCTGCAAGATAACCGTTAATGCTGGCAACTTTAAAACTTTTTCCCTTACAAAACCATTTCCAATACCTTATTTTTCCGCTATAACCGGGTTGCCTGCCTTGAACACTATAGCACTTTCCAATTGGCCCTGATCGGTATAGGTTTTCCATTCCTTGTGCTTTTTATCGGCGGCGTATTCGCCTTGCTCCTTGATCTTTCCATTCGGATAATAAGATACGAATGCTCCATGTCTCCGGCTCGATCGGTATTCCGTTACACTTTCTGTCGCTCCGCCCTCATAAAACGTCTTCACCGGCCCCGTTAAAAGATTGACTTTAAACGTTTCCTCTTTTTGGATTCCGCCATTCGGGTAATACGAATAACGAATACCCTCCAGCTTCCCATTTACATAGGACTCTTTGATTTTAACGATCTTAGACCCTTCATAATAAAACCTCCAGGTGCCGTGAGGCTGGCTGTTTCTGAATTCTTTTTCTGCGGCGAGATCGCCATTCTGTTGGTATTCCTCACGGGTTGCGTCTGTTCCGTTTAGGGATACCTGTTCTTTCGCACTCACCTTACCCGTTGCGTAGTAATCGAAATTTGCTCCAGTCTTCTTTCCATTTTTATACTGATAGCGGTGTTGTACTGCGCCGTCAGCAAAGTAGCCAGTATTGTCGCCGTTAAGTTTCCCATTCAAAAAACCACCTTCCAGAATGAGATGGCCCTGCTGATCATAAGTTTTGAACAGCCCATTTCTGGAACCTTGTTCCATTGTTGAAACTGTTTCTAGCTGGCCGGATTCAAAATACGTTTTATAAAAGCCGGTGAGTATTCCGTTCTCATAATTCGCCTCAGTCGATACTTTTCCATTTTCATAAAAGCTGCGTGTTATTCCGTTTGGCTTTCCTTCTTTGTAATGAATTTCTTTTCTCACTTTCCCGTCAGGATAATATTCTTTAACCATTCCGTCGGGTTTCCCCTTAACAAAGACGGTCTCTCGTTTGACGGCGCCATTGTCAAAGTAAAGTTGAATGCTATCCGAGAGAATATCATTTTGGTAGTACGCCTTCTGAAAGGGTCTTCCTTCTTCGTCAAACACCTGCACCGTACCATGCCGAAGGCCGTTAACGTAGTTGATTTTTCGGGCTATGGTTCCGTTATCATGATACTCTACAAAAGTGCCGCTCTTCTGGCCGTCATCATAGTTGCCTTCAAGCATGACCGAACCGTTTTCGTAAAAGCGCTTGTAAAGTCCTACGAACTTCTGGTCGTCTTCTTTTGAAATGAAGTATATTTCCTGGACGTGTTTTTTTTGCTCATCAAAATATGTTCGAACTTCCTTCTGACCATAAAGGCCGGCAGAGAGGAATAAAAGCGGTACGATAAGTATATGATTCATCTTGGGTATTACGTCAAGCATAGGGACTGCTGATAACGAAAAGCCACCATTATTGTTGTCAAAGGCCGATCACAGGTTTTCAATTACCAGTGCTGAGGCACCGCCTCCGCCGTTGCAGATCCCGGCTACCCCGATGCTGGAATTGTTTTGCTTCAGTACGTTAATCAAGGTACACAGGATACGAGATCCTGAGGATCCCAACGGGTGACCTAGTGCTACTGCCCCGCCATTTACATTTACGCGCTCCGGGTCCAGATTGAGTTTGATATTGTTGGCAATGGCTACTGCCGAAAAGGCTTCGTTTATTTCATAGTAGCCAACTTCTTTAGCATCGAGTCCAGCGTGTTTTAGTGCCTTCGGAATTGCCAGGGAAGGAGTGGTGGTAAACCACATGGGGTCTTGTGCTGCATCGGCAAATCCTCTGATTTTAGCTAATGGCTTTAACCCTAATTCAATTGCCCTTTCTTTACTTACCAACAGGAGAGCAGACGCGCCATCATTTAGTGTTGAAGCATTAGCTGCAGTGACAGACCCTTCTTTTGTAAACACAGGCTTGAGCGTCCTGAGTTTTTCAAAATTTACATTTTTAAATTCCTCATCCTCACTAAATAGACTCGTATTTCCTTTTCGGTCAACAATTTCCACCGGGATTACTTCGTCCTTGAATTTACCGGCACTCCAGGCATCCGCAGAACGCTTATAGGAACTGATAGCATAGTTATCCTGGTCTTCGCGGGAGATATTCATCACTTTGGCCGTGTTGTCCGCACATACACCCATAGCGCAATGGTTGTAAATATCAGTCAGCCCGTCAAATTGCAGACCATCCAGAAGTTCACCATGTCCGTATTTATATCCGTTGCGGGCCTTCATCAGGTAATACGGTATATTACTCATGCTCTCCATTCCTCCTGCCAGTACGATATCATTCTGACCCAGGAGAATCGATTGTGCGCCAAGCATTACCGCCTTCATACCTGAAGCGCAAACTTTGTTTACCAAGGTACAGGGAATTTCAAATCCTAATCCGGCATTAGCGGCGACCTGTGTTGCCGGTGCCTGTCCGAGGCCTGCGGGGATAACATTTCCGACAAATAGTTCCTGAATGAGGGCTGGGTCGATGCCGGATTTCTGAACGGCTGCCTTATAAGCGGTACCGCCGAGTGCCGTAGCCGTCAGCGACGCAAGACTTCCGCCGAAACTACCAATTGGTGTGCGTACAGCTGAAATGATGTATACTTCTTTCATGGGTTTGGCATTTGCGTTTGTCAGTGGTGTGGAAGAGTCCTTAGTCGATAGTCCATGGTCCATGGTCCATAGTCGATAGTCGATGGTGCGGGGTGCGCGGGTGTAACTATAGAATAACTATACCTTTTACCCACTTACCGATTTCCGTCCGTTTCAGCTTGGTTCGCTACGGACTATGGACCATCGACCATGGACTAATCTACCAATCCGGTTTACTCTTATCCTTAGGTTTTGTTGCTTTGCGTTTATTTTGCTGCAGGTATTGAATCTCCTGGTTCTTCATCGCATCCAGGATCATTTTCGCTTTCTCTTCACTGATTTTCATCTGTTCCAGTTTCTCTGAAAGTTGTGGAGAGTTCTCTTTCTTTTCTTGTTCTTCATTCTGCTTTTGCTCCTTGCTCTCCTGATCCTTTTTCTCTTTTTCTTCTTTCTGCTGCTGATCCTTCTGTTGTTGTTCCTTTTCCTGTTGATCTTTCTGCTGCTGTTCTTTCTGCTCTTGCTCTTTCTTTTCCTGGTCTTTCTTTTCCTGCTCTTTATTCTGCTTATCCTTGTTTTGCTGATCCTTGTTCTGTTCCTTGTTTTCCTGCTGTTGATCCTTGTTCTGCTGGTCCTGATCCTTCTGCTTCTGTTCTTCCATTTTTTTCTTCAGCATTTCATAATTATACCGCGCATCAAGGTTGTTGGCATCCGCCTTAATCGCCTGTTTAAAATTGTTCAGGGCCTCTTCAAGCTTGCCTTGTTTGTGGTTCAGGATACCCAGTTGTTGCTGGGCCTTGGACCGAATCTGAGGCTTCGGACTCCCGGTCAGGGATTGGTAGGTAGAAACGGCATTCGTGGTATCATTGAGCTGGAAATATGCATTGCCAAGATTCAACATTACTTCATCTTCATTAACAGCCAGGGAATCGGCCAGGTACCGATAGTGCTGCACGGCCTTTTTATAGTCGCCTGCGGCATATGCCTTCCTGGCGGCTGACTTGGCTGTGTTCACTTTTCCGATCTTTGTGGGATCGACTGCAAAAAGAAGAATCACGATATAAACCAGGACAAATTTCATATTCTTACCGTCGGAATGTTAATTAATATATCCAAAACGAACAGAACGGCAGCAATGGCCAGAAAGTAGAAGTATTTATTGGCGGTAACATCAACAAAACGAGCGTCACGTAACTCCCCCTCGATATTCCCGATTGTATTTATCAACCTGGAAACATCGTTCCTGGTTTCATTTATTTCAAAATATTGACCGCCGGTTTTGTTGGCGAGGGAAATTAGCTGACTCGGCTTAAGTTTGGTAACTACAATTGTTCCCTGCCGGGTTGTCTTGAGACCACTGCCAGCATGAATATTCCCGCCTCTTTCTGTTCCAACACCCAGCGTGAAGAGTTTAATGTTTCGGTTTTCGATTTCACTGGCGACATCATTGGTTTCTTCACCAAAATCTTCACCATCGCTTATCAGTACAATAACTTTCGATTTGGCCTGTGATGACGACGTTTCTTCCGAATCCTCCAGTTTCTTGAGGGCCATACGTAGCGGGGGTCCAAAATCGGTTCCGGAAGAGGGCACCAGCCCGGAATTCATGGTCTCAATGAACAGATTCAGGGCATTTTGGTCATATGTCAGCGGGCACTGCATAAAAGCCTCAGAAGAAAAGATGATTATCCCAATGCGGTCAGAGCTGAAAGCTTCAACAACCTTTTTCAATTCAAATTTGATCTTTTCGAGTCTGGATGGCTGAATATCAAATGCGTCCATAGACTTGCTTAAATCCACACAAATCATAATATCCTTCCCCATAGATTTTACCTCTTTTTTGGATCCACCGAATGAAGGCCCGAGCACGGCGATGATAAACAATGCAAAATAGATGGTGCGGAGGAACAATTTTATGAATATGGTGCCGTAGGGAGTCTTTAAGACTTTTGCTATACGGAATATCCGGACAAGGTAAAGCGTATACAATACCCCGAAGGAAGCAATAAATACTATTTCTGTTAAGCCTAATTCACGATACCAGAGCACATCAACACATTTACAACAGGCAATTTGCAACTAGCATTCTGCATCTGCAACTGCAATTTAACAAGAACCAAGCCATTTACGTCAATAGGAACGGGAGGGCCAATAACCATCAAAATAAGTAGTCTGGGATGTGCGGCACGTTGGTAGCAAAGATTCAATCACTCTGCTCAGGAAGTACGTCGGGAGCGCTGAAGCTTGGCTTTTGGCTCCGGACCATTTTCGGGTAAAAGTGAAGAGCAATATTTTTATTTGCGATTTTTTGCCGGATTTATCCGATCTTAAAGGTTTATTTTCGTAACCATGGGTAAGGGAAAAATTAGCTATCAGATAGTAAGCGATTCTGGCTGTAGGCTTTTCCGTTATCCGATGATCTACCTTGAAATTCTATAATTCAATTCTAAAAGTCGTATGAAAAGATTACCTCTACTTTTACTCATTTTCGGATCCTTCTTGTTGAACGCGCAGAGTGTTGATTACAACAAGATAATTGTAACGGAGCAGATTTCGTCCATATCGTTTGAAGAGAAACTGGTACAGCTGGCCTGGCAAAATCATCCATCCAATAAAGTTGCCTCGCAGCGGGTTGAGTTGGCGCAAACGCAGCGGGCAAAAGCACAATGGTCCTGGTTGGACAATATTTATCTGGAGGGGAATTACAATGAGTTTACAGGTGATGAAGAAATTGATCCTGTGGCACAAGCTTTTTATCCACGCTATAACGTAGGAATACGGCTGCCGCTCAGCACTTTTATTCAAACCCCCTTAAATACAAAGGCTGCCAATAACCACGTGCTGATTTCAGAATTTGATTTGAATTCAAAGAAGTTAAGTGTGCGCCAGGAGGTACTGTTGTCGGTGGAAAGATTAAAGGAACGGTTCAAGATTATCAAACTCCGCGAACGTATTCAGGAGGACTATTTCCTCATGTTTCAAAGCACGGAAAAAAAATTCAAAGCTGGAGAAATCACACTTGAAGTCTACAGGGACGCCTCACAGGCATATTATTTAAAAGAAGAGGAAATAATCGAGGCCCGATCGATTTATAATCAGCAACGAATAGCACTGGAAGGAATGATTGGTGTAGAATTGAAAGATGTGGAAGGGTACGTGCAGTTTATTGACCGGTTAACAACCGAAACCCAGGAAAGGTAAGGAAAACGTATTCAATAAAAAGTTTATTATTTATTGCCAGCCAGGATGTTTTCATTTCTGGATTCAATGGCACGTTCAACCTCTGTTACCAGGAATTCCGGTTCAAAGGGTTTTACCAGATAGGAAAATGCACCGAGGTCCAGACATCGTTTGCGCTTCCCTGCCTCCTCATATCCTGAGTGAATTATAATGGGAATGTTTTTCAACGTATCATCGGAAGTAACATTCTCCAGCAATTCCAACCCATCCAGCGAAGGCATCTTCAGGTCGGTTACAATTATATCGGGTTTGTTGTTGTCCGTGAGCCACGACCACGCCTCTTGTCCATCATTCATGACGGTGACGTCATACTTTTTGGTTAGAATTTTTTCTAATAACCAACATAATAAGGGATCATCTTCAATGAGCAATATTTTTTTCATGGTACCGGTTTTGGAAAACCTGCTCTAAAGATCACTGATTGGCGGGATCGTTGGAGCCAACAAAGTATAGACTCTCAAAACTATAAAAAAAATGACTGAGATGTACGGTTTTTAGTTAAATATTCACTGCTGACTTTCCTTTTTTTTTCGTCAGAATGCGTGAATTGGAAAGGAAAATCGAGGAGAATTTGTCGATAATCATGTTGAGGATTTATAGCTTTCTGCAACGCGTTGTTGCGTTGCTATCCGGTTAATTTTTCCATTGGCTGTAAGTATGAAAGGAATTCCTGAAAGTACTTCTTTTGGTACTTCATGCTTCGATATTCTGTTTCGCATTTGTTCCTTTAATCTTTCCAACAGCGCGTCACTGACTTCCTGCTCCAGGAGTAGGACAATTTTATTTCCAAGTTTCAAATCTGGAATGTTACTGACTATGAAATTATTGGCAATTCCAATTTCATGAATTACTTTTTCGATTTCGGCCTCTAATTTTTCAGGGATTACTTTAATTCCACCAGTATTGATCACATTGTCCCAGCGGCCAAGCCACCTGAATGTGCTCTTATCTTTTATTTCCACAAGATCATTTGTTATCACCATCCCGCCCGGCAGGTGGGCACCGTGTATAATAAGACAACTTCGCTCATCCTGCGATATGGTGATTCCTGGCAGAATTTTATAGAAGTCAGCAACGCGTGCCCCATTCAAAACCATGAGGGCTACGTGCGATATGGTTTCTGTCATTCCATAGGTTGCGTATATACGACACGTGAACTCCTGCAACTTCTCCCTGGTTTCGGAATCGACAGATGCACCTCCTACGATGATGGATGAGATTGTGTTGAGCCTATTTGCTCTTTCTGAGCGCACGATGGTATGAAGTTGATAGGGTACCAGGGCAGCAAATTGTATGGGCAGATCGGACGCTATTTTCAGAAATGGATTTGCAACGGGTTCTGTGGCAAAAATTTTCATACCCGTTACGAAACTTCGTACGATCATCATCTTACCGGCAATGAATGAAGGATTAAGGCATAGCAGACAGTGCCAGCCAGCCTGAAGATGAAGGGCTTGTTGCGTCATCTCGGCGCTTGCTATCATCTGAGTCCGGGACAGCCTTATTTCCTTTGCCTCTCCCGTGGATCCACTGGTAAGCTGGCCAAATGTTTCTATACCGTGGAGCCAATCGTGTATGAATGAAAACGTCGCTGACTCAAATTCCGATTGTGAAATTGCCTTGCCGGTGAGGATGTCGCGGATATGCACTTCCCGTCCGTTTATTTGTATGGAATCAAAAGGATAAGGTGTCATAGCCCGCTATTCTTTTCGAACGGCAACCCGAATAGGATCTTCGAATTGTATATATCGAACGGCAAAACGATACATGCCTGTCAGAAGTTCTTGAGATCATTTTTGAAACGATCAATGATGAACGCCTCGTATGAACTGAAACCATTGCAGGATGCGGCAATTTTTTGCATTACCACGACGGCTTTTTCTTTAAGCTCATCGGTGAAGTACTCTTTATACTTTCTCAAATCATGAATGGCATCATTGTACGCTTTTTCAATAGAAGGTTGAATGACTTCATCAAGCAATTCAAAACGGCTTTGCGCAGCCCATGATTCGTAATCAAGGTCTTCTTCGGCAATTTTGTAAAATGCCATCCGTTCCTCTGCGCTCAGACCTTTATCTGCCTTAGCAATCACGTATGCCATTTCTGCAATCGCTCTGTAGATTTCTCTTTTTTCAATGTCCATTGCTAAAGATAACGATGCATTAAACTAATATTAAGGAAACTTTGGAAATTTTGACCAGTCGGGATCCCTCTTTTCCAGGAAGGCATTCTTACCTTCTTTTGCTTCATCACTGAGATAGTACAACAACGTGGCGTTTCCCGCCAATTCCTGAATACCTGCCTGACCATCCAGTTCGGCGTTGAAGGAACTTTTTAACATCCGCAGTGCCAATGGACTTTTACTCATGATTTTCCGCGACCATTCAACATACGTTTCCTCCAGTTTTTCCAGTGGAACGACTTTATTGACCAACCCCATATCCAGGGCTTCGTTAGCATCGTATTGATCACATAGATACCAGATCTCCCTCGCTTTTTTCTGTCCCACAATTCGCGCAAGATACGAAGCGCCAAAACCTCCATCGAAACTGCCAACCTTTGGGCCAGTTTGTCCGAACCTCGCGTTTTCTGCCGCAATAGTCAGGTCACACACAACGTGTAAAACATGCCCGCCACCAATTGCCCATCCGGCGACAGCAGCAATTACGGGTTTTGGAATGGAGCGTATTATCCGCTGCAGGTCGAGTACGTTCAGGCGGGGAGTAGTATCCTCACCAACATATCCACCGTGTCCCCGAACACTTTGGTCGCCGCCACTGCAGAATGCCTTTCCGCCTTCGCCCGTTAGAATGATCACCCGTACATCAGGATTCTCACGGCACACATTCATCGCATCGATCATTTCGCTTACCGTGAGCGGCGTAAAGGCATTGTGCACGTGTGGCCTGTTGATGCTGATTCGTGCGATGCCTTCAAACGTATGGAATACGATTTCTTTGTATTCCTTCACAGGCTGCCAGGGAAACTTATAGCTCATAGCTTTCTTTAATTTTTTGTCTCAGGTTATCAAAAATGTTCTTGTTGACCGCGATATCAGTTTCCAGTTCCAGGATTTTTGTTCTGCCATCGAAATCAAAAAAATCCTTCATCAGGTTCTTTAGTTTTCGTTTGTTGTCCAGTTTCAGATAATCGAAATTGAATTCTTCGCAAAGCTTTTTTGCGTTCAGTTGCTGACGGGTAACAAAGAACTCTTCCGATTCAGGCACGGATCCAGGGCCATCAATCATTTTAAAAATAATACCTCCGTGGTTATTCAGCAGTACGACGCGCAGATCAGGAAGTGAATAGTTGTGCCAGAAGGCGTTTCGGTCGTAAAAAAAGGCCAGATCACCTGTTATAAGTACATTTGGGATGCCCGATGCCAGTGTATGCCCAATGGCTGTGCTGGTGCAACCGTCTATTCCACTGGTTCCCCGATTGGCGTATACATGAACTTCCTTGTGGTTTACATGAAGCCCAATGTAATTCGCGTAGCGCACACTCATACTGTTCGCCAAGTGTAAGTTACAAGTAGCCGGTAGGTGGTTTATTATTTCACGAACGAATTCAAATTCCGCGTAGTCCTTCTGAGGGAAGAAGGTATTCAGAGTTCGTAGTGATCGACGCTCTTCAACCTCCCATAGTTTGCTGTAGTTTTCCTGCTTCTGACTTTCAAAATTCTTCTTACTTGAGAGCGAACCGAGAAAGTTGAGAAAGGTGGTTGCTTTCGTATTAAAAATGCAGGTGACAGACTGATAGGTATCGGGAACTGATCCGGCGCATTGAATATGCCAATGCGTCTTTGCCGGATATTCCCTGAGAAAATTCTTTACCTGCTTTGAAATAACGGATCCTCCAAAGGTGATCAGCAGATCAGGTGCCAGGGTTTTCTTTATGGCTACCGAAGCCTGGCTGAGAAACAGATCGGCATGACTAATGACACCGTCAAGGGGATGCAGGTTTGAAATGACGTCGCCAAGAACAGGGAGGTGATGTTGTTTTGAGATTGTTGTGACGGCTTCGATGAGGTCTGCATTCACATCTTGCTGACCGGCTACTAAAAGTACATGATGATTCTCGGGCCAATGAGATTCTATTGTTACCCTTTGCTCTTCCGTCATGTCATACGCTGGAGTGTGTTCATTTATCACACGTACATTGTCGCTGTAGGACCATGTCAAATCGGCACTCGGATAAAGTGGCTCGCGAAAGGGGGCGTTAATGTGTACCGGACCTTTTGGTTCCTGCGAAGAAAGATTAATGGCTTCATTGACTATCCGGTTGATAGCCCACTTGCTATCAGCGTGCTCATAGTCCTGTGGAAGCTGGAATGATTTTTTAACATGCTTGCCAAAGATTTCAGCCTGATGAATGGCCTGACCATCCATTTGAGAGATCCACTCCGCAGGACGATCTGCTGTGAAAATGACAAGGGGTGTATGGCCAAAGTAAGCTTCGGCAACGGCTGGCGCAAAGTTATAGGCGGCTGAGCCGGAAGTGCAAAGGAGAATCGTTGTCTGTTTTAGATTTTGTGCCATGCCCAGCGCGATGAATGCTGCGCTTCGTTCGTCGCTAAAGGTTCTTGATTTTATTTCCCGGTGTCGCGTAAAGGCGAGGACTAACGGGGCATTGCGTGAACCCGGACATAGAACCGCATGGTTTATTCCCTTCTTTGCACAGATGGATGCGATATCATAGATGGGTTGGAATCGGTCAGTCATGATGATTATCCATGAAGCTACATTTTGTTTTGCGCTATACGGCGCTATTTATCAACGATAATTTTAAGGAGAGTATTGAGCTTCATTTCTGTTTCCTCCCATTCTTGTTCTGGAACGGAGTCAGCCGTTACGCCGGCTCCGGCGTAGAGTATGACGTTATCTCGTGTTAACTGAGCGCACCGAAGGTTTACAAAAATGCCAATGTTGTTTTTAACGTTTACCGGACCAAGATAACCAGAATAAAACTGCCTGCTATAACCTTCATATGTCTGAAGAAATTTCAACGAGGGCTCTAAGGGTACACCACATACGGCAGAAGTAGGATGGAGCAGATCAAGCATCACCGAACCAAGCTGGGAAAAGTTCGTTGAAATCATATCCACTTTAAATTCGGACTTCAGGTGCAAAAGATTTCCGGCAACAACCGTTTTGGGGCCATGTTCTTCAAACTCACGGAGTCTGATCTTTTTGAAGCAGCTGATGATATATCGTTCAACCAACGCCTGTTCTTCAATATCTTTCTGTGTCCATCCCACTGATTTAAGGTTGGTGCCCGGTGTGTAGGCTTGTGTTCCGGCAAGTGCAACAGTTTTAAAAATGGTTTTATCCTCCACACTAACCAGCAATTCAGGTGTGGCGCCCAGCCAGCTGCCGCATTCCGGCGTACTGACAAAGGAAACCAGGGCATCCGGGTAGTTGTTGCACAGATTTTGAAACACATCTACGACATCTAAATCCGGGGGAGTCGACAGTTGATATGTTCGGGAGGGAACCACCTTTTCAAAAACTCCTTTTTCAATTTCGCTAATGCCATTGGAAACAGCATTCAGATACCTTTCTTTTTCCGTGGTGCCGGGCAGGTATGTTTGGTAATGGAATTTTTTCGTTACACGCTTCCCATTGTTCAATTGCGCGTTCAGCCAGGTAGTAGAGGTGACTTCAAGGGAATTTTCGGGGGCTTTTAACGAGTTGTCTGAAAATGTAAAGGAGAAGTCGGCTTTCATAAAGATCCGATCAGCAGCGGCGTCAAAGGGCGCGACGATGAATCCTTCGGGCAGCTCCTCGAGAGGAAATTGAGGTTGAAGTATCTCATTTTTTCTGGAAATGATTAGGTGCCGCACAGGGTTGTTTGGTAAACGCCATACGGCTACAGAAAAATGGTTTTCTACAGCACTGCCGATAAGAAATGATAAATATTCCGATTCCGAAATTGTACGTTGTGAATCCGACGCTAAAGTCTCCATATATCAACCCAATCAAACCTTTTTGTCCAGCACCGCCATAGTAATACGGCTGATGCACACTAAATCACCGTCCATGGTGGAAATCCGGATTTCCCAAACCTGAGTCTTTTTACCAATGTGTATAGGTTTTGTGATCCCCTTCACATATCCATCTCTTGCGCTTCGTATATGATTAGCGTTAACTTCTAAACCAACACAAAACTGTTTAGTATCATCTACACATAAAGTTGCGGCCACACTGCCCATCGTCTCGGCCAGCGCAACTGAGGCGCCACCGTGCAGCAGACCCATCGGCTGATGCGTGCGATGGTCAACCGGCATTCGTGCTTCCAGGTAGTCATCGCCGATTTTGGTGAATTCTATCCCAAGGGCTCCGGCCATGGTGTTAGGTGACCAGTTGTTTAATGATTCAACGGTAACTTTTGTTTTGAAAATCCCCATTAAAAGGTTGGATATGGCTGCGACTGAATACTATTTTCCTATTTTTGCGACCAAAATAAGGCAAAATTGGGCAGCAAAAAAATTTACATCGTTCGTCACGGGCAGACTGATTTTAATCTGCAAAGCATTGTTCAGGGAAGTGGAATCGATAGTAGTCTGAATGACACCGGCCGGGAACAGGCAAAAGCCTTTTTTCAAATGTACCACACTGTACCGTTTGATAAAGTTTACACCTCTTCACTCAGGCGTACGAAGGAATCGATGCAATTATTTCTTGATCTCGGGATTCCTACAGAATCGTTAGCCGGCCTTAATGAAATAAGCTGGGGCGTAAACGAAGGCTGCAAGATTACACCGGAGGAAAACGAGTACTACCACCATATGCTGGCAGAGTGGCAAAAAGGCAATACTTCACTGAGAATAGAAGGAGGGGAGAGCCCGGAAGATGTCACCGAGAGACTACAGCCTGCCATCGACCATATTCTTTCACAAGAACAGGAGGAGACCGTGCTCATCTGTATGCATGGCCGGGCCATTCGGATATTACTATGTATGTTACTGAACCATCCCTTAAAATCCATGGACCTCTTCGAGCATGAAAACCTATGCCTGTACCTCCTGGACTACAATGATTCCGTCTTTACGATGGAACTCAATTGTGACACGACTCACTTACGGTCAAGATGAGCTAACGCCGACTTAGCCTTGGTGTCGATGCTGTTCTTGTATTCGTGCTTCTTGTAGGATAATGCCCTAATAAAGTATCCTCTGGCACCTGAAGGGTCGTTCTCTGCCAAGGCAATGTACCCGAGCTGCAGGCATGCATTGGCGGCGAAATACCATTCCTCGGTACCATTCAGTTCAATGGTCTTATGATAATAAAGTTTAGCTGAGGCGAGCTTGTTTGTTTTATGATCAAGCCGGGCTTTCCGGTACTGAAATTCTGCCTGGTCTCGAATAGTTGGTAACTCCGCCGCTTGAATTGACTCGAGTATTTTCCCCGCCTCGTCGTAATAACCGCCATCGGTAAAATAGCGTGCCTTGGTTAATTTGACATGGGGCTCTTCAATTTCCGCCAGACTTCGTGCTGCATACTTGTCTGCCTCGGTAATCTCTTTACCAAGACTTTTTGCCTGCTTAAAAAGCGCCTGGGCATCATTCTCATTTCCATTCAGAAAATAACACAGTCCGATCTTGTAGTGGCTGTCCTTGATGTTATTCTGTCCCTTGTAATGGTTGATAAACCAGCGGAAGGAAGTGATCGAATTCAGGTATTCGGCTTTGTATAAGTATACTTCACCTTTAAGATAGTCTGCGAAATAAATAGGAAGACCGGAAGGCTGATGATCCAGCCGCCTCAGGTAATCAAGGGCCACTTCACCCTGGGAATTTTTAATAGCCAGGGAGGCACCCAGAAAAAGCGCTAGCCTGTTCGTTGGGTAACGGCCTACGATATTGTCCATTGTTGACAGGCCAACCGCGGTCTGTTGAAGGACATAGGACTGAACAAGTGCATAGAGCATATCTGTCTCCAGGCTTAGCGGGTGCCCGGCCGAACGAAGACTCTCCAGGTCCAAAAGACCCGCCTCAGTCGAGCCCTGAATATTTAAGAGCCCGAGTATCCAATCGTATTTTTCGGGAACACCGCCAATAATGACTTCAAGCAATGCCTCGGTCTTTTTTATTGCCTGAAAAGCCGGAAACCGTCGCTTGATCTCCGCGACAGTCAGGTAGGCCTGCCGGAGGTTGAGGGCAGCGTCGAATTCATGACCAAATTTGAAGTATACAAAGGCCCATTGAATCCGGATTTCAGCCTGAAGGAAAATGTCATCGGGAGTATTGAGTTTTGTTTTCCGCTCCAGGCGTTGTTCGAACCGATCTTCATAATCGGTGAACTTCTCACTATCTCCGGAAATCAACAGTTCCAATGCTTCCGCCAGCGCCGTGACGTAGTGTTCCTGTGCTGTTTGGGGTTGAGGTATCAGCTGATGAACCTCTGCTGTTTGCAGATTCAGAACCATTTCGTATGCCCTCTGGGTTGTGGCATCAAATTTCCATTCCGGATCCACAGCAGCTGCAAGGTGATGGGAAAATAAAAAAAGGCAGGCTGTTACGCCCACCTTTCCAAGGATAGTAAGTATAGTATGGCTATTCAGCTTTTTTTCTCCTGGTCGGAGCGGGAGCTGCCACTTTAGCAGTTTTGGGTTTGTCACCTTCATCGAGAGAATCCATGTCAACATCCGCTAAGATACGACCGGAATGCTCATCAATCACAATTTTCTTTTTCTCCAGGATCTCAGCGATCTTCTGGGGAGGGATGACAATGTTACAACCCTCCGCGGCACCGCGTACCACCCGAACCACGGCTAAGCCATTACTCAGGCTTCCACGTAGTCGCTCGTAGTACTTCAGTAGCTTATCCTCAATTTTTTTGGATGCCTTTTCGCGGTCGGCCATTAACCTTTTTTCTTCCTCATGACTTTCGGCGAGGATTCCATCAAGTTCTCTCTTTTTAGTTTCCAGATGTTCGCCGCGTTCTTTTACAAAAGAATCTGTCTTTTCAATTTCTTCCTTTTTTTCCTGTATTTGTTCTTTTCCTTCCTTGATCTTCTTTTCGCAGATTTGGATCTCGAGTTCCTGAAGCTCTATCTCTTTTGTAATGGCATCGAACTCTCTGTTATTCCGGACGTTTTTTTGCTGTTCCGTGTATTTCTTGATGAGTTTTTCAGCCTCTTTAATTGCTTCTTTGTTTTTCTTTATTCCTTCTTCAATCTCTTTCTGGTTTCCTTCGTAGCGACTTTGACGAGTCCGGTAGCCTTCAATTTCATCTTCCAGATCCTGAACTTCGTCGGGAAGATCGCCCCTTAGTTTTTTGAGTTCGTCTAACTTTGTGTCAATGAACTGGAGTTTAACAAGCGCTTCAAGCTTCTGTGCAACTGATTGATTTTCCATTCTTTATAAGTAGCTTATTGGATTCGTTACGGTTTTTGAAAAATTGATCGCAAAAGTAGGGAATTTTTTGATTAAAACATCCACTAATAGTTCTTTGGTAGCCGCTTCGCTTTCATAATGGCCAATGTCGGCAATTATTATCCGCCCGTCGGCATCGAAAAAGTCGTGGTACTTGTAATCTGCCGTAATAAAAACCTGTGCCTCGGACTGAATTGCCCGGTTTAGTAAAAAGCTGCCAGATCCACCACATACGGCTACTTTTTGTACCGGGCTGCTAAGTAGCGGGGTATGCCGAATGATATTTAAATCCATCCTGACTTTCAGCTCTTTAAGGAATTCCAGCGGGTCCTGGGGGGTCTCCAGGTCACCTACCATTCCGGCCCCAACCTCCTGATTTTCATTCTTTAACGATGTAATATAGTATGCCACTTCTTCGTATGGATGCGATTTTCTTAGTGCCTTAACCAGCTTGTTTTCCAGGTAAGAGGGAAAGATGACCTCGGCCCGAATTTCCGGAACATACTCTTGCTTTAGGGCTTCTCCAAGGTGAGGATTGGCCTCTTCGTCGGGTTTAAATGTACCCGTTCCCGCCACACTAAAACTGCAGTTTTTATAATGTCCGATCTGGCCCGCTCCCGCGTCGTGCAACGCCGTCATTACGATCTCTGCCTTTCCTTCAGGAATAAAAGTGACCAACTTACTTAGCGTATCCTTTCGGGGTAACAAAATCTTTAAATTTTTCAATCCGATCAGGTCACAAATTTTTTTGTTAACCCCGGTATGCACGTTGTCCAGATTTGTGTGAATGGCATAAATAGCGACGTTACTCCGGATGGCCTTGATGACCGTCCGTTCCACATAGTTGTTACCAGTAAGGGATTTAAGTCCCTTAAATACAATGGGATGGTGTGCAATGATAACGTTACAGTTCAGCTGGATAGCTTCTTCGACGACGGCTTCGATACAGTCGAGGGTTACCAGAACCCCAGATACCTCCGCCATCGGATCGCCCACCAGTAACCCGGAATTGTCATACGATTCCTGATAAGAAGAAGGTGCCAGCGTTTCAAGGTAATCGGTAATATCCTTTATTTTTAGACTACTTTTCATTTAAGCGTAATTTCAAGGTGTCAAGTTAAAAGTTTAATGCACATTTCTTTGTGTGTACCTTGCGGCGACGTCTATAGATTATATAAGCTTTCATCCATCATGGTTATTCTGCAAGTATTGATGTACCCGTTTGCTGCACTGTTTAATTTCGTTACCTCCCTTCGGAATTGGATGTACGATCAAGGCTTCAAGCCCTCTATTAAATTTCAAATACCGGTAATAGGAATTGGCAACCTGTCTGCAGGAGGTACCGGTAAAACTCCTCTGACGGAATATCTGATCAGGTTGCTGGCACTTGACCATAAAGTAGCAACCTTAAGCAGGGGATATGGGAGGAAAACGAAAGGTTTTCGAATTGCTCAGCCGGCTGATACCGCATCTACATTGGGAGATGAACCGTATCAGTTTTATCAGAATTTTGGTGGAGATATTACCGTGGCGGTGGGTGAAGAACGGGCATTAGCGATACCGACTATTCTTCAGGAACGAGCTGAAACCGAAATTATTCTACTCGATGATGCTTATCAGCACCGCAGCGTGGCGCCTTCCTTTACTATTCTTTTGTCTGATTACTACCGGCCGTTTTATAAGGACTTGCTGTTACCGGCCGGGAGACTTCGCGAATCCCGTATGGGCGCAGAGCGGGCAGACGTAGTGGTTGTTACAAAGTGCCCGATGGAGATGTCGGAGGAAGAGATGATCGAAATTGAAAAATCCATTCGGGAATATGCAGAGAAGCCAGTTTTCTTCACGCACGTCCGCTATGGCAACCCAATTGCTTTTGGCGGGCATTCTCTACCAATCTCGAAACAGATTCTTTTGGTTTCCGGGATATCCAATGCAAAACCATTTGAGCACCATGTGGCGCAGAACTACCAGGTGAAAAGACACTTTCATTTCAGGGATCACCATGCGTACTCGGGGGCTGACATTGAGCGGATAGCACGCTTTGTAAAACAAAATCCGAGGATAAGTATTCTGACGACAGAAAAAGATAAAGTGAAACTGGCGGCAGCTGAATTTAGTGCACTGACACAGACTCTTCCGTTGTTTTATATACCCATTGAAGTTCAGTTTATTAAAAATGGACAGGATTTTGATGAGATTGTTTTAAACAGTCTGAAGGATGCCGGATAAAAAAAGATTGATTAAGACATACGATGGGCACTTCAGCCGTTTATTTTTGCGCGTGCATTCTTTTCGATTTTTACAAGTACTTGGCTTTCTGATGGTTGTTTCGCTGGAGATACTGGCCCAGGATCAACCCACCAAACGCCGGGGATCGCAGGTTCTGGATGATAGTACCAAGCAGGTTTATGGACCCAAAACTTCCCGATACTATTTTGAGGAAGATGTTTTTCTGAACCGGCAGACCTTTTACGTAATAGATACTGTTATTCGCGATTTTCACCGCTTTAGTTATGTTCAGAGAAACCTGAATCTTTATCAGGACCTGGGCAATATCGGTACAGCGATTCGCCCGATATTTTATCAAACGCCGAAAGTGATAGGTGCCAGCTCTGGATTCCAGTCATATGACCTTTATTGGGATACCGAACAAGTCAGGTATTATGACACCAAGTCGCCGTATTCACACATGAAGGTAATTCTGGGAGGAAAGGGGAGGTCGATTACAGAGGCATCCTTCAGCCGTAACATCACGCCACAGTGGAATTTTGGTTTCAATTATCGGGGTTTACTTATCGATAAACAGATACAACGTCAGAGCAAGGGTGACCGGAATGTTCGGAGTACCTATGTGGATTTTTACTCTGCATTCCAGACCAAAGACAGCAGCTATCGTGTTTTTGTAAACTTCAGCCGGAATAAGCTCGAAGCAGATGAATACGGCGGTATTCGTCCTAACGATGATTTTGCGTATGAAGACTACTTCTTTGATAATGCACAACCGAACTTACAGGAGGCTTCTAATAGTGAACTGCGCATGAAATTTCATCTATTCCATCAGTATGAAGTAGGGAAGGCGTTGCAGGTATACCATATTTTCGACCGGTATCGTCATGGAACAGGGTTTGCTGATATACCCAGCTCAGCACCGGACGGGTATTACGATTTTGTGGAAATAGACAGTGTGAATACCGGAGATACAACGAAGTTCAAGACGGTAAGGAATGAAGTTGGCATTAAGGGGAATCTGTCAAAACTTTTCTATAACGGATATTATGCTATCCGAAACTATTCGTTCACGAACAAGTACGTTTCAGCAGATACGTTAAATGCTCCTATGTCAGGCATTGAGAGTTATCTGGGCGGAAGAATCTCGTTAAGGCTGGATTCAATCGGAGAGATTACCGGCTGGGGTGAACTTCAGGAGACTGGCAATTATCGTATAGAAGGAAGTATCCGAAGCAGGTGGTTTGAAGCGACGGTAAAACAAATGCAGTATGCTGTTCCTCTTATGTACCAGGCCTACCGTGGTAGTCATGACGTGTGGAAAAATGATTTTAGTGATATCAATGTTACCCAGGTGAACGGCTATATCCACTACACTTCCCGTGTGTTACGCATGTCACCCGGCCTTACCTTTACGCGGTTGGGCAACTATGTGTTCTTTAAGAAGTTTGATGTGGAAGCAAATCAGCAATCGGTATTGCCGGTCCAGACCTCCGGAGGCCAGGTGATCGCCTCTCCGGAATTTAAGTTCTGGCTTACTATAGCCCGCCATATCAATCTAAAGAGTCAGATTATTTATTCAAAAGTCCTGGAAAATTCAGGTGATGCACTTCAGGTCCCTGATTTGTTTATCAATGCGCAGCTGGCATATGACAATATTTTCTTCAATGGCAATCTGGATATGCATGCGGGATTTGAGTTACATTATAAGTCGGCATATTATCCGCTGTCGTACGATGTGCCGGTTCAGCAGTTCTATGTGCAACGAAGTTTTGAGGTGCCATCATTTCCGCTGCTGGATGTTTTCTTTGATGCGCGTATTAAGAAGGGAAGGATATTCTTTAAGTACAATAACATCTTTCAGTTGATTACAAAGGAAGGATATATGCTAACGCCTGAGTACCCCGGATTGCGCAACATATTTGATTTTGGGTTTGACTGGTCGTTCTATGACTAAGAAATTTAGGTTGAATCGAATTCCGTCCAACCCTGGCACGTTCCTCCACAAACTTCCAGCATGTTTCAGCAGGGCGTCATCCACCGGATGCAGGACCGGGAGATGGGCGATTAAATACTACCCAAGTTGTTGGATCAAATAAGGTACGGAATATTTCAGTTTAGGTGGTAGGTTAGCAAAGTAAGCTAAATGGAAGGAAAAGATAAATTTACCCTAGGCCTTGAGTTACCCAGCGATCCCCGTTGGGCTAACATCGCGGAGAAAAACATCCGCGATATCCTGGTAGATCATGCTTACTGTGAACAAAAGGCAGCATCCTCCTGTATTTCCCTGATTATTCTACATCCTGACCGTCAGAAGCTGGTAGAGATGCTCACGCCAATTGTAGCTGAAGAATGGAGTCATTTTACCCGGGTATTGGAAGAACTGAGCAAACGTGGGCATACCCTGGGACCACAGCGCAAGGATGAATACATCGAGGAATTGTTCAAGCACACGAAAAAGGGAGGAAGCCGTGAACAGCAACTGGTGGAAAAACTATTACTAAATGCATTAATCGAAGCGCGCAGTTGCGAACGGTTTCGGGCTCTCTGGAAAAACATTTCAGATCCCGGGCTTTCCAGCTTCTACCATGAGTTGATGATTTCGGAGGCTGGCCATTACCGCGTTTTCCTGGACCTCGCAAAAGAGTATATGGATGAAGATGCCGTGATGAACCGTTGGCGGGAATGGCTAACCCTGGAGGCCGGCATCATCAGAAAACTTGGCATGAGAGGCGACAGAATACACTAGGCAAGGGCCCTCCGCTACGTTTTTTGCTTTTTCTTCTTGGCCGCTGGAAACAAAACGTTGTTAAGAATCAACCTGTAACCCGGGGAGTTGGGATGCTGGTTTAAGTCTGTTGGTTCTTCTCCAACCTGGTGTTGATAATCCTCCGGATCATGACCGCCGTAATACGTCCAGAACCCTTTGCCCAGAATACCATGAATGTATTTGGTTTCCTTGATTTGTTTGTTTTCGCCCATGACCAAAACGTCGGGTTTTACGAGGTAACTTTTAAAACCCGTAGTCTGCCCGAAAAATCCTTTGATCACGCGGGTATGATTCTGTGTTAACATGGTGGGAATAGGGTCCCATTTAGCGGAAAATTCAAACAACGTAAAGTAGTCATTGTCCTGACGCAGACCCCGTTCCGACGGCTCATTGTCAATGTCGGAGAATTCATACTTTAGCGGTTGTCGCTCGAGTTTAAAATCCGTGAAGGCCAGTGTGTTGTCAAAGTTTAGCTTTTCCTGCGCTTGAGGATCAGCCGGGTCTCCGTCATAGTACCGGTCGCAGATATCGATCCCCTCTGCAGCAAGGGCTATGTCGTATGTATCGGTAGCCGAACACATGGCAAACATAAAGCCCCCGCCAGTGACAAATTCCTTTATCTTTTTAGCCACACTTAGCTTTAGTTGAGACACCTTGTGAAACCCATATTTCCGGGCGAGGTCTTCGGATTCCTTTTGTTGCTCGATGTACCAGGGCATGTTGCTATAGTTAACGTAGAACTTTCCATACTGGCCAGTAAAGTCCTCATGATGAAGATGTAACCAGTCATATTTTGGAAGTTTTCCGGTCATCACCTCATCGTCGAAAATTATGTCATAGGGAATCTCTGCATAGGTGAGTACAAGGGTAACCGCATCGTCCCATGGTAATTTTGACTTTGGAGAATACACGGCTATTCGCGGATACTTCTCCAGTTTCATAATATCGTAATTCGCCGAAGGGCTGGCGATCTCGGAGATGATCTGGTTGGCCTGGGCTGAAGATATGATTTCATAACTAACACCTCTGACGACCAGCTCATTTTGAATGGCAGGGTGAAAATTGCACATAAAACTGCCTCCCCGGAAATTAAGCAACCAGTCCACCTCCATCTCGCTCTTAAGTATCCAATAGGCTATTCCATACGCCTTCAGGTGGTTGGATTGCTTTTCATCCATAGGAATCAGAATGGAATTAGCCAAGGATGCCGAGAAAGCAATCAAAAAAAAGATTAAAAACACACTACGCTTCATACACTTTCCCCGTTAGTGAGTATAAATTTAGTTTCCGGCTGCTATAAACGCGACTGTTTTTAAAAAATATTGGAGGAAATGGCTCTTGTTTTGAATATTTTGCCGTTCATCTGTAACATTAACGCTACCAAATCAACGTATTGCAAGTAAAACATTGTTCCGGGGTATGAATCTTATTGAAAATATTAAAGAAGGGCTAAGATCCGTGCAGGCAAACCTGCTTCGTTCTGTGCTTACGGCGCTGATAGTGGCTATTGGAATTACTTCCCTGGTCGGTATCCTTACTGCGATTGACGGAATTGAGTATTCTGTCAATGAGAGCCTTTCATCCCTGGGCGTAAACACCTTCGATATTCGATCTAAACAAAACCGGAATTCAAACCGGCAAGGAATGACCGAGAAGGTATTCGCCCAGATAAAGATGAGCGAGACGTTTCGTTTTATTGACCAGTACAACATCCCGTCGACAATCAGTCTTTCTGCCGATATCACTCAGATTGCGGAGGTGAAATATATGTCAAAGAAGACAAACCCGAATGTATTTGTCAGAGGTGTCAACGATGACTACATGACCATCAAAGGGTTGGAGATCGATAAAGGCCGTAATTTCTCCAAGCTGGAAGTGCAATACGGGTCTCAGGTGGCGGTGATAGGGTCTAAGGTATTTTCTACGCTTTACGGTAAGAATGAAGATGCCGTGGGTACCGAAGTGAGCTTTTCAGGAATGCAGTTCCGGGTTATTGGTGTACTGAAAGAGAAGGGTCAGTTGGCGGATAGCAATTATGATAATATGGTTTTTGTCCCGATTATAAAAGGTAATCAGATGGCCGGCGGCCGCGGACTCTGGTATGAACTGACTGTGGGTATTGAAGACCCGACGCAGATGGACTATGCGATGGGGGAAGCGACCGGCTTGATGCGAAATATCAGACGCGACAGGCCGGGGCAGGCGAATTCCTTCGACCTTGAGAAAAGTGAAACGCTGGCGCAGGAGTTAGAAAGCATTACTTCCGGTCTGCGGATCGGCGGGTTTGGGATTGGATTTATCACTTTGCTGGGTGCTTCCATTGCACTAATGAACATCATGCTGGTGTCGGTAACAGAACGTACGCGCGAAGTGGGAGTTCGAAAGGCATTGGGAGCAACACCGAAACGGATCCGACAGCAGTTTGTCATTGAGGCCATCGTGGTTTGTTTGCTGGGAGGAATCGCCGGCGTGATCTTTGGAATTCTCATTGGAAATCTACTTTCCCGGGCGATGGGTATCACGGCATTTGTGGTGCCCTGGACCTGGATGATGGTGGGGTTAATTGTTTGTATTGTAGTGGGTTTAATTTCCGGATACTACCCTGCGCATAAAGCTTCGAAGCTGGATCCAATAGAATCACTACGATTCGAATAACTTCAAGAACGAATTCATTCATAAAAGCTCGCAAGCCTTGCGGGAGTTTATATTTTTGTGATTCAAAAACCAGGAGGGATGCCAGAGTGGTTGAATGGGACGGTCTCGAAAACCGTTGTGCGGGTAACCGTGCCCAGGGTTCGAATCCCTGTCCCTCCGCTACATTAAAATCATAGACATGGATAACCTCCTACCTTACGGATTCGAGGTTTTTTGTCGTCAAAGCCTGCCAAATCATTCATGAAAGTAGCAATTCCTTGATGCCACGTTCAGTGGCAGTCAATGTTTTAAAAGCAACTTGGCACTGAAGCGCAGGATCGATTTCTCTATATTTTCTACACCTCTTGCAAATCCCACCGTCTCCCGATAGAGTTGAGAGTGATACTTCGACATTGATTTTAAAGAAACAACAAAAGTACTGTTCATCTTCATAGCCCAGGTCGCTTGCGATCTCTTTCACTGGCTTATTGGTGAGGTACAGTTCACGCTTTGCCTCTACAATGATGCGCTCTGCGATCAGTCTGGTCTAAGTCTTCTTAAAAAAAATTAATTGGTTCAAGTTTTCCCGGAGGTGTGTGTGCAAGGGAACTTGGACCTATTGTTTAACTAACTGGTTCCGGTTTCCGCAGTATCCGGTGTGCAAGGGAACTCAATTCTGGCAGCAGCATAATCACCCTATTGAATTGAGCACGAATAAAATTATTGATCAGCAATTGTGCTACATGCATAACAATCCGGTAGAGGCAGGAATAGTGTTGTCGCCAGAGTACTATCTTTACAGTAGCGCGGTTAATTATGCAGGTTTGCCGGCAACATTAATTGATGTTATTTTGATTTGAGTAATGAGTGATTCTATGGATCATTGCGCATGGAGCCAGTGTTTATGGCGCTGGGGCAAGCTGCTGGCGTGGCATCCTGGCTAGCAATAAAAAACGCAACCACGGTTCAGGACGTGCCCGCGAATTCCATCAAGAATGAGTTAAAACAAAATCCTCTTGTTAACAGGAAAATACCATCCGAGTTCGCAGAGTTATTACGATTCCATTGAAATGAAATTAAATTCTTAAACATAAAGCACATAATGAAAATCTATCACTACTTAACAGCGGTTTGTTGGGCGATACTAGTATCCTGTTCTCCCGCGCAAAAAACAGACGACAACAATCGCACTGCCGATGTAATTATTTACGGTGGTACATCCGCAGCAATCACTGCAGCGGTCCAGGTACGGAAAATGGGAAAATCGGTAATCGTTGTTTCTCCAGATAAACATTTGGGAGGGCTTTCTGCAGGTGGACTTGGTTATACCGATACGGGCGACAAAAGTGTTATTGGTGGACTGTCGCGCGAATTTTACCAAAGGGTGTATAATCACTATCAGGAGTCTGTCGCATGGAATTGGCAGGATAAATCAGAATATGGTAACAAAGGTCAGGGTACACCAGCTATGGATGGTAATCTCAGGACCATGTGGATATTTGAGCCACACGTCGCAGAGAATGTCTTTGAGGATTTTGTTGTTGACCACCAGCTTATCATAGATCGTGATGAGTGGTTGAATCGCGAAAGTGGCGTCACGCTTGAAGACGGTCAGATCAAATCCATTGAAACGTTAAGCGGCAAGAAGTATTCCGGAAAAATGTTTATTGATGCCACGTATGAAGGTGACCTGATGGCTGCCGCCGGCGTGAGTTATCATGTTGGACGCGAGGCCAACAGCGTGTATGGAGAGGAATGGAATGGCATCCAGATTGGTGTTTTACACCATGGTCACTTTTTCAGCGAAAACATCGATCCTTACGTAATACCAGGTGATCCTGCAAGTGGACTGTTACCTCGTATTAGCGCGGAAGATCCGGGAGTTAAAGGTGAGGGCGATAAAAAAATCCAGGCTTATTGTTTCCGCATGTGTCTCTCCAATCACCCCGATAACCGGATTCCTTTCCCTAAGCCGGAAAACTATGATGCTGGACAATATGAGCTGTTGGCAAGAGTATATGCCAAGGGTTGGGACGCAACTTTTAATAAGTATGATCCTATCCCAAATCGGAAAACGGACACCAATAACCATGGACCTTTTAGTACCGATAATATTGGTATGAACTACGAATACCCCGAGGGCTCCTATGAAGTAAGGCGAAAAATTATCAAGGAGCACGAGGACTATCAAAAAGGATTAATGTATTTCATGGCAAATGATCCAAAGGTTCCAAAGGACGTTCGGGATGCGATGAACGAATGGGGACTACCTAAAGATGAATTTACTGACAATGCAAACTGGCCTCACCAGATCTACGTCCGGGAGGCGCGACGACTACTGGGTGAATACGTAATGACAGAGCATGAAACACTGGGCAAAAGGCCGGTGATGCAACCGGTAGGCATGGGCTCGTATACCATGGATTCACACAACATCCAACGCTATGTGAAACCAGATGGTTTTGTCCAAAATGAAGGGGACATCGGCGTGGCGGTCCCTCATCCCTATCAAATTGATTACAGGTCACTTCTTCCAAAGAAGTCTGAATGCAAAAACTTGTTGGTCCCGGTATGTGTGTCAAGTTCACATATTGCGTACGGCTCAATACGAATGGAACCCGTGTTCATGATATTGGGACAAAGTGCAGCTACCGCGGCTGTTATGGCCATGGAGCAGGGTATAGCAGTTCAGGATCTTGGATACGACCTGTTGCAAGACCGATTAACTCAGGATGGACAGGTTTTGGAGATCCCGGGTAACTAGAGTCGTTTGCGTTTTATTCATCAATTAATTAATCGATTGTCATTATGAAAGTTATTGTAAAGCGTTATCTCCTTTTGTCTATCACCCTGCTTTTGCTGGTCGTCGGATGTGCGGAGCAAGATCATTTTGATGTTGTAGTATATGGTGCCAGTTCAGGCGGGATAGCAGCCGCTATTCAGGCTAAGCGAATGGGCAAATCGGTAGTGCTGCTTGAGCCGAGCGCAAGAATGGGTGGGTTGACGACGGGTGGACTAGGACAAACGGACATTGGCAATAAATCTGCAATTGGAGGATTCTCTCGTGAGTTTTATGCAGGGATCAAAACGCATTACAGCAACCCTGAGAACTGGAAGTGGCAAACAAGTCAGTCCTACATGGATGGAGGCCAAACCAGAACCGAGCCGGGGGAGCCGACGATGTGGACGTTCGAGCCGTCTGCAGCACTTAAAGTGTATTCGGATTTTATAAAAAAGGAGAAAATAAAACTGCTGCTTAATGAGAAGCTGGATCGGAAGAATGGCGTAAAGCTGGAGGATGGCAAAATCAGTTCGATCACTATGCTTTCTGGCAAAACTTACTTTGGAAAAGTCTTTATTGATGCAACGTACGAGGGTGATTTAATGGCCGCTGCAGGTGTATCATATACAGTCGGCAGAGAATCAAACGATAAATACAAAGAGACGTTAAACGGTGTGCACACCAAATTGACCGACACTACGATGACGGGTTATGGAGCCCGAAACGCTATAAACCACAACTTCGTAGATGGTGTCGATCCTTATATTATCAAAGGCGATCCTGCCAGTGGTCTGCTTCCAACCATCAATCCTGATGGTCCCGGGCAGGATGGCGCTGGCGACCACCACATACAGGCGTACTGCTTTAGGATGTGTTTGACGGATCATCCGGAGAATAGAATTCCATTTGAAAAACCCGCATCGTACAATGAACTAGACTATGAATTATTGCTACGGAACTACGAAGCCGGCGAAGCGGGATTCCCATGGATCAATTCAAAGATGCCCAATCGGAAAACAGACACGAATAACCGCACCGGCTTTTCCACTGATTTTGTGGGGCAAAATTACACCTACCCGGAGGCGACTTATGAGGAACGGGAATTGATTTCGGAAAAACACAGGGATTATCAAAAAGGTCTGATGTGGACCCTGGCCTATCACCCGAGGATGCCATCGCATATCCGCGACGAAGTGTCACGATGGGGAACGAGCAAGGATGAATTTGCCCGGTCCGATGGATGGCAACAACAATTGTATATCCGGGAGGCCCGTAGAATGATAAGTGAGTACGTCATGACGCAATACAACTGTGAAGGCCTCGAAGTGGCTGAAGACGTAGTGGGAATGGGTGCCTATGGTATGGATTCACACCATACACAACGATACGTATCAGCAGATGGTTTTGTGAAAAACGAGGGTAATGTTGAGGCCAAGGTGCAGGCCCCATATCCCATCAGTTACCGGTCCATTGTTCCTAAGCGGGAAGAATGCGAAAATTTATTTGTGCCGGTATGCTTGAGTGCGACCCACATCGCCTTTGGATCTATTCGTATGGAACCGGTATTTATGGTCTTGGGTCAGTCCGCAGCTACGGCGGCATGTCTTTCAATAGACGATAACGTAGCAGTCCAGGACGTCGACTACAAAAAATTGAAAGAGGTGTTGTTACGCGATAAACAGGTTCTTCATAATTGAATGTTGTTCGTTGTGTAGGTAATAGTTGAAACAACGAGAGTCAGGAAAAGAGCGATAGCTATATTGAATGCCGCCTATGAAACAGCCAGGCTGACGAATCTTTTATCAATAAAGCGACGGGAGAGGGCGCATACGCTTGATGACAGCAGAAAAAACATCGACACGGAAGGAAATAATGAGGGGCACTGTAAAGTCAGCCGTTACGGTCGTAAAAAAGGGTTAACGATTTCGCGGCATAAGTCATGTTCTACCATTTCAACTATATGGGATGAGCTTTTGAATGTAAAAATTATCAGTCCTTAAAAGAAAGGCAATCAGATGTGCTATGTCGATGACAATCTGATATGTATATTCAAGGCATCAACAACCATGAGGAGACAAAGAAATCGGGAATCCTAAAAAATAGGGTATGGTAGTAATACGGGTCAAAGCTGAATAGAAATCACGAAACCACTATACGATGAAGAGGTTAATCGCCCCGTTATTAGTTGTCGTCATTTTATTTTCATGTTCTATTGGTACTGGGCATCAAGCTCGAGTGCCCCAGGAAAGGAATATTCTTTTTATCATGGTTGACGACTATGGATATAATGATATGAGTTTTAGAAATAATACTTTTTATGAAACACCCAATATTGATGCATTAGCAAGTAATAGCATGGTTTTTAGTAATGGGTATGCAACATGTCAGGTGTGCAGTCCTTCGCGTGCCAGTGTTATGACAGGTAAATTTCCTGCCCGACATGGAATTACCGATTGGATAGGCGCACCGGCAGGCGAAGATTGGCGTCTGGCAAACAGATTCAACAAACTATTGCCAGCCGATTATGTACATGAATTACCAAAGGGATACATCACGTTACCCGAAGCATTGAAGTCAGAAGGATATAAAACTTTCTTTGCTGGAAAATGGCATCTTGGTTCAATAGGATCCTGGCCAGAAGATCATGGTTTTGATATTAATAAAGGCGGATGGGATAGCGGCTCACCTAAAGGGGGATATTATTCTCCATTTGAAAATCCCAGGCTTGAAAACCATAAAGACGGGGAGAATTTAAGTATGAGATTGGCTGAGGAGACAGTTCAGTTTATGAAAGAATATAAGAACGAAAAGTTTTTCGCATTTCTATCTTTTTACGCAGTTCATGGTCCAATTCAGACAACTCAAAAAAAATGGGAAAAATACCGAAGTAAAGCTGAGCAAAATGGTATTGCAGAAACCGCCTTCGAAATGGGTACTTACTTACCTATTCGCAAGACACAGGATAATCCAATTTATGCAGGTCTGGTGGAAAGTATGGATGATGCCGTTGGGATCGTATTAGCAAGTTTGAAGGAATTGGGGTTAGACGAAAACACAATTGTGGTTTTCACATCAGATAATGGTGGTGTAGTTGCCGGCGATTCTTATTCTACTTCCAATTTACCACTCAGGGCGGGAAAAGGATATCAGTATGAGGGAGGCATTCGTGAGCCATACTTTATTAAAGTTCCGTGGCTACAACACAAAAATCAGGTTTGCGCTACGGCGGTAACCGGTACTGATTTTTACCCCACACTTTTGGAACTAGTTGGCGCTAAACTACGACCGGCAGAACATATAGATGGTGTTAGTTTAGTGCCACTATTGGATGGTGGTCAAATATCGGACCGGCCTCTTATATGGCATTACCCGCACTATGGCAATCAAGGAGGGGAGCCGTCATCAATCATACGGTATGGAGATTGGAAGCTGATCCATTATTATGAAGATGGGAGGGATGAATTGTATGATCTGAAAACTGATTTGGGAGAGGTTAGTGATGCATCGGTTGAAAATATGGAAGTAGTTATCAACCTGAAGCGCGTACTCTTTGATTACCTTAAAAATGCGGGAGCAAGATTTCCAATTCCGGATCCTTTGTATGATAAAGATAAAGAGCAAGAGTATCTTAGAAAAGTTGCCGGCGAAGGTGTGCAAAAACAGGAAGAAATACGCATGAAATACCTGTCAAATGATTTCGATCCCAAGAACAATTGGTGGGGCTCTGCAATTGACTGATCCGTAAAATGGGGATGTAATTATTTTGCGTTCATTGAATAGAAAATTGATAATTTGAAATGGAGTACTTTCCTGACCGAAAAATTACAACCAAAGGCATGAGTTTCTTGCGGATTCAAGCAGAGTAGAAATTCACTACCAGTATATACAAAGTACCTTGTTAAATCTTTGTGGAAATGGTTAAATTGGTTTTTCTTAGCGCTTCATCTTTTGTCTTGTTGTTATTACGTTAGGATGTACCATCAACTAAACAAAGAGTGATTAACATTTCGCCAGACTGAATATCAATTATTATGATTACGCTTTTTATTGCAATAGTGGCACTCGTCTTGGGGTATTTTCTTTACTCAAAAGTAGTAGAGAATGTATTTGGATCAGAGCCTCATCGCAAGACACCCGCTCAGACAATGGCCGATGGAGTTGATTTTGTCACGATGCCAGGATGGAGAATTTTTCTGATCCAATTTCTGAATATCGCAGGACTGGGTCCTATTTTCGGCGCAGTAGCCGGAGCGATGTGGGGGCCGGTTGCTTTTCTCTGGATTGTGCTCGGCTCAATATTCGCAGGTGGCGTTCATGATTATTTTTCCGGTATGCTCTCACTCCGGCATCAGGGACAAAGTATTACTGAAATCTCTGGTCATTACCTGGGTAATGGTGTAAAACAATTCATGCGCGTATTTGCAGTTCTTTTGATGTTGATGGTGGGGGCCGTATTTATTATGGGGCCCGCCCGGATCATCGATGATATGACCGGAAATGCCGTAGGTATAACAGCATGGACCTTGATCATTTTTGCGTATTACTGTTTGGCTACCGTCTTGCCTATAGATAAAGTTATCGGCCGGGTTTACCCGGTATTTGGAATTGCATTGCTTATCATGGCAGTTGGAATCTTCGGGACGATGGTGTACAACGGTCTCCCTATTCCCGAATTAACACTGGCTTCGCTTACCAATCAACATGTTGACCCTGCCAACTTTCCAATATTCCCAATGGTATTTATTACGATTGCGTGCGGTGCAATTTCCGGGTTTCATTCAACACAATCCCCACTCATGGCGCGATGTTTATCCAATGAAAAACAAGGCAGACCTATCTTTTATGGCGCCATGATTACGGAGGGTGTTGTTGCGCTGATATGGGCGGCCGTGGGGATGAGCTTTTATGGTGGCACTACGGAGTTGAATGGGGTTATGGTTCAAAATCAAGGCAATGCTGCCTTCGTGGTAAACGAGATTTCTATTTCTTTACTGGGTTCTGTCGGTGGTTTCCTTGCGCTTCTCGGTGTGGTAGCAGCTCCCATTACATCGGGTGATACAGCTTTTCGAAGCGCCCGGGTTATTGTAGCCGACTTTTTAAAAATCAAACAAGCTGATATTAAGAACCGACTGCTCATCAGTTTGCCCCTATTCGCCGCAGGCTATGCCCTGACGCAGTTGAACTTCGGTGTGATTTGGCGATATTTTGCATGGACCAATCAAACCCTTGCCACTATTGTGCTGTGGACCATTACAGCGTATTTGATTAAAGAGAAGAAATTTTACTGGATCAGCTTTGTGCCTGCAGTTTTTATGACGATTGTTATCACTTCTTATTTGTTGCAGGCCCCGGAAGGATTTCGATTACCTATTCAGGTGTCCTATGTGTCTGGTATCGCAGTTGCGGTCATCCTTGTGATATACTCGGCCTTCTATGTGAATAAGTCACGGACGACGATTGAGTTGAAGGATTAGATTAGGATCCCAAATCTATAATTTCTATGGAGCTGCTACGCTATTAGCCTTATTTAGCATAAGGACAACAGCACGAACAGGATTCAATGCTGATCCATTTTCGCAATAAAATGCCAGGTTCATTTCTGACAATCCCCAATATTCCGAACGACATCACAAACGTTGCGTTCATGTTCATAGGGAATGTATAGAATGTTTGGGACTTAGTCAGCGCCATTCGCAGTGCCACTGGCTATTTAAGCTTTGAGACGTGTTGATTGATAGATTGTCGTGCGAGGAGAATAACTCCCTGTCGCTCCGCTACGTCAAAATCATACACATGCATAACCTCCTAAACTTATGGATTCGAGGTTTTTTGTTCTCAAAGCCTGCCAAATCATTCATGAAGTAGCAATTCCTTGATGCCACGTTCAGTGGCAGTCAATGTTTTAAAAGCAACTTGGCACTGAAACGCGGGATCGATTTCTCTAATTTTCCAGACCTCTTGCAAATCCCACCGTCTCCCGATAGAGTTGAGGTGATACTTCGGCATTGATTTTAAAGAAACGACTAAAGTAGTGTTCATCTTCATAGCCCAGGTCGCTTGCGATCTCTTTCACTGGCTTATTGGTGAGGTACAGTTCACGCTTTGCCTCTACAATGATGCGCTCTGCGATCAGATCGGTCAGGGTTTTGTTAAAGTGTGTTTTCGTGATTTTGCCTAATGCTTTTGTCGAGATGTTCAGCAGATCAGCGTAATTGCTGGCTGAGTGCTTAGTTCTAAAATGTTGTTCGATAGCATCTTTCAGGTTTTGAAGGATGAACGGCTCTTTGGTATTGGTAGTTACTTTTTGCGCATCAGGTTGTTGTTGAGCTTTTAAACGGGAAGCCGTAATCAGGAAAATCTTCAGATAAGAAATCAGCAACTCATATTGCGCCAAAGCCGGATTTTGCATTTCCATTTTCATCTGGTCAATAACCATTTTTAACGTGGATTCTGAAATTGCATCAATAGTGGTAATCGGTGGACTGTAAATGTTATTGAAAAGAATTCCATTGCAGGATACTTCTTTATGGTGCTTGAGGATACAATAGAAGTCGGAATGAAAATGAATGGCCACGCCCCTGATATTTTTTGCTTTCGCAATCATGAAAGGCTGGTATGGCGAGAAGGCAAGTAAGGAGTTCTTGATAAACGTATATTCAGCAAAATCGGCTTTTAATTCTCCGCTTCCCTCCAATACCCAGATGAGGGAAAAATAGTTATGTCGCTGAATATGATCGAAGTTGGTGTGATCTTCAAACAGGGATAGTTTAAATCCCAAGTTACCGTTTTGGGGATTAACCAAGGTGAAGGTGGATTGATTAAGCATATTCTAACGGATTACCTATAATCTTTTCAATTTTTTGACCATCTTACTATGTCGGTATGACGAAATGATTTAACAACGTCATAATATTCTTCGTTCCTCCTTTGTGATTTCCAGATCGTTGATGCTTGCGTATCGCTTTGCCATAAGGCCGTTTTCATCGAACTCCCAATTTTCGTTTCCATAGGCGCGAAACCATTTGCCCTCTGTATTTTGGTATTCGTACTCAAACCGAACGGCAATGCGATTGTCGGTGTGTGCCCAATATTCCTTTTTTAGCTTGTAATTCCATTCACCTTTCCATTTGTCGGTAAGGAATGTCACAATTTCTTCGCGGCCGTTGATGAACAAATTTCGGTTGCGCCATTCGCTATTGACGGTATAGGCTTTTGACACACGGTCCGGGTCTTTACTGTTCCAGGCGTCTTCGGCCATCTGTATTTTTTGCCTGGCCGTATCAAAGGTAAACGGGGGCAGGGGTAATCTTTTCTCTTCCATGATTGGTTTTGTTTAATTGAGGTTGTTCGTAAAAGATGTAGTGGCACGACTACCTAACTTTGTAATCTCTGATTTCAAATGCTTGTCATTTCCATTAATGTTCAGATATTTTAGTTGAAAAAGGAGCGTCTGATTTGAAGATAGGGTTGATAATCTGATTTTCGAATGTTTATTTTATTTCGGGAGCAATCATTTTTCCTCTTGTTTTGAGGTTACAAAGGTACAGTGATGCGCCCTGATAGGAAATCGATGATTCAAAGTTTAAGATGGATGATTTTTTCAGTTATTTGCTAAAGATACTTTCCAACCTGACGCTCTAAATTATATTCAATTCATCGCCCACCCGAAGCCATTTGCCCTTCTGATTTTCCGGAATGTAGGTGTTGATGGACAGGTGATACAGGTTGCCATAATCAGGTAGGGGACTATTTTCAGGAAGTGATGCTTCACGGCTCCTGAGCATTCGCTTCACAAACGTTTTGTCAGTGATGCCGGTCAAGGGGTCTCGTGGCGGTACGTTGCATCGGGCTCTGGGACTTACGCATATCATATCCACATCGCCAATTTGAATACGCATGCCCACTCCGGGTTCGCCCACCAGATTCTCTTCCCAGTATGGCTCAACACCCGCTAACTCAAGCGTTGCACGAAAGCGCAGTCGCACATCTTCTAACGTATGTTCAGAAAATTCACGCTGCAACGATTGCAAGGAAGCTTCGCTTACGATGGTCGCGCTGCTGGCCGTGGGGATGTCCATCAACTGTCCTTTTTTTTCGTGAATGAGTGATAATGGTTCGCCAAAAAATGCTTCCAAATACTCTTCTAACTTTCTTTTATCATTGATCATATGAAATGATTCCACGGATCCCCCGGCACGGGGAGTCAAATTGACTACGTCATTATTTGTGTCATACGTAGCCTTTAGCTCATTCACCCTTCCAGACCGTTTACTGTTCATGAATCGCTGATCTTGCGTGATCATGGCAAATTCCCGATCATAGCGGAGTGAATGCACGCCCACTTCTGCCTCTTGTAACTCCACAGGGTCAAGGGCCTTGATTGGATAAATGCGGATGCGCGAAATAGTGGCTTGCATAATCAATTGTTGTGAAAAGTAAACACGTCAGGAATTCTTTCCTGACGTATTGGCTTGTGTCGAGCCTATTTAGCTCCTTGTACCGTTGGCCAGTTTGCAGCTGCTGCTTTCAGCAGATTGTCTTGATCCGTATTCCAGGCTTCTAACGAATTAAAGTCACTTCCGTTGAACGGACCGTTGAAGAACAAATACAGTTTACCGTCGATAATTTCAAATGTTTCTGGGTTGATAGGGTATTTTGCGCTTTTCGCGCCAACACCCCAGGCACAAAACCCATCAAATTGAGGAAGGTATTTCGTTGGGGTTTTCCTGAACGCATCGCGATTGGCGGTAGTCGCAAATTGATAGGTGGCACCGCCATTCTTTGCCGTAAACCTGGCATCACCCTTTAGTGCTTTGTTTGAAAAATAAGCCACCACGTCATAGCCACCTATGGCTAGTCCCTTTTCATCAATGGGTGCTACCTGGGCGCTAAGGGAGGAGGCAATAAATACAAGTGCTAGTGAGAAAATTGCTGTGATCAGTTTCATTTTGTTACTGTTTATGGTCTTTAAATTAATTGACTTCTCTAAAGTATAATGGGTTGCAACAACTCGACTTTGGGGAAATCCACAACTGTTTTGGCGGTATTATTGAAGTAGTTGGTGAAGGTGTTCAGCGCTACATGCCCAACAATTTCACCTACCTCACCTTGGGTAAATCCTGCTGATAACACGGCATTCACATCGCTGTCGCTTACGTGGCCTCTTTTCTCGACAAGCGTGTTAGCAAACGCCAGAGCAGCATCTGTTTTTCCATCAATTTTGCCGAGTGTTCTGGCCGATTCAATTCTAGTATCATCTAAACCATTCAAATTCTTTCCAATAAAAGTGTGAGCCGATGCACAGTATTGACACTGGTTGGCCTCTGCGACAGTCAATGCAATCAGCGTTCCCAGCCTAGCCCCCAGAGTCCCTTCACCCAGGGCACTGCTAAAGCTTAAATAGCCCCCTAACAGAGCAGGTGAGTTACCCATGGTGCGCATCATGTTAGGCACCATACCCAGTTTACTATTAACAGCAGTAAACAAATCTTTTGCTTTACCCGAAGCCTGGTCGGGGTTCAGCGCGTTTAATCGTGTCATGTTCCTTGTTTGTCGTTCTTGACGGTACAAAGGTGCAGCAGCACAACAGGCTTTAAAATGGAGGATGTACGCAAGAAGGTGGATGATTTTCCTTTCATTTTTTGCGTTTAACGCATTCCCCATTCGTTCGCAAGAATCACGGGTAACGGTTGCTTCGCAAAATTAGACTTGCCAACGGAGTAAGAGTTTTAGGGTTGACCTGGAAAGACGGCAATTTTGACTAAAAAATTTTCTTTGAATTCGATCCTTAAAAACACCTCAAACGTACATTCGGAAGATCCTTAGTGATAGAAATAAAAAAAGTATATCATGAAAAGTAGCTACCTTGTCAGTGTGATGATGCTGGTGTAATTTACAAATGCGTTTTGCCACCTAAAATTGTAAGGTTTTTCTAGATTTAGTAACATTATTTCTTAACGTCGTTGTATGGCGAAAGCACCTGTCCCGACAAAGATTCCAACGCCCCGAAATCAGGGTCATCATAAACGTCAGGGTCTTTTTCATAACATCTATTTCTACGGAATTTCTTTTTCATTGATTGTAACTGGATTTCTATTGGTCATTTTTTTCTACCATCAAGGTCTTAATACGGGTCATACAAAATTTGAGTTGGAGAAAGCGATGTACTATAATGAGAATGAAGCGAGAAAAGATACCATCAGATACATCAGGGATAGTTTAAAACTGTTACAGGTTCAATATGCTGAATTGTATAAGATAGGTCAGGGACTTCCTTCTGAAAAGCTTGATAGTTTACGGTTCTTAATAAGTCTGAGTGATACACTGTCAGTTACAAGGAAAAAACTGGCAGAAGCGAAACAAGCAATTCAGCAGTTGCAAAAGCCGATGAATACCTACTCTGAAACCGTTATGGACGGCAAACAGAAAAGCGAACTTACCTCAGTTAGGATAGTACTATCGAAAATATTCTCAGGAAGTTGGAGTGTGATCTATCTGGATTCGATTGCCCCCAATACACGGAAACCTTATCAGATAAATTTTGATTTGTTAACCAGCGGCCGATATCTTGAACAGGATATGCATACGAGCAATCTTGAAGCTATTGAAATTAGTGATGATCAAAAGACAATCCGATTTATAAAAGTCCCGGTTAACAAACAGGACAAAAATAGAGAAGTTGAATTAGTAAGGCAGAGTTATGGGCTCTATAGAGGAACTGAAAACGGCAGACGGGTTGACTACAAAAAGCAGCGTGACTAGTTGTAAGAAATCATTACCGAACAAATCCATACTTCACTATCCTGGGTACCGTCTTCAAACAAGAGGAAACACAGCTCACCTTAGACATGCGCGTTGTCTTGCTTAATTCAGCAAGCTTCTAACCCATGACAGTCCCAGGTAGATTTTAGAAGTCGCTATCACTTAGGCTGAATATCGGTTGACAAGTAAACTTAGCTCAATATTTTCCTAAGCACAATTATCACACTATACTAAGATTGGTATAGAAAATATAAGCATTTAAGACCATTAGTAGAATGGCAGGCGTTGAAACCAGTAAACTGTCTTTTACGAGTGCCCTTACCATTACAGCCAGAAACATCATTAGAGCTAGTCCGGCCGAAGAAATTAGAAGGATTGGAGTCGAAACAAATCCGATCAGCAAACCAATAGCCCCCAGAATTTCTAAAAGTGCCGTAAGGACTCCAAATTTCTCAAGACCAAAGCGTTTGAACTCGTTTTTTATTGAAGGAGAATAGAAGTAAGAAATACCATATATGAAAAATGAAACACTCGAGAAAAGTGTAAGCAATAGTCCTAAGGTCATTTTAAAATGGTTTTTCAGAAACAACGGCAAGAAAGATGCAAAGGCAAAGCAAGAAAAATGAGGGAACGTATTTAGGTAGCGGATTTTTTACCTTAAGATGAAAAAATTGAGCCGATAACATAAGAAAACCCATGCACAGTGAAGGAATGAACACCAAAGCGGGGAACCAAATACCTGTAAAAATCAATGTCGCCAAAATTATTTTGGCGGCTCCGACTGCCGTGCGGACAAGGTCACTCAATTCATATTGTTCGAACTCAACCACTATGTTGTTAAAGCGGAATACCCAAACATAGATGATAGACGCAGCGATAATGACCTGGGCAGCAATGGCATACATATTCACGATAGTTTAGTATTTATTAGTCAATTGATTCCGTGAATTACGCAAAATAGGTATGCGAAATGTAAAAAGTTTAATGGGTAGGTTATTTGCCTTTTTTAAACTCTTGTAAGGTTAGATAAAATCCGGTTGAAAACAACAATGTAATCAGTGTAGCGAAATAAGGGATAAGTTCAGCCATTTTTTTTGATATTAATGAGTTTCAAGTAAATACCAAAACCAAGTATGGATGGAACCCATAGGCCAATAAAAATGGCGGCTTCTTTCTCGCCCCTAAACCAAAGTGTTTCAGAGAACACTAGCGAGAGAATAGCCGAGAGCATTAATAGTTTGTCAGTTGCTGTAAATTCTTTAAACATAAAATTTCTTTTTGAGCGTCCTGGTCAATAGTTCAACTTAAGGAAGTGATTAAAGTAAAAATTTGATAAGGACGGAGACCGTTATTCAACAATAACAGTCATTTTATCTTTTTGTTCAGTGCTTGAAATAACTTCTCCAAGCTATTTTCCAGCTCGATTTTTTAATACACTAGCAGGCGTATGATTTTACATAATCTAGATTCTCGTTATGCGATTATCAAGTTGAGCCTGAATAGCCATTTTTTGCAATTTCATATTGCGTTCAAACGAACGTCATGATTCTATTTTTGGCTGTCTTGTTGAACTAATTCTATGTATATCCCGGGTAAGATTGAACAATAAAAGATAGTCAGCAAATTATTTTGGATGAGGCGAACAAGCGTAAACAATCTGTGTTTTAAAATAAAAAATTAAACACTACATATTATGAATACTTTATTAGCGGAAATTGTCAAAATTCCAGTTGATGATCCTATTGCATTTACATTCTTCACTGGCTACATGGCTATGCTTGCGGCTTCTGTCTTCTTTTTTGCGGAGAGAAGCAGCGTGGAAGGCAAGTGGAAGCTTTCCTTGTTAGTTTCAGGTCTGATAACCGGTATTGCAGCAGTACACTATTACTACATGCGCGATTATTACTTGGCGACAGGCCAAACACCAACTGCCCTTCGCTACATTGACTGGACCTTGACTGTTCCATTAATGTGCGTTGAATTTTACCTGTTAACGAAAGCCGCTGGGGCAAAAATTGCTCTGATGTGGAAACTCATCATTGCCTCTGTTTGGATGTTGGTGACCGGTTATATTGGCGAAGCTTTCACTGATGGATCCTCTGGTCACAGCGTACTCTGGGGAGCGCTTTCAACAGTTGGTTATGTGTACGTATTATATACAGCATGGGTTGGCGAAGTGGCCCAACTGGCAAAACGTTCCGGCGATCCTGCCGTGATTCGAGGGATAAAAACACTGGCATGGTTTGTATTGGTGGGTTGGGCAGTTTATCCAATTGGGTATATGTGTATGCCTGGAGGATGGCTTAATTCAGGGCTGGGCTTGAGTGCATCTAATGTTGACTTATTCTACAACATAGCAGATGCAATTAACAAAATTGGTTTTGGTTTAGTAGTTTATGGCATTGCTGTCTCCAGCAAGCCAACGGCTAAAGCTTAACCAACATTCTTAATATCAATTGAAAGAGGTCAGAGTAGCCATTTATCATGGCTACTCTTTGTTTCAACTAATGATTTCACCTGCTGACACGTTGATGTACTCCAAGTTATCTTTGTTCTGGACTCAACTTACGGTTCAAGCGCTCTTGATAGCACTTGTTTATTGGGTTTCATTTGATACCGGTTTTCAGGCAATTTTATGCGGAATTTTATTATGTATTGTGGGAATTCCACATGGATCCAACGATCACTTGTATCGGTCCGACAAATCAACTGTTGGAATGGTTAGATTTTTAGGCATTTACCTGGGAACCATGCTTTTTTACTTAGGTCTGTGGTACGTGGCACCTGTATTAGCATTCATTGTTTTTTTTGTAATATCCTTTCATCATTTTGGTCAGTCTAATTTTGAAAATGATTCGATCAAATACTTACCCTCATGGCTATGGGGGATTTGGATTTTAGCTTTTCCTGTTTTGGTTCATATTAAAGAGGCTGTTGGTATTTTTGAATTGATGCTTTCTTCGAATGATGATCCGATTTCTGGTTCGTTTCTTAAGCAAATCCCAATAATCGATTTCAACTGGCGTTTTGTGGTGATAATTGTGCTGGGGATTCTTTATTTATCAAGTCTTCTTATGTATGAGCGTCAAAGTCTGTTTCGTTATGCCACTCAGTTTGTCGTGATCACGCTTTGGTATTTATTGACGCCACTCCTTTTTGGTTCAATTATCGTATTCTGTTTATGGCATTCTTTACAGTCAATGAGGCACCAGGCAATGTATTTTACACAATCAACAGGCGGTACGTTACGGGAATTTCTTAAAGCAATGATACCTTTTAGTCTGGTTGCCACAATTTCATTTTGCGTCCTTATCTATTTTAGAGGTTTCCAAATAGAAGAAGCGTTTATACTTCTTTCGCTGGTTTCGTTACCCCATCTGGTCGTTATGCATCGTTTATATCATAAAACAAGTGAACGGGCTACTCAAGAGAGATCATTCGTCAAAAATTCTTTTAAACTGAATGCCACAGGACTGAACTGATTTAAGTTGAAATGAAGAACAAAGCGCTATCTGTTATAGATATTGACCGGATCATAGAAATGGCATGGGAAGACCGCACGCCGTTTGAGGCGATTGAACTCCAATTTGGGTTGCTAGAAAAGGAAGTATTTGAACTCATGCGAAGCCAAATGAATACCAGCAGCTTTAGAATGTGGCGCAAGCGGACTAATGGCAGGGCCACCAAACACCAATCGGTGCGTATTATAGGGAAAGGTCGGTTTAAGTCCGGTTTACAAAAGGCAATTTCCGGTAACAAAATCAGTAAACGATAGTTAGTATCTTGCTAAGATCAGACTGCGTTTCCCCCACTGATCGATTGCCCAAATACACGGAAACCTTATCAGTTAAATTTTGATTTGTTAACCAGCGGCCGATATCTTGAACAGGATATGCATACGAGCAATCTTGAAGCTATTGAAATTAGTGATGATCAAAAGACAATCCAATTTACAAAAGTCCCGGTTAACAAACAGGACAAAAATAGAGAAGTTGAATTAGTAAGGCAGAGTTATGGGCTCTATAGAGGAACTGAAAACGGCAGACGGGTTGACTACAAAAAGCAGCGTGACTAGTTGATGGGACGTATTGATTTGTTCCACAAGAATCCATCGATGTGCCTGATTTGTTTTCCAAATAAGCATAATCTTCTCCACGACAACGTCCCGGGTTAAAACGGGTAATCGTGCAGCAATTTATTTTGTGTAGATTAAGAGCATCGAACTTCAATCGTTAATGCTTTGAGAATTCTCCTTTGCAACTATACGGCGCTATTTTTACTCTCTGTTATCGGATTTACAGGATGTAATCAACACAATGACGGGCAGAACACGGCGCTGGAAGACGTAGCAGGCAGCAATGAAGCCCGCGACTTCATGAAGACCTTTGCGGGGCGAGGAATTCTATCTGATAGTTCTGTTGCGACTTCACCCGGGAATGTACTGGAGACGTTTCGATATCCGAATGACCTGGCCCTGGATCTGGTCTTGTCAGAGCCAGAGGTTACGCAACCTGTATTTTTGAATTTTGACCACAAGGGCAGGCTGTGGGTTGTGCAATATAACCAGTATCCATACCCGAAAGGCCTGAAGGTCTTGAACATGGATCAACACATACGCGCGACGTATGACAACGTCCCCCAACCGCCTCCGGTAGGAGCAAAGGGTGCCGACAAAATCACTTTTTTTGAAGATACCGACGGTGACGGGACTTTCGACAAGTCCACGGATGCGATTAGCGGGCTGAACATAACAACGAGTGTTACACTTGGGCGTGGAAAGATCTGGGTGCTGGCGCCGCCCTATCTGCTGGCCCACACGGATAAAGATAACAACGGAATTCCCGAGGGTGACCCGGAGGTTCATCTTCAGGGCTTTGGATTAGAAGACACACACGCGGTCGCCAACAATTTGCGATGGGGCCCGGATGGATGGTTATACGGGGCGCAGGGAAGTACCTGCACAGCAAACGTCAGTTCATCGGTGACTAAAGATGTTCGTTTCGATGGACAGGTTATCTGGAGATATCATCCTGAATCACACATTTTTGAAATATTTGCCGAAGGAGGTGGTAATACGTTTGATGTTGAGATTGATGATAAAGGCAGGATCTATTCAGGTGATAATGGTGTAAGCCGCGGACGATATTACAAACAGGGGACCTATCATGTGAGGAATCTCGGTAAACATGGTGCCTTTACCAATCCGTATACGTTTGGTTATCTGGAGGACATGGACCTTGAAGGAGAACGCATCCGATTCACGCATGCCTTTGTCCGGTATCAGGAGCAAGGTCTTCCTTCACGGTATCACGATCGTATGCTTGCCATTAATCCTATGCAGAATTATATACAGCTCACGCGCTTTGAAGGAAATGGATCAACATTCCGGACTATTGATGAGGATCGTATCCTTCAGACGAATGATCATTGGTTCCGGCCTGTCGACATTACCACGGGTCCCGATGGCGGCGTCTATATCGCGGATTGGTATGACAGCCGGCTGTCACACGTTGATCCGCGCGATACCTGGAGTAAAAGTACCGGAAGGATTTACCGGCTACGCAGCAAAAATAGTAGCCCGGCAGTTAAGGGGTTTGATGTTAGCAAATATTCAAATGAGGACTTGATAGAATTGCTATCAAACCCAGGCAGATGGTACAGGCAGCAGGCCTTGTTGGAATTTGGTAATCGCAAAGATAAATCCGTTATCCCCCGACTCAAAAATTTGGTATTCACTGAGAATGGTCAGTCCGCACTTGAAGCATTTTGGGCTATTGCCTTAAGCGGTGGGTTTACAGACTCGGTTGCTATAGCAGGAATTCATCATACTGATCCTTTCGTTCGGATGTGGTCTGTCAGATTGCTGGGGGATGCCAATACGGTTTCTTCTGAACCTGGTAATGAGCTTGTAAAGTTGGCATTACGGGAGCCACATCCAGAGGTAAGGAGCCAGTTGGCAGCCACGGCCAAACGATTGCCGGGTAACGTCTCGATTGCTATTGTTGAAAATCTATTGAAGGGTCATGACGATGCTGATGATCCCGATATCCCTTTGCAGATCTGGTGGGCACTCGAATCCAAGGCATTATCGAACAGAAGCGAAGTGGTGGCAATGTTCGAAGATGTTGCCATTTGGTCTAGTCGTGCCGTTAGTGAGACGATTCTGGAACGCCTGTTGCAACGTTGGATCATGGAAGGAGGCGAGCAGAATTACGCGGCTTGCGCAAGAATGTTAAAACTTTCTCCTTCGCCTAAGCATGCCAAACCTCTTATTCATGGCATTGAAGAGGGCCTGAGGGGAAGAGAGCTTACCGAACTATCTCCCGTACTTGTGAGGGCATTGCAACCTTATCAGTCAGAATATGGTATAGAATCCTTGTCACTGGCCCTGCGACGTGGACAGGCGAAGGAAGTGGCGAAAGCATTGGAGGTTATCGCAAATGGCCAGGCAGAAATCGGTGAACGGCTGGCTTATATCAGGATCTTCGGCGAAATCGCACAACCTGATTGCGTTCCGGTTTTGTTGAAGTTGGTGGAAAACAGCCGGTCATCCGGTGCCATCAAGCAAGCTTCTCTTCAGGCCTTGTCTGGTTATGATAATCCTGAAATAGGAACCCGCGTGACGGCTGCTTACCCGGATAAGCTTCGTCATGATCCTTACGTAAGGGATGCAGCGCTTTATATGTTGGTGCAAAGAAACACCTGGGCTCAATTGCTTTTGAATGCAATCGACCGAAAAACGAAACCGGGTGAAAAGTTTATAGCCCATACGATAGACAAATCGGATGTACCAGAGCAAATTGCCAGGCAGATGCTTTTGCTTAATGATCAGTCCATCAGTGAAACGGTTAACCGGTTGTGGCCAGGACTCGGACCGGCTACCTCTGTGGAAAAAAATAATCAGATCAGCAAAATCACTCAGCTGATGAAATCCGGGTCGGGAGATATCGCCAAGGGCCGTGTAATCTTCAACAACCGGTGTGGAAGTTGCCATCGCCTCTTTAACGAAGGGTCGAACATCGGACCGGAGTTGACGGGCTACGACAGAAAAAATCTCAGCGAGTTGTTGACCAACATTGTAGATCCAAATGTCTTTATCCGGGAGGGATATGAAACCTACCATATTACAACAACGGACAAACGAAGTCTGGTAGGTACGCTCGAATCGAAAAGCGGCTCTACACTGACTGTTAAGTCGCTTAGCGGCGAGTTGGTAATGCTGAATGTGGACCAGGTGGATAAAATGGTTGAGCAGAAGGCTTCTGTTATGCCAGAAGGGTTGCTGAATGGGCTATCCGATGAGCAACTGCGCGATGTGATTTCATATATTATGAACGATCAAAAAGATTGAGATTTAATGGCAATGGACCGGGTGTCGACATCATCGATCGTTCATCCATTCAAGGTTGAGAAACATGTCTTGCCACTTTGCCTGATATAGCGGTTGTGTTATCAGACGGAATTTATTTTATATTGGAATAATTATCAACAACCTGCTCCAACTATGCACCTGATTCAACTCAACCACCCCAGCCTCGGCCGCCGGGTAGGTATCATCGAGGAACCAAACGTGATTCTGCTCAACCGTGCTGTTACATCAGCCTACCAACTGTTCAAGGAAATCATCAACAATAATAAATCACAACTTTTTACCATCGAGGCACTCAGAACCAAAGAAATTGTCAAGTACGATGATGTTTATGGTTTAAAAGATGGATATAAAATCCTTCCTCCCCTGGATTGTGTTGATCCAATGCATTGTATCATCTCTGGAACAGGACTCACGCACAAGGCCAGCGCGGAGAACCGGCAAAAAATGAACGACCAGCAAAAATCTGCAACCCTGACAGATAGTATGAAAATGTATCTGATGGGTGAGGAGGGAGGAAAACCAAACTACAACGAGGTGGGTGTACAACCCGAGTGGTTTTATAAAGGCAATGGATTAAACTTAAAAGGTTATGGCGATCTGCTTACTGTTCCCAACTATGCGAACGATGGGGGAGAAGAACCGGAAATTGCAGGAGTCTATTTAATTTCTTCGTCAGGCGTTCCACACCGCATCGGTTTTGCCATTGGGAATGAGTTTAGCGACCACGTTATGGAAAAGAAAAATTACCTGTACCTCGCCCCGTCCAAGCTAAGGATGTGTTCCATCGGTCCTGAACTTGTCATCGACGGTCGTTTTGATTCTCTTAAAGGGCAGGTAAAAATTTCCAGAAATGGAAATATCGTCTGGTCAAAAGAAATTCAAACTGGTGAAGAGGCCATGGCCCACAGCCTGGCTAATCTGGAGTATCATCATTTTAAATACGACCAACACAGAATACCCGGTCAGTTGCATATTCACTATTTTGGAACGGGTGCATTCAGCTTTGGAGCAAATATTGTTCTTAAGGAAGGCGACGAAATGTCTGTTGCCTTTGAAAAAATGGGAAGACCATTGGTAAATAGGGTACATATTGATTCCGGTAAGGAGGAACTACTACGGGTAAAAGTGTTGGAGTAAATAACACGTATTTTAACCTCTGACTCTGGTATAGCGCAGCTGATTAATTTGGCACAACCTTACTATTACTGTTTGTATCTCCTCAATGCAGTTCGGTGTGTAGTATTGTAAAGCCATGGAGCATTAAAAATCGAACATCGATTATTGAACATTTCCCCGTCGTACCCTGAGTCTTTCAAAGAAAAACCATTGGTGCATGTCTAAGGCCACTGTGTCAGTGCCGGGAACAGATCAAAAAATTGTTTATTTTCTAGCGGGTCGCTAAATATAAGGCAACTCAAACTAAATTGACGACACCGAACCTCGATTATGAAACGAAACCATTTACTCCTCTCATTGCTGTTTCCATTGACACTATATTTAAGCGGATGTGTCACCGATTCGTTTGAGGGTTCATGGGATTACACTATTAAAGCAGGCCAGGAAGAATTTTCGGGAGCGATGAAACTCAGCAAGAATGGTTCTTCTTATACGGGGACGTTGGTTTCATTTGACATGGGAGAAATGTTGCTAACAAACCTCAGCATTACAGGGAATAAATTGCAGGGTGATTTTCAATGGGATGGGGATCGCTGCATAATCGACGGTGTTTTTCAAGACAACAATTTTGAAGGAATGGTTCTGGTTGGTCAAAGTCGTTTTACTATGCTGGCGATTCGGCAATCAGAACCGGCGAAACCCTATGATCCTCCTGTCGTTCAGTACATTCTTTCTGACCAGGACGTAAAAGCTTCTGAAGGCAACATTGATCATGCAGGGTTAATCGACGGTTTCTCGATGGAGGGATATAGACGTGGAGGTAGAATCTACAACTCCAACTGTATTAACTGTCACGGTATTCAGGATGTTGAGGGTTCAATTCCCACCGCCCACAAATTCTGGTCGCAGGCATTCAAGGCTGGCTACGATCCTTTCTCGATGTATCAAACCATTTCCAAAGGGTACGGTTCTATGCCTCCACAGTTGGCTCTAACTCCTCAGGAAAAATATGATGTGATTTTATACATCCGCGAGAATTTCATAAAAAAGAGTAATAACGATCAATATTTTCCGGTTACACCTGCCTACCTGGCGCGATTGCCAAAGGGATCATCCAAAGGCCTTGAAGCAAAACCCTATCATCCCTGGTCGGATATGGATTATGGAAATTTTTTAATCAACACCTATGAATTGGCCGATGAGAAAACGGGGATAAAGCGTTTTCATTCACCTGGACCCACGCCGTATCAGGATGAAGATTACCGCAAAAATAACTTTGCCTATAAGGGAATCGCTGTCCGGCTGGATGAAGGCCCGGGAGGAGTGTCTGCCGGAAAAGCCTGGATGATTTTTGATCATGATGTAATGCGCGTAGCCGGTGGCTGGACGGGCAAAGGTTTTATTGATTGGGAAGGTATTCTGCTCAATGATAAGCATGAAACATACCCCAGGACAATTGGTGAGCTACATTTCGAAACGCCCGTCGGTCCCGGATGGGCGAATCCATCGACCGGATCTTTTGAGGACCCGAGATTTACTGCACGTGATGGCCGTCATTTTGGGCCGCTACCAAAAACGTGGGCAAACTATAAGGGTTTATACCATCATGGAAATGATGTTATCATTTCCTATTCAGTCGGCAACGCCACTATTCTGGAAAAGCTTGGCATGGAGCAAGGTGCCGGACAAACGGTATTCACCAGAACCTTGAATATCAGTCCATCACGAGAATCGCTTAAAATGAGAGTAGCCGCCGCGGGAACAAATGTCGCTGTATCAGGCAATGGAGGTTCCTTAAAGGAAGAAGACGGCTATGTCGTGTTGCACGTGTCTGCTCTTCCCGGAGCAGCTATTAAACTTTTTATAGCAAAGCCGGGAAGTAGTAGCCTTGATGAATTTGTGAAACGAGCTGCCCAGCCAGAATCACTGGGCAGATATACGAAAGGTGGAGCGCCTCACTTCCCGGAGACGGTTAGCAGCAACATCACCAAAGGTAAAGAAGATGGAACGTTTGCTGTTGATCTGCTTACTCCACCTTTTCAAAACCCCTGGAAATCACGAATGAAACTCAGTGGAATTGATTTTATGAAAAATCCAGATATAGGCGTGTTGTGCACAACGGACGGTGATGTGTGGAAGGTCACTGGTTTGATCGACGACAACGGTATCCTGACGTGGAAAAGGATTGCGTCCGGACTTTTTCAGCCACTCGGCATAAAAGTGTTAAACGAAAAAATCTATGTCACCTGCAGGGATCAACTCGTGTTACTGCGCGACTTAAATGGAGACGATGAAACGGACTTTTACGAAAGCTTCAATCACGATCATCAGGTAACGGATCATTTCCATGAATTTGCCATGGGCTTACAGGCTGACAAAGCGGGCAATTTGTATTATGCTAAAAGCGGCCGGCACGCCAGAGAAGCACTTATACCCCAGCACGGAACCTTGTTGAAGGTAAGCAAGGATGGTTCGGCGACAGAAATTATTGCCAACGGATTTAGAGCGGCTAACGGTGTTTGTATCAATCCGGATGAAAGCTTTATTGTTACAGATCAGCAGGGATATTGGAATCCCATGAATCGCGTCAACTGGATTGATGGCAAAGGAAAGTTCTATGGCAATTTGTGGGGATATAATCCACCGGCAGATACTTCCGGGGCGGCAATGGAACAACCCCTCGTCTGGATTGATATGGAGTTCGACCGCTCACCTTCGGAACTGCTTTGGGTGAATAGCAAGAAGTGGGGGCCCCTTGATGGCAGCCTGCTTAGTTTTTCTTATGGGTATGGAAAAATTCAGCTGGTCTTATTCGAAGAGATTAATGGACAGAAGCAGGGTGGAGTCGTGGATCTGCCCGGAGTTAAACTGCTCACTGGCGTGATGCGGGGCCGTTTCAATCCTTCCGATGGACATTTGTATGCCTGCGGTCTTTCCGCATGGGGTACTTCGCAAGTGATGCGGGGCGGTGATTTCTTCAGGCTTCGGTATACAGACAAGCCGTTGTCAATCCCGGTTCAGTTGCGTGCAGAAGAAGACGGTGTGAAACTGACTTTTGCCAGTGAATTGGACGAAGAAATTGCGATGGAAATTGGAAACTATCAAGCGCAGTCCTGGGAGATTCTAAGAAGCCGCAAGTATGGCTCCAAACGATACAATACCCAAACACTCAAATTGGATGGTATTAAATTGAGTGCGGATAAAAAGACGGTGAAGCTTATTTTACCCGGGATAAGACCAGTTGACGTGATGACTATTTCTTATAACGTTAAGGATTCGAAGGGCAACAACTATAGCGGTAAGGTTCAGCATACTATTCACCATCTAAGAAAAGCCGACAATTCGAACCTTGCTGAGGCAACCCGCTAACCCGATTGAACCACTTGTCATTTGCAGTTCTTACAAACTTGTATATTTTTAGGAACGGAAGTAACATTCATAGTCCATGGGTTTCTACGCTGATTCAAACGGAACAAAGATTTATTATCAGGTGCGGGGAGAAGGTGAGCCTCTTATACTCATTATGGGTTTTGGTGCTGACGGTAATCTTTGGGAAAAACATGTAGCTGAATATGAGAAGCATTTTAAATGTATTCTGATTGATAACCGCGGTGTTGGCCGGTCTGATCAGCCGAAAGGTCCATATTCCACCTGGATGATGGCCGCCGATACCATTGCCGTGATGAATCATGCCCGTATCGTGAATGCGCGAGTGGCTGGTATTTCTATGGGTGGAGCTATAGCGCAGGAACTGGCGCTGAATTATCCGGAGCGAGTCAGATGCCTGGCGTTAATCAGCACGTGGCCGAAGTTTAACAACTATGCTCAAACGGTGTATGAGAACCTAAAGAAGTTGCGAGTGACCAGTAAACCCGATGACTTCACGGAATTGCTGCAACTGTGGATTTTTGCGCCTCCGTATTATGAGTACGGAATCGCGGAACTAAAAGAAGGACAGGTAGCCGCAGCTGCAAATTCCAGCCCCCAATCAAAGGATGGTTTTGAAGGTCAGCTGGATGCCTGTATCCATCACGATACGGTTAGCAGGTTATCGCAAATCAATGTACCAACACTAATTACCGTAGGGGGTATGGATATCTTCACACCCCCGGCATTTTCTAAACTATTACTGAAGGGCATCAAGGATTCCATTTATGTCTTGTTTCCGGACGGTGGCCATGTTCATCACTGGGAGGATCTCGGACGCTTTAATAAAATCACGAAAGAATTTCTGCTAAACAATTAGTTAATGAATAAGATAAAAATTGCCTGCGAAACCTATACCTGGCAGATGCCGGGTGAGTCCTTTAAAGGAAAGCTGGATCATATAATGGGAGTGATCTCTGCGGCCGGCTTTGCTGGCATAGAACCCGAAACCAGTTTTTTTGGTGAGTTGTCCGATCCCTTAAAAATGAAGGATATGTTGGCGAAGCATAACCTTGAACTTTCGGTGTTGTGCCATGTAGAGGACTGGAGAAATCCGAAGGAAACCGATAAAGAGAAATCCAACGCGGATAAATGGATGGACTTTCTATCACATTTTCCCGATACAATATATCTGCCGGTTCAAATGCCCGGTAAAGACCGTAGCAATCTGGAGGAGCGCCAAAAAAACTTACTAAGCTGCGTGAATGCGCTGGCAGAGCGGGCGTCCGCAAGAGGTATCAAATGCTCTTACCATCCTAATTCTCCGATGGGTTCTGTATTCAGGACGGAAGAGGACTATAAAATTCTGCTCAATGGATTGAATAACAAATTCATTGGCTATTGCCCGGATGTGGGTCATATAGCGAAAGTGAATATGGATCCGTTGGCGATTATCAAACAATACCGGGAGCTAATCAACCTGGTACACTACAAGGATATGTTTGCTGATGGGAGATGGGCACAAACCGGAGAGGGAATGATTCCATTTAACGAAATAACGGAATATCTCATTTCGACAGGCTTCGAGGGCTGGATTATCATGGAGGACGAGGCTGATCAGGCAGTCACTGATCCGGATGGTGTCACCCGTAAGGACGGCGAGTATGTCAAGGCGAAGATCAAGCCGTTACTTTAGTATTATTTTTATTTAATTACTCAGTGTTTAGTAAACATAACCCACTTGCTGTGCAAAACTTTTTCATTTTACTATTTCTATCGCTTATTTTTTTTAACGCACATGCGCAAAGTGATTTAAAACTCTGGTACAATAAACCTGCGCGCAATTGGAATGAAGCCTTACCCGTAGGAAATGGCAGGCTGGGAGCGATGGTATTTGGGAAAGTAGAGGAGGAGCTTATTCAGTTGAATGAAGAAACGCTGTGGTCGGGTGGTCCGGTAAATACGAACTCAAATCCCTTAGCCGCAACGTATTTGTCAGAAATCAGGAGTGCATTGATGCGTGAAGATTATGAGGCTGCGGAAAAATTAGCACCAAAAATGCAAGGTTTGTTTACTGAATCGTATGAGCCGTTGGGTGACCTTGTAATCAAACAGACATTAAACGGACAACCGGTATCCTATTATCGCGACCTCGATATTTCTAATGCGGTATCGACAACCCGTTTTACCGTGGACGGAGTGGAGTACCGCCGGGAAGTTTTTGTTTCTGCACCGGATCAGGTTATTGTCGTTAAACTAACTGCCAGTAAAAAGAATGCGCTCACCTTCACCGCCAGAACCCAGAGTCCTTTAGTTGCGAAAAACGGCGTCATCAGCACCAGTGAGATCGTAATGAAAGGGCAAGCACCGGCGCACACGGATCCGAGTTATATGCAGACGATGCAGATACCTGTCGTTTACAACGACCCCTCACATTGTAAGGGAATGCGTTTTGAACTTCGTGTAAAAGCTACAAGCGTTGATGGAAAGATTTCGACAGACGAATCCGGACTTCACGTCTCCGATGCTACGGAAGTAGTCCTCTATCTTTCTGCTGCCACTAGCTACAACGGGTTTGAGCGATGCCCGGACGAGGATGGTAAGGATGAAAGTAAACTGGCGGAAAATTATTTGACGGGTGCCACTTCAAAACAGTTCGATGTGCTTAAACAGGATCACATCAAAGACTATCAGGCCTATTTCAACAGGGTAAGCTTAACCTTAAACACACCATCGACACCGGAAATCCCGCTCGATGAGCGATTAGCAGAATACACAAAGGGAGCTAAGGATACCGGTTTGGAAGCGTTGTACTATCAATTTGGACGTTATTTATTGATTTCATCTTCCCGCCCCGGAGGAATTCCTGCAAACCTCCAGGGTATCTGGAACAATCATGTTCGGCCACCATGGAGCAGCAATTTCACGACAAACATTAATGCAGAGATGAATTATTGGATGGCAGAGACAGCAAATTTGTCGGAGTTGCACACTCCCTTGCTTGATCTGATCCAACGGTTATCTGTTACGGGGAAGGCAACAGCGGAAAACTTCTACCATGCTCCCGGGTGGACGGTTCATCACAACACCGATATCTGGGCAGCCTCCAATCCCATGAGCGGAAGCCCGAGTTGGGCTAACTGGCCAGTAGGGGGAGCGTGGTTGTGTTTACATCTCTGGGAACACTACCAGTTTAATGGTGATAAAAAGTACTTGAGTGAATTCGCCTATCCGTTGATGAAAGACGCAGCACTTTTCTGCAAAGCCTGGCTTATTGAAGATAAAAATGGCCGTCTCATAACGGCGCCTTCCACCTCGCCTGAAAATTTCTATATAACTGAGAGTGGATTCAAGGGTTCCGTATCGGTAGCCACCACTATGGATATGTCGCTGATCTGGGACCTATTCACCAATGTAATTTCAGCTTCTGAGTTGTTGGGTATTGATGAAGAGTTGAGGAATGAACTAGTAGAGAAAAAGAGTAAACTTTTCCCCCTGCAGATCGGAAAAAAGGGAAACCTGCAAGAGTGGTACAAGGACTGGGAAGATGTTGAACCTCAACATCGTCATATATCGCACTTATACGGATTGTTTCCCGGCCGTCAGATAACGCCATTCTCTACGCCGCAGTTCGCGGAGGCAGCAAAAAAGACATTGGAGTTGAGGGGCGACGGAGGAACGGGATGGAGCAAAGGCTGGAAGATCAACGTATGGGCCAGGCTGCATGATGGAAACCATGCACACAAACTTATTCGCGAGCAGCTCACACTGACTGGTGTAGAGGGAACAAACTATGCCACCGGCGGAGGCACGTATCCAAACCTGTTGGATGCTCATCCGCCTTTTCAGATTGATGGAAATTTTGGGGGTACATCAGGCATGACGGAAATGCTCCTTCAAAGTCATGATGGTGTGATCCATGTGTTGCCCGCGCTCCCGGATGAATGGGCCACCGGCAAAGTCACTGGTCTGAAAGCCCGCGGCGGTTTTTTACTCGATATAGCGTGGAAGGATGGAAAGATTACTGAAGTAAAAGTCAAATCGACTCTCGGCGGGAATTGCCGAATACTGGTTCATCAGCAATTGAGAACGACATCGTCTTTTGTAAAAGCAAGAGGTAATAATCAGAATGGCTTTTATAAGCTGGCTCAAAGGCCAGCAGTTTCTGCCGCACCCTCGGCACAACAGGCAAATCAGTACGATCTTCCTACAGCGGCCGGGATGGAATATAGTATCAGAGGGAAGTAATGGGCATTATTAAAGCTTCTATTCTTACTTTCTGTATTTGCTTTTGTCAGCTTACGTCTGGATTCGCTCAAACCAAATTATACATTTCAAAAAACGGGCGTGATTCGAATTCCGGAAGTCTGGAGAAGCCATTCGCTTCCATTTCAAAAGCGAGGAACGAAGTAAGAAAGATTAAGGGTCCTGTTGTGGTTTACGTTCGCGAGGGCGTTTACTACCTCAGGGAACCGGTCATATTTTCATCCGAGGATTCACGGCAACCAACTGCCCAAGTGATCTATAAAGCATACCCCGGAGAAAATGTAGTAATCAGCAGCTCCGTTCCCCTCAGATTAAAATGGGAAGATTATTCGGGTGGAATCAAGCGGGCCAAGGTTACACAGGAAATTATCTTCGATCAGCTGTTTGTCAACGGTGTTCTTCAGCGTATGGCGCGGTACCCAAACTACAATTCACGCAGCAAGTATTTCGGAGGAACGTCAGCGGACGCAACAGGGGTTAGTCGGACACGCCGATGGAAGAATCCGGAAGGTGGTTATGTCCACGCCTTACACAAGCATGAGTGGGGCGATTTTCATTATCGGATTACGGGCAAGAACGAGAAAGGTGAACTCAACCTCGAAGGCGGTGATCAGAATAATCGCAAGATGGGCATGCATAGTGTGCATCGGTTTGTTGAAAATGTTTTTGAAGAACTGGACACGTTGAACGAGTGGTATTTTGACAAGGCCGGTCGTACATTATATTTTTATCCAGGTAAAGATATCAATGTCTCCACGGCTCTGATCGAAGTTCCGCAGCTTAAAAGTTTGTTTGAATTCAGGGGTACGGAACAGAATCCCGTGGCAAACATTACGATCGAAGGCCTTGAGCTGACGCAAACCCTCCGGACATTTATGGAAACAAGAGAACCACTTTTGCGAAGTGACTGGACAACGTATCGAGGCGGCGCGGTGGTATTGGAAGGTGCTTTAAGCTGCGTAATCAAGGAGTGCTACTTCAATTCAGTTGGTGGTAATGCTATTTATTTCAGCAATTACAACCGCCATAATGAAGTGTCGGGATGCCATATTGCCTACGCGGGCGCGAGCGGAATAAGTTTTGTTGGTAGCCCGGACGCTGTGCGCTCACCAAGTTTTGAATACAATGAGTTTATTCCGCTCACTGAACTAGACAGGGTACCCGGCCCCAAATCCAATAATTTTCCGGCACAATGCCTCGTGTACAATAATCTTATGCATGACCTTGGGCAGACGGAAAAACAAACGGCGGCGCTGCAGATATCCATGTCACAGGACATTACGGCGAGCCATAATACCATGTATGACTTACCACGTGCTGGTATTAACATCAGCGAAGGAACCTGGGGTGGTCATGTAATAGAGTACAATGATATTTTCAATACGGTATTGGAAAGCGGAGATCATGGCTCATTCAATTCCTGGGGACGAGACCGATTCTGGCATCCCATAAAACCAACATTGGATAGTATTGTCGAATTTCACCGCGATCTGGTATTGTTGGATGCTGTGAAAACAGTAACCATTCGTAATAATCGGATACGCTGCGATCACGGATGGGATATTGATCTGGATGACGGCTCAAGTAACTACCATATTTATAACAATCTGTTGTTGAATGGAGGGCTCAAATTGCGGGAGGGTTGTTATCGCCGTGTTGAAAATAACATCATAATAAACAACTCGTTTCATCCCCACGTGTGGTTCAGAAATAGTGGAGATACGTTTGTGAGGAACATCGTGTCAACGGGTTACTTTCCCATTTTGATGCCGGATGTTTGGGGCAAAGAAATTGATTATAATATCTTTCTGGACTCGATGGCGTTGGAGAAATCCCAGATTTCCGGAAGAGATCATCACAGTGTTTACAGCCGTATCGAGTTTAAAGACCCCTCTCACGGGGACTACCAGATAACCGAAGATTCAGAATCTTCACGTATTGGATTTAAGAATTTTGCGATGGATAGTTTCGGGGTAGTGTCCCCGGCATTAATAGCACTGGCAAAAAAATTTCCATTTCCCGAATTACTCACCGTCCCTTCAGCCACCGCGCCGGACGAGGTTTATGATTTTATGGGTATGAAGATCAAGAACCTGACGACTATGGGAGAGCGCTCTGCGACAGGGATGAGCAAAGAGACCGGTGTGTTAGTCCTGGAGGTAACATCACAAAGCCAGGCGGCAGACTACCTGAAACCAAACGATGTTATTTTGAAGTATAATAACAGGGTAGTGCAAAAATTAGCCGACCTGGTGGAAGCGCGAATGTCGCAGATAGGAAGCAGCTGTGAAGTCATCGTGTTCCGCAATCAGAAGCAACTGTCTGTAAAGATTACCTTGCGATAAACTCGCGCTGTATAGTAGGTAACGAAGCTATTCTTCCAAACGTTCTAAAGACTTTTGCGATGGCATTTCACGAGGAATCCGACTTTTAAGATCTCCGATCCAGGGCCAGAGTTTTTGTGTATTGAGATCTACCTCCACCACGGCAACGGGATTTTCTTTGGTTGCTTCTGCCAACACATTTCCTTCCAGGTCGAATACCGCGGATATCATATCATAGGTAGATGATACCAGATAAACCTGGTTCTCTAATGCGCGGGCCATGGCGAGTTTAATATAACCGCCTGCGATCGGCATTAAAATGACATCCGCTCCATTCAGTGCAAGGGTTTTGGCGGCATCGGGAAACGTAACATCCCAGCAGATCATCATTCCTATCTTTCCAAAATCAGTATCAAAAACCGGAAAGGAATTTCCTGGTGTTATTCCACCGTCTATTTCCTCTCTCGGCAAACTTACTTTTCGATATTTGCCAGCCAGCTTCCCTTGCCTGTCAATCAACACAGCGGTGTTGTAGACCACATCACCTTCCTTTTCAAGAAGACCCGCAACAATATAGAGATTGTGTTTTGCGGCAACGCTTCCGAGAAATTCGGTGGAAGGCCCTGGAATTGGTTCGCTTGCTGAGACATAATTTTCTTTTGTTCCTACCATGGTGAGAGCTTCCGGAAGACAAACAATATCAGCCTTTTGCGCACCGGCTTTAGCAATGAGGGTTGAAAATTGTTGAAGATTTTCCATCGCCGATTTGCTGCCGCTGGGACGGTGATGAATGGTTGCTAATCGCACCAATCTGGGTTCAGGAGCAGCTGCTTTCTGAAACGTTACGTCGCTGAATCGCACGGATCCATCAGCATCCCAACGGTAATGCAATTCGAGTTTAGCACGTTTTGTTTCTGCGGGTATTTTATAATGTTGTTCGAAAACGTTCCACCCTTCTTCGCTCTTGTCCGGTAACGTCAGCGGATATTCAGTAAATCCAACCTGCTTACCAGATTCGTCTAGCCATATAACGCGAGCCAGAATACTCCGCTTTGGCTCATCAACGTTGGTAGACTGGTAATAGCTTCTGAACTGGAAATATTCTCCGGGTGTTACACTCACTACCTTATACCAATGCCCGTCGGCATGTTCTTTTCCTCCGCCATTTAAGATTAGTGTAGGTTTCCCATTAAAAGTGTTTTTTGTGTCGATGCTATAGCCGGGTTCAATTTGTTTGCGCTGGCTTTCGAACTTCCAGGTGGAGGCGACATCCTGGGAAATTCCAGGTATCGTCCATGATAGTGTAATATAAACGAACAGGAAAAAACTGGTCATGTACAAAATACCTCGTGCGTCAGGTTTAGTATCGAGGTCTGCGTTCTTGTTTTTCATAGGCGTTGCCTGGTAAAGATCGTACTGAAAAACTTTCTATGAGTATTATGAGATAAATGTAAAGAATTCAAAACACAAACAAGTGTGCGCATTGTGCTCCGAAGAATAATTTTATATTTACAACATGCCTACCCGTAATTTAATTCAACGCGTATGAAACGAAGAGAGATTATTAAAAACCTGAGCATTTTACCTTTCACTGGCGGTCTTCTGCCGTTCACATCATCGGCAGCCCCTGTGGGAGAAAACGGAAGCGCACTTGCCGGTCCGCTGGAAGTTGGTCCGGATATCTATCAGTCGATCGGAGTGGAACCAATTATCAATTGCCGTGGTACATTTACCATCATCGGCGGATCTGTCGAACGGCCGGAAGTTGTCGCCGCAATGAAAGCAGCATCAGGATTTTTTGTGCAATACGATGAGTTGGCTTTCGGTATAGGCCAACGACTTGCTGCTGTGACAGGTGCTGAATGGGGCATGGTGTCTGCGGGATGTGCAGCAGGATTAAAACACGTCACTGCGGCCTGTGTAACGGGCGGTAATCCAGAGAAACTCATCAGGATTCCGGATCTGACAGGCTTTGAGAAGAATGAAGTGATTGTGCCACGACACTCCCGCAATACGTATGATCATGCAATTCGCAACATTGGTGTCAAGGTCATAACAGTTGATACGGTTGAGGAATTTCAAAATGCCATCAACGCCAGAACCGCCATGATCTACATTATGGCGTATAGCGGTTCCGATTCAGGTCAACCCTTGTCACTGGAGGAAATAGCCAAAATGGCCAAACCCAAAAATATTCCCATACTGGTTGATGCCGCTGCTGAAGTACTTACCATTCCCAATATCCATTTAAAACGCGGAGCTACTATTGTAGCCTATAGCGGTGGCAAAGCTATCTGCGGTCCGCAATGTGCGGGGCTATTATTAGGAAGTAAGGATATTCTGATGTCTGCCTGGCAGGCGAGTTCACCGCATCATGGACCAGGCCGCGACAATAAAGTAGGTAAGGAGGAGATGATGGGAATGCTGGCAGCGGTCGAAGCCTGGGTTAAACGCGATCATCAGGCCGAATGGAAAACGTGGCTTTCCTACCTGGATGTGATTCAAAAAAAGGTTTCGAAAATTAATGGGGTGAAAACTTCGGTTTTTGAGCCGACTGAGCTGTCAAACAAGTCACCTGTACTAAACATCAGCTGGGATCCGGATAAACTCGGAATCACCGGGGATGAAATTGCCGAGGAGTTCGCGCGCAACAAACCAAGAATTGCCATAGGCAGTAACAATGACTCGGGAATGACGGGATTGGAGATTACAACAGGACAGATGCAGCCCGGTAATGAGCAGGTCGTAGCAGACAGGGTTTATAACATTCTGTCAAAGAAGCGCGGTCCCAGGTCAACTGCCCTGGCAGCTCCAGGTGTCACCATCGGTGGACATTGGGATGTATTGGTGGAGTTTTTTACCAGCAAGAGTAAGCATAAGTTATATATAGAGCAGGATGGAAATTGGATACAGGGTACGCATACTTCTGATTATGCCCTTCAGGAGGTTGCCGGAATGGTAGAGGGAAATCAGGTGAAATTGAGGAGTAATATCCGCTCTACCGGTGACAATGTCACGTTTATGTTCGCCGGGACGGTGACCGGCGATGAAATGTCTGGTTCAATTTATCTGGGTGAATACCTAAACGCAAAGTTCACCGCGAAGCGATCCAGCTACCGGCGCGAGAGAAGAAAAATCGTGATCCCAGGCGGACCGCCATTGGCGACGTAAACCAGAAGGTCAATGTATAATTTCACGTACTACTAATATGGGTTCAATTCATCATACATCCGGCGTTGCGTTCATCTGCGCTGTGTTTCTCTTTGGCCTTATGCACGTACAGTCTTTGCGTGCACAGGAGATTGATATTCTGTTAAAAGGCGGACACGTTATCGATCCGAAAAACAAAATTGACGCTAAAATGGATGTTGCCATCTCCAAGGGCAAAATTTCACAGGTAGGTCCGGATATTCCAATAAGAGGGGCAAAGAAGGTAATCGATGTCACCGGACTTTTTGTTACCCCCGGACTTATCGATATGCATGTGCACGTATTTTCAGGAAATGAGCCCGGTTCGTATATCGCTAACGGACAGACTAGTGTACCGCCCGATGGTTTTACGTTCCGTGCCGGTGTTACTACCGTGGTTGATGCGGGTTCTTCCGGATGGAGAAATTTCCGCCAGTTTAAAGAACAGACCATCGATAATGCCGAGACCCGTGTATTGGCCTTGTTGAATATTGTTGGCACGGGTATGTACGGGAGATTTGAGGAGCAGGATGTGTCGGACATGAATCCGGTGATGACATCCCACATGATTAAACAACTTTATCCGGAACTGATCGTGGGAATAAAAGCGGCCCATTATTGGGGTGACTTCACCCAGGTTGATCGGGCAGTTGAGGCCGGTAAGTTATCGAATGTACCGGTGATGGTTGATTTTGGCGAACACGAACCGCCGAACTCCATTGAAGCCTTGTTTATGCAACATCTGCGGCCTGGCGATATTTTTACACACACGTTTTCGTACGGACCAACTAAACGTGAAACCGTTGTTGATGAAAACGGAAAGGTAAAACCATTCATCTTTGCTGCTCAAAAGAGAGGTATCATTTTCGACGTTGGCCATGGTGGCGGTGCATTTTCGTGGCGACAAGCCGTGCCTTCCATGCAACAGGGATTCAAGCCTGATGTGATCAGCACGGATCTGCACACTCAAAGTATGAACGGAGGTATGAAGGATCTGGACAATGTATTGTCAAAATTCTTAAGTATGGGCATGTCCTTACCGGATGCGATTAGTCGGTGCACGTGGGCTCCTGCCAATGTGATCAAAAGAACAGAGTTGGGGCATCTGAGCGTGGGCATGGAAGCTGATGTTGCCGTACTTAATGTTAGAAAAGGTGATTTTGGCTATCTGGACGTAAGGGGAACGAAGTTAAAAGGAACACAGAAACTGGAAGCCGAATTGACAATCCGTGCAGGAAAAATTGTATGGGACCTGAATGGAATAAGTGCGCAAGCGTGGGATGCGAAATAAACATAAGACGTCATTGCGAACTGAAGCGTTGGCTTGCGTGCGAGCGTGAAGCAGTCCCCTAACTACAGCGTGCGCACGTAGTAGGGAGGGGATTGCTTCGGTCGTACTCCTCTCTTAGATCGGAGACTCCCTCGCAAAGACGTTTAGCGCAACGACCTTCATAACTGGAATACTATTGAAAATTAAAATGAATTGAAGTCCTACGTACCATTTCTGACGACCCTGTTTCTACTGGCGCTTGCTGTTACATCACAAGGTCAGGAGTTTGATATTCTATTGAAAAACGGACGCGTCGTTGATCCCGCAAATAATGTTAATGCAATTCTTGACGTAGCCATCGCGAACGGTAAGATTGTTAAGGTAGCATCTGGTATTCCGGCAGGCAACGCGAAAAAAGTTATTGACGCGACAGGCTTATATGTTTGTCCTGGGTTAATAGATATTCACACGCACGTATTTGTGGGCAGCAAGCCCGATAAGTTTGCAGATGGAATCCTGAGTTTATCTCCTGATGATTTTACATTTAAAGCGGGTGTTACAACCGTCGTGGACGCCGGAACTTCCGGCTGGCGGAATTTTCCAACTTTTAAGGATCAGGTTATTGATCGATCCAAAACCAGAGTCCTGGCATTTCTGAATATTGCAGGTTCGGGCCTAAGCGGAAAGCCCACTCAGGAAGACCTCAACGATATGGAGCCGGAGAAGGTATGGGAAAGTATTAAGAAGTATCCGGATGTACTGGTCGGTGTAAAGATAGGTCATTACGAAGGAAAGGAATGGACGCCATTCGATCTCGCCCTCAGTGCCTGCAATAAAGCCAACGTGCCGCTGCTGGTAGAATGTCATTTACCTCAGTATTCACTAGCGGATCAGTTGAATCGGATGAGACCCGGTGATATAATTACGCATTCCTTTGAAAAAGTTTCAGAAAGGATGTCTGTTGTGGATGATCAGGGAAAAGTGAGGTCATTTGTGAAGGACGCACAAAAGAAGGGCATCCTGTTCGACGTCGGACACGGTGGTGCAGGTTTCTGGTTCAGTGAAGCCATCCCCGCCTTGCAGCAAGGACTTCTGCCCAACTCCTTTGGTACGGACCTTCATCGTTTTAGTATGAATGCCGGGATGAAGGATATGTTAAATGTGATGTCGAAGTATTTGGCAATGGGAATGACAAAAGAGGATATTATAGTGCGGGCAACCTGGTATCCGGCAAGATCAATTAAGCGGGAGGATCTTGGACGGTTGAGTGAGGGATCGGTGGCTGATGTTGCCGTTTTGAGTCTGCGCGATGGCAAGTTCGGATTTATTGATGCGGGAGGTAACCGAATTGAAGGCCGCCAGAAATTTGAAGCCGAACTTACTATTCGCGATGGAAAAATTGTGTGGGATCTCAACGGGATTTCTGCGCAGCAGTTTATAAAATAGAATTTGAAGAAAACAGTTTATAAAATTGATATATGAGATCAAATACATCTTTAGCAGTGTTCGTATTAATGATTGTTTATTTTTTACCCCTTTGGGCCAAAGGGCAGGCACCAGCGCATGAAGAAGTTTTACTGCTTGTTCGTAGCTGCAGCGATTTTGAGATTACTGGTAGAGGAGATCATGCAGAATGGAATAAACCCGAATGGCAATCTCTTACAAAGTTGGATGCAGGTGGTAAAGACTATGACACGAGGTTTAAGATACTTTACTCCAGCACCGGTATCTACGTGCTCTTCCGGGGGGTCGATGATAGGATAACCACTAAGGATTATAAAGATTTTGAGAATATTTTTAAAGGCGATGTCGTGGAAGTTTTTTTCTATCCGAACCCACCGGAGCGGGTGTACTTTGAATACGAGGTAAATCAGCTGGAAAAAGAACTGATCCTTACCTTGTCGAGTATCGAAGGTCAAACACCAACCAGTTGGGTTCCATGGCACAGAAGCGGAATTAAGAAAATGGTGAATGTTGTAGGTGGAAAAAAGGCGATGAATGGAAAAATAGAATCCTGGACGGCTGAGATATTTTTCCCTTATGGCGCGCTGGGACTATTACCGAATATGCCTCCCAGGAGCGGGAGTCTGTGGAACGCCAATTTCTGCCGGCTCGATTATGACAGCGGTGATATGGTGAAGTGGTCATGGTCGTCAACTATTGAAACGTCTTTTCATGAACTTGAAAAATTTCGTACTATAAAATTTGAGTAACAGGTTGTCAGTCCTTCCAACAACGATTAGTCACATATCAAATGTAACGCGATGAAAACTACCTTAGTACTATTTCTTTTTATAGGTTTTCTCTCCATGGTGCAGGCACAGGTGTCGACAGGCATGCTGTTTAATCTCCTTATCGGCACATATACCATTCCCGGCAAGAGTGATGGAATTTATGTTTATACGTTTAACAGCGAAACGGGGGAATTCCAATACAAGGCCGAGGTGACTGGAATTAAAAATCCGTCATATCTGGTTATCAGCAACGATCGAAGGAACGTTTATGCGGTCAGCGAGCAGGGTGATGGAAACGGAAGTGTCAGTGCATACACGTTCGACGCGGCTTCCGGGAAACTGATTCTCCTGAACACGGTAAGTGCAGGGGGTGACGGGCCTTGTTACATTTCTGTTGACAAGGAAAATAAATTTGCATTTGTGGGCAATTATGATGGCGGAAGTTTGTCAGCCATACCTATCAAATCCGACGGATCACTGGCGTCTGATATTCAATTTATTCAGCACGAAGGAAGCAGTATCAACAAAAGTAATCAGGACCGACCGCACGTACATGCTACTGTATTGTCGCCCGACAATCTTTATTTATTTGTGCCGGATCTTGGAACGGATAAGGTGAATATTTATTCAGTAAATACTAAAAGTCCACAGCCACTTACGCCCGCAACGCCCGCTTTTGTGTCAGTCAAGGCAGGCAGCGGACCGCGGCATTTTATCTTTCATCCGTCAGGCAACGTGACATATCTCATTCAGGAAATGATGGGGATCGTCACTGTATTCGATTACAAGGATGGTACACTTAACGCGAGGCAGTCAGTCACCATGCCTCCCGAAGGTTTCTTTGGAAAGATTGATGCTGCTGATATCCATATCTCTCCGGACGGAAAATTTCTTTACGGGTCCCTTCGAGGTGATATCAATGAAATAGTTATTTATGCGATTGACAAAAAGGGAGACTTGACGTATGCAGGCCGTCAGTCCACCCTGGGAAAAATACCAAGGAATTTTGTGATTGATCCGACGGGAAAATATTTGCTGGTAGCCAACCAGAACAGCGATGAAATAGTTGTTTTCAAGCGTAATCTGAAATCTGGACTACTTGCGGAAACAGGAAAAAGGATTTCTATTGGTAAACCTGTATGCCTCAAATTTACTACGATGAATTGAAAAGTATGAAGGTCTTGGTCCCATACACTCATATACTCGCCACTGCATACCGGTATCTTTTCACGATGGCCGTTGCGTTTTTGTTGGCAGCAAGTTTTGTAACCTGTAAGCAGCCCAACCAACTACCCCAGGGCGATCCCGACAACGGTGGACTTTACCTTCCTGGCAACTTTGAAGCGCTGGTTGTCGCTGACCACACCGGACAGGCAAGACATCTCGCGGTTAATAGCAATGGAGATATTTATATCAAGTTGATTTCTTCGGAAAACGGTAGGGCAGTAGTTGCCTTGCGGGATACGACGAACGACGGCAAAGCAGACATCATAGAGCATTTTGGGGGAGCGGATACAGCACGTACACATTATGGTACGGGTATGACGATTCACAACGGTTATCTCTATTTCAGTTCAGCAACACAGTTGTTCAGAACCAAACTAACGGAAGGAAAATTGGTGCCTGAAGGCGCAACGGAAGTGGTTTTTACAGACGATCATGAGCATGGAATTCATTGGCATATCACCAAGCCTGTATCGTTTGATGACAAGGGCAACATCTATATTCCTTTCGGTGCACCCTCCAACGCCTGCCAGGATATCCGAGAGACTCCCAACGGTGCGCCCGGTGGAGTAGGGTTGGACCCCTGTCCCGAACTGGATGAACATGGAGGGATCTGGAAGTTTGACGCCACCAAAACAGGACTCACCCAGAAGGATGGGACGAGATTTGCAAACGGGATACGCAGTGTAGTAGCGATGGATTGGAATGCAGAAGACAAGAATTTGTATATCGTCATGCATGGGCGGGACAATTTGCACAGTTTATTTCCGAGCCTTTTTACGCCGTGGCAAAGCGCCGTACTTCCGTCAGAGGAATTTCTTCGCGTCACCGAAGGTTCGGATTTTGGATGGCCCTATTGTTATTATGATCAGATACAACAACAGAAGGTACTGGCACCGGAGTATGGTGGCGATGGTAAAATAACAGGGAGGTGTGGTGATATGGATTTGCCGATGATGGGATTTCCAGGACACTGGGCACCGAATGATTTGCTGTTCTATCGCGGGGATCAGTTTCCTGAACGGTACAAAAAAGGTGCATTTATCGCTTTTCACGGGTCAACCAATCGGGCGCCCTATTCCCAGTCAGGATATTTTGTGTGTTTTGTTCCCTTTGAAAACGGTAGCCCAACCGGAAAATGGGAAGTTTTTGCAGATGGGTTTTCAGGGGCCGACACGATAGTAAATACAAGGGATGCGCGGTACAGGCCAGTAGGTCTTGCGATTGGCCCGGATGGATCACTCTATATCTCAGATTCCAATGAGGGAAAGATTTGGCGTATCCTGTATAAAGGTGATAGGGATAATTTTGGTGAGCAGCAACTTGCTTCCATGGAGCAGCGAAAATTATCGACTCACATCAGAACGCCTGACGAAGTGAAGGACGACCTTCAAAAGAACATCTCGAAGGATCAGCAATTATATAATACTTTTTGTGGCACCTGTCATCAGCAAAATGGTCAGGGAGCGGCGGGCCGCTTTCCGACGCTGTCGGGTACCGACTGGGTTGTGGGAGACAAGGAACGTTTAATCAATGTGGTGCTTGATGGGTTGCAAGGTGCTATCGAGGTCAATGGAGAGCCTTTCAATGGCGTGATGCCCAAACATGCATTTCTCAATGACGAAGATATCGCCACGATCCTAACGTATATCCGGTCAAATTTTGGAAATAAGGCTGGCGCTGTCAGTGCCGGGGAAGTTAAAGCAGGCAGGAAAAAATTAGCTGCTCCCTGACGAAATCAACGCATCAGTTTGTCCCGGATCTCCCGCCAGGTAATGAGTTTAATATTTTGGCTCTCAATTAGTTTTTTACACTTCTCACTGGTAAAAAAATTGAAGTCGTCCTGTCTCCAACCTGCACCATAACCTGAGTGCCCTCCGGTTACGCCGCGCATTTCCTCGTCGTTGTAGGCGGCATGCATCAGGATACAACTTAAACCGGGTTTTACAGAATTCAGGGCATTGGTATAGAAATTATCCATTCCCTTTGCGTAGTCTTCTGGAAATGCCATAAAGAGTTGGTCTACTACAACATCCTTATCCGTGATGTGTGGAGTCAAATCAACGTCAATCCATTGTTTAATTGCTTTGGGATTTAACAAGACCGGTACCTTGTACTCGCGCCCTAGTTTCAGCAGTACAGGAATAAAACGAGGATCCGAAATACCACAAAACATGTGCGTGTCAAAATGTGTCGGGTCTATTCCAAATTTTATCGCTCGTTCAATCTGACTGCGAAGTTCCTTTTCAACTTCACCGGGAGTCGAATTTTTTCTGACATCCTCGTTGTTATCGTTAAAAAAACCTTTGTCTGTCACTAAACCAGGGACAAGACTGTGGGCTGTCACAGGCCCCCATTTATATAATGGCCATTCGCTGGTAAGAGTCAGGTGTAGACCAAAGTCCGCCGTCGGGTGGGAGCTCGCATACGATGCAATCTCCATAAACCAGGGACACGGAACCATAATACTGCCCGAGTTGACACTTCCTTTTTCCATGGCATGGATGGTGGCCATATTTTCCGCGTGTGATACGCCGATATCATCGGCATGGATGATCAGCAGCTTGGTATCTTTGGGGTATCCTAACCGTTCCTGGATTGTTCGTGTTTGTCCTGCGGCAGCAAGAGTAATGATGCCCAGGAACATGCTTAAAAGAAGTTGCCTCATTTCGAAAGTGTATTTTCAATTCTACTATTTGTTCCGGTGAATACCAAGGCATAATACTCAAGCCTTCGGGAAAACCTTCCATTTTTGGGAATAACTCTCGAATGATTTAGGCCATTTTGGACGATTTAGACTGGTTCTGGGCGTGGCATAGTATTTCTTATACCACGATCAAAACCCAAACCCATGAAAACCAACTTCAAATTCTTCTTCCACTTAATCCTCGCTACTTCTTTCTTTTCTGCCTTCATATATGGCATTGCTGAGACATTGGTAGAAAGGTATATCACCTTCCTGTCATTTGGTTTGCTGGCCATTGTAGTAATTGGAATTGCCGGCATGATACGCAGTGTAGCAGCGTTTTCAGCAGTGGAAGTTGTTTCAAAAAACGAAGACAAAAACGCTGTGGTTTCTTAATACCATACGGTACCGATACTTTTTAATTTGTGCTTTAATCTATTTTTTAAACTTTTCCTTATAAAGTCCTGCCCCTAAAAAGGGCGGGATTTTTTTTGCCCGTTATTCATTGTAAATTGATAAGGGCATTTACTACTTAACTTATATACCGCATGAACAACCGAAGAACATTTTTAAAAAATACAGGAGCAGTTGTTTTGGGAAGCGTCTTGTTTACCAGGCAAGCTAACGGATTCACCCTTTCTCATGCAGTGGTAACACGGCCTATTGGTTTACAACTTTATACAGTCACCTCCAAGGTGGAAGCCGACCTGGATGGAACCCTGAAACGAATTGCCGAAATTGGATACAAGGACCTGGAATCAGCTTCCAGCAGCAAGGGAGGTTATTATGGCATTTCGCCCAAAGCTTTTGCTTCTAAAGTTAAAGAGTATGGACTAAGCTGGAGGGCGCACCACATCGGTGGAGCACCTCCCAGAGTGCAGCCTGGAGCCACTCCTCCATCGGGACCTCCGCGAAAAAATCTTCGCGAAAATTACCAGGAAGCAGTGAATGATGCGGTTGAAGGCGGTATACGTTATCTCGTATGTTCCAGCACACCCATTGATACGCTGGAGGAAGTGAAAAAATCAATTGAAACATTTAATAAAACCGGCGAAGCCTGCAAAAAGGCGGGGATCGGTTTTGCTTTCCATAACCACACAAAAGAATTCGAACGTATTGAAGGACAGGTGCCTTACGAGATGTTTTTATCACAGGTTAGTCCCGATCTTATGAAGATGGAGCTTGACCTGGGCTGGGCAACAAAGGCGGGTGCAGACCCCGTTGCACTGTTTAAAAAGCACCCAGGTCGTTTTCCGCTATGGCATATGAAAGATCTTGATCGCGTTACTCAAAGGCCGGTTGAAGTGGGAACGGGCTACGCGGACCTTAAGCGCGTGTTCGAAGCAGCTGAAACAGCAGGGCTGGAGCATATGTTCGTTGAGCAGGATGGTGCGCCCCAACCGCTGGAGAATATTGCCGTCAGCTTTAATAATATCAGCAAAATGATCCAATAGGCGGTTCCTGAATTGAAAAAGCGGTCTCCGTTTTTGGGATTTCCCATTTAGAAAAACATCGTTTACAACGTAAAAAGGCCGTTTGGTAAGTTGGTACATTATTGTTAGGTGGATTATCAAAAAACCACACTAACCAATATTATGAAACCACTATCATTAGCCTTCTTTTTTCTGATGCTTGTATCAGCTATTATTTTTGCGGCTGTTTATATGTTCAATCAAGCTTTCGTGGAAACAAACCCCAGAGAGTTTGCCATTGGGTTAATTACCATTCTAGTTGTCGGTATGGTGGGTATGATGAATAGCATTGTCTCCAATGTGAGTGCTGGTAAACAACGGATCAGGTAATCTTATCGGCTACATGACGTTAGCCGCTGCTACTGTTGAAAAATTATTCGAACACTTTTGCTTTTAGCAAAGGTGTTTTTTTATGGATACCAGTTTTTCAACCTTACGTCAATAGTTGGGTTGGCAGAATTTACCAGCTTTTTAAAACCTTCTACATCGTTCAGTCCTGCTTGTCCCCGGTAATGATAGGGATAAACAACTTTTGGTATAAATTGAAGGACCGCGTCAGATGCCTGGTTAATATCCATTGTATAGGGTAGGTTCATACAAACGAAAGCAACGTCAATATTTTTCAGGCTGCGCATTTCCGGTATGTCCTCCGTATCTCCCGAAAAGTAGATCAATTTACCTCCCAGCGTGAGAATATAGCCGTTGCCGCGTCCTTTGGGATGCCTTGAATCTGTAGTTTCTGGTAGGTTGTACATGGGGATCGCAGAAATGGAGATTCCCAGTTGAACAGTATTCTTTCCGTTGTCAAGTACGACGGCTTTGCTTTTCAGGTTGTCAGGCAACTGATCAGCCACTGCCTTTGGCACAACCAACACGGACTTTGACAAATCAAGCGCATATAAAGTTTCGGCATTCAAGTGATCACCATGAATGTCTGTTATGAGCACCAGGTCCGGTGGTTTAATACCCTCAAATACGTTGGCCCCGCCATAGGGATCGACATAAATAGTTTTATTGTTCCATTCGAGTGCGACAGTGCCATGGAGAATCGGCTGGACAGTAAGTAGGCCATTCGCAGTTTGAATTTGATCGGGCGTGGCACGTTGGGCAAAGGTCGTAAGGGCGGTGATCAGTAATACCCATATCAAAGGAATTCTTTTCATATTGAATAAGGATTAGTGATCAAATTAGATTTATTTTATTTCGCAAACAAAGAATGATTTGTTTTACAGAGTTGTACGCACTATCTTAAAACCACTCGACTTCATTAAAGTTTAATTGATACATTAATAATCTGACTCACCATGACACCCGACAAAAAAATTAACCGCAGAAAGTTTATCGGCTCTGCAACCGCAGCATCGCTTGCCTTCACCATCGTACCCAGAAATGTGATAGGCGGTGCAGGCTTTGTTGCTCCCAGTGACAAGGTAACTCTGGGGTATATCGGATGCGGCACGCAAGGGCTTCGGGAGATGGCGGATTTAATTACCAATCCCAAGGTCCAGATCGTGTCGGTTTGTGATCCCAACAAGCGCAGCACGGATTACATCGATTGGTCAGCTCATGGTATTCGCAATGACATACGCAAAGCGCTGGGAGATCCTTCCTGGGGAGAGGGTATCACAGGTATTCCAGGTGGTCGGGATGTGGGACAGGAATTCGTTGACAAATACTATGCAAAGGATAAGACTTCCGGCAAGTTCAAGGGCTGTTCTTCCTATATTGATTTCCGTGAGTTGCTGGAAAAAGAAAAAGATGTTGATGCATTAAAAATCATGACCCCTGATCACCTGCATGCGACCATTTCCATTGCAGCGATGAAAAAAGGAAAGCATATCGTTATTCACAAGCCGATTGCTAACCGCATTTATGAGTCCCGCCTTACCATTGAAACGGCACGAACCACCGGAGTAACTACGCACTTGCTGGCCTGGAGTAAGCGGCCGGGAAATGATCTGGTGAAACAATGGATTGCTGATGGCGCCATTGGAACTTTGAAAGAAATTCATAATTGGTCTTACCGGCCTGTCTGGCAGCAATGGACTTCTAACCCCAAGGACACGCCTCCTGTGCCAAAAGATTTTAACTGGGACCTCTGGCTCGGTCCGGTTCCCGAGCGGCCTTACCATCCGAATTACACGCATTGTGTTTTTCGTGGCTGGTATGATTTCGGAGGTGGGAGCATTGCGGATATGGGGCATTATAGCTTGTGGCCCATGTTTCTTACGCTCGGAGTTAAGACACCGGCTTACAGTGCTGAAGCGTACGCTACGACAACAAGAACAGTGGTGGATCAGGTTAGCAGGGGAGTGGTGAACGATGTGGCGTTTCCATATTCCTCTATAATACGATTTAAGTTTGCCAAACAGGAAACACTACCCGCATTTGACCTCTTCTGGTACGATGGTGGAATGAAACCTCATACTCCGGAAGAACTTGAGGTGGATGGCAAAGATCTTCCACAGGAGGGAATGATGTTTGTGGGAGACAAAGGCAAGATCCTTGCTGGTTTCCGCAACGAACAACCAGCGTTGATTCCGGAGAGCCGGATGAAAACCTATCTGGCTGGAAAGATAATACCTCAGGAACCCAGAGACCGATCCGACGACGTGTGGATCGATGCCTTCAGAGAAAAGAAACAATCACCAGGCAGTTTCCTTCTTGCCGGTCCGATATCAGAGACTATCAACCTGGGCGCGGTCGCGCTTCGTGCAGGGAAGAAAGTACTTTACGATTCGGCAGCTATGAAAATCACCAACGTTCCGGAAGCTAACAAGTTTCTAACTCGTGAATACCGGAAAGGGTGGGAGTTGTGAGTGATTGGAAATGCACTTTATCAACTTACCCTTATACCGGCAATAGCGATCAACAGGAAAAGTAGAAGTATAACTAATCGGGGAGTGGTTTGACCATGATGTCCTTGTAGAATACTTTGCTCTTGGGATCATGACCCTGCAGGGCAAAAGTTCCGGTAGTGATCTTGGCAGGATTAGTCTCGGTATAGTCATTGATAACTTTTCCGTTTACCATTACCGTAATTTTGTTTCCCTGCACAATAATGTGTTGCGTGTACCATTCATTGTCCTTAGCAGGAGCTTCTTTCACATCCTGCAACGCATACACGCTGCCCGTCCGGCGCCAGTCGGTGTGGGAATTGTTCACCTGTATTTCATATCCTGTTGAAGGCCATCCTTCTTCCTGATAGGTTGTATGCACGTAGATTCCTGAGTTGGAACCAGGTGTAGTCATTACCTGCAGCTTCAATTCAAAATTTTTGAAGTTGTGCTCTTTGACAGGCCCCACGTAAAAGAGGTGCGACCTTTCCCCATAAACGACGATGGCACCATCGGCTACACTAAACGTGCCTGCGTGTTCACCAGCTTTCCAGTTGTTAAGCGATTTACCATCGAATAAAACAATCCAGCCTTTTTTGGCAGTATCTGTTTCTTTCAGGCTTGTAAGTGACATGGAAAGCAGTAACGCTGCTCCAAAGATTAGTACAGTTTTCATGGGCTTCTTGGTTGTGTGTATAAATATATAGGTAAATTTCATTCATGACATGGTACAAAATAGACAAACGGCTATTTTGCATCTTTAACTGTCGCTTGTTTAGTGATCACGTCCAAATTTTCAAATTAAATCCATCCCATGAATACCATTTTAACCCGGCTCGTTATCGTTTTTTTGCTTATTGTGATCCCTCCATTTGTATTTTCACAGGCGAAAGAAAAGAAACAAAGTGACCTTATTGCTAAAGGCGCCGTGATGGTAAAGGCAGGAACCGGTTATCTGTTCACTGAAGGTCCCGCCGTTGATCCGGAAGGAAGTGTCTTTTTTACGGATCAGCCGAATGACAGGATTTGGAAGTGGTCGACCGATGGTACCATTTCTGTATTTATGGAAGGTGCAGGCAGATCCAATGGATTGTATTTCGACAATAATGGCAACCTCATGTCTTGCGCAGATTTAAATAATGAGCTTTGGCGAATAGACAGGGAGAAAAATTCCACTGTAGTGGTGAAGGATTTTGGAGGAAAAAAACTTAACGGGCCCAATGATTTGTGGGTGGACCCGAACGGGGGCATCTATTTTACAGACCCGTTTTATAAACGCAACTACTGGTCGAGATCAGAAAAAGAAATTGAGCAGGAGAACGTTTATTACCTGTCGCCGGACGGAAAAAGTCTCGTGACAGCAGCAACTGATTTTGTGAGGCCAAACGGAATTGTGGGTTCCAAAGATGGAAAAACCCTCTATGTGGCAGACATTAATGCAAAGAAGACGTATTCATTTACAATTAACCCGGACGGGACGTTAACAAACAGGGTGCTCTTTGCCGAAATGGGCTCCGATGGTATGACGATTGATCACAAAGGCAATGTCTACCTGACGGGAAAAGGAGTAACGGTATTTGATTCCCAGGGAAAACAAATCCAGCACATAGCCGTTGATGAGCCCTGGACAGCAAATATCTGTTTCGGGGGCAAGGATCAAAAGACACTATTTATTACAGCATCGAAATCTGTTTATACACTCAAAATGAAAGTAAAAGGTGTCCGATAACATCCAGTCGTTTCATTCGCGGTTATTCCGGCTACGTGTGAATTAACACCGTGCAACTTTGGAGACCGACCTTGCGTCATACTGATAAGTGATTTACCAGCAGATAGATCATGTTGTTCATTTTTGGAAAGACTATACCTCATAACCGAACAGTTTTTGGTATCGAAAGTGTAGTAAGTATTTGATTTACTGCTGAATACATTATTGGAAAGAAATTGGATTGTTTTTAGCAATGGCCCCTTTAAACTTCTCCACATGTTTAAAAACTATGTCCTCGTAGCACTTCGTACACTGAAGAAAAACAAGAGTTACATCATTATCAATACACTCGGGCTGGGAATATCGCTTGCGTGTTGTATAACTGCCTACTTGTTACTGGCCTACAATATTGAATTTGATCGGTTTCACGACGACAAAAAAGTATCCGGTATTTTCAGAGTACATACGCTTTCAACCGAAAAGGATGGACGTGTTGTAAGGGATGATCAGGCACCGCTAATCATTGCACCCATTGTTGCCGAAGAAATTGCAGGGATTGGGCGGTATACTCGGTTTCTTTACGGAGGCGGTGCGATGCGCAATGGTGACAAAGCCTTTAATCAGGGTATTGGATTCGCCGATAGTGCTTTCTTTGATATGTTCGATTATCCGCTTGTTACCGGAAGCCATAAATCGTTTCATGACAAGAATACTATTTTCCTAAATGAAGAGGTGGCAAAAAAATATTTTGGCGATGAAGACCCGATTGGAAAAATGCTGGTCTTGAATTTTGTCAACGATGTTGAAATTGAAGTGTTTGTAGGCGGTGTTGTTAAAAAATTCCCCATCAATAACACCTTCAACTTCGAAGCCTTGATGCGCTTTGAACACTTTATTGACATTCACAAGATCAAGGTGGATGATTGGAGTGACTGGCGGAATCCGGCTACATTTTTTGAGCTCTCATCGCCGGAAAACGCAACACATGTCAGCGCACAGTTTTCGAAGTATATTCCCGGGCGCAACAAGGCAAGAACCGACATGGTTGTTGATTCCTATCAACTGGTACCATTCAAGGCTAATTATGATCAGGATGACATTCGCTATAACTGGTTAACTTCCCGCATGAGTTTTGTGCCCCTTCTCGTATTTACATCGATGGCCGGACTCATTCTACTGATTGCGTGTTTTAATCTTACCAATACGTCTATTGCGACAACAGCCAAGCGTCTGAAGGAAGTAGGTGTTCGCAAATCTGTAGGGGCGGGCAGCGGTCAGATTGCTACGCAATTTCTGTTTGAAACCCTGATCACTATCGTTTCTTCGTTGCTGGTCGGATTGCTGATGGCTCAGTTTATAGTGCCTGCTTTTGCCAGCATGTGGAGACTGCCTTATGGTTTGCAGGATCTGAATGGTGTCAATATGTTCGTTGCCCTCATCACACTGGTATTCCTTACGGCGCTGCTAGCAGGAATGTACCCCGCTTTGTTCAGTAGCCGGTTTAAGGCTACTGCACTGTTGAAAGGAAATGTAAAAATTAAAGGTACCAATGGACTTACACGAACACTGGTGGCTGCACAATTTGCACTTTCCGTTATTGTTCTGATTGCAGGAGTCGTTTTTATTCAGAATACAAAATATCAGGAACAAATCAAGTTCGGGTATGATAAGGATAAGATTGTTACGGTAAGCCTTCAGGGTGAACGGGACTATGACGTTATGGAAAAGGCTATTGCCTCGATTCCAAAGATCCTTAGCGTAGGAGTAAGCGATGGCAATATTGGTGCAAATACATACCAGACTCCTGTAAAAGTTGATACCGGTAAGTATGAAGTGCAGGCGTTGGGGGTCGGGAAGAACTATTTTGAAACCATGGGACTTAAATTGTCGGAAGGGCGAACGTTCAATCTGGACAATGCATCCGATCAGAATGAGGGTGTCCTGGTGAATGCAGCGTTTGTTGCAAAAACGGGTCTTAAGAATCCAATTGATCAGATTGTCGTGCTACACGACGTGAGGCGACGGATCCTTGGTGTTGTTGAAAACCACGTGGATAATCTTTTCCGTTCAAAAGAGTATGAGCCCTTCATATTTTATCCGGCCGCCAAAAACCAGTACATCACTCTACTGGTAAAAACAGAAGCGAGTGATTTGGTGGAAACCCAAAAGTATCTGGAAACAACGTGGAAGGAAGTATTTCCAACGCGACCATTTGAAAGTCAGTTTCAGGAGGACCTCGTATTAAAGGGAAGTCGAGAGACAAATGCTAACCTGGAGAAAATATTCTTGTTCATTACCGTATTGGGTGGATTACTTTCAGCCTCCGGAATATTTGCGCTTGCTTCTCTGAATATTGCAAAACGTACGAAAGAAATTGGTATTCGGAAGGCGCTGGGCGCGACAATTGGAAATATCGTCGGGCTCCTAAACAAGGAATTCGTCATTGTGCTGACCATTGCTGCGGTGGTCGGGTCGGTGAGTGGATATTTCCTTACCAATGCATTGCTGGCTGAAATTTATGCCTATCGTATTCCGGTGGGAGTCATTTCAGTGTTATTGTGTGCCGCTGTGATTTTCGCTATAGGCATTTCCACGACCAGTGCCACCATTTTGGGAGCTGCTAAAGCTAATCCGGTGGATACGTTAAGGAATGAATGACGTCATCTGATTGATTATACATAACCCTTCCGAGTGGTATTGGGGACAATCACATAAAGTGACTGCCCGTTAGTAGGGCCACTTTTTTTACTAGCCTCGGCTTTCTCAAGTCTTTGTGCCCCTAAGGAATCTATTCGCCTCAGAGTCTCCAGCCTCTGGGACTCTGAGGTATTTTGATCCTGAATGTCACGATTTTGGACTATTCGCCGCAGAGTCTCCAGTCTCTGGGACTCTGAGGTATTCTGATCCTGAATGTCACGATTTTGGACTCCCTGGCCTGCAACCTGTCCCCACTAATGGGGATACGGCGAAGGATATTTAACCCTAGGCGTTTTGATGGGATCAGGAAACGGTGGCTCCCCTATATTTATATATTCGTAAATGTTAGACCCCCTCAGCAATGAACATGGTAAATCTAAGCAGCATGATCAACGAAATCATTTGTGATACCATCCTCCGCAAATTTGAGGTGAACACATCTATTGCTCAGGAAAACCTTCGTGATGAGTCTTTTTATCAAAACATTGATCCTGACTACCGTGTTGTAGAGGATCACATCAATTTTCTAATCGCCGATAAGACTCTTCGCAAAATAGACCGAACTGTATCTCTGACCACAAAAGGTTGGTTTATTCTGACGAACTATGACAAAGTAGGCTATGTAGCGCAAAAAATTGAAAGTGTTCGGAGAGCAAATACCGAAAGGGAAAACCGACTCTTTTTTCGGTGGTCATCCATTATCTGCGCTGGCCTTCTGGTCATATACATCATACTGGCCCTCAGTAATCCATAGGGCTTCTCACTTCACTAGGGTAAGGTAAAACTTACGATCCCCCCGGCCGGGTTTTCTTTGGTTCCGGATATCGAAACGGCAACGTATTGTTTCCCCTTGCTCCAATAGGTACAAGGTGTTGAATTTGCTACGCCTGGAAGCGTGGTTTCCCATAATAATTTGCCAGTATCTTTATCGAACGCCCGGAATTTTCTGTCGCGGGTACTCCCTAGAAAAACCAGACCTCCGGCAGTCACAATTGGTCCACCGGAACCCTCGGCACCTGTGGGTGGTGCTCCTTCTTCTTGTAATTCTGGATTATTGCCTACAATTGTTTTCCACTCGTATTCCCCGGTATTTAGATTGATCGCATTCAGCGCACCCCATGGAGGTTTAATGGCGGGGTGCCCTTCAATATCATTAAAATGGGTAAAGGGGGTGATGTTCAAATAAACATCCAGGGTATCGGATTCGGGGACTACACTAGCGGTTCGATTCGAATGAATCTCAAATAAGTCTGCCTCCTTTTGTGAAGGTCTTGCGTTCTTGACCTCATACAGAAAGGCTATTATGTCTTCCTCCTTTCCGGCGAGGATTTTTTCAAAGGCCGGCATTCTGCCGCTTCCTTTTCTGATTTTGAGCAGGGCCGAGTCTTTAGTCATTCTGCTTTGCAGGTCTATCAGAGATGGATAGTCAGGCTCTATACCACGCCTATCCCTTCCGTGACAATTTGAACAATAGCTCGCATAAAGCGCCCTGCCCTTGAAGTAGGCTGACTGCGTGTTTGTCTGTTCGTCGTTGTTCACCTTCTGCAGGATACTGATTTCCGGAGAGTCACTTGACTTTACAAACAACACACCCGTGGACGGATCAAAGGCAGCGCCACCCCAGTTGGATCCACCCCGTGTTCCCGGGATCATCAGGGTACCTCTCACATCCGGCGGTGTATACATGCCTTCGTATCGCAGGGAATTGAAACGTTTGACCAGCGAATCATGGGCCGCTGGGGAAAAGTTGGTAAGATCTTCCACTGTCATATGCTGCCGCGCATAGGGCAGGGGTTTTGATGGAAAGGGCTGTGTCGGCCAGGCTTCTTCTCCCGGTGTTAGTGAGGCAGGCACCTTCCGTTCCTCAACGGGGAATACCGGTTTTCCAGTTTCTCGTTCCAGTACAAAAAGAAACCCTGTTTTAGTGGTTTGAGCCACAGCATCTATTTTGACACCGTCTTTTTCAATCGTGACCAGGTTGGGAGGTGCCGGTAAGTCATAGTCCCACAAATCATGATGAACCGTCTGAAAATGCCAGATATAGTCACCTGTTCTGGCATTCAGAGCGACCACAGAATTGCCGAACAGATTTTGACCTTTTCTATCCGCCCCATAAAAGTCATACGATGGCGAACCCAGCGCAAGAAACACCATGCCTCTTTTGAGATCCAGGCTCATCCCGGCCCAATCATTTGCACCGCCAACATATTTCCAGGCATCCTTCGGCCACGTTTCATAGCCCGGTTCTCCCGGGTGTGGGATGGTATGGAATGTCCATTCCAGTTTGCCAGTACGAATGTTGTAAGCCCTTATGTATCCGGGTTCTGCTCCAAAGAGTTCAGATACCTCCGCACCAATGATTAGTAAATCCTCAAATACGATTCCGGGTGAAGTAGGTATAACGGAAATCGCTGAAGAATCACCCCGGAGTCCGACGTTCATACTCACTTTACCACCGTTACCGAACGAAGGAATCAATTCACCGGTGATGGCGTTCTGTGCAAACAGGTTGTCACCCGCTGTATATAAAATTCGCTTGTCGTCACCGTCTTCCCAATACGTGACGCCCCGGTTAATACCACCCCCTTCTCCTCCGTTAAAAGGGTCATAAGACCAGATCTTTTGGCCCGTACTGGCATGAATGGCATAAAGCCGGTGACGGGCCGAAGTGGCATACAGAATGGAATCGATAATAATAGGATTACACTCATTGTTACCCGGCCGTGAACCTCTGGCATCATTCGGATTAAACTGGAAGGCTACCTGAAGTTGATGCACATTCTCTTTATTGACCTGTGTTAGGGGGGAGTAGCTGCTGCTGGAGGCATCCGCTTTGTAGACACTCCATGAACGGTCATAATCCGGTTCGCGCTGACAGGACAAACATATTGTTGCCGCAAGTAGGAAATAAGCTAGCAGTTTTTTAGCAGAAGGAAAGGTCATGAGGCGCGAATTTCTTATCATAAGTATTTTGAGGGCGATAAATTACACTTTTGAGTGATAATCAGAAAATTATGATTGAATGGTCGGTTTGATTCGAAATAATAGTTCCGTTTCCTCTGAGTTGGCGTGGGAGTTCAAATTGGCTTCAACTTTTTATTTAGTTTTGCCCCATGAATTTTAGCGGCTTGGAAAATAACCTCGAGGGTGAACTCTTTACGGATGAAGTAACCAGGAGATTATATGCCACGGATGCATCGGCGTACAGGGAAATTCCACTTGCTGTAGCCATTCCGAAATCTGAAAAGGACATTGAGACACTGATTCACTTCGCGAGGGAGAACAAGACTTCCATTATTCCCAGGACTGCCGGCACCTCGCTTGCCGGGCAGGTAGTGGGTGGCGGTATAGTAGTGGATGTATCAAAAAACTTCAACCGGATTATTGAAGTTAACACAGCGGAAGGATGGGCGTTGGTGGAGCCCGGAATTGTCAGGGATGATCTTAATCAACGCCTCAAGCCTTATGGTTTCTTCTTCGCCCCGGAAACCTCAACAGCAAACCGGGCCATGATTGGAGGAATGATAGGCAACAATAGTTGTGGATCAAACTCGGTTGTTTATGGAAGCGTACGTGAACATTTGCTTGAAGTAAATACAATTTTGTCCGATGGCAGCAAGGCCTGGTTTGGAGCTATTGGAAATGAAGAATTTTCGGCCCGGGTAAATGGGCATCATTGCTCACCAGCGGAGTCAAAGGTCTATGCACATATTCAAAAGATCTTATCGGACCCACAAAATGTTCGGGAGATAAATAAAGAATTTCCAAAGCCTTCCATTCCCCGGAGAAACACGGGTTATGCCCTTGATATGCTGGCGCGGATGCAACCGTTTAATCCTGACGGTGATCGTTTTAATTTTTGTAGTTTGATTGCCGGATCGGAAGGTACGTTGGCGTTTGTCGTTTCCGCAAAAATAAAACTCAGTCCGTTGATGCCGCCGAACAAAAGGCTGGTATGTATCCATTGCCATAGTATAGATGAGTCGTTGCGAGCGAATCTGGTCGTGCTGCAGCACAATCCTTCCGCTGTAGAATTGATGGATCATTACGTGTTTGAGGCAACCAAAAGAAATCGTGGGCAAGCCGGAAACAGATTTTTTATTGAAGGTGATCCCAAAGCGATACTCGTTGCTGAACTGACACGCGACTCCGAGGAGGCTTTGGAAGTTGATACCCAAAAATTGATAGGGTCTCTCAAAGCAAGCGGGCTGGGGTATTCCTATCCGGTGGTAAGCGGAGAGGATATTAAAAAGGTTTGGGACTTAAGGAAAGCCGGACTTGGCCTCTTGTCGAATGTACCTGGTGATGAAAAACCGGTTCCGGTAATTGAAGATACGGCAGTAGATGTTCATGATTTGCCAGCTTATATCGCAGAGATGAATACGTTGCTAAAGAAGCACGGACTCTATAGTGTTCATTATGCGCATGCAGGTTCTGGTGAATTACACCTCCGACCTATCATCGACCTTAAAACTTCTGAGGGAGTCCAGCTTTTCAGAAAGATGGCGGAGGAGACCGCTACACTTGTTAAGAAATACGATGGGTCGCTCTCCGGTGAGCACGGTGACGGAAGGCTACGGGGAGAGTTTATTCCGCAAATGATCGGTAAACATAATTATGAGCTGATTAAAGATCTTAAAGCCGTGTGGGATCCTGGGAATGTATTTAATCCGGGAAAGATTGTTAGTACGCCGCCGATGGATACTAACCTGCGGTATGTCAGTGATCAGGAGACAAAGGAATTCGATACGGTGCTGGATTTTTCAGATACCTTCGGAATTCTGCGTGCTGCCGAACAGTGCAACGGTTCCGGTGATTGCCGGAAAACAGAGCTGAGCGGAGGCACCATGTGTCCCAGCTACATGGCTACCAGAAATGAAAAAGAGACGACGCGGGCACGGGCAAATATCCTTCGGGAGATGATTCGAAGTTCCGATAAAAAAAATCCATTTGCCCACGATGAGATAAAGGAAGTGATGGATCTGTGTCTGAGTTGCAAAGGATGCAAATCAGAATGCCCGTCTAATGTTGATATGGGGAAGTTAAAACAGGAATGGCAGTACCAGTACTATAAGGAAAAGGGTGTGCCGTTTCGAAGCAGGTTGATTGGTAATTTCGCCACCGGTATGAAGCTGGCATCACTATTACCCTGGGGGTACCGGGCTGTATTTGGCAATCGGTTGACTGGAAATCTTGCGAAAGCGGTCCTGGGATTTGCCTCTGGCAGGAGCATGCCTGAAATTTCTAAAGTCACCTGGAGGAAGTGGTTTGAAACTAAATTTGTACCCGAGACTAAAAAACCAGTTAAGACAATTTACCTGTTCATCGATGAGCTGTTGAATTATAATGAAGCCGAAATAGGTATTACTGCGGTTAAGCTGCTAGACAGATTGGGATACTCCGTAAAGTATATCAGACATAATGAATCCGGGAGGAGTTTTCTTTCGAAGGGCCTGTTGGAGGAAGCACGTGTTTTGGCTCGAAAGAATGTGACCTTGTACAAGGATGTGATCACTACAGACACCCCGTTGATAGGTGTGGAACCATCTGCCATTCTTACCTTCAGGGATGAATACCCTGACTTATTACGCGGTGAAGAAAAGGAAAGTGCAAAACGTATTGCGGCAAACACCTTTATGATCGAGGAGTTTCTGGCAAATGAAATGGAGGCGGGGAATATTGACCTGAAACGATTTGGAGAACACAATCAGCTTATCAAGCTGCACGGTCATTGTCAGCAGAAAGCCTTGTCGTCTCTCACACCGGTAAAAAAGATCCTTACCCGAATGGGAAATAATCAGGTGCATCTCATTCCATCAGGATGCTGCGGGATGGCGGGATCATTTGGCTATGAAAAGGAGCACTATGATCTTTCTATGGAAATAGGGGAACTGGTACTTTTTCCGGCAGTAAGGAAGCAGCCAGAAAATGTTGTTATCGCGGCGGCGGGCACCAGTTGCAGGCATCAGATCAAGGATGGCACGGGCCGGAAAGCCATTCATCCGGTGGAGATTCTCTGGAGCATGCTAGTATAAAAAATAAAGGTTCTTCTCTCTTAGCGATCTTTCAATCGAAGTGAATTTACAACCCTAATTTTTTCCTAAAAACTTCCAGTGTGAGTGGCTTTGTGATAACATCGGTGAATCCTGCTTTCAATAAATCAGCCGTTTGCTTTTCGTCGACATAATTGGTGACGACAAAAGCCTTAAAGGACGCACCCTTTATCGCAATCAGTTCCTTCAATAAATCTCCGGCAAGAATTCCCGGTCCGAGATAATAATCTATTACAGCAACATCGAAATCATTTTGCCGTGCCCATGCCAGCGCTTCCGTCTGGGAGTTAAATCCTGTGGTCTGAAATTCCAGGCTAAGCAGCTTCTGAACAATAAAAAGATCAAGCTCTTCGTCGTCAACAACCAGTACGTTCACAGAGGATATTTTTTTATTAAATATAAATGCTGAGGTATTTGTAACCGAGAAGCCCGGTTTAATTATTTTGAAGGAAAGGAAATTGGAAATCCGGCGTTAAGTTGTCAGGTAGGGTAAGGTATTTGGTAAGTTGCTTACCTTGTGATAGTTAATTGCTGCGGTTTTATAAGATAGCTGTATCGTGAGGAGAATTTTGGAGATAGTGTAAGGAAGTTTTTTGTTGCGAGGCTTGCGAAGCTTACCGTGGGAATGGATATTCATTTTTAATTTTCGTTTTTGACTAAAGGAAAAACTATGCGACGTATCCCTATTATCTACTGCTTCCTGGTGATTGTAACACCGATGGCTAATGGTTTATTTGCCCAGGCGAAAACAAAGACAGAGGTTTCAATTGCGGCAGATCAGTTTTATATCAATGGAGAGCTGACCTACAAGGGGCGATATTGGAAAGGTCATAAAATCGAAGGGCTGCTTTTTAATTCGAGGATGGTGCAAGGTACATTCGACGACCTTAATCCAGAAACAAGGCAACGTTTTCAATATCCTGATACAAAGGTGTGGGATGCAAACCGTAATACCGATGAGTTCATTTTAAACATGGAACTTTGGAGGAGTTATGGGTTGCTTGCGTTTACGTTAAACCTTCAGGGTGGAAGCCCTACTGGATATGGCAACCAGCTGGGTTGGATCAATTCTGCTTTTGATCAGAAAGGGAACTTACGCCCGGCGTATTTGGAACGGCTGGAACGGATATTGGACAAAGCCGATCAGCTGAAAATGGTTGTTATGCTGGGCTATTTTTATTTCGGCCAGGATCAGCACCTGGAAAACGAACAGGCTGTGATCAATGCCGTTGATAACGCAACAAAATGGATTTTAGAAAAAGGTTACAGAAATATACTTGTCGAAATCAATAATGAATGTAATATTCGCTATGACCATACCATACTGCAGCCTGACCGTGTTCATGAATTGATCACGCGTGTTAAGAACATGAAAAAAGATGGCTATCGTCTGCTGGTCAGTACCAGCTACGGAGGAGGATTCGTACCGCTGCCGAATGTGGTGAAGGTCTCTGACTATATCTTGTTGCATGGCAATGGTATAAAAGACCCTGAAAAAATTACCGGACTTGTTGTCGCAACGCGCAAGGTTGAAGGGTATTCTGTCAAGCCAATTGTATTCAACGAAGATGACCATTTTAATTTTGATGCAGAGGTAAATAATTTTGTAAGGGCAATACAATCTTATTCGTCGTGGGGGTACTTTGATTACAGGATGGAAAAGGAGGGATTTGAATCAGGATATCAAAGCGTGCCGGTCGATTGGGGTATACAGTCTGACCGCAAAAAACAATTCTTCGCAAAACTCAAGGAGGTAACGGAAAAGTGAGCCTGCTGTGGTGGGATAATCCAGGAATGATTTATGACCAGGCTGAAGTTCATTGAACTTATTTCGGTGCGATTGGCAACAAACGGACTGTTGTCGATTTTAGCGATGGTCGTGGTGTTTCATGTATTGGTTATTACTGGTGTAATTCCATTTCAAATGGTCTGGGGAGGCAGGCTTGCGGATACGTCAGAGATGGTTGTCTTTGAAGTCATTTCCATACTTCTTAATGCGTTAATGTTGTTGGCGGTTGGATTACATACGGGGTTGTTAAGGTTGAGCGTGAATCGTAAGATAACGACAGTGGCGTTGTGGTTAATGGTTATACTTTTTCTCCTGAACACAGTCGGGAACTTGTTTTCAAATAATCAAACGGAGAAGATCATTTTTACACCGTTGACTTTAATTCTTGGTTTACTGAGTTTTCGTCTGGCAGTAGCCGGGAGTAGGGCAGAGGGTAGTGAGGAAAATAATCAGTAATTCGGGTCCCTTTTCCATACGTCGATTGAAGGTCAATGCACTATTCATTAACGGCTCCGACTGGATTTTTGGGGCAACGTCGCCAAGAGAATTTCCCGTGTGCCAATAGATCGTGGGTACAGTATTAGGGAATGAGGTCCCATCCCGTTACCTCTTCGGATACCCAGGGATTGAAGACGGTCATTCTGACAAACCCGTCAGCAGGAGAGTAGACATACATTAATCCGGGTCCGTCAGTTGCAGTCATGGTGTAATCCTGAAGGATGTTCAGGTGGTTAAACGTTTGGCCGAACTGCGAGTAGTTACGGGCAAATTCCATCTCATTCGAATAAAGGCTTTCAAATGGAGAACAAGTAGGATTTTCCGTAGAAGGTTCGGCTATCAACGACATCGGAAACTTAATACTTTCACCGGGGGGAATGCCAAAAAAATTGGAGTAGTACCGCCCATCTGACGGGTCAGCAAATGAAGCGGAATCCGATTCAATCTGTAAGGAAAGTGTAAATACAGTATCGGACGACAAAAAAGTGGAACCGTCTGTGATAAATTCCTTTAGTATCCATCTGTCGGATTCCTTTCCGGTGACCGCCATTACCAGGGTATCCGTCGTATACTCAAAGCGGATGTCTTCGGTGTCAGTCTTATTGAATGCACGAAAATGCACGTAGCGGCTTCGTTGTCCTATAACAGGGTTTTTCAGACTCACAGCACCTTCATCCGGCAATCCTTCCAGGGGATCTTGCTTTTCCTTGCCGACCGTTCCGTCATCTGAGCAACTGACGGATAGAGTGATCAGCACAGTGATAAAGAGAGCTGTCTGCCTAATCGATAGCATGAGCAAAAGTTTAAAAAATCTCATAATCCAACTCGTTTAACCCTGCCTGTACAAATCATGCGCAATTTAGTCAGTTGTTTTGGAATCAAATATCTGAAACCCGGCGTAAATTGGTTCCAAAAGCAGGGATGCTAGCCTCATTCTCGCGCCACATATTTTTTACGATTTTCAAATGAACCTCGAATTTACTTCCTTTTCCCAATCGGCTTGTCAGTTAATTGGGTCCAATTATAGTTACGAGTATAACAGATAGCGTATTCACTTGACCATCCAGTCCGCACGCTTGGCGAAATCAGCCTGATAGTCGGCCTTCCATCTTGAGATGGTCGACTCGCCCAGAGCGTCGACCCAATGCTTGCTCGATCCTTGGCGGACGTATTGACCACCCCAGTTTTCCTGAGATGGGTCTTCAGCGTTGCTCAAACCATATGCAGCACTTACCAGGTACAAAAACGACGGCGAATCCCCTTCTTTCAGACCATCGACACCCATGGCTGCCAGTGGGTAAATGGCACCTAGTGGTCCATGGTTTTGACGAATGTTTGTATTGATCCATTTGTGATTACCCAATGGATCGCCTGGTCCACCGTATATCCCCTTAAATGTGGTCGCCGAGTAGATAATAAACAAATCCGGAAAATTATCCATCAACCAGGTAATGGTGGCGTCTTGTTTTGCAATCTGGTAGATGCGGATCTTACTCAGAAAAGTTCCTAATTCTTCAGCGCTGCGCGTTTGCTTTACTTTCCAAATAGCCTGGGCAATGTTGCTGCAGTCGCCCCACACAGCAAACCATACCGGCCGCGGATCTGGATTGTCGATTATTTTGATCACAGCCTCTGAAGCCTCGCTGTCTTTACCTTCGCCAATATTATTGCTTACTGACCCCCCATAGGTTCCTGTCAGGCCCTGGAATGTCACCGTGCGCAGGTAGTTGGCTGTAGGAAAGCGAGGATCATGCTTTCGCAGATTCTCATCCACCTTGTCATATAGTTCCAGAATGTCAAAGAAGTTTTGTTTATCGGCAATGTTGGCAAACGTAGCTGAGGAAGCTATCAATCCTTCGATATCGAACTCATTTGCATAGACCAGGAATCGGACCATCGATTGAATGTCGTCGGGGTCGCTGACACGAGCATCCGGACAGCCGCTTATGCATACATCCAAGGGTGGAAAGTCTGAGGAAATAACAATTCGTATTTGCGAGAAACCACTTTTTGCTGTGATAAACAAAATTGTAACTACCAGCACTAATTTGATTTTATAATTCATCATGTGAACTATCTGAATTTTTTTTGAATCAGTTCTGAGATAATTAAGGGTGTAAGTTGAAAAGATAGGAACGCGCTATGCTTTAACCTGGCTATTTATCTCCAACGTTGGTCACAACGAAACCATATTAATAGTACATGCACCCCTTGCTTACTAGCTACTTCGGCATACTAGGCCTCACTTCAATCTTGCTTGGCAACGTGCGTGGATTCATCTTTAACAAGTCTACAACCATTTGGCCAATGTCTTCCGGTTGAATCTTCCAGGCATCGTTGGCAGAAGGTGTGTGATTGTTGAAATGCGTGGCGACCGATCCGGGCATAATGGTCGTTACTTTTATTCCGTGATTCCGTACGTCCAGCATAACAGCCTGGGTAAAGCCCACCAGACCAAATTTACTGGCATTGTATGCCGAAGCGTTGGTAAAGAAATTCGTCCCGGCCAGGCTAGCCATAGTGATAATATACCCTTTCGAATTCTTCAATGCGGGTAAGCAGGCTTTGATACTATAAAATACGCCGGTAAGATTGGTGTCAATGGTTTCATTCCATTGCTCCGGAGTTAAAGTCTCGATGGAAGCGAAATAGCCCACCCCGGCATTAGCAACCAGCACATCCAGGGCTCCCCACTTTTTCAGCACAGCGTCTACGGCTTTTTGTTGGTCGCCCGCATTGCGGACATCGACCTGGATTCCAATAGCCTCACCTTTTCCAAGTTTATTAAGCGCTTCGGCTGCCTCATCTGCAGACGACTGTGACCGGCTGGTAATGGCGACGTTGGCATTTTCTTTTATGAGTGACACTGCCACTCCGTATCCTATTCCCTTATTTCCACCGGTTATTAGCACGGTCTTTTTAGCAATTGATTCCATAGATGCGGGTTAATTAGTCATAAATATACCGGAATGTCGCGTAAATGAACAAGTGAGCAGTTCGCCGCAATGTGTGTCTTGCACACACCTACCGGGTCTTTCAAGATTTTGTTTTATCACAACCAGCTGAAGAAAAACCTTCATTAGTTGATGGTATTTTTTCTACTTTCGCCATCTGAAATTTTCAAAACCTTATGATGCATAGAATCTTCCTGTTCCCTCTACTGCTCACGATTTGTTTGGCTGGGTGTAAGCAACTTCCTCAAACCGATTTGACGAAGGAAAACCTTATTCCGAAGCCTGTATCTGTAACAGCAACGGCCACGGCGTTTGAATTGACAAAAAATACCGGTGTTTATGTTGAGGGGGCGGCTGCTGAACTTCAGTTTGTAGGTCAGTATCTGGCCGACAGATTAAAGCCATCAACGGGTTTTGACCTTCCGGTTTCTACTGCGAACGGAGTGCCGAAGGCGGGGAATATCTACCTTGTTCTTTCCGGGGCCGATGAAGAACTGGGTGATGAAGGTTATGAGATTGAAATTACAGAAGGCCTGCTCAAAGTAACGGCAAATAAACCAGCCGGGCTATTCTGGGGAATTCAAACCATCCGTCAGTTATTGCCCCCAGCCATCGAACTAGATACGGTTCAGGATGGACCATGGTATATCGCTACGGGTACCATCCGTGATTATCCGAGTTACCCGTTTCGCGGATCCATGCTGGATGTAGCGCGCCATTTTTTCAGCGTCGATGACGTTAAGCGGTACATTGACCTGATCGCTATGTACAAAATGAATGTACTTCATTTGTCTCTTTCAAATGATCAGGGTTGGCGTATTGAAATTAAGTCATGGCCTAATTTGGCTGCTTATGGAGGCAGTACCCAGGTGGGTGGTGGTAAGGGAGGTTATTACACACAAGAACAATACAAAGAACTGGTAAAATATGCGCAGGACCGGTACGTGACGATAATACCTGAAATCGATATGCCGGGACATACCAATGCCGCATTGGCTTCATACCCTGAGTTGAATTGCAACGGTAAAGCTACTGAACTGTATACCGGTACTGAAGTTGGATTCAGCTCGCTGTGCACTACCAGTGAGATTACGTATAAATTCATTGATGACGTGGTTCGTGAGATGGCGGAGCTGACGCCTGGACCTTACCTTCACATAGGTGGTGATGAAAGTCATGCTACAAAACTGGAACATTATATTCCTTTTGTTGCCAGGGTACGCGACATTGTTAAGTCACATGGGAAACAGGTAATTGGCTGGGAAGAGACGGCTCAGATAAACATGAATGAAAAGAGGCCTGAAGATGACATCCGTGGTGATATGCAGAATAAGTCTAGTGCCGCCAGTGCTATTGCTCAATATTGGTCAAGCACCAGGCATGCGCTTGAAGCTGTAAACAACGGATCGAAACTGGTGATGTCACCAGCCAAAAGAACGTATCTGGACATGCAATACGACTCCACCACCAAACTTGGTTTGCATTGGGCAGCCTATATTGAGGTGGATAGTGCTTACGACTGGAATCCGACCACGTTGGATAAGGGTATCACACGCGAAGACATTCTGGGTATTGAAGCGCCGCTCTGGACAGAAACGATTGCCACTATGGATGAGATTGAATACATGGTATTTCCCCGGTTAATGGGCATAGCTGAAATTGCCTGGTCTCCGGAAGCGGGCAGGGGCTGGGAGGAATATAAAGTGCGTTTAGGTAATCATGCCCGCAGACTCAAGGCATTGAAAATTGACTATTACAAATCAAGTAAGGTTCCCTGGATAGAATAGAATACGAACCGAGCGCTTAGGCAAATTCCGGATTCTAATCAGTATAGTATGTGCACCTAATGGGATAGGATACTATTATTTTCACGCTATAAGTTTCAAGTGCGTTATGAAAAAGTCGTTGTTATTGCTTGTTTCTATTCTGGTTCTGAGTTCCTGTATACAGGAACGTCTTAAATGGGTGGCGATAGGGGATTCCATTACGTATCTGAATGAACATCTGGAAGAGTCGGGAAACCGTATTACGAAAGGTTATATGACCCGCGTGGTAGAAAAAATGCCACGCATTCATTATGTAAACAGTGGATACAACGGATGGACTTCAGGCGGAATTGCTGACAAAATAGAAACACTGAACCTTGAGAAGGCGGATCTCTATTCCGTTTTTCTGGGAACGAATGACTGGTGGCAGGGGAGACCGATTGGAACACTGGAAGACTACAACAACAATACGGGAAGCCGTACGCTTTTTGGAGCGTATCGAATCATACTGGATAAACTCAAAGCGCTAAACAAATCGGCGAAGATTATTCTCATTACTCCCATGCAACGTGGTGATTTTGTCTACCTCGCGGATATGAAGAATAATGCTTACGGTTCGTATAAGGAGAAAAACGGACAAACCCTCGAACAATTTGCAGCGGCAATCCAGGCGATAGGAAATGCTGAAAACCTGGAGGTAATTGATTTATACCACGCGAGCGGAATGACGCTGGACAATATGGTCAGGTTTAAACGATTAAAAGATTCAGGCACTGGCGAATACAAAGACTATTCATATCCCGATTACATCGACATTCCCTTCAACCCGGAAACAGACAGGTATCCGTATCCTCCCGAGTCAATAGACATGACCTATGATGGACTCCATCCGTCCGATAGGGGATATGATGTGATTGCCGCAATGATCTTAGCGGCGCTTCAGAAATGAATGATTAATTGTTAATGATTAATGGTGATCCTATTCAAGTTTCCTTGATGAATATACTAGATTTTCGTTAATGAACCATTAACCATTCACCATTAACTAGTTGACTTTGATCAGTTCCACTTCAAAAACGAGTGTAGAATAAGGAGGTATCTGTCCGCCGGCACCGCGTTCTCCGTAGGCAATCTCCTGTGGAATGTATATCATCCATTTGTCACCCTCATGCATGAGCAGAAGCGCCTCAGTCCATCCGGGTATGACACCATTTACTTCAAACGTCATAGGCTCGTTCCGGGCAACAGAACTATCAAACACAGATCCATCGATAAGTTTGCCCACATAGTGCACCGTTACCCTATCAGTTTCAATCGGCGCCTTGCCTTTTCCCGTAGTTATTACCTTGTATTGTAATCCGCTGGCCGTTGTTTTGACGCCTTCCATTTTTTTATTGTTTTCCAGGAACGCAGCATTTTCAAGTCTGACCTTGTTGGCCTTTTCTTCCATTGCTTTTTCCATGTACGTCTGTACGATAATCATTGATTCCTGTTGCTCGACCCGAAGGGTGTTATTCAGGTAAACATCTTTAATGCCCGCAGCTATTGCATCAGGGGTCAGTCCTTCACCTCCCTGCATTTGCAGGTTCGACGCCATTAAGGTTCCGATCCCATAACTTACGCGACTGAGGGTATCATTCAGCTCTATTTGTTTTGGCTTCTTCAGTTTTTCGATTTCTGATTTTAGCTGTTCTGCTTCTTTTTTAAGTTGATCAACCTCGGTTAGCAAGGCTTTTTTGGACTGTGAGAAGAGAGGCGTAGTACATGCCAGGATTAGGCAAATAAATAATAGTCGCATTGGTAAGTGTTTACTTGTTAAGTAGTTAAATTCAAAAAAATCACGATTCTGATAAAATTCTGGGCAAAGAAAAGGAAATATTCCGACAATAGCTTGACGCTCGGAACAGATGTCCGGTATCATTAACCATTGAACGTCAAATAACGTTTCGTTAGTGCGTAAACAAAAAATTGCATCTACATCATCAGATGCCGATTGCATTAAATACTAAAAGCACACCAGGTAAACAAACCACACGGCGCCGAAGCACGTCGAGCCAATCCTTACGAAATGCTCATTGGCTATAAGGATATTTTTTGGGCCACCGTTCGTGCGATGCCGTTGGCATCGTGATGTGCGCCGTTCAATTTGCTATAAACGTGTCATCCCTTCGGATGTTGGCGCAGACTTATGATAACGTTTCATTGATCATTAACCGTCCTTTCCTCACTCAGATCGCAAGGATTTTACAGGGTTCTCCATAGCAGTTCGCGATGCATTGACGCCAATAATAATGGCGGCAATAAACAACACTGAAATAGCACCACTGATAAACATTAGCGGGTTTAGCGGAACCCGATAAGCAAAATTTTCAGACCATTGCCGGATAGCCCAGTATCCAACCGGAATTGAGATAAGGTTTGCCACCAGAACGAGTAGCATCAGATCCTTCATAAGCAACACGGATAACTGATTGACAGTAGCTCCAAGCACTTTTCTTATACCGATCTCTTTTCTTCGCTGCTCTGCCATGAACGATGCGAGCCCTAAAATTCCAAGGCATGCAATTCCCAATGAAATAACGGAGAACACTGAAAACAATTTACCCTGCACCGTCTCCCTGACATACATACTGCCGAGGGTATCATCCATAAATGAAAACTTCATCGGGAAACCGGTCTGATAAGAACCCCATAGTTTTTCCAGTGACGCAACTGCATCCTGAAGATTGGTCTCTGAGAATTTAACCAACAGATTACGACCATTGGGCCGGTATCCGATAACCAATGGTTCAATTCGTTCTTTTAAAGAGGTGAAATGATAGTCTTTTACAACACCGATCACCTGCTGATAGACACTATCAAACTGAGCAAGTTTTACCCTCTTTCCCAGTGCTTCCTCAGGAGTCCAGCCCAACTGACGAACCGCTGTTTCGTTCAGCACCACGGAAAAGGTGCTGTCGGCGGGAAACTCTTTTGCGAAAAACCTGCCCTCCACAATGCTGATATTCATGGTAGTCAGCAGGCCTTCGTCGGCCCAAAGTGTTCGCATGCGTGTATTTTCTTCCTGTCCCTCGACATTAACGGTTGTGGCATCATAATAACCTCCCGGATGACCGGAGGCAAGCGAAGCGCTTTCAAAAAACCGGCTTGCCAAAAGTTCCGCCTTAAAAGCTTTCTGTTGTTTTTGAATAACGGGATTGTTCATCCGTACGATGGCTACTTTATTCGGACTAAACCCGAGATCTGTTTCCCGCATATAAGCAAGCTGGCCGCTGACGAATACTGTAGCAATAATCATAAATACAGAAATGCTGAACTGGAAGACAATGAGTATTTTTCGCAGCATCAAATAATGCATTTCACTTTTTAATTGGCCCTTCATAATTCGTATGGGCTTAAGTGATGACAATAGAAATGATGGATAGCTACCTGCAAGACCCGAAATAAGAATTAGTAACAGGGGTAAAAAATAAATCAATTCAGGTGTGTTAAAAATATCTGGAATCGAGACGCCGAAGTTAGCGTTAAAAAGAGGGATAGTGAGTTGTGCGATTGCAACACCAATGAGGAGCGAAATTGTACACAGCAGTAACGACTCCGACAAAAATTGTATGGCAATACTGCGTTGCGTAGAACCCAGTGTTTTACGGATGCCGACTTCTTTTGATCGTTGGGACGTCTGTGCAGTAGCCAGGTTAATATAATTCATTGCGGCTAGAATAATGAGAAGAATCCCAATACTTCCAAAGATATAGATGTACCGTTTGTCACCATGTGCAATATTCTGATCATAACGCGTGTCATTGTTGAAGTAGATTTCTTCCAGCGGCTCCAGTTTGAGTCCGATGCGATTACCAACACGTTCAAAGTCCTTCCCGAAATATTTGTTCATAAATTCAGGGAAGTTTGACTCGAGAAAGGATACATCCTCAGCAGATGCGACCTGCACGTACGTGTTGGTTCCATTATTCCACCACTCATTAAACCAAGGTTCTTTCTCAATTAGCGACAGGGTGGCAACCGCATCGAATTGTAAATGTGTGTTTCCCGGCAAATCATCCATTATGCCAGCAACCTGGAGGTCGTATTCATTATCCAGTCGGATCATCTTCCCGACGGAATTCTCCTCGCCAAAGTATTTCCGCGAGAGTGCGCGTGTCAACACGATGGAACCAGGCACACTCAGTGCAGTCGCAGGATCTCCATAAGCGAGTGGGTAACTGAAAAACGAGAAAAAGTTTTTGTCTGCCAGCAATAAACGCTCTTCCATAAAGGATTTGTCGTCATACTGAACCATGCCGTTAAAAACAAATGCCCGTGTGACATCCTGAATACGATCGCCATAGTCTTGTTGTAGTGCGCCGGCGTAAGGACCTGAGGTTATGCCTATGTTGTAAGGCATGTTGCTCATTTCTGATTGACGAATTACGCGGTAAATATGATTACCCTGTTTATGGAAACGATCATAGGAAAGCTCGTTCTTCACAAATGAAAAAATGATAAGGCAGCATGCCAGACCAACCGAAAGACCCAGCATGTTGAGGATCGTAAAGAATCTGCTCCTGAGCAGGTACCGGAAGATTACACGAAGGAAATTCTGTAGCATAGGGGTGGCTTATACAACCCGGGAGTACCAATCGTTGTGCCAGCCCGAAGGTTGGCTATAGAGCGCGGTTTGGCTATTTTAACATAGACGCCTGGTCAATAAAGGACATATGTGTGCGCCACCGGTCGGCCAGGATCCGATGACAACTCCGTGCATATGGCCGTTGATGTTTTTCAATCGATTGATTTATTTTCTATATTACACAACTACCAACCAGAATTTAACATGAATTTCAGACCCAATTTGATGAGCAGGGAAGACGCGAATGCCACTCTGCCCAAATATGAATCTATCGAAAAGTATATGGTAAGGATAAAGGACCTGATAACCTTTACGCCAGACCAGGATATTAATGAAGTCATTGAAATCATTATTAACAAAAAGATCTCAGGCGCGCCAGTGCTTGACGAGTCGGGTAAACTTGTCGGCATCATTTCTGAAAAGGACTGCCTGCGTATCATCGTCGATCAGGCTTACCACAATCTACCCCTTAGTGCGCCGAAAGTATCCGATTACATGACCCGGGAGGTGAAGACCCTTTCACTTTCAAGTGATGTGGTTGAGGCAGCTTCGGCATTCCTGAATACTCCGGTGAGGCGACTACCCGTTGTGGACAACGGAGCTCTGATCGGACAAATCAGCCGAAGAGATATTTTAAGGGCCGCCAAGAACATCAATCCCACGAATTGGACCTAGGGTAAGTCCGGCCGTCCGGATTTTTTTAACACGTCGCTTCCACAGAGATGTAGGGGTGAGGTGTGTCTTTAAACGTCAACTGAAATTGTGCTACAAGCGGACGGCTTGCCTGGTCATTTCCAGAATGGTTTACGCCGCTTTTACCAGGGGTCTTTTCGTTTGCACCTTATATTCATTGTACTATATTGCTGCGTCGATTTTGAACCTCATTTTTTGACCTGTAACAGACAAGACACCCATGATCATTGATGCTCATCTTACCCCGCAAAAATTACAACCTTCCCTGGATCGTTTCTGGAAATTATCAGGAGAGAAAATCCGTCTCATTGAGCAAAACTTTGATCCCAAAAGAGGAGCACCTGTATTTACGGTAAACGGCAAGTATACCACCCGTGGCTGGACCGAGTGGACACAGGGATTTCAGTATGGTTCAGCCCTGCTTCAGTTTGATGCAACAGGAGAGAAAGTTTTTTTGGAATCCGGAAGGAAAAATACGGTTGATAAAATGGCGCCACACCTGACGCATTACGGTGTGCATGACCATGGGTTTAACAACCTGAGCACATATGGAAACCTGTGGCGACTTATGGCTGAGGGGAAGATTGAGCAAGATCCCTGGGAAAAGAATTTTTATGAATTAGCCCTGAAGGTAAGTGGCTCAGTTCAGGCCATGCGCTGGACACCGACGAAAGTGGGTGGATACATTTATTCCTTTAACGGCCCGCAGTCTCTATTTGTTGATACCATTCGTTCTTGCCGCATCGTTATGCTCAGCTACGCGCTGGGCCATGTACTGCAAGGTGAAAACGATGAAAAGATTAACCTCCTTGAGAGAGCGGTGAAACATCTTTTGTCAACGGCCGATTATTCGGTGTTTTATGGAGAAGGCCGCGACGTTTATGACATCTGGGGGCGAACGGTCCATGAATGTTTGTTCAACGTAAACGATGGCAATTACCGGGCTCCAAATGCACAGCAGGGATTTAGCGGATTTACAACCTGGACCCGTGGCCTGGCATGGGCGATGTGCGGCTTTGCAGAGGAATTGGAGTTTATTGATACGTTGCCGGAGGAAAGCCTACGCCCCATCATCAGTAAAGAGTCGCTGATGAAAAAGATGCTAAAGGCAGCAACAGCCACGGCTGATTTCTATATTGATAACACAGCAACGGACGGGATACCCTATTGGGATACCGGCGCTCCGGGTTTGGTACATCTGGGCAACTTCCTGAACAGACCCTCCGAACCCTATAATGACTATGAACCTGTTGACAGCTCGGCCGCTGCGATAACAGCCCAGGGATTGCTGCGTCTTGGAAATTTCCTGAAAAAGAGAAACGACAAGCGGTCGGAACTCTACACACAGGCAGGATTAACGGTAACCAATACCTTGTTTTCTGACGCCTATCTGTCGCTGGACGCAAAGCACGAAGGGTTACTATTACATTCCGTCTATCACAGACCAAATGGATGGGATAATATTCCCAAAGGCAGGAAAATCCCGTGTAATGAATCCAGTATGTGGGGCGACTATCACGCGCGCGAACTGGCACTTTACCTTACCAAATTGGTACGTAGCGAACCTTATTATACGTTCTTTAACGGCTTGAAAAATTGATTGCGTAACGCAGGCGATCAGTGACGAGAATCCTGGTTTTATTTCCCTGTTTATTCCTGTAACTTAACAACGTACCCGAACTAATGTCTACCAAACACAAACCTAAATACAAGCGGATCGCGCAGCTGAAAAACGCACATGATTTCCGCGAGTACCTCAAGGCAGTAAACACGGATATGCCTTTTGATGACACGCTTGTGCCAGCCAGTGAATCACCGGCTGCCAGGGACTTCAAACTGGATTCCGGAAGAACGGTAGGCAATCGATTTTGCATCCTTCCGATGGAAGGATGGGATGGCACCACCGATGGAAGGCCAAGTGACTACACGAAGCGCCGTTGGAAAAACTTTGCTATTAGTGGAGCAAAATTATTGTGGGGTTGTGAGGCGGTTGCTGTACGTCACGATGGAAGGGCAAACCCGAATCAACTTTTGATTTCTGACGCGAATAGTGATGAGTACAAGAAACTTTTTGATTCGCTTAACGCCGACCATAAGCTGAAATTCGGTAATACCGATGATCTCCTGATCGGACTTCAACTTACTCATTCAGGCAGGTTCTGCAAGCCAAACGATAAGAAGAAGATGGAGCCGCAAATCCTGTATGATCACCCGATGCTCAATCCAAAATTCGGACTGGCCAGGGATTATCCGATCATGAAGGATGATTATATCGACAGGCTAATCGATGACTTCGTTCATGCATCTGTGCTCGCGCAGCGTGCCGGGTATCATTTTGTGGATATCAAACATTGCCACGGTTACTTGGGGCACGAGTTCCTGAGTGCCAGATCAAGAGTAGGAAAGTATGGCGGAAGCTTTGAAAACCGAACGCGATTTTTATCGTCGATTGTGAAAGGAATACGGGCTGAAGCACCCGGCTTGGAAATCGGTGTCCGCCTCAGTGCTTTTGACTGGGTACCTTTTAAGCCCGGTGCGGATCATATGGGCATTCCGGAAAAAGTGAATGGCGATCCATACCCGTATGCGTTTGGAGGAGACTCAACAGGACTGGCAAGCGACCTTACAGAGACATTCCAGTTCCTTGAGTTACTACGTTCCCTGCGCATCCAGCTGGTGTGCATTACCGCCGGAAGCCCGTATTACAATCCACATATTCAACGGCCAGCGCTTTTTCCTCCGTCCGATGGCTATCAGCCGCCGGAAGACCCACTAGTTGGCGTAGCCCGGCAGTTGTACGCCACGGCTGAAATAAAGAAGGCGTTCCCGGACCTGGCCATTACTGGGTCTGCCTATTCGTACCTGCAGGAATGGCTTCCGCACGTCGGACAAAATGTGTTGAACAATAACATGGCTGATTTTATTGGACTGGGTCGCATGGTGTTGTCTTATCCGGAAATGCCGGATGATATCCTGAAAGGGCAACCATTAAAACGTGACAAGCTTTGCCGCACATTTTCAGATTGTACTACGGCACCCCGTAATGGAATGATTTCAGGATGTTTCCCGCTTGATCCTTTTTACAAGGCATTACCCGAAGCGACCCATTTGAAAGAAATAAAATTAGCCGAATAAGAATGCAAAAATCAGCACTGATAACCGGAGGAAGCAGGGGAATCGGATATGGGATAGCCGTTGCATTGGCCCAGCATGGGTATAACCTGGCAATCAATGGCGTTCGGGCCGAGGACCAGGTGCAGGACCAACTGAACATTCTCAAGGCTCACAACATTGAAGTAATTTACTGCCCGGGTAGCATCGGCGACCGTGAAGACCGCGACAGAATAATAGCCAGGGCAATCGATCATTTTGGGAAAATAGATGTGCTGGTAAATAATGCAGGCGTGGCCCCTGCAGTCCGCCAGGATATCCTGGACCTGGATGAAACCAATTATGACCGGCTGCTGGACACCAACCTGAAGGGCACCTTTTTCTTCACCCAGCAGGTTGCAAAAAAAATGCTGGCGGAAAAGGACCAGAACCCGGCATACAATCCGTGTATCATATCGATCACCTCAATCTCTGCTGAAGTAGCGTCGATTAACCGGGGAGAGTATTGTTTATCAAAAGCAGGACTCGCTATGATGACAAAACTTTTTGCCACACGTTTAGGAGATGCGAACATACCAGTCTATGAAGTACGGCCGGGAATAATACGGACCGACATGACTGCAGGCGTAAAGGAAAAGTATGACAAGCTTATCGGCGAAGGACTAACTCTGGAAAAACGTTGGGGCACACCGGAAGACATTGGCAGGATCGTGGCGGCGCTTGCGAAAGGAGACATACCGTACTCCACCGGCCAGGTTATCCATGCCGATGGCGGAATGGGCATCAGACGGTTGTAAGAAACCAGTATTCTATTTTGCGAACCCTTTGTTAAAGAATACAAAGAGGCCATCCTTACCGGCCACGACTATATCCTTCCATCCATTGTTGTTTACATCAACTACGGCAAAGAAGATGCCGGTACCTTTGCCTTCTCCCGAAGCTACCGGTCCGTAACGAATCACCTGCTTTGAAAAGGATTCACCATTCCACTTGTAGTAATACAAGCCAACCGGATCATGAGCGCCCGGATCGTTATCGTCGTGGGCGCGGTACCTTTTACCGGTAATTAATTCGGGCGCTCCGTCGTTGTCGATATCCGTTAATACCATTGTGTGGAATTGAGCGTTGTAAGGATCAATGGAATGTTTAACCCACGTTCTGACTTTTTTAGGACTCATCTTTTGTTCGTACCAGTCCAGTCCATAGTTGTGTCCCTGTCCGACGATGAGATCGTTTAGACCATCATGATTAACATCGGTGACCAGCATAGGTATGCTCGCCTGGACAAAATCAAACTCTGCATGGAAGATCCAGGGGTGTTTAAACGGTTCCAAGGGACATTCATACCATCCCTTGTCAACAATCAGATCTCCACGGCCATCGTGGTTGATGTCGCCGTAACCCAGTCCATGGCCGTGCTGATCACTTATCCGAATCGAATCAAATGATACGGTAGGGGTACTGGTGCGAAGGCGATAGATAACGAGCGGCTTGCGCGGCGTGTTGGGAATAATTTCGGGGGTGCCATCTCCGTCCACGTCCCAGGCCTGTGTAGTTTCTACATTTCCGCATTGCGCAATGAGATGTTCTTTCCAGGGACCGCTTTTACCAGGGTTCTCTTTCCAGACCAACCTTCCTTCAAACCATCCTCCGGTGATGACGTCAGGATTGCCATCGCGGTTAACGTCCAGCAAGATGGTGGAGAAGTCATCGTAGTACTCACCGAATCTTTTGATCGGGCCTACAAAACTGCGATTGACAAACTCCGGGCCCTTGTACCAGAACGAACCCGAAAATAAATCCATTGCACCGTCCTTGTCAATATCGAAAGCATTGACCGATTCAAAGGATTCGGATGCGACGACTTGTTTTTCAAAAACCAGGGAGCTGACTGGCTTTGTAACCTGAGCATGACAGGCAATGGACATGTATAAAAGACAAAAGAGGATCTTGCTGTTGACGCTAAATGACATGGATGGCAGATTTTATCTAAATTTATTTCTTAATAGGTAGCCGGAGCCGATTATTGGCTTAAATATACAACACCTAATGAACTACACTAAATGAAGAAAAAGTCGATTCGTATACGTTGCTGGATTGATATTGATGGCGTCAGATTCTTTGGTCCGGGAAGATCAGAGCTATTAATGCTTATTCAGGAGTCCGGCTCTATTTCGAAGGCCGCAAAGACGATGGGAATGTCTTATAAAAAAGCCTGGGCGATGGTGGAAGAGATGAATAGCCGGGGTAGTCACCCGTTCGTCATTACCCGTAAAGGAGGACAGCAGGGCGGCGGAACTGAATTGACCGTGGCGGGAAAGAAGATGGTTGTAGCGTATAACAAGCTGGCGTCAAAACTGGAATCGGTGGTCGAAAAGGAAAAAGACTTGCTGCGATTGATCTAAATTCTTAGCAGGCACCGCACGCAAATTGATAAAATCGTTTTTGTGGCGTATTCGATTTTTTTTATCTTTCGATATGTTCGGCTGTACATATCGCAATAGATTCCTGCAGACTTTTATTTTGTTTTGTTGTTTTCTTTGCCTGTTCACAGTTGCTGTCGTGCCGACGTTGGCGCAGCAACAGGACAGCACGAAGACAATTCGTCTCCAGGAATTTGTCATAACCGCGTCGCGTCTGAAGGAGAATATTTCACAATCGCCGGTAAGTGTCGAAAAAGTGACTCTTGAGACAATCAAGCAATCCGCAGCGCCTTCTTTTTTTGATGCGCTAGAAAACACGAAGGGTGTACAAATGTTAACACCGAGCCTTGGGTTCAGAGTCATTAATACCCGCGGTTTCGCAAATACCACCAACGTACGGTTTGCTCAACTGGTGGATGGAATGGATAATCAGGCGCCGCACCTGGGCGCTCCGATCGCCAACGCATTGGGACCTAATGATCTGGATATCGAAAGCGTGGAAATTATTCCAGGAGTTGCCTCGGCGCTGTATGGAATGAATGCCATTAATGGATTGGCAAATTTTGTTACGAAGGATCCATTTGCCTATGGCGGCCTTAGTCTTCAGCAAAAGCTGGGATTTAATCGCGCTGGGACCGCGGGGGGAGCAAAACCATTTTATGAAACCAGCCTTCGCTGGGCGTACACAATCCATCCCAAATTAGCCTTTAAGGTCAATGCCACCTATCTCGGCGGAAACGATTGGGTGGCGAATGATTTGTCGGATTTGAATCCTAATGCCAATGTGAGTACTGGTTTAACCGGCATAGACAATCCAGCCTTTGATCCGGTAAACGCATACGGCAATGAATCTCCAAACCGAAGGACCTTGTTGTTGAATGGTAAGAATTATGTTGTCGCCCGGACAGGATATCAGGAACAGGACGTAATAGACTACGGCCTACGGAATGTCAAAGGTGACGTGTCTTTAGCCTATGCACCCAATTCGGAGACCAGACTGTCTTATATCTACCGTTTTGCTGACCTCGACAATGTATATCAGCGGGCTAACCGTTTCAGGCTGGATCGCTACCAGCTTCAGCAACACGGCATTTCCTATTCCGGAAAGACACTTCAACTGAAAGCCTACCTCAATCTTGAAAATACAGGCAATTCGTACAATGCGCGATCTATGGCTGAGAATATCGACAAAACTTTTAAGTCTGATAATGAGTGGTTTACAGCTTACGGAACGAACTTCACGAACGCTCTTTCGGATGGGGCAACCGTGGCAGATGCGCATCGTTTAGCCCGCGGCATAACAGATGCTGGCCGGCCACAACCGGGCACATATGAATTCCAGCAGATGATAGACCAATTAGGGGATATTAATAACTGGGACTATGGAGCTGCCTTACGCGTTAAGTCCAGGATGGTGCATGCAGAAGGCCAGCTTAATATTACGAAGGAGTTTCTACCGTCATTTAGCCGGAGTACCAGGCTTGAGGTCTTGATGGGTGCCGATCATCGCACCTATGTCATTATTCCGGATGGCAATTATTTTATAAATCCGGAAGAACCGGGGAAAAATCTGTTGTATAACAAGACGGGTATGTTCTTACAGGTTTCTCGTTATGCCTTTCAGGAAAAGGTGAAGCTGGGAGCTACGATGAGAATCGATAAAAACGAATACTTTCAATTGACGTGGAACCCGAGATTTACCATGGTCTATACGCCAGTATATTCTCATAATATCAGGTTTTCTTTTCAAACAGGTTACCGGTTCCCCAGTGTGTTCGAAGCATTTTCAAATGTAAACAGTGGTGGCGTTAAGCGCGTAGGGGGGCTCCCCGTTATGTCATCGGGAATTTTTGAAAGTGCATACAACCGTCCTTCTATCGATGCCTTTCAAACTGCGGTTAACAAAGACGTGAATACTGCAGGATTGACTACAGATGAAGCAATTGTTAATAACAAGGACTTGTTGAGAAAGAATGATTACACCTACATCCAACCCGAACGCATCAATTCGTTGGAAGTGGGATATCGCAGTGATTGGTTGAACGGTGACCTGCAAGTCGATATAGACTTCTATTACAATCGATATGAACAACTTATTGCGCAGGTAGAAATGAATGTGCCTAAAACGGACAACCCGGATTCCATACCGTTTTATTTGTATGACCGATCAAAACAAGATCGGTACAGGATGTGGACGAACTCAAAAACCATCGCCACAACTTCGGGTCCGGTTTGGGCCTGAAGGTTCGGCTATACAAAGACTGGATGGCAACGGGAAACGTTACATTTTCCAAACTACAGCGAAAAAGCGGCAACGATGGATTGGAAGATGGGTTCAACACGCCTCAGTGGATGACGAATATTTCCCTGGGAAATGAAAAAGTACTTCGCAACGTTGGGTTTATGCTCACTTATCGGTGGCAAAGTGCCTATTATTGGCAATCCTTTCTCGTAAATGGAGACGTTCCTGCATACCAGACGCTGGATGGACAGGTCAGCTACCGTTGGAGTAACGTTATACTTAAACTGGGAGGCAGCAATCTCCTGAATCACTTCTACAACTCATACCTGGGAGGCCCGTCAGTAGGCGGATTTTACTATACTTCCCTGACCGTCAATCTGTGAACAAATTTCCACCGGCCGGAATTATTTTCACAAAATTATATATTTAGGTATACCGTCATTGCCAGGGATGGCATAAACTTTTTATCTTAAGCTTCGTTACAGCGGAAGGCCTGACACGGGCATTAGAATCTATGGTGTAACTATCTTTAAACAATCTACTTGTATGAAAAAGAAAACCCTTATCGTATTATGGATGCTGCTGGTGGCCGGGAGCTCAATGGCACAGACTTATGTAACCCAGGTAAAACCGGCCGGTAACAAAAAGTGGGGCTATGCGAACCTGAAAGGAGAACTTATTATTCCGGCGCAGTATGAAAAGTGTTACGAATTTTCAAGCGAAGGGCTGGCCATTATTTACGATAGCAAGGCGAAGCAGCACCACTTTATCAATCTGAAGGGCGAAAAACTACCTACTGAAGTCACCAGCTTTAAAGTAAAGGAGGGTTTTTTGGGTTTTGAGCTCCAGGGATTCCAGGACGGCCTACTTCCCATCCGGGTTGGAGATAAATGGGGATACGTGAGTTCCTCGGGAAAAATGGCGATTCCAGCCAAGTATGATGAAGCAACGGATTTTTACGATGGCTATGCCGTGGTCAAGAGCGGTGGTAAGTACATGGTCGTGAGTACCTCCGGTGCGGAGACACCGGTGGAAGGTTCTGGGTTGCTGGATGTGAATCATTTTACGGAAGGTATGGCACCGTTCCGCGCGGCAGACAAGAAGTTCGGATTTATAGATACAAACGGAAAGGCAGTTATCCCGGCGCAATTTGAAACGGTGGGTTATTTCAGAGAGGGGCTTGCCTGGGCAAAGACATTGGATAAAAAGGTAGGTTATATTGATAAATCCGGTGCATGGGTGATCAAGCCTCAGTTTGATGTCGGTAAAGAATTTACGGAGGAAGGTCTCGCACGTATCAAAAGCGGTGACAGCTGGGGATATGTTACCAAGACCGGGGATAAGGTTTCATTGAGCGGAACAGATATCTACGAAGACTTTTTCGACGGACTCGCACGTGGACGACAGGGTAATAAGTTTGGCTTTCTGAATAGCAAAGGGGAATGGGTGATTAAGCCCGAGTATGATGGTTCCCGCGATTTTAAGAACGGTTATGCTGCAGTGAAAAAGGGTGAATTCTGGGGAATAATTGACAAGACCGGAAAAGTTGTCATTGAGCCGAAGTTTGACGGCATAAAGGACATGGAGTTGGTGAAATAAGGCGACGCGGAACCGAATAATGGATGTGCACTAACCCTTGGGTTGCTGCACATCCAAAGTACGGTAGGCTACTGTTACTTCTGTTGGAGCGTGTAGGGCGCCGGTTTATGTGTCGTGACGTAAAGCCGTTCCGTGAAGAATGTGCACGCCAAATGCAACTGCGGAACATCACCTGAAAGTATCCATACGCTACACCCCATCGGGAAGTGGCAATCATTTTATATTTTTATAAAATGTCAACAAAAGTAGCCATGATCAATTCCCCAGCCCTGAAAAATAATCCAAACCTTTTCGTATTCCTTCCGATTTTTTACGTTGCATGGTCAGATGAGGTACTCACGCCCGGTGAGATATCAACTTTGCAAAAGTTGATAAATGGACAATCATGGCTAAAGCCGGAAGAGAAAATATTTCTTCGGGAACAACTCAATCCTGCTTCCCCACCTTCTGCCGATGAATTCAAAAACTGGCTGGTGGAGATTAAAAAAGTGCTTAGCCTAACGTCAACCGAAAAAGATGGGCTTGTCGACATTGGAATAAAACTGGCAATGCTTAAAGGCGGGACAGATGTTCCCGCTTCATCGACGCAAGCCAGAGCATCGCTGCAGCAAATGGAGGATTCCCTGGGATTGATCAGTCGGGAATCCGTTTTCCACTTCTATCCGGAAAGTCGAACGACGATCACGCAACAACAGAATACGCAGCACACTTTTAATGTTGATGTACTTGCAAAGATTCTTGATGGCTCAAACGAATCTATACTGAATAAAGTAAAGACACTTCTTTCCGATCCGGAGTTCAAATATATCGAGACTGATAGCCTTGCAGTGTACCGCGAAAAAGTCTTGCATTGGTGTCATCTGCTGGCTGATCAGGGATACGGTGCGATGGCGTATCCAAAGGAGTTCGGAGGTGGCGGGGATATGGAATCCTACTTCGCCATCATGGAGGCCCTGAGTTATCACGACTTAAGTCTGGTGATCAAGTTTGGTGTTCAGTTTGGCCTCTTTGGCATGAGCATCTATTTCCTGGGGACGGAAAAGCATCATAAGGAATATTTGCGGGATGTCGGCACCCTGGAACTTCCCGGATGTTTTGCGATGACTGAAACAGGCCACGGCTCAAACGTCAGAGGGATTGAAACAACCGCTACGTATCAACATGCAACCCGCTCATTTATCATACATACGCCAAATGAGGCGGCGCAAAAAGAGTACATCGGCAATGCCGCCTGTCACGGACAAATGGCAACTGTGTTTGCTAAACTTATTGTTGGTGGCAAAGATTATGGTGTCAGCGCCTTTCTTGTTCCCCTTCGCGATAAAAAAGGAAATGTACTACCCGCAATCACCATTGAAGACTGCGGACGAAAAATGGGATTGAATGGTGTAGACAACGGAAAGATCAGATTCCATAACGTCAGCATCCCATACGACAATATGTTAGATCGTTTTGCGCAGGTCACATCAGAAGGAACATTCGCTAGTCCGATTTCCAGCGACAACAGAAGATTCTTCACCATGCTCGGAACCCTGGTGGGCGGACGTATTGGCATACCACGATCGGGACTCAGTGCGGCAAAATCAGGATTGACAATTGCCATTCGGTATGGAGATCAAAGAAAACAATTTGGGCCTGAAGGTGGATCGGAAGTTCCAATTCTAAATTATCGAACACATCAAAGAAGGTTAATGCCTTTGCTGGCAAATGCCTACGCGCTTCATTTTGCCTTGAACCATCTGACGAAACGATTTCTTAGCCGAACGGAGGAAGAGATGCAGGAAATAGAAGCGCTGGCTGCAGGACTAAAAGCATTTGCCACCTGGAATACAACCGACACCTTGCAGGAATGCCGCGAATGTTGTGGTGGCAAAGGATACCTGGCAGAAAACAGAATCCACGCACTGAAGAATGATTCAGAGATTTATACCACCTTCGAAGGCGACAATACCGTCTTGATGCAATTAGTTGCCAAAAGCAGATTAACAGAATTCAAACAGGAGTTTGGCAACATGAATCTTTTCGGCATCTTAAATTATGTAGCAGATCAGGCCAAAACTTCGCTGACCGAAATGAATCCCCTGATTGTTCGGAATACTGACGTAGATCATCTGTTGGATTCTGAATTTCAGATGAATGCTTTCAAATACAGAGAGCGGGACATACTTACCTCTGCAGCGAAGCGTCTGAAACGTCACATCGATGACGGTATGGATTCCTTTGATGCCTTCAATGTCGCACAGCACCACCTGGTTCAGGTGGGCTTCGCCTATATCGAACGAATAATTCTGGAGCAGTTTCTGAAGCAAATCGAAACTACTGAGGATGCCGGTTGCAAGGCCATCCTAACGAAGCTCTGTCACCTTTTCACACTTTCACAAATTGATTTCAACAAGGGATGGTACCTTGAAAATGGGTATATGGATGGAGTGAAAACAAAAGCGATTCGTAAACTCGTCAACCAACTTTGCTGGGAGATCAGGCAGGACGCGGTACCTCTGGTAGATGCGTTTAAAATTCCGGATAGCTGTCTGGCTGCTCCAATTGCCATTGGGAGGCGAACAAATTGATTCATTATTTAGATTGAATAGCTTTGATACCCCATCTCACCGTATCTTCGCTAAGACACCAACCAATTCAGTTATGTATAATTCGGTTCTTTTTATTGTTCTTTATATAGTTCTATCTCATCTGATTGCTCAGTATATCGGAACGAAGCGCAAGATTGGGTACGGGCTATCAGTGCTATGGTCAATTTTATTCAGCCCTGTTATTGGATTGATTTTTACGTTGCTGAGTAAACCAATTGACGCAAAGTAACCTTTCTGCTACAGAATTCGAATTCAGTTGAGTGCAACCGTAACACTCTTTCCTGCATAAACACCCTGGGGCAAGTCAACGATTATTAACGTGCTCCGACCATCCTTGTCTGCCATCGACACTTGATGATCTCCTTTAACCTCATAATTTCCTGACAACGTCACCAGCACTCTGCTCAATTTTCTGGTAGGATCCGAGAGCGTGAGTTCCTTTGCTTTGTTATCCTTGATTTTAAGCATCGCCATTCCCGGACTATCCATTCGAACCGTTAAGCCATCCTGCACTTTCACCTCGGCCGCTGTATAGAAAGCAATTTGAGTTATGCCCAGCTTACTATTGCTCACGGCATGGACATCAGATGTATGGGCAAGGATATTGATGCCGCGATTATTCGAACTGGTTTCTTTTAATAGCTGTTCACTTATCCCAGGCACAACAATGTATTGGTATGATGCACTATCGGGGCTCTTACCATGATCAAACCACAATTTAAAGACGTCCATACGTACTACTTCTGTGGAAATATTCTTTTGATCGGTAATGTCGGACCAGCGTCCTTGTTCCTCCTGATTCGACAACTGAACGGTGGCGGGAGTGGGAAAAATGTATCCGACCTTGTCGTGGTACACGAACTTTACACCGCTTAGTTCACGATTACCCCGGGGAAGCTGCTTCACCTGACCATCCTGCATGACCGTTACATCGCTTTTCAACAGCACCTGATTGACCGTAGTTCCCACAGGAAGGTCAGGTAGGGAACGTATATCCGTACCGAGGCAAACATACTCTTCATCAAAAAAGAACCATGATTTTCTGGCTTTCACCAAATCGTGTGGGCTTACAAAATCAAATGCAACCGCGCCGTATAAGCCATCCGTAACGGCCCCAACAAAGTCGGTGAAGCCATCCAGCTGAATATTTTCGGGCCCGTGAAGCTTCGGTTTTTGCAGGATCGTGGTGCCTGATATTTTTTGCCAATCGTAAACCGCCCAGATATTGTGGTACTCATCGCCTTTGAGCATGAGATAGTTTGTTCCGTCAGCACGGTGGTGGGTAGGCTTTCCCGGTCCGTTGTAAGGTTCTTCCATGTTCCTGTTCCGTGTCGAAAACATTCTTACCGTCGTGTAAAAGCCCGGTCGTTGAAATACAAAATGTTCCGTTTGCCAGAAGAACTTCGCGAAAGATTTTGAGGGCTTTGCTTCTCCTTTTCGTAACCGGATGATTTCTTCGAGCTCGTCTTTGCGGTAGTCGGTGCTGATCAACAGCCTGTTGATTTCATCCAGCCCTCCCGGTACGAAATTGCCTTTTTGAGTGATATCCCGGTTTTTAACGGAGATATCAATGTAGGTGCCGTAGACCATTTGTTTGTAAACGCCATCCAGGTAATAGTCCACGAGATGATTTATTTTTTCCACAGAGAAAGCATATTTCGTTCCGGCCACATAATACGCCCATTCGCCAAAGGTGTTCGCGTATTTACTATAGCCATAGGAGGTGGTGTTATTTACACGGTCTTCCCGGTGGTGAAAGCTGTAGTCGTGCTGCATTCCCCGTTTACCGGTACTGAATTTTACTTCTCCTTCGATGAGTTTAATGATCTGGTCAAATCCGGGCTGATCACCTACAAAAAGTAAATTTTTCGCCAGAATTCCTGCAATAACAATTCTGTCGCCGCTCGGTCTGGCGCCGGATGCACTCATATTTGCTCTGCCAATAATAGGCTGAGCTTTTTGTATGAGATCTTTTGGCATTCCATCGCCAATGACCAGCATAAAATGAACCAGGTTGGTAGGGGTGGAGATTTGATTGTCGTGCCAGTTGTCTCCGAAAAAATCACGATCAACCCAGTATTTTAAAGAAGTAGTAATTTGTTCCTTTAATTTCCGGCTGTGATAATACCGTGAAGTCCTGGTTTGGTATGCCCTTGCCAGATTAAGGAGATCTGCGGTGTGTCTTCGATGCGGAAAGCCGGCCGTTCTGCTTAGGTCCTCATAATTGATATCCGTGTAACTGCCATCCGCCTTCATCCGACCGAGTATGGTATCTACCTGGTTGTCATCAACACTCGTTTTCATAATTTCTTTGACCACTCTTTCCTTCACGGTTTTAAAGTCATCAGCATCTGCCTGAACTGAAAAGATAACTAATGCTATGCCGAGGGTTAAGGGGAATTTGATTGATGCGATCATTGTATTTTGAATTATGGCGTTCGTCGATCAGCCCTGATGGTCTGGGAATGTAGTAAAAGTTCCAGGACAATGCCAGTCCGGACAATACCGCTGGTATTTTTAATGAACGAATTCTTGTAATCCTTAATCCTGTCATCGTGAGTTATTCATTGCCCCTGGTGGCTTTGATCGAGCCTTTGAATAGATTTGGCATCCAATGGATGGCGTGAAGTGTAATAGTAGTCACTAACAACAGAAGACGGAATGCCAATATATAGGTCAATGCATTTGTTCGTCGTTTTAGCTTTGTTAAATTAACCTCGTTAAGGTGACTATGACAATTGCTCATAGTGTCCACCAAGCATCGCGGTAGGATTCGAATACGTGTCATTTGATCTAACATGATTCGATGATTAGTTACCCTAAGAGTAAGAATAAATAATGGTTAGAATTACGGAAAGTAGAGAAGCCGACTTAGATACTTTAAGAGAATTATTCTTAAGAATAAGGCAAGCCACATTTAGCTGGGCCGACCGAACCTCATTTGACATCCAGGACTTTGACAGGCAAACGGAAGGTGAGTATATACTGGTTGCCCTTTGGAAAGAACGCATAGTCGGGTTCATCTCGGTATGGATGCAGGATAATTTTATTCACCATCTTTTTGTGGATGTAGCGTATCAGCAAAAGGGCATAGGCACAGCGCTGTTGCGTGCGATACAAAAGAGAACCAATTCACCTCTAAGTTTAAAGTGTTTGGAAAGCAATACCAGGGCTCTTGACTTTTATAAAAGGAGGGGGTTTAGCGTCAAAGGTAGTGGTGCTAATGAGGCAGGTGCCTTTATTCTGTTGGAGTTAGATCAGGGCAGCACTCAGGGTACAACGGAGCCCTGGCACCGGTCTGGTGTTGAACCACACACCGACATCCAACCATTCTTACGTTGACCATCTCGTCGAGCGGAAATTTAACACCCGTTCTATATTCAGTAAAATTTTCTGACATTTACTTAACAAAAGTGAAACTAACATATTATATTCACGTTTGTTAAGTAAATAATAGCCCGATGAAACAACAGACCCTCGGTGAATTTGAAGAATTGGTGCTCCTTATGGTGGCTGCTTTGCACGACGAAGCCTATGGTGTTGCCATACTGGAAAATCTCGAGGAAAAACTACGAAAAAAGGTCAACATCAGTGCAGTTCACGTAGCCTTGAAGCGTATTGAAGACAAGGGTTTTGTAAAATCCAGATTTGGCGGAATTACAGAAGATCGCGGGGGGAGGCGTAAAAAGTTTTACGTCATCACGGCGCTGGGCAAAAGAATGCTCGACGCCCAGTACGACTTGCGAAGCAGTATCTATAAGCTTATTCCTAAAATTTCATTTGGCTGATGGAAATAGTCATTACATCCCTTTATGATTATTAGCGATGAGAAATATGTATTTGAATGGATAGCATGAATGGTGATCAATTTCACCCCTTCGGGGTTAGGTGATTCCTGGGCATAATTTTCTATAATCATAGCATCCCTTCGGGATTAATATGATGAAGATTTATAATGCAATTTAGTGTAACCCCCAAAGGGGTGAAATGCGATACGGTTAACCCCGAAGGGGTGAAATGATTATAGAAAAAGCATAGGAAAAGATTAGTGTGCGATACGGTTAACCCCGAAGGGGTGAAATGATTATAGAAAAGCATAGGAAAAGATTAGTGTGCGATATGTTAACCCCGAAGGGGTGAAATGATTATAGGAAAAGATTAGTGTTCGATACGGTTAACCCCGAAGCGGGTGAAATGATTATAGGAAAAGATTAGTGTTCGATACGGTTAACCCCGAAGGGGTGAAATGATTATAGGAAAAGATTAGTGTTCGATACGGTTAACCCCGAAGGGGTGAAATGATTATAGAAAAAGCATAGGAAAAGGTTAGTGTTCGATACGGTTAACCCCGAAGGGGTGAAATGATTATAGAAAAAGCATAGGATAAGACTAGTGTGCGATATGTTAACCCCGAAGGGGTTAAATGATTATAGCAAAACGAAATAATAAACACAAAACCCCGAAGGGGTGATACGGAATTATGCCAGGGACATTTTCACAAATTTACATCCAGGTTGTATTCGCAGTAAAGGGGAGGGAAAACCTGTTGCAAAAGCCCTGGCGGGATGATGTATTTAAGTATATGTCGGGTATCGTTCATAATAAAGGGCAAAAACCAATTATTGTCAATGGAGTTGCAGACCATGTTCATCTATTCATTGGGCTTAAGCCGGTTATGGCATTGTCTGATTTAATTCGTGATGTGAAAAATAACGCATCCAATTTTATTAACGAGAAGAAATTTGTCAAAGGAAAGTTTTCCTGGCAAGTGGGGTATGGCGCTTTTTCATATGCCCATTCACAACTGGATACAGTCTATCAATACATTTTAAATCAGGAAGAGCATCACAAAAGGAAGACCTTTAAGGAGGAATACCTGGATTTCCTCCAAAAATTTGAAATAGAACACGAAGAGAAATATTTATTTGAATGGATAGCATGAATGGATCAATTTTTCACCCCTTCGGGGTTAGGTGATTCCTGGTCATAATTTGCTATAATCATTGCATCCCTTCGGGATTATTATGGTGAGGATGAGAATATAATTCAAATGGTAACCCCGAAGGCTTTGAAGGAAACAAAATTTGAACATAGGATGAAGAAAGCGAAAGACAACTTTAAACGCACCCTTAAGGAGGGCATTCGATGAAAGTAAATCCTCCCAAAAGAGCCCTTCAATTTCTCCGCTGGTTCTGCCGCGAGGATTATCTCGAAGAGATTGAAGGAAATTTACTGGAGATTTTCGGAAAAGACTCCGTAACCTCTCCTAAGCTGGCCAGTAGCCAATTTGCCAGGAACGTTCTGAAACATTTCAGGCCAGCGTTCATGAAATCATTTAAAACAGAATATCATACTAACAACACGGATATGTTTCGCCATAATTTATTGATCGCCTATCGGAATTTTTTACGTTATAAAAGTTCCTTCTTTATCAATCTCATCGGACTCTCATCCGGACTTGCCTGCGCCTTACTCATTTTTTTGTGGGTAAATGACGAATGGCATGTTGACAAGTTTCACGCAAACCGTGATCGGCTATACCAGGTGAAAGAGAATGTGGAACAAGATGGCGGAATGATCACACGTATTTCAACCGCTGGTCCTACTGCTGAAGCTTTAATCAGTGAAATGCCAGAAGTTGAGTATGCAGTAACAAACACATTTGATCGTATCTTCCATGATGTACTTTCAATGGATGGCAATGACGTCAAAGCAGATGGGTTATACGCAAGTGCAGATTTTCTAAAACTATTTTCGTTTGAACTGGTTCAGGGCAACAAAAACGGGGCGCTTTCCGATAAAAAATCAATTGTAATTACAGAAAGCCTGGCAAAACGATTGTTTGGAACAACTGAAAATGTTGTTGGCAAGTCAGTTGAATGGCAACATAAAAAACAATATCAAGTATCCGGTATCCTTCAAGATCTTCCTACTCTTTCGTCTGTGAAATTTGACTTCATTCTAACATTTGAAGCCTTTAAAGAGGATAATGAGTGGGTGTTGAATTGGTTTAATACGGCGCCGCAAACTTTTGTTCTGCTTAAGGAAGGAACAGACATTGATCAGTTCAATAAAAAAATAGCTGAACTTGTCCGAACAAAGACGGAGGGCAAGGCAAGTCATCGCACACCCTTCATAGCCCGATACACCGATGCTTATCTGTATGGGAAGTATGAGAATGGAAAGCAAGCAGGAGGGAGAATTGAATATGTCCGCTTATTTTCCACCATCGCCATCTTCATTGTTCTCATCGCGTGCATTAATTTCATGAACCTTTCTACCGCTCGTGCTTCCCGACGAATGAAAGAAGTCGGAATGAAGAAGGCGGTGGGAGCGCGAAAGAGCACACTCGTTGTACAATACCTGAGCGAATCAACCTTAATCTGTTTATTGTCGCTCTTTATCGCTATACTACTGGTGTTTTTGTTCCTACCTCAGTTCAATACCATTGTTGGCAAGAATCTTACCCTGTTCTTTGATTTGAAGTTTGTTTTAGGATTGTTGGGCATTGTTCTCCTCACCGGATTGGTTTCCGGAAGTTATCCTGCATTCTATCTTTCAAAGTTCTCGCCTGTAAGTGTACTTAAAGGAAAGCTGAACAACGTCATAGGCGAAGCATGGGTCAGAAAAGGGCTAGTAGTATTTCAATTCGCCTTGTCGATTATTCTCATCGTTTCAGTTGGGGTAGTGTACAAACAGATCCAATTCATTCAAACTGAAAATCTGGGTTACAACAAGGATAATATCCTGATCGTTGGTGGTGAAGGAAAAATAAGTGAAAAGAAGGAAACGTTTATTTCAGAAGTCCAAAAGATACCCGGTGTGACTGCGGTATCCAGCGGCGGCCATGATATGACAGGGCATAACGGAGGAACTTATGGCATTGAATGGACTGGGAAAAATCCGGAGGACAGAACTGAATTTGAAAACATGCCTGCAAACTATGGGTTGATTGAATTGCTTGGGATAGAAATGAAAGAGGGTCGTTCATTCTCGCGAGACTTTGCCGATTCAGCCAGTATCATCTTTAACGAAGCTGCTATTAAATTCATGGGCCTAACCGATCCCATCGGAAAAGAAGTTAAACTTTGGGGGAGAAATATGCAAATTGTTGGCGTTGTGAAGGATTTCAATTTTGAGTCTTTTCATGAACAAATCAAACCAGCGTTTTTCTGGATGTCACCTTACGCATCCAACATTATGATTAAAATTGGAGGAGGTAAGGAGCATGAAGTAATTTCACAACTTCAGGAATTTTGTCAGGAGTTTAACCCTGGGTTCCCCGTTGACTATCGGTTCCTGGACACGGACTACCAGTCACTCTATTCGGCGGAAAGAAAGGTTTCTATATTATCGAAATATTTTGCAGGCCTGGCGATACTTATTTCTTGTTTAGGTTTGTTTGGTTTGGCGGCTTTTACAGCAGAAAGACGTATCAAAGAGATTGGCATACGGAAAGTTTTGGGATCAACAGACTTTGCTATCGTTCGGTTGCTCTCCGCCGATTATACAAGGATGGTATTGACTGCAATATTGATATCCTTACCCATCAGTTACTTCGTTGCTAAAAGCTGGCTCAGCGGTTTTGCTTTCCGGATAGAACTGGAATGGTGGTTTTTCATTGGCGCAGGACTCTCTGCTTTGCTGATTGCCTGGTTCACGGTAGGCCTGCTGACTGTAAAGGCTTCCAGGGTTAACCCCTCGGAGTGTTTGCGGAGTGAATGACTGGAAAGTCAACGGTCTGTCCATAATTGCGGTTCAATGCATCCGTCAAATAGTCTAAGGTCGTGTGTTCTTTAAGTTGGGCAAAATTCCTGCTAACTTGGTTTAACGACCGAAAATTTTTCGGTTTGGTCCGAGATTGTTAGGATACCATCAATTTTAGGAATGGAGAAACTTAAGAAATACTTTGAAGGGGTAGGTTTTAAAGGAGAACATCTCAATAAAATTGTAGACTCATTTTCCCTGCAAGCGTTTGAGAAAAATGATTTTGTCGTTGAGATTGGGAAGATCAGCAAACATATTGGTTTTATCGACAGCGGGATGTTTCAGTATTATGTGCTTAAGGATGGTGAAGAACGAACCAGTTATGTCTCCATTGAAAATACCTGGTTTGCTTCTCTTCTTAGCTTTATTAGCGAGACTTCGTCATTGGAAAATATCAAGGCACTGACGAAAGGAAGTATCTTCATGATAAGTAAAGAAAACCTTAAGAAGCTCATAGCCGAAGTGCCTGGCTTCAAGGACTTTTATATTGGGCTACTGGAGGCTTCTATTTGTGGTATCGATGCCAGCCGACATGATCTGATTGTCCTTACGGCCGAAGAACGGTACGAAAAAATGCTCAAAACAGAGCCTCGTCTCTTACAGCAAATCCCGCTACAATACCTGGCGTCCATGCTGGGAGTGACACCCCGCCATCTGAGCAGAATACGAAGTACAATCCGCTGATTGCATTTATGGACATTTGTCCAGTAGACTCCTTTCAGCCAGTCTCACCTTTGTATCGTCATCAAACAAAGACGATATGAAAGCATCAAACAACACCCTTACACAAGTTAGTACACTTTTGAGAAGCACGGTAATCCTTGTATTACTGGCTCTGGCATCTACATCCGCTTTTTCGCAAAGTAGGTTTTCAAAAAATGAAATCAGCATTAACGGATTCAGGAACCCATCAGTGGGTGTGGAGTTTCGTCACAAGGTGTTATCCTATCACGCAGGGTATTATCCAACTAATTTTGAATCCGGAAAAACTACCAGCTTTCTTAAAATCGGCGCCACAGCATGGTTTCTTCCTGTGGGAAAACGGGAAAATCCGTCGTCATTTTATGCGGGAGCTTCTTATCTGAGAGGTTTCGACCGTGATTATGAAGATAAAAATGCAATCGGTATGGAAGCGGGATTTCGCTGGATGGTGTGGAAGGGACTCAACCTAAGGATAGGCGCAATTGCCGTGGCTGCCCCGGGTGAAAGTGTGAAGATAAATCCGACACCTGGTATTAGTTATTCCTTTTTTATCAAGTGAGCGATAGCCTTGTTTGAAAAGAGTGAATCGTCAGCCATGAACAATCGAACAGATATGAAAACTGACAAATGGATAGGAGGGTTGTTAATTGTGGGAGCAACTGCCTTGTTCGTTCCTTATACCGCTCTCACGATAATCTTTGAGTATCCCGATATTTTAAGACAGGAAACAGCGATCGTACTAACAAAATTCTATGAGGGTGGAAGTGTCCTTATTTTCACTTGGTTTGCTTTTGCCATCACGGGTATTCCATTGCTGCCGGCCTATATCCTTCTCGGTCAGAAGCTGGAAGATAAAAGTGAATGGGCCCTGGTGGCCACCAACGTTGGGGTTGTGGGATTAATTGTGCAGATGGTGGGATTACTGCGCTGGACTTTTGTTGTACCGGTGCTGGCGAATGACTTTGTAAATAGTGCCGATGCAGCAACCAAGGCTGCCGCGGTGATGAGCTTCAAGACGATTCATCAGTATGGCGGTGTACTCCTTGGCGAACATTTGGGGCAACTTTTTACAATTGTTTGGACCGTGATAATCTCTCTCACATTCACAAAATTTGGACTTGTTCCAATCTGGGTAAACTGGTTGGGCTATGCCAGTTCAGTCATTTATTTGCTTGCGCAGGCTGAACTGTTTGCAACGGTAATCCCTGGTCTTCCTGTCTGGGATCTGGCGGGATTTATGGGTAGTACACTTTGGCTGATCTGGCTAATTATTATAGGACTCAAATTTTTCAAAAATGAGAATTAACTTCGCTCTAACCGGTCAATCCTTAAACCAAATTAGCCATGATAAGCAATATCATTCTCCTTCTTACTCTGGTAGCGTACAGCATTATTGTAAGCCAATCGTTCATGTACATCCTGGCACTGAGAGACGTACAACATAATATTGAAGCCACCACGTACATCGAGCTACGAAAACTGATAGACTTCAGCATGAGGAGGAACTTTAAGTATGTAGTATATGCTGCGTTGCTGACCAATCTGTTGCTTGTAGGGTCAACCATCAGAACTCCTGATAGCTTACTTTTTATCACTTCGACGATTGCATTTATAGCCCTGATCAGTGATACCCTGCTAACGGTAAAAGGCAATTTGCCGATAAACGACACAATCAATTCGTGGACTCACGACAACTATCCTAAAAACTGGTCGGAATACAGGGCGAAGTGGTTCGCCATTTTTCAATACCGGCAAATAGCTAATATTACCGGATTCCTGAGTTTGTTGATTGGTGCCGTGTTCGGTCAAAGGTGAAGCAGTTGGCAAGGCAGAATCAAATTCAGTTCCTCAGTTTCTTGAAACAAAATGAATAAGTTCAGCGCAGTACTGGAAATTATAGATATAAACCCTTTTGTGTTTGTTCCGGATAAGGTTCTGGCCCGTATTTTTAAATTGGCAGGAAGAGAAAAAGGTCACACCCCCATATGTGGCACAGTGAATGGGAATCCTTATCGACAAACGCTGGTAAAATTCAGAGGGGCCTGGAGGCTTTATGTTAACACAACTATGCTTAAAGATTCTCCAAAGCGCATTGGTGAAATAGTAAAGCTTACCGTGGAATTTGATCCGGCAGACCGGGCTATCAAAATGCACCCACGATTATCGAAGGCGCTAAAGGCCAACCAGGCTGCAGAAGCGAAATTTAATAGTTTGGCGCCATCAAGACGACATGAGATTGTCAGATATATTTCATATCTCAAAACCGAAGAGAGTGTCGATAGAAATGTTTTAAGGATAATAAAGTTTTTACTTGGTGAAGGCCGTTTTGCAGGCAGGGACAAACCCTAGGGTAATGGTCGAGGTGTGAATAATTGCTTATTTCAATAGGCTGATCATTTCTGCATCGACGGTTGCGTCAAGTAGTTCAATTGGTTTATATCCTTCAAAGTTTGGTATAGATTTATCTGCCCCGGCCTCCAGTAGCAATCGCACACATTCAACCTGATTCTTTCTGTTTTTCTCTCCTCCGAATTTGTGGCCATGAACTCCCCAAAATAGCGGTGTACTCTTAAACGATATACAAAGCCTGTTGATTTCTGGCTTTGCTTCAAGCAGGCGCTTGACGAGCTTGTCTCTTCCGCACCATGCTGCCCAATGGAGTGCAGTACCTCCGTGACAACCAGGGTGAAAAATATTGGCACCATGTTCTAGGTATAAAAGTGCCACAGAATCTGCCTGAAGGCTTGCTGCCGCAATAAGGGGAGTATCTTTAAGATCGCGGAGCGGGTCACCATCCACACGCGCTCCATAGGTGAGAAATATACGTGCCATTTCTACAGCCTGATCATCGGAATACACCCCATTAAAAACGCCGTCACATATCCGATGGAGTGGATGCGCTAATGGGGAATCGTCTTCCAGCGGAATCCCCTGGTTTGCCAACGACGGATTTTCTGATAGTGCATTTCGCAATCCTTCGTAGTTAACTTCTTTTATTAATTCCTTTACTGAAGAATTCATTACGGAAGATAATGTTTTCCGGGAAATACCTAATGTGGACAAGTCCAAAATTGACTTATGTTTAACTGGTAGAACTAACCGGTTGGTATCAAGCATAGTTTTCTTAATTTCGGCTCGCCGACATAACAAACAAAACTCAAATGAAATACACCTTGCGAATAACATACGTCATTGTTGGAGCAGTAGTAGCGGTATTGATGTCCTGTCAAAGTCCGAAACCAGCTGAAAATGCATTGGCATCCGACACCATCACGGCCACGCGCGAAATCTGGAGTAAGGAGCAGGCCAATGAATGGTACAAACAATGGGGTTGGCTGCGCGGTGCCGATTTTATCCCCAGTTCTGCTATTAATCAATTGGAAATGTGGCAGGCCGAAACGTTCGACACTGCAACCATCAACCGGGAGCTGGGATGGGCGGAATCCATCGGTATGAATGCCATGAGAGTATACTTGCATCACCTGGCCTGGGAGTTAGATCCGGAAGGATTTAAAAACAGAGTAGGACAGTACCTCGAAATCGCCGATAAACACAATATCGCCACTATTTTTGTCTTTTTTGACGACTGTTGGAATCCGACCTACCAGGCAGGTAAACAACCGGATCCTAAACCAGGTATTCACAACTCGGGCTGGGTACGCGACCCAGGTGATCTGATTCATCAGGACACTTCCCTGAATGTATCCCTGGAACGTTATGTTAAAGATGTGCTAACGGCTTTTGGTAATGATAAGCGTATTGTTTTGTGGGATCTGTATAACGAACCAGGCAACAGTGGCTATGGAAACAAATCTTTACCGCTACTCAAGGAAGTATTTCAGTGGGGGAGGGAAATCAATCCTTCTCAACCACTATCGGTAGGTGTATGGGACAAGAAATTAGTGGACTTGAATACGTACCAGCTGAAAAATTCAGATGTCATTACGTATCACAATTATATGGATGTAGTGGCTCACAAGGAATGGATTGATACCTTGAGAACCTATGGTCGTCCCCTGATTTGTACGGAGTATATGGCCCGTTCCCGAAACAGCCTTTTTAAGGACATCATGCCTCTGCTAAAAGCTGAAAATATCGGAGCCATCAATTGGGGACTTGTTGCAGGAAAGTCCAATACTATTTATGCATGGGATGAACCCAGACCAGATGGTAAAGAGCCTAAGCTTTGGTTTCATGATATCTTTCGCAAGGATGGAACACCGTATAAGAATGATGAAGTAGAACTCATTATGTCGTTGACTGCGGAATAGTCATTATACGCAAGAGTGGTTGTATATCCAAGTATCATTGCCTGCTTGCCTGACCACCGGAGTCATAATTGATAATATGAATACATGGTTAGGACTATATTGAAAACGGACAGATTGATCCTTCGCCAATTAACCGTCAATGACACGGGTTTTATTATCAACCTCCTTAATAGCCCTGGATGGCTGCAATTTATCGGCGACCGTAATGTTAAGACGGAAGAACAGGCCAAAGACTATCTGTTGAATGGACCAATTAGAAGTTATAAGGAAAATGGATTTGGATTATACCTTGTAGCATTGAAGCACAACCATTCACCTATTGGACTTTGCGGTTTGCTCAAAAGGGACTATTTACAAAATCCAGATATTGGTTTTGCGCTACTACCGGATGAAATGGGGAAGGGATACGGATTTGAAATGGCAGCAGCTACCCTTCATTATGCAAAGGATGCACTTAAGGTTCCTGGGATCATGGCGATAACTATGCCAGCCAATAAAGCATCCATCAAATTACTGGAGCGACTGGGGTTGAAGTATGTAAGCATTGTCAAATCACCAACTACTGGGGCAGCGTTATGGCTTTATAGTAGTGATGTTGAGAAATAATTCAACGATCAAGGCCATAAAGGTAGGGTGAAGCTTAGCGAACCGGACGAGAGTATCAGTAACACCTAGCCGGATTCTTTTGGCCTTTCACCAAAGAGGATTATTCTGGAATATGTTGAATGCCAGGAAACCCGAAACGCGGTCGCAAAGAATAAAACAGACCGTGGGACTTGCTGCCAAAGATAAAGCGAAGCACCGACAGTGAGGCATGCTTATCCGGTTGGTAGTATCAGTCTGGGAAAAGTGTACCGAAACTCACCTATAAATATTTTTTTTGGGATGTCCGGATTTAAAGACCTGTCTTGTCTTTAAGGCAGAACTTCCGTTCTTGAAAACATGCCGCGCCGGCGGGGGCTGCCTCCGCAAACTGGTTATACTCAAAGTTATTAAGTAACATTGATCGTATTTACCTCAGACCCGGGTGACATTACCGCCAAAAAGCAGAATTGAGTCGATTGACCTTTTGAAAGGGCTGGTGATGGTAATTATGGCACTTGACCATACGAGGGATTATTTCTTCCAGTCCTCTGCCTTGCTTGATTTGACTGACCCCGCCAGTACGACTTTACCCATTTACCTGACGCGATGGATCAGCCATTTCTGTGCACCGGCTTTTAGTTTTCTGGCCGGTATATCTGCCTTCCTGGTGGGCAAAAGGAAGACGAAAAATGAACTATCTGTCTTCCTCCTGAAACGCGGACTTTGGCTCGTTTTTATTGAGCTGACCATTATCACTTTTGCATGGTATTTTGATGTCCATTTCAGAAATATTGACATGGCGGTTATCTGGTCACTGGGTATCAGTATGATTTTTCTGGCAGCTATTATCCATCTTCCAGCAAAACTGATTTTGCTCTTTTCCTGTTTATTGATCGCGGGACATAATTTGCTTGACAATGTTCAGGCCAATGGAAATGTAGGGTGGAGCATACTGCATGAATTTGCTGTCATCAAATTGTCGGATGCACATCAATTAAATGTCGTTTATCCGATTATACCCTGGATTGCCGTAATGGCACTCGGCTATTACTTCGGAGGGTATTACGATCACCATATCGATGGAAAACGCCGGCAAAAGTTATTCAACCTCATCGGCATATTGGCGATCGTAGCTTTTTTATTGATTCGATGGACTAATGCCTATGGTGACCTGTTGAAGTGGGAGCCTTATGAGACCGCTACGCAAACCGTAATGTCATTTTTCAACCTGACAAAATACCCACCGTCACTATTGTACCTGCTGGTTACACTGGGAGGGACCTTTCTATTTTTAGCCAATACTGAAAATTTTAGAGGAAAGTCGGCTGACGTTTTTGCAACATTTGGGAGGGTCCCGTTCTTTTATTATATCCTTCACCTTTATTTTATTCGCACGCTTGCGCTGATTGTTGCCGGACTAACGGGTTATGGATGGACATTGATGGTTCAAACTACATTTGACCCTGACTTAAAGGATTTTGGGTTTGACCTTTGGATTGTTTACTTCATTTGGATAGGGATTATTTTCATGTTGTATCCGTTGTGTAAATGGTTTGACGACTACAAGAAAAATCATAGGGAAAAGTGGTGGTTAAGTTATCTGTGAAATCATCCAATAACGCATGCAACGCCCTTTTGGAAAACGAAGTGCGTACTTTTACGTTCTTGATTCGAAGACGTAGAACCTGTTTATGTGCCACATTCTGTAATTGTATTGTATATTTGTTAGCGCCGTGGGCTATTTAAATAAACCATCAAAATTATTATGAGCTTGACAAGAAAAATCAAATCATTTGCAGTAGTTATGTTATTCCTGAGCTTCCTACTTAGCGCCTCACTGGGATCGTGCGGAAAGAAGGCTGAAACGGAGGAAGCAGAGACTACTGAACATCCTGCTGCGGAAGGCGCCGAGCATCCAATGGCAGATACTGTTCAGGAACATCCAACTCAGTCAGATTCCGTCAAATAGGAATAATTGTAATTCTGAATTTCATAAGCTCTATTCAAACACTTGGGTAAGGTTATCTGGATACGGGGTAGGGGGTACTGTTAATCTTGTTTCAACGAAAGTTAAAATAGCTCACCGGCAGGCGTGTGTGCTGCAACTCTGTAGTTGTTAGCCGCGAAATTTTAAGTCGTTGGATTATAAAGACTCAAGCGTGGTTTCGTCAGGCTTTCGGGTGAACGAAAATGTATTCGCCGTTGGCGTTTTCTCGCCGTCAATTTCCAAAAGGGGGAACACCAGAAAGTTTATTGATCCCGACACAGGCCCCGGCTCCACCACAAGGTCTCGTCCCTGGCTTAACTCTATCCGGTTAGCCGGATGCCGGCCAAAATAGTAAGTAGCCAGCGCGGTGTACTTGTTCCCTTCGCTGATATCAACAGGCCACCATTTTCCCTCGGCATAAAACTCAGCCCAGCAGTGATATCCGTCGATGCCACCCTCATTTCGTTCCGAAGGAATTGACGCCCCGATCGAGAATCGTGCAGGGATACCGATAGATCGGGCCAGCGAAATAAAAAATGAATGGAATTCCGTGCAGTTACCCGTGCGGGTATCACAAGCGTAGTCAGCATCACCTTTGCCATAATCTCCGTATTTCATATACCGCATGTTGTCTATGATGTAATCATACAAAGCTCTGGCCTGGACCAGTTGGCCGTCTTCACTTTTTCCCCGCGTTGCTTCCATGGCAATTTCACCAAATCGTCCACCAACGGGTACAAGCTGATTGGGCGCGAGGTATTTTTTGTCGATAGGTAGGTTTGCTTTGTATGACGTTTTCTCCAGCCGCTCTACTTCGTAAACTATTTTCACTTCTTTTCCGCCGTGTTCGGGACCGAGTTCAAGGTATAATATCGTGTTACCATAAGCTTTTTCTTCAAGCATCTTTTGCTTGCCGGGGGCGTCCAGCGAAACTATTTTCACAATTTGAAAACTGTCACTCTGGGCGATAGGAATCCACATTTTCGCTTTGCCGTTGATTTCGGGCAAAGTTGCCTGATAATGAAATTCAAACTTGTCCTTTCCTTGTACAATGCCTAAAAGATCCGATGACGCGCCCTCAACCGCTACCCGGTGCCAGGTTTTATCCTTGTGCTGCTTCCAGGTGTAGAAGGGTTTGCCGTTTAGTTTATGAACCGTCGTTTCCGTGACATCCATATCCCCGGGATCACCTGATAGAAAAAAATCCACATCGTACACATCGCCACTCACATCGACGAGGTCAACACAGGCAAAATGCCGGCGCGGCCCTAAATTGGCGAGGTATTCGGTATGCACCCGGACAAGCTTCATCCGTAGCTTATTATCTTTATCATTGACATGAAAGAATCCATCACCCGCTTCGGTTTCTTTCTTTATATAGGATTTAATGCCCTGCTCAATTTGGGCGATTTGTACTTTCGGTATAAGTGCAGCTTCCTGTTTTTCGATCAACACCTCTTTAACGGGGGAGCCAGAATGGCATGAAGCCATGATGATTACTATTGCCAGGGTATATATCCAATACTTTGTCATTTGAGTAAAATTTCAATGTGTTTTATTGGCACGAAAACTACTGAGTTACGAATGCAGTTCGATGCTTTGTCGGCGTAAAGATACCATTTAAATGGCTGGTCTTCTCCAGCATGCTATCAGAATCGATAACAACAACTCAGAAAGTCTGCATACCCATCGTGTGACCATTTCGTTTTAGGTATTAACTTTAGGCGAAATCACTAATACAGTTTCCAAGGAAATGATAAATTATTTCATTGTACCCGGACTCGGAAATTCAGGACCGGAGCACTGGCAATCGCATTTCGAAAAATCAGGAAGTGGTTTTAAACGAATTTTACAAAAAGAGTGGGAGGCACCTGTCTGCATTGATTGGATCGAAACCATAGACAAAACAATTACCACTGTTGACTTGTCCACGGTTGTTTTGATTGGGCATAGTCTCGGCTGTATGGCAATCGCACATTGGGCGAAACAGTTTAACTGTAAAATAAAGGGTGCATTGCTTGTTGCACCTAGCGATCCGGAGGCATCACACTATTCCTTTCCCGCCACGGGGTTTGCACCTGTCCCTAATGAAGACATCAACTTCAAAACAATTGTTGTTGCGAGCTCAAATGACATTTGGGTAACCCTGGATCGGGCAAGGTATTTTGCAAAAAATTGGAACAGTGAATTTGTGAGTCTAGGTGAGGCAGGCCATATCAACGTTGCATCCGGTTTTGGTGAATGGAAGGAGGGTCTGGACATACTCGAAAGAATAGGATAACGTAAAACAGTTTGATTTCTTAACAGGCCATAAATTGGGACTGAACTTGAATACCATGAAAGCTGCTGTCTATGCGGAGTATGGATTACCACATGTGCTTGCGGTCAAAAGCGTTAATAAACCTGTTCCGAAAGACAATGAAGTGCTTATAAAAGTATTTGCTACAACGGTAAATAGAACCGATTGTGCTATCCTGACGGCTAGGCCGTTTATCATGCGTTTTGTTACGGGGTTGTTCAAGCCAAAAAAACCTATTCCAGGAACCGATTTTGCCGGATTGATTGAAGGTGTCGGCAAAGATGTCACGTCATTTAAAGTTGACGATCGTGTTTTTGGATTTGACGACAGCTGCCTGAGTTCCCAGGCGCAGTACATGACCCTTGACGCAGACAAGGCACTGGCTACCATTCCGGATCAGCTGTCCTTTGAACAGGCAGCTGCGTGTCTCGAGGGTGCGCATTATGCTTATAATATTACTAATAAGGTTACTATTAAACCAGGTCAGGAGGTACTCGTTAACGGAGCCACCGGAGCAATTGGTCTATCCGTTTTACAGCTTTCCAAATTCTATGGGGCTCGTGTTACCGCCGTGTGTGATAACAGGGGTATTGAGCTGGTGAAATCTTTAGGAGCTGATAAAGTAATCGATTATACACGGGAAGATTTTACAATGAAAGCCGATGCATTTGACTTCGTTTTTGACGCGGTTGGTAAAAGCACGTACGGGAAGTGTAAGCCATTGTTAAAACCGGGAGGAATCTATGTCTCCACTGAATTGGGGCCCTGGATTCAAAATCTGTTTTTGGCTTTACTCACACCATTCCTTGGCGGAAAAAAAGTGATCTTCCCAGTCCCGTTTGATATAAAGCGAAGTATAAACTTTATTAAAAATCTTGTCATACAAAACAACTTCATACCAGTTTTGGACAAGACCTATCCATTGGAGAAGATAGCGGATGCGTACACGTACGTGCTAACGGGGCAGAAACTTGGAAATGTAGTGATCACCATAGAGTAAAATCATTAAAAAGAAGTGATAATTCCGGCGCTCTACCAGGTGTGTTTATCCAGCGATAGGAAATTATCAGCTACATCCCCGGGAATCGCCACTCATCATCCCATCATTTGATTCCTTGTCGAATGGTATTAGTTTCCCGATCAATCAAGCGGAATCTTTTAACCCAAAGAACCATGAAAGAGCAGCAACACGCATCAGAGAAGCACCATTCGGTTCGTCGCTCGATTCTAAGCTGGTGTGGGACACTGGTCGGGGCAGGTCTGCTGACAGCAATCCCAAAACACGCTAAAGCAGGGCAGCAGGTAGCCAGTTCGTTTAATGTGAGAGAATTTGGTGCCACCGGCCACAGAACCGACAATGCCACCAAGGCTTTCCGCGACGCCATTCGTGCCTGCTCCCAACAAGGCGGCGGTGTGGTGACTGTCCCGCCTGGAGATTATACCGTTGGTACCGTACAACTACTGGACAACATTACGCTCCATATCGAAGCCGGGGCAACGCTTTTTGTCAGCCAGGAAAAAGCAGACTTTATTCCAGATTCAAGAAGCTTGATTTTTGCCAGTGGCGCAAAAAATATATCTATAACTGGCAAAGGTACGATCGACGGTCTCGCTCAGTACGACTACGTAGACATGCGGGGTCTGGATCCGGAAATCAAGGAGGAAATAGAAATTGCCCGGGCCGCCGGGATTGAAATAAAACGATACTATCGGAAATCCGAGGCGGTGAACGTCTTCTTGTTTGTACTTAACGACTGCGATAACATCCTGATCAGCGATGTGAAACTGATCAATTCACCTTTGTGGACGGTCAGACTCAATGATTGTAACCGGGTACACATACGGGGAGTCTACTTGTACTCGGACCTTGAAAAAGGAGTCAACGCAGATGGAATTGATATTTGCTCGTCCAGTAATGTAACGATCTCGGATTCCATCATAGTCACTGCCGATGATGCTATCGTACTGAAGACTATCGCCCGAAACGGAAAACCAGCAAATCCCATTAACAACGTAGTCGTTACCAATTGCACGCTCAGTTCTTCATCCACAGCGCTGATGATTGGAACGGAAACAGAAGCGGATATTAGTCATGTCTTGTTTAGCAATTGCGTGATACGTAATTCAAACAAAGGATTTGGCATTAATGTACAGGATGGCGCTATGGTTAGCAATGTCATCTTCAGTAATTTGACGATCGAGACAGGCAGACGGCACTGGAACTGGTGGGGTAGCGCAGAGATGTGCAAGTTCGTTTTGAAGAAGCGTAATGCCAATTCGAAACTGGGAAGGATAAAAGACATCTTCATTGACAACATCATAGCGAACGCCATGGGAACAAGTACCATCAAAGGCCATGCAGATCAGGCGCTTGAGAACATTCGGATAACCAATGTGCAGTTGACGATGAACCCGGAAGATGCCAAAGACAAACGGGCAACCCATGCGCTGGTAATCGATGGCGTGACTGGCCTGCAAATCCGAAGTATGTCGATTGGATGGAAGGAGGACCCGGTTGAACAGAAATGGGCAAGTGCACTTGTACTGAAGAATGTAAATGAAGTAAACATTGATTCATTCTCCGCACGTCAGGGATTGAAGACCGGTGATGCCCCAGCAATTGTAATGGAGAACGTATCGGGCGGCACCCTCCGAAATTCGACGGCGACAGAGGGTACAAAAACCTTTGTCTACGTGGCAGGAAATACCACAGATATTGTTCTTCAGAATAACCAGCTGAAAAAAGCAAAAGTACCCACTGCCTATGAGAACGATAAGCTGAAGAAAGGGGTGGAAGTCAAGTAGTATCGGATTTTGTTATGGGAGAGGAGACACATCAAAAAAGTGAACTTCTTATCACGCGGTATGGAAATATTCAAAATAACTTCAGTTCAATAAAATGTCAACAAATAGAAATCTGATTCTTTATATAGCGATGAGCCTGGACGGTTACATCGCAGGTCCAAATGAAGACCTGGGATTTTTGTCACTAGTAGAACAGGATGGTGAAGATTACGGATACGGAGAATTTGTGAAGTCCGTAGATACCATTATTATCGGACGGAAGACTTACGACAAGGTGATTGCTATGGGGTATGAGTATCCGCATACAGACAAGGATGTCTATATTATTTCGCGAACGCAACTACCTACGGTTGGAACATTCAAATACTATACCGGTAGCCTGACTGATCTTGTATCAAGGTTAAAAGCGGAAAATGGAAAGAATATTTACTGTGACGGCGGTGCGGAGATTGTACAGGAATTACTGAAGAACAAGCTGATCGACGAGTTGATTGTTTCAATAATTCCGGTCCTCCTTGGTGATGGAATAAGACTCTTTAAAGACAATCGCCCCCAGGAAAACTTGAAGCTTGTCGGATCCCGGCAGTTTGACAAAGGCCTGGTTCAGCTTCATTATAGAAAGCCTGGCCAGTAAAGATTGGCTCTTTTAATTCTGAACCGGTCAACTTTGTACCCAATGATCAATTACAAATTTATTCTTCCAGTTGCCCTGCTAATATTCGGATGTACTACCACGGATAGGCTGGTTAATGCTGATGTTTGTGTTTACGGGAATTCCAGCGCATCGGTAATAGCGGCCATTCAACTGAAGATGGAAGGCAAGGATGTGGTGATTGTGTCCCCCGACAATCGTGTTGGAGGAATGACGATCGAAGGCTTGGGAGGGTCTGACATTAATAATCACAGCGATTTTGTTAATGATGCCGTCATAGGCGGCCTGACGCTGGAGTTCTATAAAAAAGTAGCACATTATTACGGAGTTACCAACTTCGACTCAGCAAGACAGTTTTCCCGCACCTGGCGTTTTGAGCCTCACGTAGCAGAAAAGATATTTAACGATTGGTTAGAAGAGTATCGCATACCCGTTTATAGGAATTGTCGTCTTGACCAGCGCTATGAAGCAATTAAAAAGGACGGTAACAAAATCGTGAGTTTTCGCACGGAGAATGAAATGATTTTTAAGGCCAGGATATTTATTGATTGTTCCTACGAAGGAGATTTACTGTATTACGCGGGAGTATCAACCATTGTGGGGAGGGAAGGGAATTCGGTTTACAAAGAAAAGAAGAATGGTATCAGAGAGGAGAACAACTATAGAAATTTTCAAGTCCCAGTTGATCCGTATGTAGTTCCAGGTGTGCCTGGAAGTGGGTTGATTCACACCATTCAGAATGATGAATTGGGTACACCAGGTGAAGGAGATAGTCGAATTCAGGCTTATTGCTTCAGAGCATGCCTGACGAATGATTCTTTGAACAGGATCCCTTTTTCAAAACCGGCGAACTATCATCGCGAGTGGTATCAGATCTACCTGCGATATATAGAGGCCGGCGGGAAATTGTACACTCCTCAATCCGGAATTCCGAATAATAAAACTGACCTAGGGGCCTGGCACGATTTATCTCACAACCTGTATGGAATGAACCATGCGTACCCATCGGGTACTCATCGACAGCGGGACAGTATTTATCAGTATCATCTGGACTTTACAAAAGGGCTATTCTATTTCCTGGCCAATGATAACGCAGTACCCGACAGCGTACGGAATAATTGGAGCAAGTGGGGAACCACGAAAGACGAATTTAACGATAATGGAGGCTGGCCCAGGATGGTCTATATACGCGATGGCAGAAGATTGGTGGCAGACTATGTGATCAGCGAGCATCATACCAGGCGCGATACCAGTATTCAGATCACTGATCCTGTAGGCATTGCGTATTGGCCTCCAGACGTACACCATGTGCGGAGAATTGTCAGGGATGGAAAAGCGTATAATGAGGGATTTGTCTTTGGCGGCGACAATTGGAAGCCATTTCAGATACCATACCGGAGTCTGATTCCTAAAAAAACGGAGTGTAGTAACCTGATGACGCCAACGTGTCCTTCTTCGAGCCATATTGCTTTTGGAGCTATACGGTTGGAATGGACGTTTATGATTCTGGGTCAGTCAGTGGGTACGGCGGCCGGGCTTTGTGTGGATAAAAATATTGCTGTGCAGGATTTAGGGTATCCGGAACTTAGTAACGAACTTAAGCGGGGGAATCAAATATTGCAGGTCCCATAGGTTAAACCTTGCAGGTCCCCGCTAGATTATACCCCCAGGTTGGTTACATATTCTTTATGTCATATTGGTTACTTTTGACAGGATCTTTTCAGGGACGCGCCAAACGCGTGGACGAATATCACGTGAGATGATGACAACTTTGAAGTATAGCCAATTAACCTAATACAATGCGAGTGAGCAACAGATTATCTAGGAAGGAATTTCTCGCGAAAGCCACAGTCCTCACAACAAGTACGCTGGTAACTTCTGGTTTGGTGTCGGCTATGGCGCAGGACAGACCACCGGCAATTGCTGCTGATATGGTAAAGGAATTTGTACAGGTTGCCCATGGTGATTTTGCCAAACTGAAAGAGATGCTTTCCGCGCAGCCCCTGTTGTTAAACTCTTCCTGGGACTGGGGTGGAGGAGATTTTGAGACAGCTATTGGCGCAGCCGGTCACATGGGACTTAAGGAAATGGCTAATTATCTTCTGAATAAGGGTGCACGCACTGATATTTTTGTACTGGCGATGCTGGGAAAGACGGTCATCGTAAAAGCGATGCTCACCGACTATCCGGAGCTATTGAATGCCGCCGGTCCGCATGGCTTTACATTGCTTCACCATGCTGAAAAAGGAGGCAAAGATGGCGAGGAGTTGTTCGCCTATCTTCAGTCACTTGGGTTGAAGGACAAGCATCGAAAGTTATCCTAGTACTGACAACACAACTCTGATGCAGAGCAGATTTGACTAACCGATAATCTTATTAATGGCGAGCAGAAAACTTACAACTTTTTGGTTTCCGTCAAACGTTTTCTGATACGGCTGAGGGACTCGGGTTTGATTCCCAGGTAAGAGGCAATATATTGTTGTGGTACCCGCTCAAACACTTTAGGACGTTCTTTCATGAGGTTAAGATACCTTTCTTCAGGACTATTGAAAAGGAGGCTTTTGTTTCGTTGTGAGATGTGAATCAGGACAAATTCAGCCATAAGCCTCCCGAATTTTTGCCACACAGGCGATTTCTCATACGCTGCCTGGAGGTCTTCATATTTCATTTGAAGTATTTCCGCATCATCCATGGCAACAATGTAATCTTCGGATGGTCGTCGCGATACAAAACTGGTATAGTCGGTTACATAATTTCCTTCAAAAGCAAAATTAAATGTTATTTCATCGCCCGCTACTATGTTGTAGGATCGGAAGTGTCCTTTGTTGATGAATGTAACATGATTACAAACCTCACCACTTCTCAAAATAAACTCGCCCTTCTTTAAAAACCTCCTCGACAACAATGCCTGGTGTAGTTGCCATTCATCTTCCGTGAATGTGAGAAACTGGGAGATGTATTTTCGGAGCAGGGTGAATTCGTCCATCCCGCAAAAATAACACAAAATCACCGTTGGCTGCCCACATCAAAATTATGTTTTTAAAGTAAGGCTGCCTTCTTCAGCGACATGCTGTTGAAGGACAGCCTTGGTTCCGGGTATCAAAATGTGAACCTTACAAATGGAACCGGAAAGAATCCCTGCTGGTATTGCGTGACTATACTGTTCGTACGGGGGTTGTACGATTGCGCGAAAATGTTCTGATTACCAGTCACATTCTGCAGATCCAGCGCAGCTTCAAGGGTGCTGCGTTTGTATTCTTTTCGGTAGGATATCTTCACATCCATACGGAAGTAGGGATCTTGTTTAACGCTGAAGGCATTCGATTCATCATATATCGTTCGGCCAAACTCCGCGGAAGCTTGCTCATTTATAGGGGTGAGATACTTGCCGCCGATAGTTGTCAGTTTTACATTAAACACGAGGTAGTTTTTCTTCCTTCCAACGAGCCATTCTTTTCCCGCCAGGGCATTGAGAACGTATTGCGTGTTAAATGCTGTGTTACGCTTGATCCTATCACTGCCCTCGTAGGTGGATTCGAAGAGGGATGACGTAACCAGGAAATAGTACCCTTTGTCGAAAAAGCGCTCCAGTGTAAGCTCAATCCCGTAGTTGCTGCCTGTACCATTGTTAATCAGACTGTCCACATCAGAAGGCGCAAAACTGGACCCGGTATTTAGGGATGAAAATGAACTTGGATTTCGTTCAACCGGAACGTTGTCTAGTTGCTGATAATATGTTTCTGCTTTTAATCGCAGATGCTCGTTGATGTTCCAGTCATAGGTCAGTGCTGCATGGCGGCTGGTCGTATAGGCAAGATCAGTATTGGTCAGCAAGAAAGTATTATCGGCTAACTCTGTTTGCACATACGAGGTGTAGATACTTTGTATTTGGTTGTGAAGTCCAAACCCTGCACTCAATGAATGCCTGCCATTAATAACATATTGGAATCCCAGCCGAGGCTCAACAGAAAACTGTTCACTCAGGGAATAATATTGCGCGTGAAGCCCCGCATTGAAGAGAAACTTTGCATTAAAGCGGTGTTTCCAGGTTGAATACGCTTGATACAATGTTGTTTTGTCCTGTACATTAATACGGACAGAATCCCTGCCTAGGTTCGCATAAATGTCACGGTTGTACAAGTCAAAATCCAGATAATCAATATAAAATCCTGAAGTCAGACTGTTTCTTGAGTTGAATTTTGTCCGGGTTATTCCCGTAACCGAATATTTCGCGGTGGTGAATTCAGAGTCAAATCGTTGATATTTTTCGATCACTTCATTTTCCGAATTACGGACGAGTGAGTCTCCGGTAAAACCTTCAAATGTATAGCTTACTCCACCAGTCAGCTTGAGATTTGTTTTAGTGGAAAGATTTTTTTCGTAAGCAACACCCAGAACGCCGGTTTTGTATCGGGGATAGGTATCCTGATTTTCATCGCCGTATAAGTCAGTGTCACTGGAAAGATCCGCCTCGCTGCCAAGCAGATCAATTTCACTTATTCCACCAAGCCCGAAGACAGTCCACTTGCCATTACCCTTTGCAGGAAGCGAAATTTTGAAATTAAGGTCCTGATATAACGGCGTATTTGAACCCGTGCCAAATTCTATACCCAAAGTCTGGAATAGGCCAAGCGTTGAATAGCGGTAATTGGCGATGTAAGAAGCTTTGCCGTTTTTTGAGAAAGGCCCTTCAGCACCTAATTCAAAACCATTAAAACCTACCTGACCAACATATTCCTGTTGCTGGTTATTTCCATCGCGAAGACGGATGTCGAAAACGCCGGCTAGTGCATTACCATACTGTGCAGGGAAAGCGCTGGTGATAAAATCAGATTTGTCCAGATTGTTATTGTTGAGCATACTCACAGGGCCTCCTGTGCTGGTAAGCGAACCGAAGTGATTTGGATTTGGAATATTGAGTCCTTCGAGTTGCCACAGCATGCCGGTTGGAGAGTTACCCCGAACAACAATATCATTACGGGAATCATCACCACCGATTACACCGGCGAAGTTAGCGGCCATACGGGAAGGGTCACCCAATGCCCCCGCGTATCGCTTTGTATCGTCTACGTTAAAAGATCGCGAACTTACCAGCGCAAGGTCATTATTGGTCGCGGTCTTATCTTCCCGTGTATTGGCTGTTACAACGAGTTCAGCTAGCTCACTAACGCTTTCCGTCAGTTGAATATTCAGGATAACCTCCTTGCCAGCGGTAATGATCACATTGGGAATTAGTTGCTCTTCATATCCGACCGAACTGATTTTAAAAGACTGCCTCCCTAACGGTACATTCTCAATTCTAAAGCTGCCATTCACATCGGAGGATGCTCCAATCCCAGCCCCTGTTGCTACTAACTGAATAGTCACCCCCACGAGCGGGGATTTGCTCACCTGGTCTAACACCAAACCGCGGACAGTTTGGGTTGTTTGAGCCAGGGACGCGCTTGTTATAATCACTGCCACGATAAGCAGTGCTGCTTTTCCAGATCTTTGTAAGGTTTTTTGCATGTTCATTTCTATTTTTTATGATAAGACAAATGTCTACGTGGCTACCCCATACGCAGTTGATATGAGTTAAGTAAAGGGGACAAAGGACTTGATCTGGGTTAAGAAAAATCCTGGCGGCTCGTCTATGGCGGCGATCAGGAGCGATCATGGCGATCAACGGATGTAAACCAGGTCCCGGAAATGAAAATTCAGAATCTTTCCATTTTGTCTTATATTGACTCGTTCAACTTGGATACCTTAACCTATTACAAACCAGAAACCACGTCCTTCACATGGAGAAGATTCCACTAACCGAGCGCAAGTATCTTGCGACTTTTGTTTTTGTTACCAGCCTTTTTATGCTTTGGGGTATTGCCATTTCGATGGGCGACGTTCTGAACCGGCATTTTCAAAAAGTACTTAATGTTTCATTAGCTGAATCCGGACTGGTGCAGTTTTCAATCTTTGGGGCATACGCCGTGATGGGTATCCCTGCCGGAATATTCATGCGGAAGTTCGGCTATAAAAATGGCGTGCTCTTTGGACTCAGTTTATATGCTATCGGAGCATTCCTGTTTATCCCAGCAGCCGGTGCTGAATCTTTTGGTTTCTTCCGATTGGCGCTGTTTGTTCTGGCCTGTGGCCTGGCGACTCTTGAAACGGTGGCACACCCGTTTACAGCGGCTCTTGGAGATGAGCGCAAATCAGAACAACGTATCAATTTCTCCCAGACTTTTAATGCCATTGGTACCATCATTGGCCCTACGTTGGGTGGCTACTTTATTCTAAGCGAGGTGATGACGGGAAATACGCAGACTGACTTAACCTCTGTTAAACTTCTTTATGCTGGTATCGGCACGGTGGTGCTGGGCATAGCAGGTGCCTTCTGGTTGGTGAAGGTACCCACCCTGACGGAGACGAGCGGTGCAGGTGGAACAGAAAGATCGTATAGGGATTTGTTCCGGTATCGCCATTTCCGATGGGCGGTTTTGGCTCAGTTTTTTAATGTTGCCGCTCAGGGTGGTACCTGGGCCTACTTCATAAATTATGCGGTGCGCTATATGCCGGGTATGACGGATGAAAGTGCAGCCTATTATTTTTCCTTCAGTATGGTTATGATGTTGGCCGGAAGAATGATCGGAACGTACCTGATGAACTACATAGCTCCCAATAAGCTGCTTGCTATTTATACTTCCGGAAGTATTATTTTCTGCTTATTGATTTGGCAAAAGTGGGGTTGGGTTTCCTTTGCAAGCCTGATTGGATTACAGTTTACGTTTTCAATCATGTTTCCTACAATTTTCGGACTGGGCCTCAAGAACCTTCATGATCTGAAGGAGAAAGCATCTTCCTTTATTGTAATGGGAGTGGTAGGAGGCGCACTGTTCCCCTGGCTTATGGGAAAGGTGGCCGATAATGTCGATGTAGCTACTGCCTACCTGTTGCCCATTATTTGTTACGTCGTCATTCTGCTGTTTGCGTTGAAATACTGGAAGCCTACGAAAGACTAGAACGTATCGAAGCGGCAATGAATATCAAGCTTCTCTTTGCCTTTTCTATTTTCCACTTGTGGGTGGGTCATTCTGTTGGGCAACAGTTAAGCACGGAGTATGCATCAGACCCTGTGGCGATGCGAACCCGCCTGGGAATCGATGTAGAGTCTTATCTGTTTCACAACGAGTCCCAATTTTATGCGCTCAGGTTGGGATATAATTACGGACTGAGAAATGAACGGCATCTGTTCGGAATGTCATTGCCATTGGTTCACACGGTTTTTAAAGGCGACTACGCCGGATTCGAAAACACCACGGGATTTGGTGATCTGAAAATGTCTTATCTCTTTGTGCCGTTTAGTGCAAAAGGAACAATTGGTCTGGAACGGGTTTCCCTTTCCTTTGATGTTACGGCGCCAACCGGAGAGTATCGTTTAGGAAGAGGGGCAGGGGCGTGGCTCTACAAACCCGGGGTGATCTTTACGCTTCGTTCAGGTCCGGCAGTTGCGTTCTACCCGGAGATTCGTTACCAGTTTTCCGGGGGCGAAGCAAACAGCCAGGGGGGAAGTGACGGTACTCCGGATCCCGACGACCCGGACTTGGATTACACGGTTAAGAATCTTTCATTATCAGTACCCATGGTAGCGCAGATAGAAGGTTGGAATGGTTGGTTCTCCATCAACATGCTCTATACCCGCTCGTTTTCTGAAAATACCAACTTCTGGTTTGTTCGCTCGGATTTCGGAAAGATGATGGGACCAAATTCATCTGCTTCGCTCAGAATCACCAAATTTATCGCTGGTCAGCCACGGCTAAACGTCACCGTCCAGGTAAATTTTTCCTTCTTTATGCGATGACAAATGACTGACATTTTCTTCAACTGTCGACGGTATCTATCATCTCGTTGGTAAATTTAAATAAGGCTTTTTGTTGATCATTGAAATATGGATACCTTTTGACATAATTCACCCGCATGAACAGTAAAGTTACTCTCATTACTTCCTTTGTTGTGCTGATGTCAACCTGCCTGGTATTCGCACAATCCGGCTCAACGCAGCAACAGGACACATTGTCCAAGTTTGATAGTTTCAACAAAAAGATGGAGCATTATTTTAAGATATTCCCGGTGCCCATTGCAACGTATTCGACAGAAGCAGGCAGTACATTTGGATTGGCAAAATTTAATTTGTTTCGTCCTTCTAAAAAGGACAGTGTATCGAGGCCTTCAAAAATATCCGAGGTAGCCACTTTCTCCACCAAAGGGCGAGTGAACGTATCCGTCTCGAATGACTTGATTCTGAAAGGAGACAAGTTTATGATATTGAGTTTTTTCAACTACAGGAAGCAGCCCGAGTATATTCTGGGAATCGGAAATGACGTTTCTATCGATGACGTGGAGCAGGTTACCGTTGACCGTATCCGGTTTTACACGTCGCCGCTGGTCCGGGTTAGGAAACACTATTATGTTGGACCGGTATTTGACCTCGCAAACTACTTCAGCGTAGAGACAGACTCAAATACCGTGCTCACGGATTATGGAGCTGTCGGGCTCAACGGCGGGACGGATTTTGGTATCGGAATAGCAGGGGGACTCGATAGCCGGACAAACCGGTACAATGCCAGCGACGGTGCCTTTCTACTTACAACATTCATGGTTTATCCTGAATTTCTGGGCAGTGCCTATCAGTTCTACCGAATTGATATTGATGCACGGAAGTACTACAACCCATGGCTTAAACATGTCGTCGCCATACAGGCAACCACGACCTACTTGTCGGGGGATGTTCCCTTCTACGATCTTGCCATGATGGGCGGCGAAGATAGAATGCGTGGATACTATAAAGGCGCACTTCGCGACAAAGTACTGATCGATGCTCAGGTTGAATATCGCATGCCGGTGTGGAATATTTTTGGTATCTCGACCTGGGTTGCTACGGGCCGTGTTGCTGATTCCTACAAAAATATGTCTTTCAACGGGCTTTGGCTTTCCTATGGTGGTGGTATCCGCATCCGGGTGGACAGCGAAAACAACGCTAACCTTCGTTTTGATATGGGTTTTGGTCCTAACGGTGTAAGCGGATTCTACTTCAATTTCGCCGAGGCCTTCTGACAGTTTAGCAATCAACAGCGCTTAGCAAAAAAGGTCAGAAATTTCTTTCTGACCTTTTTGTGGATACATATCTCGAGCCAGGCGAAATTTCTATTTCGGCGGATACTTTGTGAAGATCTGCTTTACTGCGTAGTTAATATTTTTTTCTCTTTTTTCTGAGCTGGCATCTGGATCAAGTGTACCAACACCACGTCCCTGCCATACCAATTGTTTCTTGGAGTTGTCAATCATATCAATGAACAGGGTTCCTTCAACATATTGATCGTAATTGATAGTCGTGGTGGAAAATCCACCACCCCAACGATAACCATACCCGGCGCCATAGCCACCTGTATTTGTTGCTGTAGCAGTTTCTTTCTGTTGGGTAGTTATTTTTAGATCAATAAGTACATCCGGCTGGTCAGACGCCGTCAATCCTTTTAATGCGAGTTCGCTGGAGACCGCGTCAATAATTCTTTTGCGGTTGATGTCACCAACCGGAAGTTGGTTGGCTTCCTGCGTAAACGCATAGGTCTTGTAGGAGGGGAAGTTAGCTTCCCGATCAAAATCACTGGAGACTTTGACAGTACTGCAGGCGCCAAACAGGCTTAATGCCAGAAATGATAATAGGAGGTTTTTCATACGTAGCTAAGTTTAAAGGATTGGCTAATTATTTGGTAAAAACAAAACCAACGGCCAGAGCAAAGTAACTTTGTGCCGGAAGATCGCCTGCTTCAAAACCGTAGTAATATTTTCCGGTAATTGCCAGGCTCATGTTAGGGTTTGCTTCAAACAATACGCCAACCTCGGGACGAAGCGCGAAATTCCAGGCATCTTCCTCCAGCGTATATTGGCCCATGTCGGTATTGCGAAGTGAATACATTGTACCAAGTCCAAGTCCGACGAACGGATTCATTTGTTCGCCTGGCTTCAGGTAATAATCAGCAGCAAACAATATCGGGAATTGGTTATTGTAGCGGTATTGTTTACCGGATAACGACAAATTACCCTGGGTATAGGTGTCAAAGGAATTTTCTTCATAAAATACATTCCAGCCCAGCTCAAACCCAACACCAATGTTAGGTTGAACAAGCTTACGGTAATCAATAGTGAATCCTCTGAAACTGGGCTTGCCGATGAAGTCCCCCAGATCCCCTGTTCCAAACCCCATAGAATACTGAATTGCTGTAATGCTTTGCGCAGACGACGTCAAAGCCATAACAGAGAATAACAGGATGAATATCTTTTTCATGACTAGTTGGTTTTTAAGTAAGGTGATTGGTCAAACGCCTGATCGATCAGTTTGTTGACACGCGAAGCATCATAGGAGTTGGTCAGGATTCCGTTAAGGGCACCGCTCCACTGAATTACAGCGTTTCCGTTTGCGCCTATGATTTCCGGATCAATCAAACCCATAATTAATGTTCCGGTTGTGTAAGAGCTATACGACGGATAACCCCAACCCGGATAGTAGCCACCATACCACCAATACCAGTAGTCATAATAATAATAGATCGTAGTAGTTTCCATGGCAGCAGGAGTGAGGAGTACATCAGGATTTTCGTCGACACCCACTTTATCCCATCCAAGCTCAGCCATATTCTTATCTATTTGGCTGAGTATTAATGTTGCTGTAGCATCGGGAATGAATTTAGGCTCATCTCCCTCTACCAGGTTGCCCGTAATTTTTACAATTTTATCTGGCATCGCATAGGTATTCCTGCTGCTGAATTCATATTCGTCCTCGAAATTGGTAAGGACAATATCGAGATCTTCGGTAAATTCCGGACCTTGCGGGTAGCATCCTAACAGCAGCATGCTTACTACTACCACCAGAAAAGTTGTTAGTTTATTTTTCATAGTTAAATAAAATTTATGGAAGCAAAATTCCCAAATCCACCTTCGTGTTTCCAGTACAATTTTAGGAAGAGAGCCCAACGTAGAAAATGATAAAAATCAGAAAAAAGATTTAATTGTTTTTATCCAATTCTCCAATGAGCGGAATATTCTCCAAAATAGCAGCGCGGATCTCGCTTAGTACATACGATTCGAACTGATAAAACTGGGCTGACGTCTTTGAACCGCAGCTCTTCTTGATTTTTTTGTAGTAGGTGGCGATCAACTTGTCGTTTTGACTCTGGAGAGCGATGGTCTCAGCGATGATCTTATCGGTAGTGGCGTCGTCCATAGTACCGTAGTTGGAGGCGTACTTATTTAAGAGATCAATTCTCTTTTTTCCAAGTGCCTTACGATCGACTTCATACGCATCATAAGCTGTCCAGAAGGCATCTTTCATCGGGCCTTCTACCTTAATAAATTCGGCGACCATTGCTTTTTTCTCCATTCCGAAAATGGACTGAACGAGATCAATTTCTTCTTTGTTGGATTGAGCATAACCAAAACCAAAAAGTACTAGTAATGTGGCAGTTAGTAGAGTTTTTTTCACAGGGTAATCTATTTAATTGTTAAAATTAATTGTTAAAATTCGGTTTGTTTTTGAATTCCGCTGCGAATATAATAGTTTTTCGATCAGGATAAATTTGCGTCTGCCGATTAATCCGATACTACGGTATTTTTCCTTTCAAAGGGCTAGACGATGCCGTCCAATGCTTGTCTGCGAAGTTGGCCAAATCCGGACATTTTTACTTCCTGGAATTGCCCTGGATGTGCCGCTATTTTGTTTTATGCCGGATAGGCAGACGGTAGAAAATTTGTTTTACGGCCTTTTTGATAACCTCCTCCACATCATCAGAATTTGATATGGTTTCTTTGGCCCCACCAGTCCAGAGTACATCACCAGATTTCGTATCATACATAGTAAACGTGAGCATGCCATCCTGCACCTGAGTAGATGTAATTTCACCGCCTGCAACCGGTACCGATCCTCCGACATAATATCCTGGGCCACCATAACCGACTCCCACACTAACGCTGGGTGCCTGGCTATAGGTCACTCTTTCTTCAATTTGCGTCTCAAACATAAAGAGCGCGTCAGGCTGCGTCGTGTTTACAGTCATCCCTTTTTTACCCAGCTCTTCATCAGAAACACGCACGATGTACCCTCCGAACAACTTGTCTTTCCGACGGGCATTCAGCACGGTATCTCCAGGTGCGATCCACGCGTAGGTCTTGTATTGATGAAGGTCAATTTTTGTGTCGTGGTCTGAAAAGGTATGTACATTTTCCGAGCACGACGACAGGAAAGTGAGTAACAGGAGAGTGGCGAAAAATGAATACTTGTTCACGGGGGTTGAGATTGGTTTGAGCAAAGATAGACGGGAATGCTGATTTTTAATACTTTCGATGGCTATTGCGGGACCTCCACGTGAGTCGTGTATACTATGTTACCAATAAGAACGCTGATCACAAACGTTGTAGTTATGAAATACTCAACGGAAGAAACCGGATCTCCCTTTCATTTACGGGTTGAATTTAACTCTCCCATAATCCATTTTCTCCTTTTTATAATCATGTCCAGCGAGTACAATACATCCTGCCGCGCGTGACTGATATCAAAAGATTGTTTATCCAGGTAGAGGGTCACCGCAGCCATCGGCTGGTCCTGACTGAGTTGTTCTAGTTCATTGATTACCTGAAACGCCGTTGAAGAAAGAAAAGCCGAATCAAGCGTACCCAGCATATTTTTCAGAGACTGTTCGTAGAGGGAATACAATTGATCGTTGCCGGCAACAGCTACATCCAGGGATTCTTCAAGGGAGAATAGTTTTTTATCCGGAAACCTCCGGTTTCTTTCCACGCGACCTTCATGGGGTCCTGACTTGAGTATGTCGTCGTAGTCCCAGGCAATGACTTCAAACCGCTGATTTTCAGGTTCAATAAATAAGAATACTTCATCTTCGTAATCCCCATTCATAACGAGGTAATTAAAGGCCAGAAAGTAAAAGTAATTGTCGAGATTGATAAGGTCCTGTAATTTAATCACCAGGGCATCTCCTGAAAGTGAGTGGATGCTTGTATAGATGGTATGAAATTGTTTCCTGTATTTTTTCGCCAGCTCTTTATCCTCGTCATCAAAGTATTCGTCGCTGATAGCATGGTCAGGTCCTCTTCGCAGCATATAAGGACTGTCCAGTTTCCCCCTTGACTGCTGGGGCTTTTCGATCAGTAAAAAAAATCCCTGGGGTTCGTCGTTAATCCAGACCTTACAATACGTGTTGAACAGGGGTAACAATCCGATCTTTCCCAGGTTCAGGTCAGCCCATCGGTTGTGCCAGAGGTTTTTGTCCATGACGAGGTTAAGAAGGTCGAATTTTTTCAGCGAAATTTTCTCCTCGCCGGCCTGAATCTTAATAGACTTGTTCAATTCCACAGAGAGCGATTTCCGTTGGAATTTTAGAGAATTGTTCCCGCGGGCATGGATTTCTTTTACGTTGGCTGAATCATTATTAACCAGCAGAACCGGTCTGGAGAGTTGTATCTTCTCTCCGGAATCACCGCGAAGACTTTTGTATTCTGCCTTAGCGATATAGATTTTAATTTCAGGAAAGTCAGGTACCTCAATTGGATAGGCCACCGAAAACGTACTGACCATTAGTGCGAGGAGGCCGGACGAAACCTTGGCTAGTTTCATAAGAAAGAAACGGGTTGATTGTTACTTGCTGGTGCCTTTGTTAAAGTTATCCTTTTTTATACATTTTAGTGGTAAAATCAATACATTTATGTAGTCACCTAAGCCAGTTAAACCTATGAACCCTCGTACTTTAGTTCTTATCCTCATTTTTATTCCTGGTCTGCTCTTCAGCCAGGATATGGCTGTTACAAAACTCTTCATGGATGAGACTCCACTTGAGATAAAACTTAAAATAGCAATCAAAGAAGTAAAAGCTATTACAAGTGATACGGTCTATACACCGTATATCATGCATTATAAAAATGGCGATACGTGGGATTCCATAAAGGTCGATGTTCGGGTGAGGGGTCAATTCCGGCTAAAGGAGTGTTACTATCCGCCACTGCGCGTGAAGATTAAAAAAGGTGCAGCGAAGGGTACGCTGTTTGAAGGTAACAAAAGCCTCAAGCTGGTGATGCCTTGCAAACAGGTAAAGGATGATCACCTGATTATGAAAGAGTACATATGCTACCAGATGTATGAACCGATCACAAAGTATACTTTTAATACCAGGCTGGTTAACCTGGAATTCACCGACCTTAACAACAAAAAAGTGGCCGGTGTTAAGTTTCGGGGTTTTTTTATTGAAGATGATGACATTGTAGCAGAACGTCACAAAGGCAAAATCGTAGAGAATCTGCAGTTGCACCCGAAGGCGTTACAGGACAGTAATTCTGTTCGTCATGACATATTTCAGTACATGGTTGCCAACACAGACTGGTCGACAACATTTATGCACAATGCCAAGTTGATTCAGTTGGATGAATCAAAGAAGTACATACCGCTGGCCTATGACTTTGATATGTCTGGCTTTGTGAATGCTCCGTATGCTACAGTTAATGAATCATTGGGAATTACCAGTGTCACCGACAGACTCTACAGAGGATTTTGCCGTGGTGCTGATGTCACGCAGGCCATTCGAAAGGAGTATTTAAGTAAGGAGCAGGCTATTATGGATGTCGTTAAGCGTTATGAAAAGGAAGTTGATGCGAAGACCTATTCCAACATGGTAAAATATATGAATGACTTTTTTACAACCCTCAAGAGCGACAGCAAATTTAAGGCAGCTATTCTGGACAAATGTCGTACACAATGAGTAGTTAACCCATTGCAAGGAATGCCAGAAAAACAAGTACGCTCAGGATAAAACCGAACATGAATACCTGATACGCGTAGACAAGTAAATTGTACTTGCGTTTCAGGACAAGCCCCTGATTGTACAGATCAATGGTCATGTGTTCATACAGTTCATTACCGGAGTCTAGCAGATTTTCCATCTTTTTAAGGTATTCCTTCTGCGAATAGCCTGCAATTACACCAAAAAAAAGCAAGCTGGACCGTTGCATAGTTCCTTCCACCAACTTTGCCTTGATTAACTTAGGGCGTGCCGCCTGAATGGCAAAAATTACAGAAATAAGGCAGGAAAGAACAATCATGACAATTGGTGCAATTGCCTCCAACCCATAGGAGTCGATCTTACCTGCTACTGCGCCATATCCTGTAATAGCGATAATAGACGAAATGATCATCGTATTAATGCTGATAATAATGTTTGCCTTGTTATCCGCCATCTGTATCAGGTTATTCTGGTTCTGGTAGGTTGCCCTGAATAGCGTCTCGCGACCCCTTTTGGAGTTTTTCTTCTTTGGTAATACATCGTCTTCCATGAATTTAAAAGTACTTATTTTTTTCCTATTAGACGATATGGGCTCCTCGTAATTCGGTATTCCCTGGAAGAGACAAGCAACTATACCAATAGGGTGGCCATTGAAAGGAGTTGATAGCCTATGGAAGGCGGATAGGGAGAGCAGTGATACATTTTCATTTTTATGCTTACTTGCTTTTTAATATCTTGAACAGATGGACTGTACCTGTATGAATCGTTGGATTTACGGCCTCTGGTGGTGCTTGCTCCTTGCCGCACAGTTCGATGCCGTGGCTCAGCCCGATGTACTGCCCGGAAAGAAAATCAGTTTCGAGCAACTTCCTGAAGAACTTGGTCTCTCTCAACGTTCGATAAATTGTATCCTTCAGGATCGCGAGGGATTTTTATGGATTGGGACATGGTCGGGATTAGTTCGATATGATGGCTACAGTACAACAGTCTTTTACTCCGGTCCAGGGGAGGGAAACCTGAAGAGTAATAAAATCACATCACTGTTGGAGGACCGGCAAGGCAACCTATGGGTCGGTACGCACATGGGTGGGGTTTTTCAGTATGTTAAAAAGAACAATCAGTTTGTGCAATTTTCTCATGATGAAAATAATCCGGAGAGCCTCAGCAATAATAATGTAAGAGGCCTCCAGGAGGATAGTGACGGCAACATATGGGTTGGTACTGAGTATGGCCTGAACGTTTTTGACGGCACACATAATAAGTTTGGAAAGTTCTACAACGATCCCGCTGATGCTCAATCTGTAAGTCAGAATTTCATTACCGACCTGCATTTTTCGTCGAAGCAGGAACTCTGGATATCAACGCAAAAAGGCGTTAATCGTTTATTGCGAACAGCATCGGATTCCGGTTATGTGTTTGAAAGATTTTTTTACTTTTCCAGGGACAAGGACGATGACTTGCACAACTATGTAATCGAGATTGATGAATCGATTGATGGAGATAAATCCACCATCTGGTTATCTACCAAGAAGGGATTAAAAAAGCTGCAATCAGGTGAGTTAAAATGCTACTTGGTAGATGGAAAACAATCGGCAAGTAATTTAGCGCAATCTGTGCTGAGTGTAAATGGAAAAATCCCTTTTGTCCTGATGGGCTCCGAAATGGGACTCCATTTTTTTGATCCGGTTACTGAAACGTTTACTAAATCTTTCAGTAACTATGAAGAATCCGGCAACTTAAGTCATGCAGCGGTAACTGCTTTGTATATTGACAGGGGTGGGGTTTTGTGGGTTGGTACTAAGAAAGGATTGAATAAATACGATTGTTACTCCAAAGATTTTGACGTTTTTAAAACAGCGTCTTTTGACAGGAGCAAAAATATCATCACGGGAATTCAGGCGTCCTCAAAGAATGGTTATTGGATTTCTACGATAGGCGGCGGTCTCTACCGGCTCAGGGACGATAAGTATCAGCATGTTTTACTTGACGATAAAGGGAATGCCTTTGCCAATTTTATAAAAACTCTTTTCGTAGACTCCCGCGGTAAAGTTTGGTTAGGTACCGATGGGGCCGGCGTATATTGCTTTGATGAAAAAACGTTGCTTGGCAATAGTAGTACCGTGGGGGACTTTGATCATTTCCATTCTCAATCCGCTCATCCGATCAATGATGATTTTATCATGTCAATTGAAGAAGATAGCCGGGGAAATATATGGGTAGGAACCTGGAATGGTGGCTTAAACAAGATAACGCCAGCCGGTGTCGTTGTGCAATATAACCAACCGGAGCTTAAGATTGCACCGCTGGTGGTGATGCACGCGGATTTATCGGACGTGCTATGGGTTGGGACAAGGGGAAATGGTTTGTATCGCGTAAAAGTAAGGGATAAGGATCCAGATATTCATGTATACCGGCAGGGTATAGATTCTACGAACTCCATCGGCAGCAATTTTATTAACACTATTTTTGAAGACCACGCAGGCACTCTATGGATCGGCACGGAAGATGGTCTTAATTCGTTCAACCGAAGAGCAGAAACGTTTTCGACGGTCAGAGTTAATGAGGATTCCTGGAACCCTTCTATCGTAAGCATCCTGGAAGACGACAGCGGCAAATTGTGGCTCGCTCATTCTGATGGGCTCACGGTAATTGATCCGCTGGACTCAGGGTATCTGAAAAAATATGACCGGCATGACCAGATCCAGGGTGGGTTTCATTATAGCAACGCCTGTTTTAAAGACTTAAACGGCAGATTGTTATTTGCAGGATCCGAAGGATTCAACATCATCGATCCGCAGACGGTGGTTATGAACCCTACAAATGCGGGGATTGTGATACAGAATTTTGAAATCTTTAATAAGCCAATTCTACCAGGTATACTTTTCAATGACCGCATCCTGCTGGACAAGCCATTTTCACAAACCGATGAAATTGCTCTGAAATATTTTGAAAACACGTTTTCATTTGAATTTTCAGCTCTTGACTATGCGGCTCCTGAAAAAATCCGGTATGCCCATATGCTGGAAGGATTCGACAAGGAGTGGAATTACAGCAATGCTTCCAGACGATACGCAAACTATACCAACCTGGATCCCGGTAGATATACCTTCAAGGTTAAGGCAACGAACAATGATGGCGTGTGGAATGAAAAGCTTGCTGAGGTACGGATTCTCATCAGTCCTCCGTGGTGGAGAACCGGCTGGGCCTTTGTGTTGTATGCTGGTTTATCCCTGCTTATCCTGTATACATTTCGCAAACTTATTCTGATGCGCGCAGACTTGATTCATAACATTAAGTTGGAAAGGGTGCAACGTGAAAACATGGAAAACCTGAACCGGGCAAAATTGCAATTCTTTACAAATATATCGCATGAATTCAGAACCCCACTGACACTTATTCTCGGACCAGTCCAAAATCTGATTGACGCAGAAGGGGGGAATAAGTTTATGCGGGATCAATTCCACCATATTCACAACAATGCGCAACGGTTGCTCCGACTGATTAATGAACTGCTTGATTTCCGAAAAGCGGAAACGGGAAATCTGAAGCTTGAAGTTGCAGAGGGAAATCTCGTGAAGTTTATCAAGGAGATCAAATTATCATTTGACGGTCTTGCTGAACAAATGAAAGTTGATTTTTCCTTTTATACTTCATCGAATGTTATAACCGCCTGGTACGACCGCGATCAGTTTGAAAAAATAATGTTCAACCTGTTATCTAATGCGTTCAAACACACACCGGAGCATGGGAAAGTTTCGATTCGAATCATTGAGAACATGGAGGATATTCTAATCGTTGTGGAAGACTCTGGAAAGGGAGTTAAGCCTGAACATTTCGATACGATCTTTCAATCGTTCTTCACCTATGATGAAGACCACCACCACACAGGCACAGGGATCGGTCTGGCGCTTACAAAAAGTCTGGTAGAATCCCATCATGGCACCATCACCGTGTCGCGTGAGGAGAATCAGTTTACGCGTTTTACTGTCCGGCTCCTGAAGGGACATAACCACTTCGGTCAATCCCAGTTAACGGGTCATACTCATGATGTCGAAAAGATCGAACAATATACCCGTTTATCGGTGGAGACGCTGATGGACAGACAGGGTGCTATTGAGCAGGTCTTGCGTCCCCTTGAAGATCAGCACAAATTGCTTATCGTAGAAGATAACCCTGACGTGAGAGCCTACATAAAGTCAATCTTTCAGGGTAACTTCATCGTGCTGGAAGCCGAAGACGGTAAAGAAGGGCTTTCGCTGGCGCTGGAAGAAATTCCTGATGCTATCATAAGCGATATCATGATGCCGGTGATGGATGGTATTTCTATGACCCGTAAACTGAAATCGAATGTAAGAACCTCTCACATACCTGTAATACTACTTACGGCAAGAACATCACTCATTTTCAGGGTCGAAGGACTTGAAACCGGTGCCGATGATTATGTCAGCAAGCCTTTCAATCCAAAGGTCCTTCAGCTGAAGGTGCGCAACCTCATTCGCACGAGGGAACTACTGACGAACTTGTTCCGCGACAAGGAAGTGCTCACCATAGAACCAAAACGTGTAGCCCTCACATCGGCTGATGAAACGTTTGTCGAAAAAATTCTGGCAAGCATTGAAAGTAACATGAGCAATCCGGAATATTCGGTAGAGGGGCTTGGTACGGATGTGGGAATGAGCCGCATGCAATTGTATCGAAAGCTCAAGGCATTGACCGGACAATCTGCGAATGAATTCATCCGAACGATACGGCTCAAAAGAGCGGCACAGCTGATGGAACAAAATCAGTTGACTATCGCCGAAATTACCTATCAAGTAGGATTTAATGACCTTCAGTATTTCAGAGAATGTTTTAAGAAATACTTTGGTGTCACGCCATCAGAATACTCAAACAAGCACGTAAAAAACCCCATTCAGGAGTAGGATTACGCTTCGCGATTGAAATATCTTTCAGCAAACAGTCAGGCCTTCTATTAAGGCGCCTGTTGAACTTCTTTAATTTTTGCAAACGTGGCACGGAAGCAATTCCAGGGTGTCTTTTCGCCATTTTTGTCGTCTTTCTTCAGGCCATAGAAACCGTCCATAAAACTATCCGGACTCGACCATTCCGTTTGCACTATGCCCTGGAAGTTATTACGCATGCCGGCAGCCGATTCTTTCCTGAAGCGGGCCATATCTTCCACCTGAACCACAGCAACGGCCGGGTTTCTCCACGGACAAGTCACCACTTTGAATCCTTTCATAGCAAAATAAACGGCTGTCTTGTCCGGTCTTTCATAGTGCCAGTCACAGATCACGATATCTTTGGGTATCATATCAATCGCACGGTGTGTATTATTCATACTGGCTTCCCATATACCCATGCCTGTGGCTTTGCCATCTATCAGCCTGTCTCCCCATATCCAAAGCTCTCTGTTCTTGAGCGCGAGATGATCGCGGATTTTGCGGACTTCATTGGCAAACAACTCTGCTTTGTCATGACCGCTGCACCGAGGGCATTTATCGTCGCCCAGGTAAAATACTTCATCCATCCCGGCATGAAATGCATTGGACTCAAAGACATCACAAATTTCATCGACCTGTGAAAAAACAATATCGTGCACATCCGGGTGCAACGGACAATAGCTCTTACAATAGAGGCCGTCAGGATTAGGCCACGAATACTTTGCAGGCATTTTTACGTGCGGGGTCTCATCGAACTGCGGATATAAACGAAGCAATTGGTACGTTGTTGAAGCCCACGACTGGTGACCTAGCAAATTAATCTGGGGTATAAGCCTGATGTTGTTACTTTTGCAAACAGCGACGAGTTTTTTTACATCTGCCTTTGAAAGTGCGTTGCTGTCTCTCAATTCAGGGTGCCGTTCAAATTGATAATTGAAATCTACACGTAGTATGAGCGTGTTCACCTGCCGTGTAGCCAATTCTTCTTTGATGAACTTTACAAACCTGTCAACTGAAGCGGGTTTCGGTGCGGCAATACAAAAACCACGGGTGGGAATAGCCGGGTCTGCCTTTTGTTGTGCCTGAACAGACGGAAATACCGCGCCGAATATCCATACCAGGATGCTGATGTAAAATGATTTCATGACAGTTAAAATTAATTTTGTTATCAGTCCGTTTAGACTTGCATGACGTGCAACGAACACCAAGATATCAATTCAATCTCGATCTTATATGGAAAAGTTTTTTAAATGGATCAGGCCACATGGCGAACGGTCACGGACTCAGGTAGCCACGAATTCGCGAGGTGCTAAGATTCCTTTAAAAGAAATAAGGTCATGCTTTTTGGTCCGTGTGCGCCGAGCACCAGCGACTGCTCAATATCTGCAGTCTTGGAAGGGCCAGCTATAAACGTACCGAAATTATAGTCGGATTGATCGGTATGATCGTAGGCTTCATGCAGCGTTGGATAAATATCTTTCGAATGGATAATTACAACCAGGTGTTCACAAATAAAGGGCAGCGCCCGATCGCCCATTTTATCATCGGTAATCCATACGGCGCCATTTTCGGCAACACCAAAATCCCCTTTTAAAATGGTAACTAAAACATTTTCATATTGGTGCGGATCTACCCCGAATTCAACCGATTCGTCCATATTCGTTAACTCCGGTACACGGTTAATCCATCGTCCCTGGGTTGCAAAGTACTTGTTAAGATATACGTTGATCTCATTCCAGTTAGTTACCTGCACGACGGAGCCTCCAATACCCTCTAACACAGCCGTGAATTTCTCTACCGCATTCGGGAGCTCCGTTTTTGTTACAGGCAAAACGGGTAGGGATGAATCCGGGGGTGAATTCCTGGCGAGACGTTCCAATATACTTTCCCGACTATTCATGGATACAATTGATTTGGGTTTTATTCATCTCCATGTTTTCTATTTGCCCGATACCATTCTCCAAACGATTTACCAGGCGACCGTGGCATTTCCCGTTGCTTATACCACGCATTGAAACGATTGTTGATGAGGAAAGGCAGGTGCTTCAATAGCCATCTACCAGCCGATCCGGCAAATTGATATAGGTTATGAGATGACAATACAGCCGACATCCCTTTCATGCTGGTCGTCTTTAGAAATCCCACATGTCCGTTTTGTGTTAAAACCTGCCGCCAGCGGTATAGTTGGTCGTGAATGTCAATTTTTACAGGACATACATGCGAGCAAGATCCGCATAGGGTGGATGCGAACGGAAGATCCGCATGTTTCTTCATATCCAGCCCGGGAGCTAGAATAGCGCCTATTGGTCCGGCAATCGCATAGTGATAGCTATGGCCACCGCTACGCCTGTAAACAGGACAAGTATTCATGCAGGCACCACACCGGATACACTTTAAAGCATTTCGGAAGTCCGCGCTGCCGAGGCGTTCACTTCTACCGTTATCAACGAGTACAATGTGCATCGTCTGACCTTTCCTCGGGCGTCTGAAATGGCTCGAGTAAGTAGTGATCGGTTGGCCTGTGGCACTTCGGGCAAGTAACCGGAGGAAAACGCCGAGGTGTTTCCTTTTCGGAATGATTTTCTCGATACCCATACACGCAATGTGAATGTCGGCGAGTTGCACGCCGAGGTCAGCATTCCCTTCATTGGTGCAAACTACAAATTCACCCGTTTCCGCTACAGCAAAGTTTACTCCGGTAATTGCAAGTCTGCTGGACATGAAATGCTGCCTCAGATGTATCCTTGCTGCTGCAGTAAGAAACTGCGGATCGCTGTTCCCTTCGGGCGTCCCTAAATGCTCACTGAACAACTGACCTATCTCCTCTTTTTTCCAATGGATGCAGGGAAGTACGATGTGGCTTGGAGGTTCTCCCGCAAGCTGAACAATGCGTTCTCCCAGGTCAGTATCAATCACTTCAACGCCTTTCGCTGCGAGGTATTCATTTAAATGGCATTCTTCCGTTAACATGGACTTGCTTTTTACCACTTTATCAATACCCGCCTTCTCAAGAATGTCGTATACAATTCGATTGTGTTCTTCAGCATCTGCTGCCCAATGAACGGTTATTCCGTTTTGTTGTGCGTTCCGTTCAAACTCCAGTAGATAGGATCTGAGATTGCTTAAGACATTATTTTTTATCTGGGACGCTGCTTCCCGCAATTCTTCCCATTCAGGTATCTGCCAGGCTGCCTTGTCCCTTTTTTTCCGGATGAACCACAAAGTCTGGTCGTGCCAATCCACCCGTGGCTCATCCTTGTTAAATTTACCTGCAAGGTCGGCGTGATCGGAAGTCGTGGCTGCATGAGATTTGTTGCCAGTAGCAGTTGTCATCAGGAACTTGTGTTTAGAATCTCGGCGATATGGATGACCTGTGTAGAACTTTTTTGCCTTCGTAATATTCCTTCCAGATGCATGAGACAAGACATATCATTGCCTGTGATAAACTCGGCACCATATTGAAGATGATCGGCGATTCGATCCTTTCCCATTTTCACCGATACGGCTTCCTCACCCACACAAAATGTCCCGCCAAATCCGCAACATTCATCCTTGCGGTCAAGTGAAATGAGCTCCAGTCCGCTTACCATTTGCAGCAGGGCCTCAGGTTTCGAAAAAGGAAGGGAGATTAATTCAGACATCTGCGAAAGTTTCAACCCACGCTGCCCGTGACAGCTTTGATGAAGACCAACCTTGTGATTAAACCTCGACTTAATATGCTTAACCTTCAGAATATCCACTAGAAACTCAGTTAGCTCCAGCACTTTACCCCGGATTTGTGTTGCTTCTTGTTCCCGAGGAACAGAATGCAGGTGATCTTTAATATGAAGGACACAACTGCCAGAGGGCGAAACAATATAATCGTACCCTGAAAAGTTTTCGATGAAGTGGTCACAGCACGCATCAGTCAGGTGCTCAAAACCGGAATTGGCCATGGGTTGCCCACAGCAGGTTTGCTTTTCGGGATAGGAAACGTTCACCCCCAGTTTTTCCAATAACTCCAGCGTTGCAACCCCAACATGGGGGTAGAACTGATCGACATAACACGGGATAAACAGGGCAACCTTCATAATTCTTTCACCGACTTGAAAGGAGTATTGTCGTGAAGTAATTATAACGGTTATTGATGAAGATCTGAATTTTTTCCTGGCCTTTTGTTAAACAAACACTTAAAATTTTTGTCCAGGAGGTGGTGCGTATTTTGGTGTTGACGCATCGACCCATTAAACTACTGACTGCCAAATACTTTTTTCAGTAAATCGGTTGTTCGGGCCCCGGGGTTTGCCCGGATGTTTTTCTCTTCTTTGGCAATCATTAAAAAAAGTCCCTGAATTGCCTTTTCGGTTGCATACTCGTCGAGATTAGGGTTTACTTTCTGAACCAGCGGAATCTTGTTGTACGTTTTGATCAGATCACTGTAATACTTGGTTGCATTCACTTTGTCAAGCGATTGCCTGATAACCGGATTGAATTTTTCCTTGAGAAGGGGCGAAGTTGTTTTGCTTAAGTATTTAGTGGCGGCGTCTTGCTCACCTTTCAGGATTCCCCAGGCATCCTGAATAGTCATCTGCTTAATAGCCGAAATAAAAATAGGCTTTGCTTCCAGGGCGGCATCCTCTGCGGCCCGGTTAAGAGATTCGACAAACTTGTCGACTTCACTGCCCAGCCCAAGCTGACGAAGGCTACTTTCCACCTGACGTACTTCTGGCGGAAATGGAATCTTAATTTCCGGATTCTTATAGTACCCATCCAGTTGCGACACAAGGTCAGCGCCGTTGGAAACTCCATTTGTAAGCGCCTCCTTAAGTCCTTCTGCCACTTGTTCTGTACTAAGAGATTCTCCGCCAAGTGACTTTTTAAGCTTATTCAGGTTGAGCTGCGCCTTTCCCATGCTACTTGCCAAAACCAATAGAGAAAGGATTATTATCTGTTTCATACCACAATTTTTCAATTTGAACTACTTCAGCAACGGCTCAATTACTTTTAAAACATTCTCCGCTACAATTACATGCCCTTCCGCATTGGGATGAATACCATCGGCTATATTGAGTTTTTCCTGTCCTGCTACATCTTGTAAGAGAAACGGTATTAAGGTCGCTTTATTTTTCTTAGCGAGTTCAGGAAAAATCTTGCGAAAACTGGCTGTATAGTCCGGCCCCAAGTTGGGAGGTACGAGCATCCCGGCGACGACGATTTTAGCTTTCGGATATTTGGCAGACACCTTGTCAATAATAGACTGAAGATTCTTTTGGGTCTGATCGAGTGGCAAGCCACGGAGTCCATCATTGGCTCCCAACTCAAGTACAAACACATCAATAGGTTGTTTGAGAACCCAATCCAACCTGTTTAATCCGCCGGCAGAGGTTTCGCCACTCAGGCCTGCATTGACTACCGTGATCGGGGTTCCTTTTTCCTGGAGCTTCCTTCCAATAACTGCTGGAAAGGCTTCCTCTGTAGACAGACCATATCCAGCAGTGAGACTATCACCGTAAAAAAGGACTACCTTCGGAGGAGTCGCAGCACTAAATAGTGCCAGGAATGAAATAATTAAGAGCTTTTTTACGACTATCGACATAAACTCGTTTGTCTTTTCGTGGAATCTGAAACAATTTTAGCGTAATAACGCTTTACAAGCATAATCGATCTAACAAAAATCATGTCAACATCCATTCTTCTCGCAGAAAATCTGACAAAGATCTATCGTTCGGCCGGTAGAGAGCTTACCGTATTGGAAAATGTATCGTTTTCTGTGGAGCAGGGTGATTCGTTGGCGATTATTGGTCCGTCAGGAAGCGGTAAGACTACGTTACTGGGACTTTGTGCGGGTCTCGATACAGCTACTTCCGGAACGTTGTCATTGATGGGTTTTAAGCTTAAAGCGATGGATGAGGATGACCGGGCATATCTTCGAAATCAATACGTTGGATTCGTCTTCCAGAATTTCCAGTTGCTTTCTACCCTTACCGCGCTGGAGAATGTGATGGTTCCACTTGAACTACGTGGTGAAAAAGGTGTGGCTGTCAAGGCGAAGGAACTCCTTGATCGTGTCGGGCTTGCTGACCGTTCTCACCACTATCCGTCACAATTGTCTGGTGGGGAGCAACAACGTGTGGCAATGGCTCGTGCATTTATCACGAATCCAAAAATACTGTTCGCCGATGAACCTACCGGGAATCTGGATGAAGAAAATGCGCAGCATATTACTGATTTACTTTTTGGAATGAATAAGGAGAACGGTACAACGCTGGTGCTGGTAACCCATAACCTCGAGTTGGCACAACGTACTCAGCGTATCCTACGGATGCGTGGCGGTAAGCTGGAAGAAGAGATTCTTCAGATGCAACACGGATAGCCAGCCTATCAATTGGATATTTATGATTGATTATATAATTAAGATTAAACGTCAGACCCGGTCTATCTTTAAAGACCGTTGGGTGTGGTTGATGGCCTGGCGCGATGCCCGACACAATTTTTCCCGCTTGCTTCTTTTTGTAGCATCGCTGATTACAGGTATCGCAGCCGTTGTTGCCCTGGATTCCTTTAGTCACACCATGGAGAATGATATTGACCGGAACGCAAAAGAGCTGATAGGAGCAGATCTGGTTGTTAAGGGCGATAAAAATTTTGCCCCGGAATTGTTGAAAGTATTTGATTCAACGGGACTGGAGCAGGCTTCTGAAGCGGATATGGCGTCGATGGTACTTTTCCTGAATTCCGGCCAATCGCGTTTGATCCGCCTGGTAGCATTGTCTGGTCCGTTCCCGTTTTACGGCAAAATCGAGACGCTTCCCGTGGATGCCTATTCTCAAATCGCATCGGGCAGATATGCCATGCTGGATGAGACCCTGGCCAGCCAATTCGAGGTTAGTTCAGGTGATTCAATTCGTATCGGAAACAGTGTCTTTATTGTGTCAGGTGTTGTTACACAGATTCCCGGGGGTGGTGGTATTATGGCATCGTTTACGCCTTCCGTTTATATTTCGATGGCGGAGTTGGACTCCACCGGACTGGTACAATATGGAAGCCGCGTCAACTATAAGAAATATTTTAAAACGTCTACTGATGAAGCAACGGAGGAACTCATAAAGAGCCTGAAGCCAACACTCAAAACTTTTGGCTATTCCTTTGATACGGTTCAGGAAAGGAAAGACGGACTCGGAGAAGGCTTCCTCTCCGTGTATCGATTCTTTTCACTGCTTGCGTTTGTAGCGCTCATCCTGGGGTGTATCGGAGTTGCCAGTTCTGTTCACATCTATGCGCGTGAAAAGCGGGAAGAAGTGGCTGTGTTGAGATGCGTCGGTTCTTCCGGCTGGCAGGCATTTAATATCTACTTTATTCAGATTTTTATACTGGGAATTGCCGGAAGTATTATTGGATCATTTCTGGGAATTGGTATTCAGCAACTAATTCCTCTTTTCCTGAAAGGTATATTACCATTCAAGGTTGAGTTTTCTATTTCATGGGCGTCCCTGTTAATGGGTTTACTGATCGGGGCACTGGTGTCCGTTCTGTTTTCCATTCTTCCCCTGGTGTCTGTTCGCTTTGTTCCACCGTTGTCGGTGTTGAGAGCAGAGGCTGAGCCAACATCAATAATTTCAAAAACAAAAATTGCGGCCATTGTGCTTATCGCACTTTTTCCGCTGGTTTTTGCGGCCATACAGACTAAAGATATTCTCACCGGTGTTTACTTTTTCCTTGGGCTGGCTGCGGCTTTGGGATGTTTAACGTTGGTGGCAATGGGGCTTCTCTATCTGGTGCGGAAATTTTTTCCGTCGCAGGCAGGATTTATTCTCCGTCATTCGTTGTCCAGTTTGTTTCGTCCAAATAACCAGACACGCGTGCTGCTTGTAACGATTGGGCTGGGCGCATTTATTATCTCAACCCTGAATATTGTGGAAGAAAGTATGCTGGGACAGGTTGAGTTTACGGGACAGGAGAACCAAAGCAACACCATCCTTTTTGACATCCAGCCTTCTCAAAAAGATGGTGTCATCAAACTCATGGAGGATAATAAATTTAAAGTGAACCAGGTGGTCCCTATTATCACCTGCCGGCTTAATGAAGTAAAGGGAAAGGCAGTGCAGGTGCTTCAGGCCGATACGACTGACAAAATTCCTAACTGGGCGCTTACAAGGGAATATCGGGTTACCTATCGCGATAGCCTTCATCATTCGGAGGAGCTGACGAAGGGAGAACTGCACCGTAAACAATCAGGTAAAGATTCGGTATGGGTTACTATTTCGGAAGGTATGGAGGAATCGCTGCAGGTTTCGATTGGTGACTCCCTGGTGTTTGATATACAGGGAGTTCCCCTGAAGGTGCATATATCGGGAATTCGCAAAGTGGATTGGCCAAAGGACCCGCCGAATTTTATCTTTGTCTTTCCCACCGGTGTGCTGGAAAATGCACCGCAAATATTTGTCACTGCCACGCGTATTGATGATCAGCAACGTGCGAATAGCTTTCAGCAGCAATTGGTGATGTTGTACCCAAATGTGTCTCTTATCGATCTCAGATTGATTTTAAGTACGGTTAACGGACTCTTTGACAAGCTTGGCCTGATCATTCGTTTCCTGGCAGTCTTCAGTATCATCACGGGATTAATTGTGCTGGCTGGTGCAGTAATGAACAGTAAGTTTATTCGCATCAAGGAGAATGTCTTGCTCCGGACTATCGGAGCCCGCACCAGACAAATAACCAAAATTACGTTGATTGAGTATGCCTGGCTTGGTTTGTTTTCTGCCCTGACTGGAATGATCCTGTCACTTGGTGGAGGATGGTTGCTGACCAGGTTCTTCTTTGAAATTACATTTGCATTTGATTGGGTAGAATTACTGATCATTGGATTTGGCGTGGTCTTTCTGACTGTGTCTATTGGGTGGTTTAACTCGCGCGAAGTAATCAATACGCCTCCTTTGCAAGTATTGCGAAAAGAGTCTTGAAAACTTCCCGAATTCAACCCATTTGGAATAATTGCTCAGAGGATGAGCATACAGTCCCTAATTGAAATAACTTAATTCAATCCTTCTGTTTATTTCCCGGCCTTCTTTTTCGTCATCGTTGGAAACCAGCGGACGTGTGGCACCATATGCCTTAAGGTCTAGCCGTCTGGGTTCGATTCCATGTTGCGTGAGGTACTTCGCGACTGAATTAGCTCGTTTGACAGACAGAGCCATATTGAGTATAGCGCTACCGGTGTTATCAGTATGCCCTTCAATAAGGATTTTCGAGGCAGGTGCTTGTGTAAGTTGAGAGGTAATTTCTTCAAGTTTATTGGTCGACTCGGCATTGAGTTCCTCTTTTCCGATTCCAAAGAACAGGAATTTCCGTGCACCCGGAGTTATAGGTTTACTGGGTTCTGTATACTTCTTTTGCGGCGCCGATTTCACGTTACGGTCGACCTGTCGTTCCTGTGTAACATTCCTGGAAACTGGTGGCGGCTGTGTTGCAACCACTACAACAGGTTTATCGACAGCAATTGACGTTGTCTCAGCTTGTATGCCTGGCGTGATTACATCAGCAACGGAAAGCTGCGGCTCAACGAATGTAAGTGTATAAATCTCTGCATTGCCTTCTTCACGCATGGTCGAGAAGTAAGCTTGCTTGTGGTCCTTTGTTATTGCAAAAAAACTGTCGTCTTCAACCGAATTGATTGGGTAACCCATGTTTACCGGCTTTTGCCATTTGCCGTCCTTAAACTCACTCTTGAAGATATCAGTTCCTCCCATATTGGGGTGTCCATCCGAAGAAAAATAAAGCGTTGTTCCGTCAGGATCGAGGGCAGGGGAGTCTTCTCTGCCTGACGTGTTTATAACCGGTCCCAGATTTTCCGCCTTACCCCAATCTCCGGTTCTTTCCATTTCGCTGACGTAGATATCCACATTGCCCATTCCGCCAGGCTTGTTACTGGTAAAATAGAGTTTCTTTCCATCGCCTGTCAGAAATCCGGAGGCCTCCCAAAAAAGTGGCGTATTGATATTTGAGTTCAGTGCAACAGGTTTAGTCCATTCATCACCGTTGAGTGTTGACGTATATATATCCCCACCACCATATTCATAATACAGCACAAGCGTTTTTCCATCAGCTGACAAAAACGCGGCGGCGTCATTAAATTTGATGTTAATGTTCGCGCTGATTTTTTTTGGCAAACTCCATATCCCGCCGTTCCTCTTCGAGATGTAGATGTCTTCATAGTTTTGGATTTCTTTACCTCCACTGTCAGCATCCGGCCTGTTGGAAGTGAAGATCATGGTGTTTCCATCAGCAGACACAAGAGGGGAGTATTCATGAAACGACGAGTTGATCTCATTCCCGATATTTTCAACCACGACGTTAGATGGAATTCTTGTCAGTGAGTCAGCAAATTGACTTTGCCTGATTTTCTTATCTACCTGCTCCGCAATTTCCCTGTTTCGCTTTTTAGCCTCCGAAAAAAATTCGAGTGCTTTTTCAAATTGCCGGTTGCTCTGATAAGACATCCCCAGGTAATAATATATATTCTCGTCGACGGATGGGTCGATGGTAAATGCCTTTTGAAGGTAGCGGAGCGACTCGGATTTTCTTGGCAGAGAAAGATAAGTCAATCCGGTTTTAAAATTTAGGAGCGCATTATTCGGATGGATGTTGGCACCATCCATGTAAATCTTCAACGCATTGTCATACTCCTTCGCTTCATATTTCTTGTCGCCATCTTTTAAAATAGATTTGACGCTTTGGCCTTGAACCGCAAAAACTGACAATAACAAAATCAGAACGGTATGTATTTTCTTGTTCATTGAATTGTTATATCGGAGCGTCAAAACAAGATATTGTAAAAATCATTTTTCTATTTTTTAACGTTGCGCTTTTTCTTAACGCGATCGATGGTTTCTAACAAACCATCCGAATACGTGTCATTCGTAATCTCCCAGAACATGATTCCATTGAGACGCTGGTCGACCACATAGTTGGTCTTTAATTCCATCGATCGTTTGTCGTCATAGGTAACAAAGAGTTTTTCAGCAGCATTATATGCATAGGGCGCTTTGGCAACATCATCCCAATATATTTTAAATCCCTTTTCCGGCGATAGTACTGTGCTGAACTTGTTGTAGTTAATCATTGACTTAAATGTCCCTTGCTGATACAAACCCTGACGTGTAGCAGGGACATTCTCCCACATTCGTCCATAAAACGCTGCGCCGAGTACCAGTTTATTTGCGGGGATACCCATTTTGATGAGGTACTTTACAGCATTATCCGTTGATTCTTTCTGATCCTGGGTATTGTACAACGCGGTGTGATGACCTGTCACCGTCGAGTTCCCGTTTACAAGATCATAGGTCATCAGGTTCACTCGGTTTACTTCGGGCATTACATCTTTCCAGGAAACAGCTTTGTCCAGAAACTCCTGAAATCCACCGGCCGCAAAACTGATTTCATAGTCGGGACCAAGTGTCTTGCGCAGTTCTTTCACAAGTGCCGTAAAATTCTGTTTGTCCTCAGGCATGTACTTGTGCCCGGGATATCCGCTGATGGCAGGATACTCCCAATCCAGGTC
>JBGSQQ010000009.1:0-153437 GCA_041737945.1 Chryseolinea sp.
TCGTGGTGCAAATAGTGAAATTCGGCAACATGGGTATATCCCTTGCGAAGCAGTTCTACGTAAAGCATCGTGGCTGTTGCTTCAACCTGATCCGGTGACATACCTAACGCACATTTATACATTGCTTCTCTCCAACTCCAAAAATTGTCCGCTGAACCCGTAGGGTGTCGCTCTGCCATGCCTGCCATGGCATATTGGAACGCATGGGAATGAGCATTCTGAAAGCCTGGTAGTGCAAATCCGTTAACCGACTCAATAGCTGTGTACTCTACAGGAGGGTTTTGTGACAAATATTCAAGGATTCCGTCCGGTCCTATGCCAACATACGCCGGACTTATCCACCCCGAATGTTGTAACAGGCTGTTGAATTTGTAAAACTTCATTGATGTGTCAGTCATCGTTCATAAGCAAGCCGGCCAATGTCGACAACGTACGCATGAGGAGGATTCTCATCTTTTCTGCCCGGATGTCGTCGTACTTTGTTTCTGTGTCATCCATATAGTTGATCTTGCTCATTTCAAGTTGTAATGCGTGCTGGCCATCTAATGGCTTCCCATACGCACGTGTTATAAAACCTCCTATGAACGGATCGTTATGTTTGACTCTATATGAGGATTTACCCAGATTCTGAAAAGCTGCCTCTATTAACTGTTTCGATGCTGAAGTCAGGTTTACATCGCCCAGGATCAAATCAGGAAATTTTTCTTTTCTAATGGTTCGTACCTCTTGACGAATGGAGTGAGCATCCCAAATCAGTACCTTTCCAAATTCGGATTTCAAAACGGATATTAATCGGGTAAGTTCATTGTGATAGGGCCAATAATAATTATCTAATCTTCGGGAAACGTCCTGTTCGTTTACCGAATTACGATTATCAATATACAGTGGTTCACCAAGGAAATTTGTTGCCGGACAAAGACTGGTAATGATTCTTCCGTCGGAATACAAGGGTTTGTTTTGCGGATCCCGGTTCAGATCAATTACCCAACGACTATACGCGGATGTAATCATTGTGATTCCCATAGCTGGTGCAAAATCATAGAGTCGATTGACAAACCAATCGGTATCATCGGGACTGTTGAGGAATGCAGGATGGAATTGATGGATCAGTTCTTCTGGAAAATCTGTGCCACAATGGGGAACACTAACCAAAATTGGAACTCGCTTACCCGAAGGATAGTGAACTTCAAAAGGGTTCATCGCTTATCCTTCTTTTTGGATTTCTTTTTTTGGGTTGTCTTTGCCGCTTCTTCCAGGGCTGCTATTTTTTCATCCTTTACTCGCAGCTCATGTTTTGCTTCCTCCAGAGCGCGGTTCGTTTTTTCAAGTTCCTGCAAATAACGCGAGGAATAAACATCGGCACTCAAACGGCTCTTAAGCTTCATAATTCGGCCATAACTTTCAGATATTCGTTCTTCTTTGATCTCTCCACTGCGAACCAGTTTGCGAATTATGGAATGAACTTTATCTACAGTTCGTTCTTCACTTCCCTGAATGTTATTTGAAAAAGTCATTACATCGACCCCGGCATTTATGGCCAGTTTGATTGCTTCCTCCAGTCCATAATATTTCGTTATTGCATGCATCTGCATATCATCTGTAATAACCACACCATTAAATTTCATTCTATTGCGAAGTACTCCGGTGAGTATGTCCGATGAGAGTGTTCCTGGATTACCATTTTTATCCAGCGTCCGATTGACAATGTGCGATGTCATTATAGCGTCTGCTAATCCTGAATCCACTAATACCTGATAAGGCTTCAATTCGCGTTCCTCCCATGTGGTAGTTACATCCGCTATACCGTTATGTGTATCATCTTTGGAACTTCCGTGTCCCGGGAAATGCTTCAGCGACGTAAGCACTCCATACTTATGATGTTCCTTAATAAACTCCGTGGCCATCCGTATCACTGTATCTTCGTTTGCCGAAAAAGCCCTGCCATATTTTGCAATAATCGGATTGTCCGGGTTCGAGGCCAGATCAACGACAGGCGCAAAATTGAGATTAAACCCAAGGCCTGCCAGCGTAGAGGCAGTAGCTTCACCATAAAACCTGACTGAGTCAAGGTTTGCTGACTTAGCCATAGCTGCGGCGGTAATCGACCGTGGAAAACCATACTTATCCTTTAAGCGATTGACTCTTCCTCCCTCCTGGTCTATCGCGATAAAAAGTGGAATGGCTGCTGCCCGCTGATAAGTCCAAATAACTTTTTTTAACGCTACAAAAGAATTTTGTGGTGGCACATTCTTCTCGAAGAATATAATGGAACCTACTTTTCCAAGCCGTACCTCCTCAAGGACCTTTGGATCAACTGTTGTTCCCGGAAAACCAACAAGAATCATCTGGCCAATTTTTATATCCAGGCTATCGCGATGCTGCGCTTTTATTCCAGTGAAACTCACGAATAATATTAAAACAATAAGGAAGGTCGGATTGAAAAAGGTCTGCTTAATAATTTTCATAAATCAAATTCAAGATAGATTGCATATTCCTGCGAATATCTTTTACGGAAGCCGTAAAGTTACTGTTCATGAACGAAAAAATCAGTGTCTTCCCGCTCCTGGTTACCAGAAAGCCACTCAGGCTGTGATTATTACTCAGTGTTCCGGTTTTACCAAAGATATATGGCTTACTTCCTTGGTACCAGTTGCGGATAGTTCCTGACTTACCCCCTGTTGCTAGTAATGGAAAAAGTCGATCTCGTGGTAATAGTGAATAAATTTCCTTCCAAATCTGTACCGTTGATCGCGGTGTTAGAAGGTTGTATCGTGATAAGCCCGAACCATCGACCCAAACAGGCGGGTCGGCCAGGTTTTGCAGGAATTTGTCTTTTGAATACCGAATGGATATTTCAGGTTTAAGGGTATCACTAAGTATACCTGAGCATAGTAACAGCAATTGTTCGGCAATGAAATTATCACTGTCCTGCATAAGCACTCGATAGAGGCTGTCGGACGGAATACTGTTTATAAATTTTGAGTTTCCTGGAATGCTTGTTTCTATTGGCTGCACATTTCGTTTAAGTGTATCCGTCAATAACTGACATAGGAGTGATGGGTCAACCTTAAAGGGAATATCAAACTCATATTTCCCCTGAGCGGAGGGATACACCATAAAGTTGTTGCTATCCAGGTTCCGTGTGGCTGAAGCCCGCTCAGCATACTCACCGGTCCTGGTGTACTTCTTAAAATATGACGGTTCAATTTCCACCTCTTTCCGATTCCCTTTGATGGAAACCAAATTTCCGTAAACCGGGAATGGTGACTTTTCGGCTGAATATGAATCCGAATAATCATCCCAAGCCCATCCGGGGCCATAGTGTGTTGTGTTGAAGTTGGATGCAGAAAAGAAGAGCTTCTTATCAGTCGATTTCAGAAAAGAATAAACAACGTTATTGCTAAAAGAACTTCTGTACAGGAACGATGGATCACCCGTTCCCCAAAAAATCATGGAGTCGCCTCGTACAACATATCTTAATCCGGGGACGGAATCTCCTAGTATCCTAAGACAAGTATAAAGAGTTAGAATCTTTATGTTAGAAGCAGGCGTAAAATACTTACCGGCATTATATTCATAAATTGTCTTGTTCTCCTTCTGGTCAAAGAGCATGAACCCGGTGTGGTCCTTGAAATTTTTCTCGGTGTTGCGAAAGGTCCTGTTGAGTTCTTTTTTAGATATCGGTGAACAGGAAAAAGCGAATGTTGCAACTAACAATAAGCAGAAGAGTTTCTGAAACATTCCTATTGTGTTAAGTATCGTTCCTGTAATACCATTCTGTGATGTGTTTCGTGTCCGGGAATAATGTAACCAAGGTTAAGAACTGAAATCTCCGTATTATTTGCGCTGCCTTTCCGTGTTAGCATCTCCGGAGTAAAGCTTTTATAAAGATCAATGGTTGATTTGCGCAGACGATTCATTTCCGCTGCCAGCTGTCGGATGGAACGTCCATGCGCATTTGCCTCCGGAGCGTAATCATTCTCTTCAAAACCGTGGAGAGGAGTGCTATCGTTACGCGCAAAGCGAAGCGCGCGGTAAGCAAATATTCTTTCAGCATCGATCATATGACAGAGCAGTTCCTTTATACTCCACTTTCCAGGTGCGTAGCGGAGGGCGCCTTTCTCCTCTGGTATTGTAGTAAGAAGTGCAAGAAGCTGTTTGTTTGAATCATCAAGGATCTGAAACATGTCAAATTCCTTAACGTGCTCAACATATCGCCTATAAAAGGGGGGAACAGTTTCTAAGTCGGGTCGTAACATAATCCCAAAAGTAAGCAGGAAAAACCATGTTACTCCCGGTCTAACATTTTTTTGTCGTCAACAAGCGATACAAGGATTTAACCTGGGTAGCTCCCTGTTTCTCGTTGGACGAATCACTAAAATTCTGTAAAAATAGTTTCTGCGAGATTTTGATCAACTTCAACATTTTTAGGGCCTCCACCGTCGGAACGATCCGCAGATAATAGAATACTTCCATACTTCTTATAGTTATCCCAGGGGCGAACAAAGTTTGCCGAATCCTGAGTGGCCTGACTATAATAAGCCCATTGTATTATCAGATTGTCGGAAAGATCCACATACAAACGATATTTGTTCTGAGGTGTATTTCCAACATCCTTAAAGGTTAATTCAAGAACATTACACTGCGTTCCATTTGCCAGAGTTTCTTCGCCCAGATATTTAATCTTAACGCCTGTGTCCTTTAGCTTAAATGGCATTACAAGCCAATACGAATCATTAATCCATATGCTTTTCGCCTTCAATAGCATTTTTTCGAGAGAATCCTTTTCTACTAACTCCTGTCCCTTGATCCTAACACGTCCCTCCAGGGTATTTATGTTTACCAGATAGGTAATCGTGTCTTTTCGTGACTCGATACGAACCTTGCCTGACGCTTTATCCCAGATGAGGTCCCTGTTTCCAAAAAAATTCCATGAAATGAAACGGGTATTATCCCAGTTCTGACGACCTCCCATTGCTTTCATTATACTGTCTGCGAGCTCTATGGCAGCTGGGTCAGAATTTGCCATATCAAACCCATCTGCCGCCGGATTTACGGCTGATCCCTCGCTGGAATCGGTTTCTTTTGTTGCACAAGAACTAATGGCTAACAAAAAAACTATGGGCAGAAATACTTCCTTAATTTTCATTTAGTTATCTATTCAGGCTATGAAGGTAACATATTTTCATTATCGATAAATCTTTCGTCCGTCAGCTAATTCTACTCCAGTTCACCATTGTATTTTTGGCAGAGTCAATTTGAACTCTTATTGTGCGATGTTCCGGTTTCTCCAGGCCCGGATCCACCTGCAGTATTTGTCGTGCGAGATCACGCGCATGTTGAAGAATCTGTCCATCTTTTCCCAAGTCAGCAATGAGCAAATCAAGCGCACCGCTTTGCTGAGTCCCAAGCAGGTCACCGGGTCCACGTATTGCCAGATCCGTTTCTGCGATGATAAACCCATTGTTGGTTTTCACCATCGTTTCAATGCGGAGTTTTGAATCTGCTCCCAGCTTGTAGTCGGTCATCAGGATACAGTAAGACTGATCGGCACCTCTGCCCACTCGGCCCCGAAGCTGGTGAAGTTGCGAGAGTCCAAAACGTTCGGCATTTTCGATCACCATAACCGTAGCATTCGGCACATCTACACCCACTTCTATTACCGTCGTAGCGACCATCAGTTTGGTTTCGCCCCTGGCAAATCGGTTCATTTCGAATTCCTTGGCCTTTGTATTCATTTTTCCATGCAGGATGCTGATCGCAAAATCAGGAAAGGCTCGGCTGATGCTTTCATAACCGTCCATTAAATGTTTAAGATCCAGCTTTTCTGACTCCTCAATAAGTGGATAAACGATATATACCTGCCTGCCTGCAATTATTTGATCTTTCAGAAACTGATTTACCTGTAGCCTGTGAGCATCGTATTTATGAATGGTCTTGATTGGCTTTCTTCCAGGTGGCAATTCATCAATAACCGAAATGTCCAGGTCACCGTATAGTGTCATAGCCAACGTGCGCGGTATAGGTGTTGCCGTCATTACCAGAATATGCGGGTACCCGGCGGAATTCTTTTGCCAGAGTTTAGATCGTTGTGCTACCCCAAACCGATGCTGTTCATCGATAATGGATAGTCCCAACTTCCGGAATTGGACCTCCTCCTCTATCAGGGCGTGGGTGCCGATAAGAATCTGCATCTCACCGGATCGCAACTTATCATGCAACTTAGTCCGTTCTGATTTTTTTGTTGAGCCTGTTAAGAGTGCGATACTGATGTTCATTTTATCTGCGTATCTTTTCAGGTTCGTGTAATGCTGCTGCGCAAGAATTTCAGTAGGTGCCATCAGTGCACATTGTGCATTACCTCCAAGCACAATAAGCATGCTAATGTACCCGACGATTGTCTTTCCACTTCCTACATCCCCTTGCAACAGGCGATTCATTTGGTTGCCTGATTTCAGGTCTGCGTAGATTTCCTTTACCACCTTTTTTTGTGCTTCTGTAAGAGAAAATGGCAGGTGTTCATTGTAAAAACTTGTAAGTAAGGAAACATTCTGAAAAATCTGACCCTTCGACTTTTCTTGTCGGACCAGCTTCATTTTCAACATCCGCAGTTGAATATAAAACAGCTCCTCAAGCTTAAGGCGATACTGAGCACGAGACAGCAATTCATAACTTTTTGGGTAATGAATATTTGCAAGCGCTTCTTTTTTAGCAAGAAGATTCTCGTTTTCTAATATTTGAGGAGGTAGAGTTTCACGGATCTTGTCTAGTGCCAGCAGAAGTAACTGGTGAATTGTTTTTGACAATGCTTTATTGTCGATGTGTCGCGCTTTTAACTTTTCGGTCAGCGGGTACACCGGTTGAAGGAACCCAGCGCCTTCATCGCTAGCTTTCGGAATGTCGATTTCCGGATGAGCAATACTGTATTTGGCTCCAAAACGATTTGGCCTTCCAAATACAATATATTCAATCCCGGGTTTGAGCTTTTCATTGATCCAGTTTATGCCCTGGAACCAGACCAGTTCGAGTTCACCGGTATTGTCTGCCAACGTCACGACCAGTCGCTTTTTAAAGCCCGTGCCAACAATTTCTTTTGTTCGTACTAATCCGCGGGTTTGTACAAATGCGAGAGACTCATTAAGTTCAACTATTTTATAGAATTTTGTGCGGTCATCGTATCGGAACGGATAGTGTTGTATCAAATCAGCAAAAGTGAATATTTTCAGCTCTTTGTTGAGCAAGGTTGCCCTTTGAGGTCCGACTCCTTTTAGGTATTCTACAGGTGTATCAAAAAAGCCGGCCATGAGGATTTTGCTATTGTCGACGAACTTAAAAAATATTTTTGAACGTTAATTTTGGAACAGGATACCTCTTCAGTGGTTACTAATACCGGATAATATTAATTAAAGGATGTGCACAATATGAAGGTTCATTCTACAATTTATAAAGGAATTGAATACATCCAGGTTAGTACATTACCAGCTGACCAGCGTGAGAGGCTACTGAATACAATCAATCCGGAACTTCTGATTAAAATTCTTGTTGATGGAAAAATGGTAAATAACTGCCTGCAATTCAAAGACTACGAAGCCTGGTTTGAGGGTATTTATAAGCAAGCCAAAGTCCGAAGCGGTGAAAAGCTAAAGGAAACTTCCTTACCAGATAATGTTATTAAGAAAGCTTAGTCCTATGTCTTTATCCCAGCACAGATTTCTTCCTTTAGCAAACAATATTCTTCCCATACTTCGTCAATAATCTCTTTTGCTGCCTGTACGCTCCGAATGCTTGCTGAAATTTGCCCGATTTCCAGCTCACCTTCATCGAGATCGCCCTCAAAAATTCCTTTCCTCGCGCGTCGGATGCCCAAAATACCTAGTAATTCCTCCTTGGTCGCTCCGCGCAATTCGGCCGCGTTTACTTTTTCGTAGAATTTATTCTTCACTAGGCGGACTGGCGTAATCTGCTTCAGTGTTACAACAGTCTGCCCTTCGTCCGTGGCAATAATTTTTGTCTTGTATTTTTCATGGGCAGACGACTCCTGACTAACCGCAAAACGGCTGCCTATTTGTGAACCTTCCGCACCTAATATCTCTGCCGCCAGCATTGATCGTCCTGATGCAATTCCCCCTGCCGCGATTAATGGTATTTTGACTGAACCGCGCACCATAGGAATAAGAACGAACGTTGTCGTTTCTTCTCTTCCATTGTGGCCACCCGCTTCGAATCCCTCTGCTACAACGGCATCAACTCCGCATCTCTCTGCCTTGATGGCAAATTTTACACTTGACACAACGTGAGCTACCTTTACTCCGGCGTCCTTTAGGTAGCCCGTCCAAATCTCAGGGTTGCCTGCAGCGGTGAAAACAATTTTGACTTCCTCATCAACAATTATTTTCATGATCTTGTCGATCTCCGGATAGAGCAGTGGAACGTTTACGCCGAACGGTTTATTCGTCGCCTTCCTGCACTTCCTGATATGCTCCTGCAATGTCTCCGGGTGCATCGATCCGGAGCCAATTAATCCCAGGCCACCTGCGTTGCTAACGGCTGAGGCAAGTCGCCACCCACTACACCATACCATGCCTGCCTGAATTATAGGAACTTCGATATTGAAGAGTTTTGTGACCCGGTTGGAAAACGTGTTCATTCGTGTAAAATAGTTAAACCGACGCCAAAATCTTGACGCTCTGAGAATTCAGTTTACAGGATGCTAATGGATGCTGCACCTTTGATATTATTAGGCTCTTAAGTTGTCCACAAAGAATTGATTTACAAAAATGATCGTAAGTGTTTGATTATGTGTGCTTTATGTGATAATGATTGGGTAATGTGGACAACTGCACTTTTTTGTGGAAATCTTTTACGTCGCCTTTGGCCATTTTCTAAGTAGCTGACTTCTAATGTTTTTCTTCCATTGATGGTGCTATTTCAATTTGCAAAAAATCGGGCGGATTAGAACCCGCATTTGGTTTTGACCCTGAGTCTCTTCAAAAGTTTTAAGTTCGGGTTGCAAGGAAAAATTCCCGATGATTGACCAGGTTTCATGTGGTGTTCCCAAGCTCTGGTTCTTTTCTGCACGATAGCCTGTCTTCAATTTTATTTTTTTTCTGTCAGTTCTAAGAAACGCTGGCACGGAGGTTGCCCTATTTAGATAAATTGTACCATCATGAAAAAGTTAGTTCTTCTTCTCTTGTTGGTTACACATACGTCTCTCATGGCGTATGATTCCGGCATCGCTGTTCAGACCGAAAAGGGAACCACTATGCAGGTATATGTCAATGGAAAGTTGTACAACAAGCGGCCTGGTCAGTTTGTTAGAGTGAGGAGTACACCCGGTTTGTTTCACCTTGAGATTAAAGTTCTAAATCCCTGGAATAAACAATGGTACATCGTGCGAAAAGATATTCGCGTTGACAAAGGTTTTGAATTTCAATATAAGGTAGTCTTCGTCAACCGAAACAAGCCAGAGCTAAGGGAAGTCAGGAAGTACCCCGTTTATTCGAAATATTTTTTGAACCCGGGACTTTATAACCAACATCCGATTTCCTGACCGCCTCAACAAAAAACGTCTAGAAGGGGTACTCCCCCTTCTCAATGACAAAATTCGCTACTTTCCTTCTCGCTTCTTTAAGGTTATAGGGGTCTATTTTCGTAAACCGCTTTAGACCCATAAGCATAAGTCGAAGTTCATCTCCCTCTGCAAAGGATGTAATTGCCTGCTTGCCACAGGAGGCAACTTTTTCCATTGCAAAATGCAAGTATATCATCGCCATTTCTTTGTGAACTTCAACGGCGGTATCTTCGCGCAGACCAATGAGCTTCTCAACCCGAAGCAATGTTGACTCTGCTACATAACCTTCGATTAGCATATCCGCCAGGTTCATGAGTATTTCCTGTTCATCAGATAGTTTTAGCATAAACTTTTGAACGGCTGCCCCTGCGACCATAAGTCCGGCCTTTTTCATGTTTGCCAGAGCCTTCTTTTCTTTGACAAATACACCAGCTTCTTCACTTGCTCCGAAGTCGGGTATGGCCAACAACTCTTTTTGAACTGCCATCGCTGGATTCATCAGGTCAATTGTACCCTTCATTGCGCGCTTCATGAGCATGTCAATCGTAAGGATCCGATTGATCTCATTGGTGCCTTCAAAAATTCGATTTATCCGCGCATCCCTGTAAGCCCGGTCCATTGGACCCTCGGCAGAAAAGCCCATACCACCATATATCTGAACGCCTTCATCAACTACAAAATCAAGGACTTCAGACCCGTGTACTTTCAGAATTGCACATTCAATGGCAAAGTCTTCAAGTGATTTAAGTTTTGCTTTTGCCGGCTCCATACCTCCCGCAACCAGGGCATTGTACGAATCATCAATATTCTGACCTGCCCGGTAACAAGCTGATTCGCTGGCGAAAACCTTCGTGGACATTTCAGCAATCTTATGCTTGATGGCTCCAAAATTGGAGATAGAAGTGCCGAACTGTTTTCGTTCTTTAGCATAATTGGTAGCAACGGAAATCGACATCTTGCTCCCGCCTATAGCAGCAACACCCAGTTTGATACGACCAACGTTTAGGATATTTACCGCAATCTTAAATCCATTTTCCCGCTCAGAAAGTAGATTCTCTACTGGTACCTTGCAATCATTAAAAAAGATCTGCCTTGTTGAAGAGCCTTTGATTCCCATCTTGTGCTCTTCTTCATTCATGGTTATTCCACCAAAACCTTTTTCAACAATAAAGGCACTCAGATTTTTATCGGTGTCTATTTTTGCAAAAACAATAAAGACGTCGGCAAATCCTCCGTTTGTTATCCACATTTTCTGACCCGTGATGCTGTAGGATTTTCCGTCTTTGCTTAGTGTGGCTTTTGTCTTCCCGGAATTGGCGTCTGATCCTGAATCGGGCTCCGTAAGGCAATATGCCGCCTTAAATTCTCCTGTCGCCAGTTTGGGCAAATATTTCTTTTTTTGTTCTTCATTACCATAATAAACGATTGGCAACGTGCCGATACCTGTATGTGCAGAGAGGGCAACAGCAACTGAATGTCCTGCTCCTACTACTTCAGCAACCAGCATGGTGGTATTGAAGTCCATACCAAATCCACCATATTCTGTCGGAACGGATGTTCCGAGTAACCCTAATTCCCCGGCCTTGTCCAATAACATAGGCATGAGTTTGGGATCTTTCATCGAATCTATTTCATTCAGCCGGTTGAGGATTTCCTTATCCAGGAAATCCTTGCACTGCTGTTGAATCATTTTCTGTTCTTCGTTGAATTCCTCCGGGATAAATATTTCACTCGCGAGTGTTTCTCTGATTAAGAATTCTCCACCTCTGATTGCTGCTCTTTTTTCACTACTCATAGTCATTGGTACTTAATTGTTTTTCATTTCTAAAAATGTATTTCAATCATCAGGAAATTAATTCGTACACACCGGCAACACCCTGCCCTCCGCCAACACAGGCCGTTACGAGCCCGTACTTTTTATTTCTTCTTCGCAGTTCATTAAAAATGGTTAATGACAGTCGTGCACCCGAGCTTCCCAGGGGATGACCAAGGGCAATAGCTCCACCATTGACGTTTAGTTTATCCGGATCCATTTCAAGTGTTCTTATTACAGCCAATGATTGTGCCGCGAAAGCTTCATTCAGTTCAATGAGATCAATGTCCTTCAATTTGAGCCCTGCTCTATCGAGCGCTTTTGGCACTGCTGCTACCGGACCGATCCCCATAATGCGTGGATCCACCCCTGCTACAGCATAGCTCAACATTCTGGCCACAGGCTTCAGGTTTAGTTGTTTAATCATTTTCTCAGACATCACGACTGCAAAAGCGGCACCGTCATTGGTCGGTGAGGAATTGCCGGCCGTAACGGATCCGCCCAGCGCGAATACAGGCTTTAATTTTGCCAATGCTTCCAGGGAGGTCTCTGGTCGAGGACCTTCGTCTGTATCCACTATCATTGAGCGCGTTTTTCTTTTACCGTTCTCGTCAACATATACCTCCTCCGTGGTAATGGCATGAATTTCCTCTTTGAACTTCCCGGCCTTCTGGGCAGTAATAGCCTTCATGTGTGACTCATAGGCGAACTTGTCCTGATCCTCCCGGGAAATTTTATACTGCGTTGAAATTTGCTCAGCCGTGAGGCCCATACTCGTATAATAATCCGGGTGTTCATTAGCAATGCGATAATTCAAAGCAGTCTTCCAACCCATCACCGGAACCAGCGACATCGACTCTGCTCCGCCGGCAATTATACAGTCAGCCATACCAGCCTGGATTTTCGCTGATGCAATATGAATGGCTTCAACACCTGAGCCACAATAGCGATTAATAACCATTCCGGCATTGTCAATACCTAAAGCCGTTAATGCAATCATCCGACCCATCTGCATTCCTTGCTCCGCTTCCTGCACAGCATTTCCTACTATGAGGTCATCAACCATCCCATTTTCAAGGCCTGGAACTGATTGTACCAGTGCTTTTATTAATTCCGTTGCAAAATCGTCGGGCCGCGTGAATCGAAAGCCTCCCTTTTTTGCACGCGTATTAGCGGTTCTTTTAGCAGCTACTATATAAGCATCCATAATTAGTTTCTTAAAGGTTTTCCTCCTGTTAAAATCGATTGTATTCTTTCCAGCGTTTTCTTTTCTCCCGTTAACGAAACAAAAGCCTCCCGCTCAAGATCAAGAAGGTACTGCTCGCTAACTTCTTGTGGCGAGGTAAGGTCGCCGCCGCACATAACGTTGGCTATTTTTAGCGCAATTTTTTTATCGTGGTCGGATATGAAATTTCCCATTCTCATTCCATGGACCCCTGCCATAAAAAGTGCCAGGCCAGAACGGCCCTGTACCTTGATATTTTTTGATTGCACAGGCATGGTGTAACCCGCTTCAGATAGTTCAATTACCGCTGCCTTCGCATCAATTATTTGTCGGTCTTTGTTGACAGAGATCCGGTCTTTGTTTCGAATGATACCCATATCCAGAGCCTCCTCTGCAGAAAGGGCAACTTTTGCCGTGGCAATGTTCATGAATGCATTTTGTAACGCATTTAATTCAATGTCGCCCTCTTCAATGGCATCACTAACTCTCTTTGTAAATTCTTTCGTACCGCCTCCACCTGGAATCAGTCCTACGCCTACCTCTACCAGGCCAATGTATGTCTCCGCCGCCGCCTGTACGAGATCGGCATGCATCGTCATTTCGCAACCACCACCCAAAGTCCTGCCTTGCGGACATACCACTACTGGAACAGAAGAGTATCGAATCCTCATAACAGAGTTCTGGAACTGACGAACCATAAAATCGATTTCATCATATTCCTGCTCTATGGCAAACATAAACACCAACCCTAGATTAGCACCAAGGGAAAAGTCCGAACCTTGATGGCCGATCACAAGACCTTTATACTCCTTTTCAGCAAGGTCAATAGCTTTATTTAAACCTTCGATAACCGAACTACCAAGCGTATAGCTTTTACTATGCCAACCGAAATTTATCACGCCGTCGCCAAGATCGGTGACCTTTGATTCAGCATTCTTCCAGACAACCTGATCCTTGAGATTTTCGAGAATGATAAATTCGTCCTTGCCGGGAATGCTCTTATAAGACTTCGTGGGAATATCGTAGTATTTCCGCTGACCATTTTCGATTTTGTAAAATGACTTGTTGCCAGAGGCGATCATTTCATTCACCCATGGATTAGGCTTGTAGCCCGCCTGTTCCATTGCGCTTAACGTTACCTCAACGTTAACTGCATCCCAGGTTTCGAAAGGTCCGAGCTCCCATCCGAATCCGGCACAAACAGCATCATCTATTTTATAAAGTTCATCAGCAATCTCTGGTATACGATTAGAAACATATTGAAAAAGCCCATAGAAAGAGTCGCGGTAAAATTCACCGGCGTTATCTTTTCCTGCAATCAGTACTTTAAATCTTTCCCTTAGATTATCAATTGTCTTTGTCGCTTCCAGGGTGGCGAATTTGGTTTTTGCCTTAGCTTTATATTCTAATGTCTTTAGGTCCAAGGTTAATATCTCTGTTTCACCGTTTGTATTTTTAGTTTTTTTGTAGAAGCCCTGATTCGTCTTATCTCCTAACCATTTATTTTTTTCCATGGTGAGAACAACGTCGGGAAGTTTGAAATAATTACGACCCTCATCATTCTTAAGACCTTCATAAAGATTGCCGGCTACCTTCATCAGTGTGTCCAACCCAACAACGTCAGACGTTCTGAAGGTCGCCGACTTCGGCCGGCCGATAACAGGTCCGGTAAGTTTGTCAATTTCATCAATGTTGAGGTCTAGTTTCTTCATTGAATCAATCACCTTCATGATCGCAAAAACTCCTACACGGTTCGCTATAAATGCCGGGGTATCCTTGCAAAGAACGGTTGTCTTGCCCAGGAACAAATCACCGTAGTGCATCAAAAAATTAATGATTGCCGGATCCGTGTGCGGTGTTGGGATGATTTCTAGAAGTCTCAGGTAGCGTGGAGGATTAAAGAAGTGCGTACCACAAAAGTGTTTTTTAAAATCTTCGCTTCGTCCCTCTGCCATTAGGTGAATCGGAATCCCAGATGTGTTTGAGGTAATCAACGTCCCTGGTTTGCGAAATTTTTCAACCTCTTCATAAACCTTTTGCTTTATCTGCAAATTTTCTACCACTACCTCGATCGTCCAATCGTAGTCCCTGATCTTCGGCATATCATCTGTGAAGTTGCCCAGTACAACCCGTGATACGAATTTCTTGCTGTAAATCGGACCAGGGTTTGATTTGATGGATCGATCAAAGGAGCTTTGAACTATTCTGTTTCGAACGGTCTTGTTTTCAAGTGTAAGTCCTTTGGACTTCTCTTCTTCCGTTAGTTCTTTTGGAATTACGTCCAGTAGAAGAACCTGGCAGCCAATATTGGCGAAATGGCAAGCAATAGCTGAACCCATAACGCCTGAACCTAGAACAGCAACTTTGCGAATGGAACGTTTCATCTTAAAACTTTAACTTTAATATTGTTGTTTGCAAATCCTGCATTGAATTATCAAGTTGCTACCTATAATGGTTTTGAGTTACATCCTCAGACTCTGTTAAACCAAGTGCAGCTAGCTGATTGATTTCATTCATTACCTCAAAAAAAATTTTAAGCTTATCCTGCGAAACCATCTCCCGTACTTTGCTATTAAAAAATAAAACTGTCTCTCTGGATACTTCCTTTTTCTTCTTGCCTAAATCCGTGAGAAAAATCCGCACTGATCGCTTGTCGATGCGGTCCTGCTCACGATAAATTAGCTTCCTCTCTTCCATTGTCTTTAGCATACGAGTCAGACTTCTTGCCTCCAATCCCATAAGCGGGGCAATCTTTGTTGCTGGCGTTCCTTCCTCCGAATGAATGTTCAAAAGCACAAAACCGATCGATGTAGTAATGTCATGCTTGGTGGCCTGCTGATTGTACATTCGGGATATAGCATGCCAGGCCGCCTTGATGTTGTGATCGATAGTCTCCTCTTTCCGCATACGATTTCGATGAGTTTTCGAAGGTAGTAAAATTTGTTATGCATGCATACTATAAAAATAAAAAATTGTTGGCAAGTCCAACCGGCCATTTTGAAGTTCGGCGTTCGTGGATATGGTACAACACAAAAAGTCGCCCCAACCAGCTCCAATTTCTTCAAATTTCTGACTCTGCGTCAATGTGATACACCAAAGCCAGTTTTTCAATGCTTTTGTTTGTGCATCGTAACACCAAAATACCTCTTATCCCAAATCCAAGTTGATTTTATGGTCTATATACCGAAATTGCGGGGATGCGAATTTTTATGTTTTTAGTTCTCTGGGCTGGGCCTTTTACTTTTTACCTCCATGCCCAAAAAATAAATGACGCCTTTCAAATTCATCTAAAACCGGCCCAATCTCCTGTTAAGATTGACGGAATTATGGATGAGCTGTCCTGGGAACAAGCTGAAGTAGCTTCGGACTTCTATATGGTTTTGCCAATGGACACCAGCAAAGCAAAAGTCCGTACAGAAGTTCGTATGACGTATGATGAAAATAACCTTTACCTGCTTGCCACCTGCTTTCACCTTTTGCCAGGCCGATATTTTGTGGAATCTCTGCGAAGGGATTTTGCATTTGGTAAAAACGATAACTTTCTTTTGTTTATGGACCCCTTCGACGATCAGACGAATGGCTTTTCGTTTGGGGCTAATGCGGCGGGTGCCCAGTGGGACGGTATGATGTACGAAGGCGGAAAAGTGGACCTGAGCTGGGATAATAAGTGGACGTCTGTCGTCAAGAGTGACGACGATAAATGGGTATTTGAGGCCGCGATTCCATTCAAGACTATTCGGTACAAGAAAGGCATAACCAAATGGGGAATCAATTTCAGCAGGCTGGATCTTAAGACTACTGAAAAGTCCAGCTGGGCTCCCGTTCCCCGCCAATTTCCTACTGCCTCCCTGGCATACAGCGGAGTGTTGGTGTGGGACCAGCCGCCGCCACAAACCGGTTCAAACATTTCCATTATTCCCTATGCTTTAGGTGGTGTGTCAAGGGACTATGAAAATGAAACAGGGCCTACTTACAAAAGAGAAATTGGACTGGATGCGAAAATTGCTGTCAGCTCTTCATTGAGCCTTGACCTGACGATTAATCCCGATTTTTCACAGGTAGAAGTCGACCGGCAGGTAACAAACCTTGACCGATTTGAACTATTCTTTCCTGAGCGTCGCCAATTTTTTCTGGAGAACGGTGACCTCTTCGCAAACTTTGGCTATACAACAATCCGTCCCTTCTTTTCCAGACGAATTGGACTTGGTACCCCGATTCAGTTTGGTGCGCGCTTTAGTGGGAAGATTGATAAGAACTGGAGAATAGGCGTGATGGATATGCAGACAGCAGAAGTGGAAGAAGAATTTCTACCTCGACAAAACTTCGCTGTTGTATCCTTACAGCGAAGGGTATTTGCCAGGTCGAACATCGGATTTATTTTTATTAACAAGCAGTCCCTGGAATATCAGCCCCCTGATGATCCGGAGGCTCCGGTCTATTCTCAATATAACCGAAATTTTGGGCTGGAATATAATCTCGCATCTTCTAATAATTTATGGACCGGAAAAGCACTGGTCCTGAAATCAGCGTCACCAGATGTTTCGGGAAAGGACTTCACGCATGCCGCAAACCTTCAGTATTCCAACCGGAGATTTACAGTTGGTTGGCAACACGAATATGTTGGTGAGAACTATAATGCTGAAGTAGGCTATGTGCCGAGGAAAGACTTTATCCGAATTTATCCACAGGCGGGCTATCTTTTCTTTCCCAAGGGAAATAAGGTGTTAAGTCATGGGCCAAAATTAATCGCCTCCTATTATTTCGACAGCGCATTTAATCCTACCGACAATCTATCAATGTTATCCTATTCGGTAACATTCAGAACTCAAAGCGTTTTAACTGGCTGGATGGCCCACGATTATGTAAAACTGCTAAAACCCTTTGATCCCACTAACTCAGGCCTTGACTCCCTTGAAGCGGGGACTGAACATCGTTGGAATGCCGTCGGTTTCGATTTCACTTCAAAGCCACAAAGCTTGTTTACATATCTATTCTCAACAAGATTTGGTGGGTACTATGCGAATGGAAGCCGGATAAATTTAAGCGGAGAACTTGGTTACCGGTTTCAGCCATTCCTGAGCTTCGCCGTTGCAATGAGTTACAATGATATCGATTTACCCGAACCATGGGGAGAAAATACCTTCTGGCTTATTGGTCCGCGTTTGGATATCACGATGACAAATAAGCTTTTTTTCACTGCCTTTGCCCAGTACAATGAACAGCAGGACAATATCAATCTGAACACTCGCTTTCAGTGGCGGTATAAACCAGCCTCAGATATTTTTCTCGTTTACACTGACAACTATGTCCCTGATACTTTCGGTGTGAAAAATCGTTCATTGGTGTTGAAGTTCACCTACTGGTGGAATATCTAATGCAGCTGAAAGGCTATGGCTGCAATTGACCATTAAAATCACCGCGAAGTTGCCTGAACCGCTTTCGAGCTTCAGCAGCATACACGCTACCCGCATACTTCGTTAGGAAATTGCGATAAATTTCCATGGCCTTCTCTTCATTTTCCAGGTGACGCTCATATATTTCGCCTTGCAAAAAATACGCGTCGTCCGCCAGTATATCATGGCCGAATTCATCGAGTATTTTTTGGAGCAACCCGATTACCTTTTCGAATTCTCCATTTTTCAACCGAACATTGGCTTCCAGCCAATACACATCATCCAGAATAGTTTGATTTGAAATGGAGGCTCCTGATTCGGTTATTCCCTGTTTTAAGTTGTCGATTTTTTTCAGGGCCAAATCGGTTTTGTTTTGAGAAAGCAGTAGCTCAATCGAGGCGTATTCTTTTAATGCTCCTCCTAGTGAATCAATTGTAATGTTTTCTTTTATTCGCATGCTTAGCTCCAAAGCATCGTTGGCAATCTCACGTGTTGTCGCCTGTTTCAAAATATCTAGGTGTTCCTGGGCCAGACTAAAGTCGCCCTTGTAGTACGACAACCGAGCATTTCTTAGTTTTGCTTCGTATCCAACCTGATTTTCCTTTTGTGTTTTTTCAACTTGTGAGTACAGTAGGGTGGATTCCCACGGTTCTCCTTTAAGCATATAAATATCTCCCAGATCAAGCTTGGCTCTTGCCTTGAGATATTGCGAGGCCTTCGGATTAGCAATCAGTTTATTCAATATCTGAATTGCCGAATCTTTTTGATCAAGGTAGGTAGCAAATAGAAGTGCCTCATTCTTCGAAGCTTCCAAAGCCTGAGCATTATTCGGATACTGTTTTATAAAGCTTTTATAATCAGCTATCAGAATCTTCACTGAATCGGTTTTAACAGGATAAGTTTTCTTTACTCGCTCTTCCCTTGTTCTTAACAAACCTAATCTGGCTAACAAATAATTTTGTGTATTAGGGTATTCGCGAAGAATATAGCGGTAAATTTTTGCGGCGTTGTCATAGTCCTCGTTGTCCAAAGCAACTCGTGCCACATCCATTGATTTCTCGCCTTCTTTTTTGTACCGTTTATCAAAAGCCCGTGCTTGAATAAAGGAGGCGAAAAAATTCTTTTGTTGTAGGGTCACCCAAATTAATAAGTCAGCATATACTTCTACATCCGGATATTGCTGGACCTTGTCATAAAGGTGTTTTTCAAGACTTTCTAGTTCCTCTTGTTTGGTAAGCAGGGACTGCAAGACGTTCTTCACATATTGAATATTTGCAGCACTTTGGGTGACATAGCTTAAGTACTCCTGAACCATTTTGTCCTGATTGCCCTTGACCCGGTATAACATTGCAAGATCCAAAGCAAAGAGACTGGGACTACCCAGAGCAAGCCTGCTCTCAGTCAAGGTAAGAATCCCGTAGTCAGTCAAGGAACGTGATAGAAAGTAGTCGGATATAAGTTTCACGCGTTGAACATTGTCTTTATTTTCCGTAATAACCTCTTTAAAAAATTTATCTGCCTTTGATTCTTCTCCGGCCCGAATAAAGGCAAGACCGATATCCAATTTGTATTGTAGATTTTTCGGATCCTGCTTGATAGCCTTTTTCAAATAACTCTGAGCTTCATCGTACTTGCCCAGGTCGAGTAATACATTAATATAATTGTTATGAATGAACGCTGTATTCGATTCGCTTTTTGCCAACTCACGGTATAATTCAAGCGCCTTTGTTTTATCGCCTTTTAGTAAATATTCGTTTGCAATCTGAACTTGTTCCTGGACCTGAGCTTTCGCATAGGTTGTTATTAGGCACAAAAAAGTTATCCAGATAGCGGACGCCCTTATTATTCTTATATTATATATATTATTATTATTATTATTAGTCATGTGTGATTGTGCATTGATTTTTTTGTTTTTAGGTGTTTATGTTTTGTGGGTAATGGTGTTTGCGTAAGTATGTGGCTGATAGGAAGTTTAGAAGTTGTGTACATTAGACTCGTGTGTGGATGGTTGAAGTGTTTATGGTTTTATAATTTATTCTTGTTGACAAGTTCGGTTTGGAGCCTGAAGTTTTCAGAGTGTCTTGGGTTTCGCTTGAACTTTCCCGTTTTCGGGGAGTTGTAAGTAAATATACACATGTTATTAATAGGTTATCAACAGAGGGCCTAGTTCCCAGTTAGCTTTTAGACTAATGATTTGGTTCTTTTTTTCGTTCTGGTAGAATATCACGGTTTCTGGTTCTGTACGTTTGAAGTAGTTACCGGGTGTCCATTTTCCATCTTGATCATCATCTATGATTAAACGAAGCCTGTAATCGCCGGGTTGGAGGTCTTCGAATATTGCTGTTGTGGTGTTGTGAAATGATTCAATTATTTCGAAGTTTTTTGAAAGGAGTTGTAGAATGTAGTGAGAGGATTTGGTTCTGACGTTCGCTGCAATCAATCCTGTACTTTCTATTGTTGTGGGTTTCATGGGCTCGGTTAGCTGCGAGCTTGAGTCGAGTTCTGCGCTGATGAAGGTTTTTGATGCAATAAAGAATTGTTGATCGTAGTTTGGTTTCGGCTGGGTAAGTTTTGCGGGTTTGGTTATTGGCGGACGCGTTGTTGATTTAGGTGTGGTGTTAGTGTAGGAAATTAATTCCTTCGGATATGTTTTAAATATTGTGAGTGTATTGTTGATGCTGTCGAGTTCGATGTTTTCTGGAAGAATTTGAATGGTTGTGGTAGAGTCAACTTGATAAAAAATGCTGTCGTAGTTTATTTTTAGAATTGGTTTGTTGAAACTTATTTTGCCCCTGATTATCCCTTTGGATTGTAGAATTTGGAAGGCAGAGTTAGTGATTTGAAATTTTTCCGGTGTTGTTGTTCGGGTTGAGAATTTTAGGTAGAAAAGCGTGTCTATTTGGTTATCCAGACTGTCGGTGGCCTTTAATCGGATTAAAGCACTGTCTTTAAGAAAACTTGTGTTGTATATTCTAATATTTGCAAAGTCTTCAGCGAAAGATGAGTAGATCGGTCTACCGTCTTGTGTTCGGAGAGAATAGGTTCGTAGATTTTTTGTTGTCTTTATGTTGAAATATGTTCCACTTGGTCTTGCGCTGGTGAGCTTTAGGTCCCTGGCGTCGAGTCTTATTACTGCTGGTATTTTATTAGTAACATTTGTCCTGAGAGATATCGGCTGGGCAAAGAATCCATAGGCTTCTGATTTGCTTTCTACGACGAGGTTTTTGTTTTTGTCGTCGAATGCATAGAGGTAGTATTCTCCTGGCTTTAGGTTTGTTATTTGATAGTTTCCTTTTTTATCGCTTTTCGTGAAGTAGGTAGGTTTGTGTTTAAAGATATTAAAAGTGTCATTTTGGTAAAGGGCGACTGTTGCATCTTTTATTTCCTGGGAAGTGAGGAGATTGATGACTTTTCCTTCGATTGTTATGGAGTCTATATAAGGACCTGTACTGAAAGCGAGTTTTAGATTTTCTACGGAATTTTTTTCGGTTATATCCTGAATCGCGTCCCTGAAATTAATGACATACGTAGTGTTGGAATTTAGTTCTGACTCAAATTTGATGGTGGCGGTGTTTTTTTTGACCTGTGCGTCAAAAGGAATACCGGTATCTGGATTTATAATTATTTGTTCTTTTGGATTGTTAAGTAGCAGTTGTTCATTAAAAGTAAGTTCGATTGTGGTTTGGTTGAAATCGGTTTGTTGGTTAGCTGGTCTCGAGGTAATAAGGGTTGGTGGTATGGTATCTTTTGGTCCTCCTGTCGGTGATGTTTGTTTTGCGCAAGTAATTAGAAAGAGTGAGCCTATTGCGCATAGTATATAGAGGCCTTTTTTCATTTTTTCGCGATGTAAATTATGCTTGAGTATTCTTTGGTACTGCGGGCTTTTTGGTTTGACCTTACTGCGGTTAATAATGCCTTCGCGATACCGGAGATTTTGGTTTTGCCATTTCTGAGGTATTTTTCGCTCAGCAGGCTGACGTAAAAGGCATCTAATGGCATAGGAACTTTAGATACTACAGTGAAACCATTATTAAGCAATAATCGCTCAATATTTTCCTGGTTGAAATGCCAAAGGTGTCTTGGCACATCATAAGCTGCCCAATGGGTTTTATAATGTTGTGCATCCAGTGCGTTAGGGTTTGGTAAGGCAATAATTAGCTTGCCATGTTGCTGAAGTTTGTTGTGGAGTGTTGAAAGAGTTGAATTAAGTTCTGGTACGTGTTCTAAAACATGCCATAGGGAAATTACTTGAAATTCTTTTGTTGGGACATCATCGATTGTGGGCGCGATATATTGGTTACAATTTAACTGTGCTTTGATCCTTGCGTGTTCGGAAGGTTCGATACCCTCAATTTGCCATCCGTTGGATTTACATTTTTGTAAGAACTCGCCTGTGCCGCATCCGTAGTCAAGGATGTGCACATTTGTAGAATTCGGGATCGCTTTTTTGATTACTCGGATCTTCCAATTAAGTGTGTAGGTTCTGGCGAGAAGGTATAAGGAGTTTATAAGGGAGTTTGGCTGTGATGTGTGTGAAATGTAGTCATCGGAGGTATAGTAGTTTCCGAGATCCTGATTTTCAGGAGCTGGACTCGTGACCTGGAAGTTACAATTGAGGCATCTGGCTATAGTGAAGATTTCGTTGGAGACTGTATAATCTTTGCAGTTTAGACTTAAATCGAATTTGTGCGATTGACAAATTGGACAAATTAGTACTTCTTTCATTTGCCCATATATATGGTTAAGACAGAAAGGTCTGCTGGCGAAACTCCGCTTATTCTGGAGGCTTGGCCGACTGTTTGTGGTTTTATTTTTTTAAGTTTTTCGCGGGATTCTGATGACAGGGCATGAACCCGATCGTAGTCAAAATCGGGTCTTATTTGATAGTCTTCGAGGTTGGCGATTTTTTTCGCAAGTAGTTCTTCCCGTTCTATGTAACTCTCGTACTTGATGTTGATTTCTGCTTGTTCAAGTATTTCTGCAGAATATTTATTGAGAGTACTTTCTACATAAGAAGTCAGACTTCTTAATTCTGATATTCCAATTTGTGGCCTTTTCAAAAGTGCGTGGAGACTGACTTTTTCTTTAATCGCTGAAGAGTTGAGGTTCAATAATTGCTGATTGATAACATCAGGTTCTACCTTGATATTTTTTAAGTCCTGAGTTAGGCTTAAGATTTCATCTTTTTTTCGTGCTACAACTAGCGCTTTTTTTTCGCTGGCCAGGCCAATTTTATGTCCGATTTCAGTTAGCCGAATGTCAGCATTGTCCTGACGCAGAAGGATCCGATATTCGGCGCGGGACGTAAACATTCTATATGGTTCCTGTGTGCCTTTACTGACGAGGTCATCTATTAAAACCCCGATGTATGCCTGTGAACGTTTTAGTATAAAGGGTTCTGCTCCGTGAATTTTATTATGGGCATTAACACCTGCTATAAGACCTTGACACGCCGCTTCTTCATACCCCGTTGTACCGTTGATTTGTCCGGCAAAGTACAGATTATCAATAAGTTGGGTCTCGAGAGTTAAGTTTAACTGGGTGGGTGGAAAGTAGTCGTATTCGATAGCATAGCCGGGGCGTAGCATTTTAACTTTTTCGAAGCCTGGAATTTTGATGAGTGCGTTATACTGAACGTCTTCAGGTAGAGATGTTGAAAAGCCATTTACATAGATTTCAAACGTGTTTAGTCCTTCGGGTTCTACAAATATTTGGTGCCTTTCGCGATCAGCAAATCGATTGATTTTGTCTTCTATGGATGGGCAGTAGCGGGGCCCGATACCTTTTATTCGGCCCTGAAACATGGGCGATTTGTCAAATCCTTTTTTAAGTTCTTCGTGTACGGAATCGTTAGTATAAGTGATCCAGCAGCTGACTTGTCTTGGGAGTGGGGTAGTTGCTTCGTAGGAGAAGTGACCGGGGTGTTCATCTCCTGGTTGTTCTTCCATTATTGCGTAATTGAGACTTCTTCCATCGATTCGCGGTGGAGTGCCGGTTTTCATTCGACCTGATTCAAAGCCAACTGAAACTAGTTGTTCAGTTAGGCCGGTCGATGATTTTTCTGCTGTTCGCCCTCCCCCAAAGTTCTTTTCACCGATATGAATTTTTCCATTGAGGAATGTTCCGTTTGTAAGAATGACGGATTTGCTATAGATCTTGATACCGAGTTGTGTTCTTACACCAACAGCAGTTGTACCAGAGAAAATCACTTCATTCACCATGTCCTGCCAGAAATCTATATTTGGATTTCTCTCCAGGGTTTGACGCCACTCGTCTGAGAACCTCATTCGATCATTTTGCGTACGAGGACTCCACATAGCGGGACCTTTTGATCGGTTGAGCATCCTGAACTGTATGGTGGAGCGGTCTGAAACCAAGCCAGTTTGACCTCCTAGTGCGTCGATTTCCCTCACAATTTGGCCTTTGGCGACGCCGCCAATTGCTGGATTACACGACATTTGGGCAATCGTGTTCATATTCATCGTTATTAACAACACCTTTGAACCCATTGTTGCTGCGGCATGGGCCGCTTCACAGCCTGCGTGACCTGCTCCGACAACGATGACATCATACTCCTGGAACATATAACAATATTTAAATACGTCGTTCCACGTGGAACACAGTTGAACACCACAAAATTCTTTAGCATTCCAATTGAACCGCGACTCTAAACCATTTAAAGGGTTTCACGTGGAACCACTTCGCAAAGATAAGTAAGCATCTTCTTTTCTTCGCATGATAGATTTGTCCTTTGCACTCTTGTCGGTATAACCAATCAGGTGAAGAACGCCATGAACTATTACTCTATTAAGCTCCTGTAGGAATTCTGATTTAAAAATGATCGCGTTTTCGGTCACACGTTCAACACTGATATAAATATCACCTTCGATTATATTCGCTACTTCGCTGTGATCAAAGGTGATAATGTCAGTAAGTGTGTTGTGCTTTAGATATTGATTGTTAATTAAACGGAGGTATTCATCAGAGCAAAAAATGAAATTTAGCTCTCCAAGTTCCTTTTTCTCCGACTTAACGGTGTTCTTGATCCAACTTGCTGTATTTCGAGAATTTGGTAGTCTAAACTTGATTTCCTCAGAGAAGAAACGAACGGACGCCATTTAACCTACGAGTTCATGTAAAAACAAAGCTCCACTACCCTGCCGTTTTCTTTGAAATCAACCTCATCCGACAAATGTTTCATCAGAAATATTCCCCTCCCACCAAGCTTTTCTAAGTTTTGAGGGGAGGTTGGATCGGGCAGATTTTCGTAGTTGAAGCCAGAACCTTCGTCCTTAATGACAAATTTTAATAGGCTCTCATCCAAAAAAAGGCTCAATGAAACATTCTTAGACTTGTCATTGGCATTTCCATGTTTTATCGCATTGTTCACAGCTTCAGTTACCGCTATCATAATATTGCCGTACATATCATCATCGAGATGATATTTCTCCTTCGCATTATCAATAAAACTCTCAATCATTCTGATATTTTCCGTAATCGACGGGACCTGGATGCTAATTGTGTTCATGCTTCTCTCGTATTGTACAATGATTAGTTCTCTCCTACTCTTTTGAAATACTCATTGACTTCTTTTTTATAGTATGGGTACAGCTTTGGGGGCACAGATTTTAACAATTCTACTTCTTTTTCCTTTAGACGCAAATACTCTTCAAAAGCCTTCGGAATTTGTTTTGAATAATCTTCTGCAGTCTCTCCCTTTCTCTCATCATCCATTTCTTGCTCCCTGGCAGACTTTTCAGTTTCCAATAGGCGAGTCACAATTTCCTGTTGCCTCCTGATTAACTGGTCTGTCAATTGTTTGTTCAAAAGATCCATTTCAGTCTGTTCCATACGTGATGGTAAATCGCCACCCGGCATTTTCCCATCTTTCATCTTGTCCTGCATTTCCTGAAGCGCTCTTCTAATGCGCTCCTGTTCCGCAGCCATCTCAGCAAGTTCTTCAGACAACTCTCTACCGGATTTACCACTTCCCTTAAGCTCCTGTATCTTTTGATTAAGCTGCTGTTGCATCTGACTAAGACTCGGCTTTTGCCCTTTCTTCTTGGACTTTCCCATCGATGGTTGTGCATTCGCCATCATTTCCATCATCATATCAAAATGTTCGTCAAGCATTAACGCAAGATTATTAATTGATGTCATCGTCATCTGCATCTCATTGGATGCCTGAGGCCTCCGGCGTTCCCGATTGGCTTCAATTACTTTGTCCAGATGTTCATTGAGCTCTCCAACTTCGCGCGTTACAATGGAGCCCATGAATGGGTCTCGCTTACCTAATGCTAAAAGGCTGTCCTCCAGCACTTTGGCGTCATCTTTCAGTTTAATCTGGCGCTGAGCAATGCCGTTAAAGCCAGGATCATTTTGACTCAATTCATTAAAACTTTTCATTAAACTCTCTTCATCAAATGAAAGCTTCACAAGGCCATGAATAATTTGGCGGAGAGTCTCCAGATTCTGCATATCAATCTCCATGGACATCGTGTTTTCCGCCCCTTCCATCTGCTGCTGCATTTGTTCCATCTTCTGGACTGCATTCTTTTGCGGGGACTTTGCCTTAGAAGGACTATTCTGTTTTAGCATTTCCTCGCTCTTTTGCTGCTGATCTTTAATATCGCTAACATCTTCATCTGATGGGAGCTCGTTCTCCTGATCAAGCTCTTCTCCTAACTTTTCTAATTCATCAATTTTCTGTGATGTCTTTTCAAACTCTTGGGAAAGTTTCTCCTGTTGCTTAGCGAGTTCGTCACTTTCTGGGTTATTTGAATCGGAACTTTTTTCTGATTCGGTCTTTTCTTCCCCCTTCTTTTTATCCTGATCTTTAGTTTTTTCAGAAGTCTTCTCTAAAGCCTCTGTTTTTTCCAGCAATGATTTCTGCTCGGCAACCTGTTCTTTTAATTCGCTAATAGCCTGATCAAGTTTGTACTCGTATTGGAGTTGTTTGAATAGCTCTAAAGTCCGCTCGAGTTCTTTTTCAAGATTGTTTGTATTCTGGTCGAGCTTGTCAAGAATTTTCTGAATCTGTGACAAATCACTATTCTCTTTGAGTAGTTTCTGAAGTTCCTCAAATAGTTTTCTGGTTTCTTCATCTAACAGCTCATCCATCAACTTTTGAATCTGCTCAGCCTTTTCACGGATCCTTTCATCTTGCTCAGTAAAGGCCTCTTTCTTTTGTTCAAGCAGTTTATTTTGGTCTTTAAGTTCCTCTACCAATTTTTTTAACCCCATCTCCTGAGCTATAATATCTTCAAGCATTTTCTTGTCTTGCCAATCGAGCGTCTTCTTACCCTTGAGTTTCTGATTTACCTGCTCGATCTGTTCCTGAAGCTTATTTGCTTTTCCAACGCTCTGATCAATCTTTTCCTGAGTCTTTGTCTGCGTTTCATTGATTTGAGCATTCAAGTTCTCTTCCGTCGGAACCTTTAAAGTATATGTTGCAGTTTTGGTTGCCTTGCTGCCATTGACTCCATCATTATCCCACACTTCAAGAAAATATTCCAGTTGATCACCTGGCTTCAGGTTAAGAGAATCCAGTACCCAGGGCTGAAAGAAACTTTGCTGAACCTGATTTTTAAGTATCGCTATAGGAACTGTACTGGAAAGAATCTCGGCATTATCTTCATTGCGGACATTAAAATGCAATCCTAGTTTCCGGATTCCATAGTCGTCGCTTATCAGCCCACTCAGTACAACGACTTTATATAATACCGAATCTTCAAAATGATTAACCTGAATCTTCGGATGCTCATCTTTATTTACATTGACATGATACGCTATTTTTTCCCTGTTCTGGCTTTTGTCATTTTGAAGAGTAATCTCGTAGTCCGTATGATTACTGAACATTCGGCTAACGCTAAATGTCTGATTGCCAGATGTTTCAAAAGGTAGTGTTTCGTTTTCCGGGTTGAATAGAATTTTCGCATCGAGTGTGTTGCTGGCCGATAGGATCCATTTTACACGGGTTCCTTCTGGGATATCAAGATTTCCAGTATTTGTAATTGATTCAGGTTTCCGTTGCAGGTAGGACGGAAATTCCAGGGAAACATCGAAAGCTCCGAGCTCGGGACGGTTAATAAGGGAAACCTGATACAAGTCCGAAAAAAATCCAGCAGCCTCCACCTGAAAGTCAAAACCTTCCTGAATATTTTCAAATGTATACGTGAAGTCCCCGGATGCCAGGGGATCTAGTTTCAGCCTTTGCTTCCCGGCGATCAGATAGGCACTTTCCGGTATTGCAGTCCCGTTTAACTTTATTTTAAGGGTAAAGTTTTCGTTATAGTATGCGTTTAACGACCCCTTGTCTATCAGAAAATCAAAAGGTGCGCTTGGAGAATACTGCTGATTGAAGTGCACGATCCGACGCGCACTTTGCGTAAGGATGCCCTCGTTTATTATGAGTATAAGAATGATAACCGAAATAGGAATAATAAGATACTTAGCATACTTGCTGTTATTCCTCAGGTCAATAAAAGTATCAAAGGAAACGGACTCGAATTCATGAGACTTCTGTTCAAGACTGGCAAACAACAGCGAAGACTTACTCTTGTGTGTGGAAAGCTGAATCAAATTAAGTAAACGATCCTTGGATTTTGGCAGGTAATTTCCAATGACTTTTGCACTTTGCTCTTCATCAAGGCCACGCTTGACCAGCCACCATTGGATAGGTTCTTTAAGAAATCTAACGGCACAGGCAGCAACAATTACAAAAAAAGTGAGGAAAATAATCAAACGTATCCATGGACTCAGCCATAAGTTGTACTCCAGGAGTGCAACAATTAAAAAGTAGGAGACAAGGACTAATAAGGAAAGAAGCGCGCCCCGTATGAAAATGTTGAGGTAATACTTCTTCTTAAAAAGCCTTATTTTTTCATGAACTCGTTCCAGGCCTGCTCCCATAAATATTGGTCTTACCCTTCAAAACGCAACATCATCATTTAAAGTTGAGTACTCCTAAGATAGTTGCTAATTAACTATTGACAAAATAGGAAAGGCTCCGGTATCCTTGCAACTATAGGTAATGGCTATTCGGGTGAAGACCAATACATCTCCTTTTCAAAATACTCGATTACGTGCATTTTTAGTAATCGTTCCTGTTCTAACAGGTCAAAATGTGGGAGTTTTTTAATCATTTCCCAATGCGGCCACCCGTCTTGATCCAACCCTTCCAGCCGGTAATAGCCTGATAAGCTCAACACCTTGCAGATGCCAATATGCATCAAATCCTGCTTTTCTTCCTTGCTAAAGACTTTCTTGCCTTTACCCAGTTCTTGCACGCCGATTAAAAATAACACCGCGTTAAGATCCTTAGGTTTAACCCCGATCATCGATTCCATGCTTGATAAAAGGGAAGCCCACGTTTTTTCAAGCTCAAAGTCTCTCTTAAACATGTCGTAATTCTTCCCAGTATTCAAATGCCCTGCGAAGATGCGGGACAACAATTGTACCTCCGATCAAACAAGCTATGCCCATAGCTTCGTGCACCTGTTCCTGCGTGAGCCCGACTTCCTTGCACCGTCCCAAATGATACTTTACACAATCATCACATCGTAATACGAGGGAACAGGTAAGACCAATCAGCTCCTTCGCTTTGAGGTCAAGGTGCCCTTCGCCATAAGCATGGGTGTCGAGGTTAAACAGCCTTTTAATAATCAGGCTGTCAGATTCCATAATCTTGTCGTTCATGACACTCCGATAAGCATTAAAATCCTCTACAAGCCCCATGACTAAAAAAAATGAATTAATTTTATTACTACCGTTGGGCACAAATATATGAATTCACAGGTTGCAGAGTTTTTTCAGGATTTTGTTTCTCTTTTTTTTCCTAACTATTGTCTTGGTTGCGGCGAATCAATGGTCAGGGGCGAAGCAATACTATGTACGAAATGCCTGTATGAGATGCCTGTGACAAACTATCATCGGGAGATTGAAAACCCCTTACAGAGAAGACTGTCTTTGCGATTCCCCGTTAAATACGCGATAGCCTTAATGAGATTCAGCAAAAATGGACGGGTCCAGCATTTACTGCACCAGTTAAAGTACAAGAATCATCCCGAAATTGGTATAACCCTTGGGAGGGTTTGCGCAGACAAACTTCTGGAGTCAAATCTAAACAATTGCTTTGATCTGATTGTCCCGGTTCCGCTTCATCACTCGAGGAGAAGGAAAAGGGGATACAATCAAAGTGCAAAATTTGCCGCGGGAATTTCAGAGGGTCTCAACATTCCATTTTCGGATAATGTTTTGGTAAGAACACTGCGAACGGAAACACAGACACTTAAAACAAAGCTCAACCGGTGGGAGAATATGAACGGTGTTTTCAGTATGGAATTGAACACGAATCTAAGCGGAACGAGAATACTATTGGTAGACGATGTTATTACAACCGGGTCAACGCTGGAAGCATGCTCAACAATTTTGTTGAACAACGGATGCGCGGAACTGAGCGTCGCTAGTATAGCGGAAGCGTAAATGAGGCAAAAAAAAGCCCCAATAAAGGGGCTCTTATAAGTATCTATTTCAGATAAATGAACTAGTAATTTGAGCCAGCGCGTATCATGGCACAACGGAAACCAATCGTTGCCGTAGCGGAATCCTGATCCAGAAACCTACGAGTTCCTGGCGACATCCAATAGGCAACATCTTTCCACGAACCACCTTTATAAACCCTGGCCCTGTCTGTAATTAAGGAAGTAAAAGCTTCAGGATTCTTTTCAAAATCGCTGTTATAGCCAGAATTTATTCCCGATGCCGGATCAAGGAAACCATCCCTTCGAATAGGGTTAAGATCATCAAAATCCTGGAACGACATGGGTCGATAAATATCCTGAACCCACTCACTAACATTTCCAGCCATATTATAGAGTCCGTAGTCATTAGGAGGATATTCATAAATGTATGAAGTTATCAACGCACCGTCATTTAATCTGCCGGCGATACCAGCATAGTCACCACGTCCTCGTTTGAAGTTGGCGAGCATAAAGCCCATTTGTTTTCCATAAGGATTCCGAACAGCATGCCCATCCCACGGGTAAATGCGCTGATGCGTCTGCAGCTCCTCAAGCCACTGTGTTCCGATTAACGCTTGAGCTGCATACTCCCACTCTGCCTCTGTAGGAAGACGATAGGCTGGAACAACGATACCAGATTCCAATGGAATGCGGCCGTCACTCTCGGCAAACTCTTCGCCCGCGTCTTCGGCCAGCTTAATATTAACAGCTCTTGTTCTCCAAATAGCGAATTTGCTCGCCTGATTCCAGGTAATTCCGACTACCGGAAAATACCTAAACCCTGGATATCTTAGATAGTGCTCTACATAAGGATCGTTGAAGGCTAGTTTACCTACCCAAACCGTAGTGTCGGGTAATGCAGCCTGGTAAGCTTCCTGAGAAGAATCCTTAGCCAGATAATGCATATACTCCAGCCAATGAACGTTGGCAATTTCGGTCTCGTCCATATAGAATGAAGCAACGGAAACCGTTCTTTCCACGTTGTCGCGAAACGACATCACATCTTCTTCAAACGAGCCCATTACGGCACGACCGCCTTCGATAAAAACCATGTTTGGAGCATCTGGTTGTCCTTCGTAAGGATTGACCATAAATCCGCCCTGATCTTCGTCATTATAAGCCAACCCTGTGGCAGTGCTCATTTGACCTGGGTTTTGCGCAGTGGGTTTTCCACCCTTGCCACCAAATAGTGAACATGCGGACAATACCACAGATCCACCAAGGACATAAAAAAGAACCCTGAAAGAATACTTCATTTTAATCTTCAATTTAAACCAAATGCTAATTAAACGGATAATCCCATGTTTTCCAAGAGGTCCGGGGTTAATTCATTTCTCGACAAACCCAACCCAACCTACAATTTATGAACGTTCCCTTGCAGCGCTTATTGTTTTGGGAAAAGTCAATCCAGTTTTGGGAAGACGAGTGATCAAAAACACAGCTGAACCAACATTTTCAGCGATTATTCAAATGGCATGGATTTTTGATGGACTTCGCCAAAAGCAACCCCCTATGGTAACCCTTCAGAACTTCCGAGTAATGCCATTTGAAAAAAAATGTGACATTATTACATTTTATGGCAATTACCTGGCTCAGCGCACCCTGGCTGATTGCAAGGTTTTCCTCTATTTTACAGAAGGATTCTTTGTTGAGGTTTTCTATTCGCCGAAATACCAGAAGGTCCTCATGATAAACGCATTTGAAAAGGCAATCGGACTGGATCCTTACCTTGACAAAATCTCATTGGCCGATTTAACAACGGCTGGACCCTCCATTTGACGTAACAGCTCAATAGCCGCGTCAACTGTTTTGATGCCTTCCGTCAGGAGTATTGCTTTGCCTCCCATGTCCTTCATCTTGCACAAACGCTGATGTTTCTGAACAAAGGAAAGTATGAGTCCGAAGACATCGGAGTTGAAGTACTTATCATTATTGCTGATAAAGAAAGCTCTCATTTTGCCATTCTTCAAACTAAGCTTTTCAAAACCTAACCTTTCGCCTAACCAACGGAGACGGACGGTGTTAATAAGTTCTTCCGTCGACGTTGGTAATGGTCCAAAACGGTCTCTGACTTCGTCTATAAATTGTTTAAGCTGCGTTTCGTCCTTAATATTATCAAGACGTGAATACAATTGGAGCCGTTCGCTGATATTGTTTACATATTCATCGGGAATCAGTATTTCCAAATCTGTTTCAATCGTGCAATCCTGAACGATTAGCCTCGCCTTTTCTTCCAGCTCCTTTGAAAACAGATCTTTAAAATCTGTCTCCTTTAACTCGTTGATTGCATCATCAAGAATTCTATGGTAAGTATCGAATCCCAAATCAGTTATGAAACCACTTTGTTCTCCCCCGAGTAAATTTCCGGCACCACGTATATCAAGATCCCGCATAGCTACTTTAAACCCGTCACCCAATTCAGAAAACTCTTCCAATGCTGCAAGTCTTTTACGGGAATCAGAGGTTAGTAACGAAGTTGGAGGCGTAAGCAAATAACAAAAAGCTTTTTTGTTAGACCGGCCAACTCTTCCCCGCATCTGATGCAAATCAGACAAGCCGAAAAGGTGGGCATGGTTGATCATAATCGTATTTGCATTCGGAATATCCAGTCCCGATTCAATTATGTTTGTTGATACGAGTACATCGTATTCACCATCTATAAACTTCATCATTGCTTTCTCAAGCTTGTCGCCATCCATTTGACCGTGTGCAATTCCAATCCTCGCGTCAGGAACTAATTTATAAATGATGTTGGCAATTTCTTCGATGTCGCTGATTCGGTTATGTACAAAAAATACCTGTCCGCCTCTTCTTATCTCATGGCTAATGGCATCTCTGATCAAGGGCTCATTAAAAGTATGCAACTCTGTCGTTACAGGTTGGCGGTTAGGTGGAGGAGTGGATATAATGCTAAGGTCGCGGGCCCCCATAAGTGAAAAATGCAGTGTGCGTGGAATTGGCGTAGCTGTTAAGGTGAGAACATCTACATTTACGCGCAATTCTTTCAGTCTGTCCTTTACTTTAACTCCAAATTTCTGTTCCTCATCAATAATCAGCAGACCCAGGTCTTTGAAGGCTACATCCTTACTTACTATCCGATGCGTACCAATCAGAATATTTATCGATCCACTTTCCACATCTTTCAGTATCTCCTTAATTTCCTTTTCCGATTTGAAGCGTGAGACATAATCGATCCTTACAGGGAAGGCTGAGAGCCGGTCGCTGAACGTCCGGAAGTGCTGCATGGCCAATATAGTGGTTGGAACCAGAACAGCGACTTGTTTACCATCGGTGGCAGCTTTAAATGCTGCCCGGATTGCTACCTCAGTTTTTCCAAAGCCAACATCTCCGCACACCAGCCGGTCCATCGGATGAGGCTGCTGCATATCGTGCTTGACGTCTTCTGTTGCCCTTGCTTGATCGCCGGTGTCTTCATACATGAAAGAAGTTTCCAGTTCAGCCTGAAGGAATCCATCCTGAGTATAGCTATGTCCGGGAGCAGTCTTCCGTTTGGCATAAAGTGATATCAGCTCTTTGGCGATATCCTTAACCCTCTTCTTAGCCTTTGATTTTTTGTTTTCCCATTCCTGAGTGCCAAGTTTACTAATTACTGGAGGAGCTCCATCCCTGCCGGAATACTTGGAAATTTTATGAAGTGAATGGATGCTGACGTAAAGCAGATCATCGTCGCGGTAAACCAGCCGAATGGCTTCTTGTTCATGGCCGTTTACTTCCTTTTTCTCAAGTCCTGCGAACTTGGCAATGCCATAGTCAATATGGGTAACAAAATCGCCGGGCTGGAGCGTCTGAAGCTCGCGCAGTGTAAGGGCTTTGGATTTGCTGAACTTGTCTTTGGCGCGATAACGATGAAAACGTTCAAAGATCTGGTGATCGGTGTAACAGGCAATCTTCAGATTGGAATCAACAAATCCCAATCGCAATGCAAAATCAAGCGGTTGAAACTCGAGTTGTGGATTGATCTCTTCAAATATCCCTTTTAACTTTTCAGTCTGACGCGGAACTTCAGCGGTAATGAAATTGCCGTAGCCCTGAAGTTGTAGATTGTAAAGATCCTGGGCCAGAAGGTCAAAGTTCTTATTGAATGATGGTTGAGGGTATCCGACAAATTCCAGGATTTTCGTGTTCGGCAATACGTACCTTTTCCCAAACTCCACACATTTAAAAAGCATAGAATTCTGCAGAAAAATTTTACCATCATCGAACAGCTTATCCGGTATTGAAACTATTTGGGTTGCGCTCGTGCTAAGGATACGGCCAAAAGCGATTTCGACAGCCTCAAAATTTTTCTGAATAATGTCTTGAGTCAATTGAAAATCCTTAAACCACAATCGGGTTGCCGGTGAGATGAACTCAAAAAAGGACTGCCGTTCCTCCTGCATTAATTTAGACTGAACGTTTGGAATGATGTAGGCTTTTTCGAGGGTTTCAACAGACAGCTGTGAGCCGGGATCAAACGTCCTAATGCTGTCGACCTCATTACCAAAAAGTTCAATACGACAGGGAAATTCATTAGCGAACGAGAAAATATCGATTATGCCACCACGGACGGCAAACTGACCTGCTTCATAAACAAAGTCCGTTTTCTCAAAATCATAATTGTGAAGAAACTCTTCCAGGAAAGAAACATCAAGTTTTTCATTCAGAGCAACCGTAAATGTATTCGAAGCGAGTGATCTTTGATTTATAACCTTTTCGCTTAACGCTTCAGGATAGGTGATAATTATTTCTGGAGATGTCTTGTTTGCCAGTCGGTTGAGCACCTCAGCACGCATTAGAATATTAGCATTTTCCGTCTCCTCAAACTCATATGGGCGTTTGTAGGACATTGGAAATAACAGTATCTCTTGACCCAAAAGATTCTGCAGGTCGTTTTGAAAATACCCAGCTTCTTCCCTGTCGTGAAGAATTACTACAAAATCCTGAGGATGTATCTTAAATACAGCTGAAAGAAGGATGGCGTCCTGGCTTCCAACGAGACCTTTAATGCAGACATTTTTTTCAACGGACGCATTTATCCCTGCAGCTACAGTCTTTACAAGACTATCTGCGCAGTAAACACTAAGCAAATCGTTCGCCCTCAATATCGTTGTTCGTTAAGAGCACCCGGAAGGGAGCAATCAAGGGTGCAAAGATAGTCTCGGGGTTATTCCTAAACCAACTAAGAAGCCGAAATTGTCTTAGTTTTAAGTGTGAATTCCTTGAGTCAAATTTTTCTCGCTACCAGTGCTGGAAGTCTCATATGCCTTCTTTTTGGATTGTATAGGCCATGGGTGATGCTTTGGTGGGAAGATGCGCAGAATCGCAGAAAAGTAATAAAACTCTACGGAGGAATTTCTATTCTAAGCTATTTGACCTACAGGATTTTGATGTTGCCAATTTGATGGTATGAAATTCCAACCTATGTAAAACCAACTATTTCAGCGGAATTTAATCATTACGAAATTTTCTGAGCGACAACCAGAAATTTTCTTTCTGCCCCGGAGAACCCAATTAAAAACAACTCGCCGCCATCCTTTAATCCCGTTTTCTTTCTTAGCTCTTTTACGGAGAGCGGATAATTTCTTGTCATGATGTTGGCCTTGCGCTGAGGAAAGTAGTCTTCAAGCGTTTTTGAATCTGGCTTTACTTGAGCAATGATTCGGAAAATTCTTCCTGGAAAATTTATGTCAAGCACATCCGATGTGTAAAGATGGGTATGAGGGTGAAGCTTAAATACATTATATTCAGCGCACACTGTTTTAAATGCACCGGCTTTTAATATTGCAGCGTTAGGTTCATATATATAAAGGAGAGGTTGCGAATATAACGGGATGGCGGACTTTTCAATCGTTGCAGTGAAATTTAGCTTGTGAGTGATGTTTCCCCTGGAAAGATGAATGGCCTCAATTACGGGTTCTCCTGCAAAGTTCTTTTCACAATGGAACAATACTTCTTTGCATTCATTTTCTACGGCAATAACAAAGATACTTTTGACTGAAATCAGGCTTTTACACCCGCGCTGCAAGTCAAGAAGCGGAGAGGCTTTGATCAGCAAATGCGAAGTTTTCCCAAGGATGAGTGGAACCAGTTCAGTGACATCAGGCTCGCAATCTGCGAATGAAAAAACCTTTCTGTTTCCAGAATCTCTTCTGGAAGGATCAATGTAAACTAAATCAAAGGAGAGATTGGTGGATCTAAGGAATTCCTCGGCCTTAAGGTTCAGGTGTACAATTTCATTGGCCTTCAAAAGTTGGTGATTGTGACGAGCGATTTCAAAGAGATTCTTATTGGGTTCCAGATAGTGAACCTGACGAAATACTCTACTGAAAAATAACGAGTCAATGCCAAACCCCCCGGTAAGGTCCAAGGAAGTTTCCCGCTTTTCGACAATGCTTTCCGCAAGCGTGCTTTTGAAGTGTGCTGTTTGCTCTGAGGAGCATTGTTCTACATTCAGTCCAGGAGGGTAAATGATTGAATTTGTTTCGTAGTATGTTGGAAGCTTGTCTTTAGCTTTTTTTCTGCCAACAATCTGTTCGGCAATAATTGCCATGGGAACATTGTGGATACGGTCATGCTTCAATAGAAGCTCGCTAATATCGTGTGACTCATGCTGCCGGATGAATGTCTGAACATTCGGGGAGGATAGTTCTTGGATCAAACAGAATTTTTACCAAAGATAATTATACTGGCTTATGAGACTTTACAAGTATAAAGATATTTCTGACATACACAAAAATGCCCATCCCTTGTGCGACAAGCAGAACAGGATCCAGGCGGTAGGATGCATATACCAAAATAAGTATTGAGGCAACGAAGCTGATGATCCAAAACCCAAGAGGAAGAATGGAAGTATGGTGCCTTTCGGAATAATACCACTGATACACAAACCTGAAGTTCAGCAACAACTGGCCAATGGCGCCGAAGAAAAGAACGGGATGAAGGAAATCGTTTCGTGAGAGTATTTCCATGATATTGTGTTTTGATCCGAGGAGGATCCAGGCAAAGGCAAAACCGGGAAGTGAAAACAGAAACACCCGTAATGAAATACTAATTTTATTCCACTCATCTTTGAGTTGAAGATTACGGATATAGATAAAATAGGAAAGCGTCTGCCCGAATATGATAATGATGTCGTCACGTAGTACACCATAGATCAGGAACATAAACGAAGCAACTAAACTAATTTGCCAGAAAACAGTTGGTGAAACTACCTTTCCCTTCCTTTCAGAATGGAAAAGTTGTACGATCAACCGGACGCCAAAAAGTGATTGCGCTAGAAAGCCAAGCCCATAGATCCAGTACTTTTGAAAAAACTCCATTCCGCGCAAAGATGATTAGTATTTAGTGAATTGGTAAGGTGTTTGCCAGAAAAACAAACTTAATTAGGGGATGGAAAACCAGTCAGGCACAAAATATGACGTAATAGTTATTGGTGGTGGTGCGTCAGGTTTTTTTGGAGCCATACAGGCGGCAGAGTTAAGTCCCGGGCTACGTGTTCTTATTCTGGAGAAATCCTCCAAACTCCTTACAAAAGTGAAAGTGTCAGGAGGAGGGCGCTGCAATGTAACTCAACATTGCTTTAACCCATTTGAGCTTGCACGACATTACCCACGGGGAGAAAAATCTTTGAAAGGGGTTTTCAAAGAATATCATGCAAAACACGTTGTTGACTGGTTTGCGCGCAAGGGAGTACAACTTAAATCTGAAGCCGATGGGCGAATGTTTCCGGTCACAGATAGCTCTCAAACAATTGTCGATTGCTTTATGCGGGAAGCAAGTCGAATGCGGATTCGTATTGAGATAGGTCGGGGAGTGTCTGCAGTTGATAAGGTGTCTGACGGGTTTTTTGTGCGGACGAATGGTGAAGAGAAGTTTGTTACTAAGAAAATTCTGATCGCTACCGGTGGGAGCATAAATCCCCAGGCGTATAACTGGATTCGTGATTTAGGGCATACAATAATTAACCCCGTTCCCTCTCTGTTTACATTTAATGATGAGGAAACGAATTTTAAGGATTTGATGGGCATTTCGGTTCCAGCTGCCAGGATAAGAATTGTTGGAACAAAATTTTCTCAGGAGGGGCCTGTTCTAATCACTCACTGGGGCTTGAGCGGTCCAGCTGTTTTAAAGCTTTCCGCCTGGTCAGCCGAATATCTAAACAAAGTTGATTATAAGTTTGATGTACATGTCAATTGGATCGGCGCTTTAAAGGAGGAGGAGTTAAGGGATCAGTTACTTCAACACAAGGCGACGAAAGGCAAACAAAAGGTCTTTTCACATGTTTTGTTTTCCATTCCTCAACGCCTATGGCAACGGTTGTGCGAGCATTCTGAAATTGAAGAGTCAAAATTGTGGGGAGACCTCGGGCATAAGCAGCTAAACAAGTTGATCGAAAATCTTATCCGCTGCCCGTTTCAAATCAGGGGAAAAACGACATTTAAAGAAGAGTTTGTGACCTGTGGTGGCGTTGATTTGAAGGAGCTAAACCCTGAAACCATGGAGAGCCGCATCATGAAGAACCTGTACTTTGCCGGTGAAGTGCTGAATATCGATGGCGAAACAGGAGGATACAATTTCCAGGCCGCATGGACTACAGCTTACCTGGCTGCTCGTTCAATCGCATCCGGCTAGCAGGACTTAGCGAACTGCCCTCCATGTCGACCTTTAGCGTCATGGAAGAACCGTGTATCCAGGCAAGATTCGGACTGTCATGTCCGATGGGAAATCCAAAAGCCACCGGATAATGGAACTGCCCAACCTTATTAAGAACAATTTCTTCGAGGGTCTCCCCAAACGGAAGTTCACCGCCCTTGAGTCCTGTCATATGTCCTACTACTAGTCCGGCAAGTGCATCCAACTTGCCTGCACGTTTTAGCTGGGTGAGCATGCGATCGACCTTGTAAAGGGGTTCATCTATTTCTTCTATGATCAATATCCTTGAATCCAGCATTGGCTCACTTGGTGTTCCGAGTGAGTCTACTAATAAGGAAAGATTTCCTCCAAGAACATTACCAGTTGCTACTCCAGACCTGTTAGACTTGAGTGAACCAGATGTTAATATGCCATGGTGGCCAAACAATTCATCATGTAAACTGGAAATTGAACCGGCATTTTCGGGATTATCGAAAAGAACAGGCATAAGCCCATGAACACTTTCAATACCGAGCGTGAATATCTTGAGATGTAAAGCAGTGATGTCACTAAAGCCCACCACCCATTTTGGTGTTTTAATAAAGTTTGAAAAATCCAGTTGATCTATAATTCTTGTAGTTCCATACCCGCCGCGCGCACAAATAATTGCCTTGATTCTTTCATCATCGAGCATCATCTGTAAATCAGAAGACCTTTTTGCATCTGTAGAACCAAGGTAGGAATGATCTTCGCTAAACAGGTTATTACCGAACGCGACTTTCAGCCCCCAGAAAGTAAATGTATTTATTGCCGCTTCAACATTCTGATAGCCCACCTTTCGACCGGGCGCAACAAGTCCAATCCAGTCTCCTGCTTTTAATGATGTAGGCCTTCTCATATTCAAAAATAGAAATACAAACAGATAAATATTCATCAAAAAAAAAACCCTTCTGAAAGTTATTCAGAAGGGTAGATGTAATATCAGCTATACAACTACTTTGGCTGAGTAGCTGGGACTGCAGGTGCGGGTGGTTTTGGAGTTACACCTAATTTCTTGAGGACAAGATCAGAAATGTCCATCTTGTCATCTCCATAGAGAATAACGTCAAGGCCTCCGATTTGCTGGTTGAGGATAAAAGTAAATGCATTTTCTTTTGCTACATCTTCAATTCCCTTTCCTACTTTTTTGTACACGGGTTCCATCAACTGGGTTTGCTTGGCCTGAATGGTAGTCTGCGCATCAGCCTGAAGTTTCTCAATGTTTTGCTGCATCTGAATCAACTCGCGTTCCGTATTCGCACGGACAGCTTCCAACATAGTATTTATGTTGGCCTGATAGTCAGCTAGCTTCTTTTGGTATTCCTGGTATTTGGTATCGATCTGATTCTTCAGCTGTGTTTGTGTAGACTTCAGTTCAGTATCAATTTGTTTTGCTTCAGGTAATTGACTGAAAATGTAATCAACATCAGCATAGCCAATTTTTGTTGATGGGGTTTGTGCCTGGGACAATAGAGTTCCTAATCCAAACACAGCAAGTAAAACGAGTTTTCTCATCACAATAATTCAATTTAGTTTTTTATCTTATCATTAGGGTCACCAAAACCCAGTTGGTCCAATACAAAGTCAGTATAATCGTGTCTTGGATCCGTGTAAATCATTACGAGTTCACCTGCCTTGTCAAACATTATGGCAAGGTTATTTTCTTTGCACACTTTGTCTACAGCATCCCACACTTTATCCTGAATAGGTTTAATCAGCTCTTGTTTCTTAAGAAAAAACAGGCCGCCAAACCCAAAAATCTTTTTCTGATATTCCTTCAGTTCGTTCTCTTTTTTCTGGATTGCCTCAGTTCTTTCTTTTTTCATTTCCTCCGTAAGTAGAACTTGCTCTGCCTGCAAGGAACTGTATAACCCATCAATTTTCTTCTTGTTTTCCTGTATTTCCTTTTCCCACGCCTCAGAAAGCTGGTTTATTTCATCCTGAGCCTTCTTATAATCAGGCATTTTGTTCAGTATAAAATCCGTATCAATGTACCCGAACCTCTGAGCGTAGACAAAATTCAGGCCGAAAATGAGAAAAAATATCGTAATAATATAAGTACGCATATTATCTGATTTGCTGGCCTATCGTGAAATGGAACTGAGAACCACTAACGGCTCTGTTGCTATTGAACGGAACGGGGTCAAATCCATAAGCCCAGTTCAGTCCAATCAGACCAAACGCAGGCATAAATATCCTGGCACCGACACCAGCAGCTTTATAGACCTTAAACGGATTAAAATCTTCGTATTGTCCCCAGTTGTTACCGGCTTCAGTGAAGATTAATCCATAGATGGTTGCCGCGTTACCTGTAGTGACCGGATATCTCAGCTCAAGTCCAAGTTTTTCATAGACTACACCACCAATTTGCGACTGGCTATTTCCGGATTGATAAGTAGGCGGAGTAATTTGGTTATCCTCATAGCCACGCAAGCCAATAATTTCTTTGCCCAGCACAAAAGAATTGAAACCGCCGGCTAACCCACTGCCACCGAGAACGAAACGCTCAAAAGGACCGATGCCGGTCTTGTCTTTGTTATAGGCACCAATAAATCCAAAATGTACCTTGGCCTCCAGCACCAGTTTCTTTTTATTGTCTAACGGGATGTAATATTTTGCATCGAACATCCACTTGTGGTATTCCTGCCACTTGTTTCTTTCTTCAGCAGTTGCTGTTGTATAATCAAGGTCATTGAAAGCTGAATATGGAGGTGTAAGGGTAAGGCTCAGCGAAACTTGTGAACCCTGTGCAGGGTACATTTGATTATCGACACTGTTTCTGGACAATGTTGTATTAAATGTGAGAGCATTTGAAGTACAATTTGTACACCCTATCTGATAGTCGATATTCTTCAATGTGTAGATGGCATAACCAAGTGAATTGGTTAATGAAAAATAATTATCTGGCCATTCCAACATTCTTCCCAAACCAACAGAAAAATTATCTGCCGAAAGTTCAGAATTCAGGTCATTGAAGCTGGTAGCTCCGACTCCCGGGTAGCGGGAAAGAGATCGTACATAGCTGACACTAAAGCTATGTGGTTTGCGTCCACCCATCCATGGTTCGGTGAAAGAAAAGCTATAACTCTGAAAAGACTTCCCATTTGCCTGCATGCGCAGCGATAGCTTTTGTCCATCTCCTACAGGTAAGGGCTTCCAGGCCTTGAGATTCGGAATATTCCTCAGAGAGAAGTTATTGAAGGTCAGTCCTAATGTTCCGACAAAGCCATAGTACCCTCCCCAACCTCCGGAAAGCTCAACCTGATCATTTGACTGCTCTTCAACCTGCCATTCAATATCAACGGTTCCGTTAGCAGGATTAGGCGAGAGTTGTTGTCCGATTTTGTCAGGTGCAAAAAACCCTAACTGGCCCAGGCGTTGCTGGGTTCTGATGATATCTGAACGACGAAACTTCTGACCAGGAACGGTGCTTAGTTCCCGGCGAATAACGTGGTCGCTTGTGCGATCATTTCCTGAAATCGTAACCTCATTGATGGTCGCCTGCTCCCCTTCAAAAATACGCATTTCAACATCAATCGAATCACCTGATACCGCCACCTCAACCGGATTTATATCAAAAAACAGATAACCGTCGTCCATATAGAGCCCATTGATATCAAGTCCTTTTGGATTAAACTGAAGTTTCTTTTCGTACTCTTCTTTGTTGTATACGTCCCCTTTGTTTATGGCCAGCACTGCGCTCAATTGCTTGTCGGTATAAATATAATTACCGGTCCAAATGATGTTTCTGAAATAATACTTGGAACCTTCAGATACTTTAAAATTAATGTTGATGGAATTATCACTATAGGCATAGACCGTGTCCGAGACAATTTCGGCGTCACGGTAGCCCTGGGTGTTGTAGAACTCGACTATTTTCTTTTTATCATCATCATAATCCGTTTTGATAAACTTAGAGCCCTGAAAGACGTTCACCTTAGCGTTATTCTGGATGAATTCAAGCAGCTCTTTCGTGCCAACCGTATAACTGGAATCAAGAAATTCTTTTGGATTTATATTCATGATTTCAGAGAGCAGCGTTCGGTGAAGGACAAACCGGGGACGCTCATGTGTCTTTTTCATTTTCGCCCTCAGCTTTGAATCGGCAATACTATTATTTCCTTCAAATGAAATTCGGTTGATCTTTACTTTAGACTTTGGATTGACCGTAATTCTAAGTCGTATACCATCGCCGTTAAGGGTATCCTTTTGCTGCAGAATTTTCACTTCCGTATTGAGAAAACCCTTTTTTACGAAATATTTTTTAACGGCAAGTTCCGTATTGCGAACCATTGCGTCATTGACAATTTTTCCCCGAATCAGCTTTAGTTCATCTTTCAGGCCACTTTCCTGGGATTTTGAAATTCCTGCAAAATAGAAGCCTGTCAACCTCGGCCGTTCCGAAAGTGCCAGGCTGAGGTATACGTTCTGCCCTTCAATCCTATCCACGAGGATGGTAACATCCCCGACAAGCCCATGTTTCCATAAACTCCTAATAGCATTGGAAATTGCATCTCCGGGTATTTTAATCTTGTCTCCGACTTTTAAACCGGTGAGGGACACCATCGCACTCTTGTCGAGAATATTCAGTCCCGTTACTTCAATTCCGGCAATGGTATATTCGGCTGGATTTGTATAGTTCAAATTGTTTTCAGAGATGCCTGTCGAACGATCCACACGGTTTCTACGAAACTGAGCCCAGGTATCACCAGCCACACTTAAAAGGACTATTACGAATAAAAGACGCTTCATCAACTTACCGGGTTCAATTGTTCACTTGTTTTTCCAAATCTGCGTTCACGTTGCTGATAGGACCAAATGGCTTCGTACAAATGGTCTTTTCGAAAGTCTGGCCACAGTGTGGGTGTGATATATAGTTCTGTATACGCTATTTGCCAAAGCAAAAAATTGCTGAGCCGCATTTCCCCGCTGGTGCGAATTAGAAGCTCCGGATCTGGGATGCCAGAAGTCTGCAAATAGTTTGTAAACACATTCTCATTTATTTCCTCAATTTTGAGGCTGCCATCCTCAACCTCTTTTGCAAGGCGTTTTACAGCCTGGATAATTTCCCACCTCCCGCTGTAGCTTAAAGCAAGAATCAGGGTTAACCCCGTGTTATTCCTGGTTTGGTTAATTGCCCAATCCAGATTTTTCTGGCAGTCCCCCGGGAGGTGTGATGTATCTCCGATAGTGATTAGCCTAACCTGATTCTCGTTAAGTCTTTTTATCTCCTGTTTTAGGGTGTTTACCAGTAATTCCATTAGCCCGTCAATTTCTGCCTTTGGACGACCCCAGTTTTCCGTGGAGAAGGCGTAAAGAGTCAAGTACTTAATCCCCAGTTCGCCACAGCCCTCCGTAATGTCACGAACCGCTTCTACGGCATTGCGGTGCCCAAAAATGCGCATTGCTCCCTTTCGTTTAGCCCACCGTCCATTGCCGTCCATGATGACCGCGATGTGTTTTGGCAGATTGTTGAAATCAATATTTTCTTTATAGGAAGCCACAAGGTCGCAAAATTAGCAAAAGATATTGGTTATTCTGTTTGCGGACTCTCAAACTAAACCGGTATTACTTATAAGGGTTGGTAGGGCAGGGAATGTTATAAAAAGTACGGGTAATGCTTAGCCCAATGAAATAGTAGGCATCATTATCGTTGGGATTTCCATATTGATAGTTCTTATTCCTGGCATCCCCTGCCGAAATATTGTCGAGGTAGTCAAAAAAAGTCTTTCTAACGCCAAACTCCAGGGCAAAATACCACTTCGGATTGTATATGTATTTTACCCCTCCTCCAAAAGGTATGGAGGCCTGGACATTACTGTATTCGGCATTCTTTTGCACGTTTCCCGACATACCAAAGAGAGCGATTCCACCCATCAGATAGGGGGTGAAGCGAACAAATCTTTTTGTATCTCTCCAGTTAAGGAAGTGATATTCCATAACTGTAGAAACCTCCAGTAGGAATAAGTCAAAGGAAGCATTTCGGGTACTTGCAAAAAGATCTATCGGTTTTTCACTGGCGCTAAGCTGACCCCCGGTAATCGCAGTCCTGAAGCTAACAACCTTACTAAGATTTGAACGATAGAATACCGTCCCGGCTGGTTTTGAATACTTGAAATTATAAGTTCGGACGAGGTCGCCGGTGTAGTTAAATGTACCTACTCCAATGCCAACCTCAGACCGCTGAGCAATGGCCCCGTTCCAAGAAATGAACAAAATGAAGCAAAGAAATAATAACCTCTTACAAAAAAGGATCATCTGAATTTAGCTCGATGAAAATTCTTCCCTAGAATCGAGGTTAGCTTAAAGGTTGTCACCATAAAGATGTCACGATCATCCTTGTCGCCTCTTGAATTGCCAGGATGCTCACTACCATAGCCAGGAACGACTGTATAGGGATCCCCATCACGGCCCGTATAGGCAAACGTAGGATTGGCAACCACCTCATTACTCCGGTACGACATTGCTTTTGCCAATTCGTCGTCACCAAACACACCTAAGTCAACATAATTTTTACTCACATCATCGATATAATCGGTAAATAGATATCTGAAGCCAAATTCCACAGAGAAGTCGAGGACTTCATTGATTCTAAAACGAGCACCAACCCCCATTGGTATTGAAACTTGAAGTTTTTTGTATGAAGAAGATCCGGCGTTTGCGTCAGTAGGGAGCAGCGTAGACTTTTGCCCCTCTGTACCAAGCGGTTGCAGGTCTACCCATTCTCCTGCATCGGCAAGGGGATTTCCGTTAAGGTCTGTTTCCGGTGCAAGTGCCTGGGGATTGTGCAGGAAGGCCGCTACACCGAGGAATGCATAGGGCGTCCATTTTACTCTACTGATATACGTCGCATCGTTTTCAAAAAGGTCAAAACTCGCCACGGCAGAGAGTTCCTTAATTCTGTTTCTAAACGACAGATTCCGTTGATAACGATAGACCCCGTTGTCCGCATCAGTCTCATCAGCCGATTCGTTGTCTGAACCTTTGAGCGTTCCATACATGAAGGATCCAGTGAGGGTATAACGGGGACCAAAACGATGGGCAAAAACCAAACCAATGGCTGGCCTGGTAAATGATATATCAGTACTGAAAATACCTGTTTTTGGAGACAAATCGCCATAATAATTCAGGGCGCTTACTGAAACGCCAACCATATTGTAAATTTTCTCCTTACCGAACCAGCTTTTCTTACCCCGGAAGCTGGATATGCGCTTATTGTTCTTCTTTATGCTTTTGCGATTAATCTGGGCGGCGGCATCAGGAACAAAAGATAGCGCGAATACGGCCAATGCCAGATAAAGAACAAGCTTTTTCATAGGGTCTTAAGTTAATAATTAACCAAGGAACTACAAATTTAGCAAAATATCAATTCCTTATGTCCAGACCCCAATTCAACTTTTGCCTGAGTGTCTTAAAGTACTGGTTGCTTTCCAGCTGAACGAGGTGGACTTTAAAATCAGCTTTTTTAACTATCAGCTTGTTTGAGGAATCAACCGAAGACATTCGGGAATCAAGGGACACGAGGAATCGTTTGCTCCTTCCCTCGACCTGAAATGTTATTTCTGAACTATCGGAAACAACTATGGGCCGCACGGTTAGGTTATGCGGACTGACGGGCGTGATAACAAAGTTTCCGGACCGCGGAAAAATAAGAGGCCCCCCACAACTGAGTGAATATCCGGTAGACCCTGTCGGGGTGGCAACAATTATTCCATCTGCCCAATAAGAATTTAAAAATACTCCGTCAATATACGTATGGATAGTAATCATAGCTGAGGAGTCCTTTTTCATCAATGAAAAATCATTGAGCGCAAAATTGAGTGGACCAAAGATATCCTTGTCGGATTCCAATTTTAAAACGGCCCGTTTATCTAATGTATAAGCTCCCTCGAATAGACTCTTAAGTGCTTTTTCTGTCTCGTCCTTGCTGATTGTCGCCAGGAAACCAAGGCGTCCGGTGTTAATACCCAAAACAGGAATTTCAGATTTTCCGACATGTGTTACAGACTCCAATAAGGTTCCGTCACCTCCAACACTGATGAAGAGCTCAATATTACTTAACTCGACTCCAGGAGTGTAGACCTGGTATTCTGATCTGATTATGGATCGTGTGAGGTATTTACTGAACTTTGAAGAAATACTTAAGTCAATCTTATGTTGGCTGAGAATTTCAAAGATGTGGGCAATAAACGGCGCAGATGATCTGTTAAACTCTTTGCCATGGATAGCTATTCTCATGCAGTGGTATTTTATAGCTATGGTTAAGCCCTTGCCCTAGCGATATTAAAGATAGGAACGCTTGGGGAATGGACAAAAAGTGAATTCATTATATATCCAGGTAGCGAAGCAGCATGTCGATACGTTCCTTCCCATCTCCAACGGGTTTCGTATCCTGATACCGGCCAATTACCTTGTATCCAAATCGTTCGAGCGTAGCCACAATGCGCAATAAATCTACCTGATTAATTTTCAGAGTCAACCTTAGCTTCGAAGGATCAAGAGGATCTTCTTTCACCAGGCTGCTGAGGACCTTTGCATGATTCTCTTCGACTAACCGGCTGATTTCAGAAAGAGAATAATCAACATGATTCATTGAAAGAACCAATATTCCCCCAGGCATTTGAACTGCAGCGGTTTGTGCAAAAGAAGTAAGTGTGTCCTGCACTGTAATCAGGCCGCAATAACTTTGATCTTCATTAAGTACGGCAATTACCTGAAGCTTGTTGTCCGCAGCTACTTTAAGGATGTCATAAAAATGAGTATCCAGCTGTACATAACAATTTTGGCCAACAAGATTAAACTCCTTAACTGATTTTTCGATTTCGTTGGTTTCCAGAATAATTTCCTCGGAGATAAATCCCAGGAGTTTTCCGTTGTCAACGACTGGCATATAATTGCACCTGAACTCGTCCATCCACACAATTGCCTTATGAGCATCATCGTCCCCTTTGAGGGGTGGTATCATGTGGTTTATTAAATCTTCAGCTATCATTGACAGTTATTACAAACTATTAACTCAAGAAGTCTTCTACAAGTTCATTAAACTTTTCTGGATGCTCCATCATTGGGGCATGACAACATTTATCGATAAATCTAAGTTCCGAATTAGGAATTAGCCTGTTAAACTCATGCGCGACGAGTGGCGGTGTAATTGTATCGTTCAACCCCCAGACTAATAACGTAGGAATTTTGATTTTAGGTATTTCATCGGCCATGTTATTGCGTTGTGCTGATTTTGCAATGGCCACAATCCGAAGACATTTTGGAATACTATTCGTAATTTCAAAAACCTCATCAATTAATTCTTTTGTTGCTACTTTCGGATCGTAGAAGGTATAGGATACCCGTTCCTTAATATATTGGTAGTTGCCCCTCTTTGGATAGGAGCCACCCATAGAATCTTCAAAAAGCCCGGAGCTACCGGTTAGGATGAGTTTCGTGACCTTATCGGAGTTTTGTAACGTGTACATCAGGGCAATATGTCCACCTAAACTGTTGCCAACCAAAATCATGTCTTTAAGGTCCTTTAAGGCAACAAAATCTTCCAGAAATTTCCTTAAACCATCTAGTCCTGCTTCGCGGACTGGCATATCATAAAGAGGCAGCATGGGAATAATTACCCGATAATTCTGGGAAAACCTGGTCACCAGGCCCTCCCAGTTACTCAGTGCGCCGAACAAGCCATGTAATAGGAGCAAGACTGATCCCTGTCCTTCTTCCACATAACGAAAACCTTTCTCTTCCCGGGTTGCGAGTGCCATAGTCCTGCCTTAATGAGGATAAATAAATAAAAAAAATACTGAGAATGAAATCGTTTCTAAAGTAACCAAACGACATCAAAAAACATCCTCAAATACGGGCAACAATCCACTAATCCAAATTGCGAAGGTTGGAGCAACGTCCGCAACAATCGGATAGAGCCGGGAGCCTTCGGTCCAATTTGGAAGGAAACTGAATTTTAATGAATCAATAACCCATAAAACCACACTAAACATAAAAGTGGTTCTAAGGAGCCCAAGGATACCGCCTGCAGCCTGATCAACTCCCCCTAAAAAGGTCCTGTTTACAGAAGCGCTGATCAGTTTCCCCAACAGATTAACGATGATTACGACGACTATAAATACAGCTGCAAACGCTATATATGGAAGAACTTTTTCGTTTACTTCAATTTTGTCAGCCACCAATAACATGGCATAGCCCATCAGTTTGAATCCAAGCAAAACTCCGAGAACCACTGCAAAAAGAGAGAACAATTCAAGGAGGAATCCGGCCTTGTAACCGTGGTAGGCTCCCAGGAGAATAAATAGCGCGAGTCCAATATCTAATCCGCTCAAACTGTAAGAAGTTTTTTCACCAAATCTGAAATGAATTTTCCATCTGCTTTACCCGCAAGAGATTTGGTAGCCAGACCCATTACCTTACCCATGTCTTGAGGGCCGGATGCACCAACCTGACTGATGATGGCTTTTAACTCAGTCTGGATTTCTTCTTCCGAAAGTTGTTTGGGCAGATAACGACTTATGATATCCAGTTGAAAAAGTTCCTTTACTGCCAGGTCCTGCCGGGCTTGTTGTTGGAAAATATCTGCTGATTCCTTGCGCTGTTTTGCCGCTTTTAGAAGTAGTTTGTTCTCCGTCTCTACGGAAAGTTCGTTTGTTGCACTCTTATCTGTTTCTGCAAGAAGGATAAGGGATTTTATGCTTCGCAACGCTTCCAGTTCTTCTTTGTTTCGGGCGAGCATGGCCTTTTTAATGTCCGCATCAATTTGTTCTTTTAAGCCCATAAAGCATTGATTAAGGTAAATTTCGAAACGATTTTGTTATTTATTGAGTTAATATATTTCAGCCAGGAATTGCTTCAACAAAAAGAAATTATGACAAGACTAAGCGTCAATATTAATAAAATTGCAACACTCCGAAATGCGCGTGGAGGAAATAATCCTGATGTTATAAAGGTGGCTCTTGACTGTGAACGGTTTGGGGCCGAGGGAATCACGGTTCATCCGCGTCCAGACGAAAGACATATTCGGTACAACGACGTTATGCAATTAAAAGACGTTGTCAAGACAGAATTTAATATTGAGGGATATCCTGATAGTCGCTTTATGAAAATCATCAGTCAGGCAAAGCCGGCGCAGGCAACTCTGGTTCCCGATTCACCCGACGCTATTACCTCTAATGCAGGGTGGGACACCCTTAATCATGGAGATTTTCTGACCGAGGTAATTGAACAAATAAAATCATATGGAGTACGGGTTTCCGTTTTTGTGGACCCTATTCCAAGAATGATCGAAGGGGCAATAAAAGTAGGTGCTGATCGGGTCGAACTGTACACGGAACCTTATGCCCAAGAATTCCTGGTTAACAAGGAGGTTGCCATTAAACCCTATATTGAATGCGCCAGGATTGCATACGACGGAGGTTTGGGCGTAAATGCCGGGCATGATCTGGATCTCAATAACCTAAAGTATTTTTCGCAGCATATTCTCCACCTCGAAGAAGTCTCGATTGGGCATGCGCTGATTTGCGATGCGATCACCTATGGACTAGAAAATACCATTCAACTCTATCTAAGACAATTGCACCATAGCTGAACAATTTCTTTATCCGGTTCCAGATTAGGAGAACCTGATAATCCTGTTTTTTAGTTTTGATGTGATTATATTCACCACAAAGTTTTAAGGCCGGCTTTTATTTGTTATTGCCTAAAGGAACCTTAAAGAAGCATTGGACATGAATATAAAAAGTAGATTTAGTGATTCGCAGCTCGAGCGTATTAAGGTTGCGGTTAAGGCAGCTGAAAATCAGATTTCGGGAGAAATTGTCCCGGTCATTGTTGAGCGCAGTGGACGGTACCTGATTGCCAATTATAAAGGCAGTCTGGTTGGATCCTCCCTTGCATTTCTGATAATGATTGTTCTTGACCGCTACATTATTCCCAATGCAACCAATACCCTTTTCTATGACCCGGTTTTCATTTTTCTTGTTGTAATTCTTGGTGGCGTTCTCGGTGGGGTAATTCCAAATTTTTCTGATTGGATTAAAAGACTTTTGATAAGTCAGGCCTATATGGATTATACAACCAGACAACGTGCTGAAAATGCCTTTCTGGAAGAGGAAGTATTCAACACCAACCAACGGACAGGTATAATGATCTTCATTTCATTTTTTGAGCATGAAGTGATTGTGATGGCCGATCGGGGTATCAACAAAGTTGTCGAACAGAAACAATGGGATAAGATTGTGGCCGATATTGTGTCGCACATTCGCTCTGGAAATATTATTGAAGGACTTGAATCGGGGATTAAAAGGTGTGGTGAAATATTATTGGAAAAGGGATTTCACAAGAGCGCCGATGACGTCAACGAATTACGGGATGATCTCCGGATAAATTGAACGTCATTTAAACACCTACCCAGACATTAGCATGCAACACAACAGACGGGCTTATTTTCTTTCATGAAATCTTTACTCATCATTCCTTTTCTTTTTTTGACTTTTCCTGGATATGGGCAACTTCCGATCCCTGAACATGGCGGAATTTGGGTACATGATGAAGCCAATGTGCTGAATCCTTCAACTAAGGCATTTCTTGAATCTATTCTGAAAGCAGAACGAGATTCAACCAGTAATCAGATCGCGGTGTTGATCATCCCTTCTCTTGAGGGTGAATCTCTTGAAGATTATTCCTTACGGGTTTCTGAGAAGTGGCGGCTTGGACAGGAATCAAAGGATAATGGGGTGCTGTTGTTAATAGCTATCAATGATCGTGAGATTCGTATAGAAACCGGTTATGGTCTGGAAGGCGTGTTGACAGATGCGCTTTCCAGCCGAATCAACCGGAATGAAATCGCGCCCAATTTTCGTCAGGGCAATTACGATGAAGGTGTTAAGGCTGGCGTTTTGGCCATAATACAGGCCATCAAGGGCGAGTATAAGAATGATGAAGTGCCCGTGCGGAGAAAATCATCTAAGCGTTCCCCAATCACTACAATTCTGATTTTGATTGTAATCCTTATAATAGCCTCCAGGCGGGGTAAAGGAGGACGTGGTGGTGGCGGAGGATATTGGTCGGCGGGTAGTGGATGGGTTGGACCAATGGGTGGAGGATTTGGAGGAAATTCAGGTTCCTGGGGATCCGGCGGAGATTTCGGTGGTGGCGGCGGCTTTGGAGGGGGAGGTTCAAGCGACTCATGGTAAAGAGCATAAAAGAGATTGTCTATTCAATAATAAAAACCATGACTAATTCAACCGCGATGACACTTGGTACACTTGTGCAGCCGTGTTATCAACCACCAGGTTATGGACGACTTTTCCTTTTCATTTTATTCCTTCTTTCCAATCACAGTATAATCCTTGCACAAAAACCCTTGCCTGAGTTATGGGGTATACACGTTCATGATGAGGCAAAACTGCTTTTACAACAAACGGTGGATGAGGTTGAACGGCAACTAAACGTGTACGAAGACTCTACATCGAACCAGATAGCCATACTGATTATTAACTCACTTGACGGAGAGGTTTTGGAAGAATACGCATTGCGTGTAGCGGAAAAGTGGAAACTGGGTCAAAAGGATAAGGACAATGGAGTATTGTTGCTCATTGCTGTTGATGATCATAAGATGCGGATTGAGGTTGGCTATGGTCTGGAAGGTGTGCTGACTGACGCCCTCACCAGCAGAATTATTCGGAATGAATTGGCACCAAATTTCAGAAAGGACGATTTTGATGCAGGAATCATCTCGGCAGTGAATGCAATTATTGCAGCCATTGGGGGAGAATATACCGCAGCTGATGCTGGCGAAACCACGACAGAAGAACTTGGAATGAAGGAACGAATACTCCTGGGACTGTTTATCTTCGGAATACTTGGAATCTTCACGTTCACCGGCCTCTTCACGACGGGGTGCGCAGGATGGTTTCTCTATGCATTTCTAATTCCCTTTTATGCGATATTCCCAATGGCAGTCCTGGGTGTGAAGGGAGGAGTCACGGCACTGGCAACCTATGTGATTGCTTTTCCCATACTTAAGATGATAGTAAGCAAAACTCCCTGGGGCCGTAGAATGGCAAGCAAGGCCGGTACTAGTCAGACGAAAGGAGGCGGATGGTCAAGTGGCTCTGGCTGGTTTGGAAGCGGCGGTGGCTGGACGTCGGGTGGCAGCAGCGGTGGTGGAGGCTTTTCCGGAGGAGGAGGTAGTTTTGGTGGTGGGGGAAGCAGTGGATCTTGGTAGGTAGATTACGATAACGCGGACAACATTCCGATACTTCGGGCTTACTACATTTCTGTAACGCCAAACGGCGAATACTACACGTATTGTTTCTTCGTAACTATCATTTATTTCTCCAGCCAAGGTCACATGCCAATTGTGCGAATAGTGGATTCTCGCGAAAAACTAAAGGAATAGCTAAACAAAATTTGTGTTCTCGTACGACAGCCTTATTTTTGACCCTTCTTTAAAAACTCAATCACCGAATGAAACGCGACAAGGCCATATTTGATCTCATCGAGAGAGAGAAAAATCGTCAGGAAGCAGGTATAGAACTTATTGCCTCCGAAAATTTTACTTCCCTGCAAGTCATGAAGGCACAGGGATCGGTACTTACGAATAAGTATGCAGAGGGCTTGCCAGGCAAACGATATTACGGGGGATGTGAAGTCGTAGATGAGGTTGAGCAACTGGCAATCGACAGAGCCAAAGAACTTTTCGGCGCAGAATGGGCAAATGTTCAACCACATTCAGGAGCTCAGGCAAATGCAGCGGTCATGTTGGCATGTCTGAAGCCCGGAGATAAGATTCTGGGATTTGACCTGTCGCATGGCGGGCACTTAACGCATGGCTCCCCGGTGAATTTCTCGGGCAAACTTTATCAACCATCTTTTTATGGGGTTGAACAGGAGACCGGGCGTATTGATTTCGACAAAGTAATTCAGGCGGCACAAAGAGAAAAACCAAAAATGATAATATGCGGTGCTTCAGCATATAGCAGGGACTGGGATTATAAAAAGTTAAGGGAGGCTGCGGACGCGGTTGGCGCACTTCTTCTGGCAGATATCTCACATCCTGCGGGTTTAATTGCCCGCGGATTGCTGACTGATCCAATGGAACATTGTCATATTGTTACAACCACCACGCATAAAACACTTCGTGGACCACGTGGAGGTATGATCCTCGTGGGAAAAAACTTTGACAATCCTTGGGGTCTGAAAACAGCAAAGGGTGACATAAGAAAAATTACTTCTTTCCTTGATTCCGGAGTCTTTCCTGGTACACAGGGTGGGCCACTGGAACATGTTATTGCAGCGAAAGCTGTATCGTTCCTGGAGGCACTCTCCGATGAGTACATGGAGTATATTCTTCAGGTATCTAAAAATGCCAAAGCCATGGCAGCTGCTTTTCAGGAAAAAGGCTATAAAATTATTTCCGGAGGTACAGATAACCACCTTATGCTGATAGACCTCAGGTCTAAAAACCTCACTGGTAAACAGGCCGAAGAGGGATTGATTCAGGCCGATATAACGATCAATAAAAATATGGTTCCATTCGATACGCAATCACCGATGGTAACTTCAGGGATGCGTATTGGGACTCCTGCCATCACAACAAGGGGGCTAAAGGAAAAGGATGTAGTTAAAGTAGTTGATTTGATTGATGAGGCACTTCAGAAACCAGAAGACAGTAAACATTTAAAAGCAGTCAAACGGAAGGTAAATCGCTTCATGTTAAAATTTCCATTGTACTAAAACCAATTCATTATCATGCCGCTGGATCAAGAGCCGATTGAAGAGAAAGAAATGAGTTTCCTTGACCACCTGGAGGAACTGCGGTGGCACCTTATCCGTTCGTTGGCGGCGGTGATCGTTTTTACCATTGGTGCATTTATCAGCGCAAAGTGGATTTTCGAGAATATAGTATTTGGTCCAGCCAGACCCGATTTTCCAACTTTCAAAATTCTTTGCAAGTTGGGTAACCTCATTGGACAAGAGAGTTTGTGTATTACCGACATTCCCTTTAAGGTACAAAGCAGAAATATGACGGGACAGTTTACGATGCACATTATGGCATCTTTTGTTCTCGGTCTGATGATTGCCTTTCCTTATGTCGCTTGGGAGATCTGGAGATTTATTAAACCCGGACTACAGATCAAGGAACGCAAATACTCGAGAGGAGCTGTTGCTTCAATTTCAATTTTGTTCTTTTTTGGTGTGATGTTCGGCTATTACATCATTGCCCCCTGGATGGTGTACTTTCTAGCCAACTATAGTATAAGCGATATGGTCGTTAATGAGTTTGATATTACTTCATATGTGTCGACTATCGTGATGCTGGTGTTTGGATCGGGGATGCTGTTTCAGCTCCCGGTTGTGATTTATTTCTTGACTAAAATCGGTATCGTTACGCCCGAATTCCTCCGTACGTACCGGAAACACGCGATTATAGTTATCCTAATCGTTGCCGCAATTGTTACTCCGCCAGACCCACTGAGTCAAACGCTGATTACCATTCCATTGTACCTTCTTTTTGAAATCAGTGTTTTAATATCTGCAGGTGTAGCGAAACGAAAAGCAAAAGAAGAAGCAGAGGAACTGTTAAGAGAACAATCACTGCCATCATGAAGATAGCTATCGGAAGTGACCATGCAGGGTTTGAGTACAAGGAACACCTAAAAGAATGGCTTTCGAATAATGGGTACGAAGCCGTCGATTTTGGAACTTTTACAAGTGAGGCAGCTGACTATGCCGATTTTGCCCATCCGGTATCTTTAGCTGTTGAAAAAAAGGAACCGGAAATTGGCATTCTGGTGTGCGGAAGTGCCAATGGCGTAGCGATAACGGCGAACAAGCACCAGGGCATACGCGCTGCTATCTGTTGGACAGAAGAGCTTGCTTCTTTAGCCCGACGTCACAACGACGCGAATATCGTTTGTTTACCGGCGCGCTTCATAGACCTTATTACAGCAGAAAGAATTCTTGATAAATTTTTGAATACGTCATTTGAAGGTGGCAGGCATAGTCTTCGAGTAAGCAAAATTAGTTGCTGACGTTCCTGGTATAATAGATGCCATCCTTTGTATACAACTTCCGGAGCTCTGGACTCCTGTCGAGAAAAGGAAGTAACAAGCCTTCTTTATCGCGGATAACGTCCGGGGGGTCAGCTTTCAACCCATCATATACCTGAATCACATTCTCGTAGTACTGAGGATTTGAAAAGATCTCCCGGGATAAATTCCAATTAAAGAAGGGTGAGGCGAGACTGTTATGTCTGTATATGCTCCAGTCAGCATCAAGTACCAAAACCCGGTTATTATGAGAAGAAGATTTTGGATCAGGAACAAATAGCGGTTGATAGTCAACGTTTGGAAGGATATTAAACCGGGCAAGATAGCTCACGGATACAATCCCTAGTATTAAAATCCACACGTACACTCCAGCAATCCTTCTGCGGCGGATTAGGAGAAGAAAATGGGTAATAAAAAAGCTGAGGCTTGGAATTAGGGCAATTAGATTTTGAGGCCTAAGGTCTTTGGAGTGAAGAATCTGAAGCACAGAAAAAATCAACCACAGGAACATGCACTGAACAAGCTGTGATTGGTATTTCGAAAATCTGGCATCGCGGTTCATCATTACAAATGAAATGAACAGAAAGGCAAGAGGAAGCGCACCTAGTATCCACAAGCTTTTGATTGGGATGTAAGCGGCCGAATCAAACCTAAGGTTTGGTAAATAAAAGTACTCCATTAATTGTGTAAGGCCATCCATGAGGTAGTAACCGCTCATGAGTAAGAAGTGAGGCAGGAGGAACCCAAATGCGAGGAGAAAATATTTACGCGGACTGCTTCGTGTGAATATTATAAGGGTTATCAGGACACCTACCAAATAGACGCTATACGAAAAGGAAAACAAAGAGGCGAGGCTAATGTAAATGCCAAGATTAAAAATCGATTCATCACGCTGCTCCCTGAACTCTATCTCCTTGAAAAGATTGTTAAGCGCAAATAGCAGGAACCCCATGCCTGCCAACTCCGGGGTAAGGCAAAGTGTATCAAATGAAAAAATGAACATGACACCTGCAACCAGCGACGGGATGTAAGAGCTTTCGGCGAATGCTCTTTTGTTTGCAAAGACAATTCCAACATAAGCGGCCTGCAGGATAATTAAAAAGAACGCTACAATACGACGAGCCACAACTGAATGCCCAAAGAATACATCCATCAATCCGTTAAACCAGGCCGCCAGCGGGGCAATTGAATCTATTAGTTCTACATACATCAGGGTTCCATCAGATATCTTTTCGCCGATTACGATACCTCTTAGTTCCGGGTATGTCAGATCCGGTGGACTAATGAAATTAGGAAGACAAAAAACCAGCAATATGGCCACCAGGCCAAATAAGCGGTAAGGATCATTAACCCGAAAATATTGGAGCAAGTAAAAAGTGCGTTAGGGAGCACAAAATAGAGCAGGTTTTTTTAATTGCCAATGGTTCATTGCTAATTGTTGGTCGATAAGAGATATTTGCCATATGAGTGGCACAACCAGACAACAAAAGTATGCTAAGCTTATACAGAAGGAATTAAGCTTGATTTTTCAAAAAGACCAGCGAGGCATTCTGGACAACGCCTTTGTCACTATTGCCGATGTTCGTATGAATCCTGATCTGAGTGTTGCAAAGGTTTATATAAGCATGTTGCTTGCCAAGGAGAAGGAAAAAGTGCTGATGAATATAAACAGGCGCAAGAGTGAAATTCGGAAGGCATTAGGAGACAAGATTGGTAAGCAGGTACGAATCATCCCTGAACTTATATTTTTTAAAGACGAGCTGGAGGAGAGTGCATCAAAAATGGATGAGTTGATCAAGAATCTAAAAATCCCTCAGTCAGATAAATAACTTTCGCTAATTATATTGAATCTCCCATACTTTATAGCACGACGTTATCTTCTATCCAAGCGAAAGAAGAATTTCATTAATATAATTTCAATTATATCCGTCGTGGCAGTTGCTATAATTTCCGCCTCGATTATCATTGTGTTGTCTATATTCAATGGACTTGGCGACCTGTTGCATTCGATAAACAGCTCATTTGATCCGGAACTAAAGGTGGTGGCTTCTGCCGGTAAATCTTTTCGGGTTGATTCCAAGTTGATACAAAGAATAGAAGCTATCGCCGGGGTGGAAATTGTAACTGAGGTCGTAGAAGACTATGCTTATGCCAGATATAATGATGCCAATCAGGTGGTGACCATAAAAGGAGTGAGTGATAATTTTATGGATCAGAAAAGAATTCCTGAAACAAGCATTGTTGAAGGAGAACTACTGCTCAAGAAGAATGGCGTTGACCGCGCATTGATCGGATATGGCGTAAAGAGTACACTTTCCATTGCACTGGAACAGGACTTTTATCCATTGCAACTCTATTATGTAAAAGGAGGGCGAGCAGGAAGCCTGGACCCTTCTCAACTTTATACGCAAAAGAGCATTTACCCTGGAGGAGTCTTTTCTATCATACAGAATTTTGATGAGAGTTATGTGATTGTGCCGCTGTCATTTGCAAAAGAACTATTTAGTTATGACGACAAGTGCACGTCACTTGAAATTAAAACGAACCCCGATCTTGATATACACCAAATAGAAGAATCAATTCAGGCCGAGCTGGGAAAAGGCTTTACCGTGCTGAATACAGAGGAACAACATAAGGACTTATACCGGGTTTTAAAACTTGAGAAACTATTCGCCTCCATTGCGGCTATACTTTTGCTGATTATTGGTTCCATAAATATCTACTTCAGCTTGATGATGTTGGTGCTGGATAAGAAACGGGACATTACCATACTTTCTTCCCTTGGCGGTGACTCTGGCCTCTTGCGGAGGGTCTTTATTACCGAGGGACTCCTTATTGCGGGTATAGGAACAAGCATAGGCTTATTGCTGGGTGCTTTTATTGTGCTACTCCAGCAGAAATTCAATTTGGTATCAATGGGGATGGATTCCGCTGTCGTGGATGGCTATCCCGTAGAAATGGTGTTTTCGGATTTTGTATACGTCTTTGTGGTTATGACCATCGTCACTATTCTTATCAGTTCCCGCCCGGCAGCGCTCGCTTCCCGCCTGGCATCTGCGGAGAACTTGTAATATTGATGTACCATATTTCTCCAAAAAGCAGATTTTTTCTCCACAATAATCTCTAATTTTCGAATTCCGTTTTCATCAAAACGTTGTTTTTTGGATGAAAGTCTCTGCTTCACAACCGTTCCAGATCATTTATTCGCTGTATCAACACGAATACCTGGGATTCGTATTCGAATCCTATATCGTCCATCTTGACGAAAAAGGAAAGCTAACCTACCAGCACCAGAACATTTCATCCAAGAATGCCAGGGAATTCTCGAAGGGATTAGACGACCGGGATTTCGAGTTAATTGAGATCATGGACTCCATGTCACAAGAGGCCATTGTAAAAAAATTTTCGAGCAAGTTTATGAAGCCGGAAGAGTTTTTTGCGAAAACCTATGATAAGGTTAAGGGAAATGAGCTTGTGCAGGAGCAGATTGAGGATTACATGGAAAAACGGAGATCAAAGATCCTGGAGAAACTGAAGAGTAAGGTGCTTTTTGAAATGGGCAACGACGGGGAGCCAACCTGGAGAAAGATCGAGGTGTTGGAGAAACGTGCGACGATTCAGTTCCACTTTATGCGGACAGATGAAAACACCAACTATTATCCAACTGTATATTTTCAAGGTAAGAAAATAGACTTGCCAAATTCTTCTGCTTATTTAATCTGTAAGAACCCGGCGTGGATGGTATTGAATGGTAAGCTGTATGGATTTGAGAAACAAGTTGATGGGAAAAAACTGATTCCATTCTTTACCAAAAAGTATGTGGTGATCCCAAAGAACGTAGAGGAAACTTATTACAACCGTTTCGTTGCACCCTTGATCGCTTCGTTTGACGATGTTGAGGCCAACGGTTTCGAGATTAATAAGAGCACCTATGATCCTCACCCGATACTTACCATATCCGAGCTCCACACCGCCCAGTCATCTTCAACTCCTTCCCTTTTTGATGATCGGCAGCACGCGGACGACGCGGGTGATGAAGCCGGTAAAATAGTTTTTGATCTTTCCTTCCGGTATGGGAAACACCGTTTTCGTGGCGATAACATTGGACCTGTAAGCGTATCACTTGAGAAACAGGGAGAAGGGTATATTTTTCATCGCGTCACAAGAAAAAGTGAAGAGGAAAGGAACTTTCTTCATACCCTTCAGAAACTGGGCCTTCCGATGAAGGGCTTCCGCGTTGCTATTCCGAAGTCAGAAGCATTTTCGTGGCTAAATGAAAATCGTGTAAATCTGCTCAACCTGGGGTTCGAAGTAAGCCAACCTGAAAGTCGCGACAAGAAATACTTTGTAGGGAAAGCCGTTATTGAAGTAGAGGTAAAAGAGAATATCGACTGGTTTGACATTCATACCAAAATTCGCTTTGGGGAATTTGAAATTCCATTCAAGGAGCTTCGCAAGCTTATCCTCAGGAAGAAAGTGGAATTTAAACTTCCTAACGGCGAGATTGCTATTATACCCGAAGCGTGGATTACTAAATATTCTGACTTATTTGCGCTGAGCGAAACCGATGGAGAGAGTGAAAAACCCGTACTCCGCAAACATCATCTGAACCTCGTTAAAGAACTGGAGGAAGGCAACCTTGCAAAGGTCCATTTGAGTGAAAAACTGCGCTCATTAAATTCTTTTAGCGGAATAAAAAACTACCCCATGCCTGCCGGATTCAGGGGGGAGCTAAGACCGTATCAGCGGGCGGGTTATAACTGGCTCAAATTCCTTAACGAATACAGGCTGGGTGGATGCCTTGCAGATGACATGGGTCTTGGTAAAACAGTTCAGGCCCTGACGTTGATGCAATCAGAAAAAGAAGCGGGTTCAGGGACGACATTACTTATTATGCCGACGTCGCTCATTTACAACTGGGAAATGGAGGCGAACAAGTTTGCACCGGAACTCAGGATCCTGAATTACACCGGTACGCTGCGAAATAAGGATGTTAAGCGTTTTGAAAAGTATGACCTGGTTCTCACATCGTATGGAATCACGCGTCTCGATGTAGAGTTATTGTGTCAGTTTTATTTTAACTATATCATACTGGATGAGTCTCAGGTTATCAAGAACCCAACATCCAATATTGCGAAAGCGGTTCGTGAGCTGAAATCCAGGCATAAGCTCGTGCTGACGGGAACGCCAATTGAGAATACAACGATGGACCTATGGTCCCAGATGTCTTTTATCAACCCAGGAATATTAGGAACACAGACTTATTTCAGGAATGAGTTCCAGAATCCGATTGAGAAGAAGAGCGATGAATCACGTTCCAGAAAACTGCATGCAGTTATAAAACCCTTTATCCTTCGACGGCATAAGTCGCAAGTGGCCACTGAACTTCCGGAGAAGGTCGAGAATATTCAATACTGCTCCATGACTCCCGATCAGGAAAGACGGTATGAAGAAGTTAAGTCGCACTATAGGGAAAAGATCTTCAAACTTATTGAACAGGAGGGAATGGGTAACAGCCGGTTCATGATTTTGGAGGGTTTGACCAAACTTCGTCAAATAGCGAATCATCCTCGGATGATTGAACAAGGTTATACAGGCGATTCGGGGAAAATGGAAGACATCACGCATATGCTTGAGAATGCAATAGCGGAAGGACACAAAGTGTTGGTGTTTAGCCAGTACGTTAAACATCTGGAGATCGTCAGACAATATTTGAAGTCACATAAAATCGACTATACCTACCTGGATGGTTCCAGTACGGATAGGAAAGAACAGGTGGAACGGTTTAACCGGGAATCCCAGCTCAAAGTATTTCTTATCTCAATTAAAGCCGGTGGGTTAGGTTTGAATCTAACAGAGGCTGATTATGTATTCATCCTGGATCCATGGTGGAACCCGGCTGTTGAAGCACAGGCAGTCGATCGTGCTCACAGAATCGGGCAAAAGAAAAAAGTGTTTACGTACAAGTTCATAACACGGAATACGGTCGAGGAAAAGATACTTACTCTTCAGCAACGCAAACTTAAACTCACAACCGAACTAATCACAACGGAGGAGAGCTTTATGAAGCAGCTAACAAAGGATGACATTGAACAAATGCTCATATAACGACAATTCTGATGACCTTATGAATCTCTTGTTAATGAGCGACGCGGGTTACCATTATCAATGATAAACAAAGCATTCCCTTACCTTAGTCCGGCCCAATCACAAACATTATTGCGTATTGCTGTGTCGTTGTTTCTTGTGGCGCATGGAGTGGCCAGAGCCTATCTTGGAACTGTGGGTGGATTTGGAGAATTCTTAAACTCAAAAGGTTTTGTTATTGGTGGATTGCTTGCCTGGGCAATCACAATCTTTGAAATTGCGGGAGGACTGGCAATGGCAATAAACTATTTTGTAAAAGTGATCGCCGCCATCTTTATTATCCAACTTGTTGCTGGTATAATATTGGTGCATGCTTCCCAAGGCTGGTTTGTGGTTGGAGCAACACTTGGAGGGATGGAATACAGCGTCTTACTGATTATATGTCTTCTCGTTGTCGCAGCTCACCATAAAAAATAACGATGAAGCGCTGCTACTTTTCTCGGGCCAGATGTCTTGTTTTCCATCGGTTGTGAGACCATAGCCACTCGGAAGGTTTTTCTCTGATAATTCGCTCTACCTCCTGAATATATCTTTCCAACACAACAACACTTTCTTTTTCATATGGTGGCCGGGCAAGCTCCACGATAGTCGTTTCATAAAACCCCCGTTTGATTTTCCGCATGGAATAGTACATCACAGGATACTGCGTAAGAACGGCGATCTGATTCGAGCCATAGAAAAAGACAGTATCCTGGTTCAGAAATCGCGTATGAAACCTTTTATCCCGCTTAAGTCCCGGATACTGATCACCAACCAATGCGATGTTCCGTACAATATTCCTGCGCTTTACAATTTCTCTTGCGACTTCATCCCGGCGGATTGCATGGGCGCCGAAGCGAGTTCGCGACAGCAGTGTGAAACGGTCAAAAAAGGAGTTCTCAACTGGCTGATAGACGAAATCCATTTTACCAGGAAGTTTAAAGGATCCTGCAGTCAGTAGCCATTCCCAATTAAATTGGTGAGAAGCAAGATTCAAAAGTGATTGACCTTGTGAAATATAGTGGTGACAAATTTCCGGGTTTATGAAAGAAACGCGCCTTGCCAACTCCTCCTTACTGATCGTCAGAAGCTTTAACATTTCAACCGCATAATCGCATAAATTCCGAAAAAATTCTTTCTCAATCGTACGGAGTTCGGCTTCGGATTTTTCTGGAAACGAGTTTTTGAGGTTCTTATAAACCGTGCCGCGACGGTATCGGACAAAATAAAAGCTGATTACAAAAACGAAATCGGATATGGCGTAAAGTGCCCAAAACGGCAATCTAGAAAGTAATCTTGCGAAAATCATAACTATCGTTGAGGCATCCAAGTTAAGCAAGTATTGCTATTTTTGAGTGGCTTAAGGTGAGATGGCCGTTTACTTTGTAGTATTGCAATCCGATGCTGCCTTTCACTTCTAGCCAGAAGTTTGTGATTTTAATGTTCATTACCCGCAAATAACGCCTTGTGATTTAACCCTCGAACAAGAATGAAGGACAAAGTTGTGATCATTACGGGCGGATCATCAGGAATCGGGAAAGCACTAGCCGAAGAGTTTGGCGCACATGGCTCGAAAATTCTGATAACGGGTAGAAACCAGCAAGTGCTTGATAAAACAGTAGAAGAACTCAAGGCAAAGGGAATATCGATTTTCGGCATAAGCGCTGATGTTAGTCTTCCTGAAGACAACAAGAGAATGGCCGATGAGGCTATCAAACGCTTTGGCACCATTGACATATTAGTCAACAATGCTGGTATTAGCATGAGGGCTCTTTTTGAAGAGGCAAACATTGATGTGATAAAAAAAGTGATGGACGTTAATTTTTTTGGGGTTGTTTATGCTACCAAGTATTGTTTGCCAGAGATTATTAATAATAAGGGATCGGTGGTAGGAATCTCTTCCATTGCGGGACTTCGGGGGCTTCCTGGCAGGACTGGGTACTCGGCATCCAAGTTTGCATTGAACGGGTTTCTTGAGGCGTTGAGGTTGGAACTTAATCCGACAGGAACTCATGTACTCACGGCATGTCCCGGTTTTACATCAACCAATATACGTAAACGGGCTCTCACTAAGGATGGAACTGTCCAGGGAGAATCCCCCCGTGAAGAGGGGAGTATGATGACCGCCGAAGAATGTGCCCGCTACATTTATGCCGCTACGGTAAAACGGAGGAGAACTTTAGTACTTACAACCCGGGGTAAACTGGCAGTCTTTATGAACCGATGGTTGCCCGGGCTTGCGGACAGAATAGTTTTTAATATAATGGCTAAAGAGCCTAACTCGCCTTTCTAAGTTACGTCTTACTTAAAAAGACAATTTTAGTATTGTCAGCCCGGCTCACATTTCTGTAAAATTCAACAAGCTCGGCATACGAGTCTGCAGGAAATTCTCCCTTATTCATCTTCAACTTCCTGACGTAAATCAATTTGCCCTGATCTAGCTGGTAGTTAACTTCATACTTTCCAAACCTGCTATCTACGTTAACGCGGGAGGGCAGGTATTCAGGGTAAATTCCTTCAGGCAACGTGTAATGTATGGTATCCACGTGAATATAAGCGGACCTCATAACAACACTTGTTTTGCGGGACTCTAGTTTTTCGGGGACGGTGACGGATCGGTTCATTAGGTTAGGCGTCATAAAGATGCGTTTACCACTTACCGTTGCGAAACGTTTTAGGTTTAAGTCAACGGTAACCACAGCAGAAGGAATTTTATCTTTGTTGTTGGTCATGCTGAAGGTGGAGATATCAAAACTGGGAATGAAGGTATTTCGTTGTAACCATTTTCGTTGGTCGTCCGATTGTTTGTTCAGATAGAAGTTCAGATCACCGTTCTCATATTGTAATCCGGAATAGGTTGTATTTACCTTTGCTGTAGCGTCTCCGGACAATTGAACGGATACTTGTGCTTTCCTTATCTGCGTATTTTGTTCAACTCCATAACGAACGGTATGGACCAGCTTTCCACCGTTTTCCGTAATCATTAAGCCTTTCCGATCTCCGGTGAAAGTACCCAGGTAACCGAATGGGTTCGTCTGACTCGTGCACTCCAGCCAAAGGGTATCACGGACATTTGGAACCGCAACAATAATATGATTTGATTGGTCGCTGGGAAAATCATCATCAACATCCTCTTCATTTTCGCCGCCCATGATAGTGGTATAATAACCTTTAACACCTGCTTCTCTCAGCATGGCCACAGTGTAGTTAGACAAGGCTTTGCAATCACCATATCCCGTTTGGTCAACCAGCGTAGCATCAAAAGGTTGGAATCCGCCTATTCCAAGCTGAATACTAACGTAACGGGTGCGAGACTGAAGGTACTCGTATACGGCCTTAGTTTTTTCTTCTGTGGATTTAAGGTCTTTGGTTAGGTTCTTTACAACCTGTTTGGTGTTTTCTGGCAGAACACCGCGTCCTTCATTTAATAACGCCTGCCACTTTCCATACGATTCCCACGTTTTCATGTTCCCCGCATACCCGTCAAATTCAAACTCTACAGGTGCTGCCTTGATGTTGGGTACCACCTTGTCGAAGTCCGGTCCCATCTTTTCAAACCTGTTCGGCTTGATATTTACAAAAGTCCATTTCAGACATTCACGATTATCAGGTTCAATCACTTTGGAAGGCTCCTCGATTTTGAATAGTTTATATCTCGGCTTCAATTCCTTAGGGTAAATGATAGAGTAGCTGGATTTTTCAGTGGCCACTTCATCATCCCAGTAGAGATAGAATTCCGGAATGGAGTAAAAATATCTCATACTTACTACGTATTCGAACTCCACGGTGAATGGGTAAGTGTTCTGTGAAAGATCCGCATGCTTTATTCTATTGTCATCGAATAGGCTAAAGCCAGAGATTGAACTTTCGTCAGTGATATCAGCCTGCTTCAGCTTTCTTACAAGATTTCCTTCTGCATCATATACGTTCGCCTTGAAGCTTTCAATTTTTCTGAGGCGATCATAGTCAAGTGTTAATAACGCATATCGTTTTGCATTCGAATTCAGAATAGTGATGACCTGCCTGACATGGAGAGCACTGCTGCCCTTATTCTCAACATAGAATCTGGAATCGCGCTCACGAATTACGGCGTACATTCCTTTTTTGAGATCTTCCGGGATGGAGTTGGCAGCGTACTTTGGATCGCCGGCAAAGGTTTCGGAAAGCACTCCGAAAATTAAAATACCTATGAGTTGTTTGATCATTCTACTTTTTCTTTAACACAATTTGTTCAGATTGTTTAGCAACAATTTGATCGTAGAACAATCGTAGAGTTGGATACTCCTCCTGACTGAACAAAGAATTATTGATTTGCAGGTTGCTCGTAACCATAATGGCATCCCCGGCCATAGTTACACTATAGGCATATTTAGCAGCGTTTCCAGGTAGTCTAATCACACGCGCCTGAGGGAGCTCATCAACCACGTAGTTGTCTGGTATAGTAATCCTGCACGTGTATAAATTCTCCTGCGGACTTCCAAAATCTACAGGGTATTTACGCGACTCTGTTTTAAATGGATTATCGGTAAGCTGAGAAGTAACAAACGGGTTTAAATAAATTATGTCATTCGTGGAAACAACCTGATCAGTTATGAGGACTTCATGAGCCTCCTTAAAAGGCAGAGCCACCTCTTTATCATTTATAAAAGTACTTTTGTCTACTTCCCATGAACGCCCGCTGATAAAGTCCTTAACATAGTCATCCTTCCCTTTAGCTAAGAGTTTCTTCCTTCCTGAATAGGCATAATACCCGGATTGATCACGCTTTACTTGTCCCTTCAATTCACTCTGCGCATTTAATGTCAGTTCAACATTGTAATAGGACAGGGACCTTACTGCTGCAGTAAGAGGAACCCAGCTGTGCGTACCTGTTTTGGAAACTACGAGACCACTACCATTCAGACAACGCTCCGGCAGAATGCCTGTTGGAAGAAGGTTATCTGTTCCATCTAACAATACCTGTTTGTTATCAATATTGACCAGGCATAAAACATAGTTGAATTGGCTGGAGATTGGTATGTTTTGTCTCACAAAACCGTGATCACGGGTGCTTATTAAAACGGCATTCACGTTAAAGTCCAGTTTCTCAAGCATCGAAGCCAGCAACAGGTTTATTTCGGAAGAACTGCCTTTTTTGTCTTCCAGCACTTTTTTCAACGGCGTGTCGGTATATTTTACGGACGAACCATTCCACAAAATATTTTGCTTTACATAGTTATTGATGGCATCGATTTTTTCTTCCGGAGTTGTCTTACCCGCAGTTACTTCTTCGGCAATCTTTTTCAGGAAACCATTGCCGGTTATTTCACCTCCGAAATTAGGACTGTCAATGAATTGTCTGTTAATATCCTCCCAGGTTCCCATAATAGGTTTAATAGGCTGATCAGGAAATTTAATGTACGACAACTCAAAATTCATTTTAGAAATATAGTCCTTGCTGGTTGTGATATAGGGCTCCTCTTTAAAAGCCGGAACATCGGACGCGACCCAACGGGATCTATATTCTTTCAGGGTTATCTTATCATGACTGAATTCGGTGCCGCTTCCATATCCTGAAGATCTATCCTTTGAAGTCAAAACAATGGAGGAAGAAACGTCTTTTGTCTCGTTAACAGCTAGTGAAATGTAGCCTTGCATATACTTGTCGTAATTGTAAAACTCAGGTATGTTTGCACGGTACTCACTCCAACGTGTTGGGATGGTGTGTTGAAATTCCCAATCCTGAAAGTTGAAAAGAAAATCGGAGATTACATTGTAGGTGATTTCGACAATAGAACCCTCTCTCACATTTGGCAGGGTTACTCTCATCATATCATAATTTGCGTTTACCTTTTCTTTGAAAACCGCGTCGCTTTTTAGTTTGGTTTCTACTACTTTATTATTTTCCAGGTTATAGGTAACGGCCTTCAATCCTGAGAACTTTTCTTTACCTGTGTTGTCATGATACAGCAGGATGGAAAAGGTCGCCCAATCAAGCCCATCCTTCGTCAGAACTTTGATCCTTGTCGTTCGTTCAAAATTGAGAGTAAACCCTTCCGTCTGGTTGTACAAAATAGAAGATTGGCCAAAATCTGTAAGAACCACGGCAGACGCAGAAGAATCTTTGTCATAAACTACCATTTTCAAATCTTCAAGTGGAATTTCACCGAATTTGATGGGCGATTTTTGTGCATTTGCCAGGGTAAAAAATAGGACGAACATAAACCCCGTAATCAAGGATTTCATAAACTGTTTGGTTAGATGGCGCAACTGTTAAAAAATGTTTTCAGTTTTGTCAATACTTATTAGCTCGTTCTAGTAACCGGCGCTATACTTGATTAATTATTTGTTATAACATTGGCTAAAGCAAAAAGTAGCTTCTTCTGTCAGTCGTGTGGATATGAATCAGCAAAATGGCTGGGAAAATGCCCTTCATGTGGGTCGTGGAACACTTTTGCCGAAGAACTGATTGTAAAAGAAGAGAGCAATCGAAATGAATGGCGACAAGAATCAACGCGAACAAGAGCCTCTAAGGCCAAGACGTTGGATGAAGTTGAGTCTACGGAGGAGATCCGGATAAATTCTGTTGATCAGGAGCTAAACAGAGTTCTTGGCGGTGGTATTGTGCCGGGATCGCTGGTGCTAATTGGAGGTGAGCCAGGAATTGGCAAGTCCACTCTCATGCTACAGGTCGGACTTTTACTAAAATCGCAACGGGTATTGTATGTTTCTGGCGAGGAGAGTGAACAACAGATAAAGATGAGGGCAGAGCGATTGGGGAGCTCTTCAAAAAACTTCTACATTTTAACCGAGACTAATACAAAGAGCATTTTTCAGACAATTGAGGCAATCGAACCGAATGTAGTTATTATCGACTCCATTCAAACGCTGAACTCCACGCAGCTTGATTCTACGGCAGGGAGCATAGGACAGGTAAGGCAATGTGCTGGAGAACTAATGAAATTTGCGAAAGAGACGAATACTCCTGTCTTTTTGATTGGCCATATAACAAAGGATGGATTGCTGGCAGGCCCCAAGGTGCTGGAACACATGGTCGACACTGTTCTCCAGTTTGAAGGGGACCGTCACCTTGCATATCGCATACTGCGAACCACAAAAAACCGGTTTGGATCTACTTCAGAAATAGGAATCTATGAAATGGTTGGGACCGGGTTGCGTGAAGTTTCAAATCCATCGGAAATACTAATTTCTCAAAAAGACGGTCAGTTAAGCGGTGTTACCATCGGTGCCACGATTGAGGGCAATAGGCCTTTACTTATTGAAATTCAATCACTGGTCAGTCCGGCTTCGTATGGAACGGCTCAGCGTACGCCGACGGGTTTTGATCAAAAAAGGCTAAATATGTTGCTGGCGGTTCTTGAAAAGAGGTGTGGATTTCGAATGGGAACCCAGGATGTATTTCTAAATATGGCGGGCGGTATTAAGGTGGAGGACCCTGCTATTGATCTTGCAATTTGTATATCGATCATTTCTTCGATGGAAGAAATATCCGTTTCCGACAAATTCTGCTTTGCCGCAGAAGTAGGCCTTGGTGGAGAACTCAGGGCTGTAAATAAAATTGAGCAGAGGATTTCCGAGGCCGAAAAGCTTGGTTTTGAGGCGATCTATATTTCAAAATTCGGCCAGAAAGGCAAGGAACTAACAAAAAGTAAGATCGCTGTTAAATCATTTGCGAAATTAACAGAGGTTTTTGAGGATTTGTTTGGGTAAAAAGTTGACAAAATAGGAGAATAATAATTTTAACCATGGAAGCATTTTTTGTCGACACGCTGGGGATTTCCGAAAACATTTTCAGCTATGTGTTACTACCAGTTTTAATCTTTCTGGCGCGGATTACGGATGTTTCAATAAATACTATCCGGATAATTTATGTACTAGGTGGAAGAAGATGGACCGCTACGATTCTTGGTTTTTTTGAATCTTTTATTTGGTTGATGGCAATTCGCCAGATCTTTGAACATCTTGACAATTGGATATGTTATGTTGCCTACCCGGCCGGGTTTGCTACCGGAATTTTTGTGGGTATGATCATCGAAGAACGGATCGCGTATGGAAAGGTGATCGTTCGGATTATCACCAGGAAGGAAGTCGGGGAGCTGATGAAATTTCTGATCAGTAAGAAATTCAGGTATACCCATGTAAATGCCGAAGGTCCGGACGGGCATCAGAATTTAGTTTTTACGGTATTGGAGCGGGATAATCTGGAGGAACTGTTGTATAAACTAAAAGATATTCTGCCTACGGCTTTCTACACAGTTGAAAAGGTAAACAGGGCAGCAGAAGTTGGGACCCTGGTAGAGGAAACATCCCGATGGAGTGTAACGGCATGGCTACGCGGAAAAATTCCGGGTAGTAATTGAATTTTTCCTTTTGTCGTATTTGTACTGAAGCCCACAAACACCAGCCTTACACCTCTTGCATCATTTGCAGGATATCATCTACATATTCACGTGAATTAGCTAGTCTTGGTACTTTATTTTGTCCACCAAGTCTGCCTCTTCGTTTCATCCAGTTGTAGAATGTGCCCTCGTTTACACTATGTACTTTTGGTGCGACCAAGGCGATATTATGCGCTCGTTTGGCATCATAGTCTGAATTAATTGCGCGCAACGTTTCGTCCAGTATTCTTGAAAAATCGTCCAGGCTGGACGGTTGTACCTTGAATTCGATAATCCACTCATGTCCTGCTTTTTTGCCCTCCTCAAGGTATATTGGAGCAGCTGTGAAATTATCAATTACAGCGCCTGTGGATTCACACGCTTTGGTCACGGCTGCCTCGGCGTTTTCAACAATAACCTCTTCACCGAAGGAATTGATAAAGTGTTTGGTTCTACCCGAAATCTTTATTCTGTACGGATTTCTGGAAGTAAACTTAATTGTATCTCCAATATTATAGCGCCACAACCCAGAGTTGGTAGTTATTACCATTGCATAGTTCTTGTCGAGTTCTACATCTGCAAGCCGGATTGCCCGCGGACTTTCGGCATCAATTTCATCGATGGGAATAAATTCATAAAAAATTCCGTAGTCGAGCATAAGAAGCATTTCTTCTGAATCCTTTTGATCCTGTATTCCAAAGAAGCCTTCGCTGGCATTATAGGTTTCCCAATACTGCATTCTATCGGAAGGGATTAATGACTTGAAGAGTTTGCGGTAAGGAGCAAAAGCAACCGCACCGTGGAAAAACACTTCAAGATTCGGCCAGACATCGAGTATATTACGCTTCCCTTCCAATGAAACTATTTTTTGAATTAACAATAGAGTCCACGTCGGGACACCGGCAATATTTGTTACGTTTTCTCTGGCTGTTTCGCGAGCCAGCTTTTCAATTTTCTCTTCCCAGTTTCCCATTAATGCCGTTTCAAGGCTGGGGGTCCGAATGAATTGTGCCCATGGTGGAAGGTTCTGCATAATCACTGCCGATACGTCTCCATAGTAAGAGGAGGCTGTTGGGTCCAATTCATTTATCTGATGACTACCTCCTACCGCCAGTCCTTTGCCATCAAATAGTTTTGTCTCCGGGCAATTGTTGACATAAATGGAGAGCAGGTCTTTGCCCCCCTTAAAATGGCAACCATCCAGCGCTTCCTGGGAAACAGGAATAAATTTGCTTCTGGCGTTGGTAGTTCCGGATGATTTCGAAAACCATTTTATTTCAGAGGGCCATAAAATATTTTGTTCTCCCCTCATCATTCTTTCAATATAGGGAAAGATCTTTTCGTAGGTCTGAATCGGAACTCGATCCTTGAATTGTTCGTATGTTAAAATGCTGTTAAAGTCATACTGAACTCCAAACTCCGTTGATCGTGCTGTTTGGATAAGCTTTCTGAAGAGCTCCTCCTGAACTTCATTTGGGTACTTAATAAAAAGCTCAATCTGATGAATGCGTTTCTGCATTACCCAAGTCAATATCGAGTTGAATAGCCCCATGTGTGTCTTACCTGAATTTCAAAAGTAGCAAACTTGAGGCGAATGTTGGGGTGCGAGGATAAGAAATGAGCAATTTAGAGTGACTCGGAGGGATCGGGCCAGTTGTCGTTATTCTTCATGGTAACCTTTGATCTTCGCAATTCGAAATTCTGGCCTAAATACACTTTTCGGACTTGTGGATCGCTTGCCAGTTCCTCGGCAGTGCCATCCTTGAATAACTTTCCATCAACCATCAGATAGGCACGATCAGTTATCGAAAGAGTCTCATCAACATTATGATCCGTTATAAGGATACCAATATTTTTATTCTTCAATCGGGCTACAATCGACTGAATCTCTTCTACCGCGATGGGATCAACTCCAGCAAAGGGTTCGTCAAGGAGTACAAAACTAGGATCAACGGCCAGTGCGCGCGCAATTTCTGTTCTTCTGCGTTCCCCGCCCGAAAGCGACATTCCCAGATTCTTTCTCACTTTGTGAAGGCTGAATTCATCAATGAGTTGATCTACTTTTTCCTTGCGCTGTTGCTTTGTGAATTCTCGCATTTCCAGAACCGACATAATGTTTTCCTCAACAGTTAGCTTTCTGAACACAGATGCTTCCTGAGCGAGGTAGCCGATGCCTTTGCGTGCGCGTTGATACATTGGCAGTGGTGTAATTTCTTCGTCATCCAAAAATATTTGACCCTCATTGGGCTTGATAAGACCGACCATCATATAGAATGAGGTAGTTTTTCCTGCTCCATTTGGACCCAACAACCCAACTATTTCACCCTGTTTAACATAAACGGATACATCATTTACAACTGTGCGAGTTTTATATTTTTTGACAAGATGTTCAGCGCGCAAAACCATGCCTATTGGAATTTAATGTCTTTGATACGCAATTGAATGGAAGTTGCACCATTATAGGTATTCTCCTCTATCGTGAACGCCATTTTAAAATAATCCCCTTTGGAAAGCCGATCATAATGATCGCTCATATCGAATCCTACGGCCTGAAATACATTTTCATTATCGTGCTGCCCGGCGAGAAATCTGACATGCTTATCCTTAAAGCTGGAAAGTGAATTAAAAACATAAACACCGGTGGCTTCAAACAACGGCCGTTGATTTTCCGGACCGAATGGAGCCATTTGTTTAAGGATAGTGAGAAATTTTGAAGTTATGAGGTCAAAGTGAAGAGGCATATCCATCTCAAGGATGGGTGTAAGCATGTCTTCAGTAATGGTTGAAGAAACTACTGCTTCAAATTTTCTTTGGAACTGTTCCAGGTTGGATATATCAAGTGTAAGGCCAGCAGCATATTTGTGTCCGCCAAATTTTTCAAGCAAGTCACTACATTCCAGTATAGCGTGATAGAGATCAAAGCCATTAACGCTCCGGGCAGAACCTGTTATTTTGTTGTTTGATTCGGTAAGGATCACGGTAGGTCGATAATATTTTTCCACACATCTAGCAGCAACTATGCCAATAACGCCTTTATGCCAGGAATTCTTAAATAGTACCGTAGATTTAGAGGTGCGGAGTGCCTCATTTGCCTCGATCATCGCAATGGCTTCCTCAGTAATGTCAGAGTCAAATTGCTTGCGTACTTCGTTCTTCAGGTTAAGTTTTTCAGCCAATGCATTGGCTTCTTCTTCGGTCTTTGATACTAATAGTTCAACGGCTGCACTTCCATGCGCTACTCTACCGGCAGCGTTAATCCGTGGGCCAAGTGTGAATACAATACCTGTGACATCAAGTTCGTTTCTTAATCCGGCAATTTCCTTCAAAGCTTTGAGTCCCGGAATTGGATTATCATTGAGTTTCTTTAATCCAAAATAGGTGAGAATTCTGTTTTCTCCTGTAATGGGGACAATATCCGAAGCAATACTAACGGCTACCAAATCCAGGTAATCATACACTTCGTGTTCAAGACCAAATCTCATGGCATAGCCTTGCATGAATTTAAACCCCAGGCCGCAACCACTTAACTCTTTATATGGATAGGCGCAATCCTTTTGCTTCGGATCGAGTACTGCTACGGCATCCGGAACAAACTCATCAGGAAGGTGATGATCGCAGATAATAAACTCGATTCCTTTGTTTTTGGCTAACGCAATTAACTCAGATGACTTTATTCCACAGTCCAATGCAATAATTAACGAGTATCCATGGTGCTCTGCCCATTCGATACCAGCAAGTGATATACCGTATCCTTCAATATTTCTATCCGGTATGTACACTTCGCATTTTGAATAAAACTTACTAAGGAAGCGGTACACAAGAGCGACGGAAGTCGTCCCATCTACATCGTAGTCACCATAGATCAGGATCTTTTCATTTGCGTCTATTGCGGTTTTCAGACGGGATACAGCTTTTTCCATCCCCTTCATAAGAAAAGGATCATTCAGCTCATCAAGTGAAGGGCGAAAGAATTTTCTTGCGCTTTCAAAATCACTGATACCCCTCTGAAGCAGGATAGCGCACAGGTAGGGATTGACGTTAATGGCTTTTGATAGCTGTTCTATCTGCGATTGCGCAGGTATTTTTTTTAACAACCATCGCTTATCCATGAATTAGTTTGCTTGAACAAATAAACTTCCGTTTTCGCCAGACATTCCGTTGGAATTGTAAGGGCCAGGCTCTCCATCCTTTCCATTCTTCTTTGAGGGGCCGAGCCCTGCTGGACCATGATATCCACCTTTCCCTGATGGACCTGCATTACCTCCGGTATTTTTCACAACGATCTTGTTTGAAAGGATATAGTCTCTAAAGTCTTGTGGTTTCGGTAAGGTAACATTTAACTCACCTCCCTTTCCGCCATTTCCTCCCTGGCCGGCGATTCCGCCATTTGCCCCGTTGCCACCATTACAATGTCTGGTCCCGGGACTACCTCCCCCGCCATGACCACCGTTTCCACCTTTTCCGCCATGACCACCTGATAGATCTACGACCAGTTGCCCCTTTATGGCGACTTTTTCAAGATACAAAAAAAGATTTACCGCCTTCGTACCGTCAAGCCCTCTGGTACCATCTTTCCCAGGGGACCCATTTATGCACGGACCCGTCGGGGTTATACCATTTCTTCCATTTCTTCCTGATTTCCCATCAATCCCCTTCCCATCGATGACACAATAATTACCAAAACGAGCATATTTTACCCGGATAAAATTTTCTCCTTTTAGTTTGTTGAGTACAATAGTTGATGAATCCATCATGATTAGGGTGTCTGCCACCAAAATATCAGATTGGCCGAGGCTATAAGTCTCATTAGCCTTAATTACCAATTTAGTAACCCTGACTTGAGCAGATATTGACCCGGCGAAAAGAAGACCCAACAACAACACGGTTCGTAACATGGCACAAAAATAACTGAGTATACTTCTTATGAAAATTTTGTTCTTCGGAATTCGGTTAGCCTATATAACGAAGAAAGCAATGCCAACAGGCATTGCTTTCCCTATAACGAAATTTATAGTCCGATTAGTTTAGCGATTTTTTATTTATCGCTTACGACCCCTTCCAGCACGTCTTTAATTTCCACGCGCTGTCCGTCCTTATAGGGAACAATCCACGCATCTTTCACCCCCATTTCGCGCATATATTTCTTAAACGTGTCCGCCTCCCAATAATCGCGAAAAATGCCAATGGTAAGCCGTTGCGGTTCTCCTTCCTTGGCCTCACCGCCAAAATTTGGATTGTTTTCAAAGTACTTTGCTAAGTTCTTGTTCTTAAATGCTCCGATCTGAACCTTAAAGACTACACCTTTCGAAAAATCCATTGAATTGACGACCGGGTTCTCCTTTAGTTGTGCCAGTTCGGCGCGGGCGGAAGTAAGCTGACCTCTCAATTGAGAAAGTTCATCTTCAAGCTGAGCAATTTTAGCGTCCTTGTCGCTAATGGTAGACTGAAGCTGTGTCACTTTTTGATTGAGTGACACCACCGAATTATCCGCTACTTGCTTGTCTTCGGTTAGTTGCTTAAGGTTTTCTGGCTTTTTGGCAAATTGTTTTGCTTTCTTTTTCCACTCTTTCTTCTCCTTTTTAGAAAGCTGTGCGAAGTTCTGCGTAGATGCAGTCATGAACGCGAGGAAGAAGAATAAAATAATTCCTTTTTTCATTCTCGGATTGGTTAAATCAATTTAAAGGTACAAATATTTTATTAAAATGCCTGACTAATCAAGGCTGCCGACCATTTTCTCAGGCCGGACCCACTCATCAAACTGTGCTGATGTAAGCAGACCCAATTCGACAGCAGCCTCGCGCAAGGTCTTGTTTTCTTTGTGCGCCTTCTTGGCAATTTTCGCTGCATTCTCATATCCTATATGTGTGTTCAGTGCCGTGACTAACATGAGTGAGTTTTCTAAATGTTGTTTGATTATACTCAGATTCGGTTCAATCCCTTCGGCGCATTTATCATTGAAGGAAACGCAGGCATCACCCAGTAGCCTCGCCGACTGAAGTACATTTGCCGCGATTAAGGGCTTGAATACGTTTAGTTCAAAATGGCCAGTTGCCCCTCCGATAGATACGGTCACATCATTTCCAATAACCTGAGCACAAACCATTGAAAGGGCTTCGGGCTGCGTGGGGTTTACTTTTCCGGGCATAATTGATGACCCGGGTTCATTATCTGGTATAATAAGTTCTCCAATTCCGCTTCGGGGCCCCGAACTAAGCATCCGGATGTCATTGGCAATTTTCATGAGAGCAACCGCCGACCTTTTTAGTGCACCGGAAAGTTCAACCATGGCGTCATGTGCCGCCAATGCCTCAAACTTATTGGGTGCTGTAATGAATGGATAGCCGGTCAGTTCGGCAATCTTCTTTGCGACAAGAACATCGTAACCCTTGGGAGTATTAAGGCCAGTACCAACGGCTGTTCCCCCCAATGCGAGTTCCCGGACAACTTCAAGTGCATTTTTAATGGCACGCATGCTATTGTCCAATTGCTGTACATAACCGGAGAATTCCTGTCCGAGTGTAAGGGGTGTGGCATCCATAAAGTGTGTGCGACCGGTCTTGACTATATTCTTAAAAGCGCCCGACTTTTTAGCAAGAGTTTCACGAAGCTTACTCATACCAGCCAACGTTATTTCAATGACTTGTTTGTAAGCTGCGATGTGCATGGCGGTGGGAAAGGTGTCATTTGAAGACTGTGATTTATTGACATCATCATTAGGATGGAGGACTTTATGGTCATCTTCCAGCTTGCCACCGGCAATCACATGAGCACGGTAGGCGACCACCTCATTGACGTTCATGTTACTTTGCGTACCCGACCCTGTTTGCCAAATCACCAGTGGAAATTCTCCATCCAGCTTTCCGGATAAAATTTCATCACAGACCTTGCCAATAAGGTTACATTTCTCCGGCGTCAGGACACCAAGTTCCTGATTTGCCTGCGCAGCTGCCTTTTTCAGGTATGCAAAAGCATAAATAATTTCCTTTGGCATACTCCCCTCAGGTCCGATCTTGAAGTTATTTCTGGATCTCTCAGTCTGTGCACCCCAGTATTTATCCGATGGCACTTTCACTTCACCCATGGTGTCTTTCTCTACGCGGTAGTTCATGATACTATTGATTTGCCTCAAAAATAGGAAAAGCAAAGAAAATTCAATCTGACATGACTACCTGGAAGTTATGGATCTCATTCGTTGGACGAGCATCAGCCTGTTTTCCAGAAGGGATTTTATTCGTTTTTGTGGCGCCTATTGTATTAGTATCTTTGTATGCAGCTATGAATCAGTCAGGGTCGAGTCTTATAAAAGAAAAGCTCTATTTTATTGCCATCATTCCTCCAACGCCGATTTATGAGGAAGCATTAGCGCAAAAACAATACTTTAAAGACCATTATAAAAGTAAAGCATCCCTCAATTCCCCTCCGCATATTACGCTTCACATGCCGTTTCGCTGGAAGGAACAAGACGAAGGCGAGTTAGCTGAACATTTGAAAGAATTTTCGAAAAACAATCAGCCCGTTCCTATTCAGCTGAACAACTTTTCATCATTTCCTCCGAGGGTAATATTCATTAACGTGGTATTGAATTACGAACTAGATAGTCTCCAGAAAAACCTGAAACGCTTTTGCAAACGGGTATTAAATTTATTCAACGCTGACTATAAGGAGCTGCCCTTCCACCCACACCTCACTGTAGCATTTCGCGACCTAAAAAAGGCGACCTATCAGCAGGCATGGGTAGAATTTGGACAAAAGAGTTTTCAAGCGGAATTTGTCGCGGATAAAATGGCACTCCTAAAACACAATGGCCGGGTTTGGAAAGTTCATCAGGAATTCCAGTTCCATTGAGGCTATAATCATGGCTTGTTATGAGGACGGATTCCTCCCGTATGGATGGCGATTATCGTTGAGCCCTTTTTAAAAAAACCCCGAGAAGCCAGGTCAAAAATTCCGAACATCATTTTTCCTGTGTAAATGTAATCTAGCGGCACTTGATGGCGTTCTGTGAAATCATTCATAAACTCCAATAGCGCTGACGTGTATTTCGCATAACCTCCGAAGTGATATTCAGTAACAAGTTCCCAGTTTGTATTTTCCTGTTTAACAAAATTTGCCACCTCTTCGTTTAGAAACGATCCACCTTTGAGAGCTGCGAAGCCCACAGCCTTTTTCTCATCATTGAGGCCGCGGATGATTCCAGCTATTGTTCCGCCAGTTCCGACGGGGCAGCAGATATAGTCAGCCTGAACTTCCAATGCGCTTATGAATTCCTGAACACCTCGTACTGCCAGCTCATTGCTTCCTCCTTCCGGGATAAGGTAAAACTCTCCAAACTGACGTTTCAATTTTTCAATGAAAAGTGTTTTAGCTTTCTGTCGATAGTCCTGGCGCGAAATATAATGAAGGCGCATACCCATTTGCTGCGCAAAAAAAAGAGTGTCATTTATAGGTAGTGCCTCTTCTCCCCGTACTATTCCGATACTCTGCAATCCGAGTTCGTTTGCGGCCGCTGAAAGTGCATAAATGTGATTGGAGTACGCGCCGCCAAACGTGAGAATTGTCTTCTCTCCTCTCTCGATCGCGTTAGCCAGGTTGTATTTTAGCTTCCACCATTTATTTCCTGAAACAAACGGATGATTTAAATCTTCCCTTTTGACAACAAGACGAACTCCTGCCCTGGCAAGGATGCTGTCATGTATTTCCTGAAAGGGTGTAGCGCGATAGCTCAGCACGTGAAGAACTTTGCCTGAAAGTATTCTAAAAATTTCTGCTAATAAAATTGACGCTTGTCAAAGGCAATACTAATATTGTTAGGCGAATAAACCAATAATATTAGTACACTGTGGAACAGGAAGACTACTTCAAGGGACGTGGAGCTCAGATTAACACCGTGAATAAATTTCGCAAGGAGAAGTATGTTGTTGATCATATCGAGGGCCTTGATGAACCACTATATTCTTCACCGACAACGCAAATCTTTTATGAAACCCCAAAGAAAATTGTAAACAAGGTGACCAGCCCTGATCTTGGTATGATGTACTCACTGAATCCATATCAAGGTTGTGAGCATGGGTGTATATATTGTTATGCACGTAACACACACGAGTATTGGGGGTTTAATGCAGGGTTGGATTTCGAATCCAAAATCATCGCAAAAAAGAACGCTCCTGGGTTGTTAGAGAAGTTTATTCTCCATCCGGAATGGAATGCGCTGCCCATTAGCGTCAGCGGCAATACAGATTGTTATCAGCCCTTAGAACGTAAACTGGAAATTACCCGAGGGATCTTAAAGATCTTTGCAAATTACCGCCATCCCGTCGGAATCATTACCAAGAATAGTCTTATCCTCCGTGATATGGATTTACTGTCGGACCTGGCCAAAGACAATCTTGTCCATGTTTATGTCTCCATCACTACGCTTAACGAAGAGTTGCGGGGAAGCATGGAGCCTCGCACCGCCAGTACATTGAAACGACTGAAAACCGTATCTGCCCTCGCTAGCGCGGGTGTGCCGGTTGGAGTCATGAATGCGCCGATAGTACCCGGACTTAATGATCATGAAATCCCAAATATCTTAAAGGCAGCTGCCGATGCAGGCGCACGAACGGCAGGGATGACTGTGGTGAGGTTAAATGGTTCGATTGGACAAATCTTTGAAGACTGGCTTAAAAAAAATTATCCCAATCAAAGTGAAAAAGTATTGAAACAGATTGCTGCAGTCCATGGCGGCAGCATTAGTGACTCACAATTCGGAAGGAGAATGAGCGGAGAGGGCTCGTATGCTGATGCTATTCATCAACTTTTTCGATCTTCTAGAAAAAAATACTTTAAGGATCGGAGCATGCCTCCTTTTGACCTTACCAGGTTTCGGAAAGGAGGAACGTTGAGCTTATTCTGAACAGTTACTTATTTTCCACCAAAGTGTTTATAGAAGGCAATGATTGTTTCAATGCCCAATGTAAAGTTCTGGACACCGTAATGTTCGTTGGGTGAATGAATGGCATCAGTGTCAAAACCAAAGCCCATCATAACTGTATCGAGTCCGAGTTCCTGTTTGAATAGCGCAACAATAGGTATGCTGCCTCCATCCCGTGTAGGTATCGGAGTTTTGCCAAACACTTCTTCAAATGCCTTACTGGCTGCCTGGTAGGATAGTGAATCCGTTGCGGTAACGGCAGGCTCTCCACCATGATGTGCGGTCACCTTGACTTTCACATGTCTTGGCGCGATTGACAGGAAATGCTTTGTGAACAATTCAGTTATCTCGGAACTAACCTGATTAGGTACGAGACGCATGGATATTTTGGCGGAGGCTTTTGAAGGCAAAACGGTTTTGGCTCCTTCGCCGGTGTATCCACCCCAAATTCCATTAACATCCAGCGTGGGCCTTATTCCGGTTCGTTCTACAGTGGTGTACCCATCTTCGCCGCTAATATCTTCAATTCCAAGTTCGGCTTTGTACTGGTTTAAATCAAATGGAGCCTTGTTAATCGCTGTCCGCTCAGCCTCGCTGAGCGTTGCCACGGCATCGTAAAATCCAGGTATAGCAACACGGCCTTTTTCATCGTGTAACGATGCGATCATAGAGCAGAGCGTGTTGATGGGGTTAGCCACGGCACCTCCGTAAACACCGGAATGCAAGTCGCGGTTCGGGCCGGTAACTTCTACTTCCATATAAGATAAGCCACGCAAACCCGTTGTGATAGAAGGATTTTCAAGTGAAATCAAGGATGTATCTGAAATCAGGATAATATCTGCTTTCAGCATTGATCTATTTTCATTTAAAAAAATGCCAAGATTTCCTGAACCGACCTCCTCTTCACCTTCCACCATAAACTTCACATTGCAGGGAAGTATCCCCAGCTTCATCATGGATTCAAAAGCCTTTACGTGCATATACACCTGGCCTTTATCATCGCATGCCCCGCGTGCATAAATTTTATCATCTTTTAGCACCGGTTCAAATGGTGGTGAATTCCAAAGATTAATAGGGTCGGCTGGTTGCACGTCATAGTGTCCATAGACGAGAACCGTGGGCAACGACGGGTTGATCATTTTCTCCGCATAAACAATTGGATGGCCGTTCGTTTCACGGAGTTCAACCTTATCAACACCAGCGTCTGAAAATCTTGCCTGAAGGAATTCTGCAGCCTTTCGGACATCTGCCCTGCGACTGCTGTCGGCACTAATTGATGGGATTCGTAACCATTCGAAAAGTTCGGCTAGAAACCGGTCTTTGTTCTGCGAAATATACTCTCTTACCATGATACGATGATTTAATCGCAAATTATAACATGCCAAATAAGCGAACAAGAAAGAGCACAGATCTATTCGACTACTTTTTCCACTCCAGCGTGTTTATTATTTGCATGATATCTTTTTTCATGTAGTCGATGGCAGGCTTCAGTGAGTCATTGGCAACTTTTGTATTGAAATATAGTGCACCGCGCAAAAAGTTTTTAGAGGAATCAGTAATTGTGAACTGAAATTGACTAGGTACTTCCCCCTCTAATTCAGCAATTACGGCAGTCTTGCCTCTGGGTGTTTTAGTAATCACTTCGTTGATTGCATAGGCCTTAATCTGGTGCTTGGCAGTCAACGTATATGAGTCGTCCAGGAATTCTTTAAGCAACTTTTCGCTCGTGATCGTTTTGTAGGTGATATGCACATTGGACTTAAGTTCAGGGTAGTAGATTTCAATCCAAAAGTTCTCGCGGATTCTTGAAGTGTCTGCCAGCAAGGTTGCATGTCTGGAGTATTCGAAGGAATAGGGCAAAGAATCCGGCAACGTGGTGTACTCGTGCAGAGGCAGAATAAGTCTGTTATACCCGAGGGGCTTTGGCAAGTATTCCTGATTACAGGAAATGAGCAGGCCATTAAGACCCATAAGTCCAATCAGTGTGCAAAATCCAAAAAAATAGCGTTTAATTGAGTTCATGAAACTTACACTCATTTTTGAGTATTTTTTAAAAGTTGCCGGACTGAAACTGTCACTGATTTATATCCTTATGCGTTGGATTCCGATCCTCTGCTAAAAGCGCTTCGTTTAGCTTTTTCTGAGTAAGATCATCACCTTCGATGGCCCCATCCTTAACAACACCGATAATTTCTTCCAGAAGATCTTCCAACGTAACCAAGCCAATGGTTTTCCCCGATTCGTCCACAACAATAGCTATATGCACCCTTTTTTCCTGAAAGTCCTTTAACAATGCATCAATCTTTCTCGAATCCCGAACAAAGAAGCCCGGTCTTTTTAGATTTTGCCATTGAAATTCCTGTGGGTAGTCCACGAATGGAAGCAAGTCCTTAATGTAAAGTATACCCTCAACGTTATCCAGCGTATTTCTATAAACTGGAATGCGCGAGTATCCGCAGATGTTAACGTAGTCCATCAGCGAGAAAAAAGTGGATGAGACGTCAATGGCTGAAATCTCCGGGCGGTGGCGCATTACCTGACTGACGGTAAGCTTGCCGATGTTTGCGATGCCCAGGAGAATATCCTTTTCGAGATCAGGTGCTGTTCCCTTATTTTCTGGATCAGGTGTGACATTAGGTTTATCAATACTGATTTCTTGTTCAATAAAACCAGTGTTTGTTTTATCGGTTAAATCAACCAGGAGTTTGATCACCGGACCGCATATATTCACCAGAAATCGCCAGGGGCTTCCTGTCAATCGAATTACATCCCAGGCATATCGCTTTCCATAAATTCTGGGGATAAGATCGACAATCAGCGCGAGAACCAATATGGTAGTGAAGGTGGCAAATCCCGAAATTATTAGCGGCTGGCTCTCAGTGCTTAGAGCGATGGCCAAAATGGATACAATGGCCACTTTTGTAATGATGCTCAATAATCTGATTGTTACCAGCAGAACTCGATGATCAAGTAAGTCAATGAAGATCTGCTCCGTGGGTTTGCTCCTGAAAGGATCAAGTTGATCTGTTGTTATCGAAGCATATGCTGACTCACAAGCTGAAATAATAGCGGAAACTAAAAGTAAAGCAGCGACCAGGAAACTGGCTACCGGATGAGTTAAGCCCGCGTACGTCGAGATATTTAATATGATGCTGAGACTGGGAGGCTCGTCCACAAAAATAAGTGTTGGGTAAATATCAGAACGGCAAGTCGTCAGTGCTTGTGTCCATTGCCGCACCTGTCTTGAAGCCATCAGAAGCACTGGCTACCGAAGGCGAATTGCTTCCGCCGGAACTTCCGCCAGCCCCTTTTGTAGAAAGCATGGTCATGCTATCTGCTACCACTTCTGTTGTATATCTGGTCACCCCTTCTTTTTCCCACGAGCGCGTCCGAAGCTTTCCTTCAATGTATACCATGTCACCTTTGTGAAGATATTTCTGTGAAATCTCTGCCAGCGTTCTCCACAAAACAATATTGTGCCATTCAGTGACCTCTTTCTTCTCACCAGTAGTTCTATCCTTATAGCTTTCGGATGTTGCCAGGGTGAAATTCGCCACCGACGCACCATTTTCCAAATTTCTAACTTCAGGGTCCTTACCCAACCGCCCGACCAGAATAACTTTATTTACACCCGACATAATGAATTATAGTTTGGTTACGAATAACGATTCTTTCCCACCAGAAAAGCAAAAGTACCAATCTTACGACAACTATAAAAGGTGATAGTCCGAGAGGAACCGGCTAATGAGTACGGGCTTTGGAAGCGAGCCGATCTTTTTTACCGAATAAAACGCAAAGGGCTCTTTTAGCATGTTTTCAGGGTGTTCCTGCACCATGATAAATCGGGAATAGATAATTTGGTGGCTTAAGGTGTGTTTATACAAAGGGGAGATTTCAGCTGAATCTGACTGAATCTTAACCTCTGTAATGGAATTCATCTGACCAATTATCCTGTCAATACCTATTGGGCTCGTTTTTTCCAGAAGAAAAAAATCGAAGAGGCCCTGCCAGATGTCCTTTTCCTCTCTTTTCTTCATCAGCAATGATTTTCCTTTCCGGATCACGAAGTAATAGAAGTACCTTTTCCTTGCAGCTTTTGCCTTCTTCTTTAAGGGAAATTGGTGCTGCATTTCGTTTTTGGCGGCAAAACAATCGCGAACTAAAATACATTGACTGCAGTCCGGACTCCTTGGCAAACATTGAAGAGCGCCAAATTCCATTATTGCCTGATTATGGAGGTCCGGATTTTTGGTACTTAAAAGTTCATTTGCCAGTTGCGTGAAGACTCTCTTCCCTTCCGGGGTATTAATTTCTTTATCGATGCCAAAAACTCTCGACAATACGCGGAATACGTTTCCATCGACCACAGCCACCTTTTCAGTAAATGCGAACGAGGCCACCGCTGCTGCCGTATAATCACCAATACCTCTGAGCGCTCTCAGGGACTGAAACGACCCTGGAAAAATTCCGTGGTGAATATTGACCACTTCTTTGGCGCACTGATGCAGGTTTCTTGCCCGCGTATAATAGCCGAGTCCCTGCCATAATCTAAGGACTTCCTGTTCTGAAGCTGCAGCCAGCGCCAGAATGTCTGGGAATCTGTCTACAAATCTTAAATAATACGGTAAACCTTGAATTACCCGTGTTTGCTGTAGAATAATTTCGGATAGCCATATTTTATATGGGTCTTTTGTTTCTCTCCAGGGAAGGTCACGCCTGTTTTGTTCGTACCATTTAACGAGTATATCAGAGAAATAACGTTTGTCCATCTTGCTGATTATCAGATTTTTTCAATATTCATTTTTAATTCTGGAGGTAGCCTTTAAATTTGCCCTCCCGAAAACCTTGCGACCTTAAATATAACATTGTGACGAAAGCAGACATCATTAACGAAATCGCTGAAAAGACCGGAGTTGACAAAGCTGATGTGACTGCATCAGTTGAAGCGTTTTTCAGCGTTGTGAAGACCTCCATGTCAAATGGCAATAACATCTACATTCGTGGATTTGGAAGCTTTATTAACAAAAAGCGAAAGAAAAAGATTGCCCGAAACATTTCCCGGAACACAGCCCTGGTAATTGATGAACATTATGTCCCCAGTTTTAAGCCGGCGAAAATTTTCGTTAACAAGATCAAGAACAGCGATAAGGTAAAGCAATTGGAAGAAAAGTAAGTAAAAACAGGCAATGCGACTAAAAAAGTGTCGCCGCCAGGCGCGTCACATTGCACCTCTATATCATGCTCAAGACTCGAATTTTATTGGTAGTAGTAAGTGCCATTGTTATATGGCTCATCTTTCTTTTGCCCAAGGTTGTAGTTGATAACGACAACACAATAGCAGGCAACTCGGGAGATTCGACCAGCCAGGTTACCCAACATATACAAGCACCAGATGAAGTATTGGCAGAAATTAGAGTCCTGAGAAGACAAGTTGATGAAAGTACGACGAATGAAAAAAATGCTATCTTTGCCGACTCTTTAGCAAAGCTATACGAAACTGCCGGGAATTTTGACAGTGCGGGATGGTTCGCCGAGGAGGCATCGAAGTTCTTTAACACAACGGAAAGCTGGATTAAGGCAGGGGATCAGTACTACCAGGCTTACACATTGGCAGTCGATCTGGCGAAACAAAAACGTTTTGCTGAGAAGACACGTGAGTTTTATGGAAAGGTTCTGGATACAAACCCAGATAACCTCAACGTAAAGACTAAAATGGCAATGACGTACCTAAGTGAACAAAATCCCATGCAAGGGATTATGATGCTTAGGGAAGTACTGACGGTTGACCCGAAAAATGAATTAGCCCTTTTAAATATGGGGATGCTTTCAATTCAGTCTAGTCAGCATGAAAGAGCGGTAACGCGCCTGAAGGAGTTGATAAAGATAAACCCAGACCATATCCAGGGCCGGCTTTTGCTGGGGATTGCGTTGATGAATAGCGGGGATAGGCTGGGTGCTAAAGAACAATTCGAAAAAGTGAAACAATTGGATAATGACCCCGCGGTACAGGCTACTGTTGAGTCTTATCTAAAGGATTTGAAATAACTAGTTACCATCTCCTGCTTTGTCCTGGAAACCAGAAAAAACGAAGTAAGGGGCGAAAATTTTAAAAAAATCATTTATGCCAAGCGGAAAGAAAAGAAAGAAGCACAAAATGGCGACGCACAAGCGAAAAAAGCGTCTCAGGAAGAACAGACATAAGAAGAAATAGTTCAGGTGACTATTCAACTGGTCGCAAACCAGCCTATACACATCATTTATCTTAATTAATAAGTGTTTTGAGTAATGAACTAATAATTAGTGCCACTCAGGACGGATGCCGTATAGCCCTTCTAAAAGACAAGACGCTTGTAGAATTCCACAATGAGGAAGAAGGAAGTAAGTTCACTGTAGGTGACATATACCTGGGTACTGTTAAAAAGGTAGTTCAGGGACTCAATGCTGCATTCATTGATGTTGGCTACGATAAGGATGCATTCCTTCATTACCTGGATCTCGGACCGCAGTACAATTCGCTTCAAAAGTTTACGAAGCTTGTGCGGTCAAAAAAGATCAACGGTGGTAAATTAGACAGATTCAATCTGGAACCGGACATTGACAAACATGGGAAGATCACCCAACAGTTGTCAAAGGGTCAGCAAATCCCGGTTCAAATTGTCAAAGAGCCAATTTCAACGAAGGGTCCACGACTATCCTGTGAGTTATCCCTGGCCGGGCGATACCTGGTACTGGTACCATTTGCCAATGCCGTAAGCGTTTCGAAAAAAATTACGAGTGGGGAAGAACGTAAACGACTTCTTCGGCTGATTCAATCCATAAAGCCAGAAAACTTCGGAGTGATCATACGTACGGTCGCAGAAGGCAAGGAGGTTGCTGAGCTCGATCGTGACCTTCGAACCATGGTTAAAACATGGGAAGAAGGAATGACCCGCCTGGTAAGTGCCAATTCATCCGATAGAATAATCGGAGAACTGGACAAAACATCTTCCCTTCTAAGGGATATGCTGAATGAGTCATTCGACAACATTCATGTTGATGACAAAAAAATATACGAGGACGTCAAGAATTATATTCATACCATAGCGCCGGATAAGGAAAAGATTGTTAAGCTTTACAATGGGAAAGCGAAAATCTTTGAGCACTATGGAATAGAAAGACAGATCAAGTCAGCTTTCGGTCAGACGGTCAGTCTGAAAGCAGGTGGATACCTTATTATTGAACACACGGAGGCACTTCATGTCATTGACGTAAATAGCGGTAACAAATCCAATCGAGAAGAAAATCAGGAGACTACCGCACTCTCAGTCAATATTGAAGCAGCCAAGGAAATCGCGAGGCAGTTAAGATTGCGTGATATGGGTGGTATTATCGTTGTTGACTTCATCGATATGAAAAACCCGGATAGTAAAAAGCTCATCTTTAAGATCATGAAAGATGAAATGGTGGATGACAAAGCCAAATCTACCGTTCTGCCCCTCTCAAAGTTTGGATTGATGCAAATCACGCGCGAACGGGTTCGTCCGCAGATGAATATTGCAACGAAAGAAAATTGCCCGGCATGCAATGGAACCGGAAAGATTACCGCATCCATTCTTGTATCCGATGTTATTGAGAAAAATATTGAGCATTTGCTCGTAAAGCAGAATGAGAAGAATCTCGTCCTTGCTGTTCATCCTTACTTACATGCCTACTTCACCCATGGAATCATATCACAACGAATGCGCTGGTATTTCAACTACAGACGTTGGGTTAGCCTGGTGAAAGATACTTCGATGGCCATTGTGGAATATAAGTTTCTGAATAAAGAAGGAGAAGAGATTCAGTTGACCTCCTAGTTGACAGTGGGAAATTAAATAGATTGTGAGGAGCGGGGCCTACACGGTCATGATTTCCACTTCTTTCTTTTTCATGAGCGTATCTATTTTAGTAATAGATTCATTCGTCATTTGTTGAACAACCTCTTCGGCATTCTTAATATCGTCTTCCGAAGCGCCCTTGATTTTTTTCAACTGTTCATTTGTTTCCTTTCGGATGTTTCGAACACTAATCCTGCCGTGCTCGCATTCCTGCCCAACTTGTTTAACAAGCTGCTTACGTCGTTCTTCGGTCAGCATCGGCACGTTAATTATTATCTGTTGCCCATCATTCTGGGGGTTAAGGCCCAGGTTAGCATTCAGGATTGCCTTTTCAATTTCCGGAATAATATTCTTCTCCCAGGGTTTAATGAAGATCGTGCGGGCATCTGGAGTCGTCAGGGAAGACACCTGACTTAATGGTGTCATGGTTCCGTAATAAGACACGGCAACGCCGTCGAGCATCATTGGATTTGCCTTACCAGCCCTGATTTTAGTGAGTTCATGGGCAACATGGGCGAGACCTTTGTTCATCAGGTCTTTTGCTTCTTCCAGGTATAACTGTATTTCATCCATATGTATAAAAGTTAGACTTGAAGTTTGTGATGCGTTTAATGTATTGTCAACCTTAACTAATCAGTGTTCCTGCTTCTTCACCCTTTACAACCTTCAGCAGGTTACCTTTCTTATTCATGTCAAAGACAATGATGGGCAGCTTGTTTTCCATACAAAGCGTAAACGCAGTCATGTCCATAATATTCAGGTTCTTTTCGTAGGCTTCCTGAAAAGAAAGTTTGCTGTACCTCACCGCATCCGGAAATTTTTCGGGATCCTTTGTATATACTCCGTCTACCCGAGTGCCTTTCAGGACAATTTCGGCCTGTACTTCGATTGCTCGTAAGCTTGCGGTTGAGTCGGTTGTGAAATAAGGATTTCCTATCCCTGCACCGAATATTACAATTCTTCCCTTTTCGAGGTGACGGATTGCCCTTCGTCTGATAAAAGGTTCGCAGACTTGTTCCATCTTTATTCCAGCCATTAATCTGGTGTATAGTCCGTGCCGTTCCAGAGCGCTTTGTAATGCCATTGCGTTGATTACGGTTGCCAACATTCCCATATAATCGCCCTGAACGCGATCAATCCCAAGTGCTTCGGCTTGTCCACCCCTGAAAATATTACCACCCCCTATAACAATTGCGATCTCAACCTTCTCATCCCTCAACATCTGGATTTCTGCACAATACTGTTCCAGGACGTTTGGATCGATATTCATGTTTTTGTTAGGTCCCTGCAGGGCTTCACCACTGAGCTTAAGGAGGATACGTTTGTATTTCATTCAGGAGTTATTAAAGTGACGCAATATATTCAGAAGGTTGAAGCTTTGAAAAACGAACTACGCCAAAATCTGAAATGAAATATATTTTGATCAGTTACAAATGACTAATTCAAAACTCAATCATTACTTGATTCTTTTCTACACTGTCGCCTCGTTTGACTTTAATTGATTTCACAATGCCGTCGCCAGGGGCCTTAAGAATGTTTTCCATTTTCATTGCTTCAAGCACGAGCAAAGGGTCCCCCATCTTTACCAATTCGCCTTCTTTTACGCGAAGGTCTATAATCAGGCCGGGCATCGGTGCCTTTATGTTGTTCACTTTACCTGCCGTCCCGCTATTCATCCCCAACTCATCCAGTAACAAATCGAACTTGTCTTTTATCCGGACGGAGTAGAGCCTTCCGTTTATGTTCAGTATTACAGATTTGGTGAGATTGTCAACCCTGACAACTTCCGCGCTATAACTTTTATTCTCAAGCAGAATATGAAAAAAGCCGTCTGAAACTCGTATGAGATCCCAGTTTAAAGGCACTCCATTGACAGATATGGACGAGTCGTCCAATGTGACTTTGAGGCTATTCCTGTTTACCGTTGCCTTATACATGGATTACGGATTGGTTCGTCGGTAAAGGTGCAAATTTTCGTCGTTGAAATTAGGAATTTTAGGCTCCGGGAAGAAAATCAAATTCTGCAGGAGGTTAAACCAGCTCACACGTGACTTATTTATCCACGCTGAAACTATTTCAAGATAATTTGTTATTGTTAAAAATGAGCTTATACCTTTGTACGTCGAATAGACAAGGGGTGCCATAAAATAACGGGCTGAGATTATACCCAAAGAACCTGATGCCGGTAATGCGGCCGAAGGGAGGCAAGGTTAAACGTACGCGGGTGCATTCCCCGATGCATCGCAAGTTTAAACCATTAAAGACAATGTTCAGATTAATTATTGCAACAGCTGCCATGCTGTGGTCAGCCGGCGCCTATGCGCAACAATTTTCTTTTTACGGTAAGGTACGTGGACCAGAGCCAGGTGGCCATGCGTTGCAGGGGGCTACTGTCGAAGTCAAGGAACTGGGACGACTAGTTGTAACGGATGAGTTTGGAAATTTCAGAGTCACCAAGGTGCCGGAAGGAGAAATTACAATTGTTGTCAGATACCTTGGATACCATGAAAAAGTTACGAGAATGAAAATTTCTGGTAATCATGAAATAGATTTTTCATTGGAGGAGTCGTCACAACTAACGGATGAGGTGGTTGTTTTGGCTACCCGCGCAAACGATAAAACCCCTATGACTTTTTTCCAGGTTGGTAAACAGGCAATCCAACAACAAAACTTTGGTCAGGATCTTCCATTACTCCTGAACTGGTCACCATCCATGGTTACGACCACTGATGCGGGAGCGGGGATTGGATATACCGGATTGCGGATTCGCGGCAGCGACCCAACCCGGATCAATGTAACAATAAACGGTATTGCACTTAATGACAGTGAATCGCAGGGAGTATTCTGGGTGAATACTCCGGATTTGGCTTCGTCTATACAGACCATACAAATCCAGCGTGGAGTTGGAACATCCACAAACGGCCCAGGGGCTTTTGGAGCAACTGTTAGCGTAAATACCGATGGATTGTCACAAAATCCATATGCTGAGGCAACGGTTTCATTCGGATCTTTCGGAAGCCAGCGATACACGTTTAAGGGTGGGACTGGTCTAATAAACAAGCATTGGTCGTTTGATGGAAGGATTTCCAATGTTTCGTCGGATGGATATGTGGATCGTGCTACATCTAACCTCAATTCGTTTTACTTAAGTGGCGGCTATTATGGTGAAAAGACAATCATTAAAGCGATTGTATTCGGAGGAAGTGAAAAAACTTATCAGGCCTGGTATGGAGTCGATCCGGCTACTATGGAAACAGCCAGGACATACAATTATGCCGGCGCTATTTATAATGAAGACGGGAGCGTAAGTCGATTTTATGACAATGAAGTTGATGACTACAAACAGGATCACTACCAGCTGCATTTGTCGCAGGTTATTTCCGATAACTGGAATGCAAACCTTTCACTTCACTATACAGATGGAAGAGGATATTTCGAACAATACAAACAAAGTGAACCATTTGTTAATCTGGGCTTGCCGGATGTGAGTATAGGTGATAGTGTAATTCAGATGAGTGACGTAATCGTGCGGCGATGGTTGGACAACGACTATTACGGCGCGACTTTTTCCGCCAATTACTCGAGGGACAATACAGACCTTACATTTGGCGGAGCTATTAGTCGCTATGACAATGCAAGGCATTTTGGCGAAATAGTGTGGGCTCAAATTTCTGACAACATCCCCATTCGATTCGTTTACTATGACGGGGAATCTGAAAAAACTGATATGAATCTTTATGCCAAGTGGAGTCAATCCTTTGGTGAGAAATTCAGCTCTTATATTGATATTCAATATCGTCATGTTACGTATGAAACCGCCGGAACAGACAATGACCAATCGGCTTATGATGTCAGCGACGAATTTTCGTTCCTAAATCCGAAGATTGGTTTTACCTATGCGGTATCACCTGCTGATGTGCTCTATTCATCCTATGCAATTGCCAACCGGGAACCTAGCCGCACAGACTATTTAGAGGGAACCGAAAAACCAAGACGGGAAAAGCTTGGTAATCTTGAAATAGGATGGAGAAGAACAGGGCAGAAGTTCAAGGGCGAGTTTAATTATTATTTGATGAATTATACGGATCAGCTTGTTCTCACTGGCGCAGTGTCAGATACCGGCTACCCTATCCGCTCAAACGTCGGTAAAAGTTATCGTACCGGAATTGAACTTTCGGGAAGTGTTGGCTTGCCCGGCAAGCTAACCTGGAGTGCTAATGTAACGGGCAGTGTCAATAAGAATAAGGACTTTATCGTACTGGACGAAAACAACGTTGTTTCCAGTCAAAGCACAACCATTATTCTGTCCCCATCCTGGATTGCCGGGAGTCAGCTGGAATGGAAACCATTTGAAAATTTCCAGGTCGCGTTCTTAAGCAAGTACGTCGGACAGCAATACCTGGACAATACGGAAAACGACTTAGTAAAGCTAGGTGACTATTTCATTAATGATGTAAGGCTTTCCCTTGGCCTGAAACCAAGGGGAATAAAGGGGGTTGATTTGGGATTACTCGTCAATAATATTTTTGATGTAGAATATTCATCAAATGGCTATGGCTACGGGGGCACCGCGTATTATTTTCCACAGGCAGGAACAAACTTCATGGCCATGTTAACTGTAAAAATTTAGCAGGCGGGTTATGAGCTGCGCTTTTTATTGGGGTTTTTAAGTGTTTTCGCACTTCTTCCATTAGAAAGTGTCGTTTTGGCAGACTTTTGTTTTTGGTTCAAACCTTGCATCTTTGGTATGCTAAAAAGTAAACAATATGGGTATAGGAGCAATAGTAATCACGGTGATTTTCATGTTGATAGGCTGGATTGTAAGTTCCAGGCTAAAAAGCAAGTTTCATGAATATTCTCAGATTCACCTCACCCGAGATTTGACAGGCGCAGACGTAGCGCGCCTGATGCTTGCCGATAACGGCTTGAGTGATGTTCAGGTGATTTCAGTGGAAGGGCAATTAACAGATCATTACAATCCAACAAACAAAACTGTTAATCTTAGTCACGATGTTTATCACGGGCGGAACGCGTCTGCTACGGCAGTGGCGGCTCATGAATGTGGTCATGCTGTACAACATGCTAAAGCGTATAGTATGCTGGAGTTGCGGTCTGCGTTGGTGCCCATCCAGAACATTAGTGCCAAGGTTATTAACATGGTCTTTATGGCAATGATGTTTGGCGCATTTGCCTTACCGGGCATATTTTCATTTGATATTGCTTTGCTGATTATAATAGCATGTTATGGTGTATTTGCACTTTTCGCATTGATAACATTGCCAGTTGAATTTGACGCCAGCAAACGGGCTTTGGTATGGGTTGAAGAGAGAGGCATAGTAAATAAACAGGAGCATGAGATGGCAAAAGATGCGCTGAAGTGGGCAGCAATGACCTACGTTGTAGCTGCAATCGGAGCGGTAACGATGCTACTCTACTATGTTATGATATTTATGGGAAGGAGAGATTAAGAAAGAAATGTCGCAATTTTTTCAGGCCTGTGGTGAATACCTCAGTCCTGATTTTTTTTGTCAACTGATATAGGATAAATTTAGAATATGAATTTCCAGCTAACAGAAGAACACCTTGCTGTGCAACAAGCAGCCCGCGACTTTGCCCAAGCCGAATTACTTCCTGGCGTAATAGACCGAGACACGCATCAGAAATTTCCACTTGAACAAATCAGACGCATGGGAGAGCTCGGATTCATGGGGATGATGGTTGATCCGCGTTTCAATGGAGGAGGAATGGATTCAATATCGTATGTCCTTGCCATGGAAGAAATTTCGAAGGTGGACGCTTCTGCCTCTGTTTGTATGTCAGTCAATAATTCTCTGGTGTGCTGGGGGCTTGAAAAGTATGGAAGCGAGGAGCAAAAGGAAAAATATTTAAAGCCACTGGCCCTGCAAGGTATCGGAGCCTTCTGTCTTTCAGAGCCGGAGGCCGGGTCAGATGCAACCAGCCAGCGGACTACCGCTGAAGATAAGGGTGATCACTATTTGTTGAATGGGACCAAGAACTGGATTACGAACGGTAACAGCGCAAGCGTGTATATTGTGATTGCACAGACCGACCCACTTAAAAGACATAAGGGTATCAACGCACTGATTGTTGAAAAAGGAATGCCAGGGTTTGTGGTGGGCAAAAAGGAGGATAAGATGGGAATCCGCGGGTCAGACACGCATTCTTTGATGTTCACGGATGTAAAGATTCCAAAGGCAAACCGGATCGGTGCCGAGGGATTTGGTTTTAGTTTCGCGATGACTACTTTAAATGGTGGCCGTGTCGGGATTGCTGCACAGGCGTTAGGTGTTTCATCGGGCGCGTACGAACTGGCGCTGAAATATTCCAAAGAGAGAAAGGCATTTGGAAAGGCACTCTCGGAACATCAGGCTATCCAGTTTAAACTTGCCGAGATGGCAACAAAAATTGATGCTGCCAGACTATTGGTACATCAGGCCGCCTGGCTTAAAGACCAGCAGAAAGATTTCGTAAAAGCCGCAGCCATGGCTAAATTGTATGCGTCTCAAATTGCACAGGAAGTGACAACCGAAGCAGTTCAGATTCATGGAGGATATGGATATGTGAAGGAGTATCACGTAGAACGTCTGATGCGTGATGCTAAAATCACCCAGATTTATGAAGGGACAACGGAAATTCAAAAGATGGTTATCTCCCGGGAACTATTGAAGTAGTATAGCGCCCTAGTTGTATGTAAATTCACCGAAGTCACTTCGCACAGTGACCTGCCTTTTATCACTTTTCTCCACTCTCCCTATAACTTTGGCATCAATATTAAATCGACTGGCAATTTCACAGACCTGTTGCGCAGCTTTCTCCTCCAGATAAATTTCCATACGGTGGCCCATATTAAAGACTTTATACATTTCCTTCCAGGAAGTTTTACTTTCCTGCTGAATGATCTTAAAAAGCGGAGGAACATCAAACAGATTATCTTTGATGACGTGAAGGTCGTCATTTATAAAATGCAACACCTTGCTTTGCGCGCCGCCACTACAATGCACCATCCCAAAAATCTCACTGCGCAAACTTTTTAAAACTTCTATTATCACAGGTGCATACGTGCGGGTAGGCGAAAGTACAAGCTTGCCGACATTTGAGGCGACGCCAGGAACCTCATCGGTGACTTTATAACGTCCTGTGTACACCAAATCATATGGGACTTGCTGATCGTAGGATTCCGGATATTTTGTGGCGTAGTCCGTATTAAAAATATCGTGGCGGGCAGAGGTGAGCCCGTTGCTTCCCATGCCTCCATTATACGAAGACTCATAGATTGCCTGCCCGTAGGATGACAATCCAACAATTACATTCCCAGCTTGAATCCGGCTGTTATCAATTACATTACTTCGTTTCATCCGGCTCACTACCGTGCTATCGACAACAACCGTGCGAACCAGATCCCCGAGATCAGCCGTCTCTCCGCCAGTGCCTACAATTTGAAGTCCATAGTGACGTAACATTTCCAGGACTTCTTCCGTGCCGTCAATAATAGCCGAAATGACTTCCCCAGGTATCAGGTTTTTATTTCGACCGATGGTAGATGAAAGTAATATATTTTCAGTAGCGCCTACACAAAGTAAATCATCAATGTTCATGATAATGGCATCCTGTGCAATTCCCCTCCAGACGGATAAGTCACCTGTCTCTCTCCAATACATATAGGCAAGTGATGACTTTGTTCCTGCCCCATCGGCATGCATTACCGTACAGAAATCCGGGTCGTTTGCCAGGTAGTCCGGTACGATTTTACAAAAAGCCCTTGGAAATAGCCCTTTGTCAAGCTTGCTAATAGCCTGATGAACGTCTTCTTTAGAGGCAGAAACTCCTCGTTGAGTATAGCGGTCTTGCACGGTATTGTAAATCGTAGTTAAATCGTCTGCAAATGTGCAAAATAATTTTAAATGGGCTGAGTGCCACCACAAAGGTTATGCTCATAAATCTCATAGCCTCATCTTCTTAAACAACTCCCAAACCACTATTCCCAGGCAGACTGAAACATTCAGAGAATGTTTGGTTCCAACCTGGGGGATTTCAAGGGCCATGTCGGCTTCATTCACCACCGATTCACTTACTCCGTTTACTTCATTGCCAAATACCAGGCAATAGCGTTCGGAGCCGGAAATTTGAAATGCGTTTAAGGGAACACTTTTCGTTGTTTGCTCAACAACGATAATAGTAAATCGCTGATCTCTTAAGAGATGAATAGCGTCAAGAGAATTTTCTACATATTCCCAGCTGACGGATTCTGTGGCTCCCAAAGCCGTCTTTTGGATTTCCCGATGTGGAGGCGTGCCGGTAATTCCGCATAAGTATATTTTTTCAATGCGGAACGCGTCAGCTGTCCGAAAGGCAGATCCAACATTGTGAAGACTGCGAAGATTATCCAGGACTATACAAACGGGTATTTTTTCAGCCTGTCTGAATTCATCGACGGAAATTCTGCCCAGATCGGTTAACGATAATTTTTTCATGGATGGCAAATTAAGATAACCAGCACTATTTAGCCTAACCAGGATCGACTGAGTACGTTAAATAAAGGTGCGGATTGAACGGCCTGCCTGAAGTCTGTGTTTATTTTGTAATTCGTTAACCTTTGTTTAGCTAGTGAAAGGTATCATTATTGGAATTATTTGTCTATTTCTATTTCATCCTGTTTGTGCTCAGGATCAATGGAAAAATATTTACCGTGAAAGTGCCTGGGCTGACAGAGACCAATGGCAGCGTGCCGGGGAACTCATAAAACTGTTGGACATTAAGGCAGGCAGCATTGCAGCGGATATTGGGTGCCATGAAGGGTACATGACAACAAAATTGTCTCCGGTTGTTGGAAAAACGGGGAACGTATTTGCCGTGGATATTGACCAGGCTAAATTAAACCTGTTAAAGAACCATCTTGAAGACCGGAAGATTGAGAATGTCACCCTTATTAAAGGTGACGAGGACAATCCAAAACTTGCAGCAAATACATTTGATGCGATCCTCATACTCGATGCATACCATGAAATGGATGATCACGATAAAATTCTGCAACATATTAAAGTAGCACTTAAGGTTGGCGGACGGCTGGTACTCTGTGAACCAATTTCGGCAACCCGTCGCAAATTCAGTCGGTCCGAACAAGAGTTAAAACACGAACTGGGAATCAATTTTGCGGTAGAAGATCTGAAAAAAGCAGGGTTTGAAATCACCTTTCAAAAAGATCCATTTGCAGATCGAACCAAAGTCAAAGGAGATACGATGTGGGTAATAGTAGCAGTAAAAAAGCGGTAACAGCCAAAAGAATAATTCGTGAAGTTATTCTTTCCGGTGGGCTCTAAATTCTAATCACTAAATTCTAAATTGCCGATTATGGCAATCATTTCAAAGCCTGCTGAGACACCGTTGATGAAGCAGTACAACGTTATTAAGACGAGGTACCCCGGGGCACTCTTGTTGTTTCGGGTAGGAGATTTTTACGAGACATTTGGACAGGATGCTATTACTGCCAGCAAAGTACTTGATATTGTGTTAACCAAAAGGGGAAGTGGTTCGGCGTCAGAAATTGAGCTGGCTGGATTTCCCCATCATGCGCTTGACACATACCTTCCCAAACTTGTTCGTGCGGGGCACCGTGTGGCAATTTGTGATCAGCTTGAAGATCCGCGTTATGTCAAAGGAATTGTAAAACGAGGCGTTACGGAATTGGTAACACCGGGTCTTTCTTTTAATGATAATGTACTTGAACGCAAGCAGAATAATTTTCTGGCTTCGGTTTTTGGAACTCAAGGTGTGTACGGAATTTCTTTCCTGGATGTATCAACCGGAGAGTTCTACGCAGCCCAGGGAAATGAAAACTATTTGCAAAAGGTTATACAGGGCTTTGCTCCTTCCGAGATCATTTTTAGCAAACAATCGCGTGCCCTTTTTGAAAGGATATTTGGCGACGAGTACAACACTTTTGCCTTGGATGATTGGGTTTACGGATTCGATTATGCGTATGAAAAACTGATTCAGCAATTTAAGACGGCCTCGGTGAAGGGCTTTGGAATTGACGGAATGGGCGAGGCAGTTATTGCGGCAGGAGCAATATTGCATTACCTGGAAGATACCGAACACAAAGACACCTCTCATATCACATCTATTTCGCGCATTGACGAGGATAAGTATGTTTGGCTTGACAAGTTTACTATTCGCAATCTGGAGATCGTTCAGGCGCAACAAGATGGCGGATTCCCATTGATAGATATTGTGGACCATACGCTTACTCCGATGGGATCACGTCAATTGCGCAAATGGATGATATTGCCATTAAAGGAAAGGGCAGCAATTGAAGAACGGCTTTTGGTGGTTGATACACTTTTTAAGGACAATCCACTTACAACGAAAATCGCCGATTCACTGAAGCATATATCAGACCTGGAAAGATTGATTTCCAAGGTGGCCGTTAACCGAATCAATCCACGGGAAATGATACAACTAAAACGGTCGCTCCGTTGTGTTGTACCCATCAAGGAAACCATGAGCAGCCATCCCTCTCCTGAGCTTCAAAAACTTGGAGATCAATTACACCTGTGTGAATTCCTGGTCGATAAAATTGAAAATGAACTACGTGATGATGTTTCTATAAATAGTAATCAGGGAGGTCTTATCAAAGAAGGGATTGATCCTGAATTGGATGAGCTGCAGAAAATTGCGTTTTCAGGAAAGGATTACCTTCTTCAGATTCAGAAACGTGAAGTTGAACGCACCGGCATCAATTCATTAAAGATCTCTTATAATAGAGTTTTTGGCTACTACCTCGAGGTAAGCAATGCCAATAAGGATAAAGTGCCCGCTGACTGGATGCGTAAACAAACGCTGGTTAACGCTGAGCGTTATATTACTGAAGAACTGAAAATCTACGAGGAAAAAATTCTGCATGCCGAAGAACAACTCGTTGTAATCGAGCAGCGGATATTCAATGCTCTCATTCGGCACGCGGCCGATTTTGTCCCACAAATTCAGCAGAGTTCCCGGGTAATTGCTCAGTTGGATTGTCTGTTGTCATTTTCGTTTATAGCCAAAGCAAATGGCTATGCGAAACCAGTTATAAATGACTCGCTTATTTTAGATATAAAGGGAGGTCGCCATCCGGTCATAGAAAAGAAATTACCGACGGGAGAATCCTATGTCCCAAATGATATTTATCTGGACAGCGATAAGCAACAGGTATTGATCATAACAGGACCAAATATGGCCGGCAAGTCGGCATTGCTCCGACAAACGGCACTAATTGTTCTGATGGCACAAATGGGAAGTTTTGTTCCTGCGGAAGCCGCTTCTATTGGTATTGTTGACAAAGTGTTTACCCGGGTCGGGGCATCGGATAATCTTTCGCGTGGTGAATCTACTTTTATGGTTGAGATGACCGAGACAGCAAGCATTCTCAATAATCTAAGCAACCGGAGCCTGATTCTGATGGATGAAATTGGTCGGGGCACCAGCACGTATGATGGGGTATCTATTGCGTGGGCTATTGTTGAACACCTTCACAACCATAAGGACTTCAAACCAAAAACTCTTTTTGCAACACACTATCATGAATTGAATCAGCTTGAGGAAGATTTGGTGCGTGTAAAGAATTTTAATGTATCAGTGAAGGAGGTTGGCGATAAGATAATTTTCATGCGCAAACTAAAAGCTGGAGGAAGTGAGCATAGCTTTGGAATTCACGTAGCTCAATTGGCAGGGATGCCGAACAAAGTAGTGTTCAGGGCTAATGAAATTTTGCATTTCCTCGAAAAGGATAAGCACAAGAATGACAGGACCAAAGAGATTCGGGAGGCGCCCAAACCAATACCTCAGCTAAACTTGTTCGCGAATGATCCTCGCTTTAATGAAATTATGGAAATGCTTGAGAAGGTGGACATCAATACCGTTAGTCCGGTGGAAGCACTGCTTAAATTGAATGAAGTTCTCTCGATTTTGCGCAAAAAATAACTTACTTCCGGTTCGGTTTCTTCCTGAAGCCTGTTCTTTTTTTGAAGTCGACACTACGTTTCTGACGAGGCGCGTAAGCTGGACCCTCACCTATTGAGTCAGGTAAAGGGAGCTTCGAGATGGTATCCCCTATCAATGTTTCAATGCTATGAAATTTACCCTGATCGCGTTCATTAATAAATGTTATCGCCGTACCCGTGGTTTCCGCTCTCGCTGTGCGACCAACACGATGTACATAATCTTCGGGATCTGGTGGAACATCATAGTTGATGACAAGGCTGATTCCTTCTACGTCAATACCACGAGACAGGACGTCAGTACCGATAATCATATTGATTTGTTTATTTTTGAATGCCCGTAGAATAACCTCCCGTTCCGGTTGTTCAAGGTCAGAGTGAAATGCTTTTGCTGGTAGACCGGCACGCTGAAAGGCTGCATCGAGCTTTTTAACGGTTTCTTTAGTGGAGGCAAAAATAATTACACTACTCCAATTACTGGATTTAAGGACATGCCTGATGAGTGCACTTTTCTGTGTATCATAGACAACATAGGCCTGTTGTAAAATGCCTGCGGCAGGCTTGGCTATGGAGATGTTTATCTCTGCGGGTTTGTCCAGTATTTTGGTCGCTAAAGTTCTGATCTTAGGGGGCATAGTAGCCGAGAACAGAACGGTTTGCCTTTCCTTGGGCAGATAGTTGATTATTTTTACGATATCATCATAAAAGCCCATATCAAGCATCCTGTCAGCCTCATCCAGTACGAGGTGTTCAAGATGATCCAGTACGATCTTTCCGGTAGCTAATAGTGCTATAAGCCTTCCGGGTGTTGCTATGATGATATCAGCACCTTCTTCAAGCGCTTTCCTTTGTTGATCCCAGGTAGCCCCGTCGCCGCCACCGTATACGGAAATTGAACTCACCCCGATGAAATAGCCAATGCCTTCAATTTGCTGGTCAATCTGCTGAGCAAGTTCACGAGTTGGGGCAATAATTAATGTATTGAGATGTCGTTTTTCGGCGTGTATTATCTTATTCAGAATAGGCAGCAGATATGCAGCTGTTTTGCCCGTTCCGGTTTGAGCACAGGCAATCAGGTCTCTGCCATCTAAAACAACCGGAATAGCCTGCTCCTGTATTGGAGTTGGAGTGGTATACCCCATAGACTGCAAACCTTCAATAAGTTTGTTGTCTAAATTAAAATCGTGGAAAGTCAAGAATGGAAGTGTTTACAATAAAAGTATTTTTTTGGAAGATTATGAGGAAAGAATGTCAACAACCAGTATAATCAAATTCTTCCTAAGGAGCATGTAAGTATATATTTAGCTAAGAAACAAGTTCTACTTTTTTGGATTCGTACTCTTTACGCAACTGCGCGGCCTGTTGTTTGTTTTTTGAGTTCTTGATATGCCTGGGCACTTCTTTGAGGTCCCATATTAATCCGACAGCGGCAAGGCCTCTTAAAATGTAATAGGTAATATCAATCTCCCACCAGAAAAAACCTTGTCGCGCGGCGACTTCGTAGTAGTGATGATTGTTATGCCATCCTTCTCCCAGGGTAACCAGTGCAAGCCACAAACTGTTCCGGGATTCATCGTGCGATTCGTAACGTTGTGTGCCGACTTTGTGCATGATAGAATTAATGGAAAAAGTAGCGTGGTATAAAACTACGGTGCTTAAAAAGAATCCAATAAACAGTGTCGAGAATCCTGCTGAAGTAAACATCGTCATGATGCTGCCACCGTTCACAACGCCACCTAATGCCATAACAGCTATTGCAAGTGTAGTCGGTGGAACGAGATAGTGTTTATTAAGCCAGACCAATTCAGGGTACTTGGCATAATCACCGATGACTTTATAATCCGTCTCTTTAAAATCCGGCCCCACAATCCAACCAATATGCGAATACCAGAACCCGTATATTTTCATTGAATGAGGATCGGCAGGAGTATCACTATGCCTGTGGTGATGCCTGTGGTGTGCAGCCCACCAGAGGGCCCCTTTCTGGGCCGTAGTCTGAGACATGAAGGCAATAACAAACTGAAACCATCTGGAAGTCTTATATGACTTGTGTGCGAAGTATCGATGGTAGCCGCCGGTCACCCAAAACATTCTAAAAAAATACAAGAATGCACACACGGCCCAATCGAAAGATGTCGCCCCCGTAACGAGAGCTCCAAGGGGCAGTAAATGCACTATCCCAAAAGCTATTTCCTGTGTCAAAACAGGCTTTCTGCGTACTTCCGGTGTTAAAGCTGAATCCATTATCTATACTAAACCAATAAACGGAAAAACTAGTGCCTATTTATGCACCGTTTTAACGCCAGCTACAAAGGTAATGTTTTCATAGTGAACGTTCTAGAGAATTTCTATAAGAGCAGACAAACGAGTGTATGGTAGTGAGAGTGAATGTTTTAAACACCAGGTATGTTATGGTGTTATTAAAGTCAACATTGTATCTTTACGGCAAACCTATGAGCCAGGATCAAACCATAGCGCACTTCCAACCGCTCTTGCAATCTATTGCGTACAACATTGTTCGCTGTAAGGCAGATGCGGAAGATATTGTGCAGGAAACATTCTTAAAGTGGCTCACTCAAAGCCCCAGAAGGGTTGAGAATACAAAGGCCTATCTGGTAAAGGCGGTAAAAAATAATTGTCTGAACCATCTCAATTCCCTTCGTCATAAGAAGGAAGAACTCCTGAGCCAAAGTAACATTGGGGAGATCATAAACCGGTTTAAAGAGACCAGCTTTGCGCACCTCGATATAGAGATTGAACTGGCGAAAGCTTTAAGTGTGATTAATACTAAACTGGAGCCTTTGGAAAGAGCCGTTTTCCTGTTGAAGGAAGTCTTTGACTTTGACTATGAGGTATTGCAGGTAACACTTGACAAAAACAAAGAGCATTGCCGTCAGCTTTTTTGCCGTGCAAAGAAGAAATTGGCCACGGAGACTGCTAAAATCTGTTTTGATCTGCCCGACACTTCTGGTTTTACGCAACTTTTCCGCAAGGCTTGCGATTTTGGGAATCCATCAGAGCTCATTGTAGAGCTCAAAAAGGGGTTCCCATATTCAAATACAAAATCCTAAAAATTATTATCTATAAATCTGTCACAAAACGCCACCCTTATTGTCTTGCAGAAAACCCGTGGGGACTTGCGGACTTTTGTTGAACTATAACCTAAATCATTCATGACCGTAATTTTGTTATTCTTCGTAGCGCATTGGTATTTGTCGCTATTCTTTCAAACTTTTTTTCTTCACCGCTACGCTGCACATAAGGCGTTTACGATGAACAAATTCACTGAAAAAGTCTTCTTTGTACTTACGTGGATTTTCCAGGGCTCAAATTATTTAAGCCCATATGGATATGGCGTAATGCACAGAATGCACCATGCATTTGCCGACACGGAGGACGATCCGCATTCACCTACGTACGATGAAACGATCTGGAAGATGATGTGGAAAACAAAAACCATATATTCTGATATTGCCAACAGAAGATTGATTCCGGAAAAACGTTTTACCGAAGGCGTGCCCCAATGGGAGGCATTTGACCGGTTCGCCCGCTCGTGGCCATCCAGAATATTTTGGGCCGCTATCTATATAACGGTGTATGCACAATTTGCTACTGCCTGGTGGTTATGGCTTTTGTTGCCCATACAATTTTTAATGAGCCCGGTTCACGGAGCAATCATCAATTGGTTCGCTCATAAGTATGGATATAGAAATTTTGAGGTAGGGGATACTTCCAAGAATTTTTTACCAGTTGACTTCTTGATGATGGGAGAGAGTTACCACAACAACCATCACAAGTACGGGTCAAGACCTAACTTTGGGGGTATACGTTGGCATGAAATTGATCCGACCTATCAGGTAATAAAGGTGCTGGATAAGTTGCGGATTATCCGGATAACGAAAAACAAGGAGATCCAGCTGGATGCTGTACAGAAGGCGGCCTAAGAGATAAGACAAAAAAAGGAAAGGGCACCGGTCAATAATCGGTGCCCTTTCCTTTTCGTACATTTATCCGAAATTAATTTCCACTAACAGGCTCGTTGTCAAAATAACTCGTTGCATAAGGACCTTCAAGTTTCCCAACCGATTGTATATTGACTTGCCAGGTACCGGTCAAAATTTTATAGAATGGTTTTGGAGAAGCATAAGAACCTCCACGGACAAACAACCTACCAACACCCCGGTCCCCTCCCAGCGTAATCATGTTTGAAAAATTTCCTCCTTCTTTGCCATACATTCTGCATCCGTCCAAGGTTAATGAGCCGGGTCGCCCCATCGATATAATATTTCCGTCCGCGGGATTGTAATCGTTAATTTCAACCCCGGAAATAGTTATTACCGGATCTTCAACGCCATCAGGAACAACAAGAAATTTCTTGCCTACTTCAAATCGCCCGCCGGAAATATAATATACTTGCTCGGCTGAGATTTCAAAGTCAATATTATTATGGGAACCGCCTAAACCATAGAAGAATGCGGAACCATTTCCATTTTCAGTTTTAGCTCCTGTTCCGGTTTGAGAGCGATTGCTAAAAACCTTATCCAGGTAGGCGCCAAATCCACCAAACCAGGTATTCTGAACAGTATTCCGCCCTTCAAGCAGCCAACCTATCTGGCCGCTAATTACTGTCCCTTCACCTTGATTTCCATCCACTAAACAATTTTCCCATTGATAGCTGCTGATGTCAGCGTAGCCTCCACTAAGGTGACCCAATCTCCAGCCCACATTATTCACACCATTGCCAAGTAGTGCCAGGCAATTTTTAAATGTTACCCAACTCGTAGATTCAATTTCTGGTGTTGTATCAATATCCCAGACAACTGTACCGCTAATACCTGGTGTTATCCAAATTTTAACTCCGGAGATTACTGAAGATTTCAACCCCAGGACTTTAAAAACCGCTCGGTTACCGGGACCTGTGTATCGGATTTCTGACAGATTACTACCAAATCCTCTAATGTTGAGATTACACTCTGTCCCGCTAAAAGGTTTTATGGCAATTGTGTTTTTGATGTTGTAAAAATTATTCGGAGGAGGAATCAATAGTTCGCCCCCTCCAACTTTAATAGCTGCATTGACAGCATCCTGAAATGCCTTTGTGTCATCGGCAACTCCGTCGCCAACAGCGCCGAAGTCTTTTACGCTGAAGCTTGGAGAATCACCCGTTGTTATAAACTGTTCTGTATTGGTAATTTCATCACCACAAGCGAAAGCTAATGGAATGATGATTAGAAAGATTAATTTCTGCATGTCTGATTGATTGAAGATTGCTCAATGGATTAATTGCCAAAAATATTTGCATTAAGGCCTTGAGTTCACCCTGAATCGATGAAGACATGGCATTGGCAGACGGATTGTGAATGTTCCCGTTGGAGAAAATTAGGGGACAGTTAGACAACAGAATTATTAAGGCGCTGAGCAGGGAAAAAGATATTTCTATAGATTCTTAATTCCCATCATTTTTGAAATATTTATCCTCATCAAATACCTCTTCGCTTTCCAGTGTTTTAGGGATGACACCTACTTCAAGAATCTTAAATTCTGTCCTTCTGTTTTTCTGCCTGCCGACAGGGTTGTCAGTTCCATCCGGATTGGTATTGCGGGAAATTGGTTTTTCTTCGCCGTATCCTTTTGCCACCAGCCTGTCGGGTGCAATGCCATGCTGGACAATATATCGCACAGCGGATTCCGCGCGTCTTTGTGAAAGCTGAAGGTTATAGGAATTATCGTCTATACTATCTGTATGAGAACCCAGTTCGATCTTTATTTCAGGATTATCAATTAATAATTGAACAAGCTTATCCAATTCCTTTGCCGCATCATCCCGAATGTCAGACTTGTTAAAATTGTAGTAAATGTTTTCAAGCACAAAAATCTTGTTGATTTCCACCTTATCCAGGACAAGGATTGTATCCAGCGTAATGTTGGTGATCAGTTCTTTTAATGTCGTTGGATCAACAGATTTTCCTTTCGTTGTATATGGTTGTCTTCTAACCAGGTACCCGTCTGATTCCCCAACCATGTTGTAGTCTTCATTTTCATACACCCTAAAAAGGAATTTTCCGTCATTACCAGTAACAAAATCCTGCATGAGCTCTCCTTTTTCATCCATCATACTAATCTTTGTATTGGCCAAAATCTGGAGCTTATCTTCTTTGTCCCGGGTATACGTAATGCCCTGAAGGTAATAATTAACCACCTTTAGATTTGGGTCTTCATTAATGAAGGTATAGATGTCATCATCACCTTTTCCTCCTTCTCGGTTTGAAGTAAAAAACCCTCTGTCGGGACGAAATAAAAAGATCGAGAAATCATCACCTGTGGAGTTGACTGGCTGGCCCAGATTTTCAATAGATGTTTTACCATTCGCGCGCTTCACCACGAAAAGATCAAGTCCACCATACCCAGGGTGCTGGTCTGAAGAGAAGTAGAGTTTGGCATCTTCGGCGACGTAGGGAAAATTTTCATTGCCGGCCGTATTTATTTCGGGACCAAGATTTCGGACCCGGGAGAACCTGCCACGGGTGTCCATTTGTGCAGAATAGATATCGGTGCCTCCGTAGCCGCCCTTCCGGTTGGATGCAAAGTACAGTGTTCTTCCGTCCTGACTGAAGGCAGGGGCAGAGTCCCAGGAATCGGGCTGGTTAATATTAATCATTATCGGGTCCGACCAGGTATTATTTCTAAAGCGCGCGATGTAAAGATCTACATCGTTGGTACCTTTGCGCTTTCCGGAATTGCCTTTGGCAAATACCATTGTCTTTCCATCGGGAGAGAAGGAAATACAACCATCATTTATGCTTTCTGAATTGATGCCAATAGGTAGCGGGGCGATAGTAGCGAGATCTACATTTGCACCCCGGCTTGCAACCTTATAGATATCTGTAAACGGTGTACCAGTGGCTTCGTAGATTTTGTCATTGCCACGCGATGAGGTGAAATATAATTCATTATTGAGGAATACGGGCGAATACTCTGAGGCCGGTGTATTAATTAACTCCATGTTCTTTACACGGTAGTAGCTTGGTTTTTCATCAAGCTTCGCTAAGTAGCTAATTCCATCAATTTCTGCCTCTACACGATCCTTTAGCGCTGCGACAGTAGTCCTTGAATTCAATTCCTCAAGCTGAGTTTTTGCTTCCGCGTACTTTCCATTTGCCTTCAGTGATTGAGAATAGAATAGCTGAACAGAATCCCTATCAATACCGCGTCCGCCCGCTTTGGCGTAATAGGGTTCCGCTTCCTTTACACGATTGGAAAGCCTGTAAGATTCGGCAATGAAAAAGTTAGCCTTCCCATTGCTTCCGTTACCTGCCAAAATTTTCTTGTTCAAGTCAATTGCGCTCTGATATTTGCCAAGCCGGAACGCCTTCGTGGCTTTCTTCTCTATGCTGCAACCAGCCAGCACAACAGAAAGGACAAATAGTAGAAGTGTGAATTTCATAATGAATCTGGAACTAATCATAAAATTACAAAAAAACCCGTTTAACGGATAACCGCCTCGTCAGGCAAGTAACGTTTGATCCATGTTTGTTCCGCCGGAATCAACCAACGTCTACGTAGTTCACCTTTCGATGATATGAGGTTATTGACAACAAGCGTTTGATTGGTCCAAAGGCCCTCAAGATATTTTCCCTTTAGTTCAACAAGCGGAACAGTGATAATCCCATTTTCAAGTTTGAACGCAATTTTTGTTCTGTCAAAAAGCTCTATACCAAGCTTTTCACCTAGCATTTTGATGATTCTTACGGAATCATCAATTGAGCAACCACTTGCCGTATTCGCACCTTCATCAACGGCGAGGACGATGAACTGATCGAACGGGATTTCGAAAGAGGACCGCAATGGCACTCCATGAGCATTCCATTGGTTAGTAAACGCCATAAGGGCATCAGAAATTGCGGATAGTTCCTGTAAAATAAACTTTCGGTTGGATTGGTAGATCCAAATTCGGGATGTGTCCGGTAATGATTCAAATGGTACAAACATACGTTTCAACTATAATAAACCTTGTGCTTCTGCAATAAGTTCGGCGAGGTCCTTCACCTGGATATCTCCTTCTCGCTCCATGCCTTTTACCCCATCGCTCATCATAGTCATACAAAATGGACAAGCAACAGCGATCGTCATTGCGCCTGTTGCAATTGCTTCTTCTGTGCGATCTATGTTGATTTCTTTGTTTCCTTTCTCGGGTTCTTTAAACATCTGTCCACCGCCTGCGCCACAGCAAAAGCCAGTTGTCCGGCATCGCTTCATTTCAACAAGTTCAGCATCAAGTATCTCCAGGACCGCCCGGGGAGCCTCATAAACATTGTTCGCCCTGCCCAGGTAACAGGAGTCATGATAGGTTATTTTCTTGCCGCTGAATGAGCCGCCTTCCTTTAGTTTGATTTTTCCCTCTTCAATCAATCCCTGAAGAAATGTTGAATGGTGGACAACCTCGAAATTCCCACCCAATTCAGGATACTCGTTCTTAATCGTATTAAAACAATGCGGGCATGCCGTTACGATTTTCCTGATGCTATACCTGTTTAACGTTTGAATGTTGGAAATGGCCTGCACCTGAAAAAGGAATTCATTGCCGGCTCGTCGGGCTGGGTCTCCTGTACAGGCTTCTTCCGTTCCCAGAACTGCAAACCGGATCTGAAGTTCATTCAATATTTTTACCAGAGCGTTCGTTACCTTTTTATAACGTTCATCAAATGAACCAGCACATCCAACCCAAAAGAGAACTTCCGGCGTTTCACCCTTGGCGGATAGTTCAGCCATTGTAGGTACAATAAGATCTTTTTGCGGCATACGTTTACTTTTGCTTTTTCAACTCGTCAGCCCAGCGGAAGCGATCAGCTGGTGAAAACTTCCAGGGTGCAAAATTGGTTTCAATATTCTGAAACATCGAATTCCAGGATCCGGGGGAACCGGATTCTTCCATTGCCACATATCTCCTCATCTCAATGATTATTTCCAACGGATTAATCAGGACCGGGCATGCTTCCACACATGCGTTACAACTTGTGCAGGCATTAATCTCCTCCTTCGTAACGTAATCACCCAATAAGGTCTTTCCATCATTAAGTCCCGGGCCACCTTTGTTAAGACTTTTCCTGACTTCCTCCATTCTGTCGCGTGTATCCATCATTACTTTACGCGGGGAAAGTTTTTTTCCTGTCGCGTTAGCCGGGCATTCAGCGGTGCACCGACCGCATTCCGTACAGGAATAAGCAGCCAGTAGATTATTCCACGGGAGATCATTAATGTCTTTGGCTCCAAATCTGCCTGGCGATGAAGGAGACGGATTTTCACCGCTACTTATGCCAAGCATCAGTTTAACCTCGTTGGTCACAACAGGCATACTAGTTATATGACCCGGCCTCTCAAGGTTGGCGTAATATGTATTCGGGAAGGCCAAAAATATATGCAGGTGTTTGGAGTATGTTACATAGACAGCAAAACCAAGGATACCAACGATATGAATCCACCAGGCAATCCGTTCGATCACAACAAGGGAGGCGGGACCAAATGACTCCAGAGAAGACATAAGCTGTCCGCTAAAAAACAAAGGACCCGTGGAGGTATAGACTGGATTACTTTTTTGTAGAACCTGGTCGGCAGCATTCATGACAAGGATGGCACACATCAAAACGATTTCTGTTACTAGTATTATGTTGGCATCGCGTTTTGGCCAGCCAGTCATTTCAGCAGAATGAAATCGATTTATCTTCAGGACATTTCGTCGAAGGATCATCACCATACACGCAATCAAAACGGCAACAGCCAGAAATTCAAAGGTGTTCATGAGGACGTTATAAAATCCGCCGAGAAAAGGAGCGAATATCCTGTGCGTGCCGGCCAGTCCGTCGACTACAAACTCAAGCACTTCGAGATTGATAACGAGAAATCCCACATAAATAAAAAAATGCAGGAATGCGGGAACAAATCTCTTGAACATTTTCTTCTGTCCAAATGCCACCATTGCCATGTTTATGACCCTTGTTCCAACATTGTCGTTCACGACATTGTTCTTTCCTAAATTGATATTGGCCTTGATTTCCAGAACCCGTTTCCGAATGAGGTAAACCGCAATACATAGTGTGATCCCAAATGCTAACTGCTGTATCATAATGCCTATAATCCCAAAAATACCCTCATATCTGCCAAATCAATAAATCCGACTCCTTTTTTGCATGGAATCTAAAATTACATACTTTTGTGCCTCATTTTCGGTGATGTAGCTCAGTTGGTAGAGCAAAGGACTGAAAATCCTTGTGTCGGGGGTTCAATTCCCTCCATCACCACTTTTTAACTCTAGCCTCCAAATTTGGAGGCTTTTGTTTTTCTATTTGTGTTGAGTCAATTTTAGTATTTTAGCACAGAATAGCTACTTATTATGGGTTTTTTCGCTTAAATGAAGATGAATGGGTAACGTCGCCAGCCTATCTGAATATTCTACCCGTTTGTTATACATCTATTTTGCTGAGGTTACGCTGGGGCTTGTCTTCTTCTTTATTTTCCGACATTTTGGAACACTCTACAGGAGGCGGTTTCTGCTCACCTGGTCCTTAAGCTGGATGGCCTACTCCATATACATGTTCACCTCCGGATTTGTTTTTGTTTTCCTGATACAAACCCAATCCTATTTTCGTGACGGACTTAGCATAATCGCCCAATTAGCCTGTTTTCTACAGATAATCATGATACTTCGGGGAACGTATGAACTCATCTATGAAAGAGCTTTTTCCAAAGGAAAATTCCGGTTGATATTTTTTGCAAGCTTTGCCCTCGCACTCATTTCTGTTTTGTCATTTGGACAAGCAGGACCATTTTCGCGCTATTTAGTTAGCTTCGGAAGTCGGGCGGTTATTACGGGTATTGGTTTTCTTGTGGCCGGCATAGTAGTCTGGACGAATAAGAAATTTTCAAAGGGATTTGGACAACAGCTTCTTTCCGGATCGCTTATTCTCTTTAGCGTTTATCAATTGTATGATTTTACCATCAGGTTACTCAACCTTTTAGGAGGTCAGGTTAATCCACTTGACTTTTTCGGTGCGGTTGATTTGCTCTTCATCTCCCTCATGGGGATGAGTATGGTCATGTGGTTTTTGGAGGATGAGCGTGAAAACCTTGATAGGGAAAATAAGGAATTGGATAGCTTTCTATCAAACACGTCGCATGACCTGAGGACACCGATCGCGTCCATTCTGGGGCTTACCTACCTTGGTAAAATAGAATTGCAGGAAGAGAAAGCCCGATCTTTTATGGGGATGATAGAGGAACGAATTAAGAAACTTGATTTAGTTATAGGCGACATTTTAAGTCTCTCCAGAAGCAAAAAAGTCGATTTGAAGATTGAAGAACTTGATTTTGCAAAGTTGCTGGAAGAAACAATAACCGATATAAGATTTAATAAGGGTGTATCGGCAATCCACCTGGAGTATCAGCCAGATCCGAGTCATGTTTTCAGGTCAGATTATAATCAAATGAAAATTATTCTCAATAATCTGATGACGAATGCGGTGAAGTATCATAACCTGAATCAGCCAAATCCATTCATAAGGGTATCGTTCAAGCGAGTAAGGTATACTGTCGAAATTGCGATACAGGATAATGGTCAAGGTATATCCAAGGAGAGCATACCAAAGATTTTTGATATGTTTTATCGTGCTTCGTCGGGAACCGATGGTACCGGACTTGGGCTGTATATCGTTCAGGAGGCCTTGAGCAAAATTAAAGGTATTGTCCTGGTGGACTCTCAGCTTGGCAAAGGGAGTACATTCAAAGTAGTGCTGGACAATGCATAAACAACCATTGACTAAAGCAGCAGCGCCTGGTCAGTAGTGTTTCAAAAGTACTAGCTCTTCTTTCTTCAGGAACCTCCATTCGCCCCGGCCCAGATCTTTCTTGTTAAGCCCTGCATAAACGGTCCTGTCGAGTTTTATCACTTCATACTCCATGCTTTCAAAAATTCTTCGCACAACGCGGTTCCAACCGATATGAATTTCCAGTCCTATAGTCTTTCTGTCTTCGGAAACAATCGCAAGATCATCTACCATGGCCCGGCCTTCTTCAAGCTTTACGCCTTCCATGATACGTTGCGCATCGGCTTTCGTAAGAGGACGATCCAATTCTACTTTATAAATCTTCTTTACTTTAAAGGAAGGATGCATGAGTCTTTCTGCCAACTCTCCATCATTTGTTAACAACAAAAGGCCGGTGGTATTCCTGTCTAACCTCCCCACCGGATAAACCCTTTCTTTTACGACATTTCCAACGAGATGCATTACAGTTCGCCGCTCCTGGGGATCAACCGTTGTGGTAATAAATCCTTTCGGTTTATTCAGCAAAATATACACTGGTTTTTCAGCTCTGAGAACTTTGCTTTCATGGCGTACCTCATCACCTGGATTTACTTTGTAACCAAGCTCCGTTATGGTTGTGCCATTAACAGAAATCAGCCCCATTTTGATTAACTCATCCGCTTCCCTTCTCGAGCAAACCCCACTATTGGCAATGAATTTATTAAGTCTGATTTTTCCACTTTCTGCTCGTCCATCATTCCCTTCTTTTCTTCCAGCAGGTCTTTCGGTGCCTCCGGAATGTTCACGCTGCGGAACCCGGCTTCTTGATTCTCGTGGCGGCTGTTCTCCTTTGGTAAAATTTCGCCCCGCTGACTCATCACGTTTTCTAAAAAATGGGTTGCTGCCTTTCCCTTTAGAAAACCTCGTTCCGTCCCCGCCGGAAGAATCACTTTTTTTGAATGGTGGTTTTTCGTCCTTGTTGAAGGGACCTTTTTTATTAAAAGCAGGCTTTTCAAATTTCTTATAGGGCCTTTCTTCTTTTGAACCACCTGAAAATGAACTTGCTCTTTTAGGAGAACGCGGTCTCGTGTCCTTGTCAAACTTTCCTGAAGACTTGTCACTCCTGGGTGCAGACGAAAAACGACTGCTTTCCTCACCTCGTGACGGTCGACCTGTTCCTTTGCCAGAGGCTGGATCTTGTTGTCCCCGATCACGCTTTTCGAAATTCTTATTTGAATTACCTCCCCGTGGTCTTTCTGTAGCATCTTTTTTACCAAACCTGGGGGTTTCTCCGGAAGGTTTTTGAAAGCGGCGTGTTTCGTCAGATGATGTACCGCGAAAAGGCTTTTCAGACCTCGGCCTGTACGATTTTTTGGAGGAACTGTCTTCTGATCTGTCAGGACGGCTTTTGCTTCCAGAATTTGGGGCGGGAGGTCTGCGTCCTCGCGGCGGGCCGGATGTGTTACGTTTGGGCATCCAGATCGGTTGATTCTTGATTTGCACCAATGGTATTTACTTCACCAACAAAATCTTTTGGAGCTGGCAACTCCTGAAGATCATTGATTCCAAAATATTCCATAAACTTTTGAGTTGTTCCATACAACATAGGCCGGCCGATGGTTTCGGCTTTACCTGTTATTTCTATCAACCCCTTGTCTAGAAGCTTTTGAACGGCGTAGTCACAATTCACACCCCTTATGTTTTCAATCTCGGTCTTTGAAATGGGCTGTTTATAGGCAATGATAGAAAGCGTTTCCATTGCAGAGGTAGAAAGTCGCTTCTTGGATTGCTGTTTAAGCATGATACCAATACTCGCCTGATAAGCTGGCTTGGTGAGGAATTGATATCCCCCCGCTGATTTGAAGAGTTGAAATGAATACTCCTCTGCCAGGAATTTTTCTTCCAATCTCTGAATGGCGCCCAGGATGTCGTCTTCCGGAACTTCTGCATTAAACATTTCTGATAAACATGCTCTGATATCCACTGTCTTAATCGGACTTGGTGAGCAAAAAATCAGTGCTTCAATATGGTTTTGCAGAAAGTCCACGCGTTCGTATTAAAATGTAGTTAAATACTAGTCTTACCCGGAATAAAACCGGCCATAAAAAGGGGACAAATCAGTCTTGCTGCATCATTTTAGCCTCAATGGATTGTGTCGTATGTGGTACCGCGATAAGGCGTTCTTTTGGAATAAGTTTGCCAGTCACGCTACAAATTCCGTAGGTTCCATTTTTAATTCTTACCAGGGCATTCTCCAGGTTCATGATGTATTTTTGCTGGCGCGCAGCTAGCTGACTTAAGTTTTCCTTCTCCGCTGTTTCAGCACCATCTTCAAGCACTTTGGTATTTCCACCTGATGTCGCGTCGGTTCCCTCGTCGTTGTTACGATTCAGTGTTTCTTTCAGGATTCTGTATTCTTCTCTGGCTTTATCCAGTTTCTTATTGATTAGCGCATCAAACTCTTTCAGCTCGTCCTCAGAATACCTGGTGCGGGTATCCACAGCTGCGGTCTTCACTTGCTTATGTGCAATGGGTCTTTGGTTCGGCACCGGGAAAATGCTCAATTGAGGTGGTGCTGGTTTTGGCGTAACGGGTACAGCAGGAGCCGTCTTTTCAACCTTTTTAGCAACAACAGCCTTAGCTATTGTCTTTTCTACTTTTCCCACCGGCTTTTCAATCTTTTTTGGGGCAACGATCTTTTTAGCAAGTTTCTTTTTTGCAACTGGGGCCTTTTTGGCAGGCGTTTTAGGGGCAGGTTTTTTGGCTACCACCTTTTTAGAGGAAGCTTTCTTGGCCTTGACCGGTGTCGCTTTTTTAGCCTTTGATACGGGTTTTGATTTCGATGCAGTCTTCTTCACTACCTTAGCAGCCTTCTTCTTATTCTTAGCCATATTGAGTCCTCAGTTTGGTAAAAGATGCGCAAAATTAGGCGGTCATGGGCGAAAACAAAAGATATTGGCTAATTAATTAACGAATAGAGGTTTGGGCTTATTTTCCAAACCTTTCTAATCCAATAAAAACGGCAAAACAGAAGATCAGCGTTTCGCCATCGGGCTTAAATAGCGGTCTAGAGAAGGAAAATGGCAAGTCGATACAGCAGATCACCAGACCTACTTAAAACCGGGCAGCAACAGCGATAGGTTTTCGTATTGCTTTTACTTCGCCTGTGTTGTCGAACACTTCGAACCAAACCATATAGTACCCAGTTCTGGCCGGATTCCCATTGTCACGATCACCGTCCCATCGAAATTCGCCTTCAGTTCCCAGCACTTCATTATTCGCAATTAGCTTGATCACATGGCCCTGATTGTCGAAAATTTTCACATTGGCCACATAACCACCTTTATCAAACCGGTACCGGATCAGTGCAAAATCAGGATAGCCAACAATTGGAATAAAGACCTCGGGTTCAATGACTATTGATTCGTTTAGTACGGATCGTTCACTTCTGGCGTTCGAGTTCAGATAGCCCGGGGTTGCAAATCCCGCCATGGAGCTTGCTGACTTCCAGTTTTGATTATCATTTGATGGGCGATCAAAGGCTATACGCTCTAGGGACACGCCTTCTTCATCATTGATAAAAACGGAGTGCAAATCATCGGAATAGTGAAAATGGTCGACAACACTTTGGCGATCATCCAGGATGACTACCGAGCCTTCATCGTCATTAAAAGCCGGCAATTTATTTACCACAATTACATTTTTTTCGGGAAGTGCCGGGTATTGACCTTTAACGGCGCCAACGTCTTCGGTCAGGAGGAGATATGCCCCTGGCCTGAAAAGAAAGTCAGCATGAATAATTGGTTCTGAAGATGAAACCAAATCCTCGTCCATATTCCCTATTGACCAATTCTTTAGGTTAATGAATTTTTGCGATTGGTTTACGAGCTCAAGGAAATCTACTCCGGTTGGTTTTGGGTTAAACAGGATTTCATTGACTACGATATCCTGAGGTTGAGCAGGCATTGGCAGTGCAATTACGATTTTATTGAAGTCAGCGCGTATCGGATTGCCTGAGCAATCAGATACAGAAGTTACTACAATCGAATACGCGATTCCCGGCTCCAGGTCATGAATGAACCAAAGCTGAACTTTCGTTAAGGATCGATCCGTAAAAGCAACTTTGTGAATCCCTATTTCTGGTTCGACGGCGAAGCTGGTTATGCCTGGAACTGATTCGTCAAGCTTTTCATTAAATGTAAGTGTTACGGTAGTCGGTGTTGACGGAAATCCTGAAATCAATTCGGGTCCTTTAAGATCAGGTTTGTCGGCAAACACTGAATTTTTTTTACCAGGTGTTCCGCCTGACGGGTCTTCTGATGCTGTCCAGTTTTCGTCGGCGCTGCACAGATTTTCAGGATCAACAAGCTCGAGTGACCAGCCGCCATTTTTTCGGTCATTATCTTTATACCAGTTGTCGGTGTATTGCAGAGAATCAACCATTTGGTCATTGACATCCCTGAGCACCAAAAGGTCGCCTGAATTATTCAGAGATGGAAAACCGGCGTTACCCCATGCTATTCCATAGTTACTAAATTCACTGGAGGAAGCGGAAACAATTAGATATCCACCGGGTGCAAGGACAAGAGATGGTAGCTTAAGCGTTGAGCTTGCATCCATAATTTGCCACCCTTCAAGTTGATGTGGGTGTTTGCCCCGGTTGAATAATTCTATAAACTCAAATTCAGGTAGTCCGATTTTTGGGGAGGGATCAGCAAATATTTCTGTAAAAATAATATCCTTTACCAGAGGACGTGTCTGTGTCACATATAAGAATTTTCTGTTTGTTGCACCAATCAGGTTTCCTGCGAGATCCTTGATTCCAGAAATGATGATCGAATAGGAAACTTCGCTTGAAAACGGGACGTCAAAGGAGAGTGTCACTGTATTATTTTCCACTGAAGCCTTTGACGGTACTCCAATGAAATGGTCGACTGAATAATTATTTGTGTTCTCAGCAGTTTCTATATCGATATTTTCAGAAAACGTCAGGGACAGTTCAGTGGATGATTTAATGTTAGCTGAAATTACCGTAGGAGCTATGGTGTCCGCCACAGGAATCCCCGTAACGCTGAAATCGTCAAAATAGAATTTGTCAGAACGGGTTGAGGTGTAGTTGCAGAAGACACCAAAGTACAGGGAGCGTGTATGTACAGAATCAATCGCCGTTCCTTCCGTGATATAGGTCCCATCCAGGCCAACATCCACGAATAATTCCCATTGACCCGAGAGGTCGCGACTCACTTTTATTCTTGCAGCAAGGGTAGGGAAGTCCAACAGCTTGTCGGTGCCATCGATAATTTTTGTGTAGTTCAAGCCGGTCTGCCGGTATAAACTCACCTCATCAGTGGTATTGCCAATAAGTACGAAGTATCCATTCAATGCGTCGGACAGGTCAGATTCATCTGATACCAAATAGATCCTGGCGTAGTTGGTGGCAGAAGGGTTGAATTCCATACCGGCATAGAATTCCCAGGTAGCCTCGTTAATTGTTTTACTTGGGGTAGTGAGGTAGGCAAACTCGTTAGCCGGAGGTGCGTCAAGCTTGAGTTGCTGAGCGGTAATCGTAAACATTGACGCCAGTCCTGACCAGGCAGGAGAATCTGAAAAATCTCCATCGGAGAAATCGTCAAAGAACTGAGCGAACATTTGTTGGGGGATGATTTGCAGAGCAAATGTTAAAAAAACTTTTGCCGTAAACGTTTTCAGGATTGAAAACCTGCATATTTGTCGGTTATTTTTCATACGCACAACGGGAAAACACTATTTTTGTAGTCTTTAAAAATAAACAAAAAAATGAAACTTGCAGTAGTAGGCGCAACAGGACTTGTGGGTCAGGAAATCCTAAAGGTATTGGAGGAGAGAAATTTTCCTTTCGATGAACTCTTTGTTATCGCTTCACCGAAATCGGTGGGACAAACAATAACCTTTAAGGGCAAGAATTACGTCATAAGGGGAATTGAGGAGGGCTGTAAGCTTGGAGCAGATATTGCCATTTTCTCAGCAGGGGGAGGCACTTCATTAGAGTGGGCACCAAAATATGCGGAAGCGGGAACAATTGTTATTGACAACTCGTCCGCATGGAGAATGGATCCCACCAAGAAACTGATTGTTCCTGAAATAAATGGCCAGGAATTGTCAATCGACGATCGGATAATTGCCAATCCTAATTGTTCGACGATACAAATGGTAATGGCACTGGCTCCTTTGCACGTTAAATACAAGTTGAAGAGAATTGTCGTATCGACGTATCAGTCTGTTACCGGCACCGGCAAAGACGCTGTTCAACAAATGATGGACGAGCGCAAAGGCATTAAAGGACCAATGGTATATCCTCATCCAATCGATTTGAATGCACTTCCTCATATTGACTCCTTTACGGACAACGGGTATACGAAGGAAGAAATGAAGATGGTGAACGAGACCCGCAAGATATTGGGAGACAAGACAATTGGGGTGACTGCTACCACGGTACGGATACCTTCAGTTGGAGGGCACTCAGAGGCTGTCAATGTTGAGTTTGTGGAGGACTTTAATTTAAGCGAGGTACGGTCCATATTGGCCACTACACCTGGTGTGATAGTTCAGGATGACCCAAAAAATAATATTTATCCGATGCCAATTAATTCACAAAACCGCGATGAGGTTTTCGTTGGTCGTATTCGCAGGGACGAGTCGCAGCCGAATACATTAAACATGTGGATAGTGGCAGATAACCTTCGTAAGGGAGCGGCCACCAATGCTGTTCAGATAGCCGAGTTCATGTTGGAGAAAAGTCTTGTATATTGATTTCCATTTTAGAAATAGTTTAAGAAAGACCACCGGAAGGTGGTCTTTCTGTTTTCAGAGACATCAGGACAGGTACTGAAAAAAAGCATAGAGACCCAGTACGAGCAACACGAGGCCGGGAATTCTTTTAAGCTTTGTCCCAAGCTCGACTTCCGATACTATTCTTTTTGCCAGATAGGCAACCAACATAAATAAGAACAGGGCGCCTGCTGAGACGCCAAGAAGATATGCATGAAGTTCAGCAGTGGACGAGAGGTTAATCCAGTGTTGGCCGTTCAGGTATGCCGTTGTTCCAACCCAGAATGGCAATGCCAGCGGGTTTAAGATGGCCAGCAAAACACCTCGTCGGAAACCACTGTTGTAGAACTTAACCGAATACGCTGAGGGTCTGTAGCTGGCCCACAAATTGAAAAGGCCAAGGATCGTCATCACAATAGCGGTGATTAATGAAATGTTGTTCAGGATCAATGGTGATGAGGTAATAAATTGTTCGAATTTCACGGCTGCCCACGCATATGGGTACTCGATAAGGGCAGCGGCTATTGCAAATCTCCAGGCCGTATTTATTTTTCCGTCAACACCTAGTTGGAGGATATTGAGATTGAGTGACCCCGGAGGAATAGTGCCGATAAAACTAAAAAAGAAGGCTATGAAAAAGTTAATCAGTACGGTCATGTTGCTGGGTAGCTGATTTAAATTTTCTGTAATACGCCACTGCGTCTTTAATGGTTGTGTAGGACACCCCTTGTTTTGCGTTTTCGCTGGCAATCAAAAAGATGTTTCTCCAGTGCAGAAACAAGACACTTATCGCCTTTCGCAGCGTGTAGCCAGGATGATAAATATGCGCCGGCTCAGCACCGCAACCGTTGAGTTCCATGATCTTAATATTACCCTCGTACAAGTCAGAGATACTGTTGCAGCGAAGGTCATAGCGACCGAAATAGAAGCCTTCAATTTGTTTACTGATGCCATCGAAAACTTCAGATAGTTCTTTTGTAATCAGGTGACTTCCATCAAGGAACTTTGTACCCAGACAATGATTTCCAATGGAGACCAGTTCAAGTTTTTCACCCGGCGGTAATATGTGCGCAAGCCGTTTGCTATACACTTTTTTTAAAGTGTCCCACTGAAGCTTCGCCCGATCTTTGCTGAGTATCAGCTGTTGCAGCGTGGACGTGCCGTCACCAATAACGCTCAGCATTTCCTTCACCACAATAGACGTAACCTCTCCATTTTCTTTATTTGGAAAGCGCGTATAGAAGACCCCATATTCCAGGGGGAGCGTTACTAATTCCTGAACGAGGAAATCAAATTTCATCCTGGACAGATAAGAGTCAATATCGTTTTCATTTTCAATTCGGCTCACCATAAACCCCCGTTCACCCAGGTCCGGTTTAAATATTGCGGGTAACCGAACCCCATTCCGTTCAAGCGCTTTAATTACCGTTTCCTTTGAAGCGGGCCGTGAGATGAGAATTGTTTTAGCGATGTATTTTTCCGGTATTTTTTTGAGCACATCAAATTTTGATTCGCCAAACATTCCCCCCATAGGGATTCCGGGGTTCGAGGCTGAAAAAAAAATGAACGACCTGGCTCTAACGGATAGCCAGCCAAAGTAAACAAACAAGGGTAGTTGAATGATACCAAATGGCCAATACTCCCAGCTCCTAAGTTTGATAAAAAAATTACTACGGATAAACCTCTCGCCGAAAAGCATTCCAGAAAACAATCTAAAGATCAGTGGGATATTGGAGACAACGCCTCTTTGTAACGCACGGTGGAGGCAGCAATTCCAAAATCCGGAGGAAGTTGCACATAGGCCGCCAGTTCCCTGACACCGATTTTCATTATAGCCATATGGTGTACGGCATGTTCAATATTATAAACTAGTTCCCTGGTTGAGCTGGTCTCGATGGTAATAAAATCTTCTCTCACCAGATCATAACCCACCTCAAGCTGCAAGGACTTTTCAGGCAAGAGGCTAATGAAGTGCTTTATTTGACTGATTACTAATAATGCAACGTCCTTGTCGGTTTCCATAACTTTATCGTGAGCACGATTGTCATAGTTTATGGTGCCTTTTTCGAAACCGTGTTGCAGACAGAGGAAGAATTCAAGGGTGTGACGCAGGTGCTGGCCGATTGTAGAATTACTCAAGGCTTCCGCTGGTTTGACAAAGTCCTGGTTATTTAATTGACCGACAAGATCAGTCAATTGGTTTAGAATTTTATAACAAGCTCTAGTCAGCTCCATGGTGGCAAAATTTGACGAATTTAAACTAAAAGAAGGCAAATTTGAAATAGACCGATGCCGGCCGATTTAATACTGATCCTTTATTTCACGGTATCTTTCCAGTTTCGGTCTGCTTTTTCCTTTAGCTTCTTTTCACTTTTATTCCATTCCAGCAAAGTGTTATTGCCCCAGAAGTTATAAAAGAGAAAAACTTTACCGTCGAGAATTTTATAGGTTTCCGGATCGATTTTCACTTTTTCGCCGGTTTCGCCCATCGCATAGGCGCACCACCCTCCATATGCTGGTTCATACTTTCCAGGGGAAGAGGTGAACTTATTTAGATTCGTTGCTGAGGCGAAATAATACGTCAGTCCTTTGTACTGAATTTTGGTTTTAGATGATCCCTTAACCGGTGAACCGTCAAAATAGCTGACGGGATCAAATCCTTCAAGAGCAACGCCCTTGTTACTGTTGAAGTGTTTTTTTCGGAGGTCATCAGTCTGACCAAATGACCACACTGCTGTTAAAGTAAGGATGATGAGAATGGAGACGGCTTTTGTAGTAGTCATGATTGTATCTACGAATTGACTGCAAGTACGGATTTTCAAAAGCACCGATATGTCGCCGACTTTACATCTTTGCCTTTTGCAGGAAGGTTTAAATTCTGTGTATCTTATTGCTAAATAGCCCTACCCATGAAAATCTTAATTCTACTCTTTGTGCTGTTGGGTACCCAGGTGGGTGCCCAAAAAACAGATCTGGTCAAGCAGGCCAATTCTTTCCTGTCTTTGTTGTCCGGGCCACTCCTCACCAAAGCGCGCTACGAAACTGATGATGCTGAACGGGTGAACTGGCATTTTGTGCCCCGGGAACGAAAGGGGGTTTCACTTCGGGAACTTACTAGTCAGCAGCGGGATGCGGCATTGAACCTGTTACGGGTATCTTTAAGTCAGCAGGGCTATCAAAAGGCGATGGACATTGTTGCGTTAGAAAATGTGCTGCGTGAAGTGGAGAATCGGCCTGGGGATGACCGGTACAGAGATCCACTAAACTATTATTTTACCATATTCGGCACGCCTGCCAAAGACAAACCCTGGGGATGGCGGTTTGAGGGGCATCATGTTGCGTTCAACTTTTTTTCATGGAACAACACGATTGAATCCTCCACGCCTTCATTTTTTGGCTCCAATCCTGGAATTGTTATGGCAGGGAAAGAGAGGGGTAAAGAAGTCCTCAAGGCTGAGACCGCTTTAGGCTTTGCTTTAGTGAATTCATTAAATCAAACACAGCTGGCGACAGCAATGATTTCAGAGACAGCCTTGACAGAGATCGTATCCTTTAACAGCCGGAAGGCTGTGCCGCTGGAACCGAAGGGGCTGACCTATGGTGCCATGACGGATAAGCAAAAAGAGATGCTCATGGGTTTGCTCGACGTCTACATAAAAAATTATGAGTTAGGATTTTCCAATAAATTGATGAACAAGATAAAACTTGCCGGTTATGAAAATTTAAGTTTTGCATGGGCGGGAAGCTTGAAGCCTGGTGCAGGACACTATTACCGGATCCAGGGGCCGATGTTATTGATTGAACTGGACAATACACAAAACAATGCCAACCATGTTCACAGTGTGGTGCGGGATCTCACCAACGACTTTGGTGAAGACATATTGCGGGAACACTACCGCAAGGAACATTAGCAGGAAAGAAGATATTTAATACTTTATTACGGAAAGGTCATCTACTTGAAGACGGTCTCCAATATTTGCTTCACACGGTGATCATACGTGTGGTTTTGAATAAAGTGATCATACTGAATAGCCGCCATTTCGTGCCTGAGCGCTGGTTTGTCGACGTAGTATTTCATCAGATCAATCGCGTCATCCATCGACTTGAATGTAAATTTTGCGGGATCAATTTTCGAATACTCGCTGATGATCGGCCTGTAGTCGCAAATCTGAAACGCGCCGATTCCTGAAATCTCGAAAAACTTACAGTTCACGGATTCAATTTCGGCGTAATGAAGATTATTAAATACCATCTTAGCCCCAAATAGTAGTTTGGCTTTTGTCTCTCCGGTAATCCACATATTTTTTAAATATTTGTCAATATCGGATGTGGAAAATCGCTTGTCTCTTTTCCCATACAGGGCTACGTTCAATCCTGAATCGATTATTTTTTTGAGCATTCTGGCCCGGTACGGATAGATGTGGCCGAAAGCCAGAACGTCGACGCCGGATTCCTGCTCATACCGCAAACGGTCCACATCAGGCCTTCGATGAACCTTTGGGTTAAATGCTTCCGGAAGGTATATCGCATTCAATCCCAACTTTTGAGTCATAAATCCTACGATATAAGGATCTTTTGTAAAAAAGAAGTCATATTCCGAAGCGAAGACTTGCTGATGTTCAAAGGTCGTCAGGGCATCGGGATTAATTTGGATTACCGGAATGCCTGGCACCCCGCTTTTGATCATACGGATGCATAGGGGATTTATAAACCGGTAAGTGCCAATTACCAGATCAGGCTTTAATTCAATGACGTTTTTTGCCAGCTTTTTAAAAATGTATTCGTCATACCACTTGACATACTTAAGGGCATGATGACTAACATCACGCCCCGGGACGACATCAGTCAAGTCCAGGATGGTGACTTCGTGTCCTAGGCCTCTGAAGGAATCCGCAAAATGATACTCTAATGTATCAAATCCATTACTCCCAACTATGGCGACTTTCATTCATCCAAAATTTATACTTGTGCAATAATGTATTCAATAGAAAAAACGATAGGCAATTTGGGATTGGAACAGCGGAAAATAAAAATCAACGGCCTCTTTTTTTTAACAATATCCAGCAAAGTAATCAAATTATTATGATCTGAACCGACAAATTATTTTCAAATAATGCCGTTGCGATTCTCTGTTTGGAACAGAAAAACACATCCTTTAAAAGGCGCTTTATGTTGTGTGGCTGGTAAGCCGTCTTTAAAATTAATCCACATACAGAACCAGTCCCTTAAGATATTCTCCCTCCGGGTGAAAAATAGATACCGGGTGATCGGCTGGCTGGGAAAGATGATGTAATACCTTGGTCTGTCTGCCTGCCTGTATTGCCGCTGAAACGACCGTATCATAGAATAGTTTGCGGTCCACTACCTGGGAACAGGAAAAAGTAAAAATAATTCCTCCTGGTTTAATTATTCTCATTGCCTCCGTATTTAACCGCTGATACCCTTTCACAGCCTGATGCCTGGCGTCCCGGTGTTTAGCAAAGGCCGGGGGGTCAAGAACGACGACATCATATACTCCCTGTTTGTCTTTCATAAAGTCAAATGTATCTTCAGCAAAACACGCGTGTACATTCTCATCGAATCCATTAAGAGAAATATTCTTTCTCGTCAGGGCAACTGCTTTCTCGGATGAATCGACGGAGTGAACCAATGCAGCATTTGAATGAAGGGCATAGACAGAAAATCCGCCGGTATAGCAGAACGTATTCAATACTTTCTTCCCTTTTGAAAAATCACCTAGCAACCTTCTATTCTCGCGTTGATCCAAAAAGAAACCAGTCTTTTGCCCCTCCTCCCAGTCAACGAAGAATTTGTTACCGTTTTCGCTAATAATGTGTGGTATAACACCCATTCCAAATAAGTATTCGTCCTCTCTCTTATCCCGTACTTTTCCGGGAAGTGTTGATTGACTTTTATAGTAGACTGTGTGAAGACTGGGAAGTGTTTCTTGCAAGGCAATTGAGGTAATTTTTCTATCCAGGTGCATCCCAACGGAATGAGCCTGTATCACGGCGGCGCCATTATAATAATCAATAATTAATCCAGGCAAACCGTCGCCTTCGCCATGTATCAGTCGAAATGAATTCGTTCCCTCAGAAGGCAGATTGGCACTATTTCGAAGAGTCAATGCCCGTTTGATTTTGTGGTGATAGAAATCTTTCGAAGGCGGGTGGCCTTCGAAACTTAACATTCGGATGGCGATGCTTCCGTTTTGATAGTGGCCATAGCCAAGTACCCTCCCGGTATGATTTTGCACCTCCACCCAGCGGCCATCTTCAGTATTCCCCTCTATTTCTTGTATGGCTCCTGAAAATATCCACGGATGAAACCGCTCGATTGAGTATTCTTTTCCTTTTTTGATTATGATTTTTCCCTGGATGTTCATAGTTGCCATTGCATCAGGGTAAAAGTATCCAAAAAAATTTACTGTTAAGGCAAGAGACGCCAGGCCTAAAGTGAGAACCAGATCAGGCAAATCATGAATAATACCAGCCAAAAGATCAGTATGATGCGCAGTCGCCTGAGTTTACGCTTCGCAGATTCCTTTTCACCTTGTTTTGAATGATTGGCAAAGGGTTGGTCAACGTCATCCATAAGTTCCAGAACGATATTTCGATTGCGGAGTTTGATAAACGATGCATCATTTTGGTCAAATGTTTCAATTCCTACATAAATACCGAATAAGGGGGTACGAATACAACCTGCTTCAATACCCATTAGGTTGTATTTCTAACACCATCTTTTTCCCCTCTTAAGAAATACCCCGTAACACATGCTAAGGTTGCGTTGTTAAATGAAAAACTCAAGTTAGGCGAGGTGGATAATGAACCTAAATCCGAAAGAATTCGTACTTAAGTATCTGGAATGGTCTGGGGGCGCTGAAAATTCGGCAGAAGTAACGCCATTCAAACTGACAAATTTTCTTTGTACGTGTTTTGCCCAATTTTTGTATAAGGATTGATAAGAAACGATTTAAACTGTAGAAGCTATATGAAACGATTTGCATCACTTTTTCTCGCAGCGGTACTGGGGAGTATCTCGACGATTGCCTCTTTTGAATGGTTAGGAAGGGACAAACCGGAGGTCAAGTTAGAATATATGTCAGGAGTACCATCCTCGAAAGTCGCCTATAAAGTCGATGAAAATGGCCAGGCCGTTCCGTTGGATTTTACGGTGGCGGCCGAGAAGGTAATGCCAGCCGTGGTCTTTATCCGATCAACGCAGGAACAGATCGGCAGCCGCGAAGAAGCGGAAACCATTGACCCATTTCGCGAATTCTTTGGACCGCGCGCGCCACGTGGCCCAAGCCAAAGCTCAGGTTCCGGTGTAATCATTAACGAGGCGGGTTATATTGTAACCAATAACCACGTTGTCCAGGATGCGGAGGTTGTCGAGGTAACACTATTCGATAACCGAACCTTAAAGGCTGAAGTAATAGGCACTGATCCAGATACCGATATTGCACTGATTAGAATCAATGCCGACGGCTTACAACATCTTTCGTTTGTCGACTCAGACAAAGCGAAAGTTGGTGAATGGGTTTTGGCCGTTGGGAATCCTTTTAACCTGAATTCCACAGTAACAGCTGGTATAATAAGCGCCAAAGGCAGAAACATAAATATCCTAGGACGAAATGGTACTGGGGAAGGGAGCACGGCAATTGAGTCTTTTATCCAAACTGATGCAGCGATAAATCCTGGCAATAGCGGTGGTGCCCTTGTAGAGCTCAACGGAGGTCTCCTGGGAATCAATACGGCTATTGCAAGTCCTACCGGATCCTACTCAGGATATGGTTTTGCCGTGCCATCAAATATTGTCAGCAAGATCGTTGATGACCTGATTAAATTCGGAGTGGTGCAGCGTGGATGGTTGGGTGTAAAAATAGAAAGTGTAAACAGCAAGTTGGTACAGGAAAATGATCTTGAGGTTATTGAGGGGGCTTACATCAATGGCTTTGCCGAAAAGAGTTCTGCCAAGGATGCCGGACTGAGGGAAGGAGATGTCGTGGTTAAGATAGATGAAACACCAATAAAATCCAGCACGACATTAATTGAGTACATTGGTCGTCACCGGCCGGGTGATCAGGTAAACATGTATGTTAACCGGAAAGGAAAAGAGCTGACCATACCAGTAACGCTGAAAAACCGGGATGGCAGAACGGGAGTGGTTAAAAAACCTGAAGAGCTTGGCGCGTTTGCATCACTGGATATAGAATTAGAGGAGTTGGATGGAAAAGTCCAAAAAAAGCTCGACATTGATCGCGGTGTGCGGATAAAAGAGTTGGGCAACGGCAAAGTGGCAAAGTACACCGAGATGAGGGAAGGCTTTATTGTAACCAAAGTAAACGATGTGCCGGTGGGATCAGTAAAGGAATTTACGGACATTATTAACAAACGAAAAAAAGGAGATTTGATTATTCTTTCTGGAACCTATGAAGATTTTCCAAGAGAGTTTAACTATGCCTTCAGAATGTAAATACAGACTAGAATATGAGGAAACTATTTAGAAAAGGTGAGCGTGTTCGAAGCAAAATTGATGGGAAAGTGATGGAGGTTCTAAAGTATATAAAGAACAATTTTGTCGAGGTAAAATTGTTTGATCTTGAAAAGAAGGAGATAAGTGTTCATAAAATAAAAGAAGACAACTTGTCGAAAGCTGCCTAGATTGGGTTATCCGCAAAATTCTGACTTGTGCGGATAACCTTATTTCTTCTGGAGCACATTCTAACTATGCAGTTAGTATCATAAAATATTGTTATCAAAAAGTTTCAAATCCCATCTTATTACAGGTCTTCAATAACCGGAAGGATTAAAGAAGCACGTCGGACGAAAGACCTGCGAAAGCAGGATTTTACGCCTTCGCTGCTGAACTTTGGGCCTGTCCAATTTTATGTTGCGCGTCATTTTGGGTTTTGCTATGGAGTGGAGAATGCTATTGAAATCAGCTACAGGGCAATAGAAGAAAATCCGGACAGGCGCGTTTATTTGCTTAGTCAGATGATTCATAACCAGGACGTAAATGACGATCTCCTGTCGCGTGGAATCAGCTTCATTATGGATACGGATGGAACACAGTTTATTCCCTGGGATGCACTTCGTAGTGATGACATTGTTATTATTCCTGCCTTTGGGACGACGCTGGAAATCGAAGAAATTCTGATGAACAGGGGAATCGAAGTTCAAAAATATAACACAACATGTCCGTTTGTTGAAAAGGTATGGAACCGGACAGAGAAACTCGGTGGTGAAGGGTACACGATCATCATTCATGGTAAACCCAAACATGAGGAAACCCGCGCTACTTTTTCGCACAGTGCACATAATGGACATTCGGTTATTGTAAGGGATATGACAGAGGCTCAACGACTGACTGATTTTATTACTGGCAAGAAATCGAGAGAAGAATTTTACAAAGAATTCGATGGTAAATATTCGTCCGGGTTTGATCCCGACCGGGATCTTCAGCGGGTTGGCGTTGTGAACCAGACTACGATGTTGGCCACAGAGACACAGGCAATTGCTGATTACTTCCGTCAGGTGATGGCGGGCAAATACGGTTTGGAAAGGATAAGCAATCATTTTGCAGATACCCGGGACACACTCTGTTACGCAACAAATGATAACCAACAGGCTACATATTCCTTACTGCAGGCAGACGCTGATCTGGCCATTGTTGTCGGTGGGTATAACAGTTCCAATACGTCTCATATAGTGGAATTGTGCGAACAAAAATACCCGACTTACTTTATTAATTCAGATAAGGAGATCAAGTCTGAACAGGAAATACATCACTTCAACTATCCTCTTAAGGAAAAAAGGATTACACAGAATTTCCTGCCAAATAAGAATTTGGTCAGAATAATCCTCACAAGCGGCGCATCGTGCCCTGATACGCTGGTCGATAAAGTGATGTTACGATTACTTGAGTTCTTCGGACCTTCAAGAAAACTTGAGGAAGTCCTGGATGAAATTTGCGCTGTTTAGGCGTTAGAAGCTACCTTCTTACGGGTTTCATCAACTTTTTTACCATTCTTGTGCTCTCCCAGGATGATTACATCCTTTGTATTTTCGTACTGCCGGGCAGCCTGCATCATAGCTTCTTTCGTGTCGCGGATAACAATGATGCCCGATTTTGCACCTTTGTTGCGTAATTCAAGATAAAAACCATCTTTTTTCTTCTTTGGTAATACTGGAGGTCTTCCCATGGTTATAATTTTTGATTTTTATGTGAGGCTATTGAGTTCTCACATCGGTATAAACCGGAAAATCCGGTCTTTAGTTCGAATCGCGCAATATCGTCAATTTAACTCGGTTATCCTTTAGGTTTGCATCCTAATTGTTAAAACGAGCGCGGAAAGGGCTCAGTCTGTCACTTTAAAATCCTTATGTTCCACCAACCAGGAAATGGTTTTTTTAACCCCTTCCAGCCTGCTAACGGGGACCGGCCCTGTAATAGAATACAGATCCTCCAGGGGTAAAATATTATCCGTTGTCATATTAGTTAGTCGGAAGCTCGTGATCGGGAACTTGACCTTGGCAGCCGTCAGGACATCACCAGCAAGGGCAGCCGCGCGAATAAGGAAAAACGGAATTTTCTTAATTTCCCCTTTTCCCATTGCCACGGATATTTCATTCGCCCATTGAGAAATCTGAATTGGCGGATAATCTCCAAGGTAAAACGTCTTGCCATGAACATTGTCGGCTTCAATAAGACGCAGAATTTGAAAGATGGTATTATCTACAAAGCCGTATGTTTTTGTGCAAGCTGAGCCAAAGTCAAAATACTTACCCTGGTAAACAATGTTAAAAAAATCTATGTATGGAATGTTGAACCATGGTCCCCAGATAGACGTCGGCCTGATAATTACCCAGCTGTAGGCAGCGTCTTTTATTCCTTTGACAATTAGTTCTCCCTGCACTTTACTTTCCCCATAAACGGTATGGGGTTTATATTCATCGTAGCTCTTTGGAATAAAACCAGGCTTGCACACATACATGGAAGAAGTATAGATGACCCTTTTTAGTGATGGCAACTTTTTTGCAATGTCAACTATATTTTGAGTGCCGGTTGTGTTGGCTTTATAATATTCCGCGGTCTTACCATTGAGGTCAGTCACTGCTGCTAAATGGACAATTACTTCGGGATTGAAACTTGTGATTTCCGCTTCAAGTCCGGCATAATCCAAAATGTCTATTTGCTTCCAATAGGGAAGTTGCTGACTATTTGCGGGTTTGGTGCTGTCAAGGTTTAATACCCGATGACCCTGACTTACTAATGCGTCCATCAGGTTAGTTCCGATAAAGCCGGAACCTCCGGTAACAAGAAATTTCTTCATAATAAGTAATCAGTTACGAGCAGCCAATTGAATTTATTTTTTTGTTCGATCCTTAATCGCATGGGCAGGAGTACCTACGCATATTTTGCCGCCCGGCAAATCTTTCAGTACACTGCTGCGAGCGCTTACAATAGTACCTTTTCCAATGGTAACACCAGGTGCAACATACACATCATTTGTAATCCAGCATTCGTCCTCAATAACAACGGGTTTGGAGAAAATGTCAAATGTTATTTTTTCGTAATCATGTCCTCCCGTATTGAAGTATACTTTATGCGCAATGGCTACATGTTTTCCTATGGTAATATCTCCAAGGCTATACAACACACAATCATCTCCAATCCACGTATATTCCCCAACTTTCACTTTCCATGGATAGGTGACTTTTACGGTGGATCTGATTCTGACATGTTTTCCAATTTGCGCACCGAACAGGCGAAGCAGGAAATTCCTCCATCCGTAAAGAATTTGAGGTGACCAGCTAAAAAGTGTCGCCTGAATAATCCACCATAGCTGAACGGTGATCTTTGACTTCCCCCTGAAAGAGGCTGGTACCGTAAAGGAACTTAGGTCCTGATATTCCATAGTTAGATGGTTTTGTTTTTTTGTAAGGTATCCATCAGGTGTTTAGCCGCAGGTCCAATAGCATAGAGTTTCTCAAACGTTCTGCGTGCCTTGTTGCCCATTTCATGCTTATCTGAAGGGGATAGGTCTCTCCACGCGCTAAGCAGTTTCCGTGTTCCTTCTTCCGTATTATCTGCAACCAAACCAGCACCCTCAGCCTGAATCTCCCTCCAAATATTGACTTGGTTAGAGATTAGTACAGGTTTATTACAGGCTAACGCTTCCACCACAGCAATGCCAAAATTTTCCTGGTGACTAGGCAAGATAAATGCGTCGCAGTGGTAGAATGCACCCCACTTCGCATCGCCCGAAAGCATTCCAGGGAACAATATGTTTTTTTTCAGGACCTCATCTTGAGTTGCTAATTGCCGAATCTTCTTGCCATACGGAGTATCCAGCCCCGGGCCAGCAACTACTAATTTCGGAAAACTTTCCCCGAAAATTTTTCCATAGGCTTGTATCAACAAATCAGTTCCTTTCTTTTCATGAATACGACTGAGGAAGAGGATAAATCGCTGGTCTCTTAGTTCAGGGCATGTCGTGTAGAATGCTTCCTTCATGGAAGGCGTGTATGGTGGCGGTTGTTCAATTCCAAGCCCAACATTAAGTTCAAGTTTCGGATGGTAGGGGCGAAAAGGTTCTCTCGCAAGGAGAAGTTCGGCTTCGCACGTGAAGAGCAGACCATCCGCATTGTTTACAACCCGGTGCTCAATCAATTTCCAATAGATCCAATTGCGAATAGCTTTTAGTTTTCTGTCAGGAGCGCGTTGGAAATATGGATCCAGCATGCCATGGGGCATGCAATAGAGTTTAGGATATCCGGTTTTTCCGGAACCTCCGGAAAGCTTTTTAAAACGACGAACTGCCGCCTCCGCCGCATGACTATAGTAAAGCCAAAGGCCGTGAATAATGACAACGTCAAAGCGATTAAGATTGTCCCCAAGCCATGACTTCAACTTTGATCCGTATTGCCAGGGGCCTTTCGCTGGGCCCACTGCATGGATCATGAATGAGTCTTTGGTCAGAAAGACAGCCTCAGGATCATCCAATGTAACCACTTCGTTTTGTACACCCAACTTTTCAAGTGCTGGTACCGTGTTTCTAATAGCCTGGCAAGCGCCGCCGGTAGCAGGGTCCATGGTTGATAGTACATGCAATATTTTCATTCGGCGAATTGCTGGTAAAACTGATACAACTACACGTAGAGTTTGTGGAAATTTGAAGCAGACTAAATCAAAAATCAGTTTGCTCGGTATGGTTCACATGCAAATAGTGTTTAAATATATTTAATATTCTGTAAATAAGGTTTGCGCCTTCGCAACCAAAATTACTTATGAAGTATTCTTAAATAAATCTTTTCAATCTTATCCAGTGCGTTTTGTGTATCAAACCTCTTGGAATTATTAATTCCGGCATCTACCACCGTATTTCGCTCAGACGCAGAAAGGTTAACAACGTTTTCCACCATCGAGGCGGCCTGCTTAGCCCATTCAATAGCAAGCAGCTCATCCGTTGGACGTTTTGGAATAAAGAACCCTGCTTCGCCTGCAACTTCCGTCATGGGTGTTGCATCGGTTGTGATGACCGGGCAGCCAGAAGCCATTGCTTCAGCTATTGGCCAGCCAAAACCCTCTCCCAACGAGGGGAAGAGAAATACAGAAGCACCGGAATAGGCAAGGCGAATTAACTCGTCTTCGATACCTGTGAGCCAATGGATATCAGAACTGTAAGGAGACTGTTTCTGTTTCAAAAGCAATTCGCTTGAAGGAGTTTCACCGATCAACAGAAGCGGTAACTTCTGATTTTTTGCTGAACGCCACGCATTATAGATTTCGATTACGCCCGACCGATTCTTGTACCAAAGATTTCCACCTACATGGAGAATATATCCCGATGATAAGTCAAGATGAACTCTTTTGCCGAACAAGTTTCGTGCACCTGACGCTTCAGCCGGTGAAAATGGTTGATGGAAACCGTTATACACCACATCTGAAGATGCAGGTTCAGCTTGCAGGTAACGATGAAGGTCTTCTTTCGTTTTTTGTGATACGGAAATAAAGTGATTTCCTTTTATGAAGCCCCGTCTGATTAAGTCCTGATATTGCCGGCCAGTCCAGCTGATTGGATTTTCTTTGATTTCGCCCTGCGCCGACTGCAGCGCCATAAAGTCATGGCAATGGATAACATGCGGACGATTGGCGAGCAAGGGAACCCACGGTCCCAGCGCTTGATCTGTAAAAACAAAAAGTGTATCTGCAGGACAGCGCCTGGCCTGGCTGCGTACTTCCCTGGGAAAGACAATATACTGATCAACATAACCCAGCCATTTCCGAATGGTTTGGCCGAAACCCAGCTTATGAAATCTTGCCGCAGGGGTCCAGATATCGACGCTATGCCCCCTCTTCTTCATTCCGTCTGCCAACATTTTGGCAAATCTGGGCATACTCTGCTGACCAAGAAAAGAAGGATGAGCAAAAAATACTACATTCATTTGATCGGTTTTCTTAAGGGCGGCGTGATCATTCCCCATTCTTAATTGTCTGACTTTTCTACACGGTTGAATATGACATCAAGAATTGATCTGCAGATATCTTCGTTGCCTACTTTCAGCGCCCTCACACGGGTCATGCCGGCTAAACGAATTTGTTCACGAAGGGTGTCGTTTGCCAGTAGTTTGAGACATTGATCGGCGCATTCGGCAGCGTCCGACCAAAATACGGCTTCAACTCCTTCTTTGAAAAATTCCAGATGCTCGCTGGTGCGTTCAGCACAAAAAAGGCCTCCTGCATAGGGGGTCTCCATCGTTCTGGTGGTGTGCAGATCTCTGTTGCCTTTGGAAAGGAGTCCAAGACAGATTTTTGCACCTTGAATAGCAGCGACGTATTCGCGTCCAGACAAAGCATTGCCACGCCAATGAGGTTTTAATTTTTCTTCATACTGGGGGCTTTTATTCCACCGATCACCCCATATGCTTATCGGTACTCCCCGGGAAATCAGTTCCAGAATGAACTCATCTCTTTTTTCATGCCGCATCCAGGTGCCGATAAATGCTACTTCGGATCTGAAGCTCTTCGGAATTTCTTCAATGGTTGCAAAAGGTTTGTGCTCGACCTCGTCATAACTTCTATTTACCAGCATTACTTTTTTCACCCCCAACGCTCTGCACTCCCTCTCGCTTTCCTTTCTCACAACCACGACAAGGTCATATAAGGTGATCGCATTAATCAGAGATGCGAATCTTCTTCCATCTCTTTTGCCAGTCGGGTCATCTACATTATAAAGAACAATGGGGCAATTCATGTGCATGAGGATAGCGAGACAGGCAGGTCCGAAGAGCTCTCCGCTATCAACCCATATGAGGTCAGGTTTACTAACATTTCCAGCCAATTCCCTGTTCAGCCATTTGGTCGCCCTCCCCTGGAGAAATATGTATCCGGTGCGGAAGTGAAGGGCACCCAACCACTTTGAACTGATTTCCTTATAGAATAAATTGAAAGGGTCTTTAATTGTCAGCGAATGACCAAGCCTCCTTATCGCATTAGCCCGATGGAGCGATGTAGAACCTTCAGTACTATCGCCGAAGTAAAGTATGTTAGCCAAAGCAGAAATTATTTTAAAGTGCTGTAATCGTAATTCATTCCACGGAAAACATCATGCTCCCCACTTAACTTTGAAACTGAAACCGCTGGTAAGTAATCGTGTGAGATAAAACATTAACAGATACAACAAGACAAGTTGTAGCCAGCCGCGAATGAGGAAAGTTCCGATAGTCACGACACTTTCGGACGGCAGCAAATACCATATTGAAGTGAGCGACAGCAGGCCGCAACAGCTGAATCGAACGTTCCGGGTTCCCTCGCTATCTGTAGATTGACTACGTTCGAACAACAAATCAAGCAGGATGAATACAGGTATGATGGCTGCGCCCAGGATGAGTAAATACCACCAGCCGAATGTCGCCATACCAGTCCCGGCGAGATGACCCGACCGGAATCCTACTATTACGCCTTGCCCTCCCGTAACCATGTAAAAGTAATCACCCATTGACATGCTGTACAATTCCTCCTTGTCAATGTTAAAGTTAAATGCTTTCAAAACCGGCTCCGGTAAAGCACCTAAGACGTAATCGACACTAAATTCCAACATATCCGGGTCAAATTCATCCAGCTTTTCCGCCATTACCAGGCTCATATCGTTGAATTTGAGGTTGGCAAACCGTGCAGTGAACACGTTGTCGAGGTAACGCTCATCCCAGTCAACCTCCCATCCGCTAGAAAGGTCGAAGATCCTCCGTTCCTCGATGGCCCTTTTATCGCCAAACGCCTCGATAGTAAGATTAATCATCTCCCCTGCGGGAACTTCCTCGCGGTCTCCCCGGACTATAACCATCGCCGTGCCCAGATCAGCCATCGGGCCTGTCAGCAGCCAGAACAAGATGCCCACAAAAAAGGCATTTCTGAGAGTGAAGAGACGGCTTTTATAGACACCCAGTAGTAAGCCAATGACGTAGGCAAAAGCCAGTGAGGTAAAGCCCAGCATAAAGGCACCCCGGCTGTTACGGCCAATACTCAAAGCAAACAGAATAAGCGTAAACGCGATGAGCAATGGGCCAAGCGCCGGGGATTGCTTTGAAGTTTTCCCGTAGAGTTTCCCCACCAGGATAAAAAATGGCGCGTATGAAAAGTGCGTAAGACCCTGAATCAGTTTGTCTAATGCGGTCCCCACCGTTACGCCGGCGCCAACTTCGGGTACAACAAAGTATATGTAGTAGCTGGCTGCCAATCCCACCAAACCCATTAACCACAGCTGCATATCGCTGGGAGGGGTAAAGAATCCAACCATTCTCATCAGGGGAAATGGTTTATTGTTGCTTATCCGGACCAAAAACCGATACAGAGCATGGCCTAAGGTCAGTACCAGAAGGCCTGCGAGCGAATGGAAAAACACCTGTTCAGGCAATTCGAGGTTATAGACCAGCGATTTGCCCTCGATGGAGGTAAAAAGCAGGGGGAAATAAAGCTGCGAGGCGGCAAAACCCAGAATTATAAAACTCGAAAAGGGGAAATCCAACATGATTGGCCCCCCGAGAAATAGCCTGCTCGCAACAGCCCACCCCAAAATAGAACAGAAAACCGCAATAAGAGTGACCATCTCCAGATGGAACAGGCATTGATACAAAGAAGCGACAATTAAGACAATCCAGGACCACCGATACGTCTGCGCCCTGAAGTCAGTTTCCTGGGTTGCCGGTAGCAGAGCATGGTTAACCGGGTTTTGTTGAAACGACTGCATCATGGCTCTCTGCGAAGTTGAATTGAATAAGGTAGCAATTTATTCAAATTTTGTTCCAAAATCAGGGACAAGGTATCTCGGTATTTTTTATTTCATTTAGCAAAACCCCCGCCCAGAGCTTCTGGCCCTGCTCATTGAGGTGTATATTATCTCTGTAATGGGACTCCTTCTCTCCGACTTCAAGGCCAGTTATTACCTTAATGTTATTTGCCTTGCAGAAACTGAGTATTTCGGCTCCCTTCTCATTGAATTGATTTTTTTCTATCTCGAGTACCTCCAGGTGGAGGCAAATGAGCAGGGGAATCGCACACTGTTTTGCATAGTTGTAGAAAAAATCAAATCCTGGGTTTAGCCCGACACCGTGTTTATTAATCAACAGCGGGTCGAAGTGACTCTTCGGGCTAGCCGCATTTATATATTTGGGGAGCAGATATTTTGAAAACACTTCAAGTACGGCGAGCGGGTATTGTTTGTCGGGATACCCTTCATGATGTCCGACGATATTTTTAAAAGTCATGTTGTCGCGGGCGTCGTGGCTGCTTACGAACAGCACAATCATTTTCGCGTTGAAGTCTCCCAGTTTTTGCAAGTAGGCTGCACAATTGTCTGGACCCCAGCTTCCGGCGCTGATGCTTAAGAACCTGTATTGATCATTCAGCTCATTTTCAACCAGCGTGGTGGCAAGGCTATCGTGATCCGTTAAAGTTCCGCCGTTAATGACAGAATCACCAAAGCCCAGGATGACGCATTTATCATGGCTGGCCAATGGTTCGCTTCTCATAGAGAATTCATTGTACATGATTCTGTTGCCAAAACGGACTCGCTCCTGATTGGGTTGAGCGATATATTCGAAGGCATCGTCCGATTGAAAAAGTACCATGTCGCCAATGCCCCAAACTTGCCTTAGAATAATCTCAACACCAATAAACAACAGAACAGAAATGAGTGAAAGGATCAAAAAGGGGAGGGAAAACTTCGTCATACGGCCAATGGGTTTGAGTACTAGAGCTATCGTTTAAACTAAAATAAGAAACCGTTTCTAAAACATACGGTCGGTTTCAATTTTTTTATCCGCAATCGTTAGCTGTGAACCAGGCCTTCGGGTTTGGAAAAAATTCCCGATTAGGTCTTCGAAATTAGATTCTTTAATCCGGGTAGCCTGCCTATTAACTCTATAACCTTTTCTCTGGCGATTGCTGGTAACTTTTTCCAAAAAGCACCCAGGTTCAACGCAAGCAAGGCGAGGGACAAGCCTACAACAAACCATTCTTCTTGCGGAAAGATGATGAGGGCAATCATCGCAGCGCCTGCGATACAAATAGAAACCAACGCGATGAGGAAAGCTTGCTTTGGCCAGCGCATCTCGTTCGTGGCTAACCACTTTTTCGCCACCAACAGATACCCGAGGGCTAAACACATCTCCGCTAACAGCAAGGCAAGTCCTGCGCCAAGTAGACCCAATACAGGAACCAGGCTAAACGTTCCACCAATCACTATTGCCGCTGCCAGGCAGGAAAGCACGAACTGCGGTCTTAGCATGTTATTTCCCATCACAACGCTCATCGCCGGCTGTACTATGGCGTAGACCAGGACCCCCATTGACAACAGGGCAAATAGCGAAGGGTCAAAGGTGATTTGCCCGTCGGTCCAAAGCACAAAAAACGGCTCAACAAACGCCTGCAGAATGATTACGCCCGGACACAACATAGCGATTACAACAATCCAGATAACACCAAAAGCAGAATCCGTTTTGGCCTGGTCTCGTTCGTGCAAGAAACTGATCATATCCGGCATCAATGGATTAGTAATGGTGTTCAAACCTTGCAAGGCTACATTCGCTCCGGTGCGCATAGTAGAAAATGCAGCAAGCCCCGTTGCCCCAGACAGGGGTGCCAGCACAAGCCGTGCGCCCTGTTGCCGTACATTATCAAAGATAAATTTGCCCGTCAGTGCGAGCGATAAAATAAAGTTGGTATACCCAAGCCGCAGAGACGGTCGGGAGAAGGCTATCATTTCCCTTCGCAGGAGGCGCTGGAGATCAATGTACAACGGTATACAATATGCTATTGAAGCAGCGGCAGTCACTATGCCGGCAACCAACAGGTTGCCTCCGAGAATCACCGCTATCAATGGAACTATCATAATGAGGGTTGTATTGGCTGTACCCCACCAGGCCATTCTTGGAAAATACCCAATTGCTGAAAAGAGTCTGGTGATCAACCCCGCGACACTGGTGGCAATCAACCAGGCCACCATTTGCAGGATCAAAACAATTCCGGCTGCATCCAAGGTCGTTGTGTCTGCTGAATGCTGCTCACCGAAAATAAACAGTAAGGCTCCGGAGAGTACCAGGACTATCACCAGGCTGATTTGAAAAAGGGAAATACACACACCCATCAAAGCGCCTGACCAGAGATACTTGCTGATCGCCTTTCGATCATTTTTGCCAATTCGCAGAAACTCATATCCGATGAATTGCTGATGGCCAAAGTCCAGCATGGAAAAGAGGCTGACAATAGCCTGAATGGCAAGCCATATTCCATAGGTTTTTACGTCCCAATACATCAGGTAGACGGGGACCAGAACTATTTGGCCCGCCATCCCCAAGGCAATCTGCGTCCACGAAGCCAGACTCCCTGATACGAACCGTGCCGTAACTGACATTATTGCTCTGGATAAACTTCGGGTGGGAGTACCATACCTTTAAATTATCTGGTTTTGTTTCAGGATCCTGCCAGCAATCCGGATTAGGTATCTATATCGAACACGCTCAGACAACGCAAAGGGTAGGCATAGAATCAACTTCTTCCATTTGGGCCAGGTTATGTCGGAATCTGTTTCCATAAAGGATTCCATTTTTTTAAACCGGCCGTGCAACGCAAATTTGATTGCTTCACGAAGGTGAAAGGAAGGAATTTCGATATTAAAATACCGGATCAGGTATTTCAGTTCCACATACGGTAACAATTCCTTTATAAGTCTTTCGTAGATCACCAGGTGTTCGGCAAACTGTTGGCCTTTGATATTCAGGTAGTTGGTTGCAGCTCCTTTATGTATTCGGACACAAGCGGTTTCCACATCACTCAGCATCATGGCATGGTCTCGTGCAATTTCTGCCCAGAGCTCGAAGTCCAGCGCCTGCCTTAAGGGCCTGGTAAATCCCTTGGAACCTTTCAGGAAATTCAGCTTCGCGGAATTGTTCGACAAATTACCAGCCACATTACCAAACAAGAAGAACACAAACCGCGATGCCAGGGGGGTAATCCGTTTGGGCAGGACTTCATAGGAATATCTTGCCAATTCACTATGGTAAATGGTGGTTTGTTTCCAGTTAAAGGTGATAAACGCCGTATCAGCGGGTACCCGATCCCATTCACTTACAGCCCTGCCCAATCCGCCAGGGTAGAAATAATCGTCAGCACATAGAATATAGACCAGGGGTGACTGCACCTGGGAAACGAGGAAATCCAGATTTCCACCTATGCCCAGATTATTTTCCTGCTTGAAAATCTTTACCCTGGGGTCCGTGATCGTATCGAGGTATGCCCTAGTTCCGTCAGTCGAACCATTGTCGCTGATGATATGTTCCCAATCCTGAAAATCCTGAGACAAGACTGATTCGACACATTCTTTTATATAGGGTAGGCCGTTCCAAACCGGTGTTATTACTGAAATTGTTGGTGAAGAATACTGCATATAATGATTTTGAAACGGGTCTACTGGTCAAAATAGGGAAACAATTTTCTTAATATGGGCAGCCGGCCAATAATAATTTTTGCGCGCTGGGTAACTACTGCCGGAAGCACCGCCCAGAACCTCCAGAAGTTCCATAAAAGGAGGAGCAGACTTAAGCCAAGCAGGAGCCACTTCATCGAGGGCAGGAAGATCATACTGAACATTGCAAGGCATGCAATTCCAACGGAAGTGGCTGCAGTCCGAAATAGGGATACGGGCCATGATAATGCATTTTGCTTTAGCCACTGCGTTGCAAAAATGGCGTATCCAAAGGCGGCAACAAGTTCACCAAGGAGTAAGGCGACACCCGCTCCCAGGATTCCAATCATCGGTACAAGAATAATCATGACGCCTATTACGGTAACAGCTGCCAATACCGAAAGTATCAGTTGTTGCCGGATAAGGTTGTTCCCTAAAACCACTGCCATGGCAGGCTGAACAACAGCATAGACCAGTACACTTAGCGAAAGCAGGGCAAACAGAGAAGGGTCGAAGGGAATCTGGTCTTGTGTCCACAGGGAGAACAAGGGCTCCACAACTGCCTGCAAAACTACCACGGCAGGAGCCATCAGTGCGACAACCACGATCCATACCGTACCAAAGGCCGCCACCGTGTGCACCTGATCGCGGCCGTGCAAATACCGCATCAGGTCAGGCATCAGGGGATTCGTAATGGTGTTTAATCCCTGCAGCGCGACATTCGATCCGGTCCGCATGGTTGAGAACGCTGCGAGACCGGCAGCACCCGAAAGCGGAGCCAACACAATCCGAACGCCTTGCTGTCGGGCATTTTCCAATAATAACTTTCCGGCAACGGCGACGGATCGAAGAAAATTACGGTACCCAATGATAAGGGATGGTCTGGTGAATTTAATACCCTCCTTGCGCATCAGCGAAAACATATCGAGGAATACAGGGATATTAATTATCAGCGTGGAAGCGGCGATAACAATTCCGGCGGTCAGCAGTCCGGCACCAAACATTACTGCAATGGCCGGGGCTACGCCCTGAACAAAGGTTGTTAAGACCCCCCACCAAGCCATTCTTGGAAAGTATCCGTATGATTCCAACGCCCTGACAAACAGCCCACCCGTACTGGAGGTGATCAGCCACACCACCCCCTGTAACAACAATACGATTCCAGCATCGTCAATAACGGCGGCGCGTTGTACGGCGGAATCTCCCAGCAAATACGGTAGTGTGCCCGTTGTGATGATAATCAGAATGAAGATAATCTGCAGCATGCCGATGCCCATGCCGAACAGAACCCCCGAGCAGAGGTACCTGCTTAATTTAGTTGAATCCGACTTTCCAAATCGCAGAAACTCGTAGGCCAGATAGGTCTGGTGGCCGAGGTCTATCATTGTCATTATAGCAATAAGGGCCTGGATAGCAAGCCAGACACCATACACCTCGACCTGCCAGAAGTGGAGGTAAATCGGGACCAGGGCGAGCTGCGCAACCATCGTTATGGCAATTCGCGCCCATGACGCGGCGCTGCCAGAGATCAGACGTGCTGCAGTAGACATAATATTAAATCACAAGTCAGAGCAGTGGCTGGCTAAAAACTTTAACAGTTCCAAAGGAAATTGTCAACGCGGTTCAATCATTACTTTATTGCTAATCAGGAAACGCTCACTTCCTTCCGATCCTGTTTCTTGTAACCATAATTATACCCGTACCCGTAAGCATGCTGGGTCTCCTCCTTCGCATCGTTGAGGACAATCATTGGATGCGCGAACTTCTTGTTCATATAGATATCCTGAATAAGCTCGAGCTGATGCTTCGACGTATAGTTGTATCGTACGATGTATATGGTTGAATCAACATGCGCGCTGAGGCTGTATGCATCGGCCACCTTGCCAACGGGGGCAGTATCAATAATAATGTAGTCGAAACTTGCTTTCAGCTTGTTGATAAGCTGTGCCAGGTTACCCGAAGACATTAATTCTGCCGGATTTGGAGGAAGGGAACCAGAGCTTGCAATAAACAGGCCGGGCACCGTCTCGTGAGGCTTCAAAATGTCTTCGATGGAAACCTTATCGGTAGCGACCAGGTAATCTGAAATTCCTATTCCGGGGCGGATACCAAGCTGCCGGAACAAACTGGGCATCCGCAGATCCATCTCTAGCAAAGCGACCTTTTTGCCAATCAGTGTTAAGCTGGCGGCAAGGTTAATGGAGAAAAAGGTTTTTCCTTCTCCACTGGTGGAGGAGGTTATCAGCACCACTTTATTCTCTTTCCCAGCCGTTGCAAATTGCAGGTTAGAACGAACCAACCGAAATAATTCAGCAATGGACGTTCCGCTTTCTTCCGTTACGATAAGGTTTTTTCCCGTGCTGTTGTGCGAGATTTGTCCAAGAATCGGCGTACTCGTGCCGCGGTGTACGTCACGCTTACTTTGAATTTTATCGTTCAGGCTATCCTTAATGTAAATTCCTGAGAAAGGCAGACCGAGGCCAAAAATGACAGCAAGCAGGTAAACCAGGGTCTTCTTCGGGCTAACCGGTATATCTTCTACGGTGGCGGGATCCAGCATGCGGGATTTGGAAACCGTAATTTCCTGTGCAAGTGCTGACTCTTCCCTCTTTTGAAGCAGATAGAGGTATAAATTGCCTTTGGTACCTTGCTGACGGCTGATCTCCAAAAGATCACGTTCGATGGAAGGTACCTTCTGGATCTGTGATCGGAATCTACCGGATGTAGACTGCAGACTCTTTTGAGTTATCTGAAGGCCGTTTTTGATATTATGCAGGTTCTCCAGGATGTTTAGCTGAAGACTTCCCAATTGCTCATTGATGTCCTGCACCAGTGGGTTGTTGGGGAGCGTAGTGCGCAACATACGCTCCTTTTCCAGTTGCAGTTCATTAAACTTGGCTATCAATTGAACCAGGGTCGGATCCACAATGGTCAATGTGCTGGGTACCAATTCGAATTGCCCGGGTTGTTTGTTAATATACGATTCAATGGACTCCAACACTTCAATCTGGATGCCGATATCCGCAAGCTGCTTGTTATATTCAGAGGCCTGTGCCACATACTGATCAGCATTGGTAGTAACATTGGTAAGTTCATTTGCGCGTTTGTATTGTTCTACATCGCGCTCCACATCCGTCAATTCGGAGGTAAGAAATTTCAAACGCTCATCAATGAACTGTATCGTCGTGTTGGCAATCAAATTTCTGTCGGCCAGCGCTTCTTTCTGATACACATCCAGTAGTTTGTCGATTATGGCTCTTCCTTTTTGAGGAACTGATTCGATAACCGTAATCCGGATAACACTTGCCTTTTTATTGACAGCCTCCACCACCATTCTTGCATTGTATTCACTAGCAAGTTTTCGGATATCATGGAACTTAATTATTATGGGTTCCTGGGACCTCGTATCCTGAGCTGCAATCACGGTGAAGATACCATACGGTTTGCTTACTTCTTCGCCGTACTTGTGCGAACTGACCTGATCGTCGTCGTCTTTAAGCTCGTAAGTAGAACTCGTCTTTCTCCTGATAGTAATTGTTCTTTTAAAAGCAGTGGGATGTAATTTGTTAAAGCTTAACCTTATCGGCACCTCAGATCCAAAGATCTCGATGGTCTTCAGCTGCCTTTTAACATGATAGGTGGCATGGAGTGAAAGCTCACTAAAAACCCGCTGCATCAGGCTTACGGATTTAAGCACCTCAATCTCGTTGTCGATCTTATGCTTCATACTTAGCAGATTGATTTCCCCCAGCGCTGCATTACTGGATCCTGGATTACCATCTGAGTCGTCTTCTTTCAGCAACATGGTACTTTGCACACGGTAGTTATACGGCGTAAAGTATAAGTATATAAAAGCAAGCAATCCGCATATCGCGAGGCTGATCAGGAACAAATACCAGTAACGCCCGTATTTTGTCAGGATTTGTTTCAAATCAACATATTCTGTTTGATCCGCTTGAGTCATAGTAAAGTATTATATTTTAATATCTATTCATTACGTGCCTGAGATACGCACTTCGTTCTCCAGGGTGTATACCCGTGAAAAGGTATGTCTTGTTTAATCAGCGATTCCCTTACAGACACTATTTTGTGACCGAAGGACTGGTTTATTTGTTATTATTATCCCACACATTATCAATAACCGTAATTGCTATAAAAGCAAATGAAGAAATGACTGCCGCCCAAAGCCCGATGTAGACGTTGTTGTTCTGCGCCAACTTGGTCTTATTTTCAGGTTCAACATAAACGATGTCGTTTTGTTGCAGGTAAAAAAAGGGCGAGGAGAGTACGTCTTTATTATTTAAATTAATTCTCGCTGTGGTTCTCACACCATCCTTTTCCCGGATAATTAAGACGTTTTCTCTCTTCCCGAATGCAGTCATGTCGCCCGCCAGCCCCAATGCTTCCAACACGTTTACCTTATCCGTATCTACGACGAAGGTAGCGGGCTTGGTTACCTCTCCGATAACAGTGACCTTAAAGTTCAGATACCGGATATTAACAATAGGATTTTTTACATGCGCCTTGATCAGATCGGTCATCTTTTCCGTAGCCTGCTCTTTTGTTAAACCAGCCAGCGGAATTTTTCCGATCACCGGGAAGTTAATAGCACCGCCTTTGTCGACCAGGTAACCATCATCTATTTTCTCTGCAATAACATTGCTGCTATTGGAGGCGGGCAGGAGCACATTGTTGAACAACACATTAGATTCCGCACTGAGACTGCTGACCGTGATGCTGAGGATATCGTCCGCCTGAATTTTAGGCGGTGAATAATTTTTGACGGGTGTACTAAAATCGGTTGTCGACGGAAGATCGCTGAAGTATACCAGGTTTCTCTTTGGACTACAGGACGTGATCAGGATAAGGAGTGCCAGGCAAATTAAACCATAATTTGTCTGTGTTTTGTTATTGTCTTTTTTCACTAAGAGGAAGTTTTGAAATAAGAAGGTTATTAAATATTTAAACTCGTTTTTACGTTTGAAAATTAAGCAAAACCCGTTAAATGAAACGTTTGTTTACAGATTTTAAAATAAGGCGTCTTGCCAGCCCACTGCCCGCTCCGTCACCCGTTTCGGCTGCCTTCTGCAGACCAATCCGGGGGGCCATACGGCTTGACCCACCATCTAACCCTTTCGGATCGCACATATTTTCCTCGAAAATAGGCATAAATTTATCGATTGGCCGAAAGTTTTTACTTATTTAACCCGGAAGCAACAAAACAGAACTCCGAGACCATTTAAGACCTTCATGAGCCAAGCGTTATACGGAATCTTGTGAGCAGGTAACCTGACGGTGACGAGAGTTTTGGTGGTGGATGATGCTGATCATCGTTATCGCTCAGGCTTGACGGAACAAATAAAAAAGGGGCGCAAAGCGCCCCCTCTGAATTTAACAATTTCGACTAGAACGGACGGGTTTTATACTTTTTCAACTGCGTCCGGAGTGCATCTGTAGCAAGATCCGTGGCGGCCTCAAAAGAACGAGCCTTTTCCACAGCAAAGAGCTGATTGCCCGGCACCCGAAGTTTGATTTCAACAGTCTTGTTTTCAATTCCCTCATTATTGAGCCGTAGAAACACTTCTCCATCTACCAATCGATCATAGAAAGTCTCGAGTTTGTTCAATTTCTTCTGAATAAAATCGATAAGCTTAATGTCTGCATCGAAATGGATGGAATGAACTTGTAACTTCATAGTCGTAAAAATTTAAGTGAAACAAAAAACATCCTGTCGTCGGGTAATTTCAGGCCTAGGTCAAACTCTTAATCTACTACTTCATGCTGTATGGGGTTTGTTAACAAAATCTCCGAGTATTCAAGTCTCAGGCTTTCGGATGTGCCTGGTCAAAAACGTTTTTAAGCTTAGCCATTGAGTTGTGCGTATATACCTGTGTTGCCGCGAGACTGCTGTGACCCAGCAGATCCTTTACGGCGTTAATTTCTGCCCCCTTGTTGAGCAAATGTGTTGCGTATGTGTGGCGGAGCACATGCGGGTTTAGTTTTTCGGAAGAGGTATATAAGTTAAGGTATTTCTTCACGGTCCGGTACACCATCATCGGATAACAAGGCTCACCACGGCTGGTTACAAAGAGAAAACCATGTTCCTTCGCCGTCACTTCCTTATTTCTCATCGCCCGGTAGCCTTCAATACTTTGAACGATGCTTTTGCTAAAAGGGATCACCCTTTCCTTGTTTCTTTTCCCAAGTACTTTGATAGTCCGGTTTCGCAAGTCAAGTTGATTTTCCTTCAGTGTAATTAATTCGGTAAGACGGATACCAGTTGCGTAAAACATTTCCAGGATTAATTTATCGCGTAACCCCTCAAGGTTTTTGGGGAACGGAACATTGTCCAGCAGATTGTTCATATCAGCTTCTTTTACAAACGAGGGCAATTTCCGCTTCGTTTTTAAGATGCTGATTTTAGCCATCGGATCTTTTTCGATCGTTTCCTGTACCATCAGAAATTTATAAAAACTCCGCAGGCAGGCGATCTTTCTATTTACTGATGAGGGTTCAATTCCCTGGTCGACCAGCTGAATGATCCATGAGCGGATGGTGCCATAAGTTGCCTCCGCCAAGGGAAGGCCCGGAAAATTGGTATTAACAAATTCTGAGAATTGTTCAAGATCGATACTATAGGCCCGGAATGTATTGGGGCTAAGTCGTTTTTCGAATTGAAGATATTTGAGGAAGGAATCAGTCATGCAAGCTTCACCATACCCATCAGTTAGAAGCAATATAAAAAAATAATCCCCTTAAGAAAAGATCTTAAGGGGATATGTGGATAAAATGCGCGCTGATTGTTGACAACTCTACCAGTTATCAACAAGGATTTTGCTTTTCAATAAAAGTCTAGGATTTTGTCTCTTGAAGCCTTATCTGCTCTCTATAGGCAGCACGGATGATTTCCGCTCTGCGGCTAACAGATGGCTTGGTAAAGGAAGTCCGGGCACGAAGTTCTTTCAATACTCCTGTTTTCTCGAACTTCTTTTTGAAGCGCTTCAGGGCCTTGTCGATGGATTCGTTTTCTTTTACGTTAACGATTAGCATAATTGTTATTTAGGGCTGCAAATATAGTGGAAAGTATACTGTTTTTGCAAGGTTACCTTAAAATAGATCTCGAAATAACGAGTTTCTGGATCTCTGAGGTGCCTTCCCCAATGGTACAAAGCTTGGCGTCGCGGTAATACTTCTCGGCGGGAAAGTCCTTTGTATATCCATATCCACCAAAAATCTGGACCCCCTCCGTTGCTACTTCCACGGCTGTCTCGGAGGCAAATAGCTTCGCCATGGCAGACTCTCTGGTTACATCCTGTCCTTTGTCTTTCAATTCACCCGCTCTATATGTCAGCAATTTCGCAGCTTCTATTTTGGTGGCCATTTCAGCCAATTTGAATGCAATGCCTTGGAATTTAGAGATTGGCTGGTTAAACTGATGTCTCTCCTTTGAATACGCCAATGCTGCTTCATAGGCTCCCATTGCGATTCCCAGACTTAATGCAGCAATTGAAATGCGTCCACCATCAAGAACTTTCATGGCCTGTTTGAAGCCATCGCCTTCCTTTCCAAGCATCTGCGTGACGGGAATCTTACAATCATTAAAAATCAGTTCCGCTGTTTCAGATGCCCGCATACCAAGCTTATTTTCTTTTTTGCCGGATGAATACCCAGACGTTCCTTTTTCAATAATGAACGATGTCATTCCATGTGAGTCACCTGCATTTCCAGTACGGGCAATGACCACGGAAACATTTCCGGATTTGCCATGAGTAATAAAATTCTTTGTTCCATTGAGAACATAATGGTCACCTTCGCGAACCGCGGTGGTACGCATGTTGACAGAATCTGACCCGGTATTTGGTTCGGTCAAACCCCATGCTCCAATCCAGTTGCCAGTTGCTAGCCTGGGTAGGTATTTGCTTTTTTGCTCCGTATTCCCAAACTGTAAGATGTGGTTGGTGCACAACGAATTGTGCGCGGCCATGGACAAACCAATGGAGCCATCAATCCGGGAAATTTCTGAAATAGCCGTTATGTAATCCATGTAGCCAAAGCCTGCCCCTTGGTATTCATGTGGGACCAATACGCCCATTAAACCCAAAGCGCCCATTTTATGAAACAGCTCAATTGGAAATTGCTGACTTTCATCCCACTCCATCATCTTTGGCCTAATCTCAGCCTCCCCGAAGGTTCGTATCATGTCGCGAACAAGCTTTTGATTTTCGGTTTCTTCAAAAGTGATATCTACTGGATTACTTGAATGTTTCTGCATCACGCTGGCGATAATTGAGGAATGACAAACTTACAGGAATAGCACTCACGAACAAACAAACGTTAGCGACCGGTTCTAAAAAGAAAACCGGGGTATTTGGGGACAACGATCTGTTCAAATCTGGTTAATTGTCTTAATTTCGCGCACTATAAATTCAAATTCATGAAAATTGCTGTAGTTGGGACAGGTTATGTTGGTCTTGTCACCGGAACCTGCTTTGCTGAAACCGGCAACACAGTTACCTGTATTGACATTGACAAAGATAAGGTTAACAAACTCCAGAATGGGATAATTACCATATTCGAGCCTGGCCTTGAAGTTTTATTCGAACGGAATATTAAACAAGGCAGATTGTCTTTTACGACAGACCTTAAAGAGGGTATTGCAGATGCCAAAATTATATTTCTTGCTCTGCCTACACCTCCGGGAGAGGACGGTTCCGCCGATCTCAAATACATACTAAATGTTTCAGAAGATCTTGGGCCATTGTTAAATGACTATGTTGTCGTAGTAGACAAAAGCACCGTGCCAGTAGGCACGGCAGAAAAGGTCAGAGCCCGGATTGCCAAGAAGGCGACCGTAGATTTTGATGTTGTGTCTAACCCAGAGTTTCTACGAGAAGGAGTAGCGGTAGAAGATTTTATGAAGCCTGACCGGGTCGTATTAGGGACAACGTCTCCAAGAGCGCATAAGGTAATGGAAGCACTATATGCACCTTTCGTGCGACAGGGGAATCCGATTATTTTTATGGACGAACGTTCTGCAGAGCTAACGAAATATGCAGCGAACTCTTTCCTGGCCACCAAAATCTCATTCATGAATGAGATCGCCAACTTGTGTGAGCTGGTTGGTGCAGATGTCGACTCGGTACGCAAGGGAGTAGGCACTGACAGCAGAATTGGAAAACGTTTTCTTTTTCCGGGTATAGGCTATGGAGGAAGTTGCTTCCCGAAGGACGTTCAGGCCCTGGCTAAATCGTCTGAGGAAGTGAAGTATGACTTTAAGATATTGAGGGCGGTGATGGATGTAAATGCAGAGCAGAAAACGAGACTAATTCCAAGAATTAAAGAGCATTTCAAAGGAAACCTGAAGGGCAAAACGATCGCAATGTGGGGGTTGGCATTCAAGCCGCACACCGATGATATCAGAGAAGCACCGTCGTTGTATAATATTGATGAATTGCTTAGTGAAGGTGTAATCATAAAGGCACATGACCCCGAAGGAATGAAAAATGTTGAGAGGCAGATGGGAAATAGGATTCAATATTTTGAGTCGCCGTATGAAGCAGCTGAGAATGCAGATGCCATATTTATTGCTACCGAGTGGCCTGAATTCCGCGCTCCTGATTTTGACAAGCTGTCAAGCATCCTCAAAGAGAAAGTTATTTTTGACGGCAGAAATTTGTATGACTTATCACTTATGAAGGAGTTAGGCTACAAATACTTTAGTATTGGAAGGGAGGTTATAAATGGCTAAGCAACGTGTATTGATTACCGGAGGAGCCGGGTTCCTGGGTTCTCATCTATGTGACAGGTTTATTAAGGAAGGATTCCATGTGATAGCTATGGATAACCTGATCACGGGGGACCTCCGAAATATTGAGCATCTTTTTAAACTTCCTGATTTCGAATTCTATCATCAGGATGTTTCAACGTATGTTCACATCCCGGGTGAGTTGCATTACATACTTCACTTCGCTTCTCCGGCAAGTCCTATTGATTATCTGAAGATCCCCATACAAACCTTAAAGGTAAGTTCACTGGGAACTCACAACCTGCTTGGACTTGCCCGCGCTAAAAAGGCAAGAATCCTGGTAGCATCCACTTCGGAAGTGTACGGCGATCCGCTTGTTCACCCACAGGTTGAGGAATATTACGGGAACGTAAATCCAATTGGACCACGGGGAGTTTATGATGAGGCCAAGCGTTTTCAGGAAGCCATTACAATGGCTTACCACACGTATCATCAACTGGAAACACGTATCATTCGTATATTCAATACCTATGGCCCGCGCATGCGACTGAACGACGGTCGAGTGCTGCCTGCGTTTATTGGTCAGGCTCTTCGGGGTGAAGATCTTACCGTGTTTGGAGACGGATCTCAAACCCGTTCGTTTTGCTTCGTGGATGATGAGGTAGACGGAATTTTCCGTTTACTGATGTCTGATTATCATCTGCCCATGAACATTGGCAACCCAAATGAAATAACGATTGGCGATTTTGCTGAAGAGATCGTCAAACTCACCGGCACAAAACAAAAGGTGATCTATAAGCCATTACCCCAGGACGATCCGAAGCAGCGGCAGCCCGACATAACAAAGGCCAGGCAGATTTTGGGCTGGGAGCCAAAGGTTTCAAGGTCAGAAGGACTGAGAATAACCTATGAGTATTTCAAATCATTACCACAGGAAGTACTCTTTCAGCGCGACCATAAAAATTTTGATCAATACATTCGATAATATGAAGGCAAGTCAATGAAGAAGATTTTGGTTACAGGTGGTGCCGGTTTTATCGGGTCGCATGTTATACGTCTTTTCGTGAATAAATACCCGGCGTATACTATCGTAAACCTGGACAAGCTCACGTATGCCGGTAACCTTGAGAATCTCAAAGACGTCGAAAAAAAATCAAACTATCATTTTGAAAAAGGGGATATCCTTGATCTGGAGTTTTTAGCCTCGTTGTTCACAAAATATACCATCGACGGTGTAATTCATCTCGCAGCTGAGTCCCATGTGGATCGTTCCCTCCATAACCCCACCGAATTTGCCAGCACGAATATCATCGGAACGTTGACACTTCTCAGGGCTGCGCAGACGGCGTGGCACGACAATTATGAGAACAAGACTTTTTATCACATTTCTACAGATGAAGTATATGGTTCTGCAGAACACGGCGGTTATTTTACAGAACAGACCCCGATAGATCCCCGTTCACCGTATTCAGCATCAAAGGCCGGAAGTGATCACTTTGTGTCCGCCTTTAACAATAGTTTTGGTTTGCCAACGCTAATCAGTCGTTGCTCTAATAATTACGGTCCTTTTCACTTTCCTGAAAAACTGATCCCGTTGATGATCAACAACATCATTAACAACAAACCACTACCAGTTTACGGGGCCGGTGAAAATATTCGTGACTGGCTTTTTGTGGAAGATCATGCACGGGCAATTGACGTGATTTTTCATAAAGGAACTTTGGGCGAAACTTATAACATCGGCGGCCATAATGAATGGAAAAATCTGGATTTAGTCTTACTGCTTTGCCGCATTATGGACCAAAAACTAGGTCGGGAAGCTGGTACTTCCGAAGGTTTGATTGTGTACGTGACTGACCGCGCCGGGCATGACCTGCGCTACGCAATTGACGCCACAAAACTCAAAACAGAACTTGGTTGGGAACCTTCATACACCTTTGAAGAGGGTATTGTTGAAACCATCGAGTGGTACCTGAATAATCAGGATTGGTTGGATCAGGTCAAATCCGGTGATTATCAGCAGTACTATGATAATATGTATTCAAAAAAGTAGCATAGATAAGAAATGAAAAAGTGCATTTATTGTGCTTACAGAGTATTGACAGACCTCTTTCCGGACATTTAATTGATCGTTGTGTGCTGCATGATCGGACAGGCTAGGCCGGTTCGCCATGATGCCCACAACTTGATGCAATAAAAATCCGGAAAGAGGTTTGTCTAATTACTTTGTCGATATTCTAAGAGTACAATAATGTGCTTTTTTATTTCAGATTAAGAATGAGGTGTTAAATTTGTATTTATTTAAAGAATTATTAGAATATATAAAAGATTTATATGGTAATCGAAAGCTTATTGATAAATTTTCGAGGAATGACTTTAAATCGCGCTATGCCGGATCAATTTTAGGAATTATGTGGGCATTTATTCAGCCGACCATTACCATAGCAGTGTACTGGTTTGTTTTTGATGTTGGTTTGAAGTCAGCTCCAGCTGGTAATATGCCCTTTATTTTGTTTCTGATAACAGGAATCATTGTCTGGTTTTTCTTTTCAGAATCGCTTGTTAATGGGACAAATTGTTTTCGCGAATATAATTACCTGGTGAAAAAGGTAACCTTTAATATTAAAATTCTGCCATTTGTGAAGATAATATCGTCGTTATATACCCATATTTTCTTCATTGCCTTCGCGGTAGTGATGATCCTTTTATATGGGTATCCTTTGACCCCATACTTTTTGCAGATTATCTATTATCTATTCTGCCTAATTGTTTTTTTAATTGGATTGACGTGGGTTACGGCTTCATTGCAGCCATTTTTTACAGATATATTGCAGTTTATTAATGTCGCCATGCAAGTTCTTTTTTGGGGAACCCCGATACTTTGGGATGTCCAGATCTTTCCGCCAAATTTATTGTGGGTCTTAAAACTAAATCCCCTCTATTATATTGTTCAGGGATACCGAGAAGCCTTTTTCGGACAGGGCTGGTTCTGGCAACATCCGGTGATGACTGCCTATTTTTGGGGTTTTACATTTGTGCTGCTCCTCATCGGGATCGCCATTTACAGCAGATTAAGACCACATTTTGCTGATGTTTTATAGAAGAATGCTGATTAAAGTTCATTGGAGGAAAAAATGTCAGATATCGCAGTAAAAATAGAAGATGTAACAAAAATTTACCGATTATATAAGCGACCCATGGATCGGTTGAAAGAATCCATGAGTTTTTTCAGAAAAAAGGAATACCATCATAAATTTTATGCCCTGAATAATATTAATTTGGAAATTCACAAGGGTGATTCAATTGGAATTGTCGGTAAAAATGGATCAGGCAAATCAACCCTGTTAAAAATTATTTCCGGGGTTCTGACCCAAACTGAAGGCCAGGTTAATGTTGATGGGAAAGTTTCAGCACTTTTAGAGCTGGGAATGGGATTTAATCCTGAATATACGGGCATCGAAAATATCTACGCCAATGGCTTGATTATGGGCTATAGCAAAGAAGAAATGGATCTGCGCTTGGATGATATTGTGAATTTTGCTCAAATTGGACAATATATCTATCAACCGGTTAAGACCTATTCCAGCGGCATGTTTGCCCGGC
>JBGSQQ010000017.1:0-54569 GCA_041737945.1 Chryseolinea sp.
ATCGAGTTATCTGATCAACCAAGTATAATTTTATCTTCACGCAAAGGCGCCATGGCGCAAAGAAGACACATTTAGCAACCTCTAATTTTCGGAAACTCCATGGGCATTAATTTATTGAATATTGGACAGATTGCGTGTTCGTCTATTCAAATCATCAATGTCAAGTTTCGTATTGAGACTCCCAGCGCCATACTTTGCGTCATGGCGCCATTGCGTGCCCCCTCTCGTTCACTTTTGACAAAATCTTCTTATCATGCCTCTGTAGAAAACTTGACAAAGCAGGACTAATCGTTATTCGTTGGCACCGTGCTGTTTAATCACATCACTTAGATTATCTTCATAGGTAAAATCAATGAACTGCCGTGACGATTTGAACTTCTGTCTTGCAAAGAAAGAAATTCTCAATAGATCCTGATGTATTTAACCGGTTTATCTAATTTTAAAAAAACCGTTTTAAGACGCCACTGTTGGTTATTAGTACGCAATTAACCTTGCTTTCCTCACTTTTCCTCTATCCTTATTCAAGTGCCACCATACCCTACAACGCAAAGACGAAAAAGCAAAAGCCTCGCTTTCGCGAGGCTGTTTATCAACACTGAATCAGGAAATTATGGTAAGAGAACTTCTCCTATGACATGCACTACACCATTAGTAGCGAGTATATCACCCGGATTGATCACAGCAAATTTTTTATTGTTGTTTCCCTTGACATATCCAACCGGATATCCTACGAATGTACTTAGTTTGTTATTTGGTGCACTTGCCAGTGTCTCAATTTTAAGCCAGAAGCCAAGGTCCCAACCAAAATAACGACTGCCTGAAACATGATACTTAAGTATATTGGCAAGCGCGTCGATCTCTGCCTGGTTTGTTATGGCTGCAATATTTGATGCGCTGTTAAACGGTGCAGGGAGTTTACCAAACGCTTCGTTTGTCGGGGCAAAAACTGTAAAGTCACCTGATCCTGTGAACACGCCAACGAGACCAGTTTTAACAAGGGCAGCAACGAGGGAAGAAAATGCGGGATTACCAAGTGCGATTTCAGCAATGTTTTGTGTTGGAAATAACAACACATTGTTAACCACATGAATAACGCCGTTTTTGGCATCGATGTCTGGAACAATTACGCTGGTCTGACCATTGACACGTAGAAAAAATCTCTTCGAAAGGTAGATTGTGTTGTCATTGGACACTCCTTGTGGTTTCAACGTTTGGACACTACTCCTGCCATTGGCGACATTCTTATAGAATACCTCTGCCCCTAATACATGATACAATAAAACCTTTCTTAAAAAGTCAATTTGCCCAGGGTCACTAATTGCGTTGATATTTGCAGCATTGTTAAATGGTGCAGGCAACTTGGCGAACGCACTGTTCCCAGGTGCAAACACGGTGAGGGAGGCTTTAGGATTAGCAAGCGCATCTGTAAGTCCAGTTTTAATTACCGCTGCCGCAAGGGAACTGAAAACTTGATTTGAAGCGGCAATCTCCAGGATTGTTTTGCCCGAAAATCCAAGTCTACCACTCTCATTAGAAAGATTATTCGTAATAAAAGAAGTTGCCTCGGCGTCGAAAGAATCAATGATCTTTGCTTGCCCGTCTTCGGATTGTTGCTCAATCAGATAATTCTGATTGGAAGTGGGTGCCTGAACATCCACAGAATCATCATTGCAGGCTATAAAAACCGTAAAAATGAAGAATAGCGGAATGAGCTTGATTTTCAGAATGTTGTTAAAGTTTTTCATAATCATAGGATTTAGATTTGGTACTGCACCTTTAACAACAAAAGTTCAAATTGGCTTTCAGAAGTGCCTTTAGCTGTAATATAATAAGAGTCAATGGTAGTATTTTGCGAGTGGACTTCCTGCGATTCAACGAATAACGTCGAACTTACGAAGTGGGAATGGTAAGGAGGTAAACTAACAACTCAGGAACCTTCGTTATTTCTCAAAGAAACAAACCGATCCCCCCACCCACGTCTTGTCTTTATTATACTTAACACCAATAATATCTCCACGACTCAGGCGGGCGAGGTTTGTGATGAGTTGCGGCCGGGGTAATCCGGGCTCCCATAAATACAACAATCGTATTTCTGTTTTTACCAATCCGTCGGGTGACTGTATAACCGGCTCATAGTGTACTTTCCGCTGTAACAAATACTTGCTTCGCTCCGCTAATGGAATCGACTCAATGTCCTCCTTCCTCACATGAAAAATCACTCCGCTTCCGGAAAATGAAAACAAAGGCTTGAGCACGTAATTTTCCAAATCATCCGGAATAGAAACAACATCATTGAGAAACCTGCTATCAGGCACCGCACTGCATTTGAGAAAGGGCATGGTATACTTGCTGATGCGGAAAAACCAATTAGGATGCCCTGCCCATTCCACGTCAACATCTTCGGTAAGATGGAAATCGGTTTTTAAATCCGTGCGTCCGAGCAACTCATCAAAAATAACCCGGTTGTAGATCCGTTTTACAGGTATCTCTCTTCCCCCTTTTTTATAAAACAACTTTTTCTCCCGTATCAACAGATCTCCGATATGCACTGGTTCAATACCGAGGTGCTGGCGCGTCACAGCAAAATCGATTGCCGTGTTTTGTTTGAAAGGATCTATCTCCAAAATAATTACATTCTCCGGATCGTGATCACGAACAATTGCGCTACGGAGCCGGGCCCAGTATTCGGATGAGTTTGATCCAAAATGAAACTCCAGGTTTTGGGGGATAGTATAATGTTGACGGAACTTATTGCCGAGCAGATCCTGGTACCCGAAGAGCGAGGGGAACCCCTGTATTTCAATCAGCCTCGGAACAAGGTCTTCACTTCCTTCGGTACAGACCGCAAAATCCAGGGCGATAAACAGTGTATTTTCGTTATCGTTTGGCACCCGTAAATGGTCCGGAACAGCCCCGTCCATCAACTCCCTGAAATCCGGACGCACAATAAAATCGATGATCTCCTCAGCAGCCGTAACTATTTTATTCTTAAACTCCTTACCGACGAACACCGGAGTTTCCGCCACGCGAAAAGGGATCTTCAGATCAAATTCCCGGTCAAGGTCCAGCAGAAATTCCTGGTACTTCTCTACCGTAAACTGCTCATTAAAAAGTTTTCGTGCGGAAGAAATCATAGCGGAACAGACCGTAAACGATGCCTGAGGGCAATCATTAAAAAGCGCGGGACCACCGTGGAGTAGGTTAACATGATTTTATCGGGGTCATTCAGGTGCTCGAGCATTTCCCAATACTTTTTCTCGCCATGTTTTTCAATCACCATTTCCTTCTTGTCTTCCCGCAGCAAGTACATACGCATACCCACGGCATCGGCCTCGGGGTGAAACTGCATGCCCATAAATGCCTCGTCGAACCGGATAGACATCACTGCCCGCTCGTGATCGACATGCGGACGGAATTTTTCAATGCACAAGAGAGCACCTCCACCTGATTCAATTTTATCAATGGCAGGCTGTGTTATCTGATAGTCTCTGGAGTCTACAGCCCATAACGGATCATTCAGCGACCTGAAGAGTGGATCATGATGGCCCTCGAAAGTTTTATGTACCGGCATCACGCCAAAAGATGTTGACTTTCGCTTTGTCACCAATCCATAACCATAGTGGCGGCAGTATATCTGGAAGCTGTGGCAAATAAGTAATACGTGTTTCTTTTGGTCGGGATTCCGGAGGTTAAATGCCCGGATATCATCCATCAATGAAAAGTATCGCTTCTCCCACAAGGATCCTTCGCTATCCAGCGGACTTCCTGGTCCGCCGGAAGAAATATATAAATCAAAACCAAGGTCGGGCACTTCTGCCTTCAATCGGACATCAAAAATCTGATACTTCACCATCAGCCGATTATCCGCCTCAAACTCTTCAATCAACTGCCGGATGCCACGCATTCCTTCGTTGACAATCCCTTCATACAAATCAAGGACAGCGATACGTATTTCTTTTTCAGCAGACACGGTTCTCTATTTATCTCATTAACAAGGTAGGCATTCCTGAAATCAGACACCCTGCAGTGTTTCCTGCAAAATATAATCCACTACATTTGGCAGGCTTCTCGTTTCCTGGAAAATTTCCAATTGCCGGTCTGCACCGGTGCCTTGTTCTAAAATCGTGTGAATATAACTGATAGCCTTACGGCTACCAAGATCGTCCAGTACATCGTCTACAAACTCCAGCAGTTCCAGGATCAGTGCGCGTGTTTCAACCTCCTCCTGTTTGCCAAAATCGATCAGTTTACCGTCCAGTCCATAACGCGATGCTCTCCATTTATTTTCATTTACCAGTGAACGGGTATACATAATAAAACTCATGTTCCTGAGGCGAAGACGATATAACTTGACTACAAGAGCCTGAAAAAGTGCCGCTATCGCTACGGTTTCCTGTGTGCGCATCGGCACGTCGCAAATCCTGAATTCGATCGTATCGAAAAAGGGATGAACACGAACGTCCCACCATATCTTTTTGGCGTTGTCGATACAATTCGTTTTGATCAACAGATTTACGTAATTTTTAAAATCGTCCCAGCTGTTAAAATGATCCGGGATTCCGGTACGCGGAAATTTGTCAAACACTTTTGTTCGAAAAGATTTGAACCCGGTATTCCTTCCTTCCCAAAAAGGAGAATTGGTAGACAAGGCGAAAACGTGAGGTAAGAAATAACGCACAACATTCATGATATGAATGGCCATATCTTTGTCCTTGATACCCACGTGAACATGCAAACCAAAGATCAGATTGGAACGAGCAGCCTCCTGCATCTCATTAACAATAGCATCGTAGCGGGGGTTTGGTGTGATAAGCTGGTGGGTCCAGTGAGAGAAAGGGTGTGTACCTGCCGCACCGATTCGCAACCCCAGCGTTCCGGCTATATCGGATACTGTCTTCCGCAAATAACCGATCTCCCTGGCAGCTTCGTCAATATTGGCGCAGATACTGGTCCCCACTTCCACAACCGCCTGGTGCATCTCTGCCTTTACATGATCCTGAAGGGTCTGAGAAGCAATCTCGACGATCCGCTGATCGTGTGATGCCAATTCCCGGGTCTCGGGATTGACTACCATATATTCTTCTTCTATTCCCAGCGTAAAATTTTCCATATGCGAGGCCGGATCTATTGAGGGTTCATTCTGTCAGGATTTCTTTTTCGGCGCAGTTGCTTTTACGGGAGCCTTCTTTGCCGGTTTTTCTGCTACGGGTGGTGTTGCTTTTGGCCTGGCAAATTTAGTGCCTCCCACTGCGTCCCGTACAAATGTTCCCCACGTGAGGTTGTCGGCTCCAGGCTTGTGCGTTTGTGCCCGTTCAACAGCCATCTTCGAAGCATGCTCAACCACCCATTCAAAATTGTCCTGCCCAACGGAATTGATATCTGCATCCGGAGCAGGATTACAAAAGTCGATAGCATACGGCACACCGTTGCGCACGGCCATTTCTACCGTATTAAAATCGTATCCCAACGCCCTGCATAGATCCAGCACATAGTTATGTACCGTCTTTAATAGTTTTTCAGTAGCAGGACCACTGTTAGTCTGATACCGCAGGTGATGGGGGTTGCGTGGATCATATTGCATGATACGCACATACTTTCCTCCAAGGCAGTAACACCTGAAGTAGTCGTCAAAAATGATTTCCTCCTGCAGCATCATCACCAGCTGTCCGGTTTCTGCATACGCCTTAAAGAAATCATCCATGTTGTTAAGTTTGTACACGCTCTTCCATCCGCCTCCCGAATGAGGCTTCATGTAAGCGGGCCATCCTATATATTCGAATATTTGTTCCCAGCTGAGCGGAAACTTAAGGTTTGAAAACGACCCATCACTTGTATCGGTGGGTCTCTCATGAGAAGGGAGAATCACAGTCTTCGGTACGGGAACTCCAATCTTCAGCGCAAGGGCGTTGTTAAAGAATTTTTCATCGGCACTCCACCAAAAAGGATTATTAATTACTGCTGTGCCGGAGATGGCCGCATTCTTCAGATAAGCCCTGTAGAATGGAACATCTTGTGAGATGCGGTCGATGATTACCGCATAGCCAGAGGGTGCACCCTGTTCAACCATATCGACAAAGACAGGTTCTGCCTGAATATCTTTTAATCCCATTTTATTGATACGCTCAACAAAGGCTTCCGGAAAAGATCGTTCCATTCCGTGCAGTACTCCGATTTTTTTCATTTCAAGTAGTCGTTTAGAAAGTTCCTGAGTAATTACAATTATTTGATCATTGACAAGTAGTGCGGAAACATTTCGCGCCAGATCGGCCAGTCATGCGGAGCATTTCTGCGTACATCCAGCCAGTGATGTATCCCCTTTCTTTCCAGAATGCCCGCCATTTTCGTATTGGCATCCCAACACATGTCATGCGTGCCGGTGCCGAGGATGACATACAGGTCTGCAAAGTAAGGGTTCTCAGCCTGTGGAATGAAGTCCGGCGGATTGTTAAAATAAACATTATCGTCGTAGTAGCCATCCAGTTGATCGCGAATATCAAATGCCGCGCCCATATTAAAGATGTACTTGGTCACTTCAGGATGCCGGAAGCCAAAATTTAGCGCATGGTATCCGCCAAAGCTGCATCCCGCAGTGGCTACACGGCTGACGCCGGTCTCGCGTTGTGCCAGCGGTACTAATTCCTCCAGGATCATCAGGTCATACCAGATATGGTTTTTCACCCGATCGGCAGGATGGATACTCCTGTTGTACCAGCTCATCTCATCAATTCCATCCGGGCAATAGATCTTAACAAAACCATTGTCTATAAACCAGGATGCGCTTTCAATTAATTTAAAATCTTTGTTCTCATAATAGTGCCCCTGTGACGTCGGGAATAGAATGACCGGATAGCCATGTGTGCCAAAAGCCAGCACTTCGATATCGCGGCCTAATCGCGGTGAATACCATTTATGGTAGTGTTCGTGAGGCATGTCCATTCAATTAAAATCCTATTTTTGCATTCAATCCGAGCTTAAAATCGGAATAAAGAGCCTAAAAAATTAATGGAACCCTATAAATATTTATTGGTTTGCCGCACCTCCATCACTACCATCTCGAAAAGCTAACCGATATACACTCAAAAATCCTTGGCCGGGATACGATTATTGATATATTCCTTCCCTTTCAGTATGAAAAAGGAGATACGCACTATCCCCTGCTAATACTCAATGACGGGCAGGACAATGAAGCCATCAAGCTGAAGCATTTGCTTGAAAAACTAACCTATTCGAAGGAAATAGAAGACGTTATTGTGGTCGGTATCCATGCCGGGGACCGGATGCAGGAGTATGGTGTAGCCAGCAAAGCCGACTACAAGAAAAGGGGTGCACGCGCAAAGAACTATACAAAGTTTGTTCTAACGGAACTGATACCCTATTTACAGTACAGATATTCTATCTCTCAAAAACAGGCGGATCATGCGATTGCAGGATTTTCGCTCGGGGGACTTTCAGCCATCGATATTGCCTGGCATCATGCCGACTATTTTGGGAAGGCTGGTGCGTTCAGCGGCTCATTCTGGTGGCGTCAGCGCGATACGAAAAGCCGCTTCTACTCGGACTACCGCGACCGCATTATGCATCAGCAAATCCGGAGAGGCCGTTTTAAGCAAGGTTTGAAATTCTGGTTTCAAACCGGTCTGAAAGATGAGTTCAGCGACCGTAATAAAAACGGGGTTATTGATTCGGTTGATGATACCCTGGATCTGATCGTCGAGTTAACCAAAAAAGGGTATCGGCCCTTTCATGATATTCAATACCTGGAAATGAAAGATGGTGAACACAATTTAGAAACCTGGGCTGAAGCAATGCCGCATTTCCTGAAATGGGCTTTCGGAAAATAACCGGGCGAAAAATAACTCACCTTCTCGCCGGCACTTATCAAAGAATAGTTCCTACCCTATACAGGTCTGACATACGGGCGATACGCCATGCCTGGTCATCATACCTTCTCGGGAATGGGATAGCGGTGACTTTCTGCCAGAATGGTGCGACTTGTTTCATTACGTTAAATCCTCCTCCCGTAAAAATCCGGTCAGCCAGGGGGAACCAGTCGCTGGCGGGCAACCAGGTATAACACATTACATCGTTATCAGTTACAGGCTGATCCGATAAGACAATAAACGCCGGATGTTTGTTTTCAATCCGCGCAATATCTCTGGCATAGTGCAACAATAAATCGACCTCCCCCTTTTCAAACGAATGGACGATAAGCCAAATTGGTTTTCCCGTGGGTATCTGCGTTAACGGAATACGCTCAGGATCCGGTGGGGGATAATGTAACTCAACGTAGTCGGTAAGGGTTGAAAATTCACTGATAAACTCTTCGTGCTCCTTTTCAAGTGGCTCAAACCAATAGGTGTGATCAAACCTCACATTGGCACCATTTAAAAGCACACGATAGTTGACCCATCGCAATCTTCTGGCCAGGTAAATTATTCTTATATCCTCAACATGCGTCAGCTCACCAAATAACCCGATTGGAAAAGTGTCAATATAGAATTCATCAATTACGAACAATCTGATCAGCGACTGAACCTTTTCCGCTACCTCATTTCGGGTTTCTCCGGGAACATGAAGGATCTCTTCCGTTGAAAATAATTTAACTGCCAGCGGATTGTTCGAGAGAATTTTAAAATCTGTTATACCAAACTGACTGATAAACGTACGTACGCGGTAAAGATGGCCCCAGCCACCCCCCATCGCATAAAACAATTTCATCGCTTATATTTCATCAGTTCTGCCATGATGATGAACTTTTCACGGTCCTTCAAATCATTGATCAGTAATATTCCGGGAGCAAGCGAATTGCCGAATCCCTGTATCGAGTATCGCTCCTCCACGTCGTTCCATTCGGCATCTGCACTCAGTCGGATCGATTTTATTTCCGCGTCATTCCTTTCAAGTTTCAATTTGCCATCGTCCCGCAACTTCACTTCAAACGCTCCGGTCATTTCTTCGTTACTGGCAATTTTAAGTTTGTCAGGATATAATTTGATCTTCCAGATCAATAGTTCATTTGAATTTCGGAGTTTGAAACCGTCATCATCCAGTTTGACAGCATACACCATTTTATTTGAACCATCATAATACTTACGCTTATCTGATCGTTTAGCCACCCCGGTAAGCTGGCCTTCCTGATCTTTAAGTGAAATTTCATCGTCGCCGACGTGAATAACAGCCAGCTCTTCGCCCGATGTTCCACGGATGACAAGCGCGTCCGAGACATTGGAAGTGTTACTGGGCGTGCAGGCGAACAGCAGTGCGATCGCCAGCCAGCAATTTCTGAAGCAGCAGTTCATAGCGGTCTGTTTCAAGTTGGACATTGTATTTTTCATGGATAGTTGATTGCAAAACCTTACCAAGCTGGCGGCGTTCCGTCGCTGGCAAATTCACAAAATCAAAAAATGCTTTCCGGCACGACGATGCATCTCCGGGTATAAACAGTATTCCGTTCTCTTTGTCCTTAATAACATCCTTCATACCGTCCACATCGGAAGCGAGTACGGGAACAGCAAGTGCACCTGCTTCCAATAGCACATTCGGCATACCATCGTAAAATGAAGGAATGGCAACGGCATCGCAGCATAGGTAGTACTTCATCAATTCGTAGCGGTCAAGAAATGAAAAGGAAGTCATCGAAAATTCCTCCGATGTCAGCATAGCCACCACTTCGTCGGTAATCTCACCAATCAGCAAAAAATGAAACTGATGAAGAAGGGTTGACTGCCGCAGGGAGTCAAACAAAAACTGAACTCCCTTCTTTGCTTTCAGTTGTCCGAAAAGGCCAATACAAATTCTATTTTTAACGTTCGTCATTCTCCAGTTTTCCGCGAAGGTTATTTCGCTGGGTGAAGGATTCCATTGGTTAACGTCAATTCCATTAGGCACAAACTGAACATTGACGGCCGGATAGAGCTTATGGATTTTCACAGTTTTATCGCCCGACACAACACAAACAACCTGGGAAGCCTCCAGAGCATCACGCATCATACCACGTCTGCGGGGAGTAAAAATAGCGGAGTCAAAATCATTTCCACGAATCATCGTAAGCAGGGGAACTGCCATCCATTTGGAAAACACAGGGGCTGCAAGCACTGGCAGGTACCCGCCGAAACACACGATAGCAGACACCGTTTTATGCCGTACAAATTCCCACGCCAGATTTAGGGTATGCGATTCGCTTTCTTCAAATGGAACCGATGCATACCAGCCATTCAACTGTTGGGTGAGTTTGAACGGTGTACCGTGACCAGCAAAATGAAGCACGTTAATCGTATAGCCTGACTTGCGCAATTGGTCTACAATCCGGTCGCAGGATTGCGCCATGCCTCCGCGTTGTGGCGGATAATTTTCGGTAAGCCATAACAGGTTCATCTAGCTGTCAAAAATATTACGTGAGTCATCAGTCCCTGCCTCTACTCCACTTCCACGCCTGGATACACTGTCATAGTCATAGTTGTTAAAAAGGACATCATTCCAAATCAGCGCCTCGGCCATTCGGGGTACTAACCCAGGAGTCGTCCCCGGTGTTAAAAATGAACTGCCTTCGGTTGATGTGCCCTGAACGGGTTGCAGGAATTCGTACAACGAACTCAAGGCGCCAAAAAATACTCCGGGCGTGAGAACCCCATATACCTGTTCTTTTTCCTTGTGCTTCAGTTTGAATATATATTGATCGGTGCTTTCGCTGAACTCAATATGTGGTGGAATGGTCATCCCATTCCGGGTATATACATTTTTGCTGACCGACAACCGGATAAAAAGTCTGTGCAGCGTTTTGGTCTTGGACTTACTTTTGTTGTTGGCATTGCGGTAGCTGATCTTTGTGATCTCATCAAGGAGTACCGTCTCGAGGTAGGAATTATCAGACAGGGTTATGCCGGCTATCACCAACTTGGGTTCGTAGAGCTGAATTTTCCGTTTGCGTCCCGCGACCGTCACTTCGGATTCAGTCGGGGTCAGGACTTTAAGCGGATCACGGAAATCAAGGGAAGCTGATAGTTTGGTATCATCTCCGGCTTTTTGCCTGATCGTTTCCAGGAAGGGCATAAAAAACTGGCGGAGGTAATTATTTATATCGCGGCTTACAAAATGCCTCCTGGCCTGAATCGTGCTGAAAAGGAATATTCCCAGTATGCCTGTCGCGATCAGGATGTAATAGATCTCCATCGCAAGCGTAGCAATGACCGATGCAATAACCAGGAAACTGAGCCAGCCAATTCGAATAGCCAGCGTTGTTCTCGCCTTATCGGCATACGTGTCAAAAGCACTGGCCTTGCTTAAGAAAGATATCCAGTGCTTTAGGCTAAGCGTGGTGTTGATGGTTTTGTTGTCAACAAAATGCTTCTGCTGGGGAGTAAGTTCCTGATAAAAGGAATTGGCTTTGCTTACACTCATTGTTAACCAAGTTAAAAAGAAAAGGTGGAAATACTATCGTAGACATCCTTCAATATCCCGTGTGAGTGCTGCCAGGTGAAATGTTGCTGAATTTTTTTTCTTGCCCGTTCACCGAGCTGAGCCGTGCGGTCCGGATAATCAACGGCAATACGCATAGCCCGGGCGAGCTCGGCCGGACGTCCTGCCCGGAACAACAACCCATCTACATGGTGCTCTATAATCTCCTCTACAACGGGAAGCTGCGACGCGATTACCGGTGTGCTACACGCCATACTCTCCAGAATTTTCAAGGGCGCACATCCCTGTTCTATATTACGGCTGCATTCCGTCAGAGGCGCCACCGAGGATAGTGCATGCTGTATCACGCTATTGAGATTATGTTTATCCAGTTGATACAACCAAAGTACACGGTCGGCAACTTCCAGTTTTTCAGCAAACTTTCTGTACGGCCGGGTCTGATGTTTGGTATACGACGAACACACAACAAGTGAAACTGGGAGGTCCTGGGTGTATCGCAGGGATTTCAGTAAAACATCGAAACCCTGCCAGGGCTGAAGTGCTCCGATATAGACCAAATATTTTTCAGGCAGACCCGGCATTTGCGGCAAATCTGCAGGGATGATAGCACCATTGGGTATGACTATCACCTTTTCATCCGGGCATCCCCGACGCTGTAAATATTTCCTTGTAGTTTGTGAGGGCGTAACAACAGCAACTGCCCGTTGCCAACAGTACTCCTCCATTCGCTCAATCTTATCCAGTGTTTCGCGCGAAATAAACGGAAACCGATACGGCAATTCAATAGAAGGCACTCCATTGACTTCATAAACGGTGCGGATATGCGGAAATTGGAGCAAGGCCATCCCGCCCCATATGTCACGAAAATGCCCAACCGCCAGGTTGTATTGGTGATCAAGTATCTCTTTTACCCAATGCCTAAAATCCGATGCACGCTTCAATACATTCTGCTCTTCCGACTCAAAGGAAACCTGATGAATTTGTTCGGTGGTTAAACCCGGTTCATTGCCTTTTAAGGTCAGTAATAAAAGGGGTGGATGAGCAGCTGCGAGCACTTCACACATCTGATGAATGTGTGTCGAAGCGCCCTTGTACGATGGATGAGGGTCGAAGGCAATGTATACGGACCTGTAATAGGTTTTACTTTGCAAGGTGCCTGGGTAAGCAGATGAAGATACCACTTTCTTTTTTAACAAAATGAAAAAATGGGATGTCCCAAACTTTTAACATCGGCAGCGCATTGCCAAATTCCCGGGCCTCAAGACATCCTGGCAAATGCACGAAAGTCTGCGAAAAAGCATGAATCATAACGGAAAGCGATGATTCTACGGATCCCTTGGTAGCAGTTAAACTAGAACTGAAGCGTAAACCTATTTTTTTAAAATTAATTCAAACAATTTTAAAGAGGCCAGGAGCCTGATTTTATACTCATTTAAGTATCTTTAGGTGGTACGAACTTACTGGCCATGAAAAAGCAGACCATTACCCCCACCCGCTCTATTACTTCAGAAATTGAGGCATTGCTCAACAAACAAATCGTGATGGAAGGGACATCTTCCGCAGCCTATCTTTCTATGGCTTCCTGGTGCGATACCCAAGGTTATAATGTCTCTTCAGAGTTTCTCTACAAACATTCGGAAGAGGAGCGTTTGCATATGTTAAAGTTATTTCGCTACGTAAACGCCGCAGGAGGTCATGCGCTACAACCTGAGATTTCCGGCATCAAGCATACCTTCACAAGCCTGAGGGAAGTATTCGAAAGTGTTCTCCTGCACGAGCTGGAAGTCACCAAATCCATCAACAGTATCGTTGACTCTTGTTTTCAGATCAAAGACTTCGCTACGTTTAACTTTCTGCAGTGGTATGTAATGGAGCAACGTGAAGAGGAAACCCTGGCGCGAAGAGCCGTAGAGATCTTTGACCTGATCGGTGAAGAAGGTGTAGGATTATGGATGATCGATCAGGAAATCGGTAAACTGGAAACGTATGCTGCGAAAGTCTCCGGCAAACTTGAACCTTAATTACGCAATAGTAGGGAATTAGATAATATCTTTCAGAACCATCCGGAATTCGTTTAACATCATGGCGGTGGCTCCCCACACGACTTCACCTTCGATGTCAAAATGAGGAGCCAGCATACGGTACTTTCCTGCGGCCAGAATTTCTTTTTCCTTTATTGCACCTTCTTGCATTAAATCATCGACGGACCCGTGCAGTATTTTTGCAACTTCATATGGATCCGGTACAAAAACAGGCGCTGTCAATAGCATTGCAACCACGGGTGTAACGACAAAATTACTGGGCACAACAAAAAAATCACTTAGGGTACCCAATACGTTAAGATTCATTCTGTTGACACCAATCTCTTCCTCTGCCTCCCGCAATGCAGCCTGGATGGAATCCTCGCCTTGCTCCGCTTTTCCGCCCGGCAGACTAACCTGACCACTGTGGGCACCCAGGTACTCCGGTCTTTTAATCAATGGAAATTTTAAAACACCCTCTTGTTCGTATAAAAGAATTAACACGCCACCTGGCCGGGGTGCAAGCGTGTGACTAAATAATGGTAACGAACTTCCTACGGGAGTAGCCCGTAAGGATGCGTGTGCGGCGTTACCAGGCAACGACCGGGAAAGTCGTTGCTTTAGCAGATCGGAAAAGTCATTGAGGTTCATTTGGGAGCGCAACGATCCTTAACGTCTTTTTCCGACAGTTCGTTCCTGGCAAACGACTTGTTGTAATAATCGCAGGCGAGTTTCCCCTCACCTGCCTGACGGTAAGCTTCACCCAGGTAAAAATAAATTTTTTCAATAAAGGGATCCATTTCTTCCGCTTGCGTTAATAGTCGGATCGCGTCCGCGGTGTTGCCAACCTGAAGATAGTACACGGCTTTGTTCCGATAGGCCCATCCATTATAGGGATCAAAACCAATACTCTTATCAATATCTTCTTTTGCTCCTGCAATATCATTCGTGAGTAACTTGAGATAGCCCCGATTGTTCAGAAAAAAAGGATCATCCGGGCTCAACGCAAGCGCTTTTTCCAGAAAACTACTGGCTTGGGCGTATTGTAGCCGTTCAATTTCAATCATGGCCAGCGCATTATATACATTGGCTTCCTGAGGATTCAGCTTTAACGCTGATTGCAAATCAAACTCTGCACTATCAAATTGTTTCTTATAGTAGTGAACCGTACCCATATTCACCCATACTTCCGGGTTGCTGCTGTCGAGCGAAAGGGCCTTACGGAACGAAGCCAAAGATTTATCAAATTCCCTTAGCCTTGTGTAGATCAACCCCTCGCTAAAATAGGCAACCGCAGTGTCCGGTTTATTCCTTAGGATTTTCCCGATGTCTTCGAGGGCACTGTAATATTCCTTCAATTCATATTTGGTATTTGCCCGATTAAAGTAGGCATCCAGATAGTCCGGACGGCAATCAATGGCCTTGTTGTAATGTTCCAGAGCAAGTGAAAATTTCTGCTGATTGAAATATACGGTGCCCAGGTTATTCCATGCATCCGAAAAGCAAGAATCCAGCTTAAGAGCCTCCTTGAGGTAATATTCCGCCTGACCATCCTTTTGATCCCTTATCAACTCATTACTCTGAAGGAGAAAGCGTTGAATTTTTGTCTCCTTACTATCGCCACAACCGGCTATCAGCACTCCAATCCATAGAATAAGTCTTTTCATATATCCAACACCCATCGTGTTTCTTAACAATTCCAGAAATTACCTGCTGACATCAAAAAAACGTTTGAAATTTCGGCGAAGCTATATATAAAGTAACTAGATTCTCAAATAAATAGACTCTCATGGTTTCAAACCAACATGGCGAACAAGTGTTATGGCTGCGGTCGAACAAATTTTGCAATTATTGAGCGCGAAAATTTTGAGATCACCCAACTATTTGATTCCTTAGCAGCCGCAAATGAAAAAAGTAGTCAACATCAATACCCATCCCCACCATCATTTGGAGCACCAGATGCGGGGCAGGGCTATTGTTTGATTTATCGATAAAGATTTTCAAAAGGCTTGTCACCGTGTGACAAGCCTTTTTTATTTTAAAACGAATAACACCGAAACAAAATGAACACCCTACTTCGAATTGCCATTCAAAAATCCGGCCGCCTGCAGGAAGGTTCCCTTGACCTCCTGAAAGAAAGTGGATTATCCTTTAGTAATGGTAAAGACCAGCTAAAAACGCAGGCACGCAACTTCCCCGTCGAAGTATTGTTTCTCCGCGACGATGACATTCCCCAATATGTGGAAGATAAAGTAGCCGATGTTGGCATTGTAGGCGAAAACATCGTAGCTGAGAAGCAGAAGAAAAATCAAATTGTCAAGCGGCTGGATTTTGCTAAATGCCGCTTATCGATCGCCGTGCCCAGAGCAGAAACTTACACAGGCATCAAATCACTAGACGGTAAAAATATTGCCACCTCCTACCCGAACATTGTGAAGGATTACCTTAAAAAGAACAATATAACGGCAGGAATTCACGAGATCAGCGGGTCAGTAGAAATTGCACCTGGCATTGGATTAGCCGATGCGATCTGCGATATTGTCAGTACCGGCAGCACGCTGTTGAGCAATGGACTCAAAGAAGTGGAAGTGGTGCTGCAATCAGAAGCTGTAATCATTGCCAACCCCGAACTCAGCATTGAAAAACAGGAAATCCTGGACAAACTTTTGTTTCGCATAGAAGCCGTTAAAAAAGCGAAAAATAACAAGTACATCCTCATGAACTGCCCCAATGAGTCGATTGAGAAAATTACCAGTGTAATTCCGGGCATGAAAAGTCCGACGATAATTCCCCTGGCGCGGGTCGGCTGGAGTTCGTTGCATTCTGTTGTCGACGAAAATGATTTCTGGGAAAAGATTGACCTTCTCCGTTCTTTCGGAGCAGAAGGAATCCTGGTTATCCCCATTGAAAAAATGATCGTATAGCCAAACCGTGATTTCAACATACACCTGACATTAAGAAACTACCTGACCGATGAAGTTATATAAGAATCCCGCAAAAGAAACATGGCCTCAGCTCTCCGTCAGGCCTCAGCTGGCGTTGGAATTTCTGGAGAGTTCTGTGCGCAACATTATTAACCGGGTCAAAAAATCAGGCGATAAAGCGTTAAAGGAGCTTACGCTTCAATTCGACAAAGTCTCTGTTCAGCAGCTTGCCGTAACGGAGTCTGAATTTACCGCAGCCGAAAAAACGTTGGACTCAAGGCTCCAGGACGCTATCCGTACGGCTGCCGCCAATATTGAAAAATTTCATGCCGCTCAACGGAAAGAGACGGTGATGATAGAGACTACACCCGGTGTTACTTGCTGGAGGAAGGGCGTAGCCATTGAGAAAGTTGGAATCTACATTCCTGGCGGCTCGGCACCGCTCTTTTCCACCGTTTTAATGCTGGGCATCCCTGCCCGCCTCGCAGGATGTAAAGAAGTGGTCTTGTGCTCTCCGCCTGATTCGTCGGGCGAGATCAACGCGGCCATACTGTTCGCCGCCAGACTTGTGGGGGTTACTAAAGTATTTAAAGTGGGAGGTGCCCAGGCGATTGCAGCCCTGGCATTCGGAACTGAGAGCATCCCTAAAGTTTATAAAATCTTCGGTCCGGGTAATCAATATGTAACGAAAGCCAAACAATTGGTTATGGAAGACGGTCTGGCAATTGATATGCCGGCAGGCCCTTCGGAGGTTCTCATTATGGCGGATGAATCAGCAAACCCCGCGTTCGTCGCCGCCGATCTTCTTTCACAAGCCGAACATGGCGAGGACAGTCAGGTAATCCTTGTTTTACCGACGGAAGAATTATTTTCCCCCATTCAAAACGAACTGAACAATCAGCTAGCCAGGTTGCCCAGAAAATCGACAGCTGAAAAATCATTGATGCACAGTCGCGTGATTGTTTTGGAGAATCAGGACATCGCCATTGATTTTGTGAATGAGTATGCACCCGAACACCTGATCATTAATATGAAGGATACAGAAGGTGTCGCCGCCAAGATCATTAATGCCGGCTCTGTATTCCTGGGAAACTACTCTCCCGAAGCTATCGGGGACTATGCTTCCGGCACCAATCATACGCTTCCAACCAACGGATACGCTAAAGCATTTGCCGGTGTCTCACTTGAAAGCTTTTTGAAATACATCACCTATCAGCAACTCACGGAAAAAGGAATCCGTGCGCTAGGGCCCGTGGTTGAACAGATGGCGGAAGCAGAACAACTTGTTGGTCATAAAATGGCCGTGAGGGTTAGGTTGGACAGTCTGAAAAAATAAACAATGTCTTATTACTGAGCCGAAGAAATAAGTTAATCATGACCAAAAAATCATTTATAGACATCAATACGCTCGTAAGAAGGAACATCCTCAACATGAAGCCGTATGCCTCGGCGCGTGATGAATTTAAGGGTGAAGCGGAGATCTTTCTTGATGCCAATGAAAACCCCTATCACTCGCCCTATAACCGCTACCCTGATCCGCTTCAATGGAAGGTGAAGGAGAAACTGGCCTCGTTAAAGGGAGTTAACCCTGAACAGATTTTCCTGGGGAATGGCAGCGATGAGGCTATCGATCTGATCATACGCGCATTCTGCGAGCCTAACCAGGATTCAATCTTAATTACAGAACCAACGTATGGCATGTATTCCGTATGCGCAGAGGTAAATGCCGTAAAAGTTCAACAGGTGTTACTTACTCCGGATTACGACCTCGACCTTGATGCTATTCCCGACTCGTTTGATGCCACCACAAAAGTTCTCTTCCTCTGCAGTCCGAATAATCCAACAGGTAATTTGCTCGATCATAAAAAAATCAAGGAGGTACTGAAGCGCTTCTATGGATTGGTGGTCATCGATGAAGCTTACATTGACTTTGCGAAAAGCAAAAGCTTCGTTCTGGAATTGACCCACCATCCGAACCTGGTGGTACTGCAAACTTTTTCAAAAGCGTGGGGACTCGCGGGTCTTCGCCTGGGGATGTGTTTTTCTTCTCCGGAAATAATCAGGATCTTAAATAAAATAAAGTATCCGTACAACGTCAACATCCGAACTCAGGAACTGGCACTGGATGCTATGGAGCACGAAACGCAAAAGAATCAATGGGTCAAGGAAATTATTGAAGAACGTGGCAAGATGGAAACGGCATTGAGAAAACTTTCCATAACAAAAGAAGTATTTCCATCGGATGCCAACTTCCTTCTGGTGCGGGTTAAAGAAGCACAGGAGACGTACCGTAAGTTGATGGACATGGGTATAATTATCAGGGACCGTTCGAAAGTAGCCCTCTGCTTCAACTGCCTGCGGATTACGATCGGGACTCCGGAGGAGAATGAGAGGCTGGTGGAGGCTTTGCGGGGAATGGGGTGAGGGGGGGAATAGTTAGGAGTTAGGGGTTAGGAGTTATGAGTTATGAGTTAGGAGTTAGGAGAGAGAAGGTATAGGGTATAGAGGTATCGGGAATAGGGAATAGGGGAATAAGGGGAATAGGGAAAAAATTTTGATGAGGCATTAAGATATAGTAAGATGAAAAGAGTATTGTTTATAGACCGGGATGGGACGTTGATCATTGAACCACCGGATGAGCAAATTGATAGCCTGGAGAAGTTAGCGTACTATCCGGGAGTGTTTTCATGGTTGAGTAAAATAGCCAGCGATACAGACTTCGAGCTGGTTATGGTTACGAATCAGGACGGGCTAGGGACCGGCAGCTTTCCCGAAGAAACTTTCTGGCCTGCGCAGAACAACGTAATTAAGACATTTGAAAATGAAGGCGTAAAATTCTCCGGCGTCTTTATCGATCGGTCTTTCCCGCATGAAAACAAGCCAACGCGAAAACCTGGCATAGCGATGCTCACTGAATACCTTAACGGTGAGTATGACCTGGCGAATTCTTACGTGATCGGCGACCGGGTAACCGACGTTGAACTGGCAAAGAATCTTGGTGCCAGAGGAATTCTGATTAACGATGGTTCTCTCACCTCTAAAATTGAAGAGAAAGAGCTTCAGCCTTTCTGCGCGCTCACGACATTTAGCTGGAAAGAGATTTATACTTTTCTGGCCAGTCCACTTCGGAAGGCCAGCGTTGTCCGCACCACCAAAGAAACTGATATTAACATTGAGATCAACCTCGATGGAACTGGGAAATCCAGTATAACAACCGGAATCAGCTTCTTCGACCATATGCTCGATCAGCTTTCCAGGCATGGAAATATTGATCTGAAGATTCAGGTAAAGGGTGATCTGCACATAGACGAGCATCACACGATCGAAGATACTGCACTTGCCCTGGGAGAGGCATTTCTCAAAGCGCTTGGGGACAAACGTGGCATTGAACGCTACGGGTTCTGCCTGCCCATGGACGATTGTCTTGCTCAGGTTGCCCTTGATTTTGGCGGAAGACCCTGGCTCGTCTGGTCTGCAGATTTTAAGCGTGAAAAGATTGGTGAAATGCCTACGGAAATGTTCTATCACTTTTTCAAGTCATTTGCTGACACATCAAAAAGTAACCTCAATATAAAAGCTGAGGGAACCAATGAGCATCACAAGATTGAAGCTATCTTCAAGGCATTCGCAAAGGCAATAAAAATGGCTGTTAAAAAAGAAGGTAATCAGCTGCCTACCACAAAAGGAATGCTCTAGTTTATGATACGAATGAATTTACGTAGGGCCGGTGCAGCAGGCGAAAATTATCAATGTAGCAAGACATGAAGCTAGTCATAATAAAATACAATGCCGGGAATATTCAATCCGTTTCCTTTGCCCTGGAACGGCTGGGGGTAGCATTTGACATTACCGACAATCCAGAAGACATCCGGCAGGCCGACAAAATCATTTTTCCGGGTGTGGGTGAAGCGAGTACAACGATGAATTATCTCCGGGAACGGAAACTGGACGAGGTGATACGCGATCTGAAACAACCGCTTCTGGGAGTATGTCTTGGTATGCAGCTGATGTGCAAATACTCCGAAGAAAATAATACGGAATGCCTGGGGATTTTTGATGAGTCGGTAAAAATGTTTGTTCCGAAGGGAGATATGAAAGTGCCACACATGGGCTGGAATAATTTAACGCTCACGAAAGGATGGCTGGATCCCGCAACTGACAATCAATTTGCGTATTTTGTGCATAGCTATTATATACCCGTAAATCCGTATACCTCTGCCATTACTGAATATCTCAATCCGTTCAGCGCAGCCATGCACCGGGATAACTTCTATGCTGTCCAATTCCACCCTGAGAAGTCGGCCGCTACCGGCGAACTTATCATACAAAGCTTTTTGAAACTATGAGAATAATACCCGCCATCGACATCATTGACGGCAAATGCGTCCGTCTGAAGCAAGGAGATTATGCACAAAAGATAGTGTACAATGACAATCCGCTTGATGTTGCCAAATCTTTTGAAGATGCCGGCTTAACCCATTTGCATCTGGTTGATCTTGACGGTGCTAAAGCCGGAAAGGTGGTAAGCTGGGATGTAGTTGAGCGGATCACAACGAACACAAAACTTCACGTTGATTTTGGCGGCGGTATTAAAACCCATGAAGAAATTTTAAGGTTGCTTAATCTGGGTGTCTATCAGGTGAACCTTGGCAGTATATCAGTAAAGGAACCTATAAAAATACTGGATTGGATAAAGCAGTTTGGTGCCGAAAAAATCATATTAAGTGCTGATGTGAAAAATGAAATGATCTCCATTAACGGCTGGCAGGACAGTGCAGCAATCAACATAATGACGTTTCTCAAAGACTATGTTCAAAAAGGAATTGAACACGTAACCTGCACGGACATAAGCACCGACGGGATGCTGACGGGGCCTAACATTGAGTTATACGAGAAAATTCTGTTGAGTTTCCCTCAACTTAATATGATCGCGAGCGGCGGAGTAAGTTGTGTTGATGACCTTCGGGAACTTAAACGCATCGGTGTTGATGGCGTAATTGTAGGAAAAGCAATCTACGAAGGAAAGATCTCCCTCAGGGAGTTAACAACGATTTAGGATGTTAACGAAGCGAATAATTCCCTGTCTGGATATAAAAGACGGTCGGACCGTTAAGGGCATAAACTTTCTCAACATACGGGATGCCGGTGATCCGGTGGAATTGGGGTCATTGTATGCACAACAGGGTGCCGATGAACTGGTGTTCCTGGACATTTCCGCTACGGATGAAAAACGAAAGACGTTTGCTTCTCTGGTGAAGGAAATTGCGCGTCATATCAACATTCCTTTCACTGTTGGAGGAGGGATAAGCAGCGTCGCGGATGTAGCACCTTTACTGGAAGCCGGTGCCGATAAAGTAAGTATTAATTCGGCGGCGGTGCGAAACCCCCAATTGATCAATGACCTTTCAAAGGCTTTTGGTTCACAGTGTATTGTGCTAGCGATCGATGCCAGAAAGATTGATAATACCTGGACAGTGCACACCCACGGTGGTAAAAACCCAACGGATAAAAAACTGTTTGCCTGGGCGAAGGAAGGCCAGGAACGCGGTGCGGGAGAAATTCTCTTTACCAGCATGGATCACGATGGCACCAAGAACGGATTTGCCATCGATCCGCTTTTTAAACTTCATGAAATGCTTGATATCCCCTTAATAGCTTCCGGAGGCGCCGGTACGATGGGGCACTTCATCGACGCATTCGTGCTGGGCAAAGCAGATGCCGCATTGGCCGCCAGTATCTTTCACTTTGGTGAAATTAAAATTCCGGCACTTAAATCATTTTTAAAAGAAAAACACATACCTATTCGCTAAAGTCATTCCCATGGACAGCCTAACAATCGATTTTTCAAAACTTAATGGCCTTGTTCCCTGTGTGGTTCAGGATGCGACGACGTCTTGTGTACTGATGCTCGGATTTATGAATGAGGAGGCCTACATAAAAACACTCCATGAAAAAAGAGTTTCGTTTTTCAGCCGCAGTAAAGGAAGGTTGTGGACAAAGGGGGAAACTTCAGGGAATTATCTTGAACTGGTCGATATACTTGTGGATTGTGATCAGGATACGTTGCTCATCAAGGCAAATCCCATTGGACCGGTTTGTCATACCGGAGCAGAAACGTGCTTTAGTGAAATCAATAAGCGGTGGGACCTGCAGTCGCTTGAAGAAATCATCAAAGACAGAAAAGATAATCCTGCAAAGGGTTCATACACCACCAGCCTTTTTGAGTCGGGCATAAACAAGATTGCCCAAAAGGTGGGCGAAGAGGCGATTGAATTGGTAATCGAAGCGAAGGATGAAAACAAGGACTTATTTCTAAACGAAGGAGCCGATCTGATGTACCATTACCTGGTCTTACTCACTGCCAAGGGTTATGCATTGGGCGATGTGCTGGAAGTATTAAAACAAAGACATTTCAAATAGCCGTCAACTGATTGAACCTTGAAAAATCAAGCAGTTTACAGAATCTATTGTTTGGCACCCGAACTGACACCGCTTTTTGCAGATGAATGTCGCGCCTGCGTCAAATCAGGCATGATATAAAGCTCAACTTAGCAACATTCTCCATATGAAGAAAACGTCAATTATCAGGAACGGTTACCCGTTCTCACTTTACGAACCCGATCGTTATCCTGAGGAAAGTATCCTCCATCGAAGTCAGGCATTTTTCCAATTATTGGAAAGGAGGAGAAGTATACGCGATTTCTCCTCTTCCCCTGTTCAAAAAGAGGTTATCGACGAGCTAATCAGAACAGCCTCAACCGCTCCTTCCGGCGCAAATAAACAACCCTGGACATTTTGTGTCGTTACGGACGCGACATTAAAGAAAGAAATCAGGGAGGCAGCAGAAATTGAAGAGCACGAAAGCTATACCAGCCGGATGAGTGAAGCCTGGCGTGAAGACATCCGTCCCTTGCAAACCGATTGGCACAAACCATTTCTGGAGATCGCTCCTTACCTGATTGTAGTATTCAAGAGAGTTTATGAAATAATGCCGGACGGCAGTAAACGGAACAACTATTTCGCAAACGAGTCTGTCGGACTAGCCTGCGGCATGCTATTGGCAGCCATTCATCATGCGGGGCTTGTTGCATTGACGCATACACCCAACCCAATGAATTTTGTCAGCAGGATCCTGAAGAGACCGGAGAATGAGCGCCCCTTTTTGCTTATACCTGTTGGATATCCCGCTGATGATGCTTACGTGCCCGACCTAAAAAGAAAAACCCTACCGGAAATAGCTGTCTATTATTAGATGTTTGATGGGATCCCACCTGCTAAAACCGTATATCCTCATACACTCCACCGGTACTGGTTCGGCAAGAAAGCTTTCCCTTTAAAGCACTTGGTTTAAAGAGTGATTTTCCCAGCAGCATCCGGACACATTCCTGTATGCCTTCCGTGATGGAAGGATGGGGGTGTACACACTCTGCTAATTCTTCAATTCCCTCATCCATGGAAATTAACAAGGCCACAGCCTGGATCGCGCTGGATGCATGATTCCCGATGATCTTAACACCGAGTATTTTCATGGTCTCATCATTCGTGACCAATAGTTTGATAAATCCCTGCGTATTCCTCTTGGCTATCGCTCTCGGTATGCAACTGTAATCCAGTGTCACCACCTTGTAGTCAACTCCTTTTTCTCTGGCATGTGTTTCATTCAGACCGACGCCGGCCACTTCCGGATTGAGAAACATAATCGTGCTGATATTTTCATAAATGAGTTTTCGGTGCGGATTGCCAAATATTTTCTCCACGGCATAACGACCTTCCAGTTCGCCTACATTCACCAGTGAAATATCAGCGGTGATATCACCCACGGCATAGATATTGGAGATATTGGTTTGAGTGTCGCTGTCTTCAATACCTCGTTTTGAAATGCTGATATTTACCTTGTCGTCCCACAACTCCTCATAATTCGGCGTACGTCCAACAGCGACGAGCGCCCTAGCAACGTTGAAAGTACCTTTCGTCCCATCATCATACTCCAACTCGTACTCCACCCTGCCGTGTTTAATTGCCATGTGAATCAATCTGGAATTACGATGAATGAGCACACCGTTATTCTCCATATTGCGCTCGATAACACGAACGATATCATCATCCTCAAAAGGAAGAATCCGTGAACCCTTATCAATCAGGTGTACCTTTGTTTTTCCAAATCCGGAGAAGATCGTGGCGTATTCACAACCGATAACCCCGGCACCGACAATCACCATGCTATCCGGAAAATCATCCAGATTTTCGATACCATCACTGGTCATGACAATCTTTTCGTCAATAGGCAGTTCAGGTAAATGCCTTGGGCGGCTACCGGTAGCAAGAATAATGTTCTCAGCCCATACAACTTGCTTGTCGTACGCACCCGAGTCAATTTCAATTTCGTTCTGACTGATTAACCGGGCACTGCCCTTTTTAAAAGTAAGTAGTCCGGTATGATGCGAATCCTCCATCAGGCGCATGTGTTCCTCCAGCATATGCTTACGCTCTTCCACGGCATGCTGTACTTCTTCGCGAATTTCCTGGTAGTTAATGCTCGGGACTTTAATATTAAATCGCTTCAGATTCTTGCGGAACGAAGCGGTTTCGCGGGACAGTTCCCACCAGGTTTTGGAAGACAGGGCGCCGTTGGTAACCCCTGCCCCACCCACTTTATCTTTTTCAATGAGCAATGTTTTTTTTCTAAAATCGAGGGAACGCATGGCTGCGGCATATCCGGAAGGGCCGGCCCCGATTACGACCAGATCAAATTTTTCCATAGGAACTAAATCGAAAATTGTTTTTTATACAATGTACAATAAAAACAAATGCAGGAGGACTGAAAATTTTAATTGTGATAACCAGTCCCATACAACGAGAAAGATTAAAGCCGTAATAAAGCTCTCGTAATAACTTCCTAATTTTGATTTCATTACCTTTGATTTCGAATTCAGATATATCTACCATTGACATCGGCTCACCTCACCTACCATCGCATATTTACAGTCACGGTTGCCATGAAGTTACGTTGGTTTACCTGTGTAAACGAAATCTAACCTCATGACAGGTTCAACGATAATCGACCAGCTGACTTCAATCGACAAAGAAGTTTTTCTTGTGCTCAATGGCCTGCATACCTCCTGGCTGGATCCGGTGATGTACATGGCTACTGATACTGTTTACTGGGTGCCCTTTTATCTATTCCTTCTGTACTTTATCGTAAAGGAGTACAAGATCATGAGCCTGCTTGTCTTAGCGGGGGTTGCACTTACCATTCTGCTTTCAGATCAAATCACCACCAGTGTGATGAAACCTTTCTTTGCCAGGTTGCGACCTTCTCATGAGCCAAGTTTGGAAGGGTTGGTTCATCTGGTGAATAATTATAAAGGCGGGATGTATGGATTCGCCTCCAGTCATGCCGCTAATACTTTCGGAACCGCCGCATTCCTTTACCTTTTGCTTAAGAAAAGTAAACCCTTGATGGGGTGGTTATTTCTGTGGGCAGCCCTTGTAAGTTATACACGGATTTACCTGGGTGTCCATTATCCTGCCGACATTGTCGTTGGTGGTATTGTCGGAATATTGTGTGGATGGATTTCGTTTAAGCTTTTTGAACTCGTACGGGCAGAAATAGAAAAAAGAAAAACTCCTTCACTTCCCTGAAAGAGTTTCACCAAAGCTAAGCGCAACAAATTGTTACTTAAAGAATTTTCCAAGAACGTCACCAACGTCAACTTTCCCTTTACCGGACGACCCACCCATTACCTGACCTAATATATCGGTAACATTCAGGTTGCTGTTCCCGCTAAATCCGCGCATCATATCCTGCAAGTCAAAATCCCTGTCATTAGGGTCGTTGGTCTTATTCACAAACTGATTCATTACCTGTGGTATCAGGGCTGTAGCAATACTCTGCGCTACCTGTGGTGAAACCCCAAACTTGGATCCCAGACTAGCCGCGATATTGGATACAATCTGGGTAACCAGCGGATTATTGGCAAGGGCACCTGCCTTTCCACCGGTAAACATCGATGCTACCTGCTGCATATTTCCCTGGCTGACCTGGCCCTTCAGCCCGCCTAAAATCTGCTCGGCTACGTCTTTGATGGCGGCATTGTTGAACTGATCAGGAATGGCCTTATTTTTCACAATGGCGTCGCCGGCATTCTGTTCTACAAGTTTGATAAGTTGATCTAACATATTGATAAGGGTTTTTGGTTGCTAACGTCTGATCAAGGTAATAAATCCCGCCAGAATATAAAGGGCTTTATTTTTTTAATAACCGGCTTACATACTTGCCAATGATATCAAATTCGAGGTTTACAACGTCTCCCGTTTTAAGGCGCCCGAAATTGGTATGCTCAAACGTATAAGGAATTATGGCCGTCGTAAATCTACCCTCCGCGGAATTGAAACACGTGAGGCTTATTCCGTTAACTGCAATAGAACCCTTCTCCACAGTAACATTTCCACGCGTAGCATCATATTCAAAATTGAATAACCAACTGCCATTCACTTCCTCAATCGACTTAACTGTCCCGAGCTGATCCACATGGCCCTGTACGATATGACCGTCGAAACGGCCATTGTTAAGCATGCTGCGCTCCAGGTTTACAAGATCTCCAACGATCAGATTCCCCAGTGAAGATTTTTTCAATGTCTCATCAATTGCCGTTACCCAGTATCCTCCGGCTCCGTCAACTTTTGTCACCGTGAGGCACACGCCATTGTGACTGACGCTTTGATCTACCTTTAATTCATTACCAATTACACTCGAAAACCGGAAATGCCGGTTGGTCCCATCGTGGCGGATTTCGGAAACGAGGGCTGTTGCTTCAATTATTCCTGTAAACATGGCCGAAATTACGCTGAAATAAGCGATTTAAAAATATTTTGGTTTATAATGTAAACTAGTTTATGTTTGTCCCGTTAATGAGAGAAAAGATTACTATTCCTCAACCATGAACACTATGACCCACAAAACAGAAAACCTGACCCCCCAGGAAAGCCTCGAAATAATCACGTCAATGATCAATCAGGCGAAAGGAAACATTCAACACAGCAGCTTTTATTTCCTGCTCTGGGGCTGGACCATCGCTATTGCCAACCTTGGTGTTTACGTATTGCTCAGATTCACATCCGTAGAAAATCCGTTTCTCATGTTCAGCCTTACGATTCCTGCTGCCGTTCTTTCAATCATCCATGGTGCCAGGAACAGCAGGGAAACTGGAGCTCCTACACATTTGAATACGATTCACAATTGGCTTTGGTTTGGCTTTGGGGTTACCTGCGTGATACTGGTTGTGTTCGGCAAGCAGACCAACTGGCAAATCAACCCACTCGTAATAACGATGTGTGCCGTACCCACTTTCATTTCCGGAATATTGCTTCGCTTCAGACCGCTAATGCTCGGAGGCATTGCTTTCTGGGCGTTTGGAATCGCTTCCTTTCTCGCTCCTATGGATATTCAATTTCTGCTCGGCGCTTTGGCTGTAGTATTCGGGTATCTCGTGCCAGGGTATCTATTAAAAAAATCTGAAGCCTGATGTTCGATAATCTGGATCCCCTCCTGCACTCACAGCTACGCCTCGGGGTTATGTCGCTTCTGATGAGCGTGGAGTCAGCCGAATTCACGTTCCTGAAAGAGAAAACGAAATCGACCGCTGGAAACCTGAGTGTTCAGCTCGACAAGCTCTCGGAGGCCGGATACATTACGGTTCTTAAATCTTTCAAAGGAAAAAAAACCCTGACAACCTGTTCGATTACCAGCAAGGGGATTAAAGCATTCGAAGAATATGTCAATGTACTAAAACAATACATCCGATAACAAAATGTATTCGAATTGAACACCCGCCTTAAAGGCGAGATAACTTGACTACTCCTGTTTTACATTAAATAAAATTATATATGAACCCCCTAAAAATTTCTCTTTTCCTGATTGTTACGGCATCAGGTACACTTACGGCACAAGACTATACATCGGTGTGCCGGGAACAAATGAATTCGCTTTCTCAGCTTGCCGGGCAATGGCATGGCAATGCGACAATCACTCAGCCTGGTGGGGTTGTTGTTCATGTCGCACAGGAAGAAACTATCGAATACAAACTTGATAGTTTACTGTTACAGGTTGAGGGCGTGGGCAGAAACAAAACGGATCTTTCCAGCATTTCATTTCATGCGCTGGCCATGATTAACTATAACGCATCGAAAAAGAACTACGAAATGAAATCGTACCTGAAAGACGGCAAACAAACCGATGCTTTTTTCAGAATAGTGGAACAGAACCGTTACGACTGGGGCTTTGATGTTCCTGGCGGCAAGGTAATTTATCACATTGTGATCGATCCGGCAAAACGGACATGGATGGAAAAAGGTGAATTTTCAAGAGATGGAACAACCTGGTATCCCTTCTTCGAAATGAATCTGACGAGGAAATAATTAGGAAAGACTGGGGTGAACGAAGGCTGCTCGCCGGAAAACATTCACCCCATTCCACCCTTCAGTGAGGAAATATTTGGTAGATTAAATCAGTCTGTTCGTAAAACATGTTTGATGGTTTCCGAACCTGACAGCCTAAAGTAAGGAATTTGCGAAGCTCCCTTAAACAAAAAAGGTGGTTTATTTCCGCAAGTACTTCCGCACTCGATTGCGGTTTCGGTTTTAGCCTGTCTCGTTAGCTTTAGTAACCACGTGGTGGTTACATTAACCTCCTTTACATCCCGAAATAAACCCCGGCGGTAATTGGCCCTATTCAACTCCCCACAAAGTCCATTTATTAGTGTATTTTTCGCCGATTTTTTTAGTATGAAGCGCTACGATAAATACCCCGTCCGACTGACCAACTCGTTGGGAGGAAAGAAAGAAATTTTTGAACCTGTTCATCCGGGGCGTCTAGGCCTGTACGTTTGCGGGCCAACCGTCTACAACGATGTCCATCTCGGGAATGTGCGCACGTTTATGATGTTTGATATGGTTGCCCGGTATTTCCGGTATCTCGGATATCGCGTTCGGTATGTTAGAAATATCACCGATGTCGGACACCTGGAGAATGACGCCGACGAAGGTGAGGATAAAATTGCCAAGAAAGCACGACTTGAACAGCTGGAACCGATGGAAGTGGTGAAACACTATACCGAGGGGTTCCATGAGGTTATGCGGCAATTCAATATTCTGCCCCCCAGTATTGAGCCGTCCGCCACAGGACATATCGTTGAACAAATCGAAATCGTGCGAAAGCTGATCGAGAACGGGCTAGCCTACGAAGCAAATGGTTCGGTCTACTTTGATGTGATCCGGTATAGTGAAAAGCATCACTACGGTATTCTTTCCGGGCGTGTAGTGGAAGAGTTAATGGAGAGTGGCCGAAAACTTGACAGTCAGGATGAAAAACGGAATAAGGTTGACTTTGCCCTATGGAAAAAAGCATCTCCTTATCATATCATGCGATGGCCCTCACCATGGGGCGATGGTTTTCCGGGCTGGCATATTGAGTGCACAGTCATGAGTACAAAATATCTGGGTGAAACTTTTGATATACATGGTGGCGGAATGGATCTGAAATTTCCGCATCATGAGTGCGAGATCGCCCAGGCCGTAGGTGCAACAGGAAAAACGCCCGTCAAGTACTGGCTCCATTCCAATATGCTTACCGTTAACGGCCAGAAAATGAGCAAATCACTGGGTAATTCATTTCTACCCCGTGAGCTTTTTAGCGGTAATCACCCCCTGCTCGATAAAGGTTACGGTCCGATGACGGTTCGTTTTTTTATGCTGCAATCACACTATTCCAGCACGCTAGACTTTTCGAACGAAGCACTGAATGCCGCAGAGAAAGGGTTTAAAAAACTTTCCAATGCCTTGGGTACCATTAAAAAACTCAGCCATCCCGGTGGAGGAACATCCGACCTGGAACTCACAAACACACTGAACTCGCTTACGGAAGATCTCTTCAACAATATGAGCGATGACTTTAACACGGCCCGCACACTGGCGGTATTATTCGAGATGTCGGCGCGTATTAATGATTTCAAATCCGGGAACGTCTTGATCAATCGCGTTGATCAGGATTGTTTTCAAAACTTTAAGGATTCGTATGTAGGCTTTATGGAAGAAGTACTGGGACTTAAAGAAGAAGAAGAGCACAACCAGGAACTCCTCAACGGACTCATTACGGTTTTGATTGAATTGAGAAAGAAGGCAAGGCAAGACCGTAACTTTGCACTCTCCGACAAAATCCGGGACGATTTGAAGGCAATTGGTGTTCAGCTGATGGATGGGAAGGATGGAGAGATGGGTTTTAGTATTGACTAAGTAGTCTCACGCAAAGGCGCAATGGCGCAGGGGAGGGCGCAATGAGGGTGCAAGGGCATTTAGAAATGATATCTTCAAATAATAAATTAAGGTAGCACGCAAGGGCGCAGGGATGGGCGCAATGACACAAGGGCGCAATGTAGAAAAAGGCAATCTTACACGAATATGACCGAGAATGAGTTGTCAAAAATAGTTGTCGGACTTTGTTTGAAGATTCACAAGACGCTGGGGCCAGGCTTATTGGAATCAGTTTATGAGGAAGTACTCTGTTATGAACTTTCAAAGTTGGATCTGAGGTTTAACCGGCAACGGGGAATAGTAGTTGAGTACGAAGGAATGAAGATGGATCTCGGATTTAGGGCCGACATCATTATTGAAGATAAATTGATTGTCGAGCTGAAGTCAGTGGAAGCCATTGCACCTGTTCATCCTAAAATATTACTTACCTATCTGCGACTGACGAATATAAAACTTGGGTTGTTAGTAAATTTCAATGTGGAGTTGATGAAGGATGGGATCAAAAGAATCGTTAATAATCTTTGATCATGAAATACCATTGTGCCATTATCCTTGCGAGCATTGCGCCTTTGCGTGAAAAACAAATTTTGTAGAATGCTTAAAAAGATATTCATACTTCCTATCCGATTCTATCAATTAAGCATTTCCCCGCTTCTGGGCACACATTGCAGACATGTTCCTTCCTGCTCACAATACACCATCGAAGCCATTATGGAATGGGGTGTCATAAAAGGAATATGGCTGGGCACTAAACGAATCGCCCGCTGCCACCCCTGGGGAACACATGGATACGATCCTGTGCCGAAAAAAAAGAAATAATTGCCTACAAATCTCACCCTCCATTAACCAGTCGGGAAACTCCGCAAACGTTGCCATAAAAATTTTGGTGCTTCGCAATCGTTTCCTTAAAATGCAGACGATAATAGGTTACTTTTAAACCAATCTTTACTTAGACCATATGCCTGATTTTCAAATCAAGAAGACACAAAAGGACTACGATGTGTGTATTGTAGGCTCCGGAGCCGGCGGAGGAATGGCCGCCTACATCCTCGCCAAAGCCGGTATTAAAGTAGTACTGTTAGAAGCCGGTCCTTTATATGATCCTGCCAAGAACGTTACACAACTGAAATGGCCCTGGGAATCTCCCAGACGCGGTGCAAGCACGCCACTCCGACAAAACGGAGACTTTGATGCTGCCTATGGCGGATGGGACATCGATGGTGAGCCCTACACACATGTTGGCGATACAAAGTTTGACTGGTTTCGCTCGCGAATGGTGGGTGGACGGACGAACCATTGGGGGCGGATTTCCCTGCGATTTGGGCCGAAGGACTTTAAGCGAAGAAGTATCGACGGACTTGGTGATGATTGGCCCATCAGCTACGACGATGTAGCTCCATATTATGACAAAGTAGATCAACTCGTAGGGGTTTTCGGCTCAAAAGAAAATCTACCCAATGATCCCGATAGCATTTTCCTCCCACCACCAAAACCGAGATTACACGAACTCTTTATAAAGGATGCCGGAACGGCGCTTAATATTCCCGTGATTCCATCGCGCTTGTCGATCCTGACCAAGCCCATTAACAAAGAAAGAGGATCGTGTTTTTACTGTCGTCAGTGCAACAGAGGTTGTACGGTTTATGCCGACTTCTCGTCTTCGTCAGTCCTTGTAAAACCAGCCATTGAGACCGGAAATGTAGACATCATACCCGAAGCTATGGCTCGCGAAGTACTGACAGACAATGAAGGAAAAGCAACCGGCGTATCGTTTGTCAGCAAGACGGATATGCAGGAATATAGTGTTGGTGCAAAGGTCGTCATGCTTGCCGCCAGTGCCTGTGAATCCGCACGGCTTTTATTAAACTCAAAATCTTCAAGAAATCCCAATGGTCTGGCGAACGCCAGCGGTATCGTCGGTAAGTATCTCCACGATTCAACCGGAGCCTCGATGGGTGCTATTCTTCCTCACCTCGTAGGCAGAAAACGCTACAATGAAGACGGTGTGGGCGGAATGCACGTATACACCCCGTGGTGGCTTGACAACAAAAAACTTGACTTCCCCCGTGGGTATCATATCGAATACGGTGGAGGAATGAACATGCCGGGATATGGCTTCGGGTTTGGCATGCAAAATACGAATGGCAAATACCCCGGCCGTGATGGCAAGCAGAAGGACGCAGGAGGATACGGCGCTTCCCTGAAAGATGACTACCGGTATTTCTTTGGCGCGACTATCGGCATGTCAGGGCGTGGAGAGGCCATTGCGCGGGAGGACAACTTCTGCGAGATTGACCCCTCTACAGTCGACAAGTTCGGAATTCCTGTTCTTCGTTTTCATTATAAATGGAGTGATCACGAAGTCAGGCAGGCGCGACATATGAAGGAAACCTTCCGTGAGATTATCCATAAAATGGGTGGTGTGATAACCTCGGGCGGTAACGACGGTCCTGAAAATGACTATGGGCTCGCCGCACCAGGCCGGATCATTCACGAAGTAGGAACTACACGAATGGGTAACGATCCGAAAAAATCAGCACTTAACTCTTTCAGTCAGGCGCATGATTGCAACAACCTTTTTGTTGTGGACGGCGGACCATTTGTATCGCAAGCCGATAAGAATCCTACGTGGACAATCATGGCGCTTTCGATGAGAACGTCTGAGTTTATTATTGACCAACTGAAAAAACAAAACTTGTAGCCGTTTGACCGTTACTGGTTAATCGTTGTCAGTTAATCGTAGGAGCGGGATTGGGATGTGGGTTAATTACAGATCCAACAACGCCTGCCGACATGCATGAAACGAATAACCATTTACGGACAGCGGATACGGACAACTATTAACGGATAACATTAATATGGACAGACGAAAATATCTCAAAACCCTCGCAGCCGGCTCAATGGGCGCCGGTGTACTTCTTCAATCGTGCGCTCCGGGAGAAAAGAACGTGGAAGCACCGGCTGCGCCTTCGTTTACGATTGATCGCACGGCACCCGAACTGGAACGGGAAAAGAAGCTCGCGGCAGAGAAGTTCTTTGACGATCATGAAATGAAAACTATCGGCATTCTCGCGGATATTATTATTCCGAAGGATGAAACATCCGGTAGCGCTACCGATGCAGGTGTTCCGGCTTTTATTGAGTTTATCGCCAAGGATATGCCTCATTATCAAACTCCATTACGGGGTGGCTTGAAATGGCTTGACATTCAATGTATGAAACGGTTCTCGAAAGATTTCGCTTCCTGTACTGCTGATCAGCAAATTGAAATTGTAGATGAGATTGCCTTCCCGGAAAAAGCTAAACCCGAGTACGCGCAAGGTGTTGCCTTCTTTAACACCCTCCGCGACCTTACTGCCTGCGGGTTTTTCACCAGTGAGATTGGGATCAAGGACCTTGGTTATGCCGGAAATAAACCCAATCAGTGGGATGGTGTTCCTCAGGATGTTCTTGATAAATACAACCTACAATATGATGCCCGTACTCTGGAGATCAGCGTAAAATTCGACTCCTGAGAATTATTGAACACACCTAACTTATAACCGAAAAATTATGCCTTTGAAAAAACTTACGCCGCCATCGGCAGTCACCCGGAGAAGTTTCATCAAGAACGCCGGACTTTCTGCCGCTGCCTTTACCATCGTGCCCCGTTTTGTGCTGGGAGGAGATGGTTACAAAGCACCGAGCGATATGCTTTATGTTGCCGGTATTGGTGCCGGTGGAAAAGGTCAAAGCGATATTGCAAACTTTGCCAAGAGTGGTAAAGCAGAAATCGCTTACCTCTGTGATGTTGATGACCGGAGAGCAGCAAAATCCATCGCGGCATTTCCAAAAGCAAAGTACTATAAGGATTTCCGGATAATGCTCGATAAAGAACACAAGCATATCGATGCCGTTTCGGTATCCACACCGGATCACGGCCATGCCGTACAGGCGCTGGCTGCCATGCAACTTGGGAAACATGTATACGTTCAGAAACCCCTCACCCACGATATCTACGAAGCCCGGGTATTAACCGAGGCTGCGAAAAAGTATAAGGTCGTTACGCAGATGGGTAACCAGGGTGCATCAGGCGATGGCGTACGCCAACTCAGAGAGTGGTACAATGCCGGAACAGTAGGTGACGTACATACAGTTTATGTGTGGACAGACCGCCCCGTTTGGCCACAAGGTATTGCCTGGTCTGACAAGAAAGCCGAAGTGCCTAAAGAACTTGATTGGGATTTGTGGCTCGGCACAGCACCTTACAAGGATTATATCGAAAAACTTGTTCCTTTTAACTGGCGTGGCTGGTGGGACTATGGTACAGGTGCATTGGGAGATATGGGATGTCATCTCATTGAGCCCCCCTTCCGTGTATTGGGTCTGAAATACCCAACGGAAGTAACGGCCAGTGTCGGTTCTGTTTATGTTGATGAATTCAAGCGTGGTTATTTTCCGGAAAGCTGTCCGCCTTCATCCTATGCGGTATTTACTTTTCCCGCTACCAACGGTAAGCCTGGTGTAAAAATGCACTGGATGGATGGTGGCTTGCAACCCGAAAGGCCGGAAGAACTTGGGCCGAATGAAGTAATGGGCGATGGCGGAAATGGCGTAATCTTCGTCGGCACAAAAGGAAAGATGATGTGCAGCACGTACGGTGCCTCCCCAAAATTATTACCTACGAACAAAACAGATGAAGTAAAAGTACCGCAGACTATTGCACGTGTTAAAGATGGCGCAAATGGACACTACGCTCAATGGGTGGAAGCTTGTCTTGCAGGATATGGCAAAATGGAGGTCAGTGCTCCATTTGAAATTTCAGGTCCTTTAACCGAAACCATTTTGATGGGTAACCTGGCGATAAGAAGTCACGATGTGAGAAAACCTCGCAAGGATAAACCAGATCAATTTGATTACCCGGGCCGCAACATCAAACTGTTGTGGGATGGCGTGAATATGAAGGTTACCAATTTTGATGACGCCAACCAATTTGTTAAGCGCGAGTACCGGCAGGGTTGGAAACTTGTTTAGGCTCCGGCAATTTTGACCATACAAGGCCTGGCGAGTTGGTGAACGTACTTCACTTTTCTCGTCAGGCTTTGATTTTACTATCTAACTAACGCACGCTATGGCAGCTGATTCTGGTCATTTATCACGCAGAAGGTTTGTGAAAAATGCTGCACGCGCAGCAGCTGCCTTCAGTATTGTTCCCCGCTTTACATTGGGTGGCAATGGCTTCATTCCCCCCAGCGATACCGTATATGTTGCAGGAATTGGTGTAGGCGGAAAAGGAAGGGTCGACGTGGCTGGAATAGCCAAACATCCGTCTGCCAAAATTATTCTGCTTTGCGATGTTGATGACCGGATGGCTACAGAATCCCGGAAGAATTTCCCGTCGGCGAAGTATTACAAGGATTTCAGGATCATGCTCGATAAAGAGCATAAGAGCGTGGATGCGGTTTCAGTGTCGACACCAGACCACACACATGCGGTAGCAGCCATGGCGGCAATCCAACGCGGCAAACATGTATATGTACAGAAGCCCCTCACCTACTCCATACATGAAGCGCGTATGCTGACGGACGCCGCGAAGCGATATAAAGTAGTAACGCAAATGGGTAATCAGTTTGCCTCTGCCGATCATGTACGTCGGGCAAAAGAAATGGTGAACGCCGGACTTATCGGAGACGTAAACCGTGTGTATACGTGGACTAACCGACCGGTCTGGCCACAGGGTATTCCTGCTCCCACTGGCAACCATGAAATTCCTAAAGAACTTGACTGGGACCTTTGGCTGGGCCCGGCTCCGGCTATCGCTTACAACCCTGCATACCTTCCCTTCAACTGGAGGGGCTGGTGGAACTTTGGTACCGGTGCCTTAGGCGACATGGCATGCCACATTATGGATGCCGCTTTCCGAATTCTTCCGATCGACTATCCCACAGAAGTTGAATGCAGCGCGACAACCGCCTGGTCAGGTTTTTTTGAACAGGCTAATTATAATGAAAGTTGTCCTTCATCATCGATCATCCATTTGAAGTTCCCGCGAACAGACGGTAAAGGTGATATCATGTTTACCTGGCTTGATGGAGGACTACTGCCGCAGCGCCCTCAGGAATTGCTTGCTGATGAAATGTTAGGTGATGTGGATGGTGGCTATTTATTTGAAGGCACAAAGGGAAAACTTATGGGAAACTACAACATGGCTCCCAGACTGCTTCCCACAGCCCGGATGAAGGAAGAGGTCTTACCCGCACCAACTATTCCCCGTATCCAGGGTGCCGAAGCTGGTCACTATACGCAGTGGGTTGAAGCCTGTAAGAAAGGTTACGGACAAATGGAACTCAGCTCTCCTTTTGAATATGCCGGACCGATGACAGAAGCTATACTCATGGGGAATCTCGCTTTGCGAAGTTATGCCATGCGCGGTCCCGACGGAAAAAGCTATCCGGGTCGTAAGAAACTTTTGTGGGATGCAAAGAATATGAAAATTACGAACTTTGATGAAGCGAATCAATATGTGAAGCGCGAATACCGAAGTGGATGGACGCTTGGAATTTAATCCACCGTGTTTCATGATTTAACAATTGTTCTGATTATGACTAAAATCCCCTCGGCAACCGCGGGGATTTACTTTAAAATTACCTTGACTAGTAATTGACTCTCACCTATCCCTTGATCACCAGAGCTTTTCAACGTTTGTTTCCTTTGACTGCCCTGTGACAATTTATTTTTTACGATAATTACTCTATGGCTGACAAGGTTATCCGGTTCAATAAATCATTACTGCATTTTAAGGTGGTGGGTACCGGGAACCGAAACCTTTTTATTTTTCATGGCTTTGGGCAAGACCACCAGGCATTTCAAACAGTTTCCGACTCACTGTCATCAGCGTATACACTTTACGTATTTGACCTTTATTTTCATGGAGAAAGTAAATGGGGTCATGACGAATTACCGCTGGAAAAGGATCATTGGAAGTCGACCGTCGAGGTGCTGCTAAAAGAATACCACATCGAAAGGTTTTCACTGGCTGGTTATAGCCTGGGCGGCAAGTTTGTGCTGGCAACGGCCGAAGCATTCCCGAATAAGACCGAAGCCATTTTTTTGTTAGCGCCGGATGGAATCAAGACAAGCTTCTGGTATAGCCTGGCAACCTATCCGATTCTTTTCAGAAAGCTTTTCAAAAGTATGATCAGTCATCCTGCCCGGTTCACGATGATCGTGAACATTCTTAAAAATGCTGGCCTGTTGGATAAGGGACTTGTCCGATTTGCGGAATTGCAAATGAATACACCAGAAAAGAGGAAAAGGGTTTATTATTCCTGGGTCGTGTTCCGCCGTCTTGAATTTGATCTGAAGACTATTGCCAACATGATCAACCACAATTCGATACCACTAACCCTTGTCATCGGGAAATATGACAAGGTAATTAAGCCCGAAAATATGCAGCGTCTGCTCCGGCACCTTAAAAACTATAGACTGGAAATCGTAGAAACCGGGCACAACAGCCTGATCCGGGAAAGTATTCCATTCCTGAAATAGCTGATTCGAAGATTTCTTATTCCTGGGCGGATATTTTGCCATTTTTCCGTTTTGAAATTATCCCATAGAAATTGTGTTATTCCCTCAGAATACACCAAAATGCTTGTATTTTTGCCTCCTCAAATCCTCGATAATATCCATGATTTTATTCTTTCGTTCGAGAGCCAACGCGATTTACGGGGTTGGTCTGGCGCAGCCTTTACAACAATCAGATATCCAAAAACTTAAATGGCTTTTTGGTCAGGCCGAACCGCTTGCTGAACAGAAACTGACCGGTACGTTTATCGGACCGAGGAAAGAAATGATTACGCCCTGGAGCACCAACGCGGTTGAGATTACGCAAACGATGGGCATCAGTGGCATTCAGCGAATTGAAGAATTTACACCCGACCTCACCGGTGAACCAAAATATGACAGGATGCTTCAGGTCTTGTATAAAGGCCTTGATCAGGAACTATTTACCATCCATCATAGTCCGGAACTCATTGTTGAAATTGACGACATTGCTGCCTATAGTGCAACAGAAGGCCTCGCACTGAACAAAGAAGAAATCCAGTACCTCGAAAAGGTCGCCAAAGACCTGGGTCGAAAGTTGACGGACAGCGAAGTGTTCGGATTTTCGCAGGTGAACTCGGAACACTGCCGTCATAAAATTTTCAACGGCACATTTATTATCGATGGCGAGGAAAAGGATCTGACCCTTTTTCAACTGATAAAAAAAACCAGCAAGGAAAATCCAAATTTTCTGGTGTCCGCCTATAAGGACAACGTTGCCTTTATCAAAGGTCCACGGATTGAACAATTTGCGCCCCGGCGTCAGGATGTCGCCGATTTTTTTGAGGTGAAGGACATCGATTCCGTTATTTCCGTAAAAGCTGAAACGCACAACTTTCCTACTACCGTTGAGCCATTTAACGGTGCGGCTACTGGCTCTGGTGGGGAAATCCGCGACAGGCTTGACGGTGGAAAAGGTTCGCTGCCTCTGGCTGGCACCGCCGTGTACATGACGTCCTATCCCCGCCTGGCTGGCGGAAGACCCTGGGAAAAAAGATTCGGCGCAAGAAAATGGCTATATCAAACCCCGGAAGAAATTCTCATCAAAGCCTCCGATGGCGCTTCGGATTTTGGTAACAAATTTGGTCAGCCGCTGATCTGCGGAAGCGTCCTTACTTTTGAACATTTTGAAGACAATATTAAGTACGGCTTCGACAAGGTAATTATGCTTGCCGGCGGCATCGGATTCGGAAATGAAAAAGATAGTCAGAAAGAGCACCTGAAAGAAGGTGATAAAATTGTTTTGCTGGGGGGTGACAACTACCGCATCGGAATGGGCGGGAGTGCTGTGTCGTCAGTTGCTACCGGAGAATATGGAAATGCTATTGAGTTGAATGCCATTCAGCGTTCGAATCCTGAAATGCAAAAGCGTGTAATGAATGCCATACGTGCCATGGTCGAGTCGGATATAAATCCCATTGTTTCCATTCATGATCACGGCGCAGGCGGACACCTCAACTGCCTTTCAGAATTGTTGGAAGAAACAGGAGGCACTATTCACATTGACAAATTGCCGGTAGGCGATCCAACCTTATCGGACAAAGAGATCATCAGCAATGAATCGCAGGAACGGATGGGCCTGGCTATTAATTCCTCGGCAATTGATTTGCTGAAGCGCGTATCCGAACGCGAGCGTGCACCGTGTTATGTTGTCGGAGAAGCGACAGGCGATCATAAACTTGTGTTTGACAAAGAAGGCGAATCAAAAAAGCCGGTCGATCTGCTGATGAGCCACCTCTTCGGATCCTCTCCAAAAACAATACTTAATGACTTAACAGCCAACACCGCCTATAAACCTCTCGTCTACGAATCGACGAGAATTCATGAATACGTGGAACAGCTTCTCCAGCTGGAAGCAGTAGCCTGCAAGGACTGGCTTACGAACAAGGTTGATCGGTCGGTCACCGGAAAAGTAGCGACACAACAAACGTGCGGTCCCATTCAGCTGCCCCTGAACAATGTAGGGGTTATGGCGCTTGACTACACCGGCAAAAAGGGAGTCGCCACTTCTATAGGGCATGCACCAGGGGTAGCGTTAGTTGATTCCATAGCGGGCAGCAAGCTTGCCATTGCCGAAGCATTGACAAACCTTATTTGGGCTCCGCTTACACACGGCATCCGCGGCGTTTCATTAAGCGCCAACTGGATGTGGCCCGCAAAACGCAGCGGTGAAGATGCAAGGTTATACCAGGCCGTAAAAGCCGTCAGCGATTTTGCCCTGAAACTGGGAATCAATATTCCGACAGGAAAAGATTCTCTTTCCATGACGCAGAAATATCCCGATAACGAGGTGGTGATTTCACCGGGTACGGTAATTATATCGGCTGTAGGCGAAGTGGCTGACATTACTAAGACGGTATGCCCTGTGCTGGAGCCAATTGAAGGGACAAAGCTTATTTACCTGAACCTTTCACAAGACGCCTTTAAGCTCGGCGGAAGCAGTTTTGCGCAAATTCTGAACCTACTTGGCAGCGACGTGCCCACGGTCCGCGATGAGACCTATTTTGGTAAAGCCTTTGATGCGGTTCAACATCTTATTAAACAGGAACTTGTCCTGGCGGGACACGATGTCTCAGAAGGTGGAGTCATCACAGCCTTACTGGAAATGTGTTTCGCTGTTCCCGATGTTGGGCTCACGCTGAATGTCGATGATCTTGGTGATGACCTGATTAAGATTTTATTCAATGAAAACCCGGCCGTTATCCTGCAGGTTAAGGAGGAGAATGATGTTCTCGATTTCCTCACGCATTCCGGTATCAGGTTCAGTATGCTGGGACATGTTTCCTCCACGCGCGACCTGACCATCCATCACCAGAATCAACTGGTCGAATTTAACATTGACAAGCTGCGCGATGTCTGGTTTCAGACGTCATACAAGCTTGACAGCAAACAACGTTCCGCCACACATGCGGAAAAGCGTTACCATAACTACAAGAACCAGGTCCTTCGATATACTTTTCAACCAAGGTTCGATGGGCGATATGAAACCTATGGAATTGATCCGAAAAGGAGATCACCTTCGGGACTAAAGGCAGCCATCATTCGGGAGAAGGGCGTCAATGGCGACCGTGAAATGGCATACGCCTTATATCTTGCGGGGTTTGATGTAAAAGATGTGCACATGACCGACCTCGTATCAGGTCGCGAGACGCTGGCTGATATTCAGCTGATAGTGTTCGTCGGAGGTTTTTCAAATTCGGATGTGCTGGGCTCCGCAAAAGGTTGGGCCGGAGCATTTCTCTTTAATCCAAAAGCCAAACAGGCACTGGATAATTTCTATCAACGCGACAATACCCTTAGCCTTGGCGTTTGTAATGGCTGCCAGCTAATGATGGAACTTGGACTTTTATATCCCGATTGGAAAGACCATCCCAAAATGCACCATAATGGATCAGGCAAGTTTGAATCAGCCTTTATTAACGTCACCATTCCTGAAAATAATTCTGTGATGTTAAAGACCATGGCAGGCTCCCGTTTGGGCGTATGGCTTGCACACGGGGAAGGAAGATTTGTATTACCCGGTGATAAGTCGCTGTTTCAAGTGGCCGCCTCGTACTCACAACCTGAATATCCGGGGAATCCCAACGATTCAGATTTTGGTGTTGCAGCCCTGACTTCCGCCAATGGAAGGCATTTGGCCATAATGCCTCACCTGGAAAGATCCCTTTTTTCATGGAATTGGCCCTATTATCCAGGTGAACGCAAACTCGACCAGGTATCCCCATGGATTGAACCGTTCACCAATGCACGAGACTGGCTGAAGAAACTTTTGGCAAGCTGAAACAAAAGGTTAAAGGCAAATGTTGTTAGCGAAAGCGAATAGTCCTATATTCAACTTTCAGAACAACCTCTACCTATGAAAAAACTTTATCTGGCCCTCGTTACACTAATTCTTTTTGCTTCCTGCCTGGGATACAAAGAATTGCCCGTTGAGTACGACTATAGTTACAAGGGAAACTTCAAAAAGTATCGAACCTATGATATTATGAAGCCCGCCGGGGTGGCGGACTCTACCATGACGAATGACATAATCGAAAAATCGATTATAGCCCGGATGAAGTTCCTGGGATACAAACAAAATACCAGTAAGCCCCATTTGATTATCGGTTTCAAAATGTTCACGGATAGCCTCAAATTCAATGGTTATACCCAGCCTGAAATTGAAGAGTGGGTCAGGACCCAAAATGAGAATATCGACTACGACCAGCAGAAGTTCAATCTTAGCTCGGGTACACTCCTGATCCAATTCTACGACAGACGCCAGAATCGATCAATCTGGCAGGGATATGCCACGACTCAATACGGTTCAATCGATTTCAATAACAGCAGGCATCTTCGAAATGCCGTAATATCTATTCTTGATAAGTATCGCTTCTGGGCTGAAGGATTTATGGAAGGTGCAACAGCCACTTCAAACGAAAATGACCTCTAAATTTTCAATCAGAGGGTATTATTTTTCAAAATAAGTCATACATTTGCAAGCCCAAAATAGGGGTCCCGGTAGGCTATCGGGTATTTTTGTCCGATGGTGTAACTGGCAACACGCCTGATTTTGATTCAGGAAAGTCCAGGTTCGAGCCCTGGTCGGACAACTGATAATTTGAGAATCCCGCGAGGCGGGATTCTTCGTTAATCGTTGAATGTAGTCGCAGCACCGCGAATACATCAGGCGGGAACGAGCTAAACGCAAGAACCATGGCTGTAAAGATTTTCAGCGGCAGAGCAACTACCTACCTGGCGGATAAGATCGCCAATGCGTATGGCGAGCCATTGGGTGAAGTGAATTATCAGCAATTCAGCGATGGCGAGATGTCGCCCTATATTGCCGAATCGGTGCGAGGTCATGAAGTTTTTATTATTCAGTCGACCTTTGCTCCCTCAGACAACCTCATGGAGCTACTGCTGATGGTCGATGCTGCCAAACGTGCCAGTGCTTCCAGTATCAATGTAGTGATCCCCTACTTCGGTTATGCCCGGCAGGACCGAAAGGACAAACCCAGGGTGGCTATTGCGGCCAAGTTAATTGCCAATTTGATCTCTGCCGCGGGCGCTACACGGATCATGGCGTGCGACCTTCATGCAGACCAGATACAAGGATTTTTTGACATCCCGGTGGATCACCTGGACGGCTCCTATATTTTCGTGCCATACCTGAAATCGCTCGGACTGACGGACATCATGTTTGCCTCCCCCGATGTGGGCGGCATCAAACGTGCGCGGAGTTTCGCAAAATTCTTCTCGGCTGAGCTTGCCGTTTGCGATAAATACAGAAAAGAAGCCAACCGGGTCGATTCGATGCGTCTGATCGGTGAAGTGGAAGGCATGGATGTTATTCTTGTTGATGACCTGATCGATACGGCAGGAACTATCTGCAAAGCTGCTGCCCTGCTAAAAGAAAAGGGCGCAAAAACGGTGCGCGCTGTATGTACACATCCCGTGTTATCGGGCAACGCGTACGAGAATATTGAAAATTCAGATCTTATAGAAGTGGCCGTATCCGACACGATTCCCTTAAAACACATCACTTCAAAAATAAAGGTGCTTTCGGTATCGACGTTGTACGCCAAGGCTATCCGTAAAATACATGACAATGAATCCATCAGTTCACTGTTCATTAAATTGTAAATGAATTAATCAGAAACTTTTAAACTAAATAATAAACACTTATGAAAACCATTGAGATTATAGGGTATAAACGAGCAAATCTCGGTAAGGCTGATGCACAAAGACTCAGAGATGAGGGTCTGGTACCGTGTGTACTTTACGGAGGAGATAACCAGGTTCATTTCTACTCACCGATGATCCTGTTCCGGGATCTGGTGTACACCAATGAAGCACACTTTGTTCACCTGAATATCGAAGGGGAAGAAAGTCAGGCTATTCTTCAGGAAATTCAATTTCACCCAGTAAGTGAAGTAATCCTTCATGCGGATTTCCTTCGGATTGTTGAAGACCGAAAAATTAAGATGAATATTCCAGCCCGTCTTGTGGGACTGGCGCCTGGCGTAACCAAAGGTGGTGCGTTGGTGCAGAAAAGATCTTCACTGAAGGTTTTTGCGCTCCCTAGCGAAATGCCTGATCACATTGACGTTGATGTTTCTACCCTTGACTTCCACCATGCCATCAAGGTTGGTGATATTAAGGTTGAAGGACTTGAATTTACGGACCCGAAGCAGGCTTCAGTGGCCGTGGTTGAAGTGCCGCGTGCTGCTAAACTTGCTGCTGAAGAAGCTGCCGCAACTCCTGCTGCCGATGCAACAGCTGCTGCCCCGGCTGCAGATGCTAAAAAAGCTGAAGCACCTAAGAAAGAAGAAGGTAAGAAGTAAGCTTGCTATCCATCATAAAACAAAAAATCCTCCGGTTATGTCGGGGGATTTTTTGTTTATTGTCACTGGTAATTCAAAAACACGTTGGTACGGGATTGTCCGGATAATTTACTAAAAAGAAACACAAGTGAAATACCTGATTGCAGGCCTCGGCAACATCGGCGCAGAATATGAATTGACCCGGCACAACATTGGCTTCCTTGTGCTGGATCAGTTGGCTGATCAACACAAGGTGACATTCACTACCGAACGCCTGGCCCAATATTCCACTTTTCGGTTTAAGGGCAAGAGCATACACCTCATTAAACCGACCACCTATATGAATCTGAGCGGGAAAGCCATCGCCTATTGGCTGCAGGAGCTAAAAATAGGGAAGGAAAACCTGCTTGTCGTGGTCGACGATATCGCCCTCCCCTTTTCAAGCCTCCGGCTCAGGCCTAAGGGGAGCGCCGCCGGACATAACGGTCTTAAAAATATTGAATTGATATTGAATGGTCAGGATTATGCCAGACTCCGGTTTGGGGTGGGTAATGATTTTGGCAGAGGACAACAGATCGATTACGTGCTAAGCAACTTCAGTCACGAAGAATTCAAAAAACTTCCGGACATCATGATAAAAGCAAACGAAATGATTTTATCCTTTTGCACCAATGGTATTGAAAGGACCATGACGCAATACAATGACTGATTCAGTTGGTATATTATATTGTTGTAATAACCGCTCACCTTATCACAGCACTTATGAAACATCAGGTTCACGTCGCCATTCAAATTGTTCCGATCTCCGGAGAAAAACCCTATCCTATCATTGATAAGGCCATTTCCGTTATTGAAAAATCCGGCGTGGATTTTCGGGTTGGCGCTATGGAGACGGTCATGCAAGGAAATTACAAAAAACTAATGGACGTCGCCCAGGCCGCACAGGAAGCTTGTCTCGAGGCCGGAGCGGATGAAGTGGTTGTCACGCTAAAAGTTCATGCCCGAAGAAACGGCGATGTCACCTGGGAAGAGAAATTAGAAAAATATTCCTGAAGATCAGAATGGTGTTCGTTTCACCGATCCGGAATAACAAACACCGCCAAAGCGTTACCTTGAACAAAATTGTATTACTATGCGGTGCTTCCTTCTAGTGCTCCTTCTGTTTATTTTATCGGACATACAATCCCAGGATCTCAAATCCGGTGGCGTGCTTAAACCGGAACAGGCTATCCTGGACATCCGCCACTACACGGTTGCACTGGATGTCAATCCATCCGAACAAACCATTGAAGGATATGCTGAAATAGATTTTATTACCTCACAACCTACTTCGGTGCTGTTGTTTGACCTGGTACATCTGCTTACGGTGCGAAAAGTATGGGTGAACAAAAAGGAGCAGGCGTTTACGCACGAGAATGACTTAATCCGGATATCTCTTTCAACTTCTTTACCGGTTGGAAAATCACGCGTAAAAATTCAGTATGGAGGCAAGCCCGGTATCGCCCCACGCCCACCCTGGGTCGGTGGGTTTATGTGGACAAAGGATGCGGCCGGTAATCCTTGGGTTGCCATTACCGACTGCGGTGAGGGGGCTAAAATCTATTTTCCCTGTAAAGATCATCCCAGTGATGAACCGAATGAAGGCGCTGATTTACTTATTACTGTCCCGAAAGGACTTTATGTTGCCGGGCCTGGGCTTCTTCAAAAAACCACGACGAAAGGAAACAAAAGCACGTTTCACTGGAAAACGAATTATACCATTAACAATTACAGCATCCTTTTTAATATCGGGAAGTATAAAGTTGTTACCCGTACGTATACGACAGTAAATGGCAACAAAGTACCCATGCAATTCTATGTGTTGGAAGAGCATGTTGACCAAGCCGATCATCTGCTGGATCTTTTTGAACAATCGGCCCACGTCGCTGAAAAGTATTTTGGAGAATATCCCTGGATTAAGGAGAAGATGGCTATCTGTGAAACTCCTCACCTGGGTATGGAACATCAAACCCTGAATGCCTATGGCAACAACTTCCGGTATACCAAAGTAGGGGGAAAAGATTTCGACTGGCTCCTTCACCACGAATTCGGACACGAGTGGTGGGCCAATAAAGTCACTGGCATTGACTGGTCAGACATGTGGATACAGGAAGGCATCTGCACCTTTGGAGATGCACTCTACACGCGCGAGATTGAAGGTGAAGAAGCGTATTTAAAACGCATGCAGGAAACAGGAAGGAACACGCTGAATAAACTTCCGGTAGTAATGGGTGAGAATCTGGACTACGATGTCATCTACCATCCCGACATCTACGGCAAGGGGGCGTTTTTTATGCACACACTTCGATACGTCATTGGGGATGAGATCTTTTTCCCCACTTTAAAAAAACTGGCGACGGATCCGCAATACACGTTCGACAACCTGGTAAGTACGAATGATGTTGAGAGATTATTCAGCGGCGAGGCGCATCAAAATCTGAAGCCGTTATTTGATTTCTATTTGCGAACTATCAACAAACTGGAAGTTCAGGTCAGGCAACTCACGGATTCAACTTACCAGGTTCAATTGCTGAATTACGATGGGGCCCTTCCGATGGATATTGTAACATCCACAGGTAAGCAACGGGTTTCTGTTGACAAAAAAGGCACTACAGTCACACAGACCAACTGGCCCACCGTTGATCCGGATGGTTATTATCTGAAGAAAGTGATCCTGGAGTAAATCGCAATTTTGCACAGCGTGGCATCCAGCCATTCTACTTCGGATCTATAGCCCGATAAGCCGCCAACACAGTTATCTCGCCTTCTTTCCCAGGTCGGCTGGTACCATGCTCCATTCCAACGAAGCCTCGATATCCTTTGTCATAAACATGCTGCAACACTTTCGGGTAGTTGATCTCTCCGGTTGTCGGTTCATTACGTCCTGGTGTGTCGCCTACTTGTATGTACGCAATTTCGTCCCATGCATAATCCAGGGTTGGCAAAACATTTCCCTCCTGAATCTGAACATGATAAAAATCGAAGAGCACCTTCATACTGGGACTGCCAACAGCTTTCGCCAGCGCATAGGCCTGAGGTATGGTATGCAGGAACATTCCGGGGTGGTCGATCTTATGGTTCATCGATTCCATTACCATGATAAGTCCATGAGGTTCATAAATACCTGCGATACGTTTCAACAACTCGGTAGCATTTGCCATCTGAAAATCCCAGGGAAGTTTCGGGTCTGCCACCCCCAGTACGTTGTGGATAAATTTGGTGTTCATGCGTTTGGCAATGTCGACCGATGCGCGGATATCCTGAAGTACCCTTTCTCTTAAGCCGGCATCACGACCGGCAAACGTAACGTCTTTAAAAGTCAGCGTACCTACAAATTGCCCAAACTCCATCCCCAGTCCCTGGACTGTCTTGCTGATTTTTTCCTGTTCTTCGACAGGCCTGTTCTTTAGCCCCGTGTTTTCCCATGCGCGAAAACCCTGATCATATCCCCATTTGATTTGATCCACCGGATTAGTTCCCGCTACGTCGGCGAAGATCCCGAACTCGGGGGAGAATTTCATTTTAAAAGTATTATCAGCGAAACCATTATGCAATCCGGATGCAAGTGAAGGAATAGCCCCTGTAGCAAGTATTCCGTTCTTTACAAATGTTCGCCGGTTCATAGTATACTTCTTTTGAATGTTCATACCATCGGTTTCTTTACCGCAGCAGTTCAGCGTCGGTCTCCGGGTCCTGGTCCTGTCCGATGAGGAAGGCCATGAGGTCAGCTATCTCCTGTTCAGTAAGTAACTTATCCAGGCCAAGGGGCATCATGGAAACGTCTTGAATTTCTGTGGAGACGATATCCATTCGCTGAATCTGCACCGCCTCCTGGGGAGAAATTCCTAGTCGGATCATCTCACCGGTTTGTTCCTGAATGACTCCCGTGTAGGTATTCTCCTTCGTCGTGATCTTATATGTTTCGTACTCTCTGACGAAACTCACACCCGGATAAACGATGGCCTCCACTAAATCATGAGCTGAACGATCGCGTTGAATCGAAGTAAGGTCTGGTCCGAAGTTACCACCTTCATTACCGATAGCATGACAGGTATAACAAATAGCCTTCCCAAAGAAAAGTATCCTTCCGCGCTCAATGTCACCGGTTGAAATACGGTTCTCAATAGTGTGAATTCGGGCCAGACGTTCTTCGCGTACTTTCTTCAGTTGAGTTACCAACTTTTCTGTGGTTGCGTTCAGTTCAGGAGGATAGTTCACGAACAATTCGCGCAAATACGCTTCCGTAATGTTGTCAAGGCTTGGCGACTTTTCCAGCGCGCTTGCAAGGGCTCTCCCGATTTCAATATCTTTAGCACCCTGAAACAGGGGCATCAGTCTCGGAAGTATAAACGCATCGGCTTTGCCGAGAAACTCTTTGGCAAGTTTCAGGAGTTGTTCGTCCGATAATGTAGTTTGTCCCAAAACACTGGCTACCTGTTGTCGGGCACTTGCATCATTTCCAGACTGCAATTGAGCATAGAGATAATCGAAATGGCGATCCGAAAGTTGCGTGCTGTCATTCCGCGATGTTCCGATTGCATTAACTCTAAGTATGGCAGGGTTTTGGTCATTATACGCTACCTGGTCGAGAATTTCGTTCAGTGAAGACACTCCGTGTAACCGGATAAACTTTAACACATTAAGCTTTACGGCGACATCTGCATTCGACGTAAGTTCCTTTCCCAGGTGACCAACCCAGGCGGAGGGGACTTCTTTGATATTGCAGGCACTCATGGCATCCAGCACAAAGAGCTTCTTATCCAGCGATGCGCCAGCCATCTGACTAACCATAAATTCTTGCATGGACACATCGCCGCAATAGGAAACGAGAATATCCTTCAATTGCCTTTTCGTACTAACGTCCCATCCTGGTTTGTTCAATTGTTTTTGCAGGTACGTGATCATATTGGCTGCCCATTCGGGATGATGACTGACCACCCAGCGAGCGGTGCTTTCAAGCGTACTGTCATTACTTGCCAGAAACGATGTGACTTGTTCAGGCTTTAATGATCGGCTTTGCATTTGGTCAAGGGCGATTAACGCAGCCTTTTTCACATCATCCGATGGATCGGTAAGACCGCTTTTAACGAGGTCAGGTTGATTCATTGAGATGAGCGCATAAATAATGGCATGTTCAATAAAACGATCTGTTACTCCATCGCAAGCTTTGAGTAAGGCGGGAATTGCAGTCGTCTCGCCAATCTGACCGAGTGCTGTGGCCGCCTGACGCCTGCACGCAGGTTCGTCGTTTTGAATCATTTGCAGAAGCTGATCAACTGAAGCTTTGTCTTTCGCCAAACCGACTGCCTTCGCTGTGGCGACGCGTACTTGCAGATCCTTATCTCTTAATCCTGCCCGTAATGCAGCGAGCGACTCACCGGTATTGATCCGATAGAGCGCAAACACAGCACGGGTACGTGCATAAACATTGGCCGACGACCCTAACAAACTGGACAAGGCGCTAACAGACTCCTGTCCACGATCCACCAGGTTGTTCACTGCTTTGTCGGCCACAAAAGGCCGGGGATCTTCCAGATATTTCGTAATCGTCGCGACATCAAGAGAAGGCCAGTCGATTGTATTTCCAAATGGATCTTCAATTTTAGCAGCGCCTTTTTTCCTCACCCGATATATTGATCCCTTCAATTCCGGCTTGGAAACCTGTGAGAGCGGACAGCCTTTGATGAACCATCCTCCGGTTTCCACAACCAGCAGGCTGCCATCACCGTCTTCCAGTACGTCGGTGGGGTGAAAGTCTTCGTTGGCCGAAGAAAAGAATACTTCGTCTTCCGTACGGAATGATGCACCATCGCGAATCAACGTATGACGGAGAACGCGATGCGTGTTAAACTGTGCGCTGAATAGATTGTCCTGATAGCTGTCATGCAACACGTTACTCCGGTAACGAATGATCCCCACGGGAGCCACTCTCGAGTATTTTGTAACGACAGGCATAAGCGCCCCGGTTAACGGTAGCGCATCGCGCGTGATGTTGCTGTTAGGCTTGGGATAGATTCCACCTTCTGTCCAATACATCAATGCGTCGCGTTGGCCGGCTTTGGGGTCAGTGAAATACGTTTGTGTTCCCAACACCTCAGACGCCGCGGTGAACGTAAGGCCTACTGGATTATTCATTCCTCCGGCGGATATCCATTGAAGACCTGAACCATCCGGTTTCAATCTCCACACCCGGGCGGTCTCGCCTTTAAGGTGCTCGCCTTCTTTGGTCCTGATGTCGAAACCTTCTATCGCGCTGGTCAGGTAAAGCCACCCATCAGGTGCCATGAACGGACCAATAAGACTATTCGCGTTGATGTTCAACTCCCATCCGGATAGCAGTACTTCGCGTTTGTCGGCTACACCATCGCCGTCTGTGTCCGTAAATTTTAACAGGTCTGGTGCGGAAGAAGCGTATAGACTTCCTTTATAGAATACACCACCTTGAGGGAACCCGACCTTATCCGCATAGATGGTACTCTTATCATAGGAACCGTCTCCATCGACATCTTCCAGAAGCTTAATCCGGAACTGCGGGTTATTGATAGCATCTTCGGTCTTGTTATAAACATTTCCGGTTGACTCAAACACAAAAAGGCGACCCGTTTCATCCACGAAAGCAAACATGGGGTAGTCTACCAGGTCTGGGCCGGCAGCTACTTCAAGGGTAAATCCGTCGGCGACTTCAATGGGACTTAGTATTTCGTTTCCGCTTTTTGTGCAGGAGGTCAACGTATACGATGTGCTGGCAAGAAGCAGAAAAAGCCTGTAACAAAGCTGTTTGTAACGGTCCATGTGGCGGGTGTTGGTTATGTGAATAAAAGCATTATTTGTGAATCGTGCTACGGGTGCAAGTTGAAGGGCATAGAATTTATGATGGGCGGGCATGTCTGACTGAACTCAGGACCGATGGGAGGATTTTTATACGTATCCCGAAGTAGGTATGCCAGGCCTTCGGAGTAAAATGTAAATGAGGATGTGGCAGCAAGCGCGGAATTGATAGGGATATCCACAAGCATCAGAGCCAGTGTAACACGTAAGCGAAAAGTCTTTATCTTCGTTCAACAGACAGAAATGAAATTCGACAAGCATACTCCGATAGACAAATTAAAGCCCTACATAAAATACTTTGTGGTTTCGGAGAATGAAGCGGAAAAGGAATACAAAGTCCTTCCCACTTCGGGGCTTGTTTTGGGATTTCAGTATAAAGGACAACTTACGTCGATCAAAGACAAAACCGTAAGCAAACTGACATCAGCAGGAATTACAGGTATTGCTGACAGCTATAAAATTTTCAAGAGTTCGGCGGGTATCGGAACCATTTTAGTCTACTTTACCGAAATCGGGTTTACTCATTTTGCCTCTCATCCGGCGAATGAATTGTTTAATCTCAGCGTCTCCCTTGATGATGTTTTTGACAAGCATAAAGTAAACGAAGTCGAGGAAAAACTGGCCTCTGCTTCCACAGACCAACAGCGTATTAAGGTTATTGAGCAATTTCTTGTTTCTCAGCTGAAGGATATTCAAGCCGATAAACTCATTGTTGACGCGGTTAAACTAATCTACCAGAGCAAAGGAACAATAAAAGTAAAAGAGCTGAACGAAAAATTGTTTATCAGTCAAAGTCCTTTTGAAAAACGATTTCGGAAAGTGGTGGGGACGACGCCCAAAAAATTTGCCTCCATAGTTCGTTTTAACACCGTTCTTGACAATATAAGCGAAACAAAATCTCTTACTGAAATCTGCTACGAAAACAATTTCTTCGACCAGGCGCACTTCACGAAGGACTTTAAACAATTTACGGGTGACACTCCCGATCGTTTTAAACGCTTCCTGTAAAGAAAACGATTTTTTACAATTACGCTATTCCTGGCTTGTGCACCTTTGTAGCATAGTCATCAGGCAAAAGCAATAAAAAAAGCAGGTTATACCTTGATGACTTTGCGTAATTCAACAAGTCGTTCGCACTTAAAATTAAAAAAAATGTTTACAGCAGAACAAATCAAAACAGCACACAGCAAGGTAAAATCCGGTGCGGACTTCCCAGCTTACGTTAGGGAGATCAAGGTGTTAGGTGTTACGCATTATGAATCCTATGTTACCGATGGGCATATTGACTATCACGGGGCTTACGGGTACACAGCAAAAGTGCCCCCAAAATATGATGCACTGGTCATTGCGGACTCACCCGATAGCCAACAATTTAAAGCAGACTTGAAAGCTCACCAGCAAGGCAAAACCGATTACCTGACCTTCATCCGGATGTGTGCAACCTTTGGTATTGAGAAATGGCAAGTGAGTATCGAAAAAATGACCTGCACGTATTTTGATAAAGCAGGAAATGAAATTCTGGTGGAGGAAATTCCCCGGTAAAGCGGATACCCTTGTTTCTTAAATTACCAGGACTGGGCGAGTGTTTTTGTGTTCCAGGATTATTAGGGAATTCGACAGCCATCGGATGTCGCAATCACCCCAGAGATTGTCGCATTTACACTACCATTAAGTATGAATATGATTATATGTTTGTGCTACCAACACGTCGAACAAGGTAAACCTGACTGCGATGAAAAACACCGTATCGAAAACCAAACTCTGGACCTCCTATGTTATGAGTGGCCTGGTGATTCTTTTTATGTTAATGGATAGCGTAATGAAATTTGTTAAACCACCGGAGGTGATTGAAGGAACGATTGCCCTCGGCTTTGCTGAGCAGCATTTGCCCGTGATCGGTGCGCTTGGATTGATATCTACATTGCTGTACACGTTGCCGCGAACGTCCTTCTTAGGAGCAATTCTGCTTACTGCCTATTTTGGCGGTGCCGTGGCCACGCACTTACGATTGAATAATCCGTTGTTTACACACACGTTGTTCACTGTTTACTTCGGCATTTTAATTTGGGGTGGACTTTGGCTGCGGAACAGCAAATTGCGAGAACTGCTGCCGTTGCGCCAGTCGAACGCTAGCGAATCTTGATGCCATAGGTCCAGGTCCCCTTGCGCGCCTACCTTTACAAGAACTTGAAACAGTTCACACATTAGGTTTTAAAGAAAGACTTAGACCAGAATCGGTGGTGGATGCCCTGAAGTATCAAACGTCCAACCGAGGCATGAATTCGCCTTATATGCCGCGTCACAATAACCACTTGTTAGACTATTTGAATTGTATTTAACTACACTGAACTTTAGTATCAGAAATATTTGTGTACCACCCTCCCCCGGACAAAGGAGTTTATCAGAATGTCTGTTATCTTTTAAACTTATGGATAATGGACACTCGTGTCGCATACAATGATGTTGTGGGTCATTTGCTGGACGACAAGGACGACCAATTAAACAATGACAATACGAGACATCGACTACGACACAAACGAGGATTCAGAAAAAGTTTATTCACGTTTGACATGGGCGGTTGAGAAAGTAGACGGACTTTTTAGTCAATTGATAAACGGAGTGACTGTTGACACTAACAGACCGTGGGTAGGGACTTACGACAAGGAGAAAATGGAATTTGGACTGATTGAACCTAGCGGATTTTTCAATGCTAAATTCATTCAGATAATTGTAAGGGGACAAATTACTCCATCGGACAACAAGACGACAGTAAATATAAAATTGGGACTAGGTTGGTACCCACTTTTTGTTTCAGTAGTCGTGTACCTTGGGACAATTGGAATGGTAATTATGACCGCGTTATTCGGACAAATGAGTGACATCTGGAATTTGATCTTATGGATTATTGTATTCCCGGTTCTTTGGACAATTATTCTCAAGAGAAAAATGGACAATGTGGAGAAAAAAGTAGAGAACCTATTAGGCATTCGTTGACGCAAACGAGCCACAATCGAGTAGACGGCCTCACCGGGTTTTTCACCGATGAGGTGCGCCTCTCACACCACGTAGCGTACGGGTCTCGTACTACGCGGTTCGTTTAAGTATAAATGTAACCGCTCTTTACACCAGTTACACTCTGTTCCTTTTAT
>JBGSQQ010000049.1:0-84738 GCA_041737945.1 Chryseolinea sp.
GTTTGTAATGTATATCAAATATAGCCTGGTTTCAATCCTTATTGTAATGGATTTTGTTTCAGAAGAGTTGTTTTTTGTGGATTATATGTAGGAATACTTTTGGTTTCAATCCTTATTGTAATGGATTTTGTTTCAGAAGAATGCAAGGGTATTTTTGGAAACAGACCCGGGGGCAGGTTTCAATCCTTATTGTAATGGATTTTGTTTCAGAAGATTTTTCTGTGATTTCATAATTTCCTAACGGTTCGTGTTTCAATCCTTATTGTAATGGATTTTGTTTCAGAAGAAAAGTGGCAAATTTTAATGCCTCTGAAAGTGTATGTTTCAATCCTTATTGTAATGGATTTTGTTTCAGAAGGTCATATTTGCATTCGTATTTTTTGCTTTTACAGCAGTTTCAATCCTTATTGTAATGGATTTTGTTTCAGAAGGTTGGCGCTGTTGTTGGCGCTGTCGGTGGTGCGTCGTTTCAATCCTTATTGTAATGGATTTTGTTTCAGAAGACCCCTTGCTTTGCCATACCGAAGCTGTCGGCTATCTGGTGTTTCAATCCTTATTGTAATGGATTTTGTTTCAGAAGCCATTTTTGTATTTACGTCGGCCGTTACAACGTTTTGTTTCAATCCTTATTGTAATGGATTTTGTTTCAGAAGAGATCGCCAGCCAGGTGAACGTGGCCGCTGGTGGGGGTTTCAATCCTTATTGTAATGGATTTTGTTTCAGAAGGCCCTTAAATCGGCGCTTCAATTCCCAGTCAAATTTGTTTCAATCCTTATTGTAATGGATTTTGTTTCAGAAGACCACCAGGACGTCGACGGCGACCAGGCAAACGAGGTTTCAATCCTTATTGTAATGGATTTTGTTTCAGAAGCTGGAAGCGGCGCCCATGAAGGGGGACAAGAAAGAGTTTCAATCCTTATTGTAATGGATTTTGTTTCAGAAGGGCCATTAACCAGCTGCACCAGGCTAATGCTATCATGTTTCAATCCTTATTGTAATGGATTTTGTTTCAGAAGTTTCCAGGCCCCGCGGTGAAGGCGTCGTGCAGGGCCTGTTTCAATCCTTATTGTAATGGATTTTGTTTCAGAAGACAAAAAGAAGAAGTACAAGACGGCCTACCGCGACGTTTCAATCCTTATTGTAATGGATTTTGTTTCAGAAGAATATAAGGCGTCAACCATAAATTGCCGTAATACCAGTTTCAATCCTTATTGTAATGGATTTTGTTTCAGAAGGTTACAGCACCAAAAAGAATTGATCCCATAATTTTAGTTTCAATCCTTATTGTAATGGATTTTGTTTCAGAAGACTTGAACCTAAATTTACTTGGATCATATTTTTCTGTTTCAATCCTTATTGTAATGGATTTTGTTTCAGAAGCCGAAACGTTTTCAAACGTCATATCGCTCGCTTCAAGTTTCAATCCTTATTGTAATGGATTTTGTTTCAGAAGGGTTCAGAAAGTGCATGAAACTTATGCAACAAAATTTGTTTCAATCCTTATTGTAATGGATTTTGTTTCAGAAGAGCCCAGACGTTGAACGGGAAAACCGTGAAAGATTGTTTCAATCCTTATTGTAATGGATTTTGTTTCAGAAGCCGCGTTTCGTCCTCAGTAGAAAAAAATCAAAATTTGTTTCAATCCTTATTGTAATGGATTTTGTTTCAGAAGTTCTTCAATGGGTTGATCTTGTTTTTTGTTTTTCAGTTTCAATCCTTATTGTAATGGATTTTGTTTCAGAAGTTTTTTTCCCGTGTAATGCTTCGATGTTCGCAACTCGGTTTCAATCCTTATTGTAATGGATTTTGTTTCAGAAGTTTTTTTCCCGTTTAATGCTTCGATGTTTGCAACTCGGTTTCAATCCTTATTGTAATGGATTTTGTTTCAGAAGCTTTGACCATCTTTAGGGTCAACACGAAAACCAAAAGTTTCAATCCTTATTGTAATGGATTTTGTTTCAGAAGCTGGAAGGTTAACGGTGTTGAAACAGTTAATATACCTGTTTCAATCCTTATTGTAATGGATTTTGTTTCAGAAGCTTACTTGAACCTATGTTTACTTGGATCATATTTCGTTTCAATCCTTATTGTAATGGATTTTGTTTCAGAAGTCGGAGCCATTGACTGGCACGACTTCCGAAAAAAAAGTTTCAATCCTTATTGTAATGGATTTTGTTTCAGAAGTTTCAAAAAAATTAAAGGGACGCATTTTTAGTGAAGAACAGTTTCAATCCTTATTGTAATGGATTTTGTTTCAGAAGGCGTCGCGCTTTGTATTGAACTAATACTCAGGGGGATATTCAAAAATCTGATCGTTTCTAAATTTGATTTACAGTATGTCAAAGAGCGGATTTTTGAACGAATTCCGGGCCAATTCCGGAAAGGTAAAACATTCATCGTCTTTAAGTTATGTATGATTTTTGACATTTTCAAAATAAATTCGAACCCGGCGCACCCTCATTTTATGCAAATGTTCCGGTAAGTGCAATCTACGCATCGCTTTTTATACTTGGTTGCTTTCGGATAGAAATTGCGGTCTATTATTTCCCATATTGAGTCGGCGCATTGTTTTACCTCGCTTTTATTCTCTCCAGATATTGGAAGCTCTTCCAAATGATGTTTGCTACGTGTATAAACAATAAAACCTTTGTTTACCGGCTTACCAAAGTTCTCTTCGATCAGGCAGGCATAGCAATATTGTTGCGTTTTATAGGTTTCGAATACCTTGTCCTTATACTCCGCAAATTTATAATCCAATGGTGCCATCGTTCCATCATTGAGTTCAAGTACTTCGTCAATGCGGCCGCGAAGCCAGGGATTTGTGAGGTACTGATCAAGATGTTTATTCACCACACCTATTTTTTTTCGCAGATAGCTTTTGTTCTGTTCGAGTTTTTCGTCATGAATTTCGCGGCCGCGTATTACTTTGTATGATTTCTCTTCAAACTGAGGGATACCCAGGACATACTCAAAGTAAGTAAAGCGGGGACAATACAAGTATTCGATTATATGTGAAGGCGTAAGGCTGATCATAAGAACAGGGAAGTAACTTGATCTGTTACAAATTTTTTATCGAATGCTTGTCCGAGTAACACCGTTTGCCTCATCTCATCTCGGCTCATAGGCAGGATGTATACTTTATCAATCGTTTCATCCATCACGGCTAGCAGTTGAAGGGAAAGTGTGTCGCGCTGACTGGAATCGATGTTTCCAAGGAACGCTGAATATTGCACACGGTACAGGCCCGCTTGTTTGCAGTATTTTGCCGCTTTATTTCTGTCACGGTCGATTTTGATGTCGTATAAAACCCAGGTTATCATGTTTTTCCAATTAGAGTGTTGGCAAATTGGTGGGCGTCGAGTTGCATGCCATGCATACGGGTCAGGTTGCGACCGTTGTACCTGATGGTCTGGCTATCCAGATAGTCAACAAAGTTTTCTGCCAGTAATTTTTTGCCTTCTGTGTTGAGGCTGTATCCGTTGGCAATGGTATCCGTATGGATTTGATTTACTTTTTTTGCGCTGAATAACCTGAACACGGCCGTTTCAGCATGAACGCGATAAGGTTCAATAAAATCAAAGACCATGCTGAGCTGGTTGTAATCATCACGGTGCAGAAAACCGAGATAGGGATCAACGCCGGCAATAATCAGCACGCGTTCTACACGGCTGTACAATATGCCGTAGGCATAATTGAGAAAAGCATTAAAAGGATCTTTAGCCGGACGACTGCTCCGGCCACTGAAACGATGGGGTTCGGGCAGTACAGAACTCAATGTTTCAAAATATATTCTTCCCGCGGTTCCTTCAAGTCCGCGTAGTGTATCTGCGATATCCTGAACCTTTTCGGCTTTCAACTGCGCTATGCTCGCGGCCAGGGCATTTATCTTTACTTCCTGTTGTTTTAAATAGTCAGCCTGAGCTGTCCGGTGTTTGATCAGGTCATTAATAAACTCAGCCTGATTTTCCACTTTTTTCACGACCCACTGTTTAACCCACTGAACAGCATCAGCTGAAAGGCTTGTTTCGAGTTGTACCTTTCTTATCCTGGTCGTACTTCCTAACTTACTATGCCAGAATCGGCCCAGCGGGTGCCCATCATTTTCCACGACAATGATGTCGATGTTAAACTTCAGGGCCAGGTGTATAGCATCCGTGGAGAGAGCAGCCGATTTGGTTAACACAATGGACGTTACTTTATGAGCAGCGATCTGTTGTTTTTCTTCCTTGCCCTCTTTGGTGAGCCTGATCTCAAACATTTCATCTTTCATGTGGAGGTAAGCGCCATAGGTATTGATGAAGAGTTGCATAAAAATTAAATTTTGTACTTTAAACCTATCAGGTTTTCAAAACCTGATAGGTTTGTTTCAATAGTCGAATTCAATAAAGTCGTTCCAATCAGGTTTGAAATCTTTAGCATTGTTAAAACCCAGGTTAGATTCTGCTAAGTTTTGAGCCTCTGAAATCCAAACATGTTTATCCTTATTTTGCCTATAGTCATGAATTGAACTGTGGGCCCAGTCAAATGGATTTTGCGTGAACTGATGCCTCACTGGGTTGTAATGTATGTATTTCCATGTATTCAAAAATTGCCAGGGGTGCGTCACGGCCTTTCGCTGAAAAGGAGATAAAAAGAGTTTGCCTTTTCGATCATACATTTTATTGAAGGCCTTTGTATAAGCATTGAAGAAATTACTGAATTCCAGAACAATTCGCCTTTCCAGTTTTAAACCTGTCAGGTTCTTAAAACCTGGCAGGTTTGTTAAAACATCTTCTTCCTGAACCTGCAATAGAAAGTGAAAATGATTGGGTAAAAGGCAAAAAGCATATGTATGGACAACTGGTTTTATATACTCTCCATACTTCTGAAGAAAATATCGGTAATTTTCGTCATTACGGAAAAGGTTGTCCTCGGCATTTCCATGATTGAAGATGTGGTACGTTTTTGCGGGGGTCATGATTTTAGCTATCGGGTAAATAAACCTATCAGGTTTTTAAAACCTGATAGGTTTGAATGAACTATTTTTTCGTCACGGTTCCAAATCCGCGTGACACAGCTTTACCAATTCCAATAAAATCAGGCAGCTGCACATTAGCTGAAAACTCCCCGCAGAATGCCAGCATAGGTTGATCCTTAAACTGTGTGGCGTTTTCGGTAAAGATTCCAGTTGCGGTGAGTGGCCCCTCCAGCCAGATGCCAATTCCTTTGAAAAAGCTAAGCAAATTATTCTTAAGTATCATGCTTAGTAATGCTTGTTTTTCGTGCAGCGTCTCCAGTTGGCGGTACCGTTTATGATTTTCCTGGTTTAAGGCCATCCATAGAGTTTCAAACTTGTACGTATTAAGGGAGGTACTCAGGCCAGCCTCGGCCTGGGTGTGATCGAGGTTTTTTTGAAATAATGGATAGATGCGGCCGCTGATGTTCAGTTCCTGAATTTTCAAAAAGAGTTCTGTGAGCAGTTGAGCGCCATCATGAAGTCCAATCAGCATGGGCACTTCATTTATTACCTTATACTGAATCAGTGGGTATTTGTACCTGAAGCTCCCGTCTTCAAAGTGATTGTGCAACAATGGTGAATGCTCTTTGAAAAGATTGCCGAAATAGCCACGGAGTTTGTGTGCATCGCGTTTCTCAAGGCGGATATCGGGGAAGCGGATGAGGGTCTGGGTGACTGTCATTTATACCTTTGCTAAGGATTATATAAAGGTGAGTGATTCCTTATTTAAAAGCTTGAATCCAGTCGCATAGTTGTATTCCCCAGATAAAAAACAAAATCCATTTAAATCCCTACTTTGGGCTTTTGATTTCCAGAATCGCCTCACTGAAAGCTCATGTTTGGAAAATTCATCCCTCTCTTTTATTGAGCAGAGCTTCTCATAATAGCAATCGGGGATCACAGAAACTGTATCCAAATTTTCTCTTGTAAAAACCTTCTCATCGCTTGTCAAATCTTTGATAAAGTTATATTTGTGTTGAATTTCTAAATGTTTATTTAGCCCTTCTTGATAATTTTGATTTCCTTTAATATCCCATTTTGAATAGACCTTATTAACCATTTCTGTTAGCTCATTTTCTGTGAGCCTCTTCCCATCAGTTTTCAAGAATTCCGAATAAGTATCCTCAAGAATAGTTCCAGCATCGTAAATCTTTTTAGTGATTTCAAAATGGCGAGCAACTATTACTTTACTGATCTCTTTCGTTCTTTTTCTATTTACTCGTCCCGCCCTTTGAATAATTGAATCAATTGGCGCATTTTCGGTAAATAGAATATCAAAGTCAATATCCAAAGAGACTTCAACGACCTGAGTTGCAATCAAAATTCCGCCTTTGTCTTGCTTCTCTAAATCAAAAATATCTCTTTCCTTTTTTGACCGATGTTTGTTGATAAATCGTGAGTGATAGCAAATAGCCTCAACTCCAAAATCTTCAGCTGAAGGTTTAAGTAAGTGGTATAGGCCTATAGCTTTATCAATTGTATTAACAACTACCAAAACTTTTTTCTTTTTAGAAATTTGTTCTTTAATTTCTTCAATTAGAGCGTCCATATTTGAATCTCGTGTCTCGAAAATGTTTCTCGCGGCATCAAGTAGTTCGGAATCCTTCACAATATCAACTTCACCAAGGGTCTCTTGAACCAAATCAAATAGCTTTTGAGGCATTGTTGCCGTCATAACGAAAAACTGAGTATTGAAATGATCTTTTAAATACTTGATTGTAGAGATAATCAATCCGAGTGTATAGGGACTGTACAAATGAATTTCATCAATGATCACTCTTGCATTCAGCATGTGAAACGTTTTCACTTCCCAAAACCCAAGATTGAAACCTTGAGTTAGAATTTGGTCAATCGTGCAAACATTGATGTTCTTAAAAAATGATTTATCCCGGAAGTATTTTTTTTGGTCATAATTATCGTCTACTTGCTCTTTGATAAACAATCTTGCAGATGAATGAACTAGCTGAACTTTATCGCCGCCAAAGTATGTGCTTAACCTTTGAAAAATTGCATTAGATGTCACCCGTGTTGGTAATATGTAGATTATTCGCTCCCATTCGTTTTTGCTGGAGGCCCAAAGCAGGGCTGCTTCTGTTTTCCCACTACCTGTGGGTGCGATGGCTATTACATTTCTTTTATCTATACCAGCTTCTTGAAATTTCCGGAATTGAAACCCGTTGGCAATTTCTGTTTTGCCATCTGCAATGAGTTTAAAAATAATCCTTTCTTTTAAATAGGGTATATCATAGCTTTTGCCTTCTTCTAGGGTTAGATGTCCTGAAGCTGTCCAGTCGGAGATATTCAGAATAGCTTTATGTTTAATGTAAACTACTCTGTTCTTTTGGTTTAAGAGCCCGTACTCATTGATTACATCATAAATTTTACGTTGGTACCATTTAGTCAATTCCGAATAGTCATTGATGACAAAATATTTAAGCTTTTCGTTTATTTTGATTGGTTGTATTTGGTATTGAGAGGCCTTGTGATTTGCAAATTCAATAAATTCATCAACGATGCTTGTTTCAATTGAATAACGTATTATGGTGTTTCTGAAAATGTGTTTATTGAACCCATCTTCATTGAACGGTTTATGATGAGAAAATACGGCAATCAAACTTTCGAGATTTCTTTGATAGTGGCTGTGATTGTTGGAATACAGAAACATTCCTGAAAAGAATTCGTGTCTTACTCTTTCATCATCATTGTATGACCTTTTCCCCCTGATAGTCTCTTGGAAATTACTGCAGATTTTCCCGAAGTCATGAAAGGCAATTGCATAGAAAGAATCATACCAGAAAGTTTCATCTTTAATAATTTGTTGATAGCGTTCTCGAAGTTGAGCCCAGATTTTTAAGACTTCGGTTGTATGTTCCTCAAGCGTCTCCGTAGGTGTAGACTTAGCCCATATTTCTTTGAGGCTATTCATAGATTTATTAATGGTATGAATAGGTCTTTATACATCAATCCTTCAACCTCATAGTTAAGCTTCATTTTTTTCCCGATCAGCGAGAAAGTTCCAATTTCTGAGACGGCTCGCTTGCCATAGTCATGCGCATAATGAAATTTTAAGGGTAACTCATAAGTTAATGGCTCGGACGTATGGTAAATGGAAAATTCCAATTTTTCTGATGCAAGACTCATTACATTATTAATAACATCTCCCTGTAGTATGCAGTTTTCAACTTCGCACTTTGACACTATAGGTAGATCTGTTTCTATATTTTTCACGAATGCTAGGGAATCACTATTGCCCATAGTTAAAGCATAAGTCGGATTTTTAAATGCTTCCGTCAGCTTTGAAATTACTTCATGGCTTTCGCTAGAAATGGCAATGATAAAACGGGAATTAACCAAATGCTCCTTTTGGATTATGCTTCCGTCTTTTCCGGGATCATAAGTTCGCATGTCTCGAATTTCTTTATTATACTTCCAGGTATCACTGCATTTGCCTGCATAAATGCCATATACTCCAATTTTTGAATTGGTGGATTCAAAAAACTCCTGTGCTTGCAATGGTGACAATCCTAGGGCGGCTCCCGCTAAACCAACAATTGTTGTTGGGGGAGGCAGTTCAAGAGACTTATGAAAGTTTTGAAAGTCTGGATTTCGGAATGATGCCGTTTGACTGAGTATTTCAATAACAAGATTTTTCATTTTATTACTTTACACCGTAGTAAGTTTTTACCCAGATTTCTAATTTATCAAACCCTTCTTTTAGACTAACTACTCCTTCTTCTTTAGGGAAGACAGCTTCCTGAACGGCAAAAAAATGACTTTCAATAAACTTATCGTAATCGGTAGCGACTGACTGAAGTTTTTTGATATCGATTTTTCCATCTTCCGTTAAGTCAACAGATTCTAAGAATATGGGATTTTTTGATCTCATTAAGCCTGCAGCTATAAATTTTGGTGAAATGTCGGCTAGAAATCTAGTTTGTCTTCCTTGGCTCCACATGGTTTGAAATGCATTTAGGAAAGATACGACGCGATTTGTTTTTTCTTTATTGTCCACTAAGTCGATAGTAACTAGTTCTCTTGATTTATTATCTTTTAGTTTGGTTTCTTTGCCGATTCTATCCAATTCAATCAGAATAGTTCCGCGATATACGCCAGAATGGATTTCGGTCTCGAAAATATTAGCATTTAGGCCAATCTTTTTACCCATAAAGTTAGTGGCGTAGTCTAAATCGCCTTTATAAGTGGCAAGAGAGAGCAAAGATTCTACTCTGATTGGTGAGGTCCTTACATTTGAGAAGCCTTCCTCGTCGCCTTTGGCTTTTACAGCGTCCATATATCCAAATAAATCATCATCAATATATTTGGATGGATTCATTTCAGTCTTCGGAGCGCCCTTGTCAGTACTAGATGCCCCAACCGGGGATATTGATTGACCTAATTCTTCAAGCTTATCCCTTAACGCTCTTCGAATTGCTTGGGAAGAGACATAGGGTAGTTCTTCGCCATTTTGAAGTGTCACTTTCTTAATAGGGTTAATATTGTCGACCTCTTTGTCACCTCCATTTAGGCTTGCGAAAGATACCTTAGAGAGGTAAGTAATGGTAATACTGTTAGTTTTCATTATGAATCGGATTTTTGATTAGATAATACTACGTTAAGTGTGTTAAGGGCGCCTATCTGGGCATATTGCTTAATTGCTACATAATTTGACTCGCTAAGATTTTCAATGATTTCATTTGCTATTGCGATAGAATACTTACGCTGAATCCTTATTAGCACTTCACGGAATTGTGCAATGTTTCTTGCTTTGTGCATACTAATAAGATATTTACGTCCATTTTTAGCATTGGCTTTCTTCTCATTCTCGTTTTTAGGGCTATCAAAATTGATGATACCTTGACCAATGCTTTTGCCAAGGTTTATTGCCCGTTGTTGAAGTGATTTATCCATATTGATTCCTCCAAAATTTATAGCTGGTTCGTAGATGGTTAATAATTCTGTTAAAAGGTCGTAACGTCTTCTACCAGGATCATTGTCTTTTGATTTAGTAAGAATTAAATAGCTTTTTGAAAACAGGATTTCGATATCCGATAATATTGATTTTCCTTTTAGGAGATTTGCAATAATATCAGCCCTATACTTTCTCTCAAGCATCATCTTCTTAGTGAAGTCTTTGATAGAGTCTGACTTTGATGATTTGAAAATCAGACCTCGCCATAATTCGCTAATGGGAATCCTTTTAAGCGGATTCGTTTCCAATAGATGTATAAGCCTAATAATGAATTTGACATTGCTATATTCCTCGTAAAAATTAGGGCGCAATGTTGATGCGAATTTGTCGGCTTTGAAAGTAACAAGACTAATAGGTGTTTTCTCAAATGGACCATTTTCGAAGGGATCATATTCCGTTTCAACTGATGAAGTTTCAATACCAATCCGGATTTGTTTTCTATAGAAAGTAAAGATTAGGAGAAAAGTTAATTCCTGGGGCGAGTAAGAGTCTTCGCCGGATTTAATAGTGTATTCCTCGTTGTCTTTTTTGGAGTATCTAAAGTCTTCAAGCTTAATATTCCTTTGAAAGGGGAGTTTCCAACCTTCCATCTCATCTTTTGTATAAAAAAACTCCTCGATATAAAGGCTATTGATGTTGGTTAAATTATTTGAATTAAAGAAGGAAGAGTTAAACGAATCGTATCCCTTATAGTAAGAATACATAGCAAGGGCAGGTGAAAACCGAAGTATATACAGTGCTTTTTGGCTGACTTTCTTATCGGAAGATTCAAGAAAGCTATTGAAGTTATTTAAGCCTTTGATAAATGGAGAAATATTCTGCCCCTCGATAAGACCCTTAAATCCCTCCCCGATTATTGGGCATTTTTTAATTCCATTTATCCAATATTTTTCATCTATGTCTAGTGCGGTAATTTTTGAGTACGGCTCATTCAAATACACCTTACTCAATAGTTTCAGACCATTTTCTTCGAAATATGTTTTTATTTTAAGTGCCGTGGCAGGTTTTGATTTTTCCAGATCGCTTATTTTGGGTGAATTTTCTTTTCCCCTTGTAGTGCCCTGGGCATTGTTAGTAAATAGCTCTGTAAGTCCATATGTATTCATTTTAGGAAATCGATGAAACTCCCCTGTTTCTTCATTTAGATACACGTTCTCATTTTTTTCTTTTTGTTTAGAGGACACTGTATTATAAATTTCCTTTCCCATAAAATAGTACACTTCCTCTAACAGTTCAAGTAGCCTTTCATTTGCAACAATTAATTTATTGGGATGGAGTTCGTTTTGGATTTCGCCAAATTCTTTATTATGTAACTGAAATTTGAAAATGAATCTGTGGAGTGCAATGATTCCACTGTTAATGAAAATATTTGATGTTTTAGCAAATTCAATCTGTTTCATTGTCTGGAAATAGATCAGTTAGATTTTTCTTATCTAGTTTAGGCCCGTTTCAAAACATTACCTATTTGAAGTGCACTGCCTACTTGTTTATAGCAAAGAATATTTTTAACGTGTACTTCTCTTGGGCTAATTGTTTCAGTAAATTATTTACTATCAATAACAACCCCTGTCAATCCCTTCACAATCCTAAAATAATTCCTCTGTTCGCAGAAAAAGCGCGATTTTTAATCCGTTGGACTTATACTAATTTCTTCCGTATAGGGCTCCCAGCCTTTCGGAACGGGCAGGCCGAAGAATGATGTCTTGAATAAATATATTTAAAACTCACGAACAAAGAGGCTCGATTTGATAAAAATTTGTCGATAGTGGCGATTAATGGAAGCCTCAGGATTGAGGAGAAAACTTAGATCCCGGTTTTCAGGGATTTCTCATATGCAATTGGGTATGTTAAACAATCAAAGTTTATTCATGCGGCCTATGACGTGTCGGAAAATGATAACTTTGATATTGAATTACTACAAGCGGGGATACCAAATGAAGAGGACATTAGGAGATACTGGTGCAAGCGAAAGAACAAGAGTTGATTACTTTAAAAAGGCACGAACTTCTGAGCCAATTGAATCCCTGGGAATAAAAGAGCTTCAGAAGAGGATAGAGGATGAGCGTAAGAAGAAGAACCATAGGCCTAAGCCCAGCGAAAATTTCTGAAATTCGATTGTTCTGCTAAAATACTTTCAGGGTCCTGGACACGTTTGCCGTTCGATGCAGATTGTCAGTGATATTTTGCCGTTATCCTCTTTTGAAATAGATTAGAGGAAATTTTTTAAACTCTCTGAAAGACAAACTATGCCGTTAGTAAAGATCAATGAAACCAGGCAGTATACAATTTTCATATTGCCAGAAAAGAATCGTGCCTACTTGAAAATTATTGGTTTCTGGAGAAACCCCGAAGCAGTTCCTGACTATCTGAAGGACTGGACGAAGGCCACTACTTTATTGACGAAAGGATTTACCCTTCTCACAGACGCGTCAGAAATGAAGACACATCCTCAGGAACTGAGAAAGCTTCATGAACAGGCGCAGGCACTCCTTCTGAAAGCCGGCGTCAGCAAGGTGGCGGAAATACTCAAGGATGATGTCGCTGAAATGCAATTGGATGCGGTGGCAAAGACTACTCAGTTTCCAAAGAAGAATTTCAGGTCTGCAGAAGAGGCAGAGAGGTGGCTGGACAGTTGACACGTGTCACCGGAATGTCTTTAACCCGCTTTTGCTTTGAAAGCTAATAACGGTATGCGCGTGTATTGCGCAAATTTTTTGGTAAGGCTTGGGTTATAAAGCTTTTCAAAAACGTTTCTTTTTCGGGTGGAAAGGGCGATGAGATCAGCACCGGCATTTTCAAGGATAGTGTCGAGTCCCATGATGACCGTATTATCTGACATGATTTCAAAGTTAATACGCTGAAAATTGGTTGCCGCCTTTACATCTGAAGCAAATTTCTCGATCAGTTTTAATTCTTCATCTGTTCCCTCTTCGTTTTTGGTGATGTGAACAATGGTTATCGTTGCATCGAATACCTGCGCCATTGAAGTTAACAGCCTGGCATCTTCTATATCGCTGTGGACGTAATCGGTGGCAAAGACGATTTTGTTTGGAACTTTGATTTCCGTAGTAAAGGGTACCACCAATACAGGGCATTCCGCTTTTTCGATGATATCTGCTGCGTTGCTGCCAAGCAAAACCTTTTCAATACTACTGGCTCCTTTGGTGCCCATAACAATAAGATCGGTTTCATCTGCTTTCGCAACACGCAGGATTTCTTCCACGATTTCACCAGTTCCAATGTAGGTGTGATGGTTTACACCGGGATAAATCTCTTTGATTGTGCTGGTGGTAAGCTGAAGTTTTTCCTGGATCTCTGATTTGGCCTGGGCTATTTCATCTACGAGAAGCGGACTAATTACGTTAAATCTGGATACAACAGGCGTATAGACACTTAGTAAAGTGAGACTTGCACTCCAGGCTTGAGAAATAACGGCAGCAAATTCAACAGCCTGCCCGGCGTTTTCAGAAAAATCTGTAGGGACCAGAATTTTTTTCATGGCGTCTGATTGTTTGCAATCTAAAAAGCGGGATAATTAAATACTATGATTTCTATCAGCATTTTTCGGCTTAGTGGCTCATCATATTTTATCACTTTGGAAGAATCATACATGCGACAATCCGGCTTTCCGGCTAGACCTGTCCGTTCAGAATTCGGTACATCATGTCAAAACCAATACCCGTGGCAAGCATTCGTTCTTTTCGATTTTGTAACAGGAGTTGTGTCCAATCTACAAAACCACCGTCACCAATTTCGTATTCCTTATCCTTTATACGAATGTCGACTTTGTACTGAATACCCTGGTAGTAGACATTTTCCTTTTCCGGACGATCAATGATGCTGATAAGAACTTCGGGATGTTGTTGAACAACGTAGGCTTTTACCTGACGAGCTAATTCCAGGGAATCAGGGTATCCGGTGTCGCGACAAAGGAACCGGAACCGAAGCTCGTCTACCTTGTAATAATCAAGATACAGTGCTTTCATCGCAGCAATGTGTTCGGCAAGGCTTTCTTTTTCAAACGTAAAATTTCCGGAATCATAACCTGCCGTAACCAGACAGCCAATTTTGAAGTGTGGTGTGAATCCTTTTCCGGCAATCTGTTGTGTACGAACGTGACGTTGAATGGTACCAAACCGAATCTTTTCTGTTTGCTTTGTCGCTGTCCAGACCTTCCGTTGTTTCAGGTCACAGATATGCAGCGCGATGGCGTTGGTGGCATCTGCCAATACTTCTGTTCCCCGCAACGCAGTAAGAACTTTCTTCTGGTCAACCGGACCAACCACGGAACATGATCCAAAGGCAGTTACGGGTGAAAGTTCGATCGGTTGAAAGCAATGTTGTTCAAAAATCTCCAGCAGATCAAGCTCCATCCTCTTAAGTTCAAGCACGGGCAGGTCAGATGGTTTTACAAAACGATTGAGCTGATAGTGATTTAATAAGTCCGAAGGTATAAGGGCTTCGCCTTGCTTGTTAAATATTTCCAGCAGTACTGAATTCAGCTCTGTTCCCGAGAGTTCCTGACTTAATACCTGAACCAACTCTGGGTGGCCAATCCGTTGCAGAATTTTTGTGACAATGGATGAAGACATATAATTGGCTTAAGATGGGACAAAGGTAGGGGAATTAGGAATTGGGAAATGAGGAATTAGGAATAGGGAATTAGGAATAGGGTTACGCCAGGGGTCAGGCGTCTTTTTCCACCGTTAATTGTCGTGCAATCCAGAGTGCTGCGAGGCTGAAGGCTACGGCAATCAGGCCGACGTACTCATAATTGACAAGTGCTTTTGCTTCCGTACCAAATGCTGATGGTTTCTCCGTGATAATGAGTCCGGCGATGAATGCAGCCAGCCCGGACGTCAATTGCTGAACGGCAGACCGGATGCTCATATAACTTCCACGGTCTTCCGGCCTGATAATGGAAGTCTCCATGGTAGTTGAGGGCACCATTCGTCCATTACTGAAGATGAAGAAAATACCGGTAACAATGAGTGCTTGCCAAAGCGGAACTGGGGGAAGATTAGTCATCATCAGGATAGGCAGTATCGCCAGACTTCCGAAGATTGTAAAGATTTTTAACCGGCCGTGTTTGTCAGCCATTTTGCCAACCCAGGGAGAGGAAAACATAGTCAGGCCACCTCCAACCAGATAAATATAGGCGAGTTCCGATTCTGTGAATCCGACATTACCAACCATGTAGGGTGCAAGAAATGGAATGATGGTAAAGTGCCCGAGCATTAACACGGCTGAGAAACTTAGTCCGAACAACGTGTTCGGGTTTCCAAAAATCGCCTGAAGTACTTCATATGGGTTTTTCTTCTTGTGGCCACTGGTGAGATGGGAAATGAATCTTGGAATAAAGAAGACAATCATCAGATCGATTATCAAGGCGAGTATTCCCAGGAAAAAAAACGGCGCATGCCAGGAAGATTTACTGGCTATGAATAATCCGAAAGGAACTCCAAAAACCGATGCTACCGAAAAGGAGACCATTATGATCCCAATACTTTTCGCACGGCGCTCCAACGGAATGGCATCGCTTACCATAGCCAAAATCAACGCACCCAGTACACCACCGAAAGCGCCGGCCATGGAACGGGTTATTAGTAAAACAGAATAACTGGGTGCAAATGCACAGGCAAGCGTGCCGACTGCGAAACCGGTATATACCAGCAAAAGACTCTTTTTGCGGTCGTATCGGTCTATAAGAAAAGCAGATATAAAACCTGTTATACCGGCTGAGACGGAGTACGAAGCCACCAATAGGCTGAATTGTTGTGGACTGATATTAAATATCCGTATCAGCTGAGGGCCTAACGGCATCATAATCATAAAGTCCATAATATGGGTAAACATAGCAGCTGCAAGGATCAGCAGCATGATTCGCTCATTTTTCACAGCAGGCTATCATTTTGTCGACAACTTTGATTTACTACGATAATCGATGGCAGTATGATACCTTATTATCGTTGGATAGAACAACAGAACAATATTGATTTGTTCAAACAGATAGACGGGAATTCCTTCGTTTTGTTTTGTAATGGACGGCAATTTTTGAACAACGGATACTCTAATCACAAAATTCCGGGCATGTTTTGTAACCAGACATTTTTTTAGGAGTAGCCCTAGAAATAAATCCGGGCTGAATTAAACATCAGTCCGTTCTTCAGGCTGAAGAAACAACGCGGTGGAATATGTAAAAAAAAGAAATTCTAAATATTGCGGTACGCGTGATTATTCTGCGTTTGCCGCGACTTCTTCCACGACTTCTTTCAGGACTTCCACTTTCTTGCTCACGTGAAGTACGAACTGTTTATCCATCTTCAGCTCATAAACACCGTCTTTCATGAGTTGGGAAGCTTTTTGAGATTGTTGTAATACATGAAGTAGATCGCGGGCAACATTTGAACCTTTAATATTATTCAGGGCTTTTCCACCGGATGCTTCCAGTAAAAACGAAAAACCTGACTTTTCGCGTTGTCCGATCGCCTTGAATTCATGGGCCGACAGTTTATACTGCTGAGGATCATTGCCTGCTGCCATCATCAGTTGTAAAATGACGGGCCTGTACTTATTCCATAAGGAGGCATAGTGATTGGACTCGTAATACATGATCATATACTGTATTTGGTTGAACTTCAGTGCTTGCCCGCTTTATGTTTCAGAAGGCCATTATTATCATTCGATTTTCCCCGTCTTACCGGTCCGATTACCGGGAAGCGCCTATTCCTGATCAATTGTAAAGGAAAAGCGGCTGTTCAAATTAAAAAGATTGGCAATATAGCACATTTTTAGCCTATAGCGGTCCAAAAGGTTCAAATATCTGCCATTACACCCTAAATCACGGAAGTACGGTTCATGGATCCTCCTGCAGACTGCCCTGGCAATTGCAGAATGGTCATTTCCAAATAATCCTTAGCTTTAGAAAGCAATACCTAACCTCTATGCCCATATCCAAGCCACGACTTAGCTTCTGGCAGATAGTTAATATGAATTTTGGGTTCTTCGGAATTCAATACAGTTTCGGACTACAGCAGAGTAACATGAGTCCGATTTATAAGTATCTGGGTGCGGATGAAGCCAGCCTTCCTTACTTATGGCTCGCCGGTCCCATGACAGGACTCATCGTCCAACCTATCATCGGAGCCATGAGTGATCGCACCCTGAGCAAAATGGGAAGGCGAACGCCATACTTTCTTATTGGCGCATTACTTTGCAGCTTTAGCCTGTTCTTTATGCCTTTCAGTCAAACCTTATGGATGGCTGCAAGTTTACTCTGGATTTTAGATGCTGCAAATAACATCGCCATGGAGCCTTATCGCGCATTTGTCAGCGATAAACTGCATCCAAAACAACACTCCATCGGATTTCTTACTCAAAGTGCATTTACCGGTCTAGGGCAGACGTTGTCTTACCTCACACCCTCCATTCTTGTCGTACTCGGAATGAACAAGGATGCCCTAAACTCAAAAAATATTCCTTATATCACAGTCACCGCCTTTATTATTGGTGCCTTTTTTTCATTGACTTCCATTCTCTGGACTGTAAAAACAACAAAAGAGAACCCCTTATCGGAGGAGGAAAAGGAGCATATCAGAAGAACTCCCGGGGGTATGAGGAATACGTTTAAGGAAATCCTGGACGCTATCCGCGATATGCCGCTTACTATGAAACAACTGGCATTTGTTAAGTTATTCCAATGGTATGCGATGTTCTGCTATTGGCAATATATCGTACTTTCTATATCGACAACTTTATACCATACCACAGAACAATCTTCTCCGGGTTTTCGGGACTCGGTACTGATCAACGGTCAAATAGGAGGCTTCTATAATTTTGTCGCTTTCATTGCCGCGTTTGCGATGGTCCCGTTCACCAATCGGTTTGGTCCGAAAATCTCGCACAGTGTGAGCCTTACACTCGCGGGCATCGGGATGATTTGTATCCCGCTCATTCATGAGCAGGTATGGTTGTTTATTCCGATGATAGGTATCGGCATTGCCTGGGCAAGTATGATGGGGAATCCTTACATTATGCTGGCTGGAAGTATTCCGAAAGAACGTACCGGTGTCTATATGGGTATCTTTAATATGTTTATTGTAATTCCTATGATGATACAGATTTTTACACTCCCGCTGTACTATAAAACCTGGCTAAGCGGAAACCCCGAAAATGTAATCCGACTGGCAGGTACGTTGTTGCTATTGGCAGCAATAGCCGTTCTGTTTGTAACCGTAAACCGCAGGAGCGAAGACACACTAAGCTCAATAACCCCTGTCGGCGGACACTAAGAAATTATGGTAAGCGAAACCGGTTATGCAAAAGCAATCGAATTGTTGCGTCAGGCATCAACCGTATCAGGTTTTGTGGCCGGTGTACAGGAACACGATAACTATAAACGGATCTGGACAAGAGACGGAGTTGTCAACGGTATGGCTGCTCTCCTGAGTGAGGAGGAGGATCTTGTACGGACTTTTCGCGCAACGCTTGAAACCATCTTCGACCATCAGCATCCGACGGGATTTATGCCTTCCAATGTATCCCTGGATGGCAGCGTAAGCTATGGTGGCACCGTTGGTCGCGCTGACAACCCTTCATGGGCGGTAATTGGACTTTGTCAGTATAGCCTTGTTTCGAATGATGTATCGCTGGCAGAGAAGTATGAACTGCAGGTAACCCGTTGTTTTTCTGTTATGGCCGCCTGGGAGTTTAATGGCAAGCATCTCCTTTACGTTCCTCAGAGCGGTGACTGGGCAGATGAATACATACAACATGGGTACATATTATTTGATCAGCTCTTGCGCGTATGGGCCCTCCGTTTGGCGGCAGTGGTTTACAAGCGTGCCGATTGGGACCAGAAGGCCAACACGATTCTGGATGTCATCCGAAGAAATTTTTGGAACACGCCGGGAGCAACATCGCTATATGCACCAAACCTGAATCATCAGCGGGCAACGGCACCAACAGAGTATTGGTTTCTTGGATTTAACCCTGCCCGGATTTATAGTCACTTTGATCTTCAGGCAAACAGCCTGGCATTGTTGCTGGGTATTGGCAATGAGGTGCAGGAAAAATCACTACTGATTTTTATCAGCCGACTCATTCAATCTTCCAGGGCAATTATCCCTTCTTTCTATCCAGCCATCGAAAACACGGATTGGGAAATGAAGGAACTGGAGTCGAACTACGCGTACACATTTCGCAATAAGCCACACGAGTTCCATAACGGCGGGCTTTGGCCTGTTTGGAATGGATTTTTAGTTGTAGCGCTGATGCAAAAAAATGAACCCGGGTTGGCGAAGCTGATGGTGGAGTTTATTCATGAGGCAAATTCCAAAAATCAATGGGAGATGAACGAATGTTTTCATGGTCAGCTCCATAATAATATTGGTGTCCCTCGCTGTACGTGGAGCGCCGGAGGAGCCGTAATAGCGGAGCGTGCAGTTTCAGGGTCGAAATTGTATCTCCTCTAAAGTTGAAGAACGACACGAAGTCAATTATGAATTGGTCCAGGTTTATAACCTATTTCCAGAATGAAAATTGATGTACTCGCGATTGGGGAGTTGCTTGCTGATGTGATCAGTGAAAACTACGTATCCACACTGGCAGAGGCTGGAACATTCCGCATTTACCAGGGGGGCAGCCCCGCCAATGTTTGCGCAAATCTCAAATGGTTAGGTGACCATGCTGTTATGGTAAGCTGCATCGGCAATGATAGCATCGGAGATAAGATTGTTGATTCCATAAAAAAAATCGGATTATCAGATAGCTATATTTCACGGAGTACAATTTATCCTACTACGATCGTTATGGTAGGACGAAGTCAGGGGACACCGGATTTTATTGCCTACCGGATGGCTGATACCCAAATAGGCCCGATTGACCGTTCGTTGATCGAACAAAGCTCCATATTGCACAGTTGTGCTTTTGCGCTCAGCCGCAACCCGACGCAGCAGAACATCCTGGATGCTTTTGACCTGGCGGTGTCGAAGGGAAAGAAGATATCTATAGACTGGAACTTTGCGCCATCCATCTGGCAGGATGACGGTAAATTGATCTTCACAAGGATTTGCAAAAACCGGCCACTGCTGAAAGTAAGTATGGATGATGTTGAACGATTCCTTGGGAAACAGGTAAGCGCTGAGGAAGCGAGAGACTATCTTTCTACCCTTACCACTACCGTTACCTGTCTTACATGCGGTAAGGATGGCGTCTGGTTTTCAGATGAACGTGATACCTCCTGGAAACACATGCCTGCAATTGCTGTACCTGAAGTACGTGATACGACAGGAGCCGGAGACGCATTCTGGTCTGGTTTTTTGCATGCGTATATTCAGAATTTATCAACTGCCGACTGTATTCAGGAAGGACTGGCGATTGCGTCCCGGAAAATTCAAAAGATTGGTCCCTTATATATGTAGCCCTATATAGATCCTCCTTTAACAAGGACAGATTCAACAATAAGTTCTTCGGCTTGCTTGTTTCCTTTTATAAAGCCGATCATTCTTGTAAAAGCCAGTTTTCCAAGTTTATAACCACTTGTTTCAACGTAGGTGATTTCAGGATGGTATAGTTTTGGAAAAAAACCATTGCTGATTGAAATTATTGCGACCTGATCAGGCACCTTCAATTCCTTGAGCAGTATGGCCTTCATCGCCCCAATTAGAATTTCATCGCTCATACAAAACACAGCATCGGGCTTGTCGCTTCCGGAGAATGCGAGAAGAACTTTGTCCCTCGCTTCGTCGGCGCTGGTAGCAACATCCATAGTTAGCAACTGAGACTTTGCATTTTCTTCAAAGGCACGAACATAAGCATGGTGTCTTCGTGCTGAGATTGACATTTGCATATTACCGAACAACGACAGAATTTTTTTTCTTCCACTGTCCATGAGTGCAACGGCTGCTAATCGGGCGGCCTGTTCATCAGCTACACACACCTTAATAAATGCCCCCGGCAAGGGAACCTTGTCAAAGAAAATCAAGGGCAAGTCGAGATTTTGCACCCTTAGAAAGTTAGTAAAATCCTGTGTTTGAGGGGTAATGCAGGCAAAAACACCTTCGACTTTCCGTTGGATACAGGCTTTAAGATTGGCAATTTCCAGGACTGGGTCATCATCGGATAGCAGGATAAACAGAGAATAGCCGAGCAACCTGGCTTCCTGCTCTACCGCTGAAATGAATGAGTCATAAAAGAAACCGGATAAGTTCGGAACGATCACTGCAAACTCCTTTGTTTTTCGGGTGCGAAGACCGACAGCATAGAGATTGGGCTCATAGTCTAATTTCTGGGCAAGTTCAAGGACTTTTTTCCGTGTTTCAGGGGCAATATCGGGATGATTCTTTAATGCCCGGGAAATAGTGGAAGGGCTGAGCTTCAGGATTTTAGACAATTCAAATACGGTAGTTGCCGGTTTCATACGCCGAAAATGTGCTGTTAATAAGGTACTTTTTTGGAAAGTTTATTGTAACAACACCGGCTAACGATTTTATGGTCAGATTTTCCCGAAAAAAAATTAAATTTCCTATACAATAATCGGTGTGAATAACCTTTAGACTAAAGGGAGGTTACTAAAGAAACGCAATGGAATGAAATCTCTGGTAAAAAATTCTGGACTCTTAGTAATTATTGTGCTTCTGTTTGGGGCATGTATGGGTGGGAGAATTCCATGTCCGGAGATCGAAACAGTTAAACTGCGGAACTATAAACCATCCTCCTCATCCCTCTCTGCGAAGGTTTACAAAGAGTCAGAGGAGGAATCGACGCGCTCCAAAGAGGGAAAACCAACCAATGCGCATTTTATTCAAAACATATCTGTGGAAGAATGGGACTGTCCAAAGCCGGGCGCAAAACGATATATGCCGAAGTCGGTTAAGGAGAACATCCGCAATAACAGAAAGAGGATGGAATCCGATATGAAAAAGAATCAGCATCAGGCTGACTCACTTTCAAACCGATAACGTACGCATTCGCGCAGTTTCCAATTCCTATTTTTTAGCTTTAGCGATAACATCCTTTAACAATACTCGGTTACCCGTCCGTTTTGATTCATCGGCGGCTTCCATAAAGGCATAGATCTCTAGTGTTTCGGCACTATCTATTGGCGAATTTTTAGACTTAAAAAACCCGGCAATTTTTCCCGCAAGCGGTTCGTAGCCATCAAATGGACCCAATACCAAATTACCATCGCTGCCAAAGGCTGTTCCTCCATAATCGTGTTTGCCTTCCCGGGTCCCTCTGAATGTTCCTATTCTTCCGTCAGTCCATTGGCCCACGACAACATCCATTTTCTCCGTGTTATAACGGGTCACCGATTCGCAACCCGGGCCCATAACGGTAAACAACACTTCCACGCCGTGGATACCATACCAAAACAAATCGGGATGATGAGGTTCGATCGTTGCCGGACTAAACGTATCGGCTGCCAATACCTTACCAATTTTATTTTCATAACGTACTTGCTGTGCGCTCTTCATGTAGCGCAGGGAAGAGCAGGAAAAAATCGGTACGTTTTGCTTTTGTGCCTCATCATATATTGCCAGCACATCCGAAAGGGATGCGGCAGTGGGTTTGTCGATGAACATAGGCTTGCGCGCTTTCAGCACCTGAAAGGCCTGGTCTTTGTGAAGTCGGCCGTCGTTGGTTTCCAGCAAAACCACATCGACCTGTTTCAAAAGGTCCGGAATTGAACTAACAATTTGTACGCCCAAAGCTTTTACCTCTTCGGTATATTTAGGTATTCGCGAGGCGCTGCTTTCAATGTCCTTACTTCCGAATGGATAGGCGGCAACTACGCGCAATCCCTGATATACCGGATTACTATTTTCGGAGTTAAAGATTTTGGTAAAAGCCGGTGCATGCGAAGTGTCGAGGCCGATAACACCAATCTTTATCACGGAAGATTGACTAGCAAAGGCGAATGGAGCGGATGCAAACCCAAGTGCAGTTCCACTTGCCAGCGATTGTGTAAGAAACGTGCGTCTGTTCATAGGGAAGAAAAATTATTCTGTGAGTGGACCTGAAGATACAAAACCTGCAGTAGGATCAACTCCTGAAAGGGTAAATAATCTGGCGCCAGAAAGTGCGGGGAAATTTTTCATCGTTTTCGAAACCAAGCTTTTCATCCCGACCGCTGCGAGGTATATAGGCGGTCCTGAACAAGTAATCCCAAATGCTTAGGCTCAATCCATAGTTCACACCATATTTATTAGGAAGTGTTTTGGCGTGGTGCCAGATATGCATGGCCGGATTGTTCAGAATATATTTGAGCGGCCCATAGGTAACATTAAGATTGGAGTGATTGAGATGACCGATGGCGACGGCGATAATGTGAATTACAAAAAAATCAGACAAGCCAAATCCGATCATGGCCAGAGGGATATATTGCAGGGTTTTGTAGATTATAGTTTCCATCCAGTGAAAACGCAAGTGTGCCGCAAACCCCATTTCTTCTACGGAGTGGTGTACTTTGTGAAACTCCCACATCCAGGGTACGCGATGCAGAGTCCGGTGGATATTCCACTGGATAAAGTCAGCAATCACAAACATGGTACCTAGTTGTGCCCATCCCGGCCAGGTCTGCACTTCAATGGCAACCATGTTCTGAATACCAAAAAGGCTAACGAAATCATTGAATAAGTTTACCCCAACATTCGAAATGGCATTGTATCCGATGAGGGAGAAGAGAAAAAAATTAAAAAACATATAAAAACCATCGAGCCAGAAATCTTTGCGAAATATGGATTGCCCTTTTCGCCAGGGCACGATTATTTCGAGTGACCAGACCAGCAGCGAAAGACCCACCAGCCACCAGAAGTAGTTGTGCCACCCCGGGTAGGCAATTTCATTTATCAGGTAATTCCAATACCCGGTGTACGAACCAACAAAAAGATTCCAATATTTTTCCACTTGAATGAATGAGGATTTCAATAACGGTGCTTGTATGAGGCTCCAATTTAGCGAATAATTAACGCGACTATAAAACATCATGGCACTGAAAAAGTTCCGTGATTGATTGTTTGGTCGGGCTTATTGCTGTCTCTTGGTCGATTATTTGAATCTTCATTTGCGGTTGCGTTAATTGTAATTTACCTTGAAGCCATTCGGGTAACGTGACTACTTTAGATCGCAGGACCCTTTTAGTCATCAGTAATCCTTCATGGCATCATCGACTAGTAAAACTCTGATCGGAATATTTAAAAGTACGCCAGCATGGCTTCTGCGAATCCTGCCAAACAGGCAATTCCTGATGGTGGGGGCTGTAATCGTGGGGCTTTGGGCAGGGCTCACCGCTGTATTGTTGAAAGTTTCCGTACACTATCTGCTCGGAGTTCTGAGATCATTAGGTCAAGACGATAACTGGATTTATTTCGTGTCTCCTGCCGTAGGAATCCTTGCTACCTATATTTTCATCCAGGTGGTGTTACGGGGTGATTTATTAAGGGGTACCTCGCATGTTTTGCTGGCCATTGCGAAGAAGTCATCATTCCTGCCACGCCGTGAGACATTTAGCCATGTGGTTACCAGTGCTCTAACCGTGGGGTTGGGTGGATCAGCGGGGCTGGAATCTCCCATTGTTCAAACGGGTTCAGCTATAGGCTCAACCTTTGCATCCGTTTTTCCAATTGGTTATCGCGATCGAACCTTGTTGCTGGCTTGTGGCGCTTCGGCAGGAATCGCAGCAGCGTTTAATGCCCCTATTGCCGGAGTGTTATTCGCCCTGGAAGTATTGTTGGTTGATGTCAGTATTTCGGCCTTTATCCCGCTACTCATTGCGGGAGCTACGGGGGCACTATGCTCAGATATTATCTTATCGGAAGGCATTCTGCTATCTTTTAAGCAGGTAAAGGATTTTGATTACCATAATATTCCCTTCTATATTTTGCTGGGGATTGCTTGTGGTCTGTTATCCACTTTCTATCGGAGTGCATTCCAATGGACAGAAAATTTCTTCACAAAGTTTTTCCAATCTGCCTTAACCAGACTATTAGTGGGTGGCGCGCTATTAGGAGGGTTGATTTTGATTTTCCCTGCCCTGTTTGGAGAGGGGTACCCTTCGATAAAGGAACTGGCACTCAACAAACCCGACCAACTGTTTGATGGCAGCCCGTTGCAGGAGTTGGTTTCGGGCTCACCCTGGAGTCTTGGCCTGGCTATTCTTGCGGTTGGAATTATTAAAGTCTTTGCCGTTTCATTGACACTTAATGCCGGAGGCAACGGTGGGAATTTTGCGCCTGCATTGCTGGCAGGAGCGTGCATTGGTTTCTCATTTGCATTTCTGAGTAACGCTACAGGACTAACGGACCTGCCCGCCTCCAATTTTTGCCTTGTCGCCATGGCGGGTATGCTTACCGGGATTTTTCACTCGCCGCTTACCGGGGTTTTCTTGATTGCAGAGATTACAGGCGGTTACGAGTTGATTATTCCGTTGATGATTGTGTCTGCCCTGAGTACGGCGTTATCACGGTACCTTAATCCATTATCGCTGGATGAAGCGAAGCTAAAAAAGAGTGACCACTCCATTGAATTCAACAAGGATAGTCATGTATTGTCAGAGCTATCTGTAGAAGCGTTTGTTGAGAAGGATTTCGTTGCAGTTCCTGTGCGCTCTTCACTCAGAACGTTAGTCGATGCCGTTGCTCATTCAAGAAGAAACATTTTTCCGGTGATTGATGAGCAGGATAGCCTTGCGGGAATTATAGCTCTGGAAAATATTCGTGAAATCATGTTTAATACGGCGCAGTATGACACCCTATTGGTGGATCAGTTGATGCAAAAGCCAATAGTCACGGCAAACCTGACCGACGATATGAGTCTGATTATGGAAAAATTTGACAAAAGTGGTGTTTGGAATATTCCTGTTCTCAGCGATGGGAAGTATGTTGGCTTTATTTCGAAGTCCAGTATATTCACGAATTACAGGGATCAACTGCGGCAGGAATAGCCATTTGTGAATATGAAGCGGCAGCCTGACTTTACCTTATTAATTCTACGCGTGATCTGAAAGGTAATCCCGTTATGGAAAATGAAACTATATCTTGTTTGAACTGTGGCAAATCATTTAAAGGAAGTTTTTGCAACCACTGTGGTCAATCGGCAACGGTTGGCCGGTTTACGCTTTCGCATGTTTTTACCTCAGATTTTCTGCAAAAAATAATTTATGTTAACAAAGGCTTCTTTTTTTCAGTAAAAGAATTATTCACCCGGCCGGGTCATTCGGTAAGAGAATATATGGCTGGAAAAAGAGTGAGTCATCTGAATTACTTCTCTCTGCTGGTGATCGTCATTATCTTGTTTTCCCTGGTTGAGGAGATCACTCCCTTTCACTTTGCTGATCTTTCTAAAGACGCGAGCGAAATGGCTAGTTCGCTTGAGGAACTTGTCAAGAAGCATCCGAAAATAGTATATATCGGCATCATTCCATACTACGCCTTATTCAGTTTTCTGTTCTTTCTAAAGGCTCGCCAGAATTATGCGGAGCATTTTGTTCTTAACACCTTCAAGGGATCAGCGTTGCTTTTACTAACCACACTGTTTATCTCTATTGCTTCATTCCTGAAAGATACTTCAGTAATTCTGAGAATCGAACAGGTTATTAACATGCTGATGATAGGATATGGAACCTGGTTTTACTACCAGTACTTTTCGATATATTATTCCAACAGATTCTTACTCTTTTGCAGAAGTGTCATTTGTGTAGTAGTACCATTGCTGTTGATTGTTGTGGGCCTTGCGATTTATGTGGTTTCAACTTCAGCTTAGCGTGTGCCAGGCATTTTTTCAAATCCTTAAGGCAGTTCTTTCAGTTATAAATGTCTGTTTGTGGAACGACACAATGGATAGATACGCAAAGCTTACAACTTTTTTAGCCTGGCTCTCATCCTAATTACTCAAGGGCGTAAATCCTCTGGAATACTGCATGCTTAGAAATTACTTCACCATTGCCTGGCGGAATATTATCAGAACCAAGGTGTATTCTGTCATCAATATTGTTGGATTGGCAATCGGTATGGCCGTCGCTATGTTAATTGGCCTTTGGATCTTTGATGAATGGAGTTACAATCATTCTTTCAATAACCACGAACGATTGGCTCAGCTTTATCATCATGTGACATTCGGAGATGAAGTCTTAACGATCAACGATGTTCCAGCCCCAATTGGTGAAGTGTTAAAAAGCAACTTTGTCGAGTTTGAGGATGTGTCGGTGACATCCTGGCCGCGAGAGCACATCATCAGTTTCGACGAAACAAAAATGTCTCAAACCGGGATGTTTGTCGAACCGCAATTTTTGCGGATGCTACCCGTTGAGTTACTACACGGCACCAACTTCTCAGCGGCCAATGCCCATAGTATAATAATCTCCAGGACCCTTGCCAATGTCTTGCTGGGAGATAATCCGATAGGTAAGACAATTAAGTTTGAAAACAGGGATTTACTTTCCGTCGTTGGTGTCTTTGAAGATTTTCCATCAAACTCACATTTTGCTGACGTAAAGATCCTTCTGCCTATGGCGTATTACTTCAGCATTAATGAATCAACCCGCAAAAGCCAGCACAACTGGGAAGACTACTCCTTTCAATGTTTCGTGCTATTGAAGGACAAACTTGTGAGTAAGGATGCTGAAGCGAAAATAAAGCGTGTTCTCTTTGAAAAATCTTCTGGTGACGGGAAGGCCATCAACCCCGTGGGTATGTTGTTTCCGATGGATAACTGGCATCTCTACGCGGACTTTAAAGATGGTGTAAACATTGGCGGGCAGATCAGGTTTCTTTGGATGTTTGGTGTTATTGGAATTTTTGTTTTGATCCTGGCATGTATAAATTTTATGAACCTGAGCACTGCGCGAAGTGAAGGGCGATCAAAGGAGGTTGGCGTTCGAAAGGTGATGGGGTCAGCGCGCAGTCAGCTGATGTTTCAATTCCTAAGCGAGTCTCTATTGATGGTTTGTATTGGTTACTTGTTTGCGCTTGGAATTGCATTTTTCACTTTGCCTTGGTTTAATGAACTGGCTGGCAAGAAAATGATCTTTCCCTGGACCGATTCATATTTTATCTGGTTATCACTGGCTTTTATATTCATCACTAGCTTGTTGGCAGGAAGCTATCCGGCTATGTACCTGTCAGCGTTTAATCCGGTAAGTGTTTTGAAGGGGACATTCAAGGCAAGTCGTTTTGCGGCTTTGCCCCGCAAGGGAATGGTAGTCATGCAATTTACTACGTCGATTGTGCTCATCATCGGCACGATGGTAGTCTTTATTCAAATTCAGCATACGAAAGACAGACCCGTAGGATTCGATCGAGAAGGTATTATCCAAATGCCAATCCGCACCGACGATTTGCAAAAGGCAGACTACAATTCATTGCGTAACGAACTCTTATTGACGGGGGCAATTGAAAACATGGCGCTTTCTGACCATACAGTTACTGGATCGGCGAGTGCGGATGCGTCGTTGACGTGGGAAGGAAAAGATCCTGCTTTTCGGCCGTTAATTGCAATGAACAGTTGTAGTCATGACTTTCCAAAAACAAACGGATTTCAGTTTATTGAAGGCCGTGATTTTTCACGCGATTTTAGTACAGATTCTTCTGCGGTGATTATTAACGAGATGGCAGCGAAACTTATTTCAGCGGAAAATCCAATTGGCAAGAAACTGATTTTCGGATACGGAAAAGAAAGGGAAATCATAGGAGTAATAAAGGACCAGGTGCGACAGGCTCCGTTTGCCAATCAAACGCCACATTTATATTATGTCAACTATTCAGGTGCCGGTTATTTGACTATCCGATTAAGCCCTCAGGTTGGAACTCATGACGCGATTAGTAAAATTGAGTCGGTGATACGAAAATTCGATGCGGCAGCTCCGTTTGACTATACATTTCAGGACGAGGACTATGCCCGGCAATTCAGAAGTGAAGAACGGATCGGCAGGTTCGCTACAGTATTTTCTGTCCTGGCAATTTTTATAAGCTGCATTGGTATATTCGGATTGGCCACATTCACCGCCAGCCAGCGTACCCGGGAAATCGGGATCCGGAAAGTTCTAGGTGCATCCGTCTTCAATCTGTGGAAGATGCTTTCAAACGATTTTATAAAACTCGTACTCATCGCGATCTTGTTGGGTACCCCGCTGGCTTACTACTTTGCATCACAGTGGCTTCAGCAGTATGATTATCGCGTTGAGATATCGTGGATTATTTTTGCCCTGGTGGATGTACTGGCAGTCGCAATCACATTGCTTACCGTAAGCTATCAGACCCTCAAGGCGGCGCATATGAATCCCGTGAATAGTTTAAGGTCAGAATAGCGGGATAAGGCATTCGAATCAGCTACCGAAAAAAGCCGTTCCATTTTTATGGCAATGATATCTTTTTATCTTTGATCAACATCGAATTAATCCCTATGTCCCGGCTAACAAAACCTGCACTGTTGTTGCTTACCCTGGTACTGACTACCATTGCGGCAACACACGCTCAACAAACCAATGTATTACCGGAATGGAAGGAAGGGTACCTGGATATTCATTTTGTAAGCACCGGTGTTGGAAATTGTGCTTTTGCCATTTTTCCGGATGGCACAACTATGCTCATAGATGCAGGAGAGTTAGACCCTACTTCGCCGCGCGTTCTCTCACCGAGAAACACGCGCCGGTATCCCAACTACACTAAACTTGGCTTTCAATGGCAGGCTGACTACATCCTTTCCATGTTCCCGAAGGGTCGGGTTCCTGCGCTTGACTATGCGTTGATTTCGCACTTTCATGATGACCACTTCGGCGGACCGTATGCAGCAGCTCCCAGGTCTGAAAAGGGCAATTATTTCTTATCGGGGATAACAGGTGTTGGTGATATCATTCCCATCAAAAAGCTCATCGACCGCGGCTATGACTATCCCTATGATTTGAAAGCACTTGCGAAAGAAAGCCCGGATAAGATTCGGCCTTTGCAAAACTTATGGGACTTTACCTCCCATCATGAAAAACAATCCGGGTTGGTTCATGAGAAATTCGAGGTAGGTTCTGATAAACAAATCGTATTACAAGTCAATCCGAAAGAATTTCCCGATTTCAGCGTTCGAAATATTAATGCCAATGGGGAAGTATGGAGTGGTGTACCGGGCAAGGCAAACATCAACAAGATGCCGGATCTGGAAACGATAAAGCGCACCGGATCTGCGCCGGGAGAAAACCCGTTGTCATGCGGAATACGGATTCAGTATGGTGCATTTACTTTTTATACTTCGGGCGATATACCGGGAACCCAGCCGGCATTCGAAAAGGTACCTGAATGGTACGACATGGAAAGCAGCGTAGCGCCCATTGTTGGGGAGGTGGATGTAGCAACCACAAATCACCATGCCAACCGCGATGCGATGACTCCTTTTTATTTGAGCGTGATTAAACCCCGTGTTATCATTCAGGAAGTATGGTCTTCCGATCACCCCGGTCATGAAGTGCTGGTCCGGATGACATCCAAAAAAATCTGGCCGGATGAACGCGACCTGTTTGCAACGAATATGGTGGAAGCAAACCGACTGGTTATCGGAGATTTGATGGACCGAAGTTATAAATCTACGCAAGGACATATTGTACTGCGGGTGATGCCGCAGGGAAAAGAGTACTTCATCTATACCCTGAATAATCTGGATGTCAACAGACATATTACGGGTGTATTCGGGCCTTACCAGTCGAAATAAGATATCGCAAAGTAGATTTCGGGCAGGTTTTATCCCTAATCTACCGGCAATTCATAATAATTTAGGGCTGTAATTTGATCATCAGCATTTTCCGCGCACTTCCTGAAATGACTTCCTAACATTGAATAACATCGCAATCGCCGTTGCTCAAATCACGGCATAGCTGTGTTGCCATTCGGGTACCCAGGCCTTTGCAGACGCTCATCAACAAGTTTTAAATCGTTACCACAACCGATGCTTGTTTTTTCAAGGGATATATTTTAAACTTGTACAAGTTATAATTGTATTAATGACACTTAAAAAGTATGACCTAACCTTCTTCATCTTGGATCTATGTTGAAATCAATTGCGGAGCCCAGAATAATCGAATTTATTGGTGATTACAGGGATGATTCCATTGTGATCGGAAATTATGGAGATGCGAAGATTACTGCGATCGGTAACTTCAGCCTCGGAGGTTTGATTTACTGTAGCAAAAGCACGGTTGAATTTACTATGGCGGGAGCAGGAGAAGCTTCATTTACCGGTGTCTGCAAGAGGTTGATAATTCGGGGGATGGATGGCAACTGTACACTCGACTTAAGTCGACTAACCAGTGAAGTCGTCCGGTGCGAGTCAATTAAAGGCAGTTCGGTTATAATTCTCGGACCAACACGATTAATTGAGTTGATCACCCTCGACAATGATGCCGTTGTGAGATATGAGGGTAAGCCGGTTGTTTTAAACTACTCGCTTCGCGGGAATTCAAAAATTTTAGGTTGGAAGTGAATCTGTAATGAGATTCAATATTTAACATTTTCCTTACCAACTATCCATTTGGAATTCGGCCTACAAATGGTAAGTCTGCAAATAGCCTTCGCGGATAAACCCTCTCTTTAGTGTGATAGAGTGTGGCTACATTAAGAAACACTTTCGCGATATTTTCCAATGAGATATGCCTTTGTTTGTAAAAATTCTGTCATGATGTTTTAACGAATTCGGTACCATTGGTACACCTGCTTGTTGGCTTTAGATTTTCGTCTGCCTCCACACGGAACATGCATACCGGAAGGTCTTTTCCGGGGATAATCGCCCTCTAAGATGCATAATGTAGTGCCCGTGACAAATTCGTGATAATTTTTTACCTAGTTTACTACGAAACTTGATCTATGCCCAGCGTACTGATTATTGAAGATGACAAGGATATTTCGGAACTTATCTCCATACACCTTACTGACTTGGTTTGCGAGATCAGACATTGCCTTAACGGGGAATCAGGGTTAGCGATGGCAATAGATGAACATTTCGATCTGATAATCCTGGATGTTATGCTGCCCGGAATAGATGGACTTGAGGTCTGCAGAAAACTCCGCGCACGGGAAATAGTCACACCAATTCTAATGCTCACCGCGAAATCCGAAGAGATCGATAAAGTACTCGGTCTCGAAATTGGGGCTGACGATTACCTGACCAAGCCCTTTAGTATTCGAGAGTTTGTAGCACGGGTGAAGGCAATTCTACGCAGGCAGAAAATTCGTGAAACGGCAAGCGATCAGCCGGTTGCCATCAACTTTCGAATAGAGAAGCTGGTAATTGAACAAGAGAAACGGAAAGTCAAACTTGACGGGAACCGTATTGAACTTACGCCCAAGGAGTATGAGTTGCTGGTGCTCCTGGCCTCCCATCCCGGCAAGAGTTATAGTCGGGAGGATTTACTAAATCTTATATGGGGTTACGAATTTTCTGGATACGAGCATACTGTAAACTCTCATATTAACAGACTGCGATCAAAAATTGAATCAGACTTCTCAAAACCTCGCTATATTCTCACAACCTGGGGTGTAGGGTATCGATTCAACGATGAACTTACCGTAGAAAAAATTTAAATGTGAAATAATGGCCACTCAAAACTTTTTAGCACGCATAAAGGAAAGTCTGTTTTGGAGGATCTCCATTTTATTTTTACTAATCCTTGTTTTACTCGGTGTTAGCTACACAGTGATAACAATCACCATGGCCAAGCGATATTCAGATGAGACCACTCAGAAGTTAAATGCCAATGTAGCTGAGCACATGCTTCTCGAAGTTAACCCGTTTGTTGATGGTAAGGTAAATGAAGAATCTCTTGGAAAGATCATGCATTCCATGATGGCTGTCAATCCGAGTCTTGAGGTATACCTGCTTGATCCACAGGGGAAAATTTTGTCCTTTGTGGTACTCGATAAAAAGGTAAAACTCCAATACGTTTCAATCGAACCGATTTCTAAATTCCTTGCGGACAAAGGAAAATCACTGACCTATGGAGATGATCCGCGAAACCCTGGAAAGTCAACCATTTTTTCGGCAACATCCGTGTATGAAAAAGGAAAACACCTTGGATACGTCTATATGATTCTGGCCAGTGAAGAGGCTGAAAACATTGCTACGGCTTTACAGAATAGTTACTTACTTAAGATCGGTGTCCAATCGTTTGTTCTGACACTGATTGCCGCTTTCATTATCGGCATGCTGCTACTCTGGCTTCTCATGAAATCCCTTCGCAATATTATGGAGAGTGTTAAAAAATTCAGTGAAGGCGATTTCAAGGCCCGGATACCCGTTCATTCGAAAGGTGAACTTGCCCAATTGTCAGTAACCGTAAATACAATGGCCGACAAGATTCTTAGGAATATGGAGGAACTAAAAGAAGTTGATAAGCTTCGAAGAGATTTAATTGCAAATATTTCACACGATATCCGCACGCCAATTTCCATAATACATGGTTATGTCGAGACGCTGATCATGAAACAGGATTCTCTTGATCCTCAAAAGCAGCAGGAGTATCTACAGACTATCATTAAGAGTACCGAACGATTGAAACGACTGATGACCGACCTTTTTGAACTCTCAAAACTTGAATCCCGCCAGATCAAACCAAAAATGGAGCCTTTTTTTATGTTTGATCTTCTTCAAGACATTAGCAACAAATACAAGTTACTCGCGCAGGAAAAGAACATTGAGCTCGAAACAGAACTGCCTTCAAAAATGCCTGTAGTATGTGCCGACATTGCATTAATGGAAAGGGTACTTCAAAATCTTATCGACAATGCATTGAACTATACTCCGGAAAAGGGAAAAGTGAAGATAAAAATGGAAGAATTCAGCAAGCAGGTTCACATCAGTGTGATGAATACGGGTCCGGGAATTACGTCCGAAGAGTTGCCAAAAATATTTGACCGTTACTATAAAGTGGAAAACACAAAAACAAGTCGTGGTACGGGTCTCGGCCTTGCCATTGTGAAGAACATCCTGGAGATCCACGATGCCGATATTCGTGTAGAGAGCGAGAACCAGGGAAATACCACTTTTTCATTTGACCTTCCGCTGGTCACCACATAGAAAGGTTAACCTTTCGTGAGATTTTCGTGATAAAAGAATTGGATTTTGCAGAGGTAATTAATTTAAACTTCTATGAAAAATCTAAAACTCTATCATTTGCTATTATTAACGGTTGCCGCAATGGTAACCCTTGAATCCTGTAGCGACGACGATGACGCTGTAAAAATTTATGATGCAACTACAGCCGAAAAAGTTTCCGTTGACAGATTTAGTGCCACCGCTGGAAAGCTAATGGTTAGAAATGCCACCAATGGACTGCCTGCCGCAAACGCGGCTATCAATTTTGATCAGGGTCCTTTTATAACCAAAGGCCTGGGACCATCCGGGCAAGTTTTGGACTACTACAACTTTGATATTCAGTCGGTGGATCCTGCTCCTATCTTTGTGCTTTTTAAGGAAGGTACATCTTCGCCAGTTTCCGGTCAGTTGAACATCATTGATCTACTACCAGGAGAGGCCGGATACAATGATTTCTGGCAAGTGTTCAAAGTTACCGTTCCTTCAAATTATCAGGCTAATCAAGTAGCCAGCTATGCAGCGATTGAGGCGGCAGGGTACCCGGTTGAAGCTACAACGATGCTTGTGAATTGCCCCGTGGTGCCTGAAGGTTCCACCGCTACTAAAAGACTGAATGGAGGTTCTACAGGCCTGGTTCAAGGTTGGTACAAGGAAAAGGTTGTGTCGTATTTCACCTTTGAAGAAAAGGCGATCAGTACGACAGGAGGAAAGGTACCTACGTCGCCGATTTACGTATGCTTTAATATTAATCCATCTGAAGCCGGTGGCGGACCTCCATCCGGATTTAAAGTAGAGCCTGGAACTTCTTTGACACACAATGTTCTGGCAACCATACCTTCCAGCGCAAGCTACTCTCCGCTTTGGATAGTGAGCGCGTTTGACAATGCTGACTTCGACGACGTCAATAATTTGGCTTCTGCTGTATCTGCAACTTCAGTAGGCACGGGACTTGCAACGGTGAACTGTCCGTTAGTTGTACTTCCTTAAGTTGATTGTTGTGTGGTTGATAAAGCAGGGAAGAGGTTGGCCTCACCTAAAGGCCAACCTTTTAAAATCTCGAACTTAATAGGTATGGAGCAAAAATATCCCGGGGGCTTGATCATGAGGGGGCGGATCACTTTTTCATTGACCTTACTCTTGATAGGTATGTTGCCTTGTTGCACTTACCACTCGCTCGAGGATATTGATCCACGGGTGGCATGTGATACGACTGCAATAACATTTCAACGTACCATCAGGCCTATCCTAAACAATAATTGTATTGTTTGCCATTCCGGTTCTTCACCGGCTAACGGGTTGGACTATGAGAAATTCAGCGATGTAGTGATCGTTGCCAATGATGGGCGACTGGTAGGTGCAATCAATCATCGCGCAGGTTTTGAGCCAATGCCCAGATTTGCCCCGAAACTAGCCACGTGCGATATACATAAGATCGAGATATGGATTAGCGAAGGATCATTAAACAACTAAAGAAATGGAAAAATTGATATTACTACCGAGCCTTTTTCATCACAGCAACAACCCAATGACTAAACTCGTAACAATTGCCTGTATGCGACTTAGCAGCAGTAACCCGAGTTGTAAATTTAGAATATGATCAGATTCTTATATGTATTTGTTTTGATAGGAATTATACTTTCTATTCAGAACGAAGGCTTTTCGCAGGCTGAGCCTTCAATGTCAAAGTTTATTGACATCAACCTTGGTGTCGCCGATTCAGAAGGAAACCTGGCTTTGTCCTTCAATTACGATAAAGGCCTGGGGCAGAAAAATAAAATCATAATCGGATTTGGCGGACGATTTACATCGTACCTGGGAAAGAACCAGTATTATGTGACCGCACCGGCAGAATTGACTTCCGGCAGCACCGGGCTCGGGGTTATCTTCAAAGAAAACATAGAAGCGAATATGGATACTTTCCTGATAAAAAATTCTCAGGTCAACTCCGTCAATCTTCTGGTAACGCTTGGGTATGATCTATCCAGCAAGCTGATGTTTCGGTTTAATATTGATGTCATTGGCTTTTCCTTTGGGAAAAATACCAGTGGCAACTACATTAATGGAGCACAAGGTGCAATTGAATCTGCAAGCCCAACTCCATTTAATTTATTGTTGACCAGTGACAATGATAAAGGCAGTCTCAATTCTGAATTCTTCGCCAGGTACCTTTTCAATGACAAATGGGCTATGAAGGCCGGAGTTCAATTTCATTTTACAGAATACACTACAGATTCAGAGGTACAGCAATTTCCAGAACCCAATGATCGATTCCGAAATAAGTCGCTTTTGTTCACCGCAGGCGTTTCGTTTAAATTATAAACTTAAACAATATGAAAATACTACTTTCAATAATTATACTTCTGACTTTAATTTCATGCAGCGATGAGGAGAACGCAACACCAACGGCTCCTATTGACGATCCGTTTGATCCAACGGAAATGCAAGTCACTCTTTTGAAGCAAGGCATGCTTACAGGTGTAGGCCATACGGTCAACGGAACTGCCAAGGTCTATGACGACGCTGGAAAGACAGTGCTCGTGCTTGACCCCTTTTCATCGCAGAATGGTCCTGATCTTAAAGTCTACTTAAGCAAAGACGAGGGCGCCAGTCAATACATAAATCTTGGTGCTCTCAAGTCAACCACCGGAAAACAATCGTATGATGTTACGGGTATGCCTGATCTTGAAGAATATAAGTTTGTGCTCGTGTGGTGCCAGGATTTTTCTGTTCTTTTTGGGAAAGCTGAAATAGAATGAGTTGCAGACAATTGGGATGTTCATTTATTCAACAGGTCTTGGTGGCTCCTTACGTATCAGTTTCATGCTCTACACAGAGGACCAGTTGATATTTTTTTATGAGATAATGGAAGTTAATACCAAAAAATAATTGTTTTAAATCAGTTTATGTTGTTAATCCAAGCTCGTGAATACCTGACCTGTTCAAGTCAGATTGATATCATAACAAACTAATCTTTTTTAAACGCCTTATCAACTCATTCAAATTCTCTTAAAGTCGAAAGTTATACTGGAAGCGCGAGTCCTACGCTATAGCTGTATCCGTATCGGCAACCGTCACATTTGGCGGATTCTCTTCGGCCAGGGAACAGCATGATCCCTGGGTGGGCAAGCCCGTTTTTTTGCTTGACATATAAGTCAACCGCTACGCCTAAAATCCCCTGAACAGGGGATAAAAAAATCATCTTTTTACAGGATTGATGAGCATAGTTTTATCATGCAACTTTGATCTGTCGATTCAAGAGCAATTCTGAAAATCGGCAGGCGACCTAAATAAATTACCCTCACCTAAAAAAATTGATTTATGAAAAAGAACTTGAGTTCTCCGGTATTTCCAGTTTTATGTTTTATCGCTGCGTTGGCATTCGGATGTGGCGGCGATGATAATCCAACACCGGCTTCATGCGAAAATGGCATCAATACCTATGAAGCCGCATTAAATGCCTACATAGCAGACATTACCAACGTTAGCAAATGCAATGCTCTAAAAGCCGCACTAAACGATTTGGCTGCTTGTCCGGGTCTGGCTGCTGGACAGAAAAAAGAGTATCTGGATGAAGTGGCAGCGATCGATTGTGACTGAGTATATCTTTCAAAAGACTTACAAGTACCAACTATAGTGGCTTTAATCTTCCTTGTTGGTAATCAGATTTGAGTTGTCGGGATTTGATCGTAAAGGTTGGGTAGGTAGCCGTTAGACTAGCCGGTGGTATCATCGGTTAGTCTTTAACGGTTCCAGCAGGTATTCGAGACCGTTTAATTTTATTTCGTATAGTGTCGCTAACAACATCCCAAGTTTTCCCTCAGGAAACCCTTTTTTAGCAAACCACTCCAAATAGCTCACGGGCAACCTGTCGAGCACAGTACCTTTGTACTTTCCAAAAGGCATTTTCATTGTAACCAGCGTTTTCAGCAAATTATCGTCTGGTGATGGTGCGGACTCATTATCCATTTTCGTAGAAATCAACTTTTGTGCAATGTACAAAGGCTGCTTTTTGTCAGAGAATGCGCGCCTTTTTTTTATTCCCTTAAATCTTTAAACCTTGTTGTAACCTTTGGAGTCCCTCCCGGTAACTAACACGAAAATTGATAAAAAGCACTGAACTGATGACCGACGAAGTGATCATGGAGGCCGTAAAACACGGTGACCTTCAGCAGGTATCATTGCTTTTTGGGCGGTATAACAAACGCATTTTCAATTTTCTGGCGCGTATGACCCTGGACCGGACATTGGCGGAAGACCTGACCCAAAATGTATTTCTGAGGATCATCAAGTACCGGAACAGCTACCGGGAAGGGGCGAGGTTTCAGTCATGGATTTATCAGGTAGCCCGGAATGTTTTTTCGGATCACTACCAGGTCAACAAGAATAAGTTCTCGGATTTTGTAGATGTCGAAAAAGTAAGTGACCATATGCCGGACTCAGAAGAAAGTGAACTGTGGGATGAACGGGAAAGACTTCTTCATCTGTCCATGGCAAAATTGGGAGCCGAACAACGTGAGCTACTGATCTTAACCCGATTTCAACAAATGAAGTACGAGGAGGTAGCGCTAATCATGGACACGAGTGTGGCAAATATTAAAGTGAAAGTGCACCGTGCCATTGCAAAACTACGGGAACACTATTTTGAACTTGAAAAGATATAATCCGGGCGCCTGCTTTCTTACCGATAGGCACGGATTACGATCAACTATTAACGGATAACAGACAACGGTACCCAATGGAAAACGAAAAACTGGAAACGCTTCTTATCGATTATATCGATGGAAAGTTGACGGAAGCGGAATGTAAGGAGGTTGACCAGGAATTGAAACTCAACCCTGAAGCCCAAAGAATGTATCAACAGTTAAAAGAGGTGATTCATACAATGGAAAGTTCTGCAAGGATTGAGCCTTCGATGAAGCTAAAACTGGGATTCGACCAATTACTGCAAAAGGAAATTTCGGAAATCAAAAGCGGGAAAGGCAAAGTCTTACTGTTTCACCCGGCCTTCTATCGCGTTGCGGCAGCAGTTGCTGTGGTCGTTCTTGCTGGAGGAATTGGCTTTTGGATACACAAGCAACAGCGACAGATTAATGAACTGGAGGCAATACGTAAAGAAATGGACGCCACCAAACAGATGCTGATGACGATGTTAGATAACCAGTACTCTGCCAGTCAGCGGGTATTGGGTGCTACAGTTGCATTTAATGAAGTAGAAAATGCCGATGATCAAATCGTCGGGGCTTTGATTCAGGCGATGAATGAAGATCCGAATACAAATGTGCGCATTGCAGCACTGGAAGCTTTGGGAAAGTTTCACGCTCAGCCTGACGTCCGTAGAGCGCTGATTGCATCGCTAAAAACCCAAAAGGATCCCATCGTTCAGATCGCTCTTATCCGATTGATGGTTGAAATGAAAGAGAAAGGGATAACCAAAGAGTTGGAGCGTATTTCAATCGATGAAGAAGCACTGCCTGCGGTGAAGGATGAAGCGTACGCGGGGATTCTGAGGTTGTCGTGAGGGAGGGGAGAGGGGGAATAGGGTATAGAGGTATAGGGAATTGGGAATAAGGAATAAGGTATAGGGTATAGGGTATAGAGGTATGAGGGAATAGGGGAATAGGGGAATAGGGGAATAAGGAATAACAAATAACTGATAAGGATTAGCGCACGAATAACGAATAACTATGAAACAAATGAAAAGAATACTATTAGCAACAGCCGTCACCCTGATGACGATAGGGTATCTTCAGGCACAGGAATACAAAGTAGCAAAGAGCACAGGGCGGCTGGAAATTAAAGAGGTAAACCACGTAGTCATCGAAGGGTATGCCGGCAATGAAATTATTTTTACTTTAAAGGACAGCAAAAGGGAAGATGATGAACGGGCCAAGGGACTGCGCTCGATAAGCGGAATGGGACTTGAAGACAATACGGGTTTGGGACTTTCTGTCGTAGACAAAGGCGGCGTTATTGAAGTGCAACAACTGAAAAAAACTGATGGACCGGATATAACCATTAAAGTCCCTAAAGGAGTGGTCGTGTTTTATACACATTCCTCCCCATACGGAAAGGATATTGAGTTTAAGAATGTTGAAAGTGAAATAGAGATATCTACAGTTCACAGCGACGTTAATCTAAGCAACGTCACCGGACCAATGACTGTTAAAACAGTGCATGGTGATATTGATGCCACACTCAGTGCATCCATCAAGAGCCCGATCTCTATTCTATCGGTTCATGGCCATGTTGATATTGCCATGCCTGCCGCTACAAAGGCCAACCTTAAATTGGGAACGTCATACGGGGAGATATTTGTAGATCCCGAATTCAAAATTGAAATTGAAAAAACGGGAGGTATGGTTAAGTACAGCGACAATGTATCCGGGAAGCTCAATGGCGGCGGATTGGACATTACCCTTTCATCCACACACGATAATATTTATCTCCGCAAGAAATAAGATTCTGAGCTCCTCCGGGTCCGGCATTATACCGAATCGGGGAGGGGATGATTTTATCTAAAAAAAATTTTATGAACAATAAATTAGCATTTGTTATTGCAGGATTGCTCGTGTCAGGTTGGGGCTGTGCACAGACGCCGGTTAATAAGTCACTTACGGTTCAGCCAGGGCAACGGATCGAAATGACTTTTGACTTTCCTGAATTGATTCGCGTCAGTACATGGGAAAAAAATGAAATCAGCATTCAGGGGACCGTTAGCATCAACAGTGGAGAAAATGATGATGCCTTTGAGCTATTGACGTCGATAAGCGGAAATACCATTTCTATCCGGAATGAAATCAAAAATATGAAGGATCTTCCCCAACGAATTACTGTCGTTGATGGTTCTCAGAAAATAGTTTTCAAGAGCAGGGCGGAATTTAAAAAATACCAGGAAGAACATGCAAAAGGAAAATTTGAAATGATGTCGAGTGGGGTGGATATGGATATTTTGCTGGAGATCAAAGTGCCTCGCAACGTTGTCACACGCGTCGAGTCTGTTTATGGAATGGTCGAGATAAGAGATTTTTCCGGACCGTTAACCGTTCGCTCGACCTATGGCGGCATAGATGCTGCTCTGACAGAACGGAACACGGGTGAAATTGTGGCGGAAACCAATCACGGTGAAATTTACACGAACCTGGAGGCCAGGTTTGGAGGCGATAATTTCAGAGACGAGGCCTTTCACACTTATGTGTCAGCAAAACCAGGGACGGGTCCGAATTATAGCTTTGAGTCGAAGTTTGGAAACGTCTACATCCGTAAAGCGAACTAGACGAATTTCATTTTGCAACGGAGTAGTGTGTGTGTGGGATTGGGCATGTTAACCGCAGAGCCGCCAAGACGCCAGGGATCGCGAAGAATTATTGGTTAACCCTTTGCGGCACTTCGCGTCTCAGCGCCTCCGCGGTTAACACACCCACACTGCACACCCAGCGCGAATTGAGGATTGAAAATTGTTTATTGAACATTTTGTTTTGCCGGGAATGAGAATAAGAATATTTTCAAAATTCCATACTCTAGCCCAGGCTACGTTTCGCAGGGACCGATTTTTCTGGCAGCTTGCTGTTGTTTGCAAGATCAGCAACGGAATTCGTAGTAAGAATTTTCAAGGTGGCGTCACGGACCTGACCAAAGAGATGGTTTATCCTGCAGGTATGCTCATCTTCACACATGCCACAACTATCATAAAAATTGAGGGACACGCAGGGCAACATCGCTACAGCACCGTCTACTAAACGGATTACCTCTATGATTGGAATTTGCTTTGGTTTCTTTAGAAAATAATAGCCACCGCTCTTCCCCTTCTTACTGCCCAGGATACCTGCATTTTTAAGATCTAACAGTATTGCTTCCAGGAATTTTTTAGGAATATTTTTTTCTATTGCAACCTCACCGATCGTGACAGTTGTTCCTTCCTCCTGATTGGCCAAATAGATAAGCGCATGAAGCGCGTATTGGCATTTTTTAGAAAGCATATTGGTATTTGGTTGATCCGGTAATGAAGGCTGCTAACAAGCAAAACATTCGCCTCCTTTGTAAATCTAGGAAAAACTATCCCATCGGGACGGGTAAACGTCCAATTTTTTCTACCGGTTGATTCGGGGAATAACATGTAATTGTAAAGGGACAGGTTTGCCTTACAGGTTGAACCCGGGACGAATCTCTTGGGTACCGAGACCGGAGTTCATTTTTGTTGCCCGGTAAATTCTTCTATCTTGCGCCCTGTTAAAATTTTGACTCCTTAATGGGAAGGATCATGATCGACACTATACTCTTTAATGGCACTACTCGAGAAACAACTCTACGTTAAGAAGTCATCTATTCCAGGCGCAGGTAAAGGTTTATTCACTAAAAAGCCTATTTCAAAAGGAACTCGCATCGTTGAATACAAAGGAAAACGAAGTACATGGAAGGAGGTAAAGGATGAGGACGGCAAGAATGGATACATTTTTTACATCAACCGTAATCATGTCATTGACGGCCTGCCAGATAAAAAAGCATTAGCACGCTATGCCAATGATGCCCGCGGGCTAGTCCGTATCAAGGGTTTACTAAACAATTCTGAATATGTCGTCGATGGGCTGAAGGCGTACATTGAGACAAAGAAGGATGTCCCGGCCGGAGGTGAAATATTCGTAGACTATGGAAAGGATTACTGGAAGGTAATACGTGAAAACATTAAAATGTGGGCTCAAGAGGCAAAAGACGAGCAAAAAAAGAATGGTAAGGCTCATAAAAAAGTACACCACGTCACGGCCAAACGTATGGAACACCACCACTAAGGAAGAGTTGCCTCCAGGTCTTGTATCCGTTGCCTGACATTAGCGGCGTATTCGTCAAAGCCCTGCCGGGCCGCCTCGATAGCGTAAGCTTTCAAAAGCCGGATGGAATTCGCATTAATTTGTATGGCTTCAGCAAGAATATTGTAAGCCTTGAGACCTCCATCTTTTTGTTTCCGGTAGAAGTTCGAAGAGGCAATAATCCCTTCTTCAAAGTATGGATTGTATGTAGATAATATCCTGTAATTCGTACGGGCCGTTATCGTGTCGCCACTAGCCTCCGTAATCATAGCGGCATACAACAGTTTGTCCAACCCCTGGGACGCTCCAAATGTGACTCCTTTGTTGATTTGCCGGGCCAGGTTACTCACATCCCCGCGGTAGGCCAGCATGCGTAATTCAGCAAACCTGATGTTATCGTAGAGTATCTTCTCTGACAACTCAAGTCCCGCGATCCGGTTAAAGTAGTGAATAGCCGGCGGTAGAAGGTCGGCTTCATAGTACTTCTGACTTAATTCCAGAATCGTCTGAGCTTTGTAGTTTACATCTTCGAAGGTGTTAACGATACGGTTAAAGGCTAGAGAATCCCGGAGTCCGATTCGATACCGGCAGAATTGATATTTTTCAGCATCTTCCAGCGATGTCGCTTCCGAGGGAGGCAGGGAAAGTATTTTCCGCATTTGAATGGCGATTGCCTGTTGCTCGCCCGTGGTATGTACGGCCAATGAGTCCCACGCAACCAACGCCTCACCTATTCTACCGGCTTCCGAAAGGGCAATGGCATGATAGAACCTGGCTTCTTTGTAGTCATAGGTGTCGGCAAACATAAAGTAGCTGGCAGCCAGTTCAGGATTTTGTTGTTCAAGCGCCCAGAGCCCCATGATATAATTGAATTTTCCATGATGACTCTGACTGATATAGGCAAGTTCGGCGAGTAGTTGAAGTGCTCTCGTTACATTCCCCTGATGATAGAAGACGAAGGCGAGGGAAGCTTTTATGGCTTCACTATAATCGCTGTTGATGGAATCAGAAGCAATTGCATAGGCTTCACTTACAAAAGTGGTGTCCGCCGTTTTGGCATACTTGATGCAATAATTATTTAACAGGGTCGCGGTGTAGAGGTTTAGCTTTTTTTCCGTGAGAGGGTGAACGGTTGTATACAGTTCCTGTCGTTGTAAGGTTGATAGTGCCAGCGCATTGCCGACCACAGCGGGCGAGTTGTTATTGAAGAGACCGATGATTGAATCTATTTTTAAGGGTATCAGCTCCAATGCGGCAAGGGCAAAGAAATTGGTTTCGGCGGAGTTTCGTGTAAATGAATTTTCACGCGCCCTGTTTAGATACACCAAAGCTGAGTCCACCTTGTGAACCTTGGTGTATGCAAAACCAAGATTGTTCTCCAGCACGTTCAGGCCCTCAAACCGTTCATAAGATTGCTGATATTGCCTGATGGCTTCGGGAATATTATTCTCCCAGATGTACAAATTACCGGCATTGACCAACGAATAGGGAGTGGGTCGTTTGCTGTTTGCACGTTGGTAATCTTTATGTGCGGCGTCGATGTTGAACCGTGATGACTTTAGTGCTGCCAGAGCATAATTGGAACGGTTATTCTGGAAGCCTTGGCTTTGTCCCTGTTCATAAAAGGACTCGGCATAGGCATCGTTACCCAACATCGCATAGAGATCGCCGGCTGTGTTGTAGAATCCTGCCACGCCATTGAAAACATAGTCGCGCCAGTTGGAATAAAATATAAAAGCCAAGGTTGCAATGAGGCCGGCAAACCGATAAGTAAAGTATGGCATGCGTGTCGGGTTATATAATACTTTGTATACCGGAAGGTTGCGGGCCAGCAGTAGCACAAAATTGGAAAAGATATAGGTTAAAAAGATAATCCCGTATCCGGTATGTGTAAAGATGATAACATCACGGATGATTTTTAACGCCGGGTCGTTAGCGTTGACCAATAGCTGTCCGGTGGTAGCAAATGCGATAGAGGCAAGGCTCAGAAAGAAATAAGCGCCAAACGGGGCAAAAGGAAGTATATTTTCGTACAATATCTCTCGCAGGCGAAATCCCCAAACTCCCAAAATAGCGGATATCGTGAACAACAGGTAAAGGTTGATATACATGAAGTCCCACTGAACAATACCCATCTCATGTAAACATGTGATGATCAGATTAGCCATGTAAATTACACAGATAAGGGAAAGATGGCGAAGGCTTTTGGTAGATCCCTGACTAACTATATAAACAAAGGACGCGAACACTTCATGCGCGACTGTTATAATAAAGAGAACACAAACGATAAGACCGGGAACGTATCCTGTAAGGGTAAGATGATAAAAAGGAAGTGCAACGCTGGAAAAGAGTTTTATGAGTAAACCTACCAACACCGTGATGGCAACGAATACCAAAAATCGGTAGACAAAAGATACGGTTGGCTTGAAGCGATTGAAATAAAAGCCAGGTAAGGTATAAAGGAGAAGTACTACAATCACCGGAATCCGGCCGTGCAGTCCGAAAATTCCCAGCACTTCAATCCGAAGACTCACCAGAAACAGAATGAAAATCCCCGTACCTGCATAATACGAGAACTTGCCCAACGTAGTGATTATTGTTAGTATGACGATAGCACTGAAGACCATCACCAAAAGAAAAATGTATGAGGCAGTGGTATTTGGTGTGATGTCACTACCATGAAAGTATTCCAGGATAACGTAGCTGTCTCCGGGCACACTCAGTTCAAAAGGACCAAGCTGGAATTGATGGACACTCGTTTCAATTACCTTTTGCTCCTGCAGTTTCTCCCAGTGCATGACACCGCTTTCTCCACGGAAAAAGGAGAACCATAGGAAAACTACGGTGAAGGCAAAAACACCTCCAGACAAATACCAACCATAGCGGTAGTCTTTGATCCAGCTTTTCCAAAAAAATAGTGACTGCATGATGATGATCGGTTGGGTGCAAGCTAAACCATGAAAACATAATTTGAAAATCCTGCCTGATGTTGAATAAGCTCAAAAAGGTACCTGACATAGAGTAGAAATACCTAATTTACCTACCTAGCTCCAACTTTACAGATGGTGAGTATGAAAGATGAAAAAATTGATCGCTTAACGAAGCCTGTACAGGGGTTTATCCATGCCGAGACGACAGGGGGAATCGTACTGATGATATGTGCTGTTGCTGCCATGATATGGTCCAACTCTCCGTGGAGCGATTCTTATTTTAATTTGTGGGAACATCATCTTGAAATAAGGCTGGGTCCTTACGGAATTGAGAAGTCTATTCATCATTGGATTAACGATGGACTGATGGCTATGTTTTTTTTTGTAGTGGGCCTTGAACTTAAAAGAGAAATCATTGCCGGCGAGCTTTCGGATATCCGGAAAGCCATGTTGCCTCTTTCGGCGGCAGTGGGAGGAATGGTGTTCCCGGCTGGGATATTCCTGTTATTTAACCCACATGGAACAGCAAGTAGTGGTTGGGGTATTCCCATGGCAACCGACATTGCATTTGCACTAGGAATTCTTTCTTTGTTAGGTAAGCGGGTACCCCTTTCTTTGAAAGTTTTTCTGGCGGCCCTGGCAATAGCGGATGACCTGGGCGCTGTGCTTGTGATTGCTATTTTTTATACATCAGATATCTCATTGGTAAACCTTGGTGCTGGCGTCTTGTTTCTTGGAATTCTGTTTACCGCGAATTATCTGGGCCTAAGAAGCACGCTGTTTTATGGGCTTGTGGGAATCGGAGGACTTTGGCTCGCCTTCCTGATGTCGGGTATTCATGCTACGATCGCGGGAGTATTGGCAGCGATTGCCATTCCGGCACGTACGACAATTGATGAGGCGAGATTTGTTCAACGCCTGAATGAACTAACCAAAGATTTTCATGCTATCCCGGCAAATGATGTCACACTACTGGAGCCTGACCAATACGACCTTGTAGCGAAGATCAACCGGCTAACCGTAGCGGCAAATACACCTTTGCAAAACCTTGAACATAGTTTACATCCGTGGGTCGCGCTTCTGGTAATGCCCCTTTTTGCATTTTCCAATGCGGGAATTCAGCTGACTGCCGATGCCTTCAGTACAGCTTTTTTCGAAGGAGTAAGTATGGGCGTTCTCACTGGACTTGTGGTAGGGAAATTTCTTGGAATAATGTTCGTTTGCTGGGTCATGGTCCGGCTAAGAATAGCTTCTCTGCCCGAAGGTTGGCAGTGGAGGCACTTGTGCGGAGTCGCACTGCTGGCAGGTATCGGATTTACCATGTCATTGTTTATTACCTCACTGGCACTTACAGATTACGAACTGATCCTTGAAGCCAAGGTGGGGATTTTTTTGGCGTCAATTATTTCCGGAATTGGTGGGTATATTGTGCTGAGGAGTATACCTATTCCAAAACCTTAGGTACTCGGAAATAGTCGGAGTCCTTCTTCGGTGCATTTCGAAGTGCGCGTTCGTGGCTCAGGTGTTCCTTTACTTCATCTTCACGAAGTACGTTGATCTCATGACTCATCGTAGTTAGTGGTTCGACACCATCCGTATTTACTTCTTTTAACTTTTCAACCCAGTCGACGATGGCCGTCATATCTTTCATCATCTTCTCAGCATCTTTCTCGTCAAATTCAAGTCTGGAAAGGTGAGCGATCTTATCCAGTAGTAAGCGATCAATTTTCATTTTTCAGGTGCTGTTTCAGTTCATCATCGATACGAGTAAACAATTTCTGTTTTAGCAATTCAGTGTCTTTTACCGTCATACCGGTGGTGCTGATAGGCTCGTGAAAAATTACTTTTAACGGATGCCAACGCAACAGAAATTCATCCGGGGGCAAAATTATCCAATTATATGGAATGGTGACTGGTACTATGGCGATTTGTTTTTCGATTGCAACCCGGAAAGCGCCATCCTTGAATTTTGCCATCACCGGATCCTTCAGCGTAATTATTCCACCTTCCGGAAAGATAACGAGGTTTTTGCCTTCATCAATAGCCTCAAGTGATCTCTTAAGAGAGGTATACCGGCTCTTAAGCTTACTGCGGTCAACCGTGATATGCAGCTTGCGGTACATAAACCCGAATACGGGAATGTTTTCGATTCCGGTCTTGCCAACGAAAATGGCGTTATGAGGTGCAAGTCCTAACGTCGGTATATCCAGGTAGGAGAAATGATTGGAGCAAAAGATATACTGCTTCTTTGGATCCAGTTTCCCTTTGTATTCCACCCTGAATGGGATACCTATAAAAGTAAAGAGTAATCTCGCCCACCATCGGTTGAGGATTCCGATCAGGTTAAATTGGCTTGGGAAGAAAATCGGAATAAGGAAAAAAGGAAAAAGAAGAAAAAAAAGTGTAGCAAATACAACAACGCCGTAGCCGGTGTACAATGCTCTTAGAATCTTCATGAGCCCAAATGTAATAAAGAATAGCTGGTTGAGACCATATGAAGAATACAGTTGTCTTATTACCTCCTGGTGAATATGAAATTAGGGGCTATCGAATGATACAGCGTTCGTTCTTAAGTAGTTCTTCGGCGCGATCAATCTGGATATGCGATTTTGCATCGCTCATTTCGCTCTTTGTTTTATTCTTTATTTCCTTCATCCACATCGCCTCAATGAATCGTTTGGTATCTTCTTTTCCTTCCAGGATCAGCTTAGGTACTTCGGCGGGCTTGTCATCGTCATCTTTCGCAACCATCGTAAAGTAACAGGAGTTCGTATGCCTGATCGTGCCGCTCTTTACTTGCTGCGCTTCAACCCGGATACCTACTATCATGGAAGAACGACCCACATAGTTTACTGATGCATGAAGCGAGACCAATTCACCCACTTCGACCGGTTTCAAGAATTCCACCCGGTCTACTGATACGGTTACACAATATGCCCCTGCATGTTTGCTCGAGCAGGCATACGCAACCTTATCCATCAGGGAAAGTAAAATACCGCCATGAATTTTTCCACCAAAGTTGGCGTAAGACGGAATCATTAATTCCGTTATCGTTGTTTGTGATTCGCGTACGGGCTTCGCTGCGACTTTCATAAATTTCCTTTTCGAAAAGATAGGAAAAATCAGGTTAGTATGGATGATTGATTGATGCTCAGACTTCATCAATGGTATTTGGAGGCAATCAAGTTCACTCCAGTTTCCTCACCATTAACCGAAAACGCCAAAGCATTGCCATCGCCGTCAGCGTCAGTCCGATTAACAATCCCAGCCAGATTCCTTGTGCACCATTGTCCATCATAAATCCCAGCCAATACCCCAGAGGCAACCCGATTATCCAGTACGCAATAAAAATCAGGGCAGAAGGCAGCTTAACATCATGGAGTCCGCGGAGTGCAGCAATACAGACCACTTGCGTTCCGTCCGATAGTTGAAATAATCCTGCAATAATCAAAAGGGAGGAGGCTATTTCAATTACTTCGAGGTCATCTACGTATAATGTGGGAAGCCAATGCCTGCCAAAAATAAAGAGGAGGGCACAGGCGGTCATGAAGACGAGGGCCATTAGCAGAAGTGTGTAAGATGCCAGCCTCAGATTTTTGAAATCTTTCTTCCCGAGAAAGTAACTGACCCGGACTGTAGCAGCAGCAGCTAACCCAGCCGTGGCCATGTAACTGATCGTAGCCAGATTGATGGCAATTTGATGTGCAGCCTGCGTACGTGTACCCAGCCAGCCCATCATTACAAGCGAAAAGTCGAATGCGGCAACTTCAAAAATAAACTGGATGCCGCTGGGAATTCCCAGGTGAAGCATTTTGGCAAACAGAGCGGAGGCGTAATTCCCTAACTTGAAACCGCTGCGGAACCTGCGGAAGGCTGGGGCATAATAGACACAAGCCGCGAATGACAAAGCCATAAAAACCCTGGAGAGGAGGGTAGCCCAGCCAGCGCCGGTTAAACCCATAGCGGGGAAACCGGCATGGCCGTAAATTAATACGTAATTCAGACATATATTGACTACGTTGCTGACAACGATAATAATCATGGCAATGCGCGTATTTGATAACCCTTCTGTAAATTGTTTGAAGGTCTGAAAGACAAGCATTGGAATCAGTGAACTGGCGATGATCGTCAGGTAGGGAATTGAAAGTGAAACGACTTCCGGAGGCTGGTTAATATGATACAATAAATTTCGCGCGGAGTAGACTACGCTAACCAACAGAAAACCATTAACAAGGTTTATGATTAAACCATGACGCAGTGTTTCAACGATCCGCGTATCGTTGCGTTCACCGTCGGCGGCAGCAACAATCGGCGTGATGGCATAGGATACACCGATACCGAAGAGCAACAGCACATTAAAAATCACATTCGCCAGTCCCGCAGAAGCAAGAGACGTCGCCCCGATATGACCAACCATGACGTTGTCCGTCACACCCATCATCACATGTCCCAGGTTGCTCAGCATTACCGGATAAGCGAGGTGGAAATTTTCCCGTATGTGAGTCTTGATTGTCATGGAAGGAGTTGCCGGAGTTACATATGGCCAACAGCGGGAAAAGGCCAGGATTCCGTTGGATTATAGGCCTCTGATTCTGGCAACCTTCAGGAGGCCGATCATGCTCATGCTATCAGCAATTTCTTCGCGCATCACCATATCGAGAGCTTCGGTTAGTGGTACTTTACGGACTTTCAAATCCGCTTCTGTTTCTTCCAGCTCGCTTTCGCCATGAGAGAGACCCTCTGCCAGGTAAATAACACATTCCTCATCGGATACAGAATTCGAAGGATTCATTCTCAGCAGCAAGGTCCACTTCTCAGCAGTAAGTCCCGTTTCTTCCTTTAATTCTCGCTTTGCTGCTTCCAGGGGATCTTCATTTAGCGGTCCACCCCCTTCTGGAATCTCCCAATGAAATTCGTTTAACGTGTATCTGTATTGACCTACAAGCCATGTATTACCTTCCTCATCTATGGGGATAATTCCAATTCCCTTGTTTTTAAAGTGCAACTTTCCATAGATACCCCTTCCCCCCGCAGGATTAATCACCTGGTACTCGGTAACTTTGATCCATCGGTTTTCATATTTTTCTTCTCCGGAAAGTGTTGTCCACGGATTTTTAACTTCTTCCTGTGCCATAATAGTAAAATTCAATTCACCAGTCGGAACTGCATGTCAACTCAAAGCTATTGAATTCTTTTTGGTGGAAATCATTTCAGCGTTAAGTTTGTGACTATGTTGATGTCCTCCTTTACTGAAGATTTGATTGAAGCCGGATGTGATGAAGCGGGCCGTGGTTGCCTGGCAGGTCCAGTGGTTGCCGCGGCAGTCATCTTACCAAAGCATTACCAACATGGAGGGCTGAATGACTCCAAGCAACTCAGTAAGGAGGCAAGAGAGGCACTGCGCTTTGATATTGAACGGGATGCCATAGCATGGGCGGTCGCCGAAGTTGATCAGACAGAGATCGATAAAATAAATATTCTCAATGCATCCTTTAAGGCAATGCACCTTGCCGTTGATAAACTGCAACCGCGACCTGAACTTTTGTTGATCGATGGAAACCGGTTTAAGCCATATGGCTCCACCCGTCATGAGTGTATCATAAAAGGTGACGGGTTGTATTTGTCAATTGCAGCTGCCTCCATACTAGCAAAGACTTACCGCGATGATCTCATGATACGGCTGGCCATGCAATTTCCCGGTTATCATTGGGAAACCAATGTTGGATACCCTACAATAGCTCATCGCGAAGGTATCCGCCAATGCGGTATATCACCCTTTCACCGTAAATCCTTTACCTTGTTGCCTCAACAACTGGAGTTATTCGAACCAGCCTGAAACGCAACTTTGGATACGACAATAGTGTTGTTCTATTTTGTCTTGGTCAGAACGTAAAAGAATTTTAGCATCATGCCAAACACTTCTTCAAAGCTGAAAGGCTATGAAGTCCCTCTCCTTCGGAGAGGGATCTAGCTTGCCTACCGGCAGGCACCGGCAGGCAGGGGTGAGACTGAAGACTGATCGAAGGTTTAGCAAAAGGTTAAAGCGCGAAAAATAATGTGCCTGATATTTATTTCTTTTCAAAACCATCCGACCTATAAACTCATCATTGCGGGCAATCGCGATGAGTTCTACGGTCGTAAGACGGCCGCTGCAAATTTTTGGGCGGATCATCCAGCTATTCTGGCAGGCCGTGATCTGGAGGCTGGCGGCACCTGGATGGGAATGACGAAAAGAGGGCACGTCAGTATGCTAACCAACTTCCGTGATCCCAGAAACATTAACCCCTCGGCTCCTTCGCGTGGCCATCTGGTTTCGGATTATTTGAAGGAACTGGAACAACCTGAGGCTTATCTGCGTGCACTTGAAAGTAAGGGAAATACCTACAATGGTTTTAACCTGATTGTAGGCAATTCCGAGCAGCTATGGTACTACTCAAATTATAAGTCAGGCGCGGAGAAGCTTTCTGCAGGTTTCTATGGGATTAGCAACCATCTGCTTGAAACCCCCTGGCCAAAAGTAATACGCGGGAAAAAAAAATTGGAGCCCGCACTCCGTAATCCGAGGATAAACGCAGATGAACTTTTTGAAATTCTTTATGACGATCAACGGGCAGCCGATAGCCAATTACCCGATACAGGCCTGCCGCTGGAAAGGGAACAGGCTCTCTCTTCCATGTTTATTAAGACAGGCGACTACGGATCCCGTTGTTCTACTGTTATATTGATTGATAAAGAGAATCAGGTTGAGTTTTCCGAGAGAGTGTATGACCTGAAAACATTTGAATACTCAACAAAAACGTATCACTTCGTTTTCTGAGATTCTGCGCTACCAGATAACGCTTGTTTTAGAAAAAAACAGTAACCCACACGTACTTGAAAAAAAAGGATAATACCCCGGCAATTTTAAAAATAGTACGGTGGATATACCCCAGGCTCGAGCGTTTTGCTCCATCGTTGGCCCACCGGTATTTTGTAAAGCTTTTCTTTACCCCACTCCGGTTTCCGGTGCCTGAAAAAGAGCAAAAGGCTGAGGCATTTTCAGAGAAATTTACTGTTGCAGCCGCTGCAAAGAAGATACAGTGTTATTCCTGGGGAACCGGAGCACCGGTATTGGTAATTCATGGATGGGGAGGAAGGGCAACGCAGTTCAGAAGGTTTATTCAGCCACTTAACACTGCTGGTTACAAGGTTGTTGGTTTTGACGGACCGGCTCATGGAAATTCAGAGGGCAGGCAAACCAACATTGTGGAGTTCGAAGAAGTATTGCATAGTATATATGAAAAGGTAGGTCAGCCTGTAGCTATTATCGCGCATTCCTTTGGTGGTAGTGTGGCATTGTTTGCGGCGATGAAGGGTCTGATAGTACCGAAGGTTATTAATATTGCCAGTCCGGCGATTGGCGATGAGATCATTAATACCTACTTGAGGGCTATCAACGGTTCTGTTTCCACCCGGGAGTATTTTAAGAAATATATTGCACAGAAGTATGGTAAACCCTTTGATGAGTTTACTTCTTCCTATTTTGTTCAACACCTTCCACATCCGGTCAAAGTCCTGTTGATTCACGATGAAAGTGACAAGGAGGTAATCATGACACACGCTGATAGGTTTGTAGAATTGTACCCGACTGCTACACTGATTAAAACCAAAGGTCTGGGTCATACCCGGATTTTAAAGGATGACCAGGTAATCCGTGCCGTTGTAACATTTATTAAGGGTGACGCGTCTGGAGGGAATACGCTATAGATAAAAATAGATAAATGGGTATTTCGCCAGTAATTTCGGCCGCTGGTGGATATTTTTATCACTTTAGGGACGAATTGCAACCAAATCCGCGTCAGGGAGTATAACTAGTGGGTAAACTTTTCAACTTTTATATTCATCTGTGTAATTAGACCGGTAATCCATAAACTAATTGGAAATGAGAATTATTGAGACCCACCACATTGCCAAAATCTATAAAATGGGCGATAACATCGTAAACGCCCTTCAGGACGTTTCTATGTCCATTGATAAAGGTGAGTACGTCGCATTTATGGGACCCTCCGGCTCCGGAAAGTCGACTTTGATGAATATTGTCGGTTGCCTGGATTCACCCACTCAGGGTACGTACAGTCTGAATAACCATTTGGTAAGCGAGATGACCGAAAACCAGCTCGCGGAAGTGCGCAATAAGGAAATTGGTTTTGTGTTTCAGACATTCAATTTATTGCCCCGTGCAACGGCATTGGATAATGTAGCCCTCCCCCTTATCTATGCGGGGTATAGCAAATCCGACCGCGACGAAATGGCAATGGCTGCACTCGAGAGTGTTAGCCTGGCCGATCGCCATCACCACAGGCCGAATGAACTCTCCGGTGGACAACGGCAGCGGGTTGCAATTGCCCGGGCGCTGGTTAATAACCCATCAATAATTCTGGCGGATGAGCCCACCGGTAACCTGGATACCAAAACGTCTTATGACATAATGGGTCTCTTTGCCGATCTCCATTCAAAGGGAAATACCATCATTATGGTGACCCACGAAGACGACATTGCACATTACGCTCATCGGATAATCCGGTTACGCGATGGCTTGGTTGAGTGGGATCGCAAGAATGACAACGTGACCCACCATCAACCGATTGCTCCGGTAGCTGCTCACTAACCTGTTTGCCGAAATATTTGCTCCGATGTACGATGCAGTTTCCTTGTGGATCGGTTCGTGTGACCGCACCATTTTGTAAATGGCCTTTGCTTACTCTAACTTGAACCCATTAAAAATTTCAAGTTCAGCCATGAAGATTTACACCAAAACCGGGGATCAGGGTACCACGTCGTTGTTCGGCGGTAAGCGTGTTTCAAAAGCCGAACTACGAATTGAAACCTACGGAACAGTAGATGAATTAAATTCCTTCCTGGGACTGGTTCGCGACCAGGAGGTCAATCAAAAGCGTCAGACTGTGCTGGTTGAAATTCAGGACAGACTATTTACCATCGGTTCCATTTTAGCTACTGAGCCTGGAAATGAAAAGCTTAAGATTCCTTCCTTACTTGAAGGCGACATTCAGTTTCTGGAAAACGAAATGGATGCCATGGACGAGTCCCTCCCACCAATGCGATTTTTTGTACTTCCCGGAGGCCATCAGTCGGTTTCTTTTTGTCATGTGGCCCGTACCGTATGCAGGCGGGTAGAACGACTGGCGATTTCACTGAGTACTCAGGAACATGTTGATCCCCTGGTCATTAAGTATCTAAACCGGCTTTCGGACTACCTGTTTGTTTTAGCGAGAAAGATGGCCGCCGAACTTGGCATCGAGGAATCACCCTGGAGGCCCAGAATGTAGCAGATGCTTCCCCCTAACATCCGTTAGTATTTTATTGAAATTTGCTTTACTTTATCTGTGTGGTGTATAAAAGTGGAGGAGCAAAAATCGCTTTCAAAGATTTGTTCGATGCCTTGGTGGATGGGCAGGTAAAAGAGCTTTTCCCGTAGGCGCGGCAGCAACAATTGGTCCCATTGAAACCATCTGATACGAAGGAGCAGATTATGTTTACCTCCGGTTGACCAGTCAGGCGTTGTTTCGAGGGTCAATACTAAACTTGAAGGAATTAGACGCGGTATAGGACCCAATCATTATGCTTGGATGGTAAGGATGTAACCGGGCTTAGCGGATCACCGGAGAAATAGCGCAGGAATGTCGCCCAGTTTCTATATTTATGTTGAATTAGCACTTGTGAAAATTTTTGTAAGGATTCTTCTTGTCTGGTGTTCACTGTTCGCTACCCCAGGTGATTTATTCGCCCAGAAACAACTGGTCTTGTTGAAAAAGGAAAAAGTAGTGCTGCGCCTTTATCCGGGTGATGAAATTATTTTAAAGGTGAAGGGTAGCGACAGCAAAATGACAAGCTACGTGAACAATCTGTTTGACACGGCAGTCATGGTACATCAGACTGTCGTCCCTTTTCACAAAATCGATAGGTTGTACTTCAGACACAGCAGCTTTGCCAACCGGATAGGTGGCATGCTGGTAGTAGGTGGCGTCGGTTACTTTCTAGTAGATCAGTTTAACACCATTGTAGTACAGGGAGAAGACGCAACGTGGAACAAAAATGTTGGCAACGTTTCCATCGCTATGGTGGGCATCGGTCTGCCCTTGTGGCTGATAAAGAAAAAGTCACAACGTCTCAAACCAGGGTACAGGTTGTTAACCGTTGAGGAAGGTTCACCTTTTTACCTCCGTGAACTTCAGCGCATGCAATTTTAGAATATATTTGCACCTCGAAATTATTTAATCAATCCATCATGACAACAGATCAATTGAAAGATTTGAAGGCTCGCGTTAGTGCCTTGAGGGGGTATCTTTGACTACGATCGTAAGATCATTGAAATAAAAGACGAAGAACTGATTACTCAACAAGCTGATTTCTGGAACAATCCGAAAGAAGCTGAGGCCATTCTGAAAAATATCCGACTTAGAAAAGTATGGACGGATGCATTTGACAACGTCACGAAACGGATGGAAGACCTTGACGTGCTGAATGAATTTCACGAAGCAGGAGATGTCGGGGAAGAAGAACTGGATCTTGAATTCGTGCAGGCCGCAAAGGCTGTAGAAGAGTTGGAATTCAAGAAAATGCTGAGCAAGGAAGAGGATCAACTGGGAGCAGTTATTGAAATCAACCCCGGAGCTGGCGGAACGGAAAGTCAGGACTGGGCAGACATGTTGAACCGCATGTATATCATGTGGGGTGAAAAAAGCGGCTACAAAGTTTCACAAATTGATTATCAGTCCGGTGATACCGCCGGCATTAAATCAGCCACGCTGGAGTTAGAAGGGCCGTTTGCCTATGGGAAGCTGAAATCGGAAATTGGCGTTCATCGGCTGGTACGGATTTCGCCCTTTGATTCTAACCAACGCAGGCATACTTCTTTTGCATCCATTTTTGTTTATCCTAAAGTTGACAATTCAATCGAAATTGAAGTCAACCCTGCGGATATCGAAATTCAGACTTCCCGATCGGGTGGTGCGGGTGGACAAAATGTAAATAAGGTTGAAACAAAAGTCCAGCTTACACACAAGCCAACTGGAATTGTTATTGTTTGCCAGGTAGAGCGGTCGCAGCATGCCAACCGGGAACGTGCCATGCAAATGTTGAAATCGAAGCTTTACCAGCGGGAGATGGAAAAGCGCAATGCGGCACGTGACAAGATTGAAGCTGGTAAAATGAAGATCGATTTTGGCTCTCAGATCAGAAACTATGTGTTGCATCCGTACAAGCTGGTGAAAGATGCGCGTACAGGTGTTGAAAGGTTTGACGCCCAGAATGTGCTGGATGGGGATTTGGATGACTTTATCAAGGCATTTTTGCTGGGAGCGCAGGAAAAGCCTCAGCCACAAAATTAAGATCTGAAATCTCCAAGTATGTGTTTCTGGATATTTTGGCTCAACAGGACTATTGATTAACCCGAAGATATATACCAAACAATTCTGGCTGCTCTGTGTAAGCTCATTGCTTTTCTTTGCCAGTTTCAACATGCTGATTCCGGAGTTGCCCGAGTACCTCACCAGCCTGGGAGGCCCTGAATATAAGGGACTCATTATTTCCTTGTTCACGGTGACGGCTATGCTGTCGCGACCTTTCAGTGGTAAACTTGCCGATAAAATTGGTCGGGTGCCCGTAATTATGGTTGGCTCGATCGTCTGTTTTTTATGTAGCCTGGTTTATCCGGTACTATCCACTGTCGCGGGCTTTCTGATGCTCCGCCTGGTTCATGGTTTTTCAACGGGATTCACACCAACAGGCACCGCGGCATATTTGTCCGACATTATTCCCGCAGAACGCCGCGGCGAAGCTATGGGATTGCTTGGAACCGCAGGATCCCTCGGTATGGCTGGGGGTCCGGCTACTGGTGGTATGCTGGCCAACCACTTTGGACTCGATGCCGTATTTTATTGTTCGTCTGCTTTGGCGCTTGTTTCAATTCTTATCCTGTTGGGAATAAAAGAAACCGTGCAGGAAAAACACCCGTTTGGCATCGGACTGCTGAAAGTAAACCGGTCTGATCTCTTTGAGCCCCGGGTATTGGTACCTTGCCTGGTGATGGTGTTCCTGGCGTATTCATACGGCGCATCTTTTACGCTGCTCCCTGATTTTGGCCAGTTCCTGGGGATAAAAAACAAGGGTCTTCTTTTTACCTATTTGACAGTTGCTTCACTGTTCATCAGACTGGTGGGTGGAAAAGCATCTGATCGGTGGGGAAGACAGCCGGTGTTACAAGTGTGTTCGCTGTTTATTTTTCTATCGATGCTGATCATCGGGTTGTCAGACACAGTTCTGCAATTGAGTATAGGCGTGGCGTTATACGGACTGGCACAGGGGGCGGCATCGCCCACGTTACTTGCCTGGGCTACCGATCTGAGTGATCACCGCTTTAAGGGCAGAGGTGTTGCCTCAGTTTACATCTTTATGGAGTTTGGAATTGGATTTGGTGCTTTTGTATCGGGTCTTATTTATGGAAATAATCCTTCACATTTTCTCCTTGCTTTTGGAATTTGTAGTGGACTCGCCGCAATTGGGTTTTTATATCTTTTGACAAAAAGGGAAGTCTCCAAAATACCATCATGAAAAAAATAGCACTACTGTTATTTTTCGTCGTTTCATTGGGTGAGCTAGTGTCCGGTCTAATCCACTCGCGGGAGCTTCATGTTGTCTGTAAGCCATTGATCCTTATTACACTTGGTGTATACTACTGGCTAAAGGCTTCTCAGCACCGATCAACAGTGGTAGTAGTGGCAATAATTTTTTCATTTGGAGGAGATACGTTGCTGATGTTCGATACGTCAGACGCCATCTTCTTTACCCTTGGCCTGGTTTCATTTCTCATTTCGCATATATTTTATATTCTCGCATACCGTCAGCATCGCATGGAGAAGTTAACAGACGGCCTGCAGGGCATACAACGAATACGGTTGGCATTTCCGGTAATTCTTGCCGGCACCGGATTGGTGATCGTTCTTTATCCGGTCCTTGGTGCGTTGAGATTTCCAGTAATGGCTTATGCACTGGTACTCGTCCTCATGGTACTAAATGCATTGTTCCGTTTCGGACGTACCAACAGTAAAAGTTTCTGGATGGTTTTTGGTGGAGCGCTGTTATTTATGATATCCGATTCGCTGCTCGCTATCAATAAATTTCTGCAACCACTGCCGCAGTCAGGACTGCTGGTGATGACTACCTATATTACAGCGCAGTATCTGTTAGTAGAAGGTTTGTGTGCACATTTTGTATCACCCGATAAACATTCGTCCACTCGTTAGTAGAGAAACCTCCGACAGGTAAGAGCTCCCTCATCCCACGAGAGGGAAAACCACTAATCTCTACGTAAAAAAAAGGAAATTAAGGGATCAGATCAGTCCCTTAATTTCCGTGTGAATGCTGTATGGACTTACCTGACAAAACCTGCTGCTACTCCACCATCGACGTTAATGACGTTTCCGGTTGATTTGTTCAGCAGGCCTCCCGTTATGGCAAAGCAGGCATTGGCTATATCGACGGGTAAGATTACTTCGTTCAGCAGCGTTCGTTTGGCATAAAATGCAGGAAGCTCTTCCACTTTAACGCCGTAAGCTTTCGCCCTTCCTTCCGCCCAGGCACCTGCCCAGATCTTGCTGTCTGCGATTACGGCGTCGGGGTTGATCACGTTTACGCGGATTTTGTCCGGCCCTAGTTCAGCTGCATTTAACCGGCTAAGGTGTAGCTGAGCTGCCTTGGCTGAACCATATCCGGCATTGTTTGGGCCTGATACCAGCGCATTCTTGCTGACAATGTTAATAACATCTCCGCCGAGTGCCTGTTTGCGCATCGTGTTTACACTGGCCTGCGTCACAAGGAACTGACCTTTCACAAGTATATCATAGAGAAGGTCCCAGTCTTTCTCTGTATGTTCTTCAATTGGTTTCGAAATGGAAATTCCGGCATTGTTCACCACAATATCAACACCTCCAAAAGCCAGGCAGGCAACCTTCAGCGACTGAGTAATTTCATCGCCTTTGGTAACATCCATCGCTGCAGAGGCGAAGGCGTCTTTACCATACTGACTGTTGAATTCAGCAACAGCCTCCTGTAATCGACCCGGATCATTGTCACTTAAAATCACGCAGGCACCTTCATCGGCAAATTTTTTGGCGACCGCCTTTCCGATTCCGCCGGCGCTGCCGGTTACGAGTGCAATCTTGCCGGACAAGGCTTTTGGTTTTGGCATACGCTGAAGTTTTGCTTCTTCCAGTAACCAGTACTCAATGTTAAAGGCCTCTTGTCTTGGAAGCGAGGTATATTCTGACACCGCTTCGGCGCCCTTCATGACATTGATAGCATTGATGTAAAACTCTGCGGCTACACGTGCAGTTTGTTTGTCCTTTGCAAAAGTGAACATTCCAACACCCGGGTATAAGATTACAACCGGATTTGCATCCCGTATCGCCGGACTATTCGGATGTTTGCATTTTTCATAGTACTCCTTATACATCTGCCGGTAACTTTCAAATGCAGGCGCAAGCTTTTCCTTTATCGCCTTGACATCGGATAGATTTTCGTCTGCTTTCAGTTCCAGTACAAGCGGGCTTATTTTGGTGCGCAGAAAATGATCGGGACAACTGGTTCCCATGGGAGCGAGACGACTAAGATCATTTGAGTTTACAAAATCCAGGACACGATCATCATCGGTAAAATGTCCGATCATACGGGTATGACTGGAGCAGAAACCCCGTAATACAGGAGCTAATAGCGACGCTTGTTCATACCGTTGTTCTTTCGCCACGCTCTTTATTTTGGCACCGCCGAAAACCGGTCTGCGTTTTCCGTAATTGTCTTCCAGGAATTGGGCACACCGTTCAACGACTTCCAATGTATTGACATAACTTTCATAGGCCGTATCTCCCCAGGTGAACAATCCGTGCGACCCCAGCATGATTCCCCGAATCCCTGGATTTTCGTCGAGGCATTGTTTGAGTTTTAATCCCAGTTCAAATCCAGGACGCTGCCACTCAACCCATCCTATGGTTCCGCTGAAGAGTTCCTGCGTAATTTTTTTTCCATCTTTTGCTGCCGCGATGGCAATAGCAGCATCAGGATGCAAATGATCGATATGCTTAAACGGCAGGAAGCCGTGCAGCGCCGTGTCAATAGATGGGGCTTTTGATGCCAGATCGTAAATGCAGTGATTGAACAACTCGACCATTTCATCTTCATAGGCCAGTCCACGGTAGATGTTTTTTAAGGAAAGCAGCCGGTCCATATACAACGCAGCAAGCCCGCTTTTCTTCAACGTTCCAATATCACCGCCTGAACCTTTTACCCACATGACTTCTGTTTCTTTTCCCGTCAATGGATCTTTTGCTATTGCTTTACAAGAAGTATTGCCGCCACCATAATTTGTTAACCGCAGATCAGCTCCCAGTATATTTGATCTGTAAATAAGAAGACCAACTTCATCGCCAGCTAATGCCTGAGCTTTCTTTTCGTCCCACAGGTAGCTGACATGTTTGAATCGGGATGTTACGTTTGTTGACATAGTATTTATTCTTTATCGTTTTAATTATTTTATAGCATTTCCGTATCCCACAACCAGCACCGAAAGTATAATGGTCGTTATACCCATAATTATTGTCGTTCTGGTTTTTTTACTCACACCATGCCATTCCTTTAAAAAGATGCCCCACATATTGGCAATAAGAATGATAAAGGCCATGTGAAGAATCCATGAACTGGCGCCATTGCCGAGCTTGCTTTCGCCCATTCCATAAAAAAAGAACTGCATAAACCAGGTAGTGCCCGCCAGGGCAGCGAAGGAATAATTTTTTAACAAGGGAGTCTTCTGGTTCCCGTAGTCTCCAAATGTTTTGTTCCGGGTGTTGAGAATCATACACCAGATAAAATTGGTTGCCAATCCACCCCAGAGGAGAACGACATAGGTAACATTATTCTGATACAGCGGATTTAAGCCAAGGGTTACTGCTGTTTCCGCCATAGGCTTGCCGGCTTCAATACCAAAATTGAAACAGGAGCTGAGAATGCCGGAAGTAACAGCGACGATAAGTCCCTTGGACAAATTGAATTCCTCGACACTTTTTTGTTTGTCCGCTTCATTCATCTCCCGCTCCTTCAGAACCCCTGCTCTTCCACAGATATAAATTCCAAGCAGGCACATCACTACCCCGAGTAGAACCACCTGGCCCCACGTTGTCGTAAACATTTCGGTGATCGTGGTTTTACCAGCAGCTGGAAAAAAATTATAGTAAATCGATGGAACGAGTGCGCCAAATGCAGAGCAGAACCCGAGCACGACTGAATTACCTAGTGACATTCCCAGGTAGCGGACGCCTAAGCCGTACGTGAGGCCACCGATGCCCCAAAGCACACCAAAAAGAACAGTATAGAAAATAGCATCAGACGAAGCTCCTTTTATAATATCCTGGAAACCCGGCAATGTAAGCCACGCCGCCAGCGGAGGAACAATCAGCCAGGAGAACAGACCGCCAACAATCCAGTAACTTTCCCACGCCCAACCCTTTACTTTTTTAAAGGGCATGTAGAAACTCCCGGATGCGAAGCCACCTATAAAATGAAAAATTACTCCGAGAATAACACCCATGACGCTACATTAGTAAGTGGAAAGTATCAATAACAAGGCAATTTTATCATTCGGCATTCTTCCTCCATCATGCACTGTCATGGTTCGCCCGCTTTAATGCGTCAAGGTAGGAAGAACCCTTGATTGACCTGTATGACACCGGTCCAAAATTTCATCAAAACGAAACCTGGCAAGTCCACTAGAACTTCAATGCCTTATTTTTGAGTAAGTGTAAGGCCAAAATGTTAAAGAAATGAAAACAAGTACACCAAAAAATCAAACAAGGTCAGCCTTTAAAATGAAACTCAAACCCGGATATGCAGACGAATATAAGCGCAGGCATGACAACATTTGGCCGGAGCTGAGTACGTTGTTGCGGGAGGCAGGTATTGGTGACTATTCCATTTTCCTGGATGAAGAAACCCATACACTGTTTGCTGTTCAAAAAGTTGATGCAGCCAGTGCAGGGTCACAGGGCCTTGGACATCATCCGCTGGTGAAAAAATGGTGGGCCTATATGGCTGATATTATGGAAACGAATGCAGATCTGTCGCCCGTTGCTATTCCACTGCCGGAAGTGTTTTACCTGGATTAATTTTTGTACTATGAATTTAGTCAGCAGAATCCATCGGTCAATTTTTATAACACTCTTCATTGTAATTTTTTCGGGATGTAATCCAGGTGTTACAGTTGAACCTGGCTGGCCGGCGTTTTCACGCGAAACAAAACCATGGACACGTTGGTGGTGGCACGGAAGTGCCCTGACCAAAGAAGGTATCACCGCTGAAATGGAAGCATATCAAAAAGCGGGACTAGGTGGTTTGGAGATCACTCCCATTTATGGTGTGATGGGCTATGAAGAAAAATTTGTTGATTACTTATCACCAGCGTGGATAGAATTGTTGCTTCATACATTAAAGGAGGCTGAAAGGCTCGACCTTGGCATAGATATGGCGACGGGAACAGGCTGGCCATTCGGCGGTCCCTGGGTAAGTGAAAAAGACGCCAGCAGGAATCTCCACCACAAAGTGTATCCCTTGAGCAGCGGGGAGCGTCTTCAGGGGAAAATAGAATTTATTCAGCAGCCTTACCTTCGGTCCGTAGGCAATCAGCTTTATGAAGTAAGTGCGACTTTCTCGACTGCTACGACGGTGATACAGGGGTCGAATAAGGAACCTGTTCTTCGTCGCGAACCTCAAAAGGTTACTATCACCCAATTGAAACAACCTGTTTCGGCGAATAAGAATCTGCAGGCCCTTGCATTGGATCAGGTAATCTTTGAGCGATCACTTCCTTTGAGCGTGCTGATGGCATTCGGAGATAACAATCAGGTGATTGATCTGACAAACAAGGTAGATAAAAACGGAATGCTCAATTGGACGGCGCCCGACGGCAATTGGACGTTGATCGCCATTTTCGAAGGATGGCACGGCAAAATGGTTGAGCGCGCTGGTCCGGGTGGAGAAGGAAACGTTATCGATCATTTTTCGAATGTCGCCCTTCAGCATTATTTAAACCGGTTTGACAGCGCATTCCAAGGAAAAGACATCTATACCCTTCGTGCGTTTTTTAATGACTCGTATGAAGTGGACGATGCGAGGGGAGCAGCGGATTGGACACCCACCTTATTTGATGAGTTTAAAAAAAGAAGAGGATACAAGCTGGAGGAACATCTTCCGGCACTTTTCGGTTACGACGATCCGGAGAAAAATAAACGCATTCTTTGCGACTACCGCGAAACCATCTCGGAAATGTTGCTGCATAATTTTACGGAGCCCTGGAAACTATGGGCGCATAACAAGTCAGCGATCATTCGAAACCAGGCGCATGGTGCCCCATCCAATATACTCGATCTCTATGCTGTCGTAGACATTCCGGAGATTGAGGGAGTTGAACCGTTGCGTATAAAAATGGCTTCATCAGCCGGTAATATTACCGGTAAAAAATTGGTATCATCGGAATCGGCCACCTGGTTGGGCGAACATTTTGAATCCAACCTGTCGGACATCAAAGTAGCGCTGGACAGGTTTATGTTAAATGGCGTAAATCATCTTTTTTATCACGGTACGACTTATTCACCTCCGGGAGAGCCCTGGCCAGGGTGGCTTTTTTATGCTGCTGTGCACCTTAATCCACGTAATCCGTTGTGGAATGATTTTGATGCCTTGAATCAGTATGTGAGTCGGTGCCAATCCTTTCTGCAGAACTCAACACCTGACAATGATGTACTGCTGTATTATCCGATATATGATCGCTTCTCTACACCGGGTGAAGAAATGATCGAGCACTTTGACGGTATTGGAAAACATTTTGATAATACAGCATTTAAGCGTGGTGCAGAAGCGATGCTTAAAGATGGATTTGCCTTCGATTACATTTCCGATAAACAAATTGGTAATATATCAATGGAAAGTGGAAAGCTGACAACGGAAGGAAAAAGCCAATATCATACGATTGTGATTCCGCAGGGGGAATTTATTCCCATAAAAACGCTTCAAAAAGTGGTATCACTTGCTGAAGAGGGTGCGACGATTATAACGCTGGAAGGCTTGCCAGCTTCTTTTTCGGGATATGGTCAATATGAAGAAAACAAAAAAACATTTGAGGCGATCCTGAGTAAGCTGAGTTCAGGTATTAACGTGTCGCCGGGAGTAAGTGAAACCCGAATTGGTGAAGGAAGAGTATTGTCAGGGGATAGTCTCGATGTGCTTCTCGATTACGCTTCCATAAGAAGGGAAACTTTTAAAGATAATGGAATCCAATTCATTCGGAAAAAAAGGAGTGATGGCAGGACCCTGTATTTTATCACGAATAGCAATGAAAAATCATTTGACGGCTGGCTTCCCATAGGTACAGCAGCAGAATCTGTTGTACTGTTTGATCCCATGAATGGTGAATTTGGAACAGCAAGCATCAGAAATAGTACAAAGAACAAAACGGAAGTTTTTGTTCAGTTGAAGGCGCAACAAACACTTTTTCTTGAAACGCACGATAGCAGAGTCGAAACTCCGTCATTTAGATATTACACGCAGTCCGGCACTGCAATGCCGCTTACAGCCAAGTGGAAAATTAGTTTTGAATCGGGTGGTCCTGTACTGCCAGCTCAGCTGGAAACAGATAGTCTTACTTCCTGGGCTGCCTTTGGTACCGAGGGCTATCCGGAATTTTCAGGAATGGCGAATTATTCGATCATCTTTCCCAGACCACAAAAGGCTGCCACTGGTTGGCTATTGGATCTTGGAGTCGTTAAGGAAAGTGCCGAAATATTTTTAAATGATAAATCTCTGGGCACATTGATCGGTCCTGTTTATCAGGTTTATGTCGACGATGATGTGTTAATGGAAGGCAACAAGCTGGAGGTAAAAGTTTCCAACCTCATGGCTAACCGGATTTCTGATATGGACCGAAAGAAAATTTTATGGAGGAAATTCTACAATGCAAACTTCCCGGCAAGGAAAACCGAAAACCGATTAAACGGTTTATTTGATGCTTCGCACTGGAAGCCGAGGGATTCCGGATTATTAGGACCGGTTAGTCTGATACCGATGGAAATTATCAAGCCGCAAGATTGAAAGACAAATACAGTTTCACGCAAAGCGCGCAAAGTTAGGACGCAGAGAGCGCTAAGAATACTTTTGCGGCCTATGCGTATTCGTCTTGGCGGCCTTTGCGTGAAAAATTAGTTAGGATCACACCGAGTTTCGGTTTATAAACCTAAATACATTCTTCACCACTTCCTTTTTCTTCTTAAGAATCATATAAGCTGCGGTTTCTCCCATCACCTGGAAATCCGTCGAGATAACGGTTATACCCAGCAGATCTTTCAGCGGCGTATCATTGTAGGAAATTATGCCAATGTCATTTCCCAGTACAAATTGTTTATCGCGTATCTGCTTCACCAGATTAACAAGGTCCATTTCTTCAATAATGATATAGGCATCTCTGGCCTGTAATTCCATGTCGGGGTAAATTTCTTCCAGCACTTCAAAACTGAAATTGAAGTCACTACAGAATTTTTGAAAACCATTGAGTATACCCAGGGGATAGGGATAGAGTGTTTTGCGGGGATAAACGAGCAGAAGTTTGTTATATCGTTTCAGCATTTCAATTCCTTCCAACAGGGCATCATATATATCGGTCTTAAAGTCCTGATGGACGGATGCTACGTCGCGGTTTAACGTGGGGAGATTATTGTCGAGTATGAGCAGCTTATCTTCCGGAATTTTTCGTAACGCTTCCAACACGTCTTTGCCGGGATTCTGATGAACGTTTGATTCATCCTTGAAGTGCGGCATCACGACATAGTAATCGTATCGGCCCGCACTTTCAGCAAGTGCATTGAGAAAAAGTTTAGGATCGCAATGGTAAATATTTAAATCGACCTGGGCATTTTGCCCCATGCTATTCACAAAAGAGTTGAAGATTCTGAGTTTATACGAACTAAGCTTGTTCAATAAGAATAGAACCTGAACTTTCGAAGGAAGAATATTTCGCGCAACGTAGTATCCCTTACCCTTGGCCGAAATAATGATCTTCTTTTCTTTCAGAACATTATACGCTTTCTCTACGGTGTCGCGTGACAGATAGTATTCCTCGCTGATTTCATTAATAGAGGGAACACGCTGGCCTACGGTTAACACTCCCCGTTCGATATCGGCAATAATGGAGTTTACGATTTGTCGGTATTTCGGAATTCTTGACTCCTGGTCGACACGAATTTCAGTAAGGGAATCTGCTATTTTAGGATGAAAAGTACTCAATTTTGCTACTGTTTGCGGGCAATCTACCAAATCCCCGACTTTTCCGGAAACGATTTCGGGAATCAGCAAAGTACAGGACGGTTGGAGGAAATACGGGGAATATTTTTACCTTGAGCAATCGATTGCACACCTTGCCCGGAGCAGGGCAAAATCTATAGAAGTGATAAAATAGCAACTATGAAGAACGACAACAATGTAACCCGAAGAGATTTCATCGCCACAACCGGCACAGCGCTGGCCGGTGCTATGATCGCAAATCCTTTTGGAGGCACTCAGGCGCAGGCAGGTATCGCTGCCGCAAAAAAAAGAGTGGCAATAGTTGGGACAGGAGGCCGGGCACTGGGTATGTGGTGCAAGGATGTAATTCTGAACTATTCCGACAAGGTTGAATACGTCGGACTTTGTGATATAAACCCGGGCCGGTTAGAATACTTCAGAAAAGAGACCGGGTTGAGTTGCCCGACCTTTACAGATTTCGAAAAAATGATGAAGGAGGTCAAACCGGAGTCACTTATAGTCACAACGGTCGATGCTACCCATCATGAATTTATCATCCGGGGTATGGAGTTGGGTGCCAACATCATTACGGAAAAACCGATGACAACAGATGAGCAGAAATGTGAGGCGATATTGCAGACTGAAAAGAAAACAGGTAAGAAGGTTACGGTAACGTTCAATTACCGCTACTCGCCACACCGTGCGAAAATATATGAACTCCTCCGTAGTGGCGCCATTGGTGATCTCACCTCGGTCGACTTTCATTGGTACCTGGATACCAGCCATGGATCCGATTACTTCAGACGCTGGCACAGGCTCAAAGAAAAGGGAGGGACCCTATGGGTACACAAGGCTACCCATCATTTCGACTTGTTAAACTGGTGGATCGAGTCTGACCCTGCAGAAGTGTATGCCAGCGGATCACTCGAATTCTATGGAAAGAACAATTCCTTCCGACATACAAACTGCCGCCCATGTCCGCATAAGGACAAATGCAAATTCTATTTTGACATGACCAAAAACAAAAACTATATGGCCTTGTACGCTGACCATGAGAAACACGATGGATATTTGCGCGATGGATGTGTCTGGAAGGAAGATATAAACATTTACGATAAAATGGCGGCCACCATTAAGTATGCTAATGGTGTACAGGTCAGTTATTCGCTTACAACGTATTCTCCATACGAAGGGTACCGGATTGCTTTTAATGGTACCAAAGGACGCATTGATGCCTGGATTGAAGAAAGTAACCCGATCGTCGAAAGACCGTATGATGAGGTTGTTGTGACCAAAAATTTTGGAACACGGGAATTTATCCAGGTGCCTCAGGGATCCAGCGGCCACGGTGGTGGAGACAGACTTTTAAAAGACAAGATTTTTGGAGGTGTAACAGAAGATCCGCTAAACCAATCGGCAAGTGTTCGCGATGGCGCCCTATCAATTCTCGTAGGAATCGCAGCACGCAAAAGTTGTGAGACAGGCCAACCGATAAAGATTGGTGAACTCACCAGTATCAAGCCTGGTACAAAGAGACAATTTGCGGGGTAACCTTTAATCGGGGAACATAAAAAAGGCGGAAGAATATCCGCCTTTTTTGTTTTATAAAGATTTCACATCACATCTTCTTCACCTTGCCACTTCCCGACGAATGGCTGTTTACTTTACTCGGGTTACCTCGATAACTCACCGTTCCACTTCCCGAGATGTTGGCATCAATTTCACTCTTGACATTGATTTCCACATCTCCAGAACCCGAAATGCGCACTTCACAACGATTGGTTTCCAGGTTTGATGCCAGCACCTTACCTGACCCGCTAATAGAAGTTTTTACGGTTGCCGCAGTTCCACTGGCTTCTATTTTTCCTGAACCTGAAATGCCAAATTCAGCTTCACCGCCAATATTCATCGTCAGGTTAACTTTTCCTGATCCGCTTACATCACTGTTAAATTCCCTGCATTTTCCTTTCAGTATCAGGTCACCAGAGCCCGACACATCGGCTTCAACTTCACCAGAGGCTTCGGCTTCAATGGTCATATTGCCAGATCCGCTAACATTAAGATCAAGGTCGCCCGCAATAATTTTGGTGTCACCGATGATATCACCCGAGCCACTCACACTAATTCCTGCAATATCCTTCACGGTAATGTAGACGGTTATTTCGTCATCATCATTACCCCAGTTAAAACCCCAGTTTCCTTCCTTTCCAATAACAAGCCTGCCCCCACTTACCTCTGTTTCGATTTCCTTTAAAATATCTTTCTTGCCTTGCAGTTCTATTTTTTGTGGACTACCCTGACGCAGATACAGCTTGCCAGGTGTACGAAAGGAAATCCTGGTGAATGTCTCCACGTTCCGAACTTCCCTTGTTTGAGCGTAAGCAAGCGAAATGCCGGAGACGAGGGCTAACGTAAGGATGAATAGTTGCTTTTTCATGGTTTTTTAAAATTAATTACCTACCAAGGACACGGGTGCTTGGTAAAGGTTGCACAATTGGGTCTGAAACTCTAATTATCTTTCTTTGACGTAAGATTAATCGTATTGGTTACATGCCTGTATTCTCTTACCTGACAATAGCCTCGCCCTCCGAAGGAGGTTATAAGGAAAAAGGAAGCCGATTTCTGGCTTTCGCCTGCCCCGTGTCGTCAGAAACTGAGATCAGGGAAAAACTAGCGTCATTAAAGGGCCAATACTTTGATGCCCGGCATCACTGCTATGCCTGGATGTTGGGACCGGAGAAGAAACATTTCAGGGCCAATGATGATGGGGAACCCAATCATTCTGCTGGTGATCCAATCCTGGGTCAGTTGCGTGCTATGAAATTAACCAATGTGCTGATTGTGGTAGTCCGTTATTTTGGAGGAGTAAAACTCGGTGTTGGCGGTCTGATTTCTGCTTACAGGTCGGCAGCCGAAGAAGCCTTGCGAAATGCCACTATTGTTGAACGCGAAGTTTGTGAGGTGATTATTATCGCTTATCCGTATACATCCACTACAGATGCCATGCGATTGGTGAAAGATTTTGAACTCAGAATATTACTTCAGGATTTTAGCGAAGGGTGTTCTATGCAGGTAGAAATCCCGATGCGCCATAAGGAAAAGTTCACCGAGAGAATCAACCTGATGAACGCCAGGGGTGTTCCTATTGAATGCAAGTAGGACCAGAAGTCTTTACGTTGTGATGAATGCTGGAATTCAGCTCATCGCGATTGCATCCAGGCGATCAAGCAATACAAGTACTTTGGAGCTTGTCTGATTTCTGATTTCAACGGCATGATCGTCAATAATTCGAACGACGTAACCATTAACAGTATTTCCGTTTACATAGAATGTAAGTCCTTTTTTACCTTGTTGACTTTCTTCGAGATACTTTCTGATTTCGTCGCTCATTGTGAATTGATTTTTACCGTTGGTGCTAAAGTTAATCGACCGTTCTGGAAATTTGGACTTAATTTGGGTAAAATTCCAGTATGTCTACGAAGAACCCTGCTCTTGGTTTCATTTTTGTCACCTTACTTATAGATATCATTGGGCTGGGGATCATTATCCCCGTATTACCAAGTCTGATCCAGGAGCTAACGGGTGGTACGCTAAGCGAGGCTTCGATGTATGGAGGGTGGCTGTTGTTTGCCTATGCCTTTATGCAGTTTATATTTGCGCCAATACTGGGTGGACTAAGCGATCGCTACGGCCGCCGGCCTGTATTACTGACATCCCTATTCGGATTTGGGATCGATTATATTTTTCTCGCATTTGCACCGACACTTGCCTGGCTGTTTGTCGGACGACTTATCGCCGGCGTGATGGGGGCAAGCTTCACTACAGCCTCCGCTTACATTGCAGACGTCAGCACACCAGAAACAAGGGCGCAGAATTTTGGGATTATAGGTGCTGCATTCGGCCTTGGGTTTATCATTGGTCCGATGCTGGGAGGTTTCCTTGTAACCTATGGATCACGTGTGCCATTTATGGTATCGGCCGGATTATCCCTGTTGAATTGGCTGTATGGATACTTTATTTTACCGGAATCACTAAAACCCGAAAACAGAAGGAAATTTGAATGGTCGCGCGCAAATCCCGTGAGTTCACTATTGAACCTGAAAAGATATCCGGTCATTTTGGGCTTAGTCGCTTCCCTGGTGTTGGTCTACATCTCTGCCCATGCCGTGCAAAGCAATTGGGTTTATTATACCATGGAGAAATTTAAATGGGATCCCCGGATGGTAGGTATTTCGCTGGCAGTAGTAGGATTGGTATTTGCCATTGTACAAGGAGGATTGATTCGTATCATCATTCCCAAACTCGGGCAGCAAAGAAGTGTTTATGTTGGATTGGGATTCACGGCAATGGGATTTGTTCTCTATGCGTTGGCGACAGAAACCTGGATGATGTTTGCTTTCACGATTGTCTATTGTCTGGGCGGAGTGGCTGGTCCGGCATTACAAGGCATTATCTCCACACAGGTACCCGCAAATGAACAAGGTGAACTCCAGGGTGCAATGACAAGTTTGATGAGTGTCACCTCAATAATAGGTCCGCCACTAATGACAAATACTTTTTCTTTTTTCACCAACAGCAAGGCACCTGTATATTTACCTGGCGCACCCATGCTGCTGGGCGCTGTGTTAACGATCACGGCTACCCTATGGGCAAGGGCAAGTCTGAAGAAAACCATGAGCAAATTGCCATTACCTTGAGGAGACTGAAAAAGAAAAATCGTTTCAACATCCGGTGGTTTAACGTAGATAAAACGCGATGGCTATGAATAAAGGAAGTATCATTTTGTTTTTTTGTATGTGCCTTTCAGGCCTCGCCAGTAGTCAACAGCGGGTAGACAAAAAAAGCACTGCTCAAGTCCTGGTCAGAAACCAAACGAAGACAGATGAATTTATTATCGAACCTCCCACCTTACGGTGTGCTGGTTTTGAATGGATTATTTCAGGCGATGAAAACAGGAATGCCACTGTTTCGGTGTCCTACCGGAAGAAGGGAAGCACAGAATGGCTGACTGGCTTGCCTTTGCTGAGAATAGGCGGCGAAAAGGTTTACGGACACGATCAACGGTGGGTATATACAACAAAAGAAATGTTTGCCGGCAGCTTGTTCAACCTGGAAGAGGCCACGGTATATGAATGTAAGTTCCAGTTATCGGACCCGGATGGTATCACAGGGCCGGGGACTCAAATCGTTTTTGTTGAGACGAAAAGCGAGCCAAAGCCGTACGCTCTTGGTCAGGTGTACCATGTTTATCCTCCCAACTTTAAAGGCCCAAAACAAAGCCCCGCATTTACGGGTCTGAATGAGGCCTACTACGGAGAAGGTAATACGGGAGATTGGTGGAATGTTCCGGAACCAAGAGTACAACCGGGAGATATTATACTGATCCATGCCGGATTATACAAGGGTGACCGGCAACGCTATGCCGATACTCTCGCGCTTGACTTTCACGGTGCTTACGTACTAACCCAGAAGGGAACACGGGAAAAACCCATTACTATTAAAGCTGCCGGAGACGGTGAAGTAATTTTTGATGGTGATGGTGCATACCGGTTGTTTGATGTGATGGCCGCTGACTACCATTATTTTGAGGGCCTGACTATTCGCAATACAGACATCGCTTTTTATGCCGGATTAAAACGGGTGATGGGATGTAGTGGGCTGACCGTAAAAAAATGTATCATAAAGGATGTAGGTATTGCTGTCGTTACCTACAGCGCGGATTCAAAAGATTTTTACATCGGCGATAACATAATGATTGGACGCCATGATCCGGATACGTTAATCGGATGGTATGGATTTAAGAATCCTTCACCGCTTACTTCCTACTACGCAGTAAAAGTGTACGGTAGCAGTCACGTAGTGTGCCACAACTTCATCGCTTATTTTCACGACGGAATTTGCGTAGACACACATGGACTACCCGAAGCGGGCAAAGATTGTGTGTCTATTGATTTTTATGGCAATGATATTTTTAATGTTTCGGATGACTTTATCGAGGCGGATGGAGGCGTGCATAACATCCGAGTTTTTGAAAACAGGGGAATAAATTCCTATCATTCTGCATTGAGTGCACAGCCTGTTTTTGGTGGCCCGGTGTATTTTATAAGGAACATTTGTTACAACATTCCGGGCACCGCATTGAAGTATATGATACGTCCATCAGGAATATACACCTACCAAAATACATTTATCGCGGAAGCAGCCATAAGTCCGTTTTCAAATGGTCATTTCAGAAACAACCTGTTCTTAGGGCCGGATGATAGCCGTCCTTCCTTGCAGAGCGCTACACTCACCAATTATTCTACGCTTGACTATAACGGGTATCGTAAGAAAAAGGGCAAACAGGCTATGTACCGATTGAGATATCCAAAAATGGATTCACTCAATCATGCCGACGAAAAGGAAATGTCTTTGGTTGAAGCCATGACGTTAGACGAGTTTCGCAAAAAAACAGGGTACGAAGTTCATGGACTAGAGCTGGACTATGACGGAATTTTCGAAAATGTGCCCTTGCCGAATCCACAGCGGAAAGGACAGGTCTACCCCGCTGCGGGACTTGATTTTCGTCTGAAACCTTCAAGCAAAGCCATAGACAGTGGATGTGTTTTACCAAACATTACCGACTCTTTTTCCGGTAAGGCACCCGATCTCGGGGCGCTTGAGTATGGTCAGCGGCCGTTGGTATATGGACCAAGGAAATAGGGCTGATCTCACCCAGACTAAGTTACCTGCTGCACTTTTTTTGGAGTTTTCTCCCTTGAGGTGTAACATTTTAATCTCGCAACGGTACTAAGGATTATACCGGTGTTTCCACGATGGATTGCTGGTGCCACGTAAAATTACTGACAATGATACGAAGCTACTTTATTACAGCCTGGAGAAATCTGATCAGAAACAAAACCTTCTCATTGATCAATGTACTTGGCCTTACATTAGGACTTACCAGTAGTCTCCTCATATTTTTGTGGGTAAACGATGAGCGGAGTAAAGATACTTTTCATAAAAATGACGACCGTCTTTATACGGTGTACGAAAGGCAGTATCATGACGGACAAATCGATGCTGGATACTATACACCTGGACTCTTAGCCGGCGAATTGAAAGCGACGCTTCCTGAAGTGGAGTATGCCGCCAGCATGGCGTGGAATGAATTAAATACGTTTGAAGCGAATGATAAAATACTAAAGGAAGACGGTAGTTATGCGGGCGTGGATTTCTTCAACATATTCAGCTATCCACTGCTCCAGGGTGATGCTTCGACAGCACTGAAGTCATCCGTTGATATTGCCATTTCGCGCAAAATGGCTGAGGATTTTTTTGGCTCGGTGGAGGAGGCGCTTGGTAAATCAATCCGATATCAGAACCGGAAGGACCTCAGGGTCTCCGCAGTGTTTGAAAACATCTCTTCTAATAGTTCCGCCAAATTTGATTACCTGATCAACTGGGAAACGTTCCTGGAGGATAATAGCTGGGCTAAAGAGTGGGGAAATAACGGTCCTGCTGTTTACCTCGTTCTGCGAAACGGTAGTGATGTGGCTGAATTCCGGAAAAAGATCAAGAGTTTTATTGAACGCTTTAATAAAGAAGAAAACTTCCGCATTGAGCTGGATGTACAACGGTACAGCGACCAATATCTTCACTCTAACTTCAAAAATGGGGAGTTTGCTGGTGGAAGAATTCAGTATGTGAGACTGTTCAGTGTTGTGGCTGTGTTCATCTTGCTGATAGCCTGTATCAATTTTATGAACCTTACCACCGCACGTTCTGTGAAACCAGCAAAGGAAATTGGCATACGCAAAGTTGTGGGTGCGTTCCGAAGCGCGCTCATCCGACAGTTTATGGGTGAGGCATTATGGATTGTTACAATCTCCTTTTTGTGTGCCTTACTTTTGGTGGCATTGTTGCTTCCCGCATTTAATTCGGTCGTACAGAAACAAATTTCACTTCCATTCCACGACACTTCTTTTTGGCTAGGCCTCGCACTTTTAACACTTCTTACAGGCTTTATTTCGGGAAGCTATCCTGCCCTTTATCTTTCTTCTTTTAATCCGGTGCGGGTGTTTAAAGGCACCTTGAAATTTAGTAGCAGTGCGCTTTGGTTCAGACAAGGTCTGGTAGTTTTTCAATTTGTACTTTCTATTGTACTCATTATTGGCACCATCGTTATTTCAAAACAGGTAAATTATGTACAATCGATTAACCTCGGCTATGATCGCGAAAATCTGATTTATGTCCCGCTGGAAGGCAACCTCCCTATGAAGTATAATTTTTTTAAAGAGCAGTTGCTGACTATGGGTGGTATTCAGACCGTGAGCCGTATAACACAATCCCCTACATCCATCACTAATGGAACCGGCGGCGTTGAATGGGAAGGAAAGGACCCCAGTTCGATGCTTCAGTTTACACAGGTTGCTGTCGGATATGACTTTGCGTCTACCATGCGGGTTGAGATGCTGCAGGGACGTGAATTTTCAAATACATTCGTCAGTGATTCTGTCGGCTATATTGTAAATGAAACAGCTTTAAAACTTTTCAACTATAAAGACCCGATCGGCATGCCCTTAACGTTCTGGCAGAAGAAGGGAACTATTGTAGGCGTTATCAAAGATTTCCATTTTAATTCACTGCATCATGCGATCAATCCGTTGGTAATTCGACTAGGAGAAGATATGAACTATGGATGGGCATTGATCAGGACGGAACCCGGCAAAACCAAAGAAGCGCTGGCAAGTCTCGAAAAGTTGTGCACAACGTTGAATCCTCAGTTTCCATTTACGTACCAATTCTCGGATGAGGAGTATCAGAAGATGTATCAGAGCGAACAAATCGTGAGCAAACTTTCAAATGGATTTGCTTTTCTCGCTGTCTTTATTTCCTGCCTAGGACTACTGGGATTAACAATGTTTACTGCGGAGCAACGCACGAAGGAAATTGGAATCCGAAAAATACTTGGCGCCAGCATGGTGTCATTGTTTAACTTATTATCCAGGGAGATCTTCCTGATGGTGGCTATCGCCCTGTTGATTGCCTCACCACTCGCCTGGTATGCGATGGATGGCTGGCTAAGCGACTATGCCTATCGCACCGAAATAGCCTGGTGGATATTTCTGATCGCGGGTTCACTGGCTATCCTGATAGCTCTAGTGACGGTCAGTTTTCAAACTATCAAAGCAATGTTGATAAATCCCGCGAATAGTTTGCGCTCCGAATGATCACTAATCGTCCCTTTCTCATTTCTTGTGCAGGAGTCAACCGCCCGTCTGCGGCCGGTCATTCTTATGTGCTCGATTGAATAGTGCGCTCTTTCCCTACACTAGACAAGGAAGCCTATTTGTAGATCTAAGGCACAGTTATTGTGCTGATGACCTTGGAAAACGAGTAGACTAGCCGTGAAAGGGTGAAGTTTTCGTCTGAATTGACTATTGCTTCAGAGCGGAGAACCCGCCGTCCGGGCCAAGTTGGCGAGTAATAGTTTTTTCGTTCCGTCAGTACAGATGAAACGGCACCTTGTCTCTCCTCCTGCTTACTCATAAAAAAGTTGTTGCAGATGTTAAAAACATTGTGGAATTTTCTCCGCATTGTGTGTTTCGGGATAATAACAGAACCTGTCTTTTCGTTAAGGTTTCTATTCTCCTTAGGCACCTTTATATAATCAAAGGGAACAAAACTTGTCGAAAATCAAAAGCAAACAAATCATGCGTAACATGCTGAACTTTATTAGAACTTCTCCAAAATGGGTGTTCTTGCTGACGTTGGTTATCCTTATGTCTGCTGGAGCAGGGTGTAAGAGTAAGAAGAAAGCCATGGAAGCAAGCGAGGCTGCTGCAAAGGCAAAAATGGAACAGGAAGCAGCGTTGAAAAAACAACAGGAGGCGGAGGAATTGAGAAGGAAGGAGGCGGAAGAAAACGAACGGCGTGAAGCGGAGGCAAGAGCAAAGGCATCTAAGACTGAACCCTATAGCAAACTGGAGCAATATTTTAACGCTATTGGAGGAGCCAGTAGTGTTGCATCAGCAAACAGCAGCATAAACGAGGCATTGGCATTATTCTCTTCGGGAGAGACTCCTGTCCTTATTGTGATCAGCGAATCCGGGGGACAAAAGGATTACGACAGACCCACGACGATTAAAGACTACCTGAACTATCTGAAAGACCAGAAAAAACGAGCTGATAAAATTGGCAATCTTCAATTTGATAGTTCCGGTAAAATAACGGAGGTAGAGTTAATAAAGCAGAAATAATTTTTAATCTTAAAACTAAGATCATGGTTAAGTATAAATACCTCTTCGCATTACTGGTTACTCTTTTTTTCGCCGGAAATGTTTTAGCTCAGAAGGAAGAAATAAGTCCCGAAAGGAAACAGGCTATCGACTCGCTTGCCCTGGAAAAAGTCCGGGACTTAAGTAAATACATTGCCATCATTGGTAACAAGAAGACTCCTTTTTCTGAGGCGTCCAGAGTTATGGATCGGGCTGAAGAGCTGTTTTCACCGGACAGCGAGATGGGTGTTTCATCCCTCAATCGGAAAGAAGTGAACTATTATAAAGTGCGTAAATATTTTGAGCGATTGATGGCACTTAATTATGACCGTGTTACGATTTCCTGGTATGATATACATTATATCAGCGATCTGGAACGACAGCCTGATGGTAAGTATGTAGGCGTGGTAACGATTTATCAGAAATTTGAGGGTGTATCGGACGATGGAATGAAGTATAAGGACACCACCAAAAAGGATATTACCATTTATGTAGAACGGAAGAAGACACAGATTCAGGGAAGAACCGTCGAGTTCTGGGATGTGATGCTGGGCGATATTAGGGTCACTGAAACGAGTGCATGAGATTCATAATCCTGTTTCTTCTTTTTTTGATTGTTCTGGTATACCACCCTATACATGCTCAGCTAATTGACAAGGATGAGGAAGCCCGATTGTATGCCGAAACAAAACAGGTCAATCAATTTTTCAGGCGATTCAATGGAGAAGAAGATGAAAAAGGTGAACGGTACTATCCTAAAGACCGACAGTACAGGAACGAAAAGCTCCGCAAGAAATATATAGGTATACTCTTCGATGCCAGTAATACCGGCATCAGCTCTGACCTGAAAGTACAGTTTGCGAAGGACGTACTTGACAAAACCAGGCCGGCAATCCTGGACTTCCACGGCGGCAATTGGTTTTCTGAAGTACACACTATGTTTACCATGAACGGGAAGACCGAACCCGTTACATTATTCATGGAACTGGAAAAGGATCACCTTGGATATAAGTGGGTGATCAGCAAAGTATACGCACAAATGTTTGACTCGTATTTCAGGAGAGATACCACCAAAGTGGGAAAATTTCTGCACCCGTTGAGTCATGAACTGGATTTTATGAATCTCAGAAAAGCATTCAACCTTACCGATAGCTTAAGTCAGTTCACCGTAAAACGTTTTGTTCCGGATCATCTCTCTGTGTTTTTGTATGAAATTAAGAAGGGAAACCTCAAATTCAAGTCAGTGGAGGAGGTGAAATTCCATTTCTTTCAGGTTGACCGCTGGTACTTCGAACTTTCTGAATTTAACAGGTCGGGATATAATACGGGCTGGCTGATTTCCAATCTGGTTAAAGTAAATAATGAAGCCGAAAAAAATCTTCTCCGTAAGTTTCTATACTATGAAGGTAAATAAACTGTGGATTCTTGCGGCTTTTCTGGTTTTTAGCTCCATAGATATCCGCGCTCAAGGCAAAGCTGATCTGAAAAAGCATGAGCAGGAAGTGAAGGATATGGTCGCATTTTTTGCGTATGTCCTGAATACGATCGGAAGCAGCAGCACGTCAGCCCGAGACAAGGATATGCTGATTACTGAAAGTTATGCAAAGATTTTCAGGGATGGCAAGGTTCAGGTTGAAGATGATCTTGTTGAAAAGCGGAATGTCATTACGAATAAAGATGTTCAGGCATATCTGAAAGATGTCGACTTTTTCTTTGAGGATGTCAAATTTGAATTCACCATCAAGGACATTCAGGGTAAAGTAAGTGCCAATGACAAACTTTTTTACAAAGTATCACTGCTTCGCAACATCAAAGGGGTTACATCAGAAAGTAAGGCCGTCAACAATACCATTCCCCGGTATATCGAGATCAACTACGATCCAAAGAATCAGGACCTGAAGATCGTTAGCATTTATACCAACGAATTTGATGAAAAAGTAGCGTTGCTCAACTGGTGGAATGATTTGTCATTCGGATGGCAATCCATTTTTAAGAGAACGTCGAAGATTACTTCCGACAGTGTACAACTCTCGGATATAAAAAATATCGTTTCGCTGGATGCCTTGGATCTGAGTAATAATGACACCATACAAAGTATTGAACCAATATCGCAACTGGTGAACCTTCAGATATTGAATTTGTCGAACACGTCCATTTCTGATTTGAGTCCATTGCGGAATCTGACCGACCTGGTTGAGTTAAACCTTTCCGGGACCAGAATTAATGATATTGCTGCGTTGAAGTATTCTGACAAACTGGTAAGATTTGATATCAGTCATACAGCGGTAACCGACATTTCAGTGCTTGAGAAGATGACAAGGCTGGAGAATCTTGAACTAAGCCAAACGCAGGTTGCTGATTTTACGCCGCTGCGATTTCTCACTGAATTAAAATACCTGGATCTCGAGTCTACCAAAATTTCGACATTGTCACCAATTCAAAAGCTTGACAAAATTACGTGGCTAAGTGCATCCGGAACGGCTATTGATAATCTGAATGCGCTGGTAGGTCTTAAAAATATAAAGACGCTTAATCTCGACAGTACCCGGATTACTGAACTAACTGCGCTAAAGAGCGTTGCTTCCCTGGAGTTGCTGTATTTAAATAATACCGCCGTTGACAATTTGCGCCCGTTGCAGGACCTGAAAAATCTGGCAAGAATTTATTGTGATCATACTCCGATTAACCAAACGCTGGCGGATGCATTTATGTCTGCCAAACCCGGCGTGCTGGTCATCTTTGATTCGGAGGATTTAAAGGGCTGGTGGGATGGCCTCTCTGATTCGTGGAAGACTGTCCTGAGCAGGGCAGCTAAAATTCAAATGAAACCTACGAAGGAAGAACTGGCGAGAGTTACGAACCTGGATTCAATAAGCATTGCATCGAATAGGGATATTCAGGACATTGAACCCTTGCGAAAACTACAAAGGCTGCAGGTCGTTAATGCCCGTAATACCGTTGTAAAAGATATCACTCCGTTGGAGGAGCACAAAGAAATTCGCAAACTGGATATCAGTAATACACCAGTCGGGAACGTAACTATTCTCTCTCAATTCAGTAAGCTAACGGAACTGAGAGCGGATCATACCAATATTCTCGATCTCGAGGCGCTTGAATTGGTGACAGGAATTCAGCGGATCTACGCGGATGAGACCACTATCAATAATTTTTTGGTGGCCAATTTTTTGGAGAAGCGGCCGGGCTGCCTGGTAGTTTATAAATCCACTGTGCTGGAAGATTGGTGGAATGGTCTTACGGATGACTGGAAGCAAGTCTTTCAGAAACAAGTTGCTATAAACGAGAACTCCAGGAAAGAAGACCTTCACAAACTTGTTGAACTTGAGGCACTTCGTTTAAAGGATGCGGATGTCAGCGACCTTTCACCGCTAGAGGCATTTGTCCGGTTAAAGGAATTGGAATTTTCGGGTACTGCAATCAGCGATCTTTCACCTCTATCGGAAATCAAGTCGTTGAAGGTGCTGCATGCTACGAACAGTCCGATCCGGGATCTTACACCTTTGAGCGTGATTACAACCCTGGAAGACCTTGATATTTCCAATACGCCTGTTGAGGAGTTAAAACCCATTCGGACACTTCAGAATCTGAGAGTACTAAATTGCTCCGGTACGCAGATCAGCAGCCTGAGCGCACTCGAGGAACTCACACTTGAATCGTTGGATTGCTCCAACACCAGTGTAAAAAGTATCGAGGTTGTATTCGGCATGCCGCTTAAAACCCTGAAGTGTTACAACACACGGGTTTCGGCAAAGACGATTGAAAAATTCAAAGGCACCAACCCTGGCTGTAATGTTGTTTACTATCGATAGGGAATTGTTTTAGTGATATATACAAACTGAAAAAAGAGCAAACCCTAACGACACAATGTGCATTGCCAGGGTTCCAATCTAGCCAATCTAGTATTCTTCAGTGATAATTCAGGTGGCTGATTGTTTGCTGATCAGCCTTAAGATAATACTGGCGAATAGCGAAAAAATAAAGATCAGTAGCCCATAGATTATGGTGATTAGTCCTACTTTCAGCCCGCCCATAATTACTTCGAAGGGAACAGTACCCTTTAGTTCTTCCAGCGACCCGAACGCGAAATACAGTCCGACCACATTACCGAAGACACCCCAAGCCAAAGCTAGTCCGCCCAATTGTTTGATCATTTCCAAAGTTTTAGTGTTTGCATTTTTTTTCTGAATTATTGACCACACTGCAGAAGCAATAACTCCAAGGTTGATCAGGAGAATTAGTGTTAACGGGGCCATAAACGGCATACCCCCCACGGCATGAATTTCATACATAATTTTAAAGTTTATATTTTGAATTTGATTCAACAAGCTTAATGGATTATTTGAGGCTAAAATTTTAATTGATGTGAGATACCCGATGGACAACGGTTATTCAGTCTGTGGCGCCGGACATGGCGAAAGGGTGTCAAATTCTGTCGAAAAGGACTTGTAAAACGGCTGTAGCTTCTTTTATGCTCAGTAAGACGTAATTTTTCCATAATTATGTAAGCAGATGAGCAGGCTTGAAAAATCCATGGACTATGTTTTTGCGCGACAACGTTGGGCCGTGCATGTTCTGTTCTGGGTGTTGGTACTAGCCTTATATGTAGTTTTTTTCGGCCGAAAAAACAGCAACTATCTTCAGACGCTCTTTTTTGTAGGACTTCTGATGCCAGTGACCATTGGAACAACATACTTTCTGAACTATTTCCTGGTGCCCAGGTTCCTGCTCAAGGAACGGTATGCATTTTTTCTGTTGTACTTTATATACACACTGATTGGATCAATTTTTCTGGAGATGACGGTCGCTATGATGACGTTCCTGATCATGGCCGAGATTAATATCAGAAACATGAGCCCGGCCTCAATTGATATTTTTTTCCTGTTTACCTCGCTCCTTATGGTTGTATTTCTGGGGGTTGCCGTCAAGCTGTTGTTGCACTGGCGTCAGACAAAAGAGGATTATCAAAAACTGATGCGCGATAAGGTAGAAGCAGAGCTTAAATTTCTTAAGGCTCAGATTAATCCGCATTTTCTGTTTAATACATTGAACAATCTTTATTATCTGGCGACGGAAAAATCGGAAAGAGCCCCGCAAGCTATCCTTCAACTCAGTGAGATGCTCGACTATGCGATGCATACCGGTAAAAATGAGATGGTTCCTATCGAAGCAGAATTGAAACAGGTAGACAATTATATTGGCTTGGAGTTATTGCGATATGAGGATCGGGTTCAGGTTCATACCGAAGTTACCGGTAACCTGAAGGATTCCAAAATTGGCCCCATGATTTTGATTACTTTAATCGAGAATGCTTTCAAACACGGTGTGATGAAGGTAGCTGGCAAGTCATGGATAAAGCTTACGGTAGATTCCAATACAGAACGTACATCGATATCTATTCGCAATAGCTGGAAAAACGGAGTATCCGGAAATGGAATCGGACTCCATAACCTACGCGGTCAGCTTGATCTGTTGTATGGTAAAAATTATGAGCTGCTTATCGGGGTGGATAATCCCGGCGAATTTTCCGTCAACCTGAGCATTAACAAATAACGTATGAAGGTTAAGTGCCTGATTGTCGATGATGAACGACTTGCACGCAAGCTAATCGTCTCACATGCCTCTAAAATTGAAGGCCTGGAAGTGGTTGGAGAATGCGCTGATGCCATTGAAGCCAGCAATTTCTTACGGACCCATTCGGTTGATCTCATTTTCTTGGATGTGCAAATGCCTGAAATTGATGGCTTGCGATTTGTGGGAACATTGAAAAATTCCCCTTCGATCATCTTCACTACCGCTTTTCGCGATTTTGCGCCGGAGGCCTTTGAGTTGGATGTAGTCGATTATCTTTTAAAGCCGATTTCGTTTGAACGTTTATTAAAAGCAGTCAATAAGTTTTTTGACCGCAAGATGACCTCCATATTAAAAGTAGTCGATGCGGATAGCAGCGATGCCTCCATCTATGTAAAGGCAGATCGTAAAATGCACAAAATTGCATTCGATGATATAATCTATGTAGAAAGCATGGACGAATATGTGAAAGTCCACATGAAGGGCAGGGTGCTGGTGACGCGGGAAAATATCAGTGCACTGGATGAGAAATTGTCAGCTCACGCTTTTGTGAGAATTCACCGATCATTTATTGTATCCGCAAAATGTGTTTCTTCTGTGTCATCCGACGGCGTGGAAGTAGGAGGTAAGCTTCTTCCCTTCGGTCGTGCCTATAAATTGAGTGCACTAGCAGCACTTGGCGTCCGTTCCAAATAATAGGTTCAAAGGAGTTCAAAGGCATTAATTACTTTAGATTCTTTTCCAGAAAGTCAAAAAGCTTTAGTCGGATATCGTCGCTATCAAATCTAGCCGGCCCACAAGTTCCGGAGCAGATCTTACAGAAAAGAGGTGCCATGGGGTATGTTATACTAATTCAACTATTTTTTTTGCAGCTGAATGTGCTTCGCCACGGTACCAACAGGCGCCAGCCATATGCCATTAGCCGGATCCTGTGCGTACTCTATCAGTTTTTTCAGCATGGAAAGACGTGTAGTTTGGGCGCCCGAATCGCCCATTTCATGTCCTGCCAGCACTAACCATTGCTTATTTTTTCTGGCACTTTCCAGCAACGGAAGAATCTCATCAAAGTTTTTTCCATCCATTTCCATTCCTGTCAGTTGAGCGAAGTCACAAAAGGCCGGATCATTCGGACCTTCATCGAGCCATCCGCGTCCGGTAAGAAACAGTTCTGCCACTAGCGGCACATAACTTTTTGTATTCACACCGCGTCCGATAAAGGTTTGGCCGCAGGGATAAGCGAATACTTCCGGTTTTACGCCGAGCAGAGCTTGAATACTTTTATTACATTCGACAAGGTCAGCGCGCATTTGGTCAAGGGTATATTCTTCCAATGCTTTTTGCCTGGCCCAGGGAAAATTTCCGGTGCAGGGATGATTGGAAGAATGATTTCCAATTTCATGTCCGCTGGCTGTTGCTTTTTTCCAACCTTCGAGTCGTTCCTTTACGGCACCGGGCAGAACATAAAACGTTGCCTTTACCCCGTATTGGTCCAGCAGTGCTGTTCCTTTGTCTACCTGACTCGTCCGGGCATCGTCGAACGAAAGGCTGACGGCGAGTTGTTTCCCAGCGGGCCATGTGACGGCAGGAGTTATTTGTTGACCAAACGATACATTGCTTGCAAGCATCACCATGGCAAGTAGGATGAGTTTGTAAGGCGAGGTAGATTTTATAAGGAATCGGTTGTTTTTTGTCATTGGAATGTATTTTGGACTAAAGTACAAATCTGCACGGTCTTATTCTCAAACAATTATATGAGTTGTTT
>JBGSQQ010000002.1:0-110566 GCA_041737945.1 Chryseolinea sp.
CCGGCATTTGCACCTGCAGGTCTTACCTTTATCAATCACCCTTCATTCAAAGATTGGAACGGCAATATGCTAATGGGAAGCCTTGGACGCCGGCAATTACTAATGATAAAAATGACTAATGGTGTCCCAAGCAATGAAACCATTTTACTCGAAAATAATGGCCGCATACGTAATGTAAAAATCGGGCCTGCCGGTAAGATTTATGTAAGTGTGGAAGATGGTGGCAGATTACTTTCATTAACAGCAAAATAACTTTAAAAAAAACGTCGTAAATTTTTTCGTTTCACTAACGTAAAATTCAAACAATTTTAATTTTCAAATGCTATTTTTATAAATCAAAAAAAAAATGAATAAAATGACATTCAATTATTCAAACTCGTTTAAAAAGGCTTTGCTCATGAAACTAACGTTTGCATTTTTAGTGTTTCTTTTCTCATGTTCAAAAAAAGCTGAACCAATTCCTCCTGCAGTTATAACTCAGCCTGTTGTTATGACTCCTCCAATGGTTACGTCTCCTCCTATACTTACGACTACTAATTTTGCATCGGCAGCAGTTGTTGTTGATTCTATGGGAACAGGTTTCAACTTGGGAAATACTTTTGATTATGCACTACAAAGCACCAATCCAACATCAATCTACCCAATTATTGACATGTATTACAATGCAGGTATGCGACATATCAGGGTACCTGTAACTTGGATGGATGGATTTGGTGGGAATCACCTTGCTGATGCAAGTGGCAATATTAACTTTTCACATTCAAGATTTGTTCAATTGAAAGCAGTTATTGATTACGCAATCAATAAAAAAATGTTTGTTGTTTTAAATACGCATCATGAGCATTGGCTAAACAATAACTATAATGGGACAGCGCAGTACAATAACCCGTTTGCAAATCTTTGGACTGGAATTGCAAACCACTTTAATGACTATTCTCACTTACTTGTTTTTGAGGTTTTAAATGAGCCGCATGGGGTTTTTGGTGATTGGAACGGAGGAGCAAGCCCATCAAACAGTAATGCTTTGGCATTGACCCGGCAAATAAACAAGGTTGGCTATGACGCAATCAGAATAACAGGTGGTTTAAATAGTAATAGAGTTATTATGGTTTCCACCAATGGAATGGGAAATCATAATCAGTTAGACGATGTTTATCCATCAATCGCAAGTCTTCCGGGTGGTGGCTCAGACGGGTATTTGTCGTTTCATGTTCACACCTATGACCCATGGGCCTTTTGCGGACAAACAGGAAGCAACGCATCGTGGCCTGGTAGCACTTCCATTGCTAACTCGTTAAGGACTGTTTCAAATTACGCAAAGACCTTAAATGTGCCGGTTAACTATGGTGAATTTGGTGTTGGACGTGATGCAAATGCGTCAGAACGTAACTCCAACATTGTAAGGGAATATTATAGAACAATGCGTTTGACTTGTCTAAGCGAAAAAATGTCGCCAACAGTATGGGACGACAGAGGATGGTTTGGCCTTGTTAGTCAAGATGGAGTAAGTTTTGTTCACAACATTGTGCCGACTATGATGGCTCCATAGAGTAATGGCATTTATTTATTTAATTACTCCTCTCGAAAACGCCTAACCGCTAACAAAAATGTACAAGCCATTGTGGGGTCGGTTATCACTGCCAGTTTCCGGAATGGTTGGCTATTAAAATGCAAACCACTTCTACCGCCTTCAAAAGAAAATACGGTATCAACCTCATGCAGTTAAGGAATTAAAATTATTTGGCCGTTTTTTCAGGCTGATTCTCCAGATTAAAGAGATCGTTCAGAAGTTCCGTGAGTGATTCTGCATCACCGCGTTTACAGGCTGCTTTTAATTGAAGAACCGGATACTTCAGAATCTTCTGCATCAACGAACGGCTCATCTCCTCTAACTTCTCGGCTTCTTCAGGCTTTGCATTCTTGAGGAAACGCGCGAGTTCTTCCTTGCGGATTTGCTCAAGAGTATTTTTTAGCTTTTGGATTGTCGGGGAAACAATCATCTCCTTTGACCAGTCTTCAAAGTCACCCATGGCATTCTCTATGATAGACCGAACCTGAGGTATGGAAGCTATTCGTTTTTCGAGCGCTTCGTTGGTCTTTTCGCGGATGTCATCCAGGTTATAAATAATTGCGCCGGGCAGTTCCTCTACTGCGGGTTCAATGCTTCTGGGCATGGATAGGTCAATGAAGAACTTATGCGAAACGATTTTTACGTCCTTCATCAAGTCAAGGCTGATCAGGGATTGATTACCGGAAACGGAGCTAATGATGACATCTGCCTTTGCTATTTCTTCAGCCAACAAGTCGATACCTCCAAAATCAAAACCACATCGTTTCGCGAGGGTCTCTGCTTTTTCAACGGTACGGTTCAGAATTTTTACTTTTCCCAAACGGGAGTTGACAAGGTTGAGGCAAAAATCCTGGCCGATTTCACCAACACCAACTACCAATACATTGGGCAAGTGAATGCCCGTTGTAAGATCATCCGCCAGTTCCTTGGCTGCATAGGAAATTGAAGCTGCACCATCACGGAAAGCCGTTTCTTGCACTACCCGCTTATTGACGAAGAAAATGGTGTGCATCAGCCGATGCAAAAATGGGCCTGCCAGATTTTCATCGGCGCTCCATTGATACGATTTCTTTACCTGGCCCGATATCTGTAAATCACCAATAACCTGGGCATCAAGTCCTATAGAAACTTCAAAAAGGTGCTGGATCGCTGCCTGGCCTGTTAGTTCTGTAAAATGCTCTTCAAATTCTTCTCCCAGGTTCTTAATGAGGGAAAGCCCTTTAAAAATGGCGTTGGAGAAGTTTTGCTCTGATAAATAATAAATTTCTGTGCGGTTACAGGTTGAAACCACCAGTATATCGGTTGCCGTGGTATACTCCCGCATAAAATGAAGCAGCCTTTTTGAGGCTTCCTCATTCAGCGAAATCTGCTCCCGTATGGCTACCGGAGCGGACTTGTAAGTGAGTACTAACGCTTTGAAGTTTTGTGTCATCGGATTTAGCAAAAGTAAAACCTGGGGGAAATTTCAAGTATGATTAAAGTCAATTAATACTAATTTAGAATCAGTATAAATAAAGAACCAAAATCGCTTGGTCCTTTTTACGGGCCCAGGCGATTTTAAGTTCAAGAAGCTGCCAATTATTTTCCAACGATGTCGGTTTGCATCGGTCCAAGAATAGCCAGCAGGTCATTTTTTTCTGCTTCCGGAACATCGTAGAAGTCTAGCGCAGCAACCAAATCACCCACCAACGCATTAAATTCGGCGCCACTGATGTTCATACCGGTATGTGCCTCGAGCATGGTCTTGCCTTTGTACTGGCAAGGACCACCGGCGCCCGCGCAGATCTGATCGATAAGGTTGTTACGCAACAATTGCAGCCGCGATGGTTCCGCGACAGTTGCCTCAAAGCGGGCATTGATCACGTTGTCAGACGCTACATTGGTAAGGAACTTATCAGTTACTGCAGCTATAGCATCAATGCCACCCAGTCTGGTATATAACGTCGGTGCAACAGGTTGTTCATCATCATCATCACAGCTCATGTTGACAGACAGTGCGGCGATTAAAAGCCAAACAATTAAAGAGGTTCTCTTGAGTTTGTTCATAGTTATTATTGGTTAGTTAATTTCGAATATCAAGTGAGGACATAAATTTTTGGAAGGATGTCCCCAGCTGGTGCACCGGACATCCGCCGGCGGAAGAAATTTCTTTTGGCAGCACCTCTAGTCTTCCACCGTCAGACAAAAGACCCGCAAGTCTATGGTCTGTAATTCGATCAGGGTAGAACGTAATCGATGCGACATTTCCTTCTTTGTTAAGCGAGCAGGCAGTAACACCAGGCACTGCACTTACTTTTTTTTCAAGGTTTAACCTGGCTTCCGTATTCAGATCTCCACGCATCTCAAATGAAATCAGGTTTACAGGTTTCAGTATTTCCGTGGGGGATCTTTGCCTGACATTTGCGTAGCCAAACAAAACCACCACACCAGTCGCAACAACAAGGAAAAGGAGTTTTATTGTTTTCATAAGGTTGTTTTCTTACACATACGAAGTGGCAAGCCCTATTGGATTTCAAAAAAAAGAACGATTTTTAAGTACCGTTAGCAGTTATGATTTGGATTAAACGTTGGGTTAAGGATTTTTTCTTCCTTTCACATTCCCAGGTTAATGGGTTTGTCGTATTGGTCCCGTTGCTGGTGCTTATTCTCTTCTCGGCACCCGTGTGGCAATGGTTTGTGAGTCAACGACCAAAAGATTTTTCAAAAGACCGGGCTACTCTGGACAGTCTCATTGCCCTTTGGGAGGTGCATCCGACTGAAAAAATTGACAGAGATGAAAAACTTGAAATGGTCAATCGGAAGTTTACCATGTTTGATCCGAATATGGCTTCGGCTGATGAACTGACTTTATTAGGGTTCTCGTCGTCCCTATCCAGGAGAATTGTCAATTACCGCGCGAAGGGGGGAAGGTTCAGGACAAAGTCAGACTTACTTAAAATTTACGGCATGGATTCATCGTTGTATCAGCAGCTTTATACTTTTATTGATATTCCGGTTAAGAAGCCGGAACCAGGTAAAATTGATTATACACCGAAAAAGGCACTTCCATCAAAAGTCATTTCGACATTTGATTTGAATCAGGCCGATACATCGCAATTGAAAAAAGTATATGGCATCGGCGAAAAACTTTCGCTGCGAATTGTCAAATACCGCGATGCATTGGGGGGATTTATGCGAATGGAGCAGGTCCTTGAAGTATATGGGCTGGATTCGGCTGTCGTAAACCGACTAGGTAAGGTGGCTTACGTGGAGACCGGTTTTTTGCCCAAAAAGCTGAATATTAATAGGGCAGACGAGCATCAGCTTGCTGCTCATCCTTATTTTAGGAGGACAGCCGCCAAAGCAATCGTCGCTTATCGATTTCAGCATGGTGAATTTAAGGCATTGGATGAACTTGGTAAGATACATACCCTCGATCAGAAGACGATTGAGAAAATCGTACCATATTTGACGATAGAGGAGTAGCCTCACCCCTGCCTGTAGGCAAGCCAAATCCCTCTCCGGAGGAGAGGGACTTTAATACCCTTCCCTATTTGATTAGGATTACGGATGAGGCTTAGGTACTTGAATAACAAATAATGGCTGAGACAACTAAAAATATTCTTTCGACCTACCTGAGAAGGCTGACGAATCTTTCCGGAAATAACCGGTCGTTGGTATTGCTCAGGTTACAGGCCGATCAACTCATCGATGTACATGAACTTAGTTTCCTGGCCGGAGACCGGTCGTTCGAAATTATTAATGCACTTATTGCCGGTCGGAATAAAAAGCTTTGTCAGGTGTTGGACAGCCGGATGGAGGCGAACAATAATGCCAGCCGGAAGCTTAAAAGACTTCAACGAGTTGATCGTTTCTTTTTTGAAGAACGAGGTACTAACGATCTGCACGTAGGATGGCCTTTTGTACATGGTAAATTTTCTGACGGTTCGTTGGTGAGATGCCCTCTGCTCTATTTTCCGGTCACGATTGTTCAGGAAGGACAACACTGGGTTCTTCAACCCCGAAATGATGCAGGAATTACATTCAACAAGTCATTTCTTCTGGCTTACGCGTTTTACAATCAGCTGCAACTTGACGACGAACTCTTGGAAACGAATTTTGAAGAATTTGATACGGACAGTACAGTTTTCAGGACACAGCTTTATCAGACGCTACGCGATAAAATCGAAGTCAACTTTAATCCGGAGAATTTTCACGACGAGTTGATTCCATTCCAAGAGTTCAAAAAACCGCAATTCTACGAGACACATTACAACGGTGAGCTTAAGCTATTTCCGGAAGCGGTTCTCGGCATTTTTCCGCAAGCCGGCTCGCAACTTGTTCCCGACTACCTGCGATTGATCGAACAGCAGGACATTCATACCCTCGAAGATTTTTTTCTGGAGAAAAATGAAATGAACGAAGCGACTGATGGTACGGGAAGGGCTTCAAATAATACGATCAGTGAAGAAAAATTATACACGCCGTTTGTATTGGATGCCTTTCAGGAAAATGCCATTAAAACTATTAAGCAAGGCAAGTCCATCGTCATCCAGGGTCCACCGGGCACCGGAAAATCCCAACTCATTTGTAATCTGCTTGCTGATGCTATTGCCTCGGGCAAAAAAGCACTTCTGGTTTGTCAGAAACGGGCGGCACTCGATGTAGTGTATGATCGGCTGAAGGGAATTGAGCTTGGCGATTTTCTTGGACTTGTTCACGATTTCAGAAATGACAGAAAAGAAATATTCTCAAAGGTAGCGAGCCAGGTGGAGCGCATTGAAGAATTCAAGGCGCATAACCGGGGCATCGACGTCATTCAGACTGAACGCAGGTTTTTTCAGATTTGTCGCCGAATAGATCAGATCCTGGAAGAACTGGAAGAATTTAAATTTGCCTTGTTTGATGACAAGGAATGCGGAATTTCTGTTAAGGAACTTTACCTGACATCTGATTTACACGCCCCGTCAATAAACTGTAAACAGGAGTATCAGTATTTTTCATTTGTTAATCTTTCAGAGTTTGCCCGCAGGCTAAAGGCCTATGCGAACTACGCATTGGTAATAGAGGATGATGCGTATTTGTGGCGGGATCGAAAGTCCTTTTCTTCCTATAATGGATCTGATGAGAGGTTGATTGACCTTACGCTCGAAGATATTCCCCGCTATCAGGAAGCGAAGTCGATGGAAGTGGAGAAACTTATTGGTGCACGAATAAATCTGGAAGACTGTGATTTGCTGTACAAAAAAGAAGAAGAGATACTGGGAATGATCAGCGTACTCAAAGACGAGGATACGTTCAGATTTTTTCAGGCCATGATCAATGAACCTGACGAGGAAACAAGTTTGCTCTGGCTTTCGAATGTAGAACGGGTGAGTCTGAATTGTTTTAATGGACCGCATCCGGAGAATACGCTGCCGGGTGACCAGCTGGGTAAGTTCCAGGAGGTATTACAACACTGTATGGACTCGCGCCGGAATATTTTTCGGTGGATAAAATGGGAGTTGATGTCCAAGGATAAATTTTTTGTAAAACGGGTGCTCGTCGCGAACGGATTAGCTGTCGGGAAAGCGGGATTAAACACGCTGGAGCAGCGCATTGACAGCCGGCTGAATCTTGAGCATCACCTTACCGGGTTAAAACAAAGGAGCTGGCTTATCGATATTCCTGCCGGCTATAACAAAGACGAGTTGAAGAACTGGTTTGTGAAGCAGAAACTTGCGACCCGTGCAAAACTTGTTTTTAATACGCTTCGTGAAATCAAGGATGCGATCAACGTCCAGAAATATGACCACACAGGGTTCATTAGTCTGATGAGAGAATTACTACAGACTATCCAGGATATTCCGGAAAAGAAGAAAGAGTGGCTGCAGCATTTAAGTACGTATCAGCTCAACCAGTTGATTCATGACCCTTCGCTCGAGCCGGAGTTTCAAAAAATTCTTCGGAGGGATTTTGATAGTATTTGTGAGTATGACCGCTTGCGCGAAGATCTAAAATTCTTTGAAAAGGATATTTTGGGAAAGTTGTTTGATCACCTGAACGAATGGAAAGCGGAGCCGCTGGAAATCCTTTTCCAGAATAGTATACGGTTGGCATGGATTGATCACATTGAAACAAAGTACCCTATCCTTCGGTCTGTTTCATCCATGAAAATGGAAACGTTGCAGGAGGAACTTCAACAACTGGTGGAGGAGAAACAGAAACTGAGCCGTCAGATTCTGCTGGTGCGGGCGCGCGAACGCGTTTATGAAAGCCTGGAGTATAACCGGCTTAATAATATGGTGACGTATCGGGACCTTCAACACCAGGTAACGAAAAAGAAGAAGATCTGGCCGATAAGGAAATTGCTTGCCAATTTCCACTATGAACTTTTTCAGCTAATTCCCTGCTGGATGACATCTCCGGAATCGGTGTCTGCCATCTTCCCGATGACCGAACTTTTCGATGTTGTCATTTTCGATGAGGCGTCTCAATGTTTTGCGGAAAGAGGCATTCCTGCGATGTTCAGAGGAAAACAAGTTGTTGTCGCCGGCGATGATAAGCAGCTCCGGCCCAGTGAACTGTACCAGATTCGCTGGGATGATTCCGGGGAATCTCCTGATCTGGAAGTAGAATCATTGCTTGAATTATCGGCCCGATACTTATCGACCGTTCATTTGCAAGGACATTATAGAAGCAAATCGCTGGAGCTCATAGATTTCTCAAACCGCCATTTTTATGAGGGACGTCTGCAGTTGCTGCCGGACCGTGAGATCATTAACCGCAGAGAGCCGGCAATTGAATACCAGGTGGTTCCAGGTGTATGGGAAAATCAGACCAATCAGATTGAGGCGGATGCCGTAGTAGCCAGGGTAATGGAAATACTAAGGGAGCATCCCGAAAAGGAAATCGGTGTAGTGACATTTAATGCACCACAGCAAATGCTGGTGCTCGATTTATTGGAAGCCGCATCATTAAGAAGCGGCTGGGTCATACCGGTATCTCTGTTTGTGAAGAACATAGAGAACGTGCAGGGGGACGAAAAAGACTACATCATCTTTTCCACGGGATATGCCCCAGACCAGAATGGAAAGATGTATATGCAATTTGGAAGTCTCAATACAGCCGGGGGAGAAAACCGGTTGAATGTTGCCGTGACCCGTGCGCGCGAAAAAATAATTCTGATTAGCAGCATTTCGCCAGAGCAGCTTAAGGTCGAGGACATCAAAAATGAAGGTCCCAGGCTTTTGCGCAAGTATCTGGAATTTGCCCGCGACGTGTATAATGGCAAGTTCAGACCGGAAACCACGCACAGATTAAAACTTACACCAAAATGGTATTTGAGCAGTCGCCTGCAGCAGTGGAGTAGAGAGCGAATGGGAGCATACACTTTTAATACCGACAGTTTACCCTATGCCGATATCAATGTGGTTCAATCTGACGAGCATTTGGGGATTATCCTGACCGACGATGTACGGTATTTTTCAAGCTTGTCGGCCAAAGATGTTCATGCCTATACGCCGGCATTGCTGACAAAGAAAAATTGGAAGTACCATATGGTCTTCAGCCGGAACTTCTGGAAGGACCGGGAGAAAGTCGAGAATGACCTGATGGTTTTTGTGGGATCAAGAGACCAGCAGAAGTCTTGAAGAGGGTAAAGAATAACTAAAATGGATAGGCCACTTTAGGCGACCGTACGGTTACCGACCGTGCTTCACCGTTCAATTTACCATGAACAGGGCAATAACAATTCAGAATGGAGTTCATTTTAGCTTTACCGGATGCAATACTTACAGCCAGTTCTTGGGTTGACTCACCAAGAATATGAAATAACGGCTGGTCTACTACAAGCAGGAGGGGAAAGGCATCTAACAACTTCTCATCCCACACATGGTAATATGTTATCAGGTCGTCGGGATAGATTGTAGTTCGATTTGTGCCTTCTTCCGGTATCACTTCAAATGGTTCTTCAAGGTTTAAATAACCATAATCATCCGTAAGTTGTTCTCCGGGATATATGTCACGCACAGCAATTTCAAAATCGTACGCTGTTGTGATACAATTGGAATTGGAGCTGTGGTTTACAAATCGTGCGTTGTCCCAACAAAGAATGTAATTGCCTTCAGGGTTTCGGTAGGTATAGGTATCCAGTACCTGCTGGTACAATGGATCCATACATTGGAACTGTTGTGGGGTAAATGAGCGATCAAGTTTGTCGAGCACCCAGGTAATATACCCTTTGGAATAAACCTGGTGGCAACAACTCCATATCCGATTTTCTCACTGATAAACCGGAGTTCAGTATGAGGGTGAATCATTAGGCAAACTTGCTAGACGTTATATCTAATTTACTGTAAACAGTGTGGACAATACAAATCTTTAGGCTCTATTCAACCGCAGAATTTTATTTTCCGGTGGTTATAAATTGGGAGGTAAGGCTGCAGCCAGGTTTATGTTGTCGGAATATTTGTCATACATGGATTCAAGGCCTGGTTGGCAATTCCCTACCGTGGGCAAAAAAAGAAGCCGGGCATTTCTACCCGACTTCCAACTACAACCAGACGCCCTAAATTGTTAATGACTGTTTCCGTTTACCGTTGCATATTCGGGAACTGTCTTTACTGTCTTGATGATTCTTGAAGCAACTTTATAAGGATCAGCTGCGGAATTAGGTCTTCTGTCTTCCAGCCAGCCTTTCCAACCATTTTCTACCGTAGCGATAGGAATGCGAATCGAGGCACCGCGATCGGAAACCCCGTAAGAGAACTTATCAATAGATTGGGTCTCATGTTTGCCGGTGAGGCGTAAATGATTGTCGGCGCCGTAAACGGCGATATGTTCCCTGATGAATGGCGCGAAGGATTGACATACTGAGTCGTAAACTTCCTGTGAACCACACGTCCTCAACAATTCATTGGAGAAATTCGCATGCATTCCTGAACCGTTCCAGTCGGTAGCTCCGAGGGGTTTACAATGCCAGTTGACAGCCACACCATATTTTTCTGCCGTGCGCTCCAGCAGGTAGCGGGCAATCCATACCTGGTCACCGGCAGACTTAGCACCTTTAGAAAAAATTTGAAATTCCCATTGGCCTGTAGCTACTTCGGAATTTATTCCCTCTACATTGATACCGGCTTCAAGGCAATAGTCCAGATGTTCTTCAACTATATCCCGTCCAAAAGCGTTCTTGGCACCCACTGAACAATAGTAAGGTCCCTGCGGACCCGGGTAACCACTGGCCGGGAAGCCCAATGGTTTGTCGGTCTGGGGATTCCATAGAAAGTATTCCTGTTCAAAGCCAAACCAGAAATCATTGTCATCGTCCTGAATAGTAGCTCTGCCGTTGGAAGCATGAGGGGTTCCGTCAGCACTGAGTACTTCGCACATCACCAGGTATCCGTTTTTGCGAGCCGGATCCGGGAAAAGCGCAACAGGTTGAAGGAGGCAATCTGAATGATGGCCATCGGCTTGTTCAGTAGAACTTCCATCAAACGACCACATGGGACAGCCATCAAGTGTTGCATCAAAATTCCGTACAATTTTAGTTTTACTTCTCAGGCTTTGGGTTGGTTTATACCCGTCTAGCCAGATGTATTCGAGTTTTGTCTTAGACATACAGCCTATGAATTTTAGTGGTTGAGATTTGTAGAACCTGGATGGAGTTCGAATTCCATCCAGGTTAATTATTTTTAGAATTTGTAAACAGCGGCCATCAATAAGCTTGGCATCATCGTAGTAGGTTCACCATCTGCGTCGGAGAAGGAATCTTCGGATGTCATGTCAATTCTGAATTCAGGGATGAATGTGAATCCACCGACCTTATAGTTTCCGGACAGGGTAAACTCAATAACATTTCCATCACCGTTTTCATCCAGTCCGAAAATGCCTAGATGTCCGTTCTTAATAGAGAAGTATTCGCCTCTCAATCCCAGCGCGAAGTTTTCAGAGAGCGTTAATTTTGGATATAGGGCAATTCCAGAGAAGGAACTGGCATCGCCGTCGAGGTCAGTGATTGCACCAGGACCGGTGAAAGCTTCACCAGGCGCAACGGACTGGATAGAGGCATTCACACCGAGATAAAATTTCTCGCTGAGGTTCCAGCCTGCCGTAACATCGGCTTGAAATAAAGATCCTGCAGAGGAAACCAAGTCTCCATTTTCATCAAACGGCGAGTCGTTTTCGTCGAGTGTTCCATCCTGATCTCCGTATAAGAAGTTTAGCCAGATACCGCCTTTGTCACCTGTCTTTCCAATCTGCGCACCGTAGGTCATCGTATTAACCGGGTTGAATTCAACGATATCGGTAGGGTTCATTATGGCTAATTTTCCAACGAAACCATTGCCGAAGGTAAAGTCAGCACGCAGACCGGTATGGTTGAACGGTCCCCAGGAGAATAAGTAAGAAGTTGAGTAGTTAAAATTGATGGTAGGGGAAATCACTTCATACCCGAGGAACGTATTGAATTGTCCCATATTCAGTGTAACCGCATCAGAGAACTTGTAGTAAGCAAACATCTGATTGATGATCGCCTGGCCGGATGCTGTACCAAACACAGCAGCCTGTCCGCGGGGACCGAAGACTACATCAGCTACAAACCCGGCTTTTTCACCCTGGTAAGATGCAATGAGGTTTACCATACCTAATGCAAAACCTTTATAGTCTGCGAAGGAAGTTGAGGGGCCATAAGCTCCATAGTCATTGGTGGTCTTGAATGCAGTACGGTAATAGGTATCAATTGATCCGGATAACGTAAAAGTTTTCGTTGAGTCCTGAGCAACGGCACTAAGTGAGAATCCAACGAGTGCCAGGCAAATTAAAAGTCTTAGTTTTTGAAATTTCATAATTTTGTAATGTGTTTAAGTAAACAATAAGCTAAGGTTATCCTGTGAGGGTCTTGTACACCCTTTACAGGATGCTTTAGTGATTCATGAGACACAATCCGGAGTCTCATGTGGAGCCGTCATAATTTTCAGGCAAAGCATTTCCTGAAAAACGGCAGCATTGGTTTAGGGAAAATTAAAATGTTCTGAGCGTGTAGAATCTGTCATAGTCAGTTAGGTTAGTTGATTTTTATTTTGAATGGCCCCGAAAATCGTTCGGGGCCATTTTATTTTAAGCGAGTTCTTCTTTTAATTGACTGAATTCAGCAGGGTATACATTCTCACCGTGTTGGCTAAGATCCGAGCCGACTTTCTTTTCTTCAGCGGTAACTCTCAGCGGAGAGATCAGGTCTGTGATTTTCAACAAGAGAAGCGATCCGAAGAAACTGAAAGCTATAACGATGACCAATGCAACCAGGTGAATACCGATAAGGGTTGTACTTCCGTCAATTAACAATCCATTACCTGTAGTATTAGCACCATTTACAGCCTGTGTTGCCAGCAGCCCTGTCATGACCATGCCTACCGCCCCGCCTACACCATGACAAGGGAAAACATCCAATGTATCCTCCAGCGAAGTTTTGCTCTTCCAATGGACAACAACATTACTGATCATGGCGGCGAACGTTCCGATAAACAGACTGGCGGGTATGGTTACAAAACCAGCCGCCGGGGTGATAGCAACAAGCCCTACTACTGCGCCAATGCAAAAACCAATAGCGGAAGGTTTCTTACCGCGGGCTGCATCAAATAAAATCCATGCGAGGCCGGCAGCGGCGGATGCTGTGTTCGTCGTCGCAAAAGCTGATGCGGCAAGCGCTCCGGCGCTAAGTGCACTTCCGGCATTAAATCCAAACCAGCCAAACCACAGCAAGCCTGTCCCCAGGAGAACAAATGGCACATTGGCCGGAGATATGGCAGCCTTTGCCTCACCTTTAGTTCTCAAATACATCGAAGCGGCCAGCGCAGCAAAACCAGCTGACATATGAACAACTGTTCCACCAGCAAAGTCGAGCACGCCCATTTTGAACAGGAAACCACCGGAATGCCATGTCCAATGCGCCAGCGGTGCATAGATTAATAAGGAGAACAGTATGATAAAGATGATATACGACTTAAAACGGATGCGTTCCGCGAAAGTACCAGTGATCAAGGCAGGTGTGATAATCGCAAATTTAAGCTGGAAGAATGCGAATAATACCAATGGGATGGTACCAAACAAAGGTGCATCCAGCACATTGTTGAACATGAAATAGGTGCCCGGATTGCCCACCAGGCCCATTCCCCCAAGGTCATCTCCGAAAGCGAGACTGAATCCAACAAGTATCCAGAGTACGCTGATTACACCCATTGCGACAAAGCTTTGAAGCATTGTGGTTATGATGTTTTTGGTGTCAATCATTCCGCCATAGAAATAAGCGAGTCCCGGAGTCATAAGGAGTACCAGAGCAGAGGCCGCTAGCATCCAGGCTACATCGCCGGAGTTGATCCCCTCCGTGACGATTGGGCCTGGCACGGCAGGCATAAAGACTGCCAGGATGCTCACAGCAACCAGCAGTACGAGAAAGACGATTGATTTTTTCATTTGGTTGTAGTTTTTGATCAAGGGGGGTTGTTTTTAACCCCTTGTGGTTAATAGTTGCGTAAATATTTTAACAATAGGGTAAAAAAGAACCCACATTTGAAAAAAAATTCACGGAATCGATTTAGGTCCGGGTATTTTCTAATCGAAAACGTGAAAAATTTATAATATTTTTAATTGGCAGGGTGAACCGAAACCTTATTTGGTATTATCGATTGAAATGGCAGTTTATTTGGATAACGGGGTGTATTTAACGCCTTTTATTGGGGAGGGAATAGTTATGATCTGCGATGGGGGGCGATGTTTGCGCAAACGGCAACAAAAAGCCCGGTGATGGTTGACATCACCGGGCTTATAAAGTGGAGAGTTAGGTGTTAAACCTAGATGGACTTAGAATGTAAGTATTCTAATTTCTCTCTTATAACTTCAGTTGCGCTTTGCTCATCACGGGCAATTTTAAGGGAAGCGCTGGAAATGAATTTTTCGAATGACTCATCGATATTGTTCAGTTCGGCATCGGTGAGGTTAGGGAAATCGTTTCTCAATTCATTCTTCAGGTTCTCGCGGGTGTTGTTGTCAATAGCGTGTATCATATCCGGTAAAATTTTAGTTTTTGATTTACATACTCAAGTAACGCAAAAAGCGACAAAAATTTTCACGTAAGATATTGACTGATAGAATGTTGTTAATTTTTGACCTATTTCATTTTAACAATAAAGGGTCTGAAATAACCCATGATTCGTAAAAAACCAGGCAACAAACTGCAAGTGGGATGTCTTTATCAGGGCACTTCAGAAAACGATTGCGGAAAAATCGAACAGAAAGGTGAAAACAGGAAGTGCCAAACCGTTGACCATTATCAAAAAACTTAACAATTTCTTAACATTGGATCCTGATTTAGCGTCAACCCATTTCAGGGCGGGAGATTGGAAATAAAAAAGGCCGGTTGTACACCGGCCTTTTTTAGCTATCAAAGACTTCGCTATTAGTCTTCGTAAGTGATCGTATAACCACGCATACCATGTTCGTGGCTATCCAGACCTGATTTTTCGTGTTCTGCAGAAACCCTGATGCTGCCCATTACCTTTTTCAAAATAAAGAATATCAGGAATGATCCAACAAAACAAGGTACACCAAAGGCAAGGACGCCTACCAGTTGTTTGATGAACTGTTCACCACCAGCCATATTTCCAAACATCCCTACTGCCAGTGTTCCAAAAATCCCACATACCAAATGGACGGAAACTGCACCAACGGGGTCATCTAACTTCAGTTTATCCAGGAAGATCACGGAATACACCACAAGCACACCGGCAATAAGTCCGATGATCATCGCCTCATTGGCTGACATCTGATCAGCGCCGGCAGTAATTCCTACCAATCCGGCTAGGATACCGTTCAATACCATACCAAGATCAAATCGCTTGAATGCCAGCAATGCTGCTAACATACCGCCGATACCCCCGGTTGCAGCGGCCAAACACGTCGTCACGCAAACCAGGGAAATTAACTCAGGATCGGCGGATAATACGGACCCTCCGTTGAAACCGAACCATCCAATCCACAAAAGGAATACTCCGATAACCGCCAGAGGCGCTGAGGAGTTAGGGAATGAATTGGATTTGCCGTCCACATATTTTCCAATCCTTGGACCCAGGACCATAATACCGGCAAGGGCAGCCCATCCTCCGACAGAATGCACGACAGTTGAACCGGCAAAATCATAAAATCCATAGGTGTTCAGCCAGCCACCTCCCCATTTCCAGCTTCCCAGAATTGGATAGATGAAGCCTAAAAGAAAGAAGGTGAAAATGAAGTAAGCGCTTATCTTAATACGCTCAGCCACAGCTCCGGAAACAATTGTACCGGCAGTGGCACAAAATACTGCCTGGAAAAAGAAGTCTGTCCAGTAAGTGTAATGCCCACTGGCATACGTTACAGGGTCATAACCCTCAGACGTTGAGAGTCCAAAGCCGGCAAATCCCAGCCAACCTTCTGCGATTCCGAAGGTTCCAGGGTACATCAGGCCAAAACCAAAAAGGGCGAATACAACGATTCCAATACAGGTATCGATACTATTCTTGAACAGGATATTTACCGTGTTTTTTGCCTGGGTGAATCCGGATTCCACGCACGCAAACCCAAGCGACATCATAAAGACGAGTACTGCAGAGAGGAGCATCCAGACGTTATTCGTCGTTAATAATGCAATATCCTTCACTTCTGCCAGCTGGGCTTGAATAACTTTTAAAGAATCCGCGAATGCCAGTTCTGGACCAGGCATCGCTAGTGTTGAATCAGATAAAACTTCAATCATAATGGTTTAGGTTAGTTAGTTTAAAATAGTACTATCACTCGCGCTAATTGGTCACAATCTTTGAACAATAGGGTTAAAAATGAACCACTTTTGAAAAAAAATTGATGGAAACGATTTAGAAAGGGTTCATTTTGATGCAAACGACCGATAAATTGAAAATTTCGTAACAAACAGTTTTTGGACAAAAACAAAATTTAGTTATGTGTTGTGGCTTCTTTACGGAATGTTCTTTTGGTAATTGACGCCAGAAGCCTGTTTACAGGATTGCGGCAGTCGGAAAAACGACTTGCAACCTTCAGGAAATGGCCTCGTTCGAGAGTTATCCATTCGCTTAGAACCTAAAGAGAATGGAGCTCCACTGGCACCGGAAGCTGGGAAGGTGTGGGATTGGATCGGTGGAGGGGCTGGCTAGCCCTCGTCATTGATACTCCGCTGAGAATTTACAGGTCACCCCTACATGGGAAGAAGCGGATTTGTGTTGAAGCAATCTGGAGTCGGGGAAACGAGATACGGGATAATTATACTGCCTGGGACTTATAGCCGGCCTTTTCCAATACATGCTGAATTTTTTCGGCAGAAAGATTTTCGGTTGTCACTGTTAAAATTTTGTTTTTGTCAGACGTGTCGACTGCCCACGACAGTATTTCTTTCTCGCTGTTCAGGAATGGTGTGACAGCGGCAATACATCCGCTGCAATTAATGTTGGTGTTGAATTTTAATGTTTTCATTGTTGAATATTTTGGCGGGCCATCGGCCGATTAATCACACAAGTTGCAGGCAAGGTCAAACCTGATCGATTGGTGTTCTTTTGTTGTCCTTTATTTTTTTAAAATGAGAAGGTGTCAGCCCTGTGATCTTCTTAAACTGATTGCTGAGATGGGCTACACTGCTGTAATGCATTTCATACGCTATTTGGCTCAGGGTAAGTTCATCATACACCAGCAGTTCCTTTACTTTTTCGATCTTCTGATGAATGACATATTGTTCAATGGTGGTACCCTCAACGTCTGAAAACAGATTGCTTATATGCGAGTAGTCCTTACCGATTTCCATTGCCAGGTAATCGGATAAATTGGTCTTCAACTTCTTGTGACGGTGTACAACATCAATAATAAGCCCCTTCACCTGTTCGATAAGCATGGATTTCCTGTCATCGATCAATTCAAAACCAACTGCCGACAAAGACGAACGAATAATGTCCAATCTTTCAGCGGAAGGCTTTTCGGCTAGCCGAACTTCCCCCAACGTTACGACCAGGGGAAAAATACCCAGCTTCTCCAATTCTTGTTGTACCACCATGACACAACGATTGCATACCATATTTTTAATATGGAGTATGTCCGCCTGCGACTTCGTGGAGGAATTCTCCGTTGTTACTTTCCTATCCATCCCAGATGAGTGTTCTTAAAATTGTCAGGGTACTTCAGACCATACCCGAGCATACGATCAAAGGAACTGTGCCCAAATAACAACAGGCCGGTGAAAAGAAGTTCCGGAACATTCAGGTAAAGTCCCACCAGGTAGAGCGCAATGGCAATCCCCTTATGATGAAATAAGTTATAGAACAGGGCGCCGGTCTGCGTATTTATGAGATATCCCAGCATCCCGAGGTCCGGTGCAAGAAAAAAGGCCCAGTACACCCAGCCGGCATAAGGCAATTGATTGACGAGGTAAATGGCCAAAATAAACTGAAGAGCCTCTTCAATTCGAAGTAGATTTTTCATGGTACTCTTGTGGATATCATTGACATGGGACCATATGCTTGGGACGCATCATCATGCGTCCATAAAGGATAGTCATGGTCAAAGATATGGACTATACCATATATTTCTTCCACCACCACTGGAAGACAATTAGCCCCCAGATGCGGGCATGAATATCGCCGGGGTTGGACGAGAATAATTGCTGCTTTAGTTTTTTAATTTCCAAATAGTCAAAGACCCCCTGTTGAAGCACAAATTCTTCTGAAAGCAAGTCATCATTAATCAGGGACTTCATCTCGGTCCTGAACCATTTCAGTAACGGTACTTCAAATCCCTTTTTTGGGCGGTTGTACAATTGTCTGGGAAGAATATCACGGAAAGCATCCTGAAGTATGCGTTTCCGCATCTTGTTGTTGATCTTGAATTCTCCCGGCAGGGTAAAGACAAAGTTGACTACCTCGTAATCCAGGAACGGTACACGCACTTCAAGGCCATTCGCCATACTCATAAGATCCACCTTCATCAGCATGTCGTTGGGGAGTACAAGTTTCATGTCCGTTAACAGGATGTCATTAATATTCTCGTTGTCCGGTATTCCCTGAAGGATCTCTTTTCTTCTCGGCACAAAATCTTTTAACCACATATTAATTCGCAGATCAGGATGTAACATCCTGAGTGTTTCTTCCTTGCCGGCAAATCCGGCCCATTGCCAATAGCGATCTTTCGATGAAAGCTTCAGGCCTTCGCTAAAGCGTGAAAGTTGTCTCGCCTTATTGGAGAAGTATCCGCTCCGGGATTGAGGAATTGTATGCCACAGCGGAGATAACGCACTGACCATACTTTCTTTCCATCCTTTGTGGATTATTCTATGGAAGGCAGCATGTTTGTTATAACCGGCAAACATTTCATCGGCACCATCTCCCGAAAGCGCGACGGTAGCGTGTTTACGGGTTTCTTTACTGAGGATATATACAGCGATAGCCGACGAATCAGCAAAAGGCTCGTCCATATAGTTCAGTATGGAATGTAAATGCGAATAAAGATCGTTGTTGGTTAACGAGAATACCGTGTGAGAGGTATTCAGGTGTTTTGCAACCAGGCGTGCATATTTCGTTTCGTCAAAAAACTTTTCATCGCGAAAGCCGATTGAGAAGGTGTGGAGATCGGGTTTGTGTTTCCGCGCCAATGCAGTCACAACGGACGAATCAATACCGCCACTCAGAAAGGCACCCAGTGGGACATCGGAAACCAGTCGCCGCTGCACCGAGGTTTCAAGCAATACCTTTAACTCATCTTTGGCCTGGGAATACGGTATTCTGTTTTTTTCCGCGTGCTCCCCGCTATAAGGTATCTGGTAATAGCATCGCACATCCATCTTTTGTCTTCGCACCACCATGTAATGACCGGGCAAAAGCTTTTTCACATTCGAAAAAATGGTTTCCGGTGCAGGGATGTAGTTTAACTGCAGGTAGATATAGAGGGAGTTGTAGTCCAGTTTTTTTTCAATACCATACTGCAGGATGGATTTCATCTCGGAGGCGAAAATGAACTTGTCATCGTCGAAGAGATAGAGTAAAGGTTTGATCCCATAGCGGTCGCGCGCCAGAAAGAATGTTTCCTCCTGTTTGTCGTAAATACAAAACGAAAAAAATCCATTGAGTTTATTGAGGCAGTTTTCTTTTTCGTGGATGTATAACTTCAGGAGTACTTCTGTATCGGATTGTGAAAAGAAGGAGACACCTTTAGCTTCCAGTCCGCTTTTCAATTCGGCATAGTTGAAAATCTCTCCATTGAAAACAATACAATAGCGTTTAGTTTCATCCCACATTGGCTGATTAGCCAATGGACTTGTATCGATGATGGAGAGCCTACGGTGTCCTAATGCAACCCATTCCTCTATATAGATATCCTGAAAATCCGGACCACGGCGTTCAAGCGCCATCGTAGCATTGGTAACATGAATTTTGTTAAATTTTCCAATGAGATTGAAGGCAAAAATTCCGGTGACACCACACATGAAGACGCTGTTAGGATTTACTTTTGAAAGTTAGAAAGATTGTGGTAGCATTTTGACGTGATATTCTTTTATTGCAAATTCTGTCTGTAGAAATACAATTCAACCGGTTAGTGACAAAGGTAGCAATGATCCTGATTCACTTTTATCGATGTTTCCTGAATTGGATAAGGTTGGTAAGCTTAATTCCCAGCATAGTCGAGACCCATCCGAGTAGTGCAACATGTTCCGCATAATGACCACCGGCATGGGGTAACTTGCCCTGAACCCTGGGCAGGTAGGTAAGAAAAAAAATAAGCCATAGGTAGTATAGGAACACCGTCTGGACAATGAAGAACTTTCGGGAAGAAATCTTTCCATTGGTTTGGTACTGCGAAAGAAAAGGCATTACAAATATGAAGGCATATGCCAGAAAACCTCCCGCTACCCTTATTGGAACCAACGGATTACCGGACAAGTAAACATAAGCGCATAATTCCACGAGGTGAATTCCATGGACAATGGCAAATAACAGATAGAATTTTTCTGACAGCCAGGTATGCAAGGTGTCGGGCTTGTGGTGTAGCAAAAAAATTCCACTGAAAAGAAGTAAAGAAAGTCTACCCGAAAATCGCGTTGTGGTTTGAAGCGCGGTGATCGAAAATCCATCGGTGAAAACAGCCATACCAGCGATAACGATTTCCAGCAATACAAATAATAGTATTATTCTCCTGGAAGACATGGCACTCTATAAAATACTATAGCGGCCGGATCATAATATTCCTGAACCACACCTCGCTTTTATGGTCTTGCAAGTCAATATGTCCTTTGGGGATAATGCCATAGGATGGCTCTTCTTTCCATTTGCTTCCATCTTTTCGTTGTTTCCAATCGTCTGAATTAATGTCATATTCCACCACCTTCGAACCATTCAGCCAATGCTCGACATGGTTTCCATTAGCGATAAGTTTTGAGGTGTTCCATTCTCCGATTGGGTTTACCTTTGGATCAACAGGAACATACATGTCGTAACTACCCCCGGTTAGTTGTTTGTCCGTCAGGTCACCCGGATACCCTTCATCATCGATAACCTGGTACTCGGGACCAGTTTTATAAGGTTCCACAAAGTCTTCGGTTACTCTGAACATAACACCGCTGTTTCCCTGGAAAGAAATTTTCCAATCGAACACAAGCTCAAAGTTGTCATACTGGTCGACGGTCATGATATCTGCACGTTTTGTAGAGGGTTCAAATGGTTTGCAGTGTAGTGTGCCATCCACTACTTCCCAGCTGTCATTTTCCATGCCCTTGTACATTTTCCATCCGTTGGTGGATTGACCATCAAACAGCAATTTCCAGCCCTCGGATTTTTGTGCTTCTGTGAGCACGTTAAAAGCGGATTCCTCGGTTGCCACAGTACCAGAATCTGTCGGCATCTCCGAGGTCTGTTTTTTGTTCTGGCACGACAGGATCGTAATTAACATTACGCACAGGGGTATTGTAGTCTTAGTCATGGGATTAAATCATTTGTTGTAAAATAGATATTGAGGCTTCCCGGTCAATTTCAGGAATTATTTAGTGAGCTGTTCTTTGATGTCTTCGAAATACCATACTTTACCAAAAGCACCAACGCCCGTGGTTTTCTCCGTTCCGTCGACTTTCACTTTCACGATGGAAAATACTTTGTAGTCATCCACTTTGATGGCATTATCCTCAATTTTTACAGGTATATTTTTAGTCCACTCTTTAAGCCCTTTTTTATGGCTGGATTCATCGGGGTTAGAAAAGAAGGCAATGGCCAGCACAATAACACCGGCAATAACTAACCACTTCAGCAGGGTTTTGAAGATCTTAAACACAATAAACAACGCCAGGATTCCAATACCAACAACAACGAGAGTTTCCATAGCAGTTCGCGCCTTAGAGATAAAGTTTTAGTCCTGGAAGGAGTGGCAAAAGATAAGCAAAGATTGATGAATTGTCTAAATTTCTGATCTTCCATCGGGTTCAATTAAGTCAATCAGATTCCCATACAGATCTGCAAAGACAGCAACGGTACCATAATCTTCAACTGAGGGTTCGCGAATGATGCGGACCCCTTTCAGAATCAGATCCTGATAGTCGCGCTTAAAATCGTCTGTATGTAAAAAAAGAAATACGCGGCCACCGGTTTGATTTCCTATCCGGCTTTTTTGTTCTTCGTTCACCGCTTTGGCAAGCAAAAGGCAACATTCGGTTGACCCGGGGGGCTGAACCAACACCCAGCGCTTCGTCGCGCTTTGCACCGTATCCTCTACAATCCTGAAATCCAGAACTTCCGTGTAGAACTTTAAAGCCCGGTCATAATCATCTACCAGCAGGGTGATATGTGCTAAACGTTGCTTTGCCATCTTTTACTTTCAAATTTACCAATTAAGCATCATGAGATTCTACATGTACCATAGTTTTAATTGACTTTCATGGTCATAATAACTTAATGCTATTTCAAGTCTGCTCTAGCAGGCACAACCTGTGTAGGATAATGGAATGGAATGAACATGCACCAGGAAAAAGCCAATAGATCCCAATGTTGAAGTGGTGTGTCCGATGGTGCTATTTCTCTTTGGTGTGTGGGGGAGGTGTGAGCGAGAGGGTGTTAACACAAAGGCGCCAAGACGCTAAGTAACGCCAAGTAGTAGGAACTAATAACGTTGGGCTAAGGTGTCTATAGACAATATCCTTCAGAAAAATTGTATATAATTGCATTGAGCCAACCGACAACAGATGACTATTAGCGGGTTTACTTTCGTGAAAAATGCTACGAAACTTTACTACCCGGTAAAAGCTTCTATTGAATCAATCCTTCCCATTGTCGACGAGTTCGTCATCGCTATTGGAGATAACGATCCGGATGATCGTACCAGAGAAGTGATTGAAAGTATCGGATCCGACAAGATTCGATTTATTGAGACGAAGTGGGATCTGAAGAAATTTCCAAATGGCCTGGAGTATGCACATCAAACCGATATCGCCAAACAAGCCTGCAAAGGTGACTGGCTATTCTATTTGCAGTGCGATGAAGCTATTCATGAGAAATACTTGAACACCGTCGTTGAGAGCTGCAAGAAGTTCCAAAACGATCCGGATGTAAACGGATTGTTATTCAGGTACAAACACTTTTATGGCGACTTCTGGCATTACCACATTTCGCACGACTGGTATCCGAAAGAAATCCGGGTGATCCGAAACCTTCCCGACATCCACAGCTGGCGTGATGCCCAGTCGTTCCGCCATATGCGAAACTTCGATGGAATTGACTACCATACCAAGAAGGGCACATCAAAGGTGAATGTTGTTCAGATTGATGCTGAAATATTTCACTATGGATTTGTAAGGCCACCCGAAATGATGGCGAAGAAGAATCGCAATGTCAGTATCTCCTACAACATACCTCCGGGGAAAGAACGCGGTTACTCACGACAGCTGGAAATTTTTGACTACGGTCCGTTGGACAGGCTGAAGACATTCACCGATACGCATCCGGCTACGATGACGGAGTGGATTTCAAAATTCGACTGGAAAGATCAGCTGCAATACAGTGGCAGCAGAAACCGGTCACGCCAAAAGCATGAGCATGAAACTGTAAAAGACAAGGTCGTCACGTTTATTGAACAGAATTTTCTGGGAGGCAGACTAATCGGGGGATTTAAAAATTATAACCTGCTGAAAGGAAAGTAAGTCCTTCACGCTGCTTCTGCCTTCGCATTTTCAAACTTGTGGGCCATCGTTTTTCGGTAATTCACTGCGCGGGGACTCATCCAGGTTTTGGTTGAGATCGCATTGATATAGTATTTGAGAATATTTACGTACAGTCTGGGATACACCCGCAACGAGGGGTTGAAGAAGAATACCAAACCCAGAAGCGCGATGAGCAATTGCCCGAGAAACAAATTGTTAATCACCAGATAAGACTGCATTAAAAACCTGCTTATTCCCCGGGAGTGCTTGTGTATATAGACGTGTCGGGAGATGATTACTTCAGATTTAGTCAGTGCTTTCACGTCAAGATTAACGCGGGAAGCGCCACCGTGATTGTGAATAATCCTGATCGATTTAATCAGTACGACTTTTCCTCCAGACGCTTCAACCCGTTTGCATAAGTCGGCGTCTTCATAGTACATCCAGAAATCTTCGCTCCAGCCTCCTAATCGGACGAAATTTTCCCTGCTGATCAACACCACAGAGCCCGATACCCATTCAGGAAACATCGCGAGGGCACCGGACCTAAGCGGCGTCGGAATTGATTTTTTATGTGTAAGCAAATACAGGGAACGCAGAAAACTGGTGAGTGTGAATGGTTTCAGAAAAAGGCCATATGGACGGGTATCTTTACCGTTGCTGTTTACCTGGCTGCAAGAAAGAATTGTGAATTCAGGATGTTTTTCAGCCTCGATCAGGAGATCATGTAACGCCTGTCCGGTAACCATAGTATCGGGATTTAGGAACAGGAGGTATTCACCAGTTGCTTTGCTGGCACCCAGGTTGCAGCCATTGGAAAATCCAAAGTTTCCAACGTTCTCCACAAAGTAGAACTCCGGAAAATCATCGATAAACACGCCAAGCTGGTTGTCGGAAGAATGATTGTCGATTATTATTACTTCCCACCTATAAGGCAACTCCGCCAGACGCTGCAACGATTCAAGACACGGTCTTAATCGTTTCCATCCCCTGTAATTCACGATGATTATTGATAGTTTCATTATTATCCTATCCTTTAACCGCACGCAACACCGCTTTCCTTAAATAGGGTTCTCTCACCACGTTGGTCTTTCCATAATAGTAGAGCATATAACCTTCTGCAAAACTGGTATTGAACCCCAGTTTTTTAAGTTGTCCCTCTAACACGTCTGCGTCTTCCTGACGGTGATAGGTACAAACGGCAACTCTTAAATTCTTATGTCTGTTAATGACATTGGTAGCACCCTGAATGATCTGCCCTTCGGCTCCTTCAACGTCAGCCTTGATAAAGTGAATAGTTTGCTTGTCGCCGAAGAAATCATCCAGCGCGATACACTGGCCGTCAGTTTTGTCTGAAACGTACTTCTGAATGATCTTTACTTTGTCTTTCCAGGGAGCAAATGTTGCCTCCAATGCCTTGATCCAGCGGATGTCGGTTTCGAACAGAAAAACATAACCTGCTTTTTCGATGACACTGAGGGAGAAGTTGCCTTCTGCAGCGCCGACGTCCACGACAACATCATTTGCTGTTACATCGAAATCATTAGTCAGGTATCTGTGCGGTGAGCGAATATCCTGCTCGAGTCGTAAACTGTTAAAATATTGCCGTGCTTTTTTTGGACGGTTTCCGTTTTTGTAATACAGCTTCTTTCCTTCCCACATCATGTAGTTCAAATTCAACTGCTCATCCTTGAACAGTTCAATATCGTCAGCCTTATATTCGGTGGGGAACGCGTATGGAAATACAGAGATATCGTGATCTTTCAGAAAGTCAACTATTTTTCTCTGATCTTCAGGAACGGATCCTTGTGGAAGATTAGAGAAGTATTCAATGACCCTTTTCTTCAGTCGACGAAGACGCGTTTTTTTGCTCGTCAGCTTTTCAAGGAAAGTCGATTTCATATATACGCTGCTTTGGCTCTGTAAATCACAGGGCAATATATGCGTAATAAGCTAGCACCTTTTTCTTCATCCACAAAATTTTGTTTTCAATCTTCGGAGTGAGCAACATGCAATGAGACAGCTGACGCTGAATCAACCGGGAATTTAGCAAGAAATGTTCTGAGACTAAGTTTTTAGCAAGAAGACTTGTTACTTTTGCAGTGCGAGCATTTTTTCTGTCAGCTGCCTAAACCGCGGGTCTTTTTCCAATTCGGGGTAGTTGGGAATGTAATATTTCATATAAAGCATAAAGCCTTCTCTCATTTCAACAGCTTTTTCCAGCAACTGAAGAGTCATGTCATATGATTGGAGCCCGGCATAAATCACGGCCAAATCAAAATTTCCAACTGACTGAGAACTTTTTAATGCTTCCATCTTCTCCAGTACTTCATTGACCTTATCGGTTTTTCCCATCACTGCATAGATCTTTCCGAGGAGAGAAAGGGTAAATGAACAATAATTCTGAATGACACACAGCTCCGTTTCCAAAACCGCTTCTTCGTATCGCTTCAGGTCGCAGTACATCAATCCGAGAAGGTAGTGACCGCCATAGAAGTTCGGGTCAAGTTCAATCAGTCTCTTCCCTTGCGCTATTCCTTTCTTATAATCTCCGGCCATCCAGTACAACAAGGCAATGTGGTTATTATTCATCAGTGAGAAGGGATCCAGGGTGAATGCCGATGCGGCATAATTAAGGGCCTCTGGATAATTTCCGGAAAGGGCAAGGCAATAGCCATATTGTTCATGTGCCTCTGCCAGGTTAGGGTTCAGCTCTATGGCTTTTTTGAATTCTTCTGCTGCTGCCTCCAGGTCCCACTCATAGTACATTTTTAAGCGGGCCATAGCAATCCGGCTTTCGGCGATCTGATCGTCAAGTGTCAGGGACTGTTCAGTGGCTTGTTTCATTTGCGGCACGGTGTGTTCAGGCGGCAGGTGGCTGAAGAACCACAAGTTCAGGTAGCAGGAAGCGATTCCGGTGAAGGCAATCGCATACTCGGGTTCCAGGGCGATGGCAGCCTTGAAGTAATTAATGGCTTTAAGAAAACCTTCCGCCGACCACTTGTGATAGTGGAAGCGTCCCTGCAGGTATAACTGATACGCTTCGGTGTTGTGGGTATAGTGTTTTAATACAGCATCCTTATCGGCGCCGAAGAGTTTGATTTTTATAGAGTTCAGAATGGCGAGCGAGATTTCATCCTGGATATCAAATATGTCTTTTAGTTGACGGTCGAATTTTTCTGACCAGAGGTGATAACCTTCGGTGGCTTCGATGAGTTGGGCGATGATCCTCAGCTTGCTTCCCGATTTTCTGACGCTGCCTTCCAGAATATAATTGACACTGAGTTCCTCAGCGATTTTTCTCAGGTCCTGGTTTTTACCTTTAAACGTAAACGATGAGGTAGGTCCGGCGACTTTTAGTCCGGGTACCTGCGCCAGCATGTTGATAATCTCTTCGCTCATCCCGTCGCTGAAGTATTCCTGTTCAGGATCGCTGCTCATGTTGGTAAAAGGAAGGACGGCAATACTGTGTTCGGGAGCTGGGGACTTTTGGGGTTCATCCGGAGCAACAGTCTCATCGTTGCGGACGATTGCGTAAATACGAACCGGTTTTTTTACATTCTTCAGCAATTCCTCTCTTACAAAACGGGTTTTGATATCCTTCTTATTGACAACATTGTGATGCACAGATTCAGAAATACAAATAGAACCTGGCATTGCAGCAGATTGAATACGTGCCGCAATATTTACGCCGTCGCCAAATACGTCGTCCCCTTCGAAGAGCACTTCGCCCAGGTTAATGCCGATTCGTAATTGAAAATCGCCACCTGCTTCACAACCCTCCTGGATCTTGATAGCGGCATTGACGGCGTCTGAAACGTTGCTAAAGCTGGCCATTACCCCATCCCCTAATTCCTTGAGCCACCGGCCACCGTATTGAGCTATTATCGGCTTCTGTATTTCCCGGTTTTTCTTTAAGAATTCGAATGCTTTTTGTTCATCATTACCCATCAGGGACGTGTAGCCGACGATATCGGTAAACATGATGGCGGCAAGCTGGCGAGAGGAGGACATAACGTAACTATAGGTCTGTAAGGTAACAAAACTTATCGAGCAGGCAGTACGCTAACCTTGATTAAGCCGTTAACCTTTTGCGTGGATAAGTTAGAAAATTTCGGGCCGATTAGTCAAGCCGCAGATGCAAGTCGTATCGCTGTATTGTTCCACAAGTCGGATTAAATCGGATTTCCGGATAGTTCATAGTGAAAAGAGTTGATGGGCGGTTTTTTAGGCGGCACCAGGGAGATTATTCCAGTCAATACTTGTCAAACACGTAATCCTGATGAAGTTTCAGATAGCCATATCGAAGAGCTCATTGCCAAGGAAGTTATTCCAGATTTATTCTTGTATGACGCGTTTTAGGCGCCTATTGACTGGCAAACCAGGTACTAAAACTCTGCCAGAAACAGAACTTGTAGAAGTTCAATACCGAATAATGGTATATCATCAGGATGATCAGAGCAAAAGGAAAAACATTCCAACGTTTGTGCGACCTCCAGTCCCAGATACTCAGTCCGATTAGTATCAGATCTGCCAATAGGAAACCTACAACCGGTGCAATCGGATTTCCTTCAATGGTTGGAAGGTAAGGCACGAACGATTTTATATAGATATGGATAATGCGGTCGGTTACCGGCGTGAACATGGGGAATATGGTGCAGATCATATACCGTGCGTGTAAGCCTGAATTTTTCCGATGGAATATGGCGAGTCCGTAAAAGATCACGAAGGCAATCAATGCATTCAACACCAGCGCCACAAAGAAAAAGTCCATGGTTCCCAGGGAAGGAAGTCCATGTAAACGATAATGAAGCAGATCAACCGTTGTAAAAACCATCAACGGAACCAACACGTAAGAAAATTTTCCAATGCGTTTGTGTAGCTCGTTTTTCCTGGTACGGATAAGATATGGCTGGGCAATTAGCATAAGACACCATAGCAAGAGGGCTATGCCGTGCGTGTGAAGGCGGTAGTTTTCCTGATCTGCTATTCGTGTAAAGTAAGTCAGCCAAAATGCAATGAGTACAAAAACAAAGAAACCGGCGAAGTAGAGGTAACTTTTTTGAAATACGGCTCTTTCCAATTTCACGTGAGCCTTGTTTTAGATGAAATGTTTTTTGCTTTCACAGATTTTGGTAGGAAATGCGTTTATAATTACTAATCCAGTTTCCATGGAGAACGCATGGTTTTACCCAACAGGGTGGCGGCCTCTTTGTCCTTAACAAAAGTTTCCTTTTTGGGAGACCATTTCAAGGGTCGATTTAGCTGGTAAGCAATATTGACCAGGTTACACACAGAGGATGTGCGGTGTCCCGTCTCCACATCGCATATGGGTTGCGTACGGTTGCGTATTGCCTGAAGCCAGTCGCCGTGGTGATCGCGGCTGTTGTAAAGGCGAATGTCGTTAGGGCCCAATTCAAGTTCCTTCAGATTGGCTGGTGTTGTTTCAAAGAAACTCCGACTTACATCAATGCTTCCTTTTGTGCCAATAAAACGAACTGCATTACCGCGTCCAAAGTCCTGATGGAACATTTCCACTCCGCTCTTATAACGCAGCAACAAATGTTTCAGGTCCTTTCCATCCGGGGGGATAATTTCAATCGGACCGCTGCGATCCATTCCCAACCCCCAATGGGCAATGTCGAACATATGCGCACCCCAGTCCGTTACCCCGCCACCTCCATACTCGCGGTAGTTGCGCCAGTTTGGAAAAATATCAATGGAAATATGAGGGGAAAGTTCGTTGTTATATCCTCTTTCCGGCGCCGGACCAAGCCATAGATTCCAGTTGAGATAGTCCGGGGTTGGCTCAACGGGGAGGGCACACGGTATGGGTGGACCTCCGACGGAAACCAATACTTGTTTAATTTCTCCGATATAACCGTTGCGTACCAGTTCACACGCTTTGTGAAACTGAGGGTTTGAACGTTGCATGGAGCCGGTTTGTAAAACGCGTTTGTGCTTTTTCACGGCTTTGACCATGGCAATGCCTTCATTGACCGTGTGGGCCAGGGGTTTTTCACAGTAGATGTCTTTCCCGTTTTTCGCAGCATCAACCGTCTGAAGTGCATGCCAATGGTCCGGTGTGGAGATTACGACGGCATCAATTTCTTTCAGTGCCAGGAGTTCGCGGTAGTCGGTAAACGTAAGGCAACCGTTGTATTTTTCTGAAGTAGTATTGGTGGAGTAATAGTCTTCGCTCGCTTTCTTGAATCGTTCAAGTTTCAACTTGTCTACATCGCAGCCGGCAAGGACCATGGCATCCTTTTGTGCATGGAAACGTTTTTGAAGCCCCGTGGCTTGTTTTCCGGTTCCTATAAACCCAAGGACAATCCGGTCACTCGGGGGAACATAGTTTTTTCCACCCAGCACAAAACGGGGCACGATATAAAAGGTGGCAGTGGCGGCAAGGCCGGTAGAAATAAATTTTCGTCGGGTGAAGGATTGGTTTTTCATTATGGACGGACTAAATCAAACGGATGGAAAGCAGCGTTAGTTTTTAAAGATATTAAATTTTAATTGATAGTCAGAGGCACTGGAATCAGATGGCGATGGATGTCCGATGTTGCGGCTTATTTCCTACTCCCGTGTCGGTTAATACGTGCAGGAATGGCAACCCGAACTGCCGAATCTGGATAAACTGGTTGATTAGCGCGGCGCACGAACTTCGTAAAGAGTACATGGGGAGCGGAATAGACGGACCACAAGGCCTGGTTCGTATTTAATGTGAGGAAAACCGGAGAGAATTTTGTTTTCTCGGATGGACGGAAATGAAAGAGGTTGTCTCAGATGAAACAACCCTCTCATCAGCTCAAAAAATTGTAATGAGTCTTTTGTTTACTTTCTACCCAGCACCCATCCAATCACACCGCCGGTTGTTCCCATCATCACGGCGGTTACCAACGGATCGACTAGTGTAGCTGTAAGGTTAGCGATATTCATCGTACCATACATTGTAAGATTATAACCGAAGCCAAGCATAAGTCCAATAATCGCTCCGGCCTGAAAACCGCCGCCAAACGTGGTGATGTTGGCCCACTTTCCAAGGACATAGACAAGGAAGTAAGCCTGCATTACGTTTCCTGCAATAAGTGCCCACCACACCATCTCAGAATCTGTTCGGTAAGCCCCGGAAGCTGAACCGGAATTGGTGGCGAAGAAATCCATCAGAAGCATTCCATAAAGTAGCCAGCCCATGATGAAAAAGACGACAAACCCTGCAAGGGTTGCCGTGATGCGTTTTTTAGCGTCCATTTAGTTTAGGGTTTAGTTTGAGAGAAGTTACGGAAATTTTTATGTTTAGCTACAGCCACAGGTTCTGCAGATCCAAGCCTTAGTCAGACTGGCCAATAACTCACCCTTGATTGGTGACATTGATACAGGATCAGGATCAGCACCGGATTGTCGTGATGTGCTTTGGGTTGATGGTCTATGGTTTAATTCTTACTTTTAGAAAGCTAAAATATATCTGCATGGCCGGGATTAATTGGCAAAAAGAAATTCAGCCCTTATTAAAAAAATACAAAGGCAAGAAGCACCCTCTGGATTACAATAATTTATACGAGCTCATTGTTATGGTCGTTCTTTCTGCACAGGATTCGGACCGGAACATCAACAAGCTGGCACCTGAACTTTTTAAAGCATTTCCTGACATGAGATCGCTTTCCGGGGCTGATGCCGAATCATTATATCCGTTTGTACAGAAGATCCGGAATTTCAGGAACAAGACAAAGTGGTTGCTTGAATTATCTTCCCGCATCAAGGATAACAAAAACATACCTACCACGTTGGATGACCTGACTGAATTACCCGGAATCGGAAGGAAGTCGGCCAATGTAATAATGCGTGAAGCCGGTGTACAGGCAGAGGGAATTATTGTTGACCTTCATGTTGTACGCGTTGCTCCCCGCCTCGGGATTGCATCCGGCACAGATCCCAAGAAACTGGAAAAACAAATGATGGAGGTACTAGCCCCGAAGGACTGGGGTGAAGCAGGAATGGCCATATCATTTTTAGGAAGGGAAACCTGCCGGCCTAAGAATCCGAAATGCACAGAATGTGTTATGCCGAAGGTGTGCGAATATTATAAAAGTAATCAGTAGTTTGTCACTATGTTGCCGCGTACGTAACGGGGCAATTGCACATCTAGGCATTTGCTATTTTCAAAGTTTTTTTTTCGGCTGAAAGCGTGGAATCAATTGGTGTGTCCTCCAGGTTTTCCATCAGGTATTTATGAATCCCCGCTGCCGCTTTTTTAGCTTGTCCCATAGCGAGTATAACCGTTGACCCGCCTGTGATAGCATCACCGGCAGCAAAGACTCCCTTCTTGCTGGTTTGACACGTTTCACTGTCCACAACGATAACGCCCCATTTGTTCGTCCGTACTTCTGCGTCTGTGGACGGAATTATTGGGTTAACACTGCACCCTAACGACATGACTACTGTGTCACAATCTTCTACAAAAAATTCTCCCGTTGGCAGAGGGCTTCGCCGACCGGTTTCGTCCGGATTGGAGAGCTCCATCTTTTCACATTTAATTTGTTTTACGAAGTTATTTTCATCTACAATAAACTCCACCGGGTTCGACAGCCAACGCCAGCCAATGGCCTCCTGTTCTGCGTGTTTCAGTTCTTCCGATCTTGCGGGTGCTTCATCATGTGACCTCCTGTAGTAGCAGGTAGGATCGGCTCCTAATCTTTTCGCCGTGCGCAGTACATCCATCGCCGTGTTACCTGCTCCGATAACAGCCACTTTCCGCCCTGAAGTAAGAGGTGTACTGTACTGCGGGAAGTTATTGGCTTCCATGAGATAAATGCGGGTAAGGTACTCGTTGGCAGAATAAACGCCATTGGCATTTGAGCCGGGGATAGTGAGCAACCGCGGGAGGCCAGCGCCGGTACCAATCAAGACGGCATCAAATCCTTCACGGTGCAACAAGTCGTCCAGCGTCAGTACTTTGCCAATGACCATGTTGTAGACAAAGTGAATACCAATTTTGGTGAGAAATCGGATGTCTTCATCTATTATTTTAATCGGCAGCCGGAAACGAGGTATGCCGTACACCATTACTCCTCCGGCACGGTGCGAGGCTTCAAAGACAACCACTTCATGCCCCCGTGTTGCCAACTCATAGGCTGCTGAAAGTCCGGCTGGACCCGAGCCGACAATGGCGACTCTCTTACCGGTAGGATCCTGTATCGACGGGATTTCAAACAGGCCGTTTGTCCTTTCATAGTCAGCCGCATAACGTTCCAGGTTTCCGATGCCAACAGGATGGTGTCTTCTTCCCACCACGCAAACCGCCTGACACTGTTTATCCTGCGGGCAAACGCGCCCACAAACAGCGGGAAGAAAATTCGTTTCCCTGATTTTTTTTGCGGCCGCTGACGGATTCCCCTGTTCGATGAGACGGATAAATCCCGGGATATCAATTCCTACCGGACATGCTCCTACGCAGGCTGGTTTCTTGCAGTGCAGACAACGATGCGCCTCATCTATTGCCTGCATATCGGAATATCCCACAGGCACTTCATCAAAATTATTGACTCTGGACTGCGCGTCTCTTAAAAGCATTTCCTGATGAGGAAGCCTGATTCGTTCTCTGTTGCTTAATACTGGTCTATCGGTTATCATATCACGATTCTTCACGTGTTCATGCTGCTCAAGGCGAGCCTTTCTTCTTTAGCAAACATCTTTTGTCTTTTCATCAAATTTTCAAAATCAACTTTATGGCCGTCAAAGTCAGGTCCGTGGAAACAGGCGAATTTTGTTTCTCCACCTACCGTGACGCGGCATGCGCCACACATTCCTGTTCCATCCACCATGATAGCATTCAGTGAAACATAGGTTGGAATATTTTTATAACGTGTCAACTCGCTAATGGCTTTCATCATAGGCACCGGGCCGACGGCAAGCACATAAGTGACTTGCTCACGTTCAAGTATTTTTGCCAATGCATCGGTTACTAATCCTTGGTTGCCCAACGAACCATCATTCGTAGTAACCATTACTTCGTCGCATACTTTACCTAACTCGACAAGCATGATAACGTTCTCCTGGTTTCGGGCACCTACAACACCGATTACTTTGTTCCCTGCTTTCTGTAGATCCATCGCGGTGGGGATGATAGCCCCGGTGCCATATCCACCACCGATCACCACACAAGTGCCGGTGGAAGCAGGAATGAAGGAGCGCTCGCCCAACGGACCAACCACATCCTGAAAGGGATCTCCCGGATTCATGGCATTGATTTCTGTTGTGGTTTTCCCCACTGCTGAAATAATGATGTCGATGGTTCCATGTTCCCTGTTCCATCCGCATACGGAGAGAGGTATTCGCTCACTGAAGATATGTGGGCGGACAATCAGGAACTGACCGGCTTCTATTTTTCGGGCAATAAGCGGAGCATCGATGGTATAGTGGTAGGTATTAGGACAAAGCATTCGCTTTGAAATGATCTTATAACTCTGGTTATACATACGAACGGAGAGGCAGGCCTCATGGAAGTACGGAAGAAAATCCTCCGCTTCACGACGAACGATAAAGGCCCGGTCCCATTTGTGCTGATTGTCCCGGCCGGTGATGGCCATAAACGCGTTATATACTTTTTTTTCCTGATCAACAGACAATAGTCCCTTGCGCACCATTCTACCCAGGGTTTGGGCGGTATTTTTCCTGACAAGACCCTGTGCGTTGGACAAAAACCGAAATGCGGTATTGAACATATTCAGCTTGAGTTCGTCGTTGAAAACCGAATGCGGCAGTGTTTGCGCGAGCCTGCCCGTTGTATACAACGACATGGAGGTTACCTGGTGATTGGTATGCTGAGCCAGACTCAAGAGCAGGGGAATAGCATGTACTGCTTCAGGAACTTTGAAATAGGAAACAGTCTGAATAAGGTTGATGAGATCGTGGTCCTGCGTTTTGTAGTCTTCGAGTTTAGCCAGTACATATTCAAGCCCGGCCAATCCGTTTCGCGCCAGTGTCTTGCCAAAGTAGACGGCGGATTCACTGTCGGAGTCCAGCATCTCATCAAAAATAAAGGGGATCATTTCAGGTCCGAACCTGGCAATTCGCTTTTCGGTTCGCACGGCAACTTTTGGCATGGTGGTGGAGCCGGTATGATGCGCATGATAAAATACTTCGCAAAGGGCTTTGGTCAGTGCTGATTTTTCCTCTTGATTCAGGTCGTTTATCTCTTTCACGGCGTCGAGCGCCCCGGTCATTGACTCGACTGAACGCGGGTCAAGGTGATGGATGATTTGGTTAACCTGATCTCTCATTTCTAGGTACAACAGCAATTTTTCACAATGCCGTGCTTATACGAGTTAGTAAGAATCAGCTAACCGGGTTATGATTTCCATCAGGGTTGTACCTTATATATGTCATCTTGAGGGCACACGGGCAAATATCCTTACCTTGGTTGGGTGCAAGAATGGGGCTGCATGTGGTTGCGACAATGGATCAGATCATGAATCCGTTTGTGATTGATTTTTGAAGCTTGCTTGCCCCATGCAATAATGAAGATGGTATTGACGAGGTAAATGGGGATCTTCTTAAACACATGTTCCCAACCTGCAGAAATATTTCCGCTGGGTTCTACCTGCTACACCAAAACTATTCCACCAATCCACCGAACTTAGTATCTTTCAAAAACATTCAAAGCTCATGCGCGCATACTTCGTCTTCTTCGTGCTTCTTTTGGTTGGGTGTAACGCTCCGCGACCATCTAATCTTGGAGCACCGATCAATCTCTCTTGTGAATATTTGAATAACCCCTCCGTCGTTGACGTAACACCCCGGTTGGGCTGGATCAACACGACAACAGCATCGCAACGCGGCGAGAAACAATCAGCCTACCAGATCCGTGTTGCCAGCTCGGAGGCTTTGCTCGATCAACCTGACATGTGGGACAGCGAAAAAATTACCTCTGACGAATCTATAAGAGTTGGATACGAAGGGAAACCGCTTCAATCGAGACAAGAGTACTATTGGCAGGTTCGCGTTTGGGATAAGAACGGTGAGCCCAGTTCATGGAGCGAACCAGCCCGTTGGCGAATGGGACTTTTAAACAAGTCGGAATGGAAAGCACAATGGATAGGAGCACCCTGGCAAGGGGAAGATGCGCTACCCAAACCCGATGGTGGACCGAATGGCGTCCCCGTAAAGTTTGGTCCGCCTGCCCCCATGCTTCGAAAGTCGTTTGAAGTGACGAAGGAGATAAAAAAGGCCGTTGCTTTCGTAACCGGCCTGGGCTATTTCGAATTCTATGTCAATGGCGAAAGGATTGGTGATGATGTACTGGTCCCCAATCAAACGAATTATGGCAAACGACCCGGAATAGAAACCGCGCTCATCAGTCTGCCCGACAATTTCAGGAAGTACAAAGTGATGTACCTGGCGTACGACATTACCAGTCAGTTAAAAAAAGGTAAGAATGCATTGGGAGCCATTCTCGGCAATGGCTTTTACAACCCTGCCAAATTCTGGACGGAAGGTTATGGAACTCCCAGATTCCTCGGACAAGTTCACCTCACCTATACTGACGGTTCAGAGGAGATCATTGTCAGCGATACTTCATGGAAGGTTCGCAAAAGTCCACTTGTGAGAGATATGGTTTTCTACGGGGAGACCTATGATGCCCGCGAAGAACAGGAGGGATGGACCGAAGCGGAGTTTGATGACCAAACCTGGCCGCAAGCTGCCGAACGGCAGGCACCTTTCGGGGAGTTGGTTGCACATACTGCGCACACTGATAAAGTAATGGAGCAACTCAAACCAGTTTCCATAAATCGCCTGGGTGAGGGCCACTACAAAGTTGATTTCGGGATTGAAATTTCAGGCTGGGTAAAGCTGATTAACGTTGACGGACATTCAGGACATAAAATTGATATCAGCTTCAACGGTAACTTGTATTCCGGCGACAATTCCTATATCTGTTCTGGCAAAGGCCCGGCCACCTATGCTCCTCGATTCAACTGGTTTGTGTTTAGCGGCATTGAAATCAGGAACTGGCCCGGTGAATTGACAGCGGACAACCTCGTAGCAGAAGCCGTGAACACGTACATAGAACCGGCTGCACGATTCGAAACATCCAATACGCTCTTCAACCAAATCAACACCATCTGGCGACGAAGCCAGCTTGACAATATGCATGGGGGCATTGCCAGTGATTGCCCGCACCGGGAACGTTCAGCCTATACGGGTGATGCCCAGGTGGTTTGTCCCACGGTTATGCACAACTACGATGCGCGAAACTTTTACCAAAAGTGGGTGCAGGATATGTTCGATGCACAAGATTTAGAAACCGGCTATGTTCCAAACGGTGCTCCCTGGCAGCCCGGCTGTGGTGGCGGTGTGGCCTGGGGTGCAGCCATTTGTATTATACCCTGGGAGTTTTACCTGGCGTATGGTGCACGCGATATGCTCGAAGACAACTATGAAGGAATGAAGGGTTACATTAGGTACATGCAGACGTGGGTGGATGCAGATGGCATCATGTTCTCACAGCGTAAGAATAACAAGGGTGAGGAGGTGAAGTGGTACAACCTTGGCGAGTGGGTAGCGCCCGGCGAAACCGTTCCGGATGAAATGGTGCATACTTTTTATCTGTGGTATTGTGCTGATATAACTGCCAGATCTGCAAAGGCATTGGGGAGCGATCAGGAAGCAGCATTGTACGCAGAAATCGCTGACAAGACAAAACGCGCTTTTCACGCGCGATTCTACAACGAGCAAGCTGGGACGTATGGCGATGGCGGCGGTAATATTCTCGCGCTTCGGATGGGTGTGCCGGAAGATCGGTATGACAAAGTGGTATCAGCGCTTAAACAAAGTATTGCGGCCAATGATGGTCACCTTGATACCGGAATCTTCGGAACGCGATTCTTTTTTGAAGTGCTGGCGGAAAACGGAATGAACGACCTGGCTTATGCCGCGATGAATAAGACAACAGAACCCAGCTTTGGACATTGGATTGAACTCGGCTCAACCACTGCACGGGAACGATGGGATGAAGGCGGATCACACAACCATCCCATGTTTGGTGGTGGTCTCGTGTGGTTCTACCAGAACCTGGCAGGTATGAAGGCCGATGAAAAACAACCCGGTTACCGGCATATTATTTTTAAACCCCAACCCTTCTCAGCGATCGCAAACACACATTACACAACCAAAACATCGTACGGAGAAGGGGGTATAGAATGGAAACAAGAAGGTGATCAGTTTGCGATGGATATTACTGTTCCTGTCGGATGCACGGCCACAGTATTCGTCCCTGCTAAAGAAGGCCAAACCGTGTCGGTGGCAGACGGAATCGAATCTGAGTTTGTTGCCGAGACTGGTGAAGGAAACGGTTTTAAACAATTTGAGGTACAAAGCGGGGAATACCGTTTTGAAGTGAGGTAGCGTATGTTTAAGGCGTCTTAAGGCGTCTGACACCTAAGAGGTGTCTTGACACCTTGTACGCCTTATTTTATTCACTACGAAGTGATTCCACAGGATTTGTTCTGGCTGCTTTAAGTAATACGCCGGAAATCGTGATCCCCATGATCAGCAATAGCAATACAATGGGTAACGCATAGTGCCACCATTCAAAGATCAAGTGTTCCGAATATCGCTCCAGATATTTCCCCACCAGATAGTAGGCGGTCGGAATGCCAATGACGTTGGCAATGATTACTTGTCTTACTGTGGTGTTCAGGATGATTTGAGCAAGCTGATGCATTCTTGCACCGAGGATTTTCCTGATTCCAATTTCTTTGGTTTTCTCCACAACTTTGTTTGTCGTGGTCCCCAGTAATCCCAGGCAAGCGATGCCGATGGCCAAAAAGGTAAAGAGCATTATTTGGTTTCTGACAATTTGCTCTTGGGCATAGTGCCGGTTAATGTTTTGATCCAGAAACGTCCATTTGAATGTAACCTGTGCAAAAGTAGATTTGTATAACTCCTCTAATCTTGCAATGATTGAGGGAGCATCTTTTAAATTTACTTTAAGTGAAATTTTTGAGAGCCCTAAATCAGGAGCAAGCGAATTTTTATAGGTTAAGATACTGCCATGACCTTTTTGCCTGACTTCGGCAAAATAAGGTTCAAATTCATAATCATCATACACGCCAATGATTTCGACGTCACGGGCGTTGTACGTTGGTAATATTATCCGAGTTCCAATGCATTCTTTAGCAGATGTAAAGCCTAATCGCCGAATGGCTGTACTACTCAACAATACAGATCTTTGATCCCCGGGGCTGTTGGCTTGAAAATTTCTTCCCTCAAGCAATCGAATACCGTATAGTTCCAGAAAGTTTTCATCGACTACTCCATTCGTATACAACCCCACTACTATTCCATTTTCACCCCGTTGTGCAAAGAATGGAACGCCTGTATCATCACCCATAACGGATTTGCTAGTGCTTACCTGGAGGACGCCAGGTATTGCACGTGATTCATTGGTAAAGTAGTCCAGCTTTTGGTTGTAGTTTCCATCCCTGTCAAATGGATGATTCACAACCAATACACCGTTCGGGTTTATTCCGGTATTCTTGTTCAGGATATAGTTTAACTGGAAATAAACCGTACCAATCCAGATAAGTAGTACAACCGATGAGGCATATTGAAAAGTGACCATTAATTTTACCCACCAGGGCATCTGTACAGCTCTCAGTTTTTTTAAGAGATCGGTGGAGCTCTTTTCGGCTGAGATTAATACAGGGTAGATCCCTGTTACGATAACACCCGCCACCGGTATGAGGAACAAGATTGTTAAATGTTGACTAACCAGAGTGCTCCACTCCGCTACACGGAAGTGAAACAAGTATTCAGCGGGAACCCTTACCAACTGAACAAAGGTGAGCGCGAGAAGGATCGACAGGAAGTTTAGTATTGCCGATTCAATGAAAAATTGAAAGATAAAGTCGCTGTTACGGGCGCCCGCTACTTTCCTCGTTCCTACTTCAGGCATTCGCTTGTGAAGGGTAGTAATAGAGAGACTGATATAATTGGTGAAGGCAAGTAGTAAAATAATAAGCGACAATGCGCGGAGGATGATCAGTGCATTTTTCGATTTATACACAAAACGATTATCAATTAAGTGAGTGAAGACGATGTCTTTTAAGGGCTGCACAAATACGGTCGGATCTGAGTCCTTCCAATGATTGTAGAGTTCTTTTCGCCGATCGTCTATTTTTCTTTCAAGGTCTGTGAACTGAATGCCGTTGCTCACCTTTATGTAGTTTGCCCCCATCCAGTCAGGTTTATGGTCAGAGTTAAATTCTGAATTGATACCATCCATGCCCGCTGTCGAAATAACGATATCGAATTTAAAGTGTGTGTTGTGGGGTAAGTCCGCGAATACGCCTGCGACCTTGAGCGGTATTGAATCGTTCAGGTATATAATCGAATTGATGGGATTTGCAGATCCGAAATACTTGATGCTGTGTTGATGCGAAATAACAACTGATCCGGTCTGAGACAATGCGGTTGCAGCGTCACCCGAAAGGAACGGAAAATTAAAGAATTGAAAAAAATTGGGATCGGCGTAAACTGTATTTTCTTCCCGGAAAAATTCTTTCGTAGAATTACTTCTGTAGACAACGAAAAACACGCTTTCGCCTGTTCCCTGGAGCTGTTTGTTGAAAGTTTTTTGAGGGACCAGACGGGTGAGGTCGGTCACTTCACTAAATTCATCCGCAATACGTTTCCCAACACCGCAAAAATTCGACGCATTGTAAAACTCATCCCAATTTTGGTTGTTGTCTGTCCATCGGTGATGCCATGACAGTCTTGCGATCTGTTCATAGTCCTGGTGAAACTGATCTGACTTCAACTCCGATTGTGTGTAAGGCCACAAAATGTAGAACGCAGCAAAACCAACCGATAACCCCATCACATTAATCAATGTGGTAAAAGGATTTCGTATCAGCAGTCGGACAGTCAGTTTAATGTAGTTGAGCAGCATCTGTTCTAATTTATCTAAAAATCAGTTTGTTACCTTAGCAGTCTCGAGGATTTTTGGCGAGAATCTTTTGTTCAGGTAGCGTCTGGCCGGTACTTCAACGAACCGATAGCTCAGCGCAGAAACGATCAGCGTTAACGCTACTACCACAAGGCAGGCGATCAAGCCGAGGGTGTAGTCTGGTGCCCCTGTCTGCTCAGGTGGAAATTTCGCATACATCGTTGGGTTCAGTCTGATTTGATAAATCCAGAAGACATACATGATCGGTACGTGTACCATGTAAATAGAAAAAGACCAATCTCCCAGTCGCTGCAGCACTGGGGTATCCATTACTTTTTTGATTGTGGAATTGTTATACGCGGCAGCTAAAATGACAAATGGAAAAAGGGCTATTACCAGGATATCCTCCACACCAACATGCATGGCAACCATTACACCCAGGAAAAATGCAATAAACACCCAACTCTTTTTGAAGAAACTTATTGCTATGGATTCTTCGTATACCCTGAACAACAGCATTCCCGCGAGAAAGCCTGCCAGGCACCGGAAGACTCCGAAATCCGTGATGATGTTCAATGATGGTGATCCTCCGGGAAACGGCAGGCCGTCCGGCCCTAAAAAGTATTTTATAAAAGCAAATAGCCCCACTATGAAGACAGTCATGATCGCGATTCCCCTGGCTTTCAGGTGGCAGAAGAAAGGCACCAGCAGCGGAAAGACCATGTACACCCACCATTCGGTGCTCAGCGACCAGGACGGAGTATTCAGTGGCGCCGAACTATATAAACCAAAGGTCTGCAGAAACAGGAGAGAGGGAATTGCAGCAGAGGGATTTATCATATCGCTATAGAAAGGCGCAACGCCATCGGCATAATGCAGGATGATGGTTGCACAAATCAGGCACCACACTAAAGTAACAAAGTGAAGGGGGTAGACACGGGCGAAACGTGCCTTGATGTATTTCCAATAATCGCCTAATGTCAGCGTGTCTTTAAAGGAGTCACCGTAAACATATGAAATGATGAAGCCACTCAGCACGAAGAAAAAATCCACCCACAGCCAACCTGCCCAGATTACATGTCGTTCTCCCATGGGAAGAAAAGGCATGAGCATAAGGTTTGAGTGGAAGATAACGACTAACAATGCTGCGATTCCCCGCAGTGGGGTAAGCGTTGTGAGATAGGGTCTTACAGGATTATTCATTGAAATTGGTTTTAGGATTGTATTGAAAATCGTGACAGACTTCGTGCCAATTGATAAAGGTTACCGGACCGGCCATTTTCTTGAAGTTTTTTTAATTGAAAATCAGGAGGTGATTCGAAATGAAACACAGAGCTGTTTCACTTTAGAACAATGTGAATATCAGTCTGCCCTACCGGTAGGGTTAGAAAAGTAATTTAGCAAAGGGTTCGCCAACCGCCTGCCATACGGTATGATAGCGCAGTTCCCAAATAACCAACTGGAAAAATAATAACGATGTCACTACCAGGTTGGGTACATAACTAGTTCTTTTGACCAAATCCGCGACTAGAAACAGGAGCCCCATGAATGCCATGAAAGCAAGCGTAACGGTTACGGAAATCGGGCCTGGCATTCCGAAATAGACACCTAACCCCCTGCCTAACCCTGGGCCAATCATTAACAGGGCTGTGCCGATCATATAGCGCATGTGATTGTAGGTTCGTTTTTTATTAGCAATGGCTAAACTATAGAGCGCAGCAAAAATCAACAGCCCTGGGATACTCAATGAAATCCCTGCGACAGCATCTGTCAATGGCGAAGGAGCACTGAGAGTCCTATGAAAGGTCATCTTTGAAACCAAAAATATCGAAACCATTAGCAGCGGTGCGAGGAGGTATGAAATCTTTCCCACGGCTTTGTGGATGTGAAACTTCTTTTGCGAAATAAGCAACGGCTGAATGATCAGACAAGCCATCCATAAAAGCATCATTACTCCATGAAAGTGCTGAACAAAAATAAATCCTTCGAATGAAGGAAAAAAAGTAAAGTACGTTTTGTAGAATCCCCAAATTAATACGATGAGGATACCAAACGCCAGAAGGCTTACGCGACTGTATTTTACTGGTTGTACATGTTCCATAATATTTGAAGGTTGGTTTGGTTTCTAAAATGAATTGATCAAAACATTGCGATTACTCATACTTCAACGCTTCCACCGGATTACTCTTCGCAGCTTTCCACACCAGCGTGGCTACTGTGCAGAGCATGATGAATAACAGAATCAGCAGGGGTAGGGCATAGTGCCACCACTGCAGTGGGATTCTTTCCGAAAATCTTTGCAAATACAAATCACCCAGATACCACGCTATAGGTACACCCATCAGAACTGAAATACCAAATTGAATGGAGGAAGGCTGAAGGATTACTTTACTGATGTGGGTAGTATTTGCTCCCAGGATTTTCCGTATACCAATTTCTTTTGTCTTGGAGGTTACTTTATGTAAAATCATTCCCTGGAATCCAAGGCAGGCGATAACAATGGCCAGTATTACGAACAGTACAATCTGATTCCGGGTTATCTTTTCATTCGCATACACTTTGTTCATGCTGTCCTCCAGAAAGAACCAATTGAACGGTGTTCCGGGAAAAATTGCTTTGTATGCCTTTTCTACGGAAGCAATAGTTTTTCCGAGGTCATCCGTTTTTACTTTAATCGCCAATCGTTCAAGGCCAAATTCTTCAAATCCCCTGTTCTTATAGGTAAACATCTTTCCTTTAGATTGAAATTCATTTTTTAAGTCTGTAGCGGCCGCAGAGGTTTCAAAAAATGGCATAGTTCTATATTTCATGATTATACCGATTACTTCTACGGTTAGCCAACGTCCTTGCGCCCCAGGTTTGTAAATCTCTAATTTTGTACCCACTGCATCAGCGGGATTTTTAAAACTCAATCGCTGCGCCGCAACCTGGCTAATAATGGCGACATCATCTCGATCATCCTGAACAAAATTTCGTCCGGCTACCAATTTCAAGCCAAACAGCGGGAGAAAATTTTCGTTGATACCATTCGATTCAAAGCCAATTTGAGTTAAACTGCCCGCCTTTCGCGTGTTAAATTGCAAATACCCGTCGCCATAAGTGTAGAGGCCATAAGCCATTTTTACAATCGAAGGGTTGGACGAGAGCCGGTTGATCAACCATTCAATATAATTTTCATGATTTCTAACATTTGAAACTTCTACGACCAGTACGTTGTCACGATCAAAACCGTATTCTTGATCAAGAATATGGTTCAATTCGAAGTACACAACAGACGACCATAATATTAACGCGATAGCTGAGGTATATTGGGTGATCACCAGGCCGGATGAAAATAATCCTCCATCCTCGGCAGATTTTCTAAACAGGGAGAGCGGATGATTATTTCTGGCTCTCAATGCCGGATACAGCCCGGTGATTGCGATGCTAAGCACAAACACCAATGCGAAAACGAATAATGACCTGGAATCCAATTGCCATAACTCACTGATTTGAATACTGAATAAATGTTGGAACGGCACTCGGGCAAACTGTAAAAGTGTAATGGCCAAAAGGAGTGCAAACAGATTGACAAGTGCGGACTCTGTGAAAAACTGTAACATAAAATCTTTACTCCGGGCACCACTGATTTTTCGAGTGGCCAGTTCTTTTTCTCTCTTTTTGTTCCTCGCAATCCACAGATTCACATAATTGATCCATGCCATTGCCAGAAGCACAATCGAAACGGTAGTAAAGGTTATAAGTAGCGATTTTGACCGGAACGTAAATTCATCAAAGGGAAAATTTTCACTGAATATTATTTCCTTCAATGGCTGAACAAGCAAGTCAATGTCAGTATTGTGTAATACCTGCAGGAGAGCCGAAAAGTAATCTTTCTTTCTCCCCTTTAGTTTTTCCTCAAAATCTTTAAAGAATATACCCTCTTTCAGTTTGACATAATTAAAGGTCGGACCGTTAATGGCTGTAGCCCATATTTGAGTATAGGCTATATTGGATATTACCGTGTTAAAAGTGAGATGCGTGTTGTGGGGCAGGTCTTTGAAAACACCTGACACTTTAAGGGTAGTCGAATCGTTGAGTTTCAATAATTCTCCCACCGGGTTTTCGGTGCCAAAGTACTTGACCGCCTGACTTTCTGAAAGTACAACCGACCCTGCTTCTGCTAAAACGTCATTGGGATTACCTCTTACCAACGGAATGGAAAAGAATTTGAACAGGTTCTGATCTGCGTAAATAACATGCTCTTCTTTAAAAACCCTATCTTCCTTCAAACGTCCTACTGCTGACATGGTGATTTTTCTATTGAGGGGAACCAGACCTCCGTCAACACCAAAGAAAGGTTGTGTATGGATGCGGACATAGTCCTCCACTTCTGCAAAGTCTTCTTTGACGCGTAACGGAATATCCGACTTGGAAAAGCCAGTATTTGAGTGCTCCCAATTTTTACCGTCATCGGTCCAACTCCAATCGTAACGAATTCTTGCGATGCGTTCAAAGTCTTTATGATATTGGTCGGACCGTAACTCATTCGTCGAATAATCCCATAGAGCAAAAAAGGATGCGAATCCAATGGCTAAGCCAAATATATTTATCAACGTGAAAATTGGGCTTCTTGCCATCAGGCGGAGAGAGAGTTTGAGGTAGTTGAGGAGCATTGCTTTTGCTTAGTTTTTGAATTTCAACTTTTAATTGGGTATACGTTGTCGGTTCGCCATCACACTTCCTTGCACACGACACCAACAACGGGATGATTAACTTGCTATTCAAAAGAAGGACCAAAACCAAAAACCATTTAAAACTGCCGGTCTATGGGTCAGGACTCAACAATGTTGTTTTATTTTGAAACAGTTCGTCGTTTCATTTCGGAGCAAACGTTTAGCAGGTAAAACTCAACGTAAATACACTTCCCCTTCCCGGTTGTGATTGAACACTGATATCCCCCTTCTGCTTTTGCATGATCTGTTTTGAAATGCTTAAGCCAACCCCGGTACCGCCTTTTTTTGTAGAGAAAAAGGGAATAAAAATCTGATCAATTTCATCCGGAGTAATTCCCTGCCCGCTATCCCGAATATGAAGTTGAATAAAACGGTGCCCTTCGTGCGTGAGTCCCAATTCCAGGTGCTTCCCATCTTTCATATTACTCATCGCTTCCAACGCATTTTTAATAAGGTTTATCAAGACCTGTTGGGTGAGGTTTCGGTCGGCAAAAATGAACTGTTGCTCCGGAATGTGCATGTTCAGTCTGACTTGTTCTTTATCCATATCCTTTGTATACAACGCAATGGATTCCCGAACGAGGGCATGGATTTCAATTTTCTCCAACCGCGGTTCAGGGATTTGATTGAGGTTTCTGAAATTTTGCACAAACTCCTTTAACGACCGGCTCCGTTGGTCAATGGTCTTTAGACTTTCCATGACGTCACTGCGTTCATCCTCCGTTAATCTTCGATTTTCCTCATTCGCTTTCATCACCATTTCATAGATGTAGGAGGAAAGCGTGGAGAGCGGTATAGCGGAATTAGAAATCTCATGCGTCAATACGCGAAGCAGCTTCTGCCAGGTCTCAGCTTCCATAGCCGCCAGTTCGCTGCTCACATCGTGAATTGAAATCAGTTTCAGGTTTTTATTCTCAAAGAGAATATGTTGGGCGTGAATAGAAAGCATGGATGTTTTACCGGCAACCAGTAACTTTTCAGTTATCCGGTCACCATCGGCCATTTCGCGCAACGCTCTGGTGAGGTTAGCATCCACTCGTGAAAGTGAATAGATCTTTTGGAGGAATGGTACCTGAAATAAAATTTTAGCCGCATGATTAATCAGATAGATTTCGCCACTTTCTTCCTCAAAGCAGACAAGAGGGGCACTGGAATTTTCAACCACGGCCTGTAACAGTTGGTGTTGGGATTCCCGTTCAGAACGAAGTCGCTTAAAAATATCATTTAGCTGATTAAACGCCCTGTGCAGATCGTAGTTATCGGATTTCCGGTGTTCAGAAAAGGTGATAGCAAAGTCATTCTGACGCAGGGCCTGCAAAAATGATGTAAGCTTCTGTTCCGACTGCACGACGAATCGGATAGCTTCAACGAATAGCCCAACAGTAGTAAGGGCCGTCCATATGCCGGCCATCCAATAGGGTGAATTGAATATGAGATAACCTGTCAGGCATCCGGAAATACAAATGGCAAGGAGACGTACGGCGACCCTGCTTTGTAAACGCCTGCGTATGAAGAGTTCATTTTCCATATTCGCTCAAACCGTATTCCTCAATTTTCCGATAGAGAGTTGTCCTGCCAATACCCAACTCTTCAGCCGCTCGTGTGAGGTTATTGCCAAATTTTGTAAGTGCTTTGCGGATTATCTCCCGTTCCATTTCTGAAATATTGAGTGTATCGGTTTGATGCTGGTCCGTCTCTCCCGTCGTCATCAGTTGAAAGTCAGATGCTTTTAACGTTGGCTCCCGGCACAAAATCACAGCGCGCTCAATGGCATGCTGCAACTCCCTGATATTCCCGGGCCATTTGTATCTGCTCAGAGACTCTACAAGCCTTGCATCGGGTTCAATAGACTTGTTATAACGCTTCACGTAATGATCAAAATAATAACGAAACAATTCAGGAATATCTTCTTTGCGATCACGCAGGGGAGGTAAATGAATTTCTATGGTTTTGATGCGGTAGAAAAGATCCTGACGGAAAGCACCGCTTTTTACTAAGTCATAAATGGGAGCGTTGGTAGCACAAATTATCCTGACATCAATACCAACACTTGTATTAGATCCTATTTTTCGGATGGTTTTGGTTTGAAGAACGGACAGCAGTTTTATCTGAAGATCAACGGGAATGTTACCAATCTCATCCAGAAACAGGGTGCCTTTGTTGGCGAGTTCAAATTTTCCGATCCTCGCTTCTTTCGCGTCGGTAAATGCCCATTTTTCATGTCCAAACATTTCCGACTCGAAGAGTGAGTGAGGCAAGGATCCTACATCCACAACAATGAAGGGTTCGTGGGCGCGGTTCGATTGTTGGTGAATGGCGCTGGCAACCAATTCCTTTCCGGTACCGTTTTCTCCCAATACCAGGATAGCGGCATCCGTATCGGCTACCTGATCAATGGCATTTAAGATGGGCTGCATGGAAGGGGAGGAAGCAATGAAGGGACTACTGCTTTTATTTAAGTGATCCTGTAATGCGCGTTGTTTCGATTTAAGGTCTCGGTTTTCCTTTCTCGCCTGAGCCTGCTGATAGGCGTTGATCATGGTGGTCACCAGCTTTTCCTTGTCCCATGGCTTAGGCAAGAAATCTACGGCACCTTCTTTAATTGACTTAACGGCCAGTTCAATGTCACCGTAAGCCGTCTGCAACACCACCTGGGTGTGGGGCGACAGTGTGCGTATACGGTTCATCCAGAAAATTCCTTCATTACCGGACGTAACACCCACGTTGAAATTCATGTCGAGCAGCACCACCGTTACATTCTGCTGCCGTAGTCGCGATTCCAGTGTTTTCGGGGAGTTAAGTGTTTCAATATTCTCAAAGTACTGCTTAAGAATCATTCTGGAAGTAAGAACCACATGGTCGTCATCGTCTACAATCAGAATCGTGCCAGGGTATTTCTTCATGGTAGGCAGTAAGGTCATCCTAATTTACATTTTCGCTTTACTTTTGCAAAGGGGATACCAATACCGAAACTTGCATAATTTGCTTCCGTAGCACGGGTGGGATAAACGTAGTTGTATTAAAATGAAACAGGTGTTTCATTTTAATACAAGAACCTGGTATGGAACACCAGCAAGGGTCGCCTTTTATGGTTTTTCAACAAAATCCAGATCCTTGCCGTATGACTCCTCGGTGTAGATTACAGATATAAACCCCGTCAGGATAACGATGACTCCGGTAACCCATGCTGCCGTTACGTAATCATCAAGTACACGGGGATGTCGGAGAGTTTGAAACAACAACAGAATTATTGGGAGTAACCCCCGGACAAAGTTTGGTATGGAGATAGCCGCAGTAGCCCTGAGGTTGGTGCCAAACTGCTCGGCACTCATCGTAATGTATAAGACCGATATACCTGATGCAAAGCCCAGTCCCATACACAACAGATACATATTGAATACGGTGCCGCCACCCCGGAGGGCAAAAAACAAAAAAACGAAAAGGGAGATAAGCCCATAGTAGATGAACAAAGTTTTTTTGCGGCTTTTGAGGTAGTTGCTTAGGAACCCCGCGCACATGTCGCCAAAGGCCAGCGCGACATACTGAAGCATCAGTGCTTTCGGCAGATCAAACCCTTCTATACCAAACCGCTTGGCAAATTCGTCCGAAAACGTAATGAGTATGCCGATCATATACCAAACAGGTACTCCGATCAGAATACAACGAAGGTACCTGAGAAACCGATCCCGATTATTCAATAACATCCAGAAGTTGCCCATCTGAACGTCGCCTTCTTTCGCGTGATCATACATCCGGCTTTCCAGAACGCTTACCCTCAGGAATAACAGGCTTATGCCCATACCCCCTCCGATAAAGTAGCATAACCGCCAGTCCTCGCCGCTAAGCAAGTGAACATAATAGGCGGCAATCGTACCCAACACCCCGCAGGAAGCAATGATGGCTGCCGCAATACCTCTTTTTTCTTTTGGTAATAATTCACTGGTCAGTGTAATACTCGCGCCTAATTCTCCAGCGAGACCCAGACCCGTAATAAATCGCAACCAGGTGTATTGTTCAACGCTGGTAACAAAACCATTGGCAATTGTGGCGAGTGAATAAAGAAGGATGGATCCGAACAAGACACTCTTTCTGCCTTTTTTATCGCCAAGCATTCCCCATACAATACCGCCAATGGTAAGGCCGATCATCTGCCAGCTGATGATACGCTCGCCAACAGTTTTCATGGCTTCTTCAGCAACTCCCAGATCGCTGAAGCTTGACCTCCGAACGATATTGAAAAGCAGCAAGTCGTACACGTCAACAAAAAATCCCAGGGCACCAACAATTACAGGGAGGGAAAAAATTCCGTAGCGTTTATCTTGCATCAGGTTGAATTCTCGGCGCTTATTGGGAATGGTTGAGCAAGTCAGCTTGTATGAGGTTCTCTGATCTCCCCGTACATAGTTTTATAGGTGGCAATAATTTTGGTAAACTCTTTTTCTTTTCGCACCATCTCCTCTTGCGTAGCTGATAACTCCTCCAGATTTTGCCGCATTTCTTCTTCCTGCGACTGCATCATCTCTGCCTGCGACTGTGATTCCTCCAATAGCTTCCGGGTATCTTCATTCATTTTAATATTCTTATAAACGGCCGCAATGCTTTCACAAACTTTTTCAAGGAAAGCGATTTCGTGTTGATCCAGCTTTTTGAATCCGGCAATTTCAATTACCCCTTCAACCGTTCCTTCGGCCTTAAGCGGAGAAAGTACAAGACAATTCGGTGGAGCTTCACCCAAGCCGGAAGTGATTGAAACGTAACCAGCGGGAACCTGATAAAGCAGGATCGTGCGCTTTTCCAGGTAGCATTGGCCAAGCAGACCTTCCCCTACTTCAACTCGTTTAGTAAGATATTTTCTGCGTTCGTAAGCATAGCACGCCTTGAGGTCAAGAAAAATTTCTTCATCTTGTCGCTGAACGATGAACAGTGCTGCTTGTGAACACCTGAGATACCTGACCAGATTAGAAACAATTGAGGAACTCAGCTCAGTGAGGTTACCGTGATTACGCAATATGTCTCCGAAATGTGCGAGGCCCTCGTTGGTCCACAAACGCCTCTCGGCCTCCAGTTTTTCCTGGTAAAGATTATCCCGAAACGCATTCAGTATTCCGGATAAAGATTGGTTTTTAAACTCCGAAGAAACCTGAACCGACAAGTTTCCGGTAGCAAGCTCGTTGATGTATTCTTCCATCAGCCTGGCCTGGTATTTTTCAGATTTGGTTACTTCCCGTAAGAACGCTTCGCGGGCGCTGATTTTTTTTCCTAATAGATAACACGTCAGGCCAAGCACAAACGGAGCCGAGAGAATGATCCAGTGTAGGGGGTTGTTCTTGTAAAGTAGAAGTAGATTATCGGGGGATAGACTGTAGCCATGATAAACCAGATCGATGATGATAGAAAATATCGGAAACAACATTCCAACCCCAAAGCCTATCTGGGTTAAGTTGTTTAACATCCTGGACGATTTCGCACTTTCCTGCGAAGAAGGTAACTCGTGCATACTCATTTTTTCAGGGAGGATCGCCAGTCATTGGCTTTTCAGTAGGGGGGATAGTGCTTCGGCATCAAGGTTTATAATAAACCAAGTTAGTGGATTACAGTATGGCAGCAAAATATTCGACTCTTATGACGGTGCGGAATCTCAGAATATATTCAATCTAAATTAAACCTGCCCTAAACGCCCGCGAGCGTGTTCGATCATTTTAGAGCTACGCGTTGCTTTAGCCTCTTATGCTGCTCCAGCATTTGTTCGTAGCTATTGGCATTTACCCCGAATAAATTGCCCACCTCCCTGACGGAATTCATAGTTTGCACTATATTATCCTTTGCGGGATTTTCAGGGAGGCCCAGGCAATCTGCCACGTCAGCACCTAGCCAATAGCGGATCTGCGAATCAAGCAGATATCCGTCGGGTGATTTCACGATGGTTCTGTAATACTTAAGGAGTTCTTGTGTCAGTACCTCGCCTTCCAGCGATTTTTTAAAATGCCTCTTCCGGATTACCCGTTCCAGTTGCCTTGCTTCATCGAACGAGCCTGGCAGCAGGTCTGTAGTAATGTGGAGCTGGTACCCGATGTACCGCCACAGGAAAAGGAAATCCTCTTTCTCCCGTTTTGTTAACTGGTGACCGGATTTCTGGAGACCGGTGAGTATGATATAGGAAAAGGCAAGATTCGTACCCGCCATGTCTTCCTGATTGATAGGCGCACCCCAAAGGTTGTTGATCCAGTTCCCTTTTTTATGAAGGTAATATCTTGCCAGGGCATGATAAAGCCTCGTTCTGTTGATCAAAAATGCAGCCTCCTGATTATTCCCGAAGGAGCCTGGAGTTGATACGGCCAGAATAAAATCCGCCGTGTCCGCGAGGCGTTTCCCCGGCGACTGTCGCATTTTTTCGGAAAGGAAAAGTGCTTTGTTTCCGGGTGACCCTGCATAGCAGTAGGGGAGTGACAGCCCACCCAGCAGGGTCATGATTGGCATGGCAAATTTTTTAAAAACCTGTTGCCCCCGAAGTATACGTAGCGGGTCGCCCCAGACGGGAGGTTTTCGGTATGTACATAGAAATTTTTTCAGCGCCGGGTGGTTTTGCCGATCGACACCAGCTGAAGTCATTTGTAAATGCTGGCGCAACAGCGTCTGTTCATTGACCTCAAAGAGATGATGTACTAAAGCATCTGCCTTTGAATCCCCAACTTGCCGCTGCTTATTTAAAAATGAATGGCCTGTTTTCATATGTGCACTACCTCAAAAAGGCGAAAAACAGTGAAAATGTTTCGTGTAGCCTTAATGATTATCTGCTTTTTATGTCTACCACCTGCAGGGTCCTGACAATTCCTCTCCGGCATTGGTCGAAAAGTAAGGAAGATTCATTTCTGAGGGGATTCAGAGGTGTTTTTCGAGTACAACAAACTCAAGCTTCATTTTTGGTTGTCCAAACCGGGGATCATTGAACGCGAAAGGTTTTCGTTCACCGGTGTGACGATATCCCATTCTTTCGTACCAATCAATCAATTCCGCTCGTACCGAAATTACAGACATGAACACTGACTTGCACTGTTGTTTGATCGCCTCCTCTTCAGCGGCTTTCAGTAATTTTTTTCCAATGCCTTTACCTTGAAGAGATGGGAGAACTGTAAGCATACCGAGATACAGTTTGCCGTGGTCATTTCTTATTTCGACACAACCCAACAACCGATCATCTTCCACATATTTTAGTAACGTGGTGCCTGGTTTCTGAATCAACTCTGTGATCGCTGCGGCATCTGTTCGGCTACCATCTATCAAATCTGCTTCGGTGGTCCAGCCCTCCCGCGAAGAGTCGCCCCGGTAGGCGGAGTTCACGAGGATACTAAGGGCCTGTGCATCTTCCAGAGTAGCTGAAGTAATGATGGTCATTTTGCTTGTCAATTATAGAATGTAAAGGAACCAATTCAGCGAGCAACGGTCAAGGGTGTTTGAGCAAAACATAACCCGGCAGCTTGGCTGACAATAATCAGGATCTCAATTGATTTCTGTTAGCGGTTTTATGCAAGTCTGCCGATTACCTTGAATATAACAAATGATAGTCACATGAAAACTGTCCTGGTACCCATCGATTTTCAACCTGGTGTTGGAAAAGCGCTTCATTATATTGAACGGGTCTTTAGAGATCAATCAATCAAAGTGGAATTGCTTCATGTTATCACGCCGTCGGAAAAACTCTCGGCGGAGGAAGTTCAGAATTCATTCGACGACTTCGAGCACAGATACCTGGAAGGAACAAAACTTGCTTACAACTTCACCATAGAGGAGGGAAGCCTGCTTGGACAGATTCAGAAAAAAATTGACGAGTTGATACCGTCTTTGGTCGCCGTCGGCCTTACCGGAAATTCTTTGGTAAAGTCGCTTTTGAAATTAATAAACTGCCCGGTTCTGATGATTCCTGGCGGGAATGACTCGCCTGCAATCCGGAATATTGTATACGCAAATGATTTTCATACTATCCGGGTTTCTTCCGCACTTGAACCGCTCTGGAATTTTGCCAAGTCCTGTCATGCTACGGTGCATGTCCTTCATATTACGAAGGAGAATACGGTACCAGCCGATGAAGCGGAGGGTCCGCTGGAGTATTACCTTGATCATATTGATCATGAGTACGTCTCTATCAAGAGTAACGATTTTGTAAAGGCCATCAATACCTATGCGGTCGAAAAAAAGATCGACTTGCTGACGTTGTTGGTGAGGGATCATGGCAAAAACGAACACTCCTCACGAGGAGAGTTGGTAGAAGAGCTTTTGACAAAAACAAAAATTCCTATTCTAAGTCTCGTGTAGAATAGTGCTTAACACGATTCAATTTTATTAACTACCCCGAGATTAAAAGACTCGTACATTTTCTCCTTTTTTCTTTAAACAAAGGACGCTTCCTGCTGTTCCTTGAAGTATGCGAAATGTTCTTATCATAGGGGCCTCTTCCGGAATTGGAAAAGAGCTTACCCGGCAATTGATTTCTTCCGGCATTTATGTTTACGGCACTTATAGCAATAACAAAATTACCGATGTGGAGACCAACGCGTCATTTTATCCACTACAAGTCAGAGACGAGAACATAAAGCTTGACTTTCTGCCGGAATCGCTAGATGGACTGGTCTATTGCCCCGGGAGTATTGTATTGAAGCCGTTTTTAAGGTTAAGACCGGAAGAATTTATAAGCGACTATGAACTACAAGTAGTAGGTGCAGTAAAAGTGATTCAGGCTTGCCTTTCCAGGTTGAAAAATTCAGACCAGGGGTCTGTGGTTTTGTTTTCCACCGTGGCGGCCCAACTGGGTTTCAATTTTCATTCACTTGTTTCAAGTTCAAAGGGAGCTTTGGAAGGTTTAACCAAAGCGCTTGCTGCTGAGTTTGCCCCTAAGATTAGAGTTAATTGTATAGCGCCTTCGATTACGGACACGCCATTGGCCGCGGGATTATTAAACTCACCTGGTAAAAGAGAGGCGAATGCCCAGCGGCACCCGCTTAAAAAGATCGGATCACCGGCCGACATCGCCGAACTCGCAGCATTTTTACTTTCCACTAAAGCGAGTTGGATCACCGGGCAGGTCTTTCATGCCGATGGTGGTATTTCCAGTATCAACCTATAAGCCATCAGAATGAAGAAGGCCTGGAACATGATTGACGTGCCTGTCTACAGTCTCGTTACGTATGATGGGGAAAAAGTGAACATGAATATTTGCACGTATGTAACGCCGGTAAGTATGAAACCCAAACAATACGTCGTCGGCGTATATCATAAGACCAGGTCACTTCGGAATTTGCTGGAAAATAAAAGTGTAGTGCTTCAGTTACTGCATAAGTCACAGGTGAAACTCGTAAATACATTTGGGAAGAAGAGTGGTATAACCTACGACAAAGATCACTACTTGCGCAGGTACCATCATTTGGAGAATTGGAAGGGATATGAGGTGCTCCGAAATACTTCTGCCAGATTGTTGTTAAAGAAACGGTGGTTGAAAGTCACGGGTGATCACACATTGTTCCTGTTTGATGTAGTGGCACATCAGTCATTCGATCAGGAGATTTTAACGCTTCAACATCTTCGTGACAACAGGATTGTCAGAATATGAATGCCATGGTCTCAATGATCATTGCAGTTGCCTTTTAAAAAATGTCCAGGCTTCCACGTGAACATCGATGTCATTTGGATAGTCGTGTTTACCACCAATAACTTTGAGCAATACTACTTCCGGTTTCCCAGGTTGTTTGTAGGTATACCGTTCAATGGTCTTGCCGTCGGACGGATCATTGTCGGGCATGTTTTCTTTTTTTGGACTTCCTGAATATCCCGCTAACGATGCCCAATATTGAAATGTTCTATCCGTAGAACGGACTGTTCCCATTTTGAAATTCGGCATTTCCATCATACCACCTTCGTAGGGATTCAGCGGATCTGCGGTACCATTAACAATCATAACAGGGATGGCTTTTCCGGTTTCAACACAATCCATATTGTCCGTATCCGGAAGATTGGCAATGAGCGCCGTAACAGCACGGAACTTACCGGGCATAGTCAGCGCCAATTTATAACACATGTGCCCACCACCAGAGGTTCCGACCGCAAATACCTTTTGATCGCTGATGCTGTACATTTTTTTGAAGTAGTCTATCATGGAACTGAAGAAAGCATTCTCATCAATATTCTCCTGATTGGCTAATGAACTGGCGGCTTTGCGACATTCATTCCAGTATCGTTTATAACCATCGGGGTAAACTAACACCACATTTTCATTGGCAACCGCATCAGTGAGCCCGGCCGAACTTTTCATCATACCTTTTCCATTTCCTCCGGAGCCGTGTAGAATAAAAACGAGGCTGCCACCAGGGCTACTTCGTTTAGGGTGATTGAATCCGAAGGTCCGATAGTAGCCGTCAATCAACAAAGAGTCGTAAAGAATTTGCGCGTGAAGGTTTTCAGACAACGCAACTAAGACGAGTATGATAATGGCCTTCATGGTTACTTGTTAATCACGGAGTTTATGATCATCATGATTTGTTTTTTTTAAATTCCTGATTTACGTTTGGCGCCGGAAATACGCACGATCCGATCCTATTCATAATCATCTTCATCGATACGTTCCGGTTCCAGACTCCACTTTGCCGGTGATCGCCATAGTCCGGATAATAACAGCTCGCGCATAAAAATGAATTCCTTCGGGAGTTTGTCATACATCTTCTCGAAGAGTTCTGTATGCTGTAACAGTTCAGCTTTCCATTCTTCCCGGTCAATTTCCATTAACGTATCAAACTTCTCGCGGGGGAATTCAAGACCTCTCCAGTCGATATCTTCGTAAGTTGGCATCCAGCCGATAGGACTTTCCACCGCATTGGATTCGCCGCGTATTTTTTGAACAATCCATTTTAGAATACGCATGTTATCGCTGAATCCCGGCCAGACGAAATTGCCAGTTGAATCTTTACGAAACCAGTTCACGCCAAAGATTCGCGGAGGAGCCGGTAAGCTGCGCCCAAACTGCAACCAGTGGTTGAAGTAGTCGCCCATATGGTAGCCGCAGAATGGCAGCATGGCAAACGGATCCCTTCTCACTTTTCCCACTTCACCAAAAGCAGCCGCCGTGGTTTCTGAACCCATGGTGGAAGCGAGGTATACGCCGTAAGCCCAGTTGGATGATTGGTACACCAGCGGTATCGTGGTACTTCTCCGGCCGCCAAAAATAAATGCACTGACGGGTACTCCATTTGGATTCTCCCAGTCTGGATCTATAGCAGGATTCTGTGATGCTGAAACTGTAAAGCGGCTGTTGGGGTGTGCCGCAGGCCTGCCGGAAGCAGGATCCCAGGGTTGACCTCTCCAGTCCGTAAGATTTTTCGGTGCTTCTTTTGTCATTCCTTCCCACCAGACATCTCCGTCGTCGGTGATGGCGACATTGGTGAAGATCGTATTCCTTGAAATGGAAGCCATGGCGTTGGGATTCGTCTTTTCATTCGTGCCTGGGGCAACCCCAAAATATCCAGCCTCCGGATTGATCGCATGTAGCTTTCCATCTTTCCCTGGTTTTATCCAGGCTATGTCATCGCCTACGGTTGTGACTTTCCATCCGTTGAATTCCTTCGGGGGTATGATCATAGCAAAGTTCGTCTTGCCACACGCGCTGGGGAACGCGGCTGCTACATAGTCCTTTTTCCCATCGGGACTTTCAACACCCATCAGCAACATATGCTCGGCAAGCCAGTTTTCATCATTTCCCATCACCGAGGCTATACGCAATGCAAAGCACTTCTTGCCCAGTAGGGCATTACCGCCATATCCTGAGCCGTAAGAGACAATGCTACGTTCTTCAGGGTAGTGAACGATATACTTGACTGTCGCATTGGTTGGCCACGGGGCATCTTGTTCCCCTGGCTTCAGCGGAGCACCCAGGGTATGAAGGCATTTCACAAATTCACCGTCTTCACCCAGGACATCCACTACTTTACTGCCCACGCGGGTCATAAGGTGCATGTTTACCACGACATATTCAGAGTCTGTAATTTCTATTCCAATTTGTGAGATGTCTGAACCAACGGGACCCATACTGAACGGAATGATGTACATCGTCCGGCCTTGCATACATCCGCTAAGTAAGGGACTCAGTTTTCCCTTCATCTTTTTTGGATCCATCCAGTTGTTCGTTGGTCCGGCATCTTCTTTGCGTTTGCAGCAAATAAAGGTTCGGTCCTCCACCCGTGCTACGTCGCTGGGGTCGGAAAAACAGGCAAAACTGTTGGGACGTTTATCCGGATTTAGTCGTATAAACGTTCCCTTGCTCACCAGTATTTCGCAAAGTCTATCGTACTCTTCTTTCGTTCCATCACACCACAAAACCCGATCGGGTCTGCATAAAGAAGCTATTTCGGTTACCCAATCCGCCAGTTCACGGTTGGAGACTTTAGTTTTTTGATTGTCCGATGCGGGGTTCATTTTAGGCGGGGCTTGGTAACCAAAAGTAAGCAGGGTTAACCGCATAGCAAAGAAATCGCGATGTTCCGGATACCTGTTTTTTGTCAGGAAATCCACCACCCTGGGTGTACGATTGCAAGACGCTATAAAACGAGTTTTCAGGTCAGGTTGAGTAACCTTTAATCGGTTACCTCATAGATAACCACAGCGTTGGCTTTATTTTTCAGTTTGATTTCACCTGCTGCTTTGCAATGGAAGGATTCCTTAACCTTTTTGTAGGAGGTTTCATTTATAATAATCTGTCCGGGAGCGGCAGCAGCCTGAAGCCGTTGTGCGGTATTGACAATGTCGCCGATCACCGTATAATCCAACCTTCGCAACGTGGCCGAACCGATATTTCCGGAAATCATTTCACCACTATTGATGCCAATGGAGACATCTGGCTTAAACGAATTGCCAGCCAGGGTGGGCAACTTTTCAATTTGAGCCTTTACAGCCAGACAGGCGTCAATGGCGCGGTCCAGGTGGTAGTTGCCACGGAATACGGCCAGTATAGCATCGCCGATAAATTTGTCGATGTATCCTCCCTGGGCGATGATCTCTTTTACCATGACATCAAAATAATTGTTCAACAGTCCTACGACCACGTCGGGGGATTCATTTTCACTAATGGCGGTAAAGCCACAGATATCGATAAAGGCTACCGTAGCATCCACCGTTTCATTTAACATAAGCGACGATTCATATTCCCGGCTTCCCATAAAATTGAGGACCGTTTCATCGACATACATCTTCATGATATTATTTTCCTTGATGGCTTTAAGCGTCTCACGGATCTGGGTTACCTGTTTGATGGTTTTCTCCATCGTCAGCGACAGGTCTTCAAAATTGATGGGCTTGGTTATAAAATCAAAGGCACCACGATTCATCGCGGTCCGGATGTTGTCCATATCTCCATAGGCAGAGATAATAACAGACTTGATAAGCGGGCTGGTTTCACTTAGTCGGCTAAGCAACGTAAGGCCGTCCATTTCGGGCATGTTGATATCGCTCAGTACAATTTCAATATCAGGGTGTAATTGAATTTTGGCCAATGCATCCGCTCCGTTAGCAGCAAAAATAAACTCGTAGTGCTGCTCCCTGATTTTTTGTCGGAATTTCTGCTTTATAAGAATTTCGAGGTCAGACTCATCATCTGCCACCAATATCTTTGTCATCAGATGTTTATTTTGAGTTTTTCTTTTAACAGACTAAAGTCAACGGGCTTTGTTAAAAAATCATCTGCCCCCAACCTCTTGGCCATAGCCAGGTTTTCCTGGTCGCCATAAGCCGTTATCATCATCACGATCGGAGGGGGCTTCTTATATTTCTGTTTTATTTGATCCAGTAACTCGAGGCCGCTCATGCCCGGCATATTTATATCTGATAATATCAATACCGCTTCATGTTCATGCTGGTTAAGATAAATCAAAGCATCTTCACCTGAAAAGGCAAACACAAATTCTAATAGGTTTTCTCTGATTTCTTTTCTGAAACGTTGTTCAAACAGGGTTTGGATGTCCCGTTCATCGTCTACTACCAGAATCTTCATATGGTTGTTTTGTTGACTTGCCTAAAGTACTACAATTAATTCTTTTTTGCTCCCTCTCTCGAGCCAGAAACCAGGTATAAATAGACTCCTGATAATTGACATTTTAGGCCGGTATTTGTATAATGGATCTCATCTTTGGCAGCAAAAGAGCAGTCCGGAATCTGCACCAATTCCTCGACTTGGACTATTGCAATCGACGGATCGGGCCCAAAGCATTCCATTTGGCCCATTCACTGCATTTTTACGGTCACTATACTGCCGCAGTACCGAACAAAGCACAAAATGATGGCTTAAATAATTTTTTATGAAAGATGAAAGTCTGGGTATAGATTTAGTAAAATATTGGCAACACTTGATTGTTGATTTTTTGTGAACGTACCATCTATGCTGAAATATTCCATATCTAATTTTGATAGAACAGTTCATCGGAACTTTGTTTGGTCTCATTTCATCGCCCCTCTCCAGGTCCGCCGGCTGGCGGATGAGGCCCGGCTGAAACATGCTGGAGGGTTGTGTGAGCACGTGCCATGGGGTGCATGGAGCAAATATGATTTTGTTTATGGGAAAAGTTGACGAAGCACGATTAGTTAAATGCGGCTGTTAAAATATAAAATAATCTATATGAAAATTAATCGTTGGTCTACCATCTTCCTCTTTGGAGTATTGATTACAGGCAATTCGTGTAAACAAGGTTCTGAATCAACAGAAGCTTCTACGACGGCTGTCGATTCACCGTTTGTTGCGCGTCCGATTAACGTACCCAAGCAGGATGTAAAAACGCTCGAGATCGGTCAAACTGCACCTGATTTTCGTTTGCCTGATGTCGATGGAAAATATGTTTCGCTCAGCGACTTTAACGATTCCGACGTCCTGGTAATTATTTTTCACTGTAATCATTGCCCCACAGCGCAGGCCTATGAAGACCGGATGATTAGTTTTACCAATGATTATAAAGGAAAAAGCGTCGCGATGGTTGCCATCATGCCCAACAGCGCTATGGGACTTCTTCCCGAAGAGTGCGGTTATACCGATCTGAATGATTCGTTTGAAGAAATGAAAATCAGGTCTGATCATATGAAGTATAACTTCCCCTATTTATACGATGGAGACACGCAGTCAGTAGCTATTGCGTATGGACCCATCGCCACACCACATGCTTTTGTATTTGATAAAGACCGCAAGCTGCAATATAATGGACGAATTGATGGTATTGAAAAACCAGGTGCTGCTAACTCAGAAGATTTGCGTGCCGCTGTAGATGCCGTGTTGGCGGGTAAACCCGTTGAAACTCCTGTGAACAAAGTATTTGGATGTACGACGAAGTGGGCGTGGAAAAGTGAGTACGGCAAACAGGTGGAGGAGAAATGGAATGCAAAACCTTCACCTATTTCTAAACTTAATGAGAGTGGAATAAAGGAATTAGTAAAAAATCCCACTGATAAACTCAGACTTATCAATATATGGGCAACCTGGTGTGCGCCGTGTATTATCGAGTATCCTGATTTAGTAGAGCTTCAACGTTGGTATGGTCAGAGAAGCTTTGAATTTGTTTCACTTTCTGCCGATAATCCTGAGCACATAGACCGGGCACAGAAGTTTCTTGAAAAGACGCACTCACCAGTCCAGAATTTCATTTATGACGGGGCGGATAAATACAAACTTATTGAAGCTGTTGACCCGAATTGGAACGGTGCATTGCCGTATACCCTTTTACTTGAGCCAGGCGGCAAAGTGGTTTATAGCTACCAGGGGTCAGTTGATTTACTTGAGCTTAAGCGAGCGATTGTAGAACATCCATTAATGGGCCGGTATTATTAGAGAGGCTTATTCAAAAGTGGGTGGAATTCCTGGAGGCTGGCGTAAGACCGCTGGTAACTGAATAATGAACTCAGAGCCTTCGCCCTCTCTGGTGGTTACACTTAGCTCGCCGCCGTGGGCGTTGATGATGTCATAGCTTAGTGACAAGCCGAGCCCGGTGCCCTCACCGGTAGGTTTAGTGGTAAAGAAGGGCTGAAATATTTTATCTATTACTTTCTGAGGGATGCCGTTGCCATTGTCCTTCACCGAGATCAATACCTTATCACCAGTTCTTTTTGTAATTATTGTAACAGTGGGTTGATATGAGGTTTGGCCTTCGGGTTGTTTCTTTTTTTTATCGCTTACTGCATAAAATGCATTGGTGATCAAATTGAGAACAGCTCGTCCGATATCCTGCGGGATGATGTTTACGGTTCCAATCGTTTCGTCAAAGTTGGTTTCCATCAGGGCATTGAAGGACTTGTCCTTTGCCCGGAGACCATGATAAGCCAGGCGTAAGTATTCATCCGCCAGAGCATTAATATCCGTTGGTTCTTTCACGCCGCTGCCACTTCGACTGTGTTGAAGCATTCCCTTGATAATGGCGTCGGCTCGTTTGCCGTGGTGGTTGATTTTCTCCTGATTTTCAATTGCATCATTGGCAAGGGCTCTTGCATTACCCATATTCCCCTTCTCCATTTCATCCTTCATCTCGATGAGCAACTCTTTATTCACTTCTGAAAAATTATTGACGAAGTTCATGGGGTTTTGAATTTCATGGGCAATACCGGCCGTGAGTTCACCAAGGGATGCCATTTTTTCAGATTGAATTAATTGTGCTTGAGCAGATTTCAGGGCAGCAAGTGTCTCCTCAATTTTACTTTTTTGCTGGTTAAGCAGGTTGTTAGCTTTTTGTTTTCGCCGGTTATTTATCAAAAGAATAACTGCCAGCATGGAAAGTACACCCGCTGCTGACAACACAGAGATATACTTAATCCGGTTTTTGAACCGTTCCTGTTCCCGGATGGCATCTTGCTGCCGCTTCTGTTCTTCCAGCATCAAAAGCTGGAGTTCCTTCACTTTCTGCGGGCCGTAAAGGTGGTCAGCCGTTCGGGTTGCTACATCCAGGTAGAAAAAGGCGCTGTCTGCATGCTTAGTTTGCCGGAATAGTTTTACCAGCAAATTACTGGCTTCAAGTACTTGTAAGGGCTGCGCGGATTGTTGACCGTTTTTAACAGATTGACGCGCATAATACAGGCTTGAGTCATATTCTCCGGAGGATTCATACAGCCCTGCTATTTTCGCCTGGATTTTGGAATCGTTCACCTTATCGTTGACATCAATCGCATTTCGAAGTGCCTTGTGATAATACACCATCGCCGAATCTCTTAAGCCCAGACTGGAAAAGGAATTGCCAAAACGCATTAATATGAGCGATCTCAGAGGGCCGTGTTTCAACCCTGAAAAAGTATTCAGTGCAAGCCGCTGAAAATACAGTGCAGAATCAGGCATGTTCAGTAAGTCGTAAGCATTGCCAAGTCCGGTTAATGCAAAAGTTTCCATTATTTTATCAGATGACTGTCTACTCAACTCCTTGGCTGGTCGCAGGTATCGGATTCCAACGCGATACTCTCTGAAATCGGTATAGGTAACCCCTATAAAACTAAGCGTTTTAGCCTCACCAATAATGTCTTTCATCTTCCGGTTCAATTCAAGCGCCTCCATCTGCATTTTAAGCGACCTGGGGTAATCGCCAAGGAAGCGCAATGATTCGCCCGCTCTGTTCAGGGCTTCAAGTTGTGCGGTAGGTCTCCGCAGTTTCCGGGCAAGGCTTAGCGCCTCTTCTGCAAAAGTGAGGCAGCTATCCGGTTTGGAAAAATAGTAGGTAAAGGCTAGTTCCAACAGTAGATTGAGGCGGGTGGAATCTTCAGACTGCGTCCTAAGCAACTGTTTCAGACTATCCGTCTCCCGACTTTGCGCAGAAAGTGAGAAGACAAACCCTGCAATGATGAGTATTGAAAAAAAGATGGTTTTCACACAGATCGTAATTCATAACAATATACTCATTCCTGAGTATCCGGGAGTACGGCGTGGTTCTGAAAATAGGCAACAGATGCTTACCGTTTATAGCTATAAACTGTGGCTCCACTACGCGTTTTCACCACATCAGAAAATTGGATTGAATCATACCCTTGAACCAAGTAACTGGCTGGCAAGGGTTGATTATTTCTAAGATGCCAAGGTTGAGTATTATTTCCTGGCTAATGCCGGAGGTGTTGGCTGGACGGAGATATTCTTAACAGGTTTAATTGTTTTCAAATAGGCAAATACTGCCTTGAGTTCATTGTTCGTCATGTGTTGGACGGGCATCATTGACATGGGGGGCAACAGGGGCCTTGATCCGGGGAGTCCTTTGCTGATGCTATTCTTGCGGGAAGGTTTTTGAGGGAACGAACTGTGCTAAGGGAAGATAGGAAATATTTTTTCAATCCTGATAGCCTTGGGTTGGTTTAATCGGATTTTTTCCATAGGCACTCCCTTCGGGCAAATGCATCCCCGGATACAGGGAGTCAATGAATAACTTTGCAGGGTACCGGTCGCCGTGGTCCCGTCAAAAAGATTGCAATTTTCTCACCAGGTTTGTGTCTGCCTACTGATATGGTTGGGGCTTGCTCGTTCAAAATGCCCTGCAGTGTAAGACACGTTGAAGACTATGAACAACGTTATTTGTTCAACATCTCCTCCGCACCCGTCCAGTTTTCGGGGACATTCTCACGCTGATAGATCATCGCTTTATCCATGAAATAATTTGCCGTTTGATCGCCGGGATTAATTGCCAATACTGATTTAAATACCTGGACGGCTTCTTCAAATTGCTGATTGAGGTAGAATTCCATACCCTGATTAAAGAGTGGTAAGGTGCGCGCTTTTTTATCAAACTCATCCCGATCATGCCCGTCAAAACATTCTATAATATTGAGTAGTTTGAACTTGCCTTTTAGTTTGACGCTGCCCAGCAATCGGATATTGAAAGGATGTTCCCCTTCAATCTGACTAATTGTTTCTTCGCTCAGAAGGAGCGGTGCTTTATAATATTTGGTGAGACTCTCTATTCTCGCCGCAGTATTTACGGTATCAGAGATAGTTGCTGCATCCAATCTTTGTTCATCGCCGGTAATACCCATGATCAACGGACCGGTATGCATGCCGATACCAGCCTGAATAGGAAGAAGTCCTTTTTCATTCCTGATAAGGTTTAATTCCTGTACAGCCTTTTGCATCGCGATCGCAGCACGTATGGCATCACTGGCGTTGTCCGGAAAAATGGCCATGATGGAATCGCCAAGGTATTGGTTAATGAACCCATTGTTTGATCGTATAATGGGTCCCAGCTGGGAATTAAAAGAAGATACAAAACGGAAGTTTTCTTCCGGTGTCATTTTTTCCGATAACGTGGTAAAATCCCGGATGTCCGTAAAAAGCACAGTTACAATTTTTTCTACCTGATCGCCGAGTTTTACGTCGGTGAGTTTCTCCTTTCCGAGGGAACGTATAAATTCATTCGGAACAAATTTCTTGGTCACTTCGTGTATCCTAAGAATAGCTTCCTCCCGCTCCCTGGCTTCCTGGATATTCTTCTCATACAACAAGGCGCTTTCGATAGCACCGGAAGATTGCAACGCCAGCGTGACTAATAATTTAAGATGCGCTGCCGAAAATTGATCAGTCTCTTTCCCGGCCAGAATTATGGCACCCATTATTCGGTGCTTTACCTTCATCGCCGCATAAATAACAGCCTGGGTACTGTCACTCACAATTCCTTTCTCTTTCAGCGGCGAAATATCTGTGACAATTTCAGATTGCCCGGTAAGGCCTATTTTTAGAAGAAGGGACGCATTTCTGCGGATATTTTCTTCACTGAACAATGCATCACCCGAAATTGCAGGTATGTGTAAGGCATTACTGCGATCGTCCCACAAAACGATGATACCACTATGGGAGGCGATAGAACGAACTGCCTGTTCCAGGGTTAGCCGTGCGATGACGTCTGGCTCTATGGTCTGCGTTAAGGTTTCAGTAAAATTGAAGATGACGTTAATTTGCTGGTAAAGATTAAGTACTTCTCCGCCCAACTTTTTTTTCTCTACATCCTTTTCAACTAACTCATTTAACAGTTCGGCTATTGTTCTTCCTTGTTCATCACCCTTCACCCAACCCAGTATTTCATCTTGCATGAAGACCGGAAAGGCAATTTCCGGATGCTCTCCGGTATTACCCAGCAACAATTTTCCATTTGCTTCTTCGATCCAGACTGGTGAATTCGATTGCAAAATCAAACCCTCAACGATGGCGTGAAGTGGCTGGTTTTTTCCTACAATATTTTTTAAGCTCAGTCTAGCCATATATACAAAGGGGCAACTATAAAAAATCAGATGCTTAGTCTAAACGGGATATCAAGTAACCCTAGTTAAGCCCCAGCACTTCTTTTGCTTTCTTCAGAATTACCTCCGGATCAAAGGGTTTGGTCATGTATACATTGGCTCCCACTTCCTGTCCTTTCTGCCTGTCCAGTTCCTGTCCTTTTGCTGTAAGCAATACGATAAACACATCTCCCAGTCCGAGTTCCTGTTTTACTTTGCGGCAGACATCCATACCATTCATTTTAGGCATCATCACATCCAGGAAAACAAGGTTGGGCTTCTCGGACTGAATAAGTTCCAGTGCTGTTTGACCATTGTCGGCTGAAAAAAATTCTACACCATCATCTTCGAGATCCTCAAGGGTTTGTTCAATCAGCATACGGATGTGTGCTTCATCATCAACAATCAAAATTTTCTTTTCCATTTCTATCGATTAGTCTTATTTAGTCAACCTATAAGTGAAATCAGTATTGTAATTGTGTATAATCCATACACTGGCACATGCATACACAACCTTCCAGCATGTTTCAGCAGGGCCTCGGCCAATCTTCGGCCTGGCATTGGCATGTGAGGATTGGGCGCAGATCTACCTGTCGGCAGACAGGCCTGATGGAACATGCGGGGCCTCCCCGGCCCTTGAGGGGGGCGATGAAATGAGACCAAACAAAATTCGGATGAACTGACCTATCAAAATAAGATACGGAATATTTGAGATTCATAGATACGTTGCAAGTTGGCAAAATATGATTAGTCAAAATTTAACTCCTATTCATAAACAAAAAACAAAACATTCTCCAGCCCTTTTTCGAACCGAAGTGTTTTTACGATATCGTGTTTACCTGACAAAGCCGAGTTTATAACAATTATATCCGGCTGGTTATCGATAGCGGTTTCTACCAAACCGTTTCCATCTGATTCCAGAACGGTGTATCCTTTTGCCTTAAGCACTTCGGTTAGCGTGTTTACGGTCGCTGTATCTTCATCCACCACCATTACTTTTTTCTTTGACTTGCCCTGCTCCAGTAAATTTCCGATCTCATTAAAAAGTAATCCGGTATCGATAGGCTTGGTAAGGTATCTGTCGACACCAATTCGGTATCCTCTGGTCTTATCTTGTACCACGGAAAGCACAATAATAGGTATGTCCATCGTCTGTGGGTCATTCTTCAGGACAGCGGCGACATCAAATCCATTCATCTCCGGCATCAGGATATCGAGTATGATCAGGTCGGGACGGTTAGCACGGGCACGGACCAACGCTTCCTTTCCATTTCGTGCTTCCTCTACAAAATACCCTGCCTCGGTTAACTCCTGTTGTAACAAGGAACGGATAGAATCATCGTCGTCCACGATTAGCAAACTTCCTGCTTTATCCGGGGCGTTCAGATGAGAGTTCGCCACCTGCGCTTTCAGTTGCGTCACGAGGTCATTCAGGTGCATCGGCCTGGGCTCGACTGTTTTTGGAATGGGCAATGCAAACAGGAACGTACTGCCTTTACCCAGTTCACTTTCCAGCCAGATCCGACCGCCATGATGCTGAATGATTTCCATACAAATGGGAAGTCCCAGGCCGGTGCCCTTTGGTTTATCGGTTAACGTATCACCTACCTGTTTGAATTGTTCGAATACGGCGGCATGGTCTTCGGGGGCGATTCCAATGCCGGTATCGGATATGCTTACAACCACTTCGTCTGCCTTTTTGTAGATGCTGCACGTTACTTTCCCCTTTGGTGTAAACTTTACAGCGTTGGAAATAAGATTTACCATAACCTGTATCAGCTTATCGCCATCACCGGAAATGTCAGGAATATCGTTTTGTATGCGCTTTTCAAGGGTGAGGCCATTGTGCTCAAACAGTGACGTGGTAGCGGCGATAGCCCGCTCAGCCATTTCCGTCATGGATACCGTTTCCATATTCCATTCCATCTTACCCGCCTCAATCTTTGCCAGATCCAATACATCATTGATAAGATGTGTTAACCGTTCGCCTTCGGAAACTACTACATCCAGGTTATCGGATATCTGCTTGATTACTTTTTCGATTTTCGGATCTTCCTTACTAACTACCGGGAATATTTTTTCTTCAAGCCGCTTTTTAATAATCTTGGCAAAACCCAGAACGGAAGTCAAGGGTGTTCGTAACTCATGACTGACGGTGGACAGGAACGAACTTTTTGCTTCATTGGCGCGCTCCGCATTCTTGCGGGCTGCTTCCGCTTCAAGCTTTGCCACTTTTACTTCTTCGAAAAGTTTTGCTTTTCGAAGCGCTATCCCCACCGAGGCGGCAATCGTGGAGAGCAGCCGAAGGTCATCTTCGTTAAATCGGTTTTCATGTTCGGTGCTTTGCACGCTGAGAACACCAATGACTTCATCACCTACTGGTATGGGTACACCAAGGTATGAAGCTGCGGGTACACCGATCTTTTGTACGCCTAGTTGAACTCTTAATTCATCGAGATCCTTGTTAATCAGGAGCGGTTTACCTGTTGTAATTATTTTGGAAGTCAGTCCTTCCCCCAGAAGGAGGGGTTCCATATCATCACCATACTGATAGGGGAAATTAATTGTTCTTGTTTTATTGTCGAGGATCGCCAGGTAAACAATATTGGCGCGAAACAACTGTTTCATTTGTTCCCCAACCAGGTTTATCAGGTCATCCAGGTTCAATTGAGAAGTAAGTGCCTGGCTGATATTATTCACGGTACCTAACTCCTTGGCCCGTTGTTTCGCATCGGCGAGCAGTCTGTTGGATTCATCAAAAAGGCGGGCGTTCTCCAGTGCAACGCTCATGCTGTTGGTAAGTGTAGTAAGTAGCCGCTGATCGGTTTCCGTGAAGGCATGCTCTTTTTCAATGTTCTGTAGGCTGACAGAACCTCGTACCTCATCGCCTACAATCATGGGGACAAACAAGGCTGACCGGGGGGGGAGCCCAACGCTCACTCCTGTACTTCCGTATTGCTTTGCAATAGCAACGTAATTTTCGTTGATCAGTACCGGTCTCCTGGTCTCCAGTAGCTTTTGGTTTGCCCAAATCATGGGCTGGGGTTCACAAAATACCCGCTCGCCTTTTTCGATGGCGTACTGCCAATACTCCGTCGTGGTTTGGCGGTCAAAGGTTCTGATAATTACCGTTTGTGTATCAAACAACTGGCAGATACGATCCCCGACGAAAACATAAATAGCCTTGGAATCCAGTTCTTTCACCAGACCTTCCTGTACGCTGTTGATGACGGCAAGTTCCTCTGCCCGCAGTTTAAGTTCACCGGTTCTGCTTTCGACAAGTTTTTCAAGTTCACGATGTTTTTCCTGCAACTGGCGTGTTCGCCACTTCACAATAGTGTAAATGGCGGCGGCGGCGATTCCGGCGTACAACAGGTAAGCCCACCATGTCGCATACCAGGGAGGAAGTATTGAAAATGAAAATCTGGCTTCGGTACTTTCTACGTCATAAATATTTTTGGCTTTTACGCGAAAGGTATATTTTCCTGGGGGAAGATTTCCAAACTCCCTGAAATCCTGTGTACTCCACTCAGACCAGCTGTTGTCCCTGTTTTCCAAATAGGTAGAAAACAGGGTTTCATTTTCAAGTTTGAAAAATGGCGCGGCAAACTGGATACGAACTGAATTCCAGCCTTTAGCGAAAGAGGGTTTTGTCTCCGGCACTTCGAAGCCGGAAAAAAATACGGAATCTTCATTGAGGGTAATATTTCGAATGATAGAGCTGAATTTTGCATTCGTTGATTCATCCAGGTTTCCATCGTACCGGATGATACCTTCTCTGCCCGAAAACCAAAGAACAGGCTGACCCTTCTTGTCAGACGTGTGAAATATATTCCACACAGGATAGTTTTTCCTAAGCTCTCTGAATGGCGCACTCACGATTTTTTCATTGCCTCCTTCGTCACGTATCTTGACAATAATACCGCTGCCAAGATTTGCCCATTGCCTGTTTAAATTGTCGGTCACAAATCCTGGCGTACCATCTGCGCCGTTGACGAAATATTTACTAAGTATGCTGGATGTGTCCCTGGCAAATCGATGCGTTGCTTCATCGAACCTGAAAATAGAATCCCGTTCCGATGCGAATAGTTTCTCCCCTTTGTCATCAATGATGAGATAGACCGTTCTCCTGGGCAGCCCGTCTGACTTACCGTAAACCTTGATGGGAATTCTCTCGAGGTCAATTTTCGGTTGGGACCAATCCGGGGTTAACGTCAGTATTCCACCCGTTCTGCCATCGGCTATCCAAATAGTGCCATCCTTGCTTTCCACCAGGCCTGAGAGTTGTGCCTTCAGATCCTTGTTAATGGACTCCACCGTATACTGGCTGTCATCCCGGGCGTTTGCATGATATCGTACCAGTGCAATTCCCTCTCGTAGAATAACATAGAACAGCGTGCTGTCGATCTTTGACTGAACCAGTTGCGCCACGTGAAAATCATAATTGTTACCCGGAATCACTGAATAGGCTCGTGATCCGACAATTTTCATCAGCCCATTTTCAGCAGCGCCAACGAGGAAATCGTCCTTATTAAGGAGGAATGAACCGATCTGGCCACTGGTTCCTGCTACTTTCTCAAAACGGTTCGTAGCATTGTTGCGCATAAACACACCGTTGTTTGTGCCCGCATACAGCGTGTTTTTGTAATAACCAAGTCCATAAACAGTCTTTGCGGGTAGTCCGGTGGATTCGTCATAGAAGCTCAATGAAGAGCGGAGGTCAAGCTTTGCAATGCCATTAAACAATGGCATCCAGAGGGTACCCTTGCTGTCGACAAAAAGATAGTCAACGGAGTTGTCCTGAAGCCCAACGGCTTTATCAATTCTCTGTACTAGATTTCCTTTAGGGTCAATGATAACCATTCCATCATTGAAGGAATTCAGCGCAAAATTACCATTAGGCAAAACGACACCTCCGTAAAGGCTTGTATTCACTATATAGGGGTCGGCTTCGGTCTTAAAGGGTGTGAATTGTTTGCCATCATAAATAAAGAGTCCAAGGCGACGGGTTCCAATGAGTATACGCTGCTCATCATAGGGCAGCATAACATAGATGCGCTCGTTAGCAAATTGCTCCCCCGCCGGAACCAGGTGAAAACTGTCTGCTTTTAAAGTTGTCAGTCCGCGGTTCCAGATTCTGACATAATACTGACCATGAACCACGGCACCGACATGGAAATCGTCACTACTCTCAAGAACCTTGAATTTATTATCAGTCCAGTGGAACAGATATTTATTCGTGCGGAAGAATATATTATCTCCCAATCTCGAACACTCCCATACTTCTCCAAACTGGCGGTATTTTTCCGGAAGCTGATCCTTGAGAGAGATAAACTTCAGCTTTCCTGTTTTGTCCGGTTTGAGGTAACCTATATCACCCACCGTGCCTACGTATATCGTTCCATCAGAGCCTTTCGCCAACGACCGTGTTTCTATATTTCCATCGGGAACAACTACTTCCCAATGCTGTCCATCATAGATGAGAATACCGGAGTTATTGGCAAAATACATGACACCGTTGTCATCTTCCGCTGCCCACCAGTTCACACCGTCGGCATTGTAGTCCTGGTAGCGGTAATTGGTGATAAACGGGAGTCCTTTATTCTCTTGTGCTTTGGTACAAATAGCCAGGGATAGGAAGATCAGAAGAAGGCGTGTTCTTAAGACGACAGCGGGGGCTAATTGAAAAAGCCTGAGTGGTACCCCAGAATTTTTTATCATAGTAGTGTAAGGCTTTTCAGTTCAGGTAATTGGTAATGACCGGTATCGCTAAATATAGGAAAAAGAAATGGAATGAAAGTGGAATAGCTCCAGGTTGATTCCGGGAAAAATAAAAATGGAACTGTTACTCAGGCAATAGGTAATAGAATACTAAACTCGCTTCCTTCATCTTCCTTTGTTTCAACCTTCATCTCACCACCATGCGCTTTTACAATATCATAACTCAACGATAACCCCAGGCCTGTACCTTGTCCGGCTGGCTTAGTCGTAAAGAACGGCTGGAATATTTTATCCACTACTTTTTGTGGGATGCCGTTACCGTTGTCTTTGATTGAAATTAGAATACTGTTGCCAATTCTTTTTGTACTTACTGAAACCGTTGGTTCATAACCTGTCTTTACCGTAGGCAGGCTATCGGGATGTTGTTTCCTTTTTTCACTAACAACATAAAAAGCATTCGTGATTAAATTAAGAATAACCCTTCCAATGTCTTGTGGTATGATATTGATTTTACTAATCGTTTCATCAAAATCAGTTTTCATTGTGGCGTTAAACGATTTGTCTTTCGCACGTAATCCATGATACGCTAATCTCAAATATTCATCGGCTAATGCATTGATGTTTGTTTGTTCTTTTACACCACTACTACTGCGACTGTGTTGCAGCATACCTTTTACAATGGCATCGGCACGTTTACCATGGTGGTTGATTTTAGATTCGTTTTCCTTTATATCTTTTAGAATCTCTTTTACTCCTGAAGTATTACCCTTGTCAATTTCTTGATTTGCTTCGTCAATTAATTCTGTATTTACTTCCGAAAAATTATTAACAAAGTTTAATGGGTTTTGAATTTCGTGGGCAATGCCTGCGGTGAGTTCTCCGAGGCTTGCCATTTTTTCTGATTGGATGAGTTGGGATTGAGTGGATTTGAGTTTGTTAAGCGTATTTTCAATTTCGATTTTTTGACGGTGTAAAGCTTTATTCGCCTTAATCTTTGACTTATTGTTTCGGAATAAAATATAAGCGATGATTAAGGCAGATAATAAACCAAAGAGCAATAAAGATTGTAGCAAATTATTTCGTGATTGTTTTTGGATGGCAGCCTGTTCTTTTGCTTTTTTCTCCTGGTTAGCCACCATTTCGCGCAGGATTTGAACATTTCCCGATCCGAATAGGTTGTTTCTGGCAACATTGGCAAGCTTATAATAGTCCAGCGCTTTAGCAGGGTCTTTTGACTCGTACACTTCAGACAATATATCCAGCGACAAAACCTTAGCCCGGTTATACGAAATTTTGGCAGATTCGTCCAATGCTTTTAGTGCATAATGAATACTGGAATCTGGTTGATTGTACTTCTGATAAAAAAGGGCGATGTCATTATATGCATTAGCCCAGTGAAAGGGTTCATCTCCAAGTCTCGATGCTGTAAGAACTTTGTTCAGATCCTGTAGTGCTTCTTCGGGTTTATTTAATTGCAAATTGATTTTTGCACGAAGATTATAGAGGCCAGGCCAGGCATCCTGCCCATAGACACTCCTGAAAAAAGTATCATTATGAATATTAAATTCCTCAAAGGAGAGGTTCAGATAATACATGGCAGAGTCTGGTTTCTTCTCCTTCTCCAATACCTGAGAAAGTAGAAAATATCCATACGCCTTACTGAGCTCTTCCTTTTCCAGTCTTGGGTCGTTGATCGAAGCCATAGCATACAAGCGGGCTTTTTGAAGATCACCGATCTGAAAGTATAAATCCGAAAAATTGTAATAGGTTGGACCCAGAGTAATATTCCTTTTACCTGTGTCACGGGTTAAGTCTAAAACGTCAAGTGACAACTCCAGTGTTTTAGGCAAATTGGCCTTATTCATGTATCCTTCTCCCATTATAGCCATACCCCATATTTGCTCGTCGAGCATCTTGTTAGCCTTTGCCAGGGCGACCGTTTGCTCGGCATAAAATATGGTCGAGTCGGGGTGAGAATAGGTATATCTTGCAGCAAGGTCATGCCCTGCCTTAATCTTTGTACTAATATCTTTGCTGGTGTTAAAAACTGTTCTCAGGCTGTCTTGATACGCTTGAAAGGCTGCTGATTGACTGAAGCCAGTGATACTCAAACAGCAGAATAATGCACCGATAATTTTAGTTTTCATGCGGTTTGAATTTTCGAGGTTGTACTTAATCGAAACGTGGAACCTGTGCCTTCTAAAGTTTCTATTATAATACACACACCTTGAGTTTTCAAAATATGTAGTTAGTCTGGTATACCGTTCTGCCTTTCTTCTGAGGTTTCAATACTCCTCCATGCACCAGCTTCTTCAACCATGTCGAGGACGTTTGCCTGTGGGCTATTGTTATCTATATGATATTTTATAATAGACCCGTTCCCCTTCCCCGCATTTTCAATGCCCATATCACCATACTGTGCTTTTGCAATGTGATACGCCGTCTGAATTGTGGATTTACTTAGATTAAAGGATTTCAAGGATTTATTCAATATAGAACAGATCGTTAATATGTTACGCATTTTACTTCATAAAATTGACTCAAATAATACCAAAGGATCGACCTTGGTATTCTTTCTAGTATGCCGATCAAGAATTCAAATTCTTCACCCTCTTTTGTTTCCACCGTTAACTCCCCATCATGTGCCAACGAAATAGCATAAATAGTCTGAATCACGGATTTAAACGGATTAAAGGATTTCACGGATTTCAATTTTTAGAGTACTGGCAGTTGGATAATAAATTCACTTCCTACACCTTCTTTTGTCTCCACTGTTAACTCACCTCCATGCGCCTTCACAATATCATAACTTAAAGAGAGCCCCAACCCAGTTGCCTGTCCGGTTGGTTTGGTCGTAAAGAAAGGTTGAAAAATTTTATCAAGCACTTTTTGCGGGATACCATTACCATTGTCTTTTACAGAAATCAAAACTGAGCCAGCTGATCTTTTTGTATTTACCATAACCGAAGGTTCATAACCCTCAGGCGCCAGTTTTTTCTTTTCTGTCACCGCATAGAATGCATTGTTAATCAGATTCAGTATTACCCTGCCCAAATCCTGCGGCACGACTTCAATTTTTCCAATGTCCTCATCGAAGCTGGTTTCGAACTTCGCATTGAATCCTGCCTTCGCTGAAGCTTCGGCAGGCAGGGATTTGTCCTTTGTGCGAAAGCCGTGGTAGGCCAATCTCAGGTATTCATCAGCCAGTACATTGATGTCGGTTGGTTCTTTCACTCCGCTGTTGCTTCGCGAGTGTTGGAGCATTCCTTTCACGATTCCATCGGCGCGTTTGTCGTGATGATTTATTTTTTTCTGATTCTCCAGGACGTTATCCGCCAGGGCGAGGGCATTATCAATTTTTCCGTTTCGCAGTTCATCCTTCATTTCCTCGAGCAGTTCTTCGTTTACCTCCGAAAAATTATTGACGAAATTCAGCGGGTTTTGAATTTCATGGGCGATGCCTGCAGTAAGTTCACCAAGGCTCGCCATCTTTTCGGATTGGATTAGTTGGGATTGGGTTGATTTTAAATTGCTAAGAGTCGCTTCTAGAACTTTATTGGCATTTTGTTTTTGCCGGTTGTTGCGGTAAAGAATAGAACCTATCACCAATAAAACAACCAACCCCGAAAGAAATGAATATGTTCTGAACCTGTTTTTAGTATTTACCCTTTCTTGTTCCAGTTTCTGAAGGCGAAACTGTTCTTCCAATGTGAGCGACTGGAATTTTGCCAGGTTATCAAATCTTGCTTTATTAAGACTATCTTTTGCAGACAGCGTAAATTGAAGATATTTCAATACACTATCAGGCTCATTATTCAGCATATATGCTTTGTACAAATTTTCATACGCTCTGCTGATGGTATTTCTGTTTCCTGGAGAGTAGCGGTATCCGAGATCCTTGAGGCCATTTATGGACATGGTCGCATATAACATGCTGGAGTCTTTTTGATTTTGAAGGAGATATAAATCGGTTAGAGAAAAATATATTCTTACCCTTGTGTCAAGATCGATTGTAGTGCCCACCAGTTGCAACGCGTTATAAAACTTTTCCTTTGCTTTTTCGATATCGCCTTTTAAAAGCCATGCATTGCCCTCAGCATACGTTATAATTCTTAATTCAATTTTGTCTTTATCATTGTAGCCAGACAATAGATGTTTAATATTATTGATGATATCAAAAGCAGCATCAAAATCGTTATTGTCCAAAGCGATTGCTGCAATGCTCTCTTTGATAGTAATATTAAAGGCGGTGTCTTTATTTAGCTCAGCAAGCTTTTCTGCCTGTCGATACTGAACGAGTTGCTGTTCCTTATTACCTGTTTCTCCCATAATATGCCCCATGTCCAAATGAGCGATAGTAAGGTTTCTCAATCTGTATTTTACCACATCTGTGTCCAAGGGTAAAAAAGCAATTCTTTTTTCATTTTTTGGATCTTCTGAAATTTTAATTGCTTTCAGAAAACATTTCATGGCTGCAGAATAATTGCCCTGTCGATATAAGTAATAACCCTGATTATCCAGGGCATACGCTTCGGCAAGCGGTTGGTTATATTGCTGTATTAATTGAACCCGTTTTGTTGCATAATACAAGGCTGAGTCCAGTTGTTTATCTGAGTAAAAATCGTAGAGGTGCTCATATAACTGAAATTTTAGAGTATCATTTTGGGTTTTACTTATTAACAACCGCAGACTATCAGGACTGGATTTCTGTGAGAAACAAATGGTGCTGGTAAGTAAGAAACATACTGAAAACAGAACTATCTTTTTCATTTTTATTAAGCAGGTAACTGAATGATAAACTCCGTCCCTTCACCTTCCATTGTTTCTACTTGCAACTCCCCCCCATGCGCTTTCACAATATCATAACTTAAACTTAATCCTAACCCCGTTCCCTGTCCGGTTGGCTTGGTGGTAAAGAAGGGTTGAAAGATTTTTTCTTTGATGGAATCTGGAATGCCGTTGCCGTTGTCTTTCACGGAAATCGAGATTGAACTACCGGAGTTTTTCGTGCTGACCGTAACAGAAGGCTGGTACCTTTTATCCGCCGCCGCCTCGCCGAAGGTGGACTTCTCATTAACTGCATAGAACGCATTATTGATCAGGTTAAGAACAACCCTACCAATGTCCTGCGGCACAACATTGATTCTTGGAAGTGTGGAATCGAAACTGGTCTCAATGGTTGCATTGAATCCTGCCTTCGCTGAAGCTTCGGCAGGCAGGGATTTTTCTTTCGCCCGAAGGCCATGGTAGGAGAGGCGTAGATACTCATCGCATAAGGCATTGAGGGCGGTTGGTGCTTTTTGGCCACTGCTCGTGCGGCTGTGTTGCAACATGCCTTTTACAATAGCATCCGCTCGTTTGCCGTGATGTACAATCTTTTGTTCATTTTCTCTGATACCTTTTGCAATTGCTTTTACTTCGTCAAGATTTCCTTTGCCCGCTTCTTGCTCAAGTTCATCAATCAACTCAGCATTTACTTCTGAAAAATTATTGACGAAGTTTAATGGGTTTTGTATCTCATGGGCAATGCCTGCAGTGAGTTCACCTAACGAAGCCATTTTTTCGGATTGGATGAGTTGCGACTGCGTAGATTCTAGTTCCTTCAACGTTTTTTCCAAAACTATTTTGGCTTTTTTTTCTTTTTTGTTGTTTCGATAAAGAATAAGACCTATTAGAGAAAGAAAAACAAGGCCTGCAATCATACTATATGTTCTGATTTTATTCTTTGTTTGGATTTTTTCTTTCTCCAGTTTTTCCAACTTTAACTGCTCATCTACAACAACGTCCTGAAAGGCAAGGAGATTTTTTCGCTCTTCTGTACTTAGACTATCACTTAGTGATTTAGCCAATTTTAAATACACGATGGCACTATCGGTTCTGCCCAGCTGATCGAAACAGGAAGTAAGCAGATTATACGCATCTCTTTTCCAGGCCGGGTATTTGAGCTTTTCAAAAATTTTCAGGCTTTCTTTCGCATAATACAAAGCGGAGTCATTCTTTTTTAAATCCGTAAATACACGACTAAATGAAATATAGGCCAGGCCCAGGTGTAGATGATCATTTGTCTTTTTTAAAAGCGCTATCGCCTGTACGATTGTATTGGCGGCTAAATCGAAATTCCCCATCTTCTGATAGGTATCGCCCAGGTATTTCATTGCACGACCTAATCCTGCCTGATCTTTCAAATCTGAAAACGTTGATATGGCGTTGTTAATGAACAAAAGTGCTGAATCTAATTTGCCTTCATTCATATAAGCAATACCCATGTGAAAATGTATATACGCAATCTGTCTTACGCCTCCGGCAGCTTTAGCGTATTTTTCCGCTTCCCGATAATTTTTCAATTGATTTTTTGTGTTAACGGTCCAGTTTCCGGTATACGCATTAAGCAAGCCGATTAAATCGTAGCAGTGGCTGAGCAGAAGCATTCGTTCACCCGTTGGGTTTTGTCCCTGCGACAAATGCCTGATACTTTTTTCAATAGAGGGGTCCTTTGCAATGTTTAACGCTTTTAAATAGAATTCCAATGACTTTGAAAAGTTTTCCTGCTGCATCATGATTACCCCCTTCTTGATCAAGATGGAGGCTTCGTCATATTTTAGATTTAGTCGGACAGCAATAGATAGTGCTTTTTCAAGGTAAAAATTTGAACTATCGCGATCCTCAAAACTATAATAGTAGTATGACCCGAGGTCACTATAGACTTCCATTCGGGAAGTATCGCTTGTTGCATCGGAAAGAGATCTGAGCAAGCCAGTCAAACGTGGGTTTTCCTGTTGCCCGGCAGCTAATATGGGTAGCAAGCATAGTGAAATTACGATTAAAGAGATTTTCATGCTTTTTAACTAGTTCGTAATTGAATAATAAACTCACTTCCGTGGCCTTCTTCTGTCTTGACCTGCAGATCCCCACCATGTGCTTTCACAATATCATAACTCAATGACAGCCCTAAGCCCGTTCCTTGTCCCGTTGGCTTTGTGGTATAGAACGGTTGAAAAATTTTATCCAATACTTTTTGCGGAATACCGTTGCCGTTGTCATTAATAGAAATCAAAACCTTATCGCCGGTTCTTGCTGTGCTCACAGATACCGTTGGTTGGTAGTCCTCGTTGCTATTTTTCTTCTTTTCATGAACGGCATAAAATGCATTATTGAGCAGGTTGAGAATTACTCTGCCAATATCCTGCGGAAGGACGTTAATAGTGCCAACAGCCTCACCATAGTCTGTATTTAGAACGGCATTGAAGGACTTGTCTTTAGCACGGAGGCCGTGGTAGGAGAGGCGAAGGTATTCATCTGTTAATGAATTAATGTCGGTTGGTTCCTTAACGCCATTGTTTTGGCGGCTGTGTTGCAGCATTCCTTTTACAATGGCATCGGCTCGCTTGCCGTGGTGGTTTATTTTCTCCTGATTATCCGCAATATCCCTGGCGATCGTTTTAACTTCATCAAAATTTCGTTTTTCGATTGCTTCATTCATTTCAGAAATCAGTTCGTTGTTTACTTCCGAAAAGTTATTGACGAAGTTCAGCGGGTTTTGTATTTCATGAGCAATACCCGCTGTGAGCTCACCGAGAGATGCCATCTTTTCGGATTGGATTAGCTGGGATTGGGTAGTCTTGAGTTCTGACAGGGCTTTGGCGATCTCATTCTTCTGATGTTGTAGCAGGGCATTGGCTTTTCTTTCGTTTCTGTTGTTCCTCAATAACAATAACGCTACAAAAATCACCAGTGCCAATCCCATCAGGGAAGCGTAAATTTTGATCTTGTTGCGATATTCCAACTGCGCCATGAGGATTTCATTTTGTTGTTCTTTTTCCCTATATGCAACAGATGTGGCTGCCAGTATTTTTTCTGCGCCGTATAGACTTTCCCTTGCAGCCATGGCGATTTTTTGAAAATGCAATGCCTTACCTGGATCAGTTGTTTCGTATAAAGACGACAGAAGCGTTGCTGCATTCAACTCTGTTTGTTTCACCTTGTTATTGATCGCAAAATCATAGGCTCTTTGTGCATAATATTTTGCTGAATCATACAACCCGCGATCTTTATAAAATATAGCAAGAATGTGAGAACCACGGGCACCTTTGTTTTTGTGGAGATAGTTGAGCGCTAGCTGATCATTGCCCATTTGTGCATAAGCGGCTCCAAATATCGGTGCAATGCCAAAAGTTATCATTTTATTGCCTATCGTTCTGGCCAGGCTTTCTGCGATTTTTACATCATAAAGCGCTGAGTCTGTCATCTTCAGATTCATATAGGCGTCCGCTGTACGCCAAAAAGTTACAGCGTAAAAGAACGCGTCCTCGGTATTCTCCGTTAACCTCCTCGTTTCATGAAAATACCTCAGTGCTTCACGATAATCCCCGAGGTCCATATAAACATTACCGATCCTGATCATGGCAAATGCCTGGTCATATCGTATGTTAAGTTTTTTAGCAAGGGCAAGTCCTTTAAGCCCCAGTTCCAATGCCTTAGGCAGATCGCCCCGATTATAAAAATAATGACTTAAAGAAAGGAGGGCCTTTGCTTCACCGCGTGGGTAGTTAATTCGCTCGGATAACTCTAACGCTTTTTGCGCGTAGTAAAGGGTGGTATCCGAAATTCTGTCGCGATAGGCTTCTGCCAGTTGCGTTAATAGTAATGCCCGCGAGCTGTCTGCAGTTGCGTTTGCTAGTTCTCGTTTGAGTTTGTCTACCTGAAGCACGTCCATGTTCTGTGGGTGTACCGGGAGCCACATGGCCGTTGCAAAAAGGATCGGTAAGCTGCGTTTCATGTGCAGAGTGTTTCTTTAAAATAGTTACTTCGATTATAAAGGTATTTAGGAGATTTGAAAAAAAGCGTTTCTTAAATACCACCATATGCATATCATGCACAGAACGTAGAATGTATCAAATCCACTTCACCGGAATCTCTACAGCTAATTCTGTTTGTTTTCCGTCTGAAGACACCACTCTTATTGTTCCGCCGTGCGCTTTCACAATATCGTAACTTAAACTCAGACCCAAACCGGTTCCCTGGCCGGTGGGCTTTGTTGTAAAAAACGGCTGAAAGATTCTTTCCTTAATGGAGTCGGGAATGCCGTTTCCGTTGTCTTTAACAGTTATCAGGATTTTGCTTTCGCAATTTTTTGTACTGACTGAAACCACTGGTTCATAACTTTTATCCGCCGAAGCTTTTGCGTTGATGGACTTTTCAGCTACAGCATAGAATGCGTTGTTAATCAGGTTCAATATTACCCTGCCCAAATCCTGCGGCACGACTTCTGTTTTCCCGATCGTTTCGTCGAAACTGGTTTCGAATTTGGCATTGAAAGACTTGTCTTTAGCGCGCAAACCATGATAAGCCAGCCGCAAGTATTCATCACAGAGCAAATTAATGTCGGTAGGTTCCCTTTGGCCAGAGCCCGTGCGGCTGTGTTGCAGCATGCCCTTTACGATGCCATCAGCGCGTTTGCCATGATGCAGGATTTTTTCCAGATTTTGTTTTACGTCCTTTGCAATGGATTTTGCCCCGTCAATATTTCCCTTTTCAATTTCCTCGTGCATCTCTTCGAGCAACTCGTTACTTACCTCGGAAAAGTTGTTGACAAAGTTTAAGGGGTTTTGGATTTCATGTGCTATTCCCGCCGTGAGCTCCCCAAGGCTTGCCATCTTTTCGGATTGAATTAGTTGTGACTGTGCAGCCCTCAGATCAGACAACGTTACCTCTATGTTCTTCTTGGCATCCTCCAGTTTGGTAAAGTCTTCATAGCGGGCGTAGGCGACCGAGAAAGCTTCTGCCAGCGATTGCACTAGTAGAAGATCATCCTGTTGAAGTGGCAAGATGCTGCCCACGTAAAGCATACCTTGAACAAACGGCAGGAAATGCAGGTGAAATCCTCCCTGGGGTAGCGTGCTGAGGTATTGTTCCCGTGTTTTGATTGATCCCTGGCTAATCAGGATATCTGCCTGAATCTGGAAATCCCTATCTTCCCAGTGGGTCACATATACATGCTGCTGCCGCCAGCTCTCAATGGCTCCCGCCAGGCCTCCAGAACTTCCAAAGGGTGTATGAAATGCTGCAATAGCCCGACCGTCCGGCGTCGATAAGTAACTGTGGACTTTGTTTTCCTTCTCATCCATAATGAACACACCGCATCGAATGAATGGGATACCCAGGGTTGTAAGTTCTTTCCAGATCAGAGGCGTAATATGATCGAGATCTGCCGTGCTGCGCATGGAAGCGATGTCGGCGCGAACGCGATCAAGTGCCGCCTGCTTTACAGCATCTCGGGCACGACCTTCGGCATCTTTAAGATCTTTGTAACGTTTATACGTGAGACTGAGTACGGAAGTAAACCGGCGATAAATTTTTAACTCATCCTCGGTCATTTCCTTTTCTGTCCAGGCGTATACGCCGCCTTCCATGAAGTAAAAGAAGTAGCCATACTGAACAGCGTCGTTCCGATATTCCGGAAATGCTATTTGCGGCCGGATGAGTTGGTAATATTCTTTAATTTCATTTCCCCGAAGGACAGGATGGTACTCCCGCTGCAAAATCCAGTTATCGAAAATTCCTTCAAGCACAGGGTGTCCTTGCATTTTTAAGTTGCCAACAACGTCTATGGACTCTCCTTGCTCGGTAGTATTCATCGTGGAGAGTTCGGCCAATCGTGTTTCTTTTTCCAACAATCCCACACCACATCTGCGGGGAGTTATACTGAATGATTCAAGCTCTCTGTAGAAGACTCCAATTGTGGCTGCCAGATCCTCTGAGCTGTGCATAGCCATTGCTTTTCCGCGAACACGTTCCAACGAAGCTTCAATGAGTGCCTCGCGCGCCTGCGCTTCTGCTTTTTGGAGATCGAGGAAGCGGGTATAGGTTTGATTAAACACCTTGGCAAACCGCAACAATAACAGCATAGTTTCATTGGGCATTGGCTCATGCGCGCTAATGAGTAATAATCCGTGAGAAAAAAAAGCCGCATGATGAACCCTTCGGCCCTTCATCATCGACTCGTCTATGTGCATATTCACTTCACCTCTCACAAAGGCAATCCATTCGTTCAATTCTTCGCCGGAGAGGTTAACCACGAGCGCGTCTTTGCCTTCCTTCCACGCGGCAACCCACTTTGCATGAGTAGGCTCTAGAATAGAGCCGTTAAACTGACTGGTCACCTGACCGCCTGATTGGTCGGTTACCCACCACTCAATTACTTTTAGTTCCTCATGGATGATGCCTATAGCTATTCTATCGGGTATTTTTCCCAGCACGGAAAACTGCTCAAAAAGAACCTGGGCCGTCTCTGAAAGCTGCTCACTTTTGTGCATTGCCATTGTTTTGGAGCGCACTCTTTCTAATGCCGCTTCAATCTGCGCTTCCCTTGCCTGCGCTTCTGCTTTCTGAAGATCAAGAAAACGTGTGTAGGATTGTTCAAATACAATGGCAAAACGTTTAATAATAGCGTTCTCTTCTTCACCATAAGGTTTGGAAGCATAGTTACCAACGACCAACATAATATTGGGTGTTATCGCCACGGATCGGGCAAAGCCACCCTTTAGCACAATCGCCTTTGCTTCTGAAGACAAAAAATCCATTTGATTATGGTCGAACATATGCTGATGCCAGGCTCTGGATGCTGCGGGATCAATAATGTCTGCATGGAAATTGAGTCCTTTTGAGCGAGCTTCCCGCGCCTGGTTATTAATAGGGTTATCCAGATAAGGAACATGAATGTGATGCGGCTGGTGTTGGCCGGGTATGGAAAACCAGAAGTCATAGTCTTCCGCAGCGCTGCTCAGTACAAAACTGACGTTGTCGAAACGAAACTTAAGGTATTGCAGTTGGTCGGATACCACTTTGATAACATCGGATAATTCCTCGCTTTTGTGCATGGCAAGGCTTCGGGAGCGTACCTTTTCGAGGGCGGCTTCAATTTGCGCTTCCCTTGCCTGCGCTTCCGCTCTTTGAAGGTCAAGGAAACGGGTGTAGGTCTGTTCGAACACTTTGCCAAACCGTTTGAAAATATCATGTGCTTCAGGAACCGGTTCATACGTGATAAACATAAGGCTGACAGTTTTGCCGAAAACAAAATGTTCATATTGCTTTGAAGGAAATTGAAAGCCGTCTTGTAATAATTTTCCATACTGCTCCGGCGCGTATAACATAAGGAGTTGATAGGTCTCTTTAATCGTGTCGCCTTCTTCAAGTCGCACAAAGAAGTCATCTCCGCGCAGTTTAGCCTCTCTGATTTCGGTAAATACCGGGTATTGAGTCAAATCAACAACGTAAGGTTTGATAAAACCTCCTTCCGGATTCGTAACAAAGTCCTGATAAGCTGTATTGTCATTAAGCCATACATTAAAACCTGTTGTCCAGGTTTCAACCCCCAATTCCCGAATCTGATTAAACAACATGGTAGCTACATCTGCCAGTTCTTCGCTACGTTGCATAGCCATCGTCCTGCTTCGCACCCTTTCCAATGCAGCTTCAATCTGGGCTTCTCTTGCCTGCGCTTCCGCTTTCCTGAGGTCCAGGTATCGTTTGTATGTCTGTCCGAATACACCGGAAAAGCGCTTAACCACTTTGGCAAGATCCTCTGAGATGGGATTTCGGGTAAAACAATAAATGAGACCGTCAGTAAAATAGAAGCTATTGTGAATTACTTTCTCCGGCAGGGTTTTAACATCGATGTAAATGTGATAATCAGGGTAGTCATTAAGGACATTAAAGTAATTAAGCAAATCTTCTCCTTGCAGTTCATACGTTAAACTTTGCTTTTTGCTGCTCCATGTTTTCTTTACACCTTTCAGCAGGGGGTGCAACGTCATGTCCAGGTGACCGATGGCTAAAACCAATTCTCCTTTATCGTTGGTCGAAGCAGTCCAAAGCTCCATTATATTGGTTTCATCTAAAATACCAATACCACAGCGGGCTGATTTTCCAAGGCCTAGTACCACCAATTCATCAAACAGGCCAGCAACGGTATTTCCAACGTCCTGACTATTGTGCATGGCCATGGTTTTGCTACGCACACGCTCCAGAGCCGCTTCAATTTGTGCTTCCCTTGCCTGTGCTTCTGCTTTTTGCAGATCGAGGAACCGGGTATAGGTCTGGTGGAATACATTTCCGAAACGCATCAGCGTATTATTCTCTTCATCGGTATATGGAAGACCCGAAAAATTTTCGATGTATAGGCCAACATTTTCTAACAACACCGTGGAGATAGCAAGGCCAGGCTGTCTAAAAATTGATTGCTTTGACTCCTCCGGCAGCGAAGGGATCAATTTGAATAGGTCCTCGTAGAATTTGTTTTTTACATCAAACGTGAGCTGGTTGGCAAAGAAACTCTTACCCTTTTCCTTTGCTTCAATAAAACTGTTCCAATGGGGAGAATCAAAATAAGGAATGGTTATCTCAAACGGACTCGCATACTTGTCGGTTAACCAAATATGCATATCATCCCTTTCTTTGTAGTCGACAATAAATCCTGTATGCTCAATAAGTATATTTAGTTGATTGAATTGCTCATACACAACCTGAATTACCTCTTTGAGTTCTTCACTTTTATGCATGGCTAGACTTCTGCTCCTCACCCTTTCTAAGGCAGTTTCAATCTGTGCTTCACGCGCTTGCGATTCAGCTTTTTGCAAATCGAGAAAGCGGGTATAGGCCTGCTCGAACACTTTTGCCACCCGCATCAACACCTGAAGATCTTCGTTTGAAATTTTTTCCCCAGACCAGCTATCCACCCAAATACCAGAATTCTTTTCTGCGACCGAGCTTACAATGTAACCCGGGGCCTCGAGCTGAAACTTTCTAACCTCCTCGGGAACCTGGGAAAGATCATTATACTTTCCCACATAGGTAAAATACTTGTTCTTCTCAGCAAAGGAGTATGTCTTGTTAAACATAGTTTCTCCTTTGTCTCTAAGATTCCAAAAATCCCGGAATATCTCACTCTCCTCAAAATCAACTTCAGAAAACGGAAGATTTACAACAACCGGAGCAGACAATTGACCAGGGGCAGCTACCCATTCTACGGTATTTTTTGTGCCTTCCTGATATATGGAGATTCCAGCATCCTCAAACTTCAAACCCAGGTCTTTTAATTTTTCGAATACCACGACAATTACATTTTGCAGCTCGCTACTTTTTTGCATAGTCAAAGAAACACTCCTTACTTTTTCCAGTGCGGCTTCAACCTGCGCCTCTCTTGCCTGGGCTTCGGCTTTTTGCAGATCGAGGAAGCGGGTGTAGGTGAGGTCAAAGACTTTTGAAAACCGGGCAAGGAGGTCAAATGCTTCAGCGCTTAAAGGCTGGTGTGATCCCGTAGATACACTACCAAAATTTTGAAAGGAACATGACCAAAAAGCCCTCGGGGCGTCCATCATGTTTCGCTTTACAATTTCAGGTAGTTGATTTAGCTCAGTATTGTAAAAAATATAGGAATCCCATTCTTTTTTCTCTATTCCTTCAAGGGCGAAGTTCCATTTTTCAACCCGGCCTTGCCAACCTTTTACAAAAGCAATGTATGGTGGGTACTTATGATATTGAACCTTTAATCCGCTTTGATAGGCCAACCCGTCTCCCGATGCCATCCACCAAATTGAATCTTGTGTGGCAGGGTCGAAAGTCATTATGAAACAACGGTCTAATTCAGGCTCTAACTTCTTAAGCTCCAGATAAAATATCTCAATTACCTCATTCAGTTCCTTTGAGTTCCTCATGGCCATTGTTCGGGCTCTCACTCTTTCCAATGCTAATTGAATACTTGTCTCCCACGCATGTGCTTCAGCTTTTTGCAGATCGAGGAAGCGCGTGTAGGTTTGTTCGAACACAATAGCAAAACGCTTAAAGACTTCATATTCCTTTGGTACAGGTCCGGAAGTAATAAAAATCAGATTGCCGTGTCTAAAGTTTGCTACATGATTAATCTGGAATGATGGTAGTGGATACCCTGCCTTAATGTGTTTTTCTGCTATTGCGGCAAAGTCTGGCAGCGACAACATATACTGATAATGTGCGGCAAGAGCTTTGCCCCCAACTTGCTCCACATAAAAAGTCTCTCCTTTTTCTTTCGATTCAAGGAAACGAATGAAAGTTGGACTTTCTGTGAGCGGTATTTTAAAAGGGGGTTGTAGCATCCCTTCACTGCTCATCCATCCGGTACAAACTTTATCACCTTTATCCCAGATATTAAAGCCACAGCTCCATGCAGGAATACCCAATGATTGCACCTGTTTGAATAAAAGATTCGCGACATCCTGCAACTCTTCACTGTTTTGCATCGCCATGGTTCTGGCCCGTACGCTTTCAAGAGCCGCTTCAATTTCCAGCTGGCGTTTCTTTTGCTCCAGTTGTCCAGTTAGCCGCAGGTTTTCGGTTTTGATCTTTTTGAAGACACTTGCTTCTGACAATTTTTCTTTTGCCACGACAGGCTTACCGGCCCCTTGCGCCGTGCTCGTTTTTGAAGTGGCTTTCTTTTTGGGCGGAGTTACCCGTTGCGATTTGACTTTATATGATTTCTTAACGGGCTTCTTTTTGGCGGGCTTCATGATAAAGGCAGCTTTTTCAATCTTATTAAAGTACTATTTTTTAGTGAAATAATTGTCTGAATCATGGATTGACACGGATTTTTGGATTTCACGGATTGGATTTTAGAGGCCAGCCTTTTAAGTTAAGGCTTTCACTTCTTGAAACCCGTTGCCCAAAAATTTGTGGACTTCAAAGGCGGCGCCAATTATTTTTTCTGTAATGTCTTTGTATTTCAATTTATCCATGCCTTTATCCGCGTAATCCTTTAATCTGAGTAATCCGTTATTCAGACAACAGGCAGCCAAATAATAAACTCCGAACCTTCACCCTCCTTCGTCTCCACTCTTAACTCTCCTCCATGTGCCTTCACTATATCATAACTCAAAGACAACCCTAACCCTGTTCCTTGTCCAGTTGGTTTGGTGGTAAAGAAAGGCTGAAAGATTTTATCCAATACTTTTTGAGGGATACCGTTGCCGTTGTCTTTCACTTTGATTTCGATTTTTTCATTGATCCTTTTTGTAGTGACGGTTACAGTAGGTTCGAACGTTACTTGTGCTGAAGCAGCCTTCTTCTTTTCGGATACGGCATAGAATGCATTGGTGATCAAATTGAGGACAGCTCTTCCAATATCCTGCGGCACAACAGGAAGGTTTCCCACGCTGGCATCAAAATCCGTATGTAAGGTAGCATTGAATGATTTGTCTTTAGCCCGTAATCCATGGTATGCCAATCGTAAATATTCATCTGTCAGCGCATTGATATCCGTAGGTTCTTTTACTCCGCTGCTGCTACGACTGTGCTGCAGCATGCCTTTTACAATGGTGTCTGCCCGTTTTCCGTGATCAACTATTTTCTGTTCGTTATCAGAAATATTACCGGCGATTGTGATAGCCTCCTCGTTATTTCCGGCTTTCAATGCCGCTTTCATCTCCTCAATCAACTCCGTATTCACTTCCGAAAAATTATTGACGAAGTTTAATGGGTTTTGAATTTCATGGGCGATGCCAGCAGTGAGTTCTCCCAGCGAAGCCATTTTTTCCGACTGAATAAGTTGCGCCTGGGTAGCTTTTAGTTCGGTATACGCTTTTTCAATTTCTCTTGCCTGGGCAAGTTCCCTTTCCTGATTCTTCTTTCTCTCCATTCGGATTACCCGCTGTTTCTGTGCGCGGTCTGTTGCCCATACACCGACGACGAACAGCACACTATACAGGCCGTACGCCAACTTCGTCCGCCACCAGGGAGGTGTGATTCTGATCATCAACGAGGCCCCCTTTTCATTCCAGATGCCATTGCTGTTTGCTGCCTTAACCCGAAACACATAATTACCCGGCGGGATGTTTGAATAAAATGCTGTTCGTTGGTTCCCCACCTCGCGCCAACCATCATCATAATTCTCTAGAAGGTAGGCGTAGTTGTTTTTTGCTGGATTGGTGAAATGAATGGCCAGAAAATCCAGGGAAATATTATTTTGATCATACGTGAGCGTTATGGTATCGGTGTCATAGATAGCTTTCTTAAGAATTGAATTGACACCAACTTTCACTGAAGTGTTGTCAATTTTTAAGTCCCTGAGAAATACTTTAGGTGGAACTGAGTTTTTTGTAATCTCATCCGGATTAAAAACAGTTATTCCGTTAGACCCGCCGAAAATAAAAAGCCCACCCGAGGTTTTGAGGCAAGCTCCGTCAGCAAATAGCTGACCCTGAATTCCATCGGCGAGCGAGAAGTTATTGAATTGACCCGTCTTGATATTGAACCGGCTTAGTCCATCGAAAGTACTCAGCCATAATGCTTCATTTTCTTCATCCGCAAGAATTGCCTGAATACTCATCGAAGGCAATCCATCGACGGTTGTATAGGATTTAATTTTTCGGTGCTCAACATCGTACCTGCTGAGACCACCCTGCCAGGTTCCTACCCAGGCAATCCCATTATTGTCCTCATAAAATGAATTGATGTCTTGCGTGGCAAATACATCTTCTGTTTTTTTATCATAACCATGTCTTTCAAAACTTTCTGTTTTGTAACTATAAAGAAACAGCCCATTATTGGTCAGCAACCATAATCCATGCTTTTCACTTCCAATGGCATTTGTTATTTCATTACTAATGAGATTACTGCCTGGTAGCGAAGCCAAATCAATACGGGCATAATCGCCGCGCCCATTTTTTCTTTTGAATAGACCATGGCGGGTACAAAGCCAATCATCCCCCTTGTAGGTATAGAATTTAAAGATGACCGTGCTGTCGGGAATGCCGGGAAGCGAAGCTTTATTAACTGCGTTGGTTTTTGAGGCATACTGTTGATGTCCCATGCCCGCGGTACTCAGGTAGAATTCCCCCGGGCGATACTCTGTTATTCCGTCGATGCCCCAGATTCCCGGAAGGATAGCCCGATAGGGAAAGCTATGAATAGACTTCGTTACCGGATCCATGACGTTTAGTCCTCCCGTTTGATCCGAGGTAGTGATCCAGATTTTACCATCACTACTTTCAACAATGTGATTAACCCAACCAGATGACAAGGATGCGAGGTCGCCACGGGTATGACTGTAGGATTTTAATATAGCTCTGTTCTCATATTTAACCAGGCCAATAGAAGCGGCACCCATCCAAAGATTACCAAACGAATCAAAACGCATGGCATAGATCAACACTCGTCCAATTCTTTTTGATGATTCTTCACTGAAAACCTCGAACTTCTCTTTATGCCGGTCATAATAGATAAGACCCTGCTCAGAGCCCAACCAAATGTTATCGGAAGAGTCTATGACAATCGAAGATGTTGTCAGTGTATTGATATCGCTGCCGAGTAAGCCATTGAGTGAATGGTGATTAAAAGTTTTGGTTTGCGGTTCAAAGGAATATAAAGATGAATTTCCTGCTTTGAACCAAATCACCCCCTTCTGGTCACTCACAAGCCGAAAGGAAAAAGGACCTCCCGCCGAATTCACAGTGGATGGTAATTCAATTTTGGAAAGTGTTTTTTCCGGACTTAAAGTAAGAAAACCACTTGTGGAAGAAATCCAAAGGGCACCATCTTTATCGGCGAGCATACTTCCTATGTTATGAATGTTTAGGCCATCTGAATTTTCAAACCGTTTGATTTTGTCTTCCTTTTCATCATAGTACAGAAGGGCGTTGTGAATAGTAATGCCGAAGTTGGACCCAAGACCAAAATATATCCGTCCATTTTTGTCCGCGGTGATCGCGTTTATTCCCGAATTTGCAAAAACCGCGCGATCCATTAGATTTTGGTATGAGTACTGCTTGAATGACTCGGTAACAGGATCATATCGGTATAGATTTTCCAGGCAACCAATCCACAAGTAGCCCTCCCGATCTTCGAACAGGCTCCAGATTACGATGCTTTCTATAGAAGCCGAATCGTTCGGATTGTAATAATGGCGTTTGAAGTCATACCCATCATATCGGACAAGACCATTCTGAGTAGCCAGCCAGATATAACCCAATTTATCCTCGAGTATATCAAATACATCAACTCCTTCCAGCTCATCATAGGAAGTAAGGTTATTAGAATTAAGCTGTGCTGCAGCGGGAAGGATATCCGTAATAGAACATATAAAAAAGAAATAAATGGTGAGTCTCATCTTCAGTATGCTTGTTTACTTTCTATTATTAAAAGAACTGGCAACGGAATCAATGCGAAACCTATCCCGAATAGGTTCATAAGGTTTTGCTTCAATAAATCACTTCCCTTACAACATATTAGTCCTTATTCAACAGGACTCCCAGTATTATCCAGCAACGTGACTGTACCTTTTAGCTGCCTGACCGCTTCCAACTGCGTTGCTTTATCGCCAACGATTAAATATATCATGTCAGGCTCGTTCATCTGCTTTGATATTATAGACTTGAAATCCGACAACGTCATTTTCATCAGCTCCTGTTGATCTTCTTCGACGAAATTTACCGGCTTGCCGTATTTGCTGATCTCACGCAAAGCTCCCAGTTTTGATCCAAGGCTTTCATAAGAAAGGGTATTGTTCTTCAGGATTTTATTTTTGCTTACTTCGACATCCTGCTCACTGAAATTTTCACCATATTCTTTCAGGATCTTTTCAATGATTTGTAGTGATGGAAACGTCGCATTGCTTCTTACACTGGATGTGACAATAAAGGGTGCTTTTTCTTTCAATTTCATCAGTAGGGAATAGGCACCGTATGTGTATCCCTTTTCAATTCGTAAAACCTGAAAGAGCTTGCCGCTCGACCCTCCTCCTATAATTTCATTGGCAAAGTCCAGGTTGTTATTGTCCGGGTCCATTCCGGAAAGGGATAGCCGGCCAACATACAATACAGATTGTTTTGCATCAGGGAAATCTACGAAGTAGACATTTCCGGGGGGAACAGATTTTGGTGGAGCAATTGCCACAGGCGTTGCTTTTGTAACTTTCCAGCGTTTCACCAGAACATTCATGGAGTTAGCCATTTGCTTTTTGTCTACAGCCCCGGCAACGTGGAGCGTAGCAACAGACGGCGACATATTCGTCTGGTAGTATTGTTTCAGATCATTCAGTGAAATATTGGCTGCCGTTTGAAGTGTTCCGTTAACAGGTAAGCTAAATGGGTGATTCGGACCATAGAGCAGTTTGTAGAAAGTCCGGTTAGCGATCGTCTGTGCGTTAGCTTCGGCTCCTTTCAGATTGGTTTCCAGTGCCTTTTTTAAACGTTCGTATTCCCCCACATCCCAGCGAGGTTCCAACAAAATCTCCTCAACGAGGTCGAAAGTTGGTTGTACATTTCGCGCCAGGCAGTTCGCAACGATCCTTATTTCTTCCTGCGTGCATTGAATCGTAATGGTTGAACCCAACAAACCGATAGCCTCCTCCAGTTCCGCGGCCGTGCGCTTCGCCGTGCCTTGCATCATTAGTTGCGCCATGAGGTTTGCCACCCCAGCTTTGTTCAATGGGTCTAACGAATGTCCTCCTGGAATAGTAATGTCAAAGTTGACCAGGGGGATCTCGTTGTTTTCAATTCCCAATGCAGAGAATCCCTTTTTTGTCTTTAAAGTCCAGACGTCAGGCATTTTAAACAGCGGCGTCTGGCCAAAGGGTGGTTCTGAGCGATCGTATTTCGTGGCAGTTTTTTCTACCGTTGCTTCTTCTCCCCGTGTCACCACCTCATTTTGAACGTTCGCCACCACCTGTTCCTGCCAAACAACAGCAGGAACAGCATCCTTCACCGTCAATTCCGTTTGGCCTTTCGGTACCACGCTGGTGATCAGGTAGTTTTTTCCTTTGAGGTATTGATTGTAGACGCGAAGGATATCTTCGCGCGTAACGGCTTGCATAAGCGCAGCGGCTTTGACACTGTAGCCGGGGTTGCCAGTGAACTCGTTATCCTGAGCCAGCGTGAAAGCTTTGTCCAGGATCGTTTCAATGCCTTCGTATAAACTGGTTTCCTGTTTTGCCTTCACCCGCTGTAATTCATTATCGGTAAATCCATCTTTCTCAAACAGCAGGAAGCCTTTTTCGATAGCTCCTTTAACGGAGTCGAGGTCAATACCGGCGTTAGCCCTTATCCGGATTTCAAATTCACCCGCCAGTTCATCGCTGCTTTGATTGCAACTTACACCCGGGGCTAATTTCTTTTCTTCGACAATAATTTTGTATAACGGGGACTTCCGGCTACCGCTCAGGAGTTCACTAAGTACATTAAGAGCGTATGTATCCAGGTGGTAGTTTTCAACTGTTGGAAATATCATTCGCAATTCCGGGAGCCGGGCAAAGTTATCTTCGAAAGAAAGAGATTTTGTCTGATCCAGTTTTACAGGCATCGCACCTAGCGGCTTAACTTCAGAACCCTTCCGTATTTCTCCAAACCAGCGTTGCACTTTTTCTTTTGTTTCCGCAATGTTGATGTCTCCGGCAATTACCAGCGTGGCATTGTTTGCGCCATAATACGCTTCATAAAATTCTTTCACATCATCAAGGGTAGCAGCCTGGAGATCGGGGAGTGAGCCGATAACGGTCCAGTGATATGGATGGTTGCTGGGATAAAGATTTGAACGGATGATTTCTTCCGTATAGCCATAGGGTGCGTTATCTACCCGTTCACGTTTCTCATTTTTAACGACTTGCTTTTCCGCTTCCAATGCCTCCTTTGTTACGGTATTGATCATAAAACCAAGTCGGTCGGAATCAATCCACAGTATTTTGTCAAAGGCATCCTTCGGAACGACCTCATAATAGATGGTTCCATCAGACCATGTGCCGCCGTTTCTTTGCCCACCCCACTCAGGAATTAGTTTTCGGTTTGCACCCTGTGGTGTGTTTTCAGAGTCGTTGAATGACATGTGTTCGAAGAAATGGGCAAACCCCGTTTTTCCCGGTTTCTCCCGGCTGGAGCCCACGTGCATCAGCGTGGCTACCGCGACGATGGGATCGGAATGATCTTCATGAAGTACAACCTCCAGTCCGTTGCTGAGAACAAACTTCTCAAACGGAAGGTTAAATCCAGGCTTCGGGCTAGTGTTTCCTTGCGCAAAGGCTTGAAGCGGAAGAAGAATTGTGGTGAATAGGATAAATCGCGGGAGCATTTGATACAAAACACTTTTCATAAACTCATAATTGAAACCAACACTCTGTCAGGCGTAATGGAAAGATAATATTTTTAACGGTTACAAATTAGGCCAAAGCGCTAAATATCAAATGATAATTATTCTCCTGAATTCAGGCACTTGTGGCACGGAGTTGCCTGACACCTGTTTATAGAAAGTCTAAAAAACGTTACCTTGTTTATCAAAATTTCCTGGTATGAAAGCGACACTTTTTTCTTCTACTGTACTCGGATGTATTCTATTCATGGCCATTACCCTGGAAGCCCAGGTGAAGACGGTATCGGCAGACATCGATTGGCAAAAGCAGCAAGCTGTTCTCAGGAACACCATTGAAGCGGAATACATCATCCGCGTTGGTGATGTTGATAATCTCAACTTTGGCTGGCCAGAATCGTTTGACCCTTTTTGTGGCAGGATGACGGAGGGACATTATTTTCCCTGGGAAGCAAGCGCCGATGATCTTCCCGGGTTTGACAGAATATTGCTTTCCTCAAAATTTAATCCGGCACGGGAACAAAAATGTTTTACGGATGGCTATGCAGGAAGCTATGATCCTGTAAAGTCAAAACCGGTACCCTGGTCGATGCCAACGGAGGCGCTGAAAGGCATTACTATACAAAATGCTTACCTGCAGATTTTTATCGATGATTTTCAATCACCGACATTTTGCTCCCGGTTTCAGCTTATGATCAACGGCAAACGTTTTATTGAAGGCGAAAAAGTGTTGAATGCCATCGATCAGACAGGACCGGTCGGGAAGCTGATCTCGATTCCGGTCACGGAGGAATTTTATACTGTATTTACCAGTAACAATACTGTGTCTTTTTTAATAGACGAATCTACCGGAGCTGCGGATGGATTTGCCGTAGATTTTATCCGGCTTCTTATAAACCGGAAAAGAGAGAATAGTTGCCGGGGAAGTATCTTCGGGCTGGTACGGGAGAAGGGAACAGAACAACCAATCGTCGGCGCAAAAGTTTTTACCGCTGAGAATGTTGCGGTGGTAACCAACAGTAAGGGAGAGTTTAACTTAAAGGATATTCCCACGGGGTTTGAAGTATTGCGCGCCTCAGCTGCCGGGTATGCGGATGGATCCACAACGGTTGACATAGGGCAGGGAAGCAATAATGAAGCAGCCGTCATTTATTTGACCAAAGGCAAATCAATCAGGTTTGACAACAAACAAATCAATGTCGGCGAGTCGATCACGCTGAACAATATTTTATTCGACCAGGGTAAAGCGGATATTAAAAGTGAATCAAAACCTGAGCTCGACAAGGTCGTCGCATTTTTGAAGTCGAATCCAACGGCAGAAATTGAATTGTCAGGGCATACTTCGTCAGAAGGAGAAAGGAACCTTAATCGGTCGCTTTCCTACAAGCGTGTAAAGGCTTGTAAGGATTATATTGTGATGAGGGGTATTCCCGAAGATAAACTTGTTGCCGTCGGATTCGGACCAGATCGTCCAGTGGCATCAAATGATTCAGAAGCAGGAAGGGTACAAAACAGGCGAGTGGAAATGAGGATTACGAAATTGTAGATCAGGTAAGTGGTGCGAGAAGGTGGAACATCACTTTGGCGGAGCTACCATCATGTCTTCAATGACCTTTTTCATGCCCTCGACTGATTTCTTGGCAATCAGGTAGTGTCGGGATTTTCCGCCAGGACTCCATACATTTTTTCCATCAGCTTCGATCTTGATCTGTCCCGTGCCGATTGTCCAGTAATCTCTAAATCCCCGCACGCCAAACAAGACTGCCGTTTCATCCCAGCTGTGACGGTTCTTCTTTGTGTCAACCATCGGATTCGATTCGAAGGCAACTCTCACTGGGTTGGTATCCGGAGTTTCAGTGATTAGCCTTTCACCTGTCATTATCGGTTTCCCAATTTCAAAACCCGAATACACGATTGGTGTAGGCCATTGGTCAGCTACCAACTGCGCGCCATCCGGACAGATCTTGATATTCCACTCGTCACCCTTGGGGTATTCGGCGCCCATTGAAACCAGTCGTTTCACTTTCTTTTTAATCAGTGCGATACCATCCAAATTGCTGTATGAATCTGGCTTGGACAATAGAAGATCAGCTACGAGTCGTTGAGGACCGACAACCACAATGGTCACACTTTTGTCTTTCTGTGCGGCCAGTATTTGGCGATATAGCAATACGGCGTCGGGAGCATTCTTTCCTGTCTTTAGATCGTTTGGAAAATCAGTAGCAAGTTTGCTATTGTAGAAATCGTTGTGCTTACCCTTATACTCATAGTTTCCTTTGTATGTTCCGATTGGGATATTTGGTTTTCCATAATACGTGTTCACCGCATCAATCGCGGCGGCACCCCATTCATCATTCATCGGATACATGGTCGCCAGAATTTCCGCTTCACCTGAATAGGCCATCTGATGGAGGATTGCCAATGCGCCCGCGTCGTCGCAGTCATTACCGAAGTCAGTATCCAGAATAATCTTCTCTGATTTTGTTTTTTGCGGAAGTGCGGTATAAGAAACAATAAGCAGTAACACGAGTAAAAAGAAGCGCATGAGTATTTTATATTTTATCCTACAAATGATACAGGTTCGATGTCAACCAACCTTAGAATATACAATCAAACTTAATCCTGTGAAAAAACAAAGAAACATAATGTATAACAATGAAATTGTTCCTTTTGGTGCTGCTTTAAATTCTTTCCAGATAAATACTCCCCAGATTGCAGCCACTAGAACAGCGCCTTGTCCGAGTCCATAGGAAATAGCAGGCCCCGCTTTGTCCGATGCGATAATGCTAAAGGACATGCCGATGCACCAAATAGTACCTCCCAGTATACCTGTCAGGTGACTTTTGAAATTTCCCCGGAAATAGTCGGAGTAACTTACAGGAAGACCTTGAATAGGCTTGCGCATCAACACGGTATTAAATAGAAAGTTGCTCAGGAATATCCCCATGGAAAAGAGTACGATAGCTGAATACGGTGTGAGCTTTCCTGATTCAGGTTTTATAAAATTCATAGACATGCCATCCACGACAAAACCATAGAACTGGGCCATTAAAATGCCGGCAACGATGGAGATCACCAATCCTTTCGTAGAAACTTTCTGCGTATTGGCGGTTAGTTTTTTGTAGGCAATTGCATTCACCACAATACCGACCGCTATCAGAGCAACTCCTGAAAAAATAAGTGTGGGATTTCCGGAAGGCACCTTCAGGTAATTGTCCAGCACACCCCAAATCAATGCGATGCCTATACCGACGGGAAACGCCACCGACATTCCCGCGATAGCAATGGCAGCAATCAACAGGATATTGGCCAGGTTGAAAATCACGCCACCTATTAGCGCCGAACGGATGCTTGATGATTCGGCTTGTTCGAGATCTGCCAGAAAACTTCGGCCGTGCTCGCCGGTGCTTCCTAAGGTAAAGGCAAAAAGTGCCGACATAACCAGGATGCCGATTACATAGTCCCAATAGAATAATTCAAAGCGCCAGGATTTTTCAGCAAGCTTCTGCGTATTCGCCCACGAGCCCCAGCACAACATGGTGATGAAACAAAAGGCTATGGCAACGGGATAACTTTCGAGTATAAACATAAGTCTGAAATTAATGAATGCCTTATTTCCTTTTCTTTATCGCAGCAGACTGGTTAATTCATTTCTGTAAGGGGCGGAAGCCTGAGCCCCCATTTTTGTTACCGAGATCGCAGCGGCTTGATTGGCAAAATCGACAGCCTCATCAAGGCCTTTGCCTTCCGATATCGCTACGGCTAGTGCACCATTAAAGACATCTCCGGCAGCCGTGGAGTCGATGGCCTTTACGGCAGGTGCAGCGAGTTGTCTTCCGCCATCATTATTATAAATGTATGCACCTTCTGCACCGAGTGTGATAATCACATTTGCCACTCCTTTTTCTCTCATCATTTCGGCAGCCTTTCTGATTGAGTTGCTGTCTGTTATTTTCACACCTGTCAACATCTCTGTTTCAGTCTTGTTGGGCGTTATAATATAGAGATAGCCAAACAATTCAGTGGGTAGCGACATGGCCGGAGCAGGGTTCAGAATTACTTTTTTACCTGATTGTTTTCCGATCTTTGCTGCGTGTAACACGGTTGCGATAGGAATCTCAAGTTGCATCAAAAGAATTCCAGCCTCATCAAATGCATTTTTAGCTTGTTGTACATCGTCGGGAGAAAGTGCTCCATTGGAGCCTTGTGCTACAACGATGGTGTTTTCGCCGTTGGCATCAACCGTGATCAAAGCCACGCCCGAGGGATGAACCGGATCGGAGATGATATAATCCGTCTGAATACCTTCTGTCTTAAAATGCTGTAGTGCCTGCTCTCCAAAGATGTCATTTCCCAGCCGGGCTACAAAGGTTACACTTCCTCCTAGTCGTGAAGCAGCAACGGCCTGATTAGCACCTTTCCCTCCGGGAAACAGGAAGAACTCTCCGCCCAGGATTGTTTCCCCCGGCAGCGGAAATTTTTCAGCCTTAATAACCATATCGGTATTGGAGCTGCCTACTACGACAATAGAAGCTGGTGTATGCATATCCTAAAATAGATAAAGAAACAACATGTTGAGCATTGGGTGTGAATTTGTCCATTGAGAATTGAACATGGAATATTGGGCATTTTATAGGTGAAAAGAAAGTATTCACAACGCATCTTTCACTAGCCCACGGGAGTGGGGCATGGGCATGTTAACCGCCAGGCCGCAGAGCCGCTGAGTGTCGCGAAGTTTTCGATGCTCTCCGTTTTGCGCCACAACGGTTAATGAATTATTTGTTCAGAAATAGACTTCGGATTAACTAAACAATCGCGATTAATGGATTTATCAATAACTACCGTCCACCTTCTATTCGAAAGAAATTGTCAAATACACAATGTTCAATTCTCAATGCTCATAACTAGTTAGGCGTTATTGCATTTCAGCCCCATGGGGGCGGCACATATTGTTGCGCCGGGTTTTAACCCGGTGTATAATGAAGGGAATGAAAACGCGCCACGAAATAGCCATCAGATCCAAGTGCTGAATTGGCGCGTAACGATCCGTAATGATCGTTAGGTGTGAGCGCGGGTGTGTTTTAGCGCAGAGACCGCTGAGGAATGCACGCAAAGTACGCAGGCATAATACCAATGAGTTGGGTTACAATTTTGACTCTGAGTTTTCTGCGTGGATTCATTCTGCGTCCTGCGCTTTTGCATTTTATGATCCTTTACGCGATTATTTTTTTCAGGAGACGGCTCTGGATTAGTTAAAAGATCTTCCCAGGATTCAAGATGCCTTTAGGGTCAAAAACTTTTTTGATGCCCCGCATGATTTCCAGATTCGTTTCGCTCATGGCGATGGACATATACGGCTTCTTGGCAATACCAATCCCATGCTCACCCGATAATGTTCCTCCCAGGCTTACGGTCAGTTTGAAAATTTCACCTATGCCCGCCAGAACCTTATTCCCCCAGTCTTCATCGCTGATTTGTTCCTTCAAAATATTTACGTGAAGATTCCCGTCACCCAGATGGCCAAAACACACTGAATTGAAACCATATTGCTCACCGATGACTTTAATACCAGCAATCAGTTTCGGGAGATTAGCACGCGGCACAACAACATCTTCTGCCTTGGTCAGGCAAAGTGCGTTTACAGCGGGTGATATATTTTCCCTTATTTTCCACAACTCCTCTTTTTGAGTCGCCGTATCGGCAAATAATACCTCGCCGGATTCAAATTTCTCCACAACGTTCAGTACGTGTTCAGCATCGCGCAACAATGCTTCGTCGTCATTGCCGTCAAGCTCACACAATAAATAGGCATTCATGTTTTCCGGAAAAGGAGTGGTTACTTTTGTTCCGTATATTTTTTCACAGTAGTCAATAGTTTTTATAGCTGCTTCACGTTCAAAGAATTCCATACCCGAAGGTGTTATTCCCGCTTTAAAAATTTCTGCAATTGCCCGGCAAGCTTCCTCATTGGTAACAAAGGGAATTAGCAACAAAACATCTTTTGTTGGAAGACCTTTTAACTTGAATACAATCTTCGTGATGATGCTCAGGGTACCTTCGCTTCCGCACATTAATTGGGTAAGATTGTAACCTGTTGAATTCTTCAATACGTTAGCTCCTGTCCAGATAATTTCGCCGGTAGGTAAGACGACTTCCAGGTTAAGTACATAATCACGCGTTACCCCGTACTTCACAGCCTTTGGGCCACCACTGTTTTCAGATACATTGCCACCGATAAAACAGCTTCCCCGGCTGGCCGGATCCGGAGGATAGAACAATCTTTTTTCTTTTACAGCGTTTTGAAATACTTGAGTGATAACTCCGGGCTCTACCGTGGCCTGTAGGTTTAATTCATCGATGTGAAGGATTTTATTGAAGCGTTCCATGGAAATCACTACACCTTTTTGGACGGGTAAGGCCCCGCCACTTAAGCCGGTTCCACCACCACGAGGGGTAACGGGAATACCGTGCTCGTTGCAAAGCTTCAAGATTTGACTGATTTCTACGGCAGACCCTGGTTTGAGGACAACTTCGGGCATAAAAGAATGATCCTCAGTTTCATCACGTGAGTAGTCGAGGCGTCTCCCGGGGTCAACTATAGTGTTAACCTCACCAACGATAACTTCAAATTGGCCGAGGATGTCGGGAGAGACTTCTGTAAATGTCATGAAACAAGTATATTTGTTTAATTATTTTTTAAACTTTTTGAGTAATGGAATTTTTTAAACTCAAAATTAGTCAAAAGCGGCTATATCAGACGATGTTCGCAGCAGCCCTTTTGCTGGTGTCATGCGCTTCTACCAAAAAAGCTACAGTCCGCGAGGAGAAGGTGGACAAGGTAATTTCAACGGCACGTACTTTTATCGGTACTCCATATAGATATGGAGGAACAACACGGTCAGGGATGGATTGCTCAGGTTTGCTGATCAATTCATTTCGGGTAGTGGAAGTAAGCCTTCCCCGGAGTTCCGAAGCGCAAAGTAAAGTGGGCAAGGAAATCAAAAATATGCACGACGTGGAGCCGGGTGATCTGGTGTTTTTCGCCACCGGCAAGAAGCGCAAGGAGGTTACCCATGTCGGGCTGGTGACTGCTGTTCGGGGAAGAGAAGATATTAAGTTTATTCATTCCTCGAGTTCGCTCGGCGTCGTTGAGACTAACCTTTTTGCCGAGTATTATCAGAAAAGATTTCGGGGAGCAAGACGGGTGATTAGTGAGTAGGCTGGGGATTGAACCTGTGCGTTGACCCAAAGGGTCGATAGTCGATGGTCCATAGTCCATGGAGGTTGATCATCATTGATTGGTGATTAATGAATAGTTGTTTGCTCCAGATTGTTGAGTATTGAATATTGTGTGTTGAACCCAAAGGGTCGATAGTCGATGGTCCATAGTCCATGGAGGTTGATCATCATTGATTGGTGATTAATGAATAGTTGTTTGCTCCTGATTGTTGAGTATTAAATACTGTGGGTTGATTATTGAACATTTGACTCAAAAGGTCACATGGTCGATGGTCCATATTTTATGGAGGTGATCATCATTTGATTTGTGGGGTTTGAAAACTGGTGGTCGAAAGTATATAGGTTACGCCAAATTAACTATCGACTATGGACCATTGACCATCGACTATTCTTCAACGTCAAAATATTTTAGAAATACTGAAACCAATGAAATCAAGACGAGACTTTCTAAAACTCTCTGCTTTAAGCGCGGGCATATTGCCGGTGGCAGATGTGCTGGGTGCGGAAAACAAACCCGTAAATAAACCCATTGTGATTTCTACATGGAACTTCGGATTACAGGCTAATGAAGCGGCATGGAAAATTCTATCGCAGCAGGGACGGGCGTTGGATGCTGTTGAAGCCGGAGCACGTGTACCAGAAGGTAACCCGAAAGAAACTTCTGTCGGACTCGGCGGGCTGCCGGACCGCGATGGACATGTAACCCTCGATGCCTGCATCATGGATGAAAATGGCAATTGTGGATCGGTTGCCTTTCTGGAGGACATTGTACACCCAATTTCTGTTGCCCGGAAAGTAATGGAGAAAACACCCCATGTTATGCTTGCCGGAAAAGGAGCCTTGCAGTTTGCATTAGCCAATGGATTTAAGAAAGAAAAACTGCTGACCAAAGAATCAGAGAAAGCGTGGAAGGAATGGACGAAACACGCACAATACAAACCCGTCGCCAACATAGAAAACCACGATACGATTGGTATTGTTGCGCTCGATAGCAACGGTAATTTGTCAGGTGCCTGCACCACCAGCGGTCTGGCCTATAAGATGCATGGCCGTATAGGAGACTCACCCATTATTGGGGCAGGTTTGTATGTCGACAATGAAATCGGAGCGGCAACTTCAACGGGTGTTGGTGAGGAAGTGATCCGGATTGTCGGATGCCATCTTGTAGTTGAATTGATGCGACAGGGTAATTCTCCAGAAGATGCCTGCAGGCTGGCCGTTGAACGTATTATCAAGAAAAATCCGTCAAAAGCAAAGGAAGTACAAGTGGGGTTTTTGGCACTGAATAAGAATGGAGAATACGGTGCATTCTGTTTACAGAAAGGATTCAACTTTGCTGTTTACAACGCCTCCGGAAATTCCCTGATCGACTCTAAAAGTAAATTCTGATGACTGTTGAAGTGGTAGTATACAATATTGCTTCAGCCATGAAGGCTGAAGAGGGAGGTGCCGATCGTGTTGAACTCTGTGATAGTCCCGGTGATGGGGGAACAACACCCTCGTATGGAACCATTGAACTCGTCAGACGACATGTGAGTCTGGATGTGTTCGTCATGATCCGTCCAAGGGGTGGGGATTTTTGTTACTCAAGTTATGAGTATCATGCCATGAAGCGGGATATTTCGCAATGCCAGAAGCTCAGTGTCGACGGGGTTGTATTTGGTATTTTGAATCCGGATGGGACGATTGATAAAAAACGATGCCAGGAACTCATTAGGATGGCCAGACCGCTGAAGGTAACGTGTCATCGCGCATTCGATATGACACGTGATCCATTCGAAGCGCTTGAGGATTGTATCGAAGCTGGGTTTGACCGTATACTAACTTCCGGGCAGCGGGCACGCGCAGTGGAAGGAGCGGAGCTGATTGGTGAATTGATCAGAAAATCAGGCGGAAGAATCGCGATAATGCCGGGATCAGGCGTCAATGAAGAAACGGTGAAAGAAATTGTTTCCAAAACCAATGCTACAGAGATTCATTGTTCTGCCGTTGCGAATGTGGAAAGCGCCATGAAATTCAGAAACCCGAATATTCAGGAAATGGGCTCAGAGAAAGGATCATCATTCACTATTCTTACCGTTGATCCTAACCGTGTTCGAAAAATCCGGGAGTTGGCCCAATCGGTCTGAGACACTAAAACAGAAGAGGGGCCGAAGCCCCTCTAACCGAAATTAATCTACCAAATTAATTTTCCCCCTCACCCAACAAAATTATTGTGCCCTTGTGGCTTTAATAGGAAATGTTCCAAACTGTCCGACGCTCATTTCACCTGACAAAGAATCTCCGGAAATGATTGACTTTACCTGAACCTGCATGGGACTACCATCGCGACCGGGTGCCTCATACTGGAAGGACAACTCATTACCCTTAACCCCTACGACAGACAAGAGGCTCTCGTTGTTGAAGCGTTTATTCAATATTTTTCCTGAGTACGTATCACCATCTTTTACTATCGTGAGGGTACCTTCACCACCTTGCGGTGACTCGAGGGTATAGTTCCAGGTTCCCTCCGCTTTTACCACTGCCGTTGGGTCTGCCAACACGGCAGCAGATGTAGCCGCAGCCTTCTTTCCACCAACTGGTGCAGGTGCAGAGCCACCACCAGTGCGTTGTGGCTGCTGTCCGCCGCCATTTCCACCACCACCTTCCATTCCACCACCATCACCGCCACCGCCATCTTTTAGATCGTCGTTTTGAATGGATCTCCTGCGCTTTGGTTTTGCATCAACACTCATTTTTCCAATCCGATAACTGAAGTTTACGCGGAAGCTCATGTTGCGCATAATGTTTAATGACTTTTGTTCAATCGTCGGAGTATTCAATTCCCCGCGGATTTTCATTTCTGGTGTGAAGAAGTTCTCAGCACCCACGCCGATGCTACCCTTTTTGTCATTTATATCCTTTCTTACTCCAAGGCTGTACATGTAGAAGCTGCCCCGGTATCCCTGAAGATCGACATTGCGTCCCCGTGCAAAACTGAATGCCTGTATCGCCCATCCCTTCTCAAGTTTGTAGCTACCGAACAACCGGCCACTCACAACCCATCCCTCATTCTGCGTATCAATATTGTTATCAAGGACAGTATAATAAACATCACCACCGCCGTTCAGAGAAAGCTTACCAACATTAACATTGGCGAAAGCACTCAGGCCGTATGCATTTTCTGTACCAATGTTCTGGTAGGTCGTCAGGATCTGACCTTCTATTGGAGTAGTTGTACGTACGCGTTGTATTGACCCGGTGGTATTTCTTACAAAGGATGTAAAATTGAGTGACGTTCCCTTTATGTACGTACTGTACCCAAGCTCATAGTTGTTGGTATATTCCGGATTCAGTTCAGGATTGCCCGATGAAATGTCTATTTGATTTGAGCTTTGAATATTCGGATTCAGGAATCGAATGGACGGCCGTTGAATTCTGCGATTATACGCTACCTTGACCGTACCTTTTTTTAATTTTTTTGACAAGTTAACACTGGGAACCAATACACCATATGAAGGAATTTCAATATTCTCCTCCGTTTGTGAGTAGGCGTTAATCGTCGTGTATTCGTACCGTGAACCAGCTTTCAGGCTATATCCTTTACCCATAGTTAACGTGTACGACAGGTAACCAGCCAATATGTTCTGGTCATAATTAAGATTGTTAGTAAGCTGTGAATTGCTGGTGGGCACATAAGTCCCGTCTCCGTCATCGTCAACAAAATAAGAATAATCGCTAAACGCTTTTCTCATAATGTCTTTACCTCCGAATTCAATCATTTGTTTGGTGCCTATGGGGGTCTGATAATCAGCCTGGATGGTGATCTCCTGGTTGTAACTATCATTAAGGTTTTTATATCCTTCTAACGCCGCAGCTCCATTCTCTTCAAAAGTTCTGTTTTCGAAATCATTATTGCGATTGTCAATGCTATACAGGGCGAGCAAGCTGAACTCACGCTGAGGCTTTTCGTACAGACGAGTATAGGTCAAATTCACGTCAACGGAATTGCTTATGTCATTCGTATAAGAATTTCGAAGGTTGCTGGAAGATAATACATCATTAGAGTACAGCTCTGTCAGAAGATCATCCTGATAACTTTTGCCACTCCGGGTACCGAACCGCACGGAGGCTGCCAGCGAATTCTTCTTATCAATATCGTAATCCCAACCTAAGGTATAATTTCCGAACATACGTTGACTTCGTGTATCTGCACTTTGAAGATTAAGCGTTTCATTATTTCCATCTTTAGTTAGCTGGCTGTTGTCGAAACTCCCGTTAACATTATACATAGCGCGACCCCATCCCCCCAGTGAAAAGCCCATCTTACCTGTACGAAGGTTACCATTAAGGCCGAGATTAGATCCCCGTAATCCTACACCGGCATCGACATTCAGTGTGGCTCCCTGTATATTGTTCTTCTTTGTATTGATGTTGATGATTCCTCCAGTGCCTTCAGCATCATATTTGGCAGAGGGAGAGGTGATCACCTCTACACTTTTTATCTGGTCTGCTGGAATCTGCTTCAAAGCATCGGCTATGCTGCTAGCCATAATCGTGGAGGGCTTGTTGTTAATCAGCACGGTAACATTCTGGCTTCCGCGCAAGGACACATTTCCATCCAGATCAACAGAAAGCATTGGTACTCTTTTTAATACGTCTGTGGCATCACCTCCCCGGGTTGTTTCATCGTTTTCGGCATTGTAAATGGTGCGGTCAACCCGTTCTTCAATGAGAACTTTTTCTCCTTCCACAACTACTTCACTTAGTACCTTGGAACTTGTCCCCAGCTTCACGACACCGAGACTGATATCCCCTTTCTTGTCAACGGTTACATTTTCAAGATTCTGTGTTTCATAACCAATAAAGGAAATGGAGACGGTATAAGTCCCCTCAGCGACTTTAACAATTGTGAATTTCCCCTTATCATCACAGACAGACCCATCAACAGGTTTGCCGGTCTGAGGATCCAATAGGGCAACATTGGCGAACTCAACGGGTTGATTGCTTTCCGCGTCTATAACAGCGCCTGAAATTTTGGCCTGCCCCTTCTGGACAGTTGTCTCTTGCGCCAAGGCAAACGTTGTAAAGGATGCAAAAACGATAAGCGTAATAAATTTTTTCATTTGTATTGGCTGTCTTTAGGGTCGACCACAGGAGTCTTACACCTGCTTAACCGCAAAGGAAACAGTTTTGTTAGCCTCAACAGATGGTTATTATACCATCGGGTCAATTGGATCGACCATCACGTCAACTACTCGACCAAACTCAAAGGTATAGTGAATGCAGCGGTTCCGTCGATCATATTTTGCAAACGGCAGAAAAGTCATTAGAACGCCATTTAGATTATTTTGGAAGGGCTACCTTTAGTTTTTCAATCATTCAAAATCATGCCATCGTACTTTCATCGTAACCGCGTTGTGTTTTTACACCTTTCATTCTGGTGCGTTTACATATCGTTCTTCTTATATCAGATAAGTGCTTATCGGCGGGGGCGGGAACTTGATTTGGAAAGGGTGCTAACGATTGCAACCTTCCAGGTAGTGTTCGCGGTTATCATTTCCTACCTGAACTATTTCCTGTTCCTACCCCGCTTTTTGAAGAGAAAGAATGCCTGGATATATCTGGTTGAATTTGCGATTCCATTTGCGATCATCATGTACCTGAGAATAATGCTGGAACGATATTGGATCGATGGGTTTACGGGAGAAGAGGAATATCTGTATCGAACCCGGTTTATTGTTCAGGTTATCACCACCAATTTATTCATTGTCATTTTTGTTGCCATGCTCCGTTTTGCTGTCGAGTGGCTGGAGTTCGAGAGGAAGAAAAAAGAAGTTGAAAATGAGAAACTCACCGCGGAGCTTTATTTTTTGAAAGCACAGATTAATCCACATTTTCTGTTTAACACACTCAACAATCTGTATTACCTGGCCTATAGCAAATCAGAAAACACAACGGAGGTTATTGCTAAGCTGTCGCAAATGATGCGTTACATGATTTATGACTCAAATCATCCTAAAGTATTGCTGAGTAAGGAAATCGAATACATGCACAACTACATCAGCCTGGAGCGATTAAGGTTGAATGATCAGATTCCTATTAAGTTTGAAATCACAGGCAACACCGAGAATGTGCGGATTTCTCCATTGATTTTTATAACTTTTCTGGAGAATGCCTTCAAACATGGCGTAAGTAATAGCAATCCTAAGGCCTGGGTAAATATTTCAATCGCATTACAGGGCAAGGAATGTATTTATATTGTTGAAAACAGCAAGACCGCAGAACAGAAGGATGGGGTTGAACGGACGGGAATCGGTTTGCAGAATGTTCAGCGAAGGCTGGAATTAAGTTATCCCGGTCAATATAAGCTGACCACAAAAGAGACACCTGAAAAATATACTATTCAACTGAATTTACAGCTCGAGTGAAACTGAATTGTGTTATCGTTGAGGATGAACCACTGGCGCGCAATCTCATGATCGATTACGTGAGCAAGGTTCCGACCCTTAACCTGGTAGAAGCCTGTTCAAACCCGCTCGCTGTAATTGAGGTGCTCCGGAACAACCCCGTCGATATACTATTCCTGGACGTACAAATGCCGGAAATCACCGGTATCTCCCTGTTAAAAGTGTTAACAAAAAGGCCATTGGTGATTCTGACTACTGCCTATTCGGAATATGCGCTGGAAGGATATGAGCTGGATGTTGCTGATTACCTTTTAAAACCGATAACATTCGAGCGTTTCCTGAAGGCCATTGATCGGGTAACCCAACGGTTGGAGAGCAAAGTGGCCCCTGCCCAGGATAAAACGGAGAAGATTTTGCAGGATCCCGGAAAACCATTTGTGTTTGTCAAGGATGGTACGAAACTGGTGAAAATAATGCTGGATGATATACTGTATGTCGAAGGACTAAAGGATTACGTCACCATTCATACAAAAACTCAAAAAGTAGTATCCTTACAACGACTGAAGACACTGGAGGATCAATTACCCCCCGACAAATTCATCCGTATACATAATTCTTTTATTGTAGCGCTGAATGCGATCGATGTCATTCACAAGGGCGACGTGCAGATTCGTGATGTTATGCTGCCTATTGGCGAAACATACAAAAAATCTTTCCGCGAATTTATCGACCGGAATCGAATGCAATAGGGAGGACGCTAAAAAGAAAAAGCCCCGACGAGTCGGAGCTTATTTCGGTGGAGCATATCGGAGTCGAACCGATGACCTTCACACTGCCAGCGTGACGCTCTAGCCAGCTGAGCTAATGCCCCTTAGAGGGAGGCAAATATAATTGAGTTCTCTTAATTGTCAACGGATTCAAAAAAGGTAATACCCTGGAGGATATGAATTGAGTTGATTAAAGACGAAAGATGTAGCGGTAAAAATCAGGAATTGTGGAACATATCGGAGTCGAATCTGGCGCGAAGCGCGCCACAGGGATGACCTTCACACTGCCAGCGTGACGCTCTAGCCACCCCGATTGCTATCGGGGTAATGCCCCTTAAAGGGAGGCAATTATAGTTGAGTTATTCTAATTGTCAACCGTCAAACACTTTCACTTTGTTCTGAATCCAGATCTGTAAGCCGTATATTCTACGGCAATCCGGTTGATTGCCTGATCGCCTTGTTGGCATTTGTTTTCGCGGATATTTTTAAATTTAATTAACGTACCTTTGCGCCTTAATTAACAATCTTTAATGAAATCTTTTGAATCCCTGGGCCTGTCCAGGGGACTGGTTGAGTCGGTACTCCAAATCGGCTTTGAAATACCCACTCCCATACAGGAAAAAGCCATCCCTGTCTTATTAAAAGGAAACCGTGATTTTGTAGGGCTTGCACAAACCGGAACTGGAAAAACAGCCGCTTTCGGACTGCCCCTGCTCGAACTGGTAGATGATAACAGCCGGAATACACAGGCCCTCGTACTGGCACCCACCCGTGAACTGGGACTCCAGATCACGAGTGATCTTGAAAATTTTTCAGAGAAGTTCAAGAAGTTCAATATTGTCGCCGTCTACGGCGGATCTAGCATCAGTGAACAGATAAGAAAAGTAAAGAAGGGCGCACAGATTATTGTGGCTACACCCGGACGATTAATCGACCTCATCGATCGCAAAGCCATTAACCTTGGCAGCATAAAATATGTTGTTTTGGACGAGGCAGACGAAATGTTAAACATGGGTTTCAAGGAGGATCTGGATAAGATCCTGTCTTTTACTCCAGAAGAGAAAAATACATGGCTCTTTTCGGCCACTATGCCCCGGGAAGTGAAGTCAATCATGAAAAATTACATGAGCGATCCCTTTGAACTCACCGTAGGAGAACAAAATGTTGGGAATGTTAATATAGAGCATACCTACGTGATGGTGCAGGAAAAGGATAAGTACCCTGCTTTAAAACGAATACTGGATTATAATCCGGAAATCTTCGGATTGATCTTCTGCCGTACCCGGATTGATACACAACGCGTGGCAGAGATGCTTATGAAGGATGGCTACAATGCAGACGCACTGCACGGCGATCTTACCCAGCAGCAGCGCGACAGGGTGATGATGAAGTTTCGCCAGCGTTCTTTACAAATACTGGTGGCAACTGACGTCGCTGCGCGTGGAATTGACGTGGAAGACATTACCCACGTAATTCATATGAATATTCCAGATGAAATGGAGTTTTATACCCATCGAAGCGGTAGAACTGCCAGAGCTGGTAAAAAGGGGATTTCCATCGCCATGATTTCCAAACGTGAATTAGGCAGAGTGCGACAACTGGAAAAAACCCTGAAATCAACGTTCAAAAGAATGACGGTTCCTACTGGCCCCGAAGTATGCCAGAAGCAATTGTTAGCACTCATGCACAAAGTGCGCGAGGTGAAAGTGAACGAAGATGAAATCGGTGAATTTTTACCGGCGGTATATGAGGAATTAAAAGATGTGACCAAGCCTGAGCTGATCAAGCGGTTCGCCTCCATTGAATTTAACCGCTTCCTGGATTATTACCGGAATGCACCTGACCTTAATCAGGATCAAGGAAGGAGCATTGGCAGCAGTGGTGACAGCGACCGCGGTTCCATCTCAGGTTCCCGCTTCTTCATCAACCTGGGCAAAATGGACGGCCTTGAAAAAGGAGATTTGTTAGCCTTTATTGATGAGGCATGTGGAGTCGATGGCAGAAACATCGGACGAATTGAATTGAAAGGTGCCTATTCCTTCTTTGAAGTGGAGAAGGACAAAGTGGACGCAATCCTCAATGGTTTTAAGGGTGTTGATTACAAAGGCAGACAAGTTCGTGTCGAGATTACCGATAGCAGAGGACCCAGTTCACGGCCCGAATCTTCCGGAAGAGATTTCAAACGGGGAAAATCCACCGGCTCCAGTTACGCCAAAAAACCGCGGTTTGCTACAGAACACAAGCGGAAACGATACTAAACATCTGCAAAGAATACTGCTAAAGCTGCTCCTTTCCGGGCAGCTTTTTTTTGTGTTGACTAGATCATGTCATCTGGTGCACCACAGGCCCTCTTAAAAAAACGGTTGTACGATTCCAATTTAGAGGACCACATCAGGGCCGGGCAATGAAAACAAATCAGCGGTGTCATCAGGAGGCTCCGATGGAGCCAGACACGTTTCCTCTACGTCGTCGCTATAAACAGGATGCTCCTATGGAGCACGAGGAATTCGACTATGTCTTAACAAATAGGGCACCGTGGTACTTAGATTTCTTGACGAAAAATTACAGGATTGGATAGCTCCATCGGAGCCTCCTGAAAGAATGGTTGTACGATTCCAATTTAGAGGACCACATCAGGGCCGGGCAATGAAAACAAATCAGCGGTGTCATCAGGAGGCTCCGATGGAGCCAGACACGTTTCCTCTACGTCGTCGCTATAAAC
>JBGSQQ010000004.1:0-83903 GCA_041737945.1 Chryseolinea sp.
AGATGAAGCAGACCGGTTCGTCCATGGGTGCCCATGACGATCAGATCAGCATTCCAGGTTTCGGCGGTCTTAATGATTTCGTCTGTTGGGCTACCTTCCGGCGTAAATCGGGTTACGTCCGTGCTGCCAGATAACATGGTCAGGTGATTCAGCGTTATTTCAGCTTCACTCCTCAGTTGCTGGATTGCTTCTTCAGCAAAAATTCCAGTATCAGAACTATGAATAACCCTGGTTCTGTCAATTACAAAAAGCAGGGAAACAGTGGCCTTGAGCTGCTGCGCCAAGTCCAGTCCTTTTTTTGCCGCGATAAGCGAATGCTCACTGTCATCAACGGCAATTAGAATCTTAAAGTAAGGCATGGCCCGGGATTTATGAATACAAAATTAGCGAGCTCAATACCCCGTACACATGAGATTTGTCAGGTTATGGGTTGATTTTTTAATGGACCTTCATTTTTTTTATTAATTCTTGGCTCCCCGGCAACCTGCCATTGGTAGCTGCCCTTTCATTCCAACCGGGAAAGTTCAGATGTTGATGATCTACCCCTCCTTTTGATCGTCCGCCGTGAAGGGCAAGAACTTTCGTTTCTTAAATGTGGTGGCTATCTTTTTCCATGCCTCAGGAAAGTGATCCAACCTTCGCCGGCTTGTTTGCCACTTATGTAAACTACACAAATCAAGTGATTTAAAAGATTGAATTTGGGTATCTTCATCATTACCACATTTAGAATAACATATGAAACACTATCTTACTTCGGTCCTTGTATTCCTGGCCTTTGCGGGAATATGTCAGCAAAAAAGAAACGCAAAAACAACCCCCAAACCTGCTGACTTTATGGTTATCGGCTATCTGCCCGGCCGAAGTGTTGATACCACGGCAATACCCTTTCACAGGTTAACCCATATAAATTTTTCATTTGCAGTGCCTGCCAAAAATGGGGGTGGACTAGATGCCCTTCGGAATTGGGACAAACTTATAGGCCTCGTGAAAAAAGCACACCAAAACAATGTGCAGGTATTCATATCAATCGGTGGTTGGAGTATTGGCGATGGCGGTGGTGATGACAGCCGCTTTCATCGATTGGCCGCTTCAAAGGAAGAACGGAATTACTTTGTTACCAATGTAATGGAGATGGTGAGAAGATATAATCTTGATGGCGTCGATATGGACTGGGAATACCCCGACATTGAAAACCGTTCCGCAGAAGATAATGTCTTACTGATGAAACAACTCGGCGATTCCTTACATCGGATAAATAAAAAACTAACGGCAGCTGTGGTTCATTATGGCAATCAGGGCGATGGTACAAAAAAGGAAATTTTTGATATCGTTGACTGGCTGAATCTCATGACCTACGATGATGATAAGGGACAGTTTATTCCCCATTCACCTTACAGCCTGGTTGAAAAGTCATACGACTATTGGGTTAACCAACGCGGACTCCCTCCTGAAAAAGCTGTCATCGGCCTTCCCTTTTATGGAAAACCACGCGGAAAACTCACACGATATAATGAATTGGTAAACGCAGGGGCTGATCCGTATGGTGATACATATGATTCTGTGTACTACAACGGCATAAATACCATCAAGATGAAGACGCAATTTGCTCAGAAGCGAAAAATGGCGGGGGTAATGATCTGGGAGATTTCACAGGATACCAATGATGACCGCTCACTTTTGAAGGCCATTAATGAGGTTATCGGCAGAGAATAATCTCCTGCGCGACCTTATTCGAAATGAATTAGCCTGCCTGATCAGGTGCGCTGGGAATTCTTATATCAAACCCAGGCATAGCGTATGATTATCCTTTTTTTCACGCTACCGGAATACTTGTGAAAGCATTTGAAATTATTGACCTTTCGCATGCATGCTAAGGAAAGTTCTCCTTATGCAACTTAAAAATTATTTGACACTAAACAACGCATAGATGAATGCTATTGTTCTCGAACAACCCGGAGAACTTAAACGGATCACCAAAGAACATCCCGGCAAGCCGGCCGAGGGACAGGTGTTGTTAATGGTAAAGAGACTTGGTATCTGTGGAACCGATCTTCATGCCTATAAAGGTAATCAACCCTTTTTTTCGTATCCACGTATTTTAGGTCATGAAATCGCCGCTGAAGCAGTGGAAATCGGAAGCGGTGTGAACCATGTAAAAGCAGGGGACCTTTGCGCGATTATTCCCTACCGAAATACGGTAGTCGATCAGGCTGTCAAGCGAGGCAAAACGAACTGCGGAGGCGGACTTTCCGTCCTCGGTGTACATGAAGATGGTGCCATGCAGGAATATATTTTGTGTGATGCTTCACTGGTGATTCCGTCGAATGGACTCTTGCCTGATCAAATTGCTGTAATCGAACCCATCGCCATCGGAAGTCATGCTATTGAACGGGCTGGTGTCACGCCACAGGATATCGTAATGATTATCGGGGCTGGACCAATCGGCATAGCAGCGATTATGATGTGCCTGTTGAAATCTCCCAGAATAGTAGTGGTGGACAGCAATCAGCACCGCCTTGAATTCGTGCGCAAAAAATACCCGGGCGTCGACACGCTGAGCGTTACTGATACGATTACTGAAAACTTAAACAAGTTATTAGATGGCAACCTGCCTACCATCGTGCTGGATGCAACCGGAAACAAGGAGTCGATGATGAAGTGCTTCGAATATGTGGCTCCGGGTGGCACGATTGTTTATGTTGGTCTGTTCCTGGGCGATGTCGTTTTCTATGATCCACTATTTCACAAGAAAGAGATCACACTCAAATCCTCGCGTAATGCCCTGCCAGAAGATTTCCAGAAGATCATCCGGCTGATCAAGTCAGGCACACTGAACATCGATGGCTATGTTACGCACCGGCTTAAATTTGAAACGTTAACAGACAACTTTACAAAGCTGTATTTGCCCGAAGAGCATGTGATCAAAGCGGTCGTTGAATATTAAAAAGAATATCCTTTCCCCGACCTTACATCGAACATTTATAGAGAAGATCGCTCACACAAATGAAGACTACTTCGCGAGCGGGTCAGGCCGAAGCTGGAACTTGAACACTTTGCTGGTGGTACCTTTCCCACCTTCCATATGAAACGGCGCGCGTGTGCTTACCGTTGCCCAAAGCCCGCGACCTTTCCAACCTGCGTTGGGATCATCAATCCTGCCATCCATCCACTTCGTATAAAATCCCATCGGATAGGGTACACGGAGGACCACCCACTTTCCATCCTTCAGCGCTAACAAACCTTCCGATTCATTTCCAGTGTTGATGGGTATGTTTTCGCCCAGGCCAAAGGTGTTGAACTGATCCACCCAGGTATAGTAGCTTGATTCTGCACTGCCGTCCTCCTCTACGCCTTTCATCTGCGGTAATGGTTCGGTGAAAAAGGTCCACCCTTCCGGACAATGCTGGCCTGTTGCATCCGGGCCATTCAGTGATCCCGAGCATTTCTTTCTATCGAAGCTTGCCAGATGGCCACTTGCCAATGCGACCCAGGCTACTCCGTTGCGGTCGACATCCATACCCCGCGGTGAAAACCCGTTCACTGGCTCTCCCTTATCATTCAGAGGAAGTTCGTAGTATTCAACAATCGCGGTTTCAGGTGGATTTGATCCCGGATCCAGGCGGATCAGAGCACCTGGATATCCCAGTGACGATCCCCAAACCGAACCATCCGCCGCTGGAGAAACCGCATACAACCCTTTGGCAATCCGCTTGTCCATTTTAGGATTAACGGGTTCATTGGGCTCCACATATTTATCGCGCTTACCGTTACCGTTGGTGTCCAGGATGAGCGCCGTCCATCCCTGTGACGCTTCTTCATCACCGGTCTCTTCATACTTCTTTCGGTCGAGCCACCCGATAACCTCTCCGCCACCACTTGTCCAAAGGGTATTATTTTCGTCCTCTGCAAACATCAGGTGATGGGTGCTGAAGCAGGTACCGATGTGTGTATATTTTTTAGTCTTCGGATCATAAAACCCAAGATGCCGGTATGCTTTATCCACGGGAAAAAGTTTGGCTGACGGATGATCCGACCCTTCTTTGCAGAAATCCGGGTTTTCAGGTGGTCGGACCGTTGCGGTAATCCAGACCCTGCCCTTTTCATCGAACATCGGGTTATGAACATTGGCTTTGCTGTTCCATATAGGTTCGTCTCCCCAGTAGGGTGACGGTTGCGGCATGTGTGGTCCGGTAGCGGGTTCCGTTTTCGGATCCCGCACTGTTAACGGTACCTCGCTCGTCGTATGACTTACCGGATTTAGCACCGGCAGATAGTCGGCACTTACTTCTGCTGCCCCATAAACTTCTCCATTGGCATTCAGCGTAGGATTCCTCCGATCAGTAGAAACAACATCATGGAGATAGGCTTTCGGATCTGCCCAGTCCCACTGCGTAATAACAACATTTCTTTCTATTCCCTGCGGACGGGGTGGTGCCTGTGGAACTTCCCCCTTGGCAATTCGGTCGGTCCAGTCCGCAAACATCCGAAGTACTTCCTCCTTTCCTACCTGATGTATCGTAGAGACCATCGAACCACCAGCCTGTCCGGATGCCAGCCGTCGCTCCCAGGCTTCCACGGAAGAATTGAATTTTCCCAATGATGGCTGAAACTCGCGGGTACCTTTGCTACCCAATTGGTGACACGCCAGACAGGTGCCTGATTTTATAGTGCGTAAAAACTGCGCCTGATTTAACATGCTGGGAGCAACGCCGTTCCCTTCAGGTCCTGTTCCGGGAAACTTATCTTTACCCGGCACATCCAGAAGCGAAAACCAATAACCGGCAGGGTAATATTCGGCGGCAGCATGAGGATCGGGCGCTACTACTGCTTCCAGATCTAAGGTACTTCCTGGCTTGGCTTCTTTTTTTGGTGAATCCACTAATCCATAACCCCGAACCCAGACAGTATAATTTGCCGCGGGCAATTCAGGGATTAAATAACGGCCCTGATCATCGGTCACCACAATTTTTGCAAACCGGGTTGGCAGATCGTGTGTTTCAGCGATCACCCATACCCCGGCTTCCGGTCCTTTAGGCCCCGTTACCACGCCTCCGATGTCACCATCACCAACAGGCACCGCGTCCGACTTCGGGGTACAGTCACTCAAAAAAGCCAACGGAATAAACAGCATCATTGTAAGAAACCTTGTTACAGCGGACGCCTCCGGTTGGGAAGTGCGAAAAGGTGAGGTTGATAATCCGTTTTTCATATTAACATCGTTTTGCTAAATGAATAAGAAGAGCGTTATAAATTCCAATATCGAATATAACCATTTACCCAGAATTGCGATTACCACTGGATATACCGATTTCACCGTTGAAATATAGGTTCGATTTTCTTTCCACTAGAGATACCTCTGAAAAGCAAGTGGGATTATTAAAAAGGTAGATCTGTATTTCTTTGGCCGTCGGCCATACAATAATTGTATAGAATGACTTCTATATACCTGCAATAGAAATCGTTGGATTAGAAACCACTTCAAATGACTAACCCAGGAAAGACCTTAGTAACTCACTTCTGGATTTATTTCTAAGTCTGCGAAGTCCGTTTTCCTTTATCTGACGGACACGTTCCCTCGTAATTTTTAATACCGTCCCAATTTCATCCAGTGTCAAAGGATGTTCACCATTGAGTCCAAAGTAAAGTGAAAGGACATCCGACTCCTTTTTGGTGAGCGTGGCAAGCGTCCGCAGCACATCTGTTCGAAGAGAGTCGTCCATTAACTCTGCATCAGGCGTACCCTCGGAGTCGTCTTCCAATACGTCCAGCAGACCGTTCTCTTCACCTTGAATGAAAGGAGCATTGACAGACACTTGTCTAGCACCCATCTTAATTGTGTCGGCAAGATCTTCCGGATCTACTTCCAGAACTTCGGCAAGCTCTTCAGCGGATGGCTCACGTTGGAATTTCTGTTCAAGTTCAGAAAAAGTTCTGCTAAGTTTATTTAATGAACCAACCCTGTTTAATGGAATCCGCACTACCCTTGATTGTTCCGCCAGGGCCTGCAAAATTCTTTGGCGTATCCACCATACAGCGTATGAAATGAATTTAAAACCCCGGGTCTCATCAAATCGCATGGCCGCTTTTATAAGCCCAAGATTTCCTTCGTTAATGAGATCTCCCAATGTCAGCCCTTTATGCTGATATTGTTTAGCGACAGACACCACAAACCTAAGGTTTGCGTTAACCATCTTATCAAGGGCAGCCTGATCCCCTGACTTAATTCGCTTAGTCAGTTCAGCCTCCATTTCAGCTGAAATCAGACTAACCTTGGCAATTTCCTGCAAATATTTTTCAAGTGATTCGGTTTCCCTGTTGGTAATCTGTTTAATGATCTTCAATTGCCTCATCTGAAAAAGAATTTAAATTTTTACGAGTGGTTCTGTAGTTTCTTTAACAAGTCGATGGCATAGCTCAGATTACTCATTGCGCGTGCAGAGTGCTTTTCGGTTTTCTCACGATCAATATCAACGCCCATACATAATATGAACCGTTGAATAATATGACCATTGACGTTATTCATCTTCATGCGTTGCAAAAAATATTCTATTAATACATCTATTTCAGTTGTATTCGATGCCGATTTGATTTGATTGATAATCCTTTGTCTGTAATACACCATGTCTCAATTTTACAAGGTCAACGCTTCTATTACTTACATTCTTAGCAACCAGGCCTCTATCTCCTTGAAATTCCGCCGGGGGACATGCAGACGCTTGAAAGTATCCTTTATGAATACCGCTATTATTTTTCTGAAATGGCTTCCAAGCAAATTATGGTAGCGGTCAAGGAGCGCTATTAATTTTGTAATGCGTGCTTCCTTAATTCGGGTGCTTTTTGCGTTGACTGATGACCTTGCCAGGGTTTTTATCTCGAAAAGTAAATCAGCAAGATTGCCAACAAGGAAAGTTTCTGAAAAGGCAGGTATATCTTCGCCATGTGTTCCTTCTTCATTCCGAACTACTGCTGGTTTGAGTTTTTCGTTCAATAATTTCTTATTCCTTGAGACTATTCTTTTTCTCTTCCTTGCATGTAAATTACTCACAGATCAACTCGTTTACGCCACCTTTGTCACTGAGACTAATTCCTCCTTGCGATAAAACCCGCTGTCAAGCTTTGACTTCAACACAGTAAATGCTTTCAGCGTTTCTTCCACATCTGAAAGCGTATGTGAAGCCGTAGGTATGATCCTGAACATAATTACATTCTTTGGCACTACGGGATAAATTACCACAGAACAGAAAATCCCGTAGTTCTCCCGAAGATCCATGGCCATGTTTGCCGCCTCCCCCACGCCACCCTTAAATAAAACCGGCGTTGGAGGTGACTGAGCATCGCCTATCACAAAACCTCTTTCACTTAGGCCGCTTTTTATTGCCACCATAATCACTTTCAGATCTTCTCTTAGTTTTGGCTGAGTCTTCAAAAGTTCAAGTCGTTTCAGTCCGCCAATAACAAGCGGCAACGGCAGACTCTTTGCATATATCTGAGACCGCACTGAATAACGCAAATAGCGGAGTACGTTTTTATTGCCTGCTATAAAGGCCCCAATGCTGGCCATAGACTTTGCAAAAGTGGCAAAGTATAAATCGATCGCAACCTGGACTCCTTGTTCTTCACCAACACCTGCGCCCGTTGCGCCCATTGTTCCGAAACCATGTGCATCATCCACCAGAAGTCTGAAATTAAATTTTCTTTTCAATTCAGCTATTCCCTTGAGGTCACCCATCTGGCCTGACATTCCGAATACACCTTCGGTTATGACCAAAATTCCGCCACTTGTTTCATTCGCCAGCCTCGTAGCCCGCTCAAGTTGTTTCTCAAGGCTTTTCATGTCATTGTGAGCAAATACAAATCGCTTGCCCATATGCAATCGCACCCCATCAATAATACAAGCGTGAGCCTCTGCGTCGTAAACAATAACATCTTTACGATCAACCAAGGCATCAATAATCGACAATACACCCTGGTAGCCATAGTTGAGAAGCATAGCATCCTCCTTCTTTTCAAAATCAGCCAGTTGTTTTTCCAATTCAATATGATGAATGGAATTACCCGACATCATTCTAGAACCCATTGGAGATCCCAAACCAAATTGAGCAGCCGCTTCGGCATCCGCTTTCCTGACTTCAGGATGATTGGCCAGACCTAAGTAATTGTTAAGACTCCAATTCAGCACTTCCCTGCCATTAAATCTCATTCTTGGCCCTATATCCCCTTCCAGTTTAGGAAAGAAAAAATAATCTTCAGGTAAATGAGAATACTTGGCCAACGGCCCCTCCTCCATCCTTAGTTTTTCAAACAAGTCCTTCATTTAAATTCCGTTTAACAATCAACACTTGAATTAAATTGGGGAGCAAAATTACGGACAAGGAATCCTGCGTCCATTGAGTTCAGTCTCCGGGAAAGTTGATTTAAATCAATGAACCGGTTATCTCCCAGAAGAGCGAATCGTTAAAAGCCGGAAACACGGTTTGCGCCGGGTATCGTCTTAAAATGTCACTGTGGACTCTTAGATATCAAACGTTATACGTTCGTCCTCTTATTTATTATCATTAAAGAAAGAAGCGATCAGTTCCATCGAATCCTTTCCGAAAATGAAGTACAGAATTAGCAAATGATAGACCAGCCAATAAATTACAAGTTCTATCTTAACTGCTGTTCTGTATTGACTATAAGCTGTCTCCAATTTTTCGACCATGATGTTTTGCTGAAAAAGTGTTGGTGAATTTATGAAGCCAATTATAGCTATCCGTTGAGTATCATCACCGTATTGGTTGATTTAAGTCAACGGGAACAGTCGGGATTAGTCAATAGTTACTGGCTAAACTCAATTTAATTTTGTCTGCGATTTAAGCACTTGTGGAAAAGCTCATGAAGCATGTTCTCTTTGGGATTCTTTGCACGATAGTGTGCAAAGCTCTATTCCCCTACCCATCCGTTGATTTTGGCAAGCCCGAACTTATCAACAACAGGCAGACTTCTTATGCCGGGCAAGACGATATTCGCGACAATACGCCAATCCCCCACGTTGAAACGAAAATATATTTCTCCTTTCCTGATATTCCGATATGGGAAAATGAGGAAACAGACGAAGAAGACGAAACAGTCGAAGGTCTGGGGGAAGAAGCCTTACATATAAGTTTTGGTGCAATCATAAGCACCAATGCTTCCGCATTTGATCTTAGGGCTTCGGCAATCCCATTGTTTATTCTCTTCCATTCCTGGAAACATTTTCTATCCTGATTCCCTCGTAGTCGCTTTTCAATTGCGCTAAAGCACTGCTTTTGCTGTTTTGTATTGTCACTAAAACAGTCTACAAAAGATCTTAATTTCTAATCTGTGAATCATGAATTTAAAGGATTTCACTGCTGATACTATTCGCAGAGATGCACTGGCCGGAACGATTACCGGCATGATTGCTGTTCCGTTAACCATCGGAATTTGCCTCATGTCAGAGTATCCAATCCAGACCGGGTTGATTACCGTCATTTTCGCCTGTATCGTTGGCTTCATAACATTTCTTTTTCGCCCGGGAAATTATGTGGGCACGCCGGGAGTTGCTGCAGGCCTGGCTCCGGTGCTGGCCCTGAGCATCCATAAGTTTGGGATGGAAAATATGCCGTTCCTCATTTTCTTAACTGCATCATCCCAGGCAATTGCCTGGAGGTACAACCTTCAAAAATATATCCTGAAGGCAATTCCAAGTTATCTTATCGAAGGGCTTTTAGCCGGCATCGGACTAAAAATTGCGCTAAAATTTCTGCCTTACACTTACGAAGTATTACAAACCTCAGATGTATGGCTGGACAATGAACGGATCAAAATGATCTTCATTTCCGTGACTTCGCTCTTCTTTTTCTTATACCTGTTTAAAAAGTATAAGTCCACTTTTCCTGCTACACCCTACGTAGCGATTATTCTGGTGAGTGTTGTTCTTGGACACTATGTGGCACTTCCCATGCTTCACGTCGAGGAAGTGCCGTTAAAAGTAGCATTTCCTCTACCCAATTTTAACTCCCTCCCTCCGTTTCTAATGCTTGAATTGGTGGGATACGCTTTGATGCTCTCCCTGATTGATGTCATTGAGCAAGTAACAAGCAACTCGGCCATCGAAAAACTAGACCCATTAGGAAGACCTGCTAATACAAACAACAGCCTTTTGGCAATTTGGATTTCCAATTTGGGTTCAAGTTTTTTTGGAGGGATGACCAACCTGGATGGTCTGGCAAAAAGCGCAACCAACGCATTGGCCGGCGCGGTTACAAAACTATCAAACTTGTTCACCGCAGCAGTAATACTGGTCTTCGTTCTGTTTCCCCAGTTGTTAGTATACCTGCCGGAATATTCGTTAGCTGTACTGATGATGTTTACCGGCTGGAAAATGATTGCCGGCTTGGTACATGTTGCCGCTCATGGCAAGTATGCGCTAATACTTGCCTTATTCTGTGGCATCCTGGTTTTTGAGATTGGAATCTTTGAAGGGTTGCTGATTGTCCTTGTAATCCACGGACTCATAAGTTTTGTGATTTACAATCACGAGAAAATGCCACTATTAAAAATAATAGCCAAATTTATTGACCGCTTCACCGATCAGGTTCATCCGGAAACAACGGAAACCATGCTCGTGCACAAAGATGGCGCTACAGGCGGCCTGGTGTATAGCAGCATTCAAAAGAACCCGGCTGACAAAAAGAATCTCAACGACTTTATCAACGACTGGGCTTTTGGCGTAAATAAACACAACATACTTAGTGTCGTGTCTACCTACGATTATCAGGGACTTTTGTGGGGGACTTTTGCAAAAGAGCTGAGGGAAGGTCATAACAACATAAAAAAATATTTCGAACACCTTTTTGAAATGGACCGTGTCTCTGTTCAATTCGAGAGCGGCGAGGTGCGTCAGTATAAAGATATTTTCATTCGTTCCGGGAAGTATGTTTTCACGTACTACAAAAAAGATACTAGAATAGAAGTCCCTGCCCGATATTCTTTTGTATGCAAAAAAGAAAAAACGGGTTGGTACATCTTGGAACATCACTCGTCAGAATTTCCTTTATAAAATCATTAACATTAATAACAAAACTCAACTAAACATGGAAACTATATTAATACCAGTTGCAGCATTGGTCGTCCTGATACTACTCAGCATAACCTTTGTAAAGCAGGGAACCATTGGTGTGGTAACGCAATTCGGAAAGTACAAAAGGATCATGTATCCGGGCCTCAATTTGAAGCTGCCAATAATCGAGAGTCTCTACAAAAAAATATCGATACAGCACCGCTCTATTGAGCTTGAGTTTGAAGCCATATCAGCGGATCAAGCTAGTGTCAACTTCAAGTCCTTGATACTTTTCGCAGCCAAGGATGAATCGGAAGAAACCATCAAAAAAATTGCCTTCCGTTTTATAGACGAAAAGAGTTTTATGCAAACATTGGTAAGAAGTGTAGAGGGTTCTATCCGTGCCTTTGTTGCTACCAAAAAACAAGCTGAAATTCTGACTCTCCGTCATGAAATTGTACAAGCGGTGAAAGAACATCTGGAAGAATCTCTTAACCATTGGGGTTTTCATGTTCTTGATCTCCAGGTTAATGACATATTCTTCGATGAAGCCATTATGCGCTCCATGTCGCAGGTTGTCTCCAGTAACAACATGAAAATGGCTGCCGAAAATGAAGCCCAGGCACAATATATAATTAAGACACGAGCTGCAGACGCAGAGGCCAAAGCCATCCGGGTGAAGGCAGAAGCTGAGAAAGATGCATTTAATTTAAAAGGTTCAGGTAATGCACTTTTCAGGGAACAGGCAGCCAATGGTTTAGCCAGGGCCGGAAAAATCATGGAAACGGCTAATGTCGATCCCTCCTTCATGCTTTACACGATGTGGCTGGATGCTATGAAAGACGTTGCCTCCCATAGCCATGGAAATATTCTCTCGTTTGATGGCTCCAACGATGGCTTCGAAAAAACACTTAAGCAAATGCAGCTGGTTACCAAGGGACTGGTGAAAGAGAATGGTCATCACTAAAAAAGAACACTGCGTTGCTTGTCCAGGTTTCACATCAGATAAAACCCGGACAAGTGACGCTGAATCCTGGAAAAAATGAAAAATGAGGAGTTTTATAAGAAAATTCAGCTCCCAAAAAAGGAACAACAAGGCCCTGTCATATTCTCCTTCTCTTGGCTATTTTATCTGATGGGCAACCTTCTGGTTATTAGTATGGCTCCTTTGCTTGGAAAGTATAATACAAGAATATTGTCCTTTCATGAGTACTTGCGCCTATGGAGTATAAGTGCGTTGATCGTTCTTGTTTTAAACATAATTTTTATATGGTTCATTGATGTCCGACCTTATCTAGACAGACGAAAAGGATTTTATTGGCGGGGGAATTTTACGGTTATTGGAAAAGAATCATTTTGGGGAGCTACGTATTTAAGGCTAAAGCCCGGTAACAATCATCGGATTAAGGTTGACCGCTCATTCTTCAGTTCGGTTCGCGAAAGCGACAGGGTTCTTCTGGAACGCAGTTACCTGGGTGATGTCAGGAAAATCAAAGGGGTTTCTTGTTTTGTGGATCGAATGAAAAAGAAAGCAGTGCCACAAGGGGCGGAGGATCGTGCATTTTATTCAAACTAACCCTCGCTTCAAAACAAATTACTATACAATAGCTTACGTTGTTCCTCAAAAATATCTATTGCTGTATTTACATTTGCCGTCGCCTTTTCATTTAATCCTTCTGCGCGTACATACCGAAGCGCCACAATCATATTCATCATAAACCTTCTTTTGGCCCCAGCTCCTCCAATATTTTTCGGATGCGGGTTCTGAACAAAACCTTCGATTAGTTTTCTTAATTGAACCTCCTCATCCGCATTTTTTATCTGATTTATTAAATTGTAACTGAAGTCCACCATAATAATCGAAAATATAGTCTGAATATTATTACTGAATATAACCCATAGACAGGAGGAGTTGATCAACTGTTTAGTTTTTGAAATACCTTATAACAGCTCCTTGAAGATTTGCACAGCCCTGTATATGTTATGCCTCGATCCCGGGGAAATAGCCTGATCCTTTACCATCAGCAAAGATACTATCATATCTCCAATGAAGCTCTTTGCAGGGATTGTATTAATCTGATCATTTTGTATCCTGTTAAGTGAATCAAAGATCGCTTTTTCAACCTCCTGGCCGTTTCTTGCTGCCTTGATTTGTACAACTGTAATTTGCTTAAGACTCGTCATGAATTTTCACTCGCGTTTGGTTTAGACCTACGTGTAAAGGTAAAAACTGCCATACGCTTTACCATTGAATACAGTCAATGAAAGAATTGACTTTTGTCAAGTTATTCAATCATTAATAGCCACAGTAACTGAAAAGGACTGATTATCACCCAAATATAACAAGGGGCAACCATCAACTTTATTGACTGGAATCAATAAACCACGTGATCTATTAAATGATAAATTGCGTGAAGATTAGATACCCAATATGTTAACCAATTTTCTTTCCGAAAACTTCCGTCTCAAAAAAGATCAGATTTTTGAGGGGCTGACTGCCAAAGAGTTAGACATGCTAATCGGATCCGGCGTCACGCACTTTTACAAGAAGGGAGAGATAATTTTCAGAGAGGGGGGTATCCCAACCGGAATATTCTACATAAAAACAGGTCGGGTAAAGAAATACAAAGCTACTGTGAAGGGAGGTGAACAGATATTTTATATTTGTGGCGAAGGTGAACTTCTTGGTTATCACGCATTACTGGGTGAAGAATATTACCCTGATTCAACCGCTACAATTGAGAATTCCGAAATCACCTTCATTCCAAAGGAAAACTTTCTACAGGTCTTGAGAAGCTCTACTGCGCTCTCAAACGGACTATTAAAGGCACTGGGGCATGAGTTTAGTTTATTTATAAATAATATAACCAATCTTGCCACAAAGTCGGTACGGGAAAGACTGGCTTTCAACTTACTAATCTTGGAAGAGAAATTTAAGCAGGTCGATAAGCCTGGTATTCCAAGCGAAATCGTATTGTCCAGAACCGACCTGGCAAATATGGTGGGTACAGCAAAAGAGACATTAGTCAGACTATTGCACGAGTTCAAAGATGATAAACTCATTGAAACGACCGGAAAAAGTATCAGAATAATCAATCGCAAGGGTATCATCAAGGCAGCTAACCTGATGGGGCAGAACACCAAAAAACCACTATGATAGCAGCGTGATAATAAAGTAAATGATAATTAATAGTATAAGGACCCCATACATAATAAGGTCCACCCGAACATACTCCCTGTATTGTTTATAAAGCTCTTTCAATTTCTTGTACATCGCCGTCAATTATCTGAACCCTGCACCTCCTTTACACTGCTTACTTTTTCCCAAAATTTTAACAACCCTCCACGCAGGGAATCCTGTAATTTAAAGGTACTTGGTATGATTGTAATCGGGCTGCAATAAGTAACAAGGCGGGTGCCTACCGGGCATTTCGCCAATTGTTCGACTATATAGCTGGAGTATTGGTGATAAAGTTTAACATCAAGCTTAACAGCGTCATCTATTCTGCCAATCCAGTTAATATTCTCGTAAAAGGAATTGAAAAAGTAAAAAGCGTCGTAATTGCTGAACTTAACAGACATGATGTTAGCATGTACAAATTTTGTGTTTTCAATATGATAGGATTCGGAAAGCCTCCTGCACAGATCAATCAAATCAGACCTTTGCTCGACACCTGTAAAATGTCCGCGTGTGTTGGTCGCGCCTATCAGGCAAAATTTACCAGCTCCGGAACCGATATCCAGAACTCGTGTGCCGGCCTTTTCCGCAAGGAATTCCGAGGCCAGCTTCGCCACGGATACAGCAGTCCAGTGTTTTCTGGCCAGCATCCTGATCCTAAGCGGATAAATGGCATCGAAAGTGTCGTCCGATACATCAATATTCAGTTTAATAAGTTCAAAAACCATACCTCCTAATTGTTGTCCTCATGCAGTAAAAAATTACAATCCGCAACTACATCAAAAAATAACTCAACTGCTTTGACTTATATCAAACAAAACAATGACTTGGATCAATACTGCATCAGCCGACTCGAAGCATTCGAATTTCGGAAGGAAGGCTCGGCATCGGCAAAATATGGGGGAAACGGCAAAGCAAATGCACTTCTACCCAAGTAACAAATCCCGCTGAAGATCAAAACCCGCAGATGAAATTTTGAACGGTAACACTTAATTCTTAATTTGACACATTCCTACTAAAAATAATATGAAACTTCTATTCACAAGCCTTCTGTTTTTCGCCAGTCTTTTTTCGTTTGCTCAGAAAACCGACAGTCGCTATTTCGAATTGCGGATCTACTATTGTCATCCCGGTAGGCTGGATGCACTGATTGAACGCTTTCAAAACCATACAACACGCATTTTTGAAAAACACGGTATGGAAAACATCGGCTATTGGCTGCCGACTTCGAATGATAAAAATGCACTCTATTATATTCTTGCTTATCCCAGCAAAGAAGCCCGCGACAAATCCTGGGCTGGCTTTTCTGCCGATCCCGAATGGAAAGAGGTAGCTACGAAATCGGAAGTAAGCGGAAAAATTGTGGCGTCTGTTACTTCCGTTTTCATGAATGCTTCCGATCTTATGCCTAAGATCATTCCGGGTTCCGGCGTGGGGCGGGTATTTGAACTTCGTACCTATACGTGCTTACCCGACCGGCTGCCCAATCTGATTACCCGTTTCAGAGACCATACCCTGAAACTTTTTGAAAAGCACGGTATGGAGAATATCTTCTACTTCACGAGTATAGAAAAAGATAATGCGCAACCTAAATTGGTTTACTTGTTGGCGCACAAGAGTGAAGATGAAGCGGCTAAATCTTGGGCCGCATTCCGAAGCGACCCCGTCTGGATCACTGCACGCGATGCTTCAGAGAAAGACGGTAAGATTGTGGAGAAGGTGGAGTCCGTATACATGAAGCCATTGGCCTTTTCTAAAATTAAGTAGACGTAGAAAGCATCTGGCTGCCCATAAGCACAGAGTCCCGGAGACCGGAATGACGACATAATCCGTATACATGAAGCCATTGGGATTCTCGAAAATTAAGTAAGCACAGAAAGCATTTAGCTGCCCATAAGCACAGAGTCCCGGAGACCGGAGACACTGTGACGACGTGAGCCATTGGCCTTTTCGAAAATTAAGTAAGCACAGAAAGCATTTAGCCGCCTATAAGCACAGAGTCCCGGAGACCGGAGACGCTGTGACGAATTAATAGCTACGACCAGATACTGGGCAGAAGATAAACCACCAGTAACAATCCGACAAAAATAATCACAAACGTAAACAGCGTGGAAATTTTAGAAGACGGATGGTATGTATTCGACAAAAGATCCCGCTCATTGCGTCTATACTGGAAATAGGAAAGTAATGCCATTAAAATACCAACACCCAGCAGCACAATTCCTATTACTGCCGAGTATCCACGGTTAGGCAATGCATCGGCATTATCGGTTACCAAAAATCCGATTTGTCTAACAAACAACGAAAATTTTACGACCACAAATCCAAAGGCCATAATGGCTATGCTGGTTCTGATCCAGGCGAGGAATGTACGTTCATTGGCCATGTGATCGGTGGCACTCGGATGTTTCTTTTCCATGTCTTTTTGATTATAAAATCAGCCGGAATTTTGGATCTAAAAGATTAACAATAATGTATCCAGTCTATGGAACTAAACTAACACCAGCAAGTATAAATAAAAATGCTGATGGCCGTATCGAAAACGGACTCGCGATAATTATTAGCCTCAGCAGGAATAGACAGCAGCATGCGTTTTTGTTGAATTGCGTCGATTCCGGCTTAAATAACGTTTGAGGAAATTCTTCCCCACATGTGGAAAAGATTGGTCGAATCCATCGCTATCCTATCGTAATGGGTATATTTTATACAACGAACTTCAATAAAGAGTCGTGGCATGATAATGGTCAAATTAAATGCGAAACGTTTGACGAAACATCCAACACTTAAAAATCAACCTATGAAAACAACCACTTACCTTTTAAGAAACATCACATTATCCCTCTTGACTTTAGCAATAGCCGTCATTTTTGTTTCGTGTTCAAATAAAATAGCCTTTGAGAAGTCGGCCGTAGTGCCCAGTGCAGAAGGTACTGTTAATGTGAAACAGGATGACAACAACAACTACACCGTTGATTTGTCCTTAATGCGTTTGGCAGATCCTTCCAGGCTCACCCCTTCAAAAGTTGCTTACTTTGTCTGGATGGAGACAGCTGATAATGGTGTACAAAACATAGGTCAGCTAAAAACCTCCAGCGGCCCTTTCTCGAAATCACTTAAAAGCTCTTTAAAGACGGTAACGCCGTTTAAGCCAACCGGATTCTTTGTTACGGGAGAAGAAAGCACCAGCGTTCAATATCCAGGTTTAATGATAATGAGAACCAAGTCGTTTTAGTTTTAATCTTTAGGACAGCCACTAGCTTCCCGGATCAGAGTAATGCTGAGTCACTCGGCGGACTCTGATCCTTTTTTTAATCAGTTACTCCTGTCTCTTACGGGTTCTGACTTTTTCAGGTCACTGCTGAACTACTTACTATTCCGCTTATTTCTTTTGCTTGCTTTGCTCCCTCCTTTGTCCACCATTTTTCCTTTAGTTTCGGCAAGTCCCCGGCCCCATTTGGCAATTTCATCCAGCATGGGTATAAGCGTCTTTCCAAAGTCGGTAAGACAATATTCAACTTTTGGAGGAACCTCGGGATAAATCGTACGTTTTACAATGCCGTCCTTCTCCAAATCTTTGAGCTGGAGACTCAGCATCTTTTCTGTGATATTGGGAATAAGCCTTCTTAATTCGCTGAAACGTTTCTTGTCTTTTCTCAGGTACCAGAGCACCACCGTCTTCCACTTCCCTCCGATGTAATCCATTGTCACGTCCATCGCACAATGATATTCCTTGCCGTCCAGGACAAAAACCTTTTCCTTGCTATCAATTAACATAATTTTTTTAAGTGAAAAAATCAGGGTTAAAGTTCAAATTATCCAATTCCGTCAAAAATGACAGTGGTTGTTATTCATGACAGCCATTGTAAAATGTATGGCGACCGTTTACATTTGAACCACTATCAAAAGGATAGTAAGTTACAAAAGTAAACATAAAATGAAAAAATTATGAAAATCGCAGTATTTGGCACCGGCATAGTTGGTCAGGTCATTGCTGGCCGTCTGGCCGGCCTTGGACACACTGTTACTATTGGAACACGGGATGTAAGCAAAACATTGGCACGCACTGAAAAAGACGGCTACGGAAATCCGCCTTTTGCGGAATGGCAAAAACAGAACAAGACAGTAAATCTTGGCACCTTCACAGAAGCTGCTGAAACTGCAGAAATATTTTTCAATTGTACTTCAGGTCAGGGTTCTGTGGAAGCACTGGAACAGGCTGGAGAAGAGAACTTGCGCGGCAAGATTATCATTGACATTGCCAATCCGTTAGATTTCTCTAACGGGATGCCGCCAACATTATCACCTGGTAATACCGATTCCCTGGGTGAACTGATTCAACGAACATTTCCTGAAACAAAAGTGGTGAAAACGCTTAATACGATGAATTGCTTTTTGATGGTCAATCCTGCGGCGATTGCGGCGGATCACAACGTATTTGTGAGTGGTAATGATGCAGCTTCAAAATCGGCGGTGAAAGAAATTCTAAAATCATTTGGATGGCAAGAGAAAAACATGATTGACCTTGGTGATATAACGACAGCAAGAGGAACCGAACAATTGCTTCCTATATGGATTCGGCTCTATGGGACATTAAAGACCCCGATGTTCAATTTCAACATTGTTGTTGGATAATCAGAAATGAATCGCAGGATTGTTAGTATCTTTTCTAACAATCCTGCAAATTCTCGTCGATGAATAAAACGAATCTGATACCCTCCTAGCTGCTGATGCATCGAGTGGATTCACCAGGCATTGGAGCATACCTACTTCTTTCCAACTTCTTTCTCCTTAAGTCCAAAATCTTTCATCAGGTCAGCACCGTATTTGCGGATAGTCTCGATTATGGGAATTGCTTTCTTCCCACGTTTAGTAATGGTGTATTCTACTTTCGGCGGCACAACGGGATACACTACCCTGGTAATAAACCCTTCCGCTTCCAAACTCCGCAAAACACTTGAAAGCATTTTGTGAGTGATGTGAGGCAGGTCCTTCTTAAGTTCACCATATCGCAGCGTCTTTTCCCGTAACCGCCAAAGAATAGGCATTTTCCAGGTGCCACCAATCCTATCCATGGCAAACTCTACCGGGTTGTAATATATCTTCTTATCGTAAATGAAATCGGGCATAGCACGCCATTTTAAAGTTTATGTCTCTGCCATGCGTGAAGACGGCGTAGAAGTTCATATTCTAAGTGATCGAAATTAAGTTATCCATTCATACTTTCCAAAAGGAAAGTATCTCACTTAAAGGTTAATATGTTGTTTACAGGAACGCATTGGCTGCAACTTTGGGTTATTGAATCAAAAAAAAGATGATGAAGAAAACAATCATATCGGTAATAGCCCTGATAATATCTGTGGCAAGTGGGGCTCAGCACAATGCGGGCAACAATGGGAAAATTTTAATGGTGGCTTCCAATCCGGCAGTAAGCAAACAAACCGGCTGGCCTATTGGCGCGTGGTATGCAGAAGTATCCCATCCGTATTGGGAATTTATGGAAGCAGGTTATACGGTGGACATTGCCAGCCCGGAAGGCGGTGAAGTTAAATTCGATGGATTTAGTGATCCGGAAGACGCAAGCAAGTATGCTGCATTTGACTATGTGTCGTTGGGCTTTAAAAAAGATCCGGCCAAAATGGAGATGATGAAGAACACACTAAAACTCTCAACTGTTAATCCGAACGATTACAAAGCTATATTCCTTTGCGGTGGTCAGGGACCTATGTACACGTTCATTGATAATACCGAACTCCAAAAATTCTTTGTCGACTTCTATCAGACCGGAAAACCAGCAGCAGCAATTTGTCATGGGACTTGTATCCTGCTTAAGACGAAACTGCCTGATGGAAAATTTCTGGTTGAAGGTAAAACATGGACGGGATTTGCCTCATCTGAGGAGCAATATGCTGATAACTATGTGGGCATGAAGATTCAACCCTTTCGTATTGAAGATGAAGCCCGGAAAATGCCGAACAGTAAATTCGTGGTAGGCACGCCGTTTTCAGCATTCGCCGTACAGGATGGAAACCTGATTACCGGCCAACAACAAAACTCTGGTGCCGCAGCTGCCAAATTAGTAATCGCTGAACTTGAAAAGCAACGCAAGAATTACCCAACCTACGTTTTAGTCCATGGCGCCTGGGCCGACGAAAGTGCCTGGAGCTTTGTAAGAAATAAATTAGCGTTGAATGCCAACGTAGCCGTAGTTAATCTTCCTGCTCACGGTATTGACCTAACCGCGGCGAATGCCGTATCACTTGGTGACTACGTAAAGAGTGTCAAAGATGCCATCAATCAGCAATCGGGAAAAGTAATATTGGTTGGTCATAGCATGGCCGGCATAGTAATTTCACAAGTGGCAGAGGATATGCCCTCTAAAATTGATAAGCTGATTTATGTTTCCGCCTACCTGCCAAAAAATAATGAAGATCTTCTAAGTCTTTCCAGGCAAGATACGCAAAGCAAGGTTGGAGGCGCACTTGAATTTAATACAGATTACACAGCAGCGACAATCAAAAAGGAAATGATTGCGCCGGCGGTGTGTGCCGATTGTTCTGATTTCATGAAGGAAGTTCTGATAAAATATCACCAGGCAGAACCCGCTAAACCACTTGGTGAGAAAGTTGTATTGACCAATACCAAATTCGGCAGCGTTCCCAAGTATTATATTCATACGAGTCAGGATATGGCCGTAGGTTATGAATTGCAGAAGTTGATGGTAAAGAACAATGGCACCATCAAACAGACCTTTGTAATGAGCACGTCACATCTGCCTTTTGTAGTTCAGCCGCAGGAGTTTGTGAAAATTCTGACTGGCATCAAATGAAATGCAACATAAACTACTTAATAGTCTCGCTGATCGCATGGAGTGAGACGTATTCTCAAATTCCAATCGAGGTGTTTGCCGGTCACGAGAAGACTACCGTAGATATCATGTTCTTTAAATATTTCAAGGATAGGGAAAATGAAAATTCAAAATTCCTTTTCTTCAATCGGAACCGTGCAAGTATGGATTACCAGCAAACCCCAACATCCAACTTACCTTCATTTGGCTTTACCGAGGCTATTTCCTTCAATCATTCAAAACTGAAAGGTTTTGCGCCTGTAGGAGTCATACAAATTTTCAATAGCGGTGTATTTCCCAAAGCAGGTGTTCAGTATTTTCATCGCCAAGCGGTATTTACTTTTTTCTCGTGGTTGGTATGCGAAACTATGAGTAACCCCAGTATTGACTTTTTTGTATTAACACGAATTGAGCCAAAACTTACGGAGAGACTCAATCTGTTTGCACAATTGGAGTTAGTAAATTCACTACCTACAGAGACAGATGCTAATTACAATTTCATTCAACGAATACGATTTGGACTCAAACTTAAAACCTGGCAATTTGGACTCGGTAGCGACTTAAATGAATTTGGTAACACTGATTTAACAAGCGCAAACAACATAGGCGTTTTTGTGAGGCATGAATTTAACTAGGGGTAACGGTTAATGGTTAATGGTTAATGGTAAATGGTAAATGTGATAATTATTTGGGTGTGGGGTGGGTGTGATAACTCTGCATACAGGCAGGCAGGCGCAACGGGACAAAAGGCACCAGGGTTCGCAAACAGTATCAGGCGGTTGACTTCGCGGTTCTTGGCGTCTCGGCGCCTTCGCGGTGAACACTCCCCTGCACAAACCCACACTATAAAACACATCAGACAAAGTTCAATGAACCGTCTTTTCAAAAGTGGGTTGGAATACTTAACCCTTTGTAAAGCTGGCCTGGCTCTAACCAGTTAATAATAATATGAAGATTCCTTCCACAACTCGTATTGAGGCATTTAGTGATGGTGTGATGGCCATTATCATCACCATTCTTGTACTTGAATTAAAAGTGCCGCAACTGGCAGAGCAGTTTTCTGATGGTGAGGCTTATGGAGTTGCCCTAAACATGGTTCCAAAACTTGTGGCATATGCTTTTAGCTTCCTTGTAATAGCTACCTTTTGGGTTAATCATCATAATTTCTTTCACAACCTTTCGCACTCCAGTCCTGCGTTGTTATGGCACAACAATCATCTTCTCTTTTGGATGAGTCTGATCCCTCTTCCTACCGGATTCATTGGTGAACATCCGTTTAGCCCCCTTGCGACTACCGCATATGCTATTGTAATGTTTATGACTGCATTATCCTTTACGTTAATGAGTAGATACGCGATGTTCAAAGGCGATTTAATGGCATCAGCAATAACTGCGACTGGACGAAAAGCCATTATCAGAAGATCGTGGGTAGGGCCGTCAATATATGGGGCATCAATTTTCGCTTCATTTGTTCATCCGTATGCCGCATGGATCTTATTTTTGACGGTTCCACTATATTTCTTTTGGCCAAACGGGGAATACGCCACGAAACCAATGTTAAATAAATAACCATACACTGAAACTATCAACTATGAAAATTGCAATTATCGGGACCGGAAATGTAGGTGGTTCATTGGCGAAAGGATTCGCCAGGTCAGGTCATAAAGTATTCCTGGGCGTCCGTAGTCAGAATGAATTTAAAGGAAGTGAATTGGTAACTGTCAAAAACATTACCATCCATTCCATTTCACAAGCATCAGCCCTGGCTGATGTCATCGTGCTTGCAGCCGTACCCCAGGCAATCAGGGACATCGCATCGAACTTAGGTGATCTGAGCAACAAGGTAGTTATTGATGCGATGAATTCAGTTCGTATCAAACCAGAGCCATATTCAAATACAACAGAAGCGCTGATGAAACTCACCAACTGCCTCGATATTGTAAAATGTTTCAATACCACCGGTGCGGAGAATTTAGCGAATCCAATTTACGATGGAAAGGGTATTGATATGTTCTACGCCGGAGATAGCGACAAAGCCAAGGATGTGGCCAGGCGACTCGCTATGGATTTGGGATTTGAAAATGTCTATAATTTTGGTGGCAGTGAAAAATTCAACCTGTTGGAACAATTCGCACTAAGCTGGATTAATCTGGCAATGATGCAAGGTTATGGGAGAAATTTTGCCTTCAAGGTAGTAAAACGATAGACATCGATTGCCTAGTTAAAGATTACCGACTTGGTTATTGCCTTCGCTAAATGGACTGGATTATTGAGATGGAAAATAATTGACGGCGTAGGGTACTTCTGTTGTTATCATTTTCCTGCTTTTTGCAAGCTCATTAAAACAAGAATAGAAGCAGAATTGTTATTGGTATATATCAAAATGCATGGATAAGAAAAAACTGTCCAGGACAGTTACTGCAGCTGCATTAATGGTCATGGGAGCCGGTATTGGGTTCATAGCCGCTAAGTTCGGAATGGATTCCGCAAAGACTGCACCCACCAGTCAGGTCGTCGCCCTCATAATTTTCTTTTTACCTGCATTCTTTTTGGTGGTCGGTATTCATGAAGGCGGGCATGCCATCGCTGGCACTTTTATGAAGTTTGACTTCCGAATGTGTATAGTCGGTCCTTTTATGTGGGACAAAGTAGAATCGGGATGGAAATTCAAATGGAATAAAAACGTAAACCTTTCCGGTGGACTTGTTATTTGTTTACCCACCACTACAGAAAATTTACCAAAGCGATTTTCAATATATGCCCTGGGCGGCCCGGCCGCGAGTCTTATTTTTACCGGGCTTGCTTATAGTGTGAAGCAGCTCATAGCAATTGTCAATATCAACGACAATCTTGTTTGGAACCTAACGGAATCGTTCTTTGGGTTGATGAGTTTTCTGTCACTGCTCATTTTAATCATAACGATTATACCCTTGCATAACGGCGGTTTTTATACCGATGGAGCGAGGGCGCTGCGTTTTTTGCGTGGGGGTGATACCTCCCGTTTTGAAACTTTGCTGATGAAAATTATTACGAGTTCCTCCGGGGGGATAAGGCCGCGCCTGTTAAATATGGTGGAGATAAATGAGGCGCTGTCGCTGGCTAAAAAATTAAATGCTCCCATGAAAGTATACCTGCTGTTCTACCTTTATCAGTTTGCTTTTGACGAAGGCAATTTTGATGAAGCAGAAAAGCATTTGAAAGAATACATAGGCGAGAGTGAACGTATTCCCAAAGGAATCAGGGGGAGTGTATTTCTGGATGCCGCTTTCTTTTATGCCTTTGCCCGCAAAGACCTTGCTCAGGCAGAAGTGTATTGGAAGCAGTATGAACCATCTGCCATTCTACCGAAGTCACAAGTATTTGCTACGGAAGCGGCTATGTGCAGCCTTAAAAGTGACGAAACAACTATGAATACAAAAATTGAATTGGCCCTAAAAGAATTACCCAACATGATTGACCGGGGTGTGGGAATCGTCTTACGAGAAAAATTGATTCAACTAAAAAGCGTTACTTAATTTGTAAATCAACCCATACACTTCTGGACTTGTTAAATAACGTAACGGACATGATCATACGTGGGCTTAACCTCAGTTACTTCCTCCTCTCATTTCCGATTGCCGCATTGGCATTGAATCGATAATATCAAACAAGGTTTGAGTCGACACCGGGGTGTGAGTCCTGTATTTCTCACCTCCATCGCGGCCGATCAGTATGACGGTTAGCTGGTTTTTATCTACGTTATATTTTCTGGCCATTGTGTTTTCAAAGTTGAACATTTCGATTTTCACATCCCTTTCAGAAAGGCCTAAGCTATCCTTCGCGAGCTGCTGAAGCTGGGATTGAAATGCAACCGAATCTTTCCCGAACAGGAGCAATCTTCGCGGATTTAAAGCCTGAAACGAGGTAATAGTCAGTGCTAACGCAATTAGAAGGCAAAATTTAAATTTCATGACTGGCATAATTAAGTAACAATGGGAGGAATAAAAGGTTTGGCCCGTCACTGAATTCAACGCGCCGCAACATGTACTTCGGACCCCGGACCATGGTCGATCAGAGGCACACCTTCAGCCTCTTTACTTATAAATATGTCAGGTTGGGCAGTTTGCGCAATATTTTTATCTTTGCGACCATTATTTCTGCCCTGGTAGTTCAAATGCGCGTTGCCAGAACGACAGCAAGAAAAAGAGAGAAGTACTATAAAAGTGGTGCAAGCAAAGAATATTTGAAGTCAATTTTGGCCCCGTAGTTCAATGGATAGAATAGGAGTTTCCTAAACTTTTGATGCAGGTTCGATTCCTGTCGGGGCTACAAGAACAGTGTGAGTGCGAGAGCGTTTTTCTTCGCTCTCACACTCACACTCACTCTCTCTCTTACTCAGATTCTGAAGATCCCCGCCCGACCAAACTTGAGACGCCGATCGGGAATAATGACTTACTTCTTTTTGAAGTTAAACGCGGCCATCATCTTATGAAAGATAGCCGTGTTCTCATAAATACCTGAAAACTGCTCCGCACCCGGACCATAAGCAAACACCGGGATCATCACTCCCGTATGACTTTTTGTGGTAAACTTACCGTCCACCTTACCGGTTTTCGTATCGCCACCATTAACCGAAAAACCACCTGTCTCATGATCCGCCGTAATAATAACGAGCGTGTTACCATCCTGCTTCGCAAAGTCCAGTACCTTTCCAATCGCCTTGTCAAAATCAATCATCTCTTCCACGATATATTGTGTGTCGTTGGCATGAGCTCCCCAATCAATCTGAGAACCTTCAATCATCAGGAACATACCTTTCTTGTTACCCTTCAAAAGGCGAAGCGCTACCTCAGTAGATTTAACCAACTCATCACCCCTGCCTTCTGAAAACCTGGACTGTTGCGTATCCGCCAGAAACGCCGCCAGTTTACCGGAGGTTATTTGCTGTACCTCTGCCATGGAGTTGGCGATTTGATATCCGTTTGCTTTTAGCGAATCAGTAAGATTCAGACCGTCGGCACGTTGTGTAAAAAACTTTCTTCCTCCACCGATAAACAAATCGATATCTGTTTTCAAAAAATCCATCGCAATGTTTTCATCCAGTGATCTGGAAGGCTGATGAGAAATAAAAGAAGCTGGTGTAGCATGTGTAATGGAGCAGGTAGCAATCATGCCCGTAGCAAGACCATTGTTCTCGGCTACTTCGAGAATAGTCGGAAGCGGGTTTCCATTTGCATCCACACCAATTGCACCGTTGTACGTCTTTTGTCCGCAGGAAAATGCTGTTGCTCCCGCAGCCGAGTCGGTTACATATTTATCAGATGCCTGATTTTTGTGAAAGCCAACAGCGGTGCATCGCTCCAGATTGAGGGAACCAAGGTTACCGGTGAGTCCCGCATAAATCTGCGCTACGCCCATGCCGTCGCCTACCATCAGAATAATATTTTTTGGATGCTTGCCACGTTTCTGCGAAAACCCTGACAGCGTTGCGAAAACCAGAACAATACAAATAATTACTTTTTTCATAAGGGTTTATCGGTTTGACTTTGAATTTCTTGTGATAGTCCTTTGTCGATGCAAGCTAGAAATTCGATTCCTGAAAAGCATCGCCAAAAGCAACCTTAATGTGCATTTAATATTCACTTCTTGCGATTTTGTTTCGGTCTACGACATTTGTCTAACCATCATCCCAATACGTTTACTTCTCTGCTGGATTCGGTATGTTGCTAGGGGAGAAGGCGAGAGCCTTGTTCGCCGGAACAGTTGATGATGATGCGCAATTCGGCGTGTGAAGCTCAGGCAGTCGAAAACGATTGCTGGATGTGGTCCGGTCCTGGCACAATTCGGAAATCATCCATTTACCCTAACGAAATCACCTTTTCTGTAAAGATTAGTATGATCACTGGTGTTGTACGATCAAAGCTTTGTAGATTCGTAGTTGAAAGTAATGGTGAGCAATAATACCATATCGGTAATCCGTAAACTAACAGCATTTTTGCTGGCTGTTCATATTTTCAACTTTAGCATTGACAGCCGCGACGCGCAACCGGATAACATTGCTGAGGATTTATCTTATAATGACATAGAAAGTTTTCACGAATTCCTGCTTGAAAATATATTTGGCCTAACTGATGCCATTGCCGAACACGATGAGCATGACTCCAGCGATGGATCCTCTTTCGAACTAAAGAAAATTTTTTCGAACCCTGTATTAGCAAAACAGGGTGAAACAAAACATGGCTACATACGTGACCTTACTTTCCTGATTGATCAGCATCCGGGTACTGTCACAAATTTTATTGAAATAGACTCTCCTCCGCCACAAGCGTAAACTCCTACCTTCTCTGACAGCCATTGCCCGCCTCACGGTGCAATAGTGTCTCTCTATGCATATTACTTAAGTTTTACCCATATTCCCATGACGTTTCCAACTTTAAGCGTCAGTCGTATTCATCTCTATATACGACTGATACTATTCAGTTCATTAGTTATAACCTTGTCAGGTTGTAGTTCACCTCGCAATGAAGAAAGCGCCTTGGAAAAATTTCCCGTGTCGAGTCCCTTAATTACAGATACACCGTATGTCAAAGAATATGTGGCTGACATACACTCAATTCAAAATGTTGAAATACGAGCAAAAGTTGAGGGCATGCTGGAGGCTATTCATGTGGATGAAGGTCAGGCCGTAAAAGAAGGGCAACTCTTGTTCACTATCAACAGTCAGCAATACCGACAAGAACTGTTAAAAGCTCAAGCCGCGCTGGCCAGTGCGTTGGCGGAGGCAAAAGCAGCCGAAGTCGAATTAAACAATACAAAAACGTTGTTTGAAAAGAATATTGTTTCACAAAGTGAGCTGGATTTGGCCCGGGCCAAGCTGGAAGCCTATAACGCCAACGCTGAAGAAGCAAAAGCCCATGAAGCGGGTGCAAGTCTTCAACTGTCTTTCGCACAGATAAAAGCACCGTTTGGTGGCCTCATAAACCGAATTCCCAATAAAGCCGGAAGTCTTTTGGAAGAAGGAGCCTTGCTTACCACCATCTCCAATAACAAAGAAGTGTTTGCCTATTTCAATCTATCAGAGAAAGATTATCTGGACTATATCACCACATCAACAGACGTGAAACCAACCGAGGCAACCCTGCAATTAGCCAACAACACCTTGTACCCCCATTCCGGAAAAATTGAGATGATAGAAAGCGAGTTCAACAGAAGCACCGGTAACATCGCCTTTCGGGCAAGGTTCCCAAACCCAAACCAGCTATTAAAGCATGGCGGCAGTGGTAAAATCATGCTCACGACCACGCTCAGGAATGCGATGCTCGTTCCCCAGAAATCAACTTTTGAGGTACAGGAAAATATTTATGTTTTTGTCGTCGCCGATGGAAACAAAGTGCAGCAACGAAAAATTGTACCCTCGTTTCGATTGCCACAAGTATATGTCATCAGTACCGGACTTAATACAAACGACAAATTTGTTTACGAAGGCATTCAAAAACTAAAAGAGGGCGATACCATCGTTCCGGATATCATTTCATTTTCTACAATCATGAACTACAAAAAGTAAAAGTAAATGATAACACAAATTATTCATCGCCCCATACTTGCGGTTGTAATATCACTGATTATTCTTTTTCTGGGCATACTCTCGTTGCTTCAATTGCCCATGACGCTTTTCCCGAGTATTGCTCCACCGGAGGTAAACGTAACCGTAGAATACACCGGAGCGAATGCAGAAACCGTAACCAAAGCAGCGATCGTCCCGCTTGAGCGTGCCATTAACGGAGTACCCGGCATGAAGTACATGAGCAGCGATGCCGGAAATGATGGTGTGGGTGTGGTTCAGATTTTATTTGAAACAGGAAGCGACCCGAATGTTGCAGGTATTAATGTACAGAATCGGGTAAGTGCTGTAATGGGTGAATTGCCAGCAGAAGTAATTCGGAATGGTGTAAAGATTGCAAAGGAAGAAAACGCCATGCTGATGTATCTAAATATCTTTTCGAACGATTCTACTATCGATGAAAAATTCCTTTACAATTTTGCAGACATCAATATTCTTGCTGAACTCAAGCGAATAAAAGGCGTTGGCTTTGCGGATATTGTAGGGGCTAAGGAATATGCTATGCGTATTTGGCTGAAGCCCGAGAAAATGCTTGCTTACCGTATTTCAACCGATGATGTGTTGAATGCACTGGAAGAACAAAACATAGAAGCAGCTCCCGGAAAAATTGGCGAAAGCAGTGATAAAAAAGAACAGGCGCTGCAATACACCATAAAATACACTGGCAAGTTTAACACCAAAGAGCAATACGAAAATATTCCAATTAAATCAGAAAACTCGGGAGACATTTTACGCATAAAAGATGTGGCAGAGGTAGAGTTTGGCACTACTTATTTTGACGTAGAAGCCAAAATGAACGGCAATCCTTGTGCTGCCATTATGCTCAAACAATTACCAGGCTCCAATGCTCGTGAAGTTATTGAAAATATAAAGGAGCGTATTGCAGAACTCAAAGAAACCATGTTCCTGAAAGGAATGGATTACGAAGTGAGTTATGACATCTCCCGTTTTATGGATGCTTCGGTGCGGGAAGTGGTAAAAACTTTTATAGAAGCCCTGATTCTGGTAGCATTGGTTGTTTTTATTTTCTTACAAGACTGGCGCTCTACATTAATTCCCGCGCTGGCCGTGCCTGTTTCGCTTGTGGGGACATTTTTCTTTATGCAGTTTCTCGGCTTCTCCTTAAACCTCATTACGCTTTTTGCTTTAGTGTTGGCCATCGGAATTGTGGTGGACAATGCCATTGTGGTAGTAGAAGCGGTGCACGCGAAAATGGAACATTCAAAAATTTCGCCGCTAAAGGCGACCGAAGAGGCTATGAAAGAAATCACTGGGGCAATCATTGCCATTACGTTGGTGATGTCGGCTGTGTTTGTTCCCGTGGCTTTTATGGGTGGGCCTTCCGGAATTTTCTACCGGCAGTTTTCGCTCACTATGGCTATTGCCATTGTGTTGTCTGGTGTGGTTGCACTAACACTAACGCCAGCGTTGTGCGCCTTGCTTTTAAAAAATCATTATGGCGAGGAGAAGAAAAGAACGGTTCTTTCAAAATTCTTTGACGGTTTCAACAAATGGTATGAAGGGCTTGAAAACAAATACAAAAACCTGCTCACAAAAATTATAAGCCGAAGAGTAGTAACATTTGGAGCATTACTTGCTTTCTGCTTTGGCACAGGTTTATTGAGTAAAATACTGCCCACTGGATTTATTCCAAACGAAGACCAGGGAACCTTTTATGCCAGCGTTACCACCCCATCAGGGGCTACCCTTGAACGCACCAAAGAAGTGGTGAATGCCATTCAAAGGGAAGCACAAAATCTGGAAGGGGTTGAAAGCGTTTCGACACTTGCCGGAACAAATATTCTTTCTGATGGAACCGGTGCAACGTATGGAACTGCGCTCATCAATCTAAAGCCCTGGCAAGACCGCAACGTCTCTGTGGAAGATGTGATTACTGCCCTGGAAGAAAAGACCACACACCTCAAAGATGCACAGATTGAATTTTTCCCACCACCGGCTGTTCCGGGTTATGGAAATGCCAGCGGTTTTGAATTGCGGTTGTTAGACAAAACAGGCAGTGGTGATTTCAAAAAAATGGAAGAAGTGGTCCGTCAATTTATTTCTGATCTGAAAGCGCGACCTGAAATAGCCAGTGCCTTCACTATTTTCGATGCAAGCTTTCCGCAATACACGTTACATATTGATATTGACAAAGCGGCACAGAAGGGTGTTACCATCAACAACGCCATGGGTTCGCTGCAAACCCTTTTAGGAAGTGAGTATGCAACGAACTTCATCCGTTTCGGACAAATGTATAAAGTAATGGTTCAGGCCTCGCCTGAATACAGGGCAAAACCCGAAGATTTACTGAAACTTTATGTGAAGAACGACAAAGAGGAAATGGTTTCCCTTTCTGCTTTTATAACCATGAAAAAAACGTACGGGGTGGATCAGCTGACACGTTACAATATGTTTCCATCAGCCGAGTTGAATGGAGAAGGCAAGCCGGGCGTGAGCAGCGGAACGGTACTAAAAATTGTGCAGGAAACAGCACGTGAAAAATTGCCAAGGGGTTTTGATATTGACTGGGCTGGGATTTCACGCGATGAAGCTACTGCCGGAAATGAAGGCATCATCATTTTTCTGATTTGCCTTTTGTTTATCTATCTCGTATTGGCCGGCCAGTATGAAAGTTTTCTGCTGCCCTTGCCCGTAATCCTTTCCTTGCCCACCGGTATTTTCGGTGCGTTCTTCTTACTGAGTGTGCTGGGTTTGGAAAATAATATTTATGCGCAAATCGCGATGCTGATGTTGATCGGAATACTAGGTAAAAATGCCATTTTGATTGTGGAGTTTGCCGCTCAAAAACACAGCCAGGGAATGAGTGTAATAGAGGCGGCATTAGAAGGTTCCAAACTTCGTTTGCGTCCCATCCTGATGACCTCCTTCGCATTTATTGCTGGCTTGTTACCCCTGATGATTGCCACCGGTGCCGGAGCTATCGGCAATAGAACCATTGGCACTGCTGCGGCTGGCGGAATGTTATTCGGAACCGTGTTCGGTGTAATTATTATTCCGGGCTTGTACGTAGCCTTTGCCAGCATTTCTGAAAAAATCAGTAGCAACAGAAAAAATGAAAATCCGGTAACCGAAATATTCTGAGTGATGAAAAACATAAGCCTATATATATTAAGCATTCTGTTCTCCACTGCATTGTTCACAGGCTGCAAGCCATCGCAGCGTGTTGCACAAACCAGGAGCAGGCCAATCCCCGGTCAGTACGTTCATGCGGTCGATACAATCAACATGGCCGCTGTTAGTTGGCATGAATATTTCGCTGACCAGAATCTGGTTGGATTAATTGACAGCGCGCTGACAAACAACTTTGATGCACACATCGCCCTGCAACGAATGGAACAGACAAAGGCCGGAGTTCAATTCAGCAAGGGCGCACTCTTGCCTACAATAGGTGCATTAGCGGTTCCGAAAATAACCCGTTATGGTTTATACACCATGGATGGGGCGGGCAACATCACCACTGATATTGAACCCGGTAAAATTGTGCCAGTAAATCTTCCCGACTTTTTGGTTGGCTTACAAACAGCATGGGAAGCCGACATTACCGGCAAACTCCGGAATAGAAAGAAAGCTGCTGTGGCGCGATACCTTGCTTCAACCGAAGGAAAAAACTGGGTGCTAACCAATTTGGTTGCCGAAGTAGCCATAACCTACTACGAATTACTTTCACTCGATCAGGAGTTAGAAATCATTCGTGAAACCATCGCACTACAGGAAAACGCGTTATCTATTGTAACCATCCAAAAACAGGCAGGCGCGGCTAACGAATTAGCAGTAAAGCAGTTTCAGGCCCAGGTGCTAAACACGAAAGTGTTAGAGCTGGAAATAAAGCAAGCGATTGTTCAAACCGAAAGTAAAATTAATTGGCTCCTCGGCAGGTATCCACAACCTATTACACGAACCAAAGAGATCTTTAATCAGGCTATTCCCCAGCAGATTCAATCGGGCATTCCATCCGACTTGCTTCGCTTTCGCTCTGACGTGAAACAGGCGGAACTGGAGTTAGTGGCAAGCAGGGCCGATTTTCGTTCGGCAAAAGCTGCCTTCTATCCATCACTGTTTATTACCGGTGGAATCGGCTATCAAGCCTATAAGACAAACCTGTTGTTTACTACACCCGAGTCATTTGTATTTAACCTCATTGGCAACTTATCTGCGCCACTGATAAACAGAAATGCAATCAAAGCTGAGTTCAAAGCCGCAAACGCCATGCAGGTTGAGGCTATGTATAATTATCAGAAAACCGTACTTACAGCATATGTTGAAGTTTACAACGAAATAAACAATCTCGATAACCTTCAAAATATTTACACCCTGCGGAATGATGAAGTAAACACGCTCTCGCAGGCCATTGAAACATCCTCCGATTTATTCAGAACAGGCCGGGCAACCTACCTCGAAGTCCTTTTAGCACAACAAAACCTGCTGGGAGCCCAACTGGATTTCATTAATGTAAAAAAACAACAGCTATTAGGCACAGTAAATATTTACAAAGCCTTAGGTGGTGGATGGCGATAATGAAACCCAATCGGCCTGAACGGTTAAAACTTTCAGGCACTGAAAAAATTACCAAAGGTATTTATGATGATTATGGGTGTAATTTCTGTGGCGCTAACTATATTACCATATATGAATAGAATAACAGACCGCTCCATGTTATAAATATTTCATTTAACATCTATTAACAAAACTTCCTGCATGACACTCTTTATTATTAGTACCCTCGTGGTAATTATTGTTTCTTTTATTTGTTCTATGTCAGAAGCTACTCTGCTCAGTGTTAATAATGTAAGCCTTGAAACAGACAGAAAAAAAGGACTTTCATATGCAATAATCTTGAGTAAACTAAAGTCAAATATCAACAGGCCTATTGCTGCAATCTTAATCTTAAACACAATAGCCAATACGGGCGGGGCAACGTTTGCGGGTAGTGCCTTTGCTGAGCTTTATGGCAGCGAGTGGATGTGGATTTACTCAACTGTTTTTACAATTGTTGTTTTGTTTGGAACTGAGATCCTCCCAAAGGTAATTGGAGTTACCCATGCTGACGTCTTGCAAAGATTCTGGCACGACCCCTGACCATTGTTCTGAAAATTCTTTATCCCATACTCCTGGTAACTGAGTTCTTTTCCAATATGATAACCGGCAACAGAAAAAAAAGGACAAGTTACTCACTGGACGATATTCAAACTATTGCTCAGGTTGCTCAATTGGAAAACATTATTGATACCCATCAGGAACGGATCATTGTAAAGACGTCCGACTTAAAAAGGCGTACAGTAAAAGAAATTATGCTGCCAATCTCCAGGGTAATCTTTCTTCCGGAGACCATTCAATATGACGAATACTTCAGCATAGCCGAAAAACATCTGCATACCCGATATCCGGTAAGTAAATCGGATTCCCCGCAAGATTTTGTTGGATACCTGAATCTGAAAGAGATTGCTTTGCAAAAGGAGGAACTACTAAAAGCTGGACTGGAAAAATTTATACGCCCTCTCCTTTTTGTTCAGCACAACATGACGCTTACAACCTTATTAAAAGACTTCAGTGCCCGTCATAATCACCTGGCCATTGTAAAAGATGAACAAGGCGAAAATATTGGCATGATAACTCTTGAAGATGTCATAGAAGAAGTTGTGGGTGATATACGGGACGAATTTGACAGGGCGGAAGAATAATCAAAGTGAACATCAAGTATTTTGAATGAATGCTTCTAACTGGCTTTAGTGCAGCAATACCGCGTTTAACTAAGTAAGCAAAAGAATGGAGCTTATGACGACTTGAAAAGAAATGTCATCAAAATAATTACAGGTACAGGTGGACCAAATACTAACTACTACCCCCTGATTAGATCGCTAAAGTATCCTATATTAGATGTTATAATAAGCAATCAAAATAACACGTGTTCCCTCTTTCAAACTATTTTATGCCGAACAGGGTAATATGTATTATTTTTAGTTTGATCGTGCTTGCAACGACGACCTCTCTTTCGCAAACGGCACCTACCCACAAAGACATCGTCTATGCAATTGTTGATGGCAAAGAGCTGAAGCTCGACCTGTACCTGCCATCAAAAGCTGTCACTCAGGGTTTGCTGGTATGGGTACATGGCGGCGCCTGGAGAGGCGGAACAAAAGATGGCGTCCCGAAGGTGTTTCCGGAAAATGGTATCCCAACGGCAAGCATCGAATTCAGGCAATCGACGGAAGCAAGATTTCCTGCGCAGATTCATGACATCAAAGCCGCAATCCGTTTTCTTCGCGCAAAAGCGCCAACATGGGGTTACACTGCGGACCGAATAGTAATTGCCGGTTCTTCTTCTGGCGGACATCTGGCAGCCCTGGTCGGGGTTACAAACAGCCATGCCGGCCTCGAGGGGAAAGTTGGCGACTATCTTCAACACTCCTCAGCTATTCAAGGCATACTCGACTACTTCGGCGCATCCAACCTCATCACCATACTAGCACAATCGACACCATTCGGACTCAATATGAGAAAGCCAGCACTTGACTTATTATTAGGATCTCAGCCTGAGCAGAACACAACACTAGCGAAACTGGCAAGTCCTGTCTTTCACGTGGATTCAACAGATCCCCCGTTATTGCTCTTTCACGGTGAACAAGACCCACAGATGCCCATCAGTCAATCGCACGAACTGACAGGTGCTTACAAAAGTGCAAAACTCGACGTAAGGTTTGAAGTTGTTTATGGTGCCGCACATGGCGGTGAAGTTTTTTATACAGGAGAGCAGCTGAAGCTGGCACTTGATTTTTTGTCTTCAACTCTGCAGAAATAAAATCCCGCAGGCATCAGGATACGCGCTGCTGACGCTAGTCTTCTATAAAACGTTCCAGTTTTTTTACTTCGCCAAAAAGTAACAGACTATCTCCTTTTGTCAGCACAACTTCTTTGTCCAAAATGCCCATCGCTTCCCGCACCGGGTGAAGTACGCCAAAAATATTTTTTACTTCGATGGTTCTTATCACGGTTACCAACCTGATCTCGTGCTCATCCTGAAACTCAATCTCACCGATCCTTGAACCTACAAAAGCTTCCGGCACCTCCACTTCAATAAGGACGAAGTTGTTGGTAATCTTGTGAGAATTCACTACCCCTTTTAAGTCAAGCTGATAAGCCAGCCGTTCTGCCGAATCCGACTCCGGATCTGCAAACTCATTGATGTTCATAGTTTCCAATACGGTCCGTTGCAGCGGGGTAATCACGCGCATAATAATCCTCTTCACCCCTATCTGTTTCAGCAAGGCTCCCACCATGATGCCGATTCCTGGTGTTTCTCCGATGGCAACGATAACGGCCTCTACATCCTTTAAGGGCAACGTGTGCATAGCTTCCGGACTCGATGCATCCATCGTGATGGCGTGGGTTATCTGGTCCTTCCATTTTTCAGTTACCTCGTGGCGATGATCGACACCGATAACTTCATGACCAAGCTTCACAAGCTTATTCGCCAATGAAGATCCAAAATTTCCAAGTCCGAATACAATAAACTTCATAATCAGGTATTAATGTCAATTAGAACATTTTAAAAAATAATATCCTCAGCCGGGTACCTATAATATAACTGTTTCGACTGATGAACAAAGGCAACCAAAACCGTTAGCGCACCTACTCTACCGATAAACATGACAACAACCAGCACAAGTTTGCTTGTAACCGACAGCCCGCTCGTGATGCCCAGGCTTAGTCCAACTGTACTGAATGCTGAGAAGGATTCAAATGCTATCTCCAGCAATCCTTTGTCACTGTCATTCAGAGAAATCAGGAAAACACTACCACCAATAACCAGGAGAGAAAGCAAAATGATGGCAAATGCCCGCATAATGGCAACTTCAGAAATCTGAGTCCTGTGAAACTCGGTCCGGTCCTTACCCCTGATAATACTGGCCAAATTCAGGAGCGCAACGGCGGCGGTAGTTGTTTTGATACCTCCACCGGTAGACCCGGGCGAAGCGCCAATCCACATGAGAAGCAAAAATATCATAACCGTAGGAAGCGTCAGACTATCCATATTAACGGTATTAAAACCGGCTGTCCTGGGGGTTACTGAACCAAAGAAAGACGTTACCATTTTTCCCCAAAGGGTAGGATGCTCACTTAGTGTTGTGTTCTGCTCAAAAAAGAAGAATGCGACAAACCCAATACAAAGCAAGAACAGACTTGCACCAAGCGCCAACCTTGATGTCACCTGAAGCACCCGGGTAAAATTCTCCTGATAGGGATTTCGCAACAGCCTTCTGATAAAATTCTGAAACTTAATGCGGATATACGTGAAAATATTAAACAGGATTGGGAAGCCAAGACCTCCCAGGATAATCAGTAATGCGATTATCAATTGAAAATAATACTTAAACCGAAACGACTTGTCGTACAGACCATCCGTTAATGTTGAAAATCCAGCATTGCAAAAAGCCGAGATAGAATGAAATATCGCAAAAAAAATACGTTGCAATTGCGATTCGAACAAGTCACGCTCGATTGAACTGAATATCATCACCGCCCCAATAATTTCGAAGAAGAATGTGACGAGGATAATCTGCAAAATAAGTCGCATCACATTATTTATACGTTGACTTTGCAGGATATTCTTTAACACGAGCTGACTTTGTAATGACACGGATCCTGCAGCAAGGTAGCCCAGAAGGCCCGTAAATGTCATAAAACCAAGCCCGCCCACCTGAATTAAGCCCATTAGTATAATCTTTCCCATCAATGTAAAATGGGTAGCTGTGTCGACGACAATCAAACCCGTAACGCAGACGGCGCTTGCTGAAGTGAAAATTGCATCCACCGGGGAAATGCCGGCGACTGTTGCATTGGGCAACATTAACAACAGCGCGCCAATAACAATAAAACCCGCAAAGCTGGCGATGAATACAAACGACGGGTTTACGCTTTTCTTATAAATGAACCGAAGAACGTGAGAGAATTCTGAAAAGAACACAAAAATAATCCCGGCAAACAGACCGAGCTTCCGGACTAAAAATTCATCTCTTGGCTCCGGACGTAGTTCCATCAGTACTTTCGCCAGATGATAGAGGTAGTATGTACCAATTACAAATAGAAAACTATAGAGATGCGCAATCCATTTTATTTTTTCACCCCATTCGAAGACAAAACGGAGTAATACCAGAATGAGCAATACCCGTAACGTTTCCTGAATTATTTTAAAGGTATCAGAAGGCGCTGCAAAAAATTCATTGAAGCCAACATCGTAGATCACTAGTCCTAACAACACGGAGCCAACGAAAGGGATAATTGCTCCGGTAATCCTGTATCCGGCAGAGCCTACTATTTCTGCCTGGTGTTTGCCCTTGTTAACGACACGCTCATTAAACCTTCTTTTAGCCCACACGGCGAGGCGGACTAATCTACCGGGGAAGCGTTCAAAATTCATTCGTATTATTCATAATACGTTAGACACTTGTTATTTTGGCAATTTACACGACCTAACCAAATAACCAGCAGGATCAGCAATTTGATTTCTGCCGGGGAGAGAAAGGCAGTTCTTGTAAGACATGATACGAATATCCAGGGGCTCTTGAGAAATTTTCACTTCCATTGAATCAGTGAAGGATCATACGTTGATCCCGAGGCAACTTGAACCATAGTGATGCGTACCTTGGTGGGGAAAAACTTTTCGTGATCAGCGCGCTTGTGGGCATGTCCCTGTCCACCACTGTCGTCCTTGATGACCAGATCCATTTGTTTGATACCTTCGGTCCAAATGATGGATTCATTTTCCCAGAAAGAAGTCATGGGCACATCTTTTTCGTAGACGCCCTTGTCGAGGTACAATCCAGTATTCACGCAACCATAACCATTGCCCTGACCTTTATTAGGAATGTAGCATAGCGTCCATGTTGTAGGGGTCTGGCCTGGTGGCTTATCGAGAATCTCCAAACGAATATGTACCGTGCCATTCCGAAAGTCAACGGGTGAGGTCCAGTCTTTCGGGCGTTGCGGATTAATTTTATCACCCTTAACATAGTAGTGCGATTTACTAGGCGTCGAGTTGTCGGCATCTGATTTGGTATAGGTAAACTCGACATCAAAGAGTACAAATTGTTTTTCGCTTATATGCTCAGCGGTTATGTCGATCTGGCCTAACAATACCGTGGGTATCAAAAGAAAAAAAATGAAGGCTTTCATAGAAGGGAAGTAATAGAAATGGACATTTCAGTATGAATCAATTTGTTCCGGAATTTCGCATTTGATTTAAGAATTTCTCGGAGTAAGCAGGCTTGCCCTTTAACGCAAGAATAACAACTCCATTTCTGCCTTTTGAACCGTAAGGCGCCAGCGCTTTCGATTCCTTCAGCACGGTGATAGATTCAACATTTTTTGTGGCCTGTTGGGTCAAATCTTCAAATTGAGGTTTGGTAACCTCCTCCGTTACCGAGTTATACTGTACAAGAAAGAGAGGTTCTGAGATCCGAATAGGAGCCACTGAGGAATCAATAGATGACGTACGTTGAACATAAAGAGGCGTAGTATAATCGGTCTTCTCGGATTTGTCTTCCTGAGCGAGCGTTTGGATGGAGGCACCAACGAAAAGAAAAACAATCACAACATACTTCATAGACTGGGTTTTTCTAACGGAAGGTAATTCAAATCCTTGTCGTATCAAATAACTATCAAATCAACGGCTCAAAATGTCCTTACGCCACGCTAACCGGTTCACGATGGCCAACCCAGGTAAATCGCCTGTTCACATAGTCAGGATTCGTAAAGGAGGCATTTCCCGCAGGATTTCCTCCAGTAACATGAAAATCAGAAAAGGCAGCGTTTTGATTCATGTATATGCCACCCGTCAGGTTAAAGGAAACGGGCGTAGAGGCAAGTGACATTTCATCCGCAATCTTCTCCCGTACCGCCGCATCCGTTGAATATGCCCCGCACGAAATAGCGCCATGGCGGAGAGCCAATTCTTTTGCGAGTGAAAGTGACTCATCTGTGCTTTTGGTTTTGATAAGCAGGGCAACGGGGCCAAAAAGTTCGCTGCCGAAAACTTCGTCTCTGGAAGATTCCACTTCAACAACAACGGGAGTGGCTACCCGCGCATTTTTAAACATAGGATTCGTAAACGTACGGGACTTCAGCCAAACCTTGCCCGGCAACTTTTCCACTTCAGCAAGCCGCTCAATCGTCTTTCTGCTCTGAACTGCGCCAAGAACAAAGGGGCCGGCTTTCGGATTATCTATCAGACTATTCATACTATCGACCAGCTTCTGCGCAAACGTATCAAAAGAAACATCACCGCCAGGGGTTTTTATTCCCCCTTCAGGAATGTAAAAGTTCTGCGGTGCCGTACACATTTGTCCACTGTAAAGATTGACAGAGAAAGCAAGGTTTGCGGCCACCTTATCCACATCCTCGGCTGAATCAAGAATCACGGAGTTAACACCCGTTTTTTCTGTAAACACCGTTTTACCAGGAAGCGATTCGAGATAACTTCCAAAAATAGAATTTCCCGTAAAATCAATAAGTTTTACTGAAGGATGCTCCGCCAACTCTTTTGTGATCATATCATCAAACGTATCTGCCGCGAGCAAACAGCTATTTGGGTCGAGTTTATTCTCCCTTAATACTTTTCGAATCTCTGAAACAAAAATGGCAATGGGCAAAATCGCACCCGGATGAGGCTTCACAATTACCGTATTGCCGGTAACCAGACTGGCATAAATTCCGGTGACCGAATTCCAGGTTGGAAATGTAGAGCATCCGATAACCACGGAAATGCCCTTTGGAACGGCACGCCATTCCTTGTTCAGCTGAATGTTAAATTTACCCATGGGTTTATCCCACAACGCAGTGGCTGGAAAACGTCGCAACTCCTCATAGCCGGCAGCAATTGCTTCCAAAGCCCGATCAGTCGCATGAGGACCGGACGCCTGGAAGGCCATCATATAACCCTGACCGGTTGTGTGCATCGTGGCATAAGCGATTTCAAAGAATCTGTCCTTGACACCCTCTAATGACTCCAATAAAATACCAGCCCGCTCCTGTGCGCTTACTTTCCTCCACTGATGATAGGCTGTGGTTGAGCGTTCAACCAATTGCTGGACAGAGAAAGACGGATATGTAATACCCAATGCATCTTGTGTGTACGGTGATTCCTCCTGTCCGACCCAGGCCGCAGCACCCGCCTGATCCAGTTCTTCAAATCTTTTGCCCATCATGGCCTGAAATTTTTCCTTTCCGTTACTATCGGCCGCGTCGCCATACTGGGCAGGCGACGGATTTTCCGGAAAAGCCGCAAAAAATGTCCGGCTGTGTAACGCTCCAATAGCCTTGTGGAGTAAGTCGCTATGCGTATCAAAGAGGCTCATTGTAATATTAATATTAGAAGAATGTTTTTTTCACTTTGCCTCTTAAAGGCTCACACTTCACCTAAATTATTTGTTATAGCCAAAAACCTTTTTTAGCAATTCCGATGTCCGGGCAACCGGATCCTCCCGTATCTTTTTCTCTTCATCAGCAATCAACAAAAATAATCCATCCATTGCTTTGGTTGTAGCGTAGCTGGTCAGATCAGGGTTGACCTTCTCTACAAAGGGAACTTTGTTGTAGGTGTTGACGATATCTCCATAATATTTCGTTGCATTGACTTTGTTCAGTGAATTGGCGATCACTGGCGTGAATTTTTCGCGTAACTGACCAGACGTAGTTCGCTTAAGATACTCAGTGGCAGCATTCTTGTCTCCTTTCAAAATAGCCCACGCATCCTGTATGGTCATGGCTTTTATCGCACTGATAAAAATGGGCTTCGCTTCTTTTGCAGCATCTTCGGCACCTCGATTCAGGGTGGTCACAAACTTATCCACTTCCCCTCCTAGTCCGAGTTGCCGGAGTTTGTCTTCCACTTTTTTCACTTCCGGAGGAAAGGGGATTTTTATTGAAGGATTCTTAAAGTACCCGTCCACCTGAGAGGCCATGTCTGACCCGTTGGAGATGCCCTTGATAAGTGCCTCTTTTAAACCTTCCGCAACCTCCGCGGTTGTCAGTGGCGTCCCCGTGCCCAATGCATCGTTAACATCTCCAAGTGTTTGGTTTATTTGTGCCGTCGTGCATGCAGAAAGAATGGCGCTCATTAGAGCAAAAACATGTAGTCTCATAACGTTTAAATTTATGAGCAAGGTAAATAAAACCCGGCGGTATTATTTATTTGTTTCCAAAGACGTGTACAGCAAAACGTTAGACTTCAGTTAACCATCTCACGCCGTATTTCATCAATATTTTTGCAGCCGGCCAGACCCATCGTGAGTTCAAAATCGGCCATAAAATTCCGGAGCACTTCGCTCACGCCTGCCTGACCGGCAATAGCCAACCCATACACATACGGTCGGCCTATACACACTGCCGTCGCACCCAGTGCAAGCGCTTTAAAAACATCCGCTCCGCCGCGAATCCCGCTATCGAGCAAGACAGGAACTTTTCCGCCTACCACTTTTATAATTTCGGGCAACGCTTCCAGCGAAGCGATGGACCCGTCTACCTGCCGGCCGCCGTGATTGGAAACAATTATTCCGTCCATGCCGGCATCAAGTGCCTTGCGCGCATCGTCAGCATCCAGGATTCCTTTTAGCAGGATGGGAAGTTTTGTCTGCGAACGAAGAAACTCCAGGTCCGCCCAGGTGGTCGATGGATTGGAATAGGTAGAGACAAATTTGCGAACCGCTTTAATAGGTCGCCCGGATTTAAGCTTTCTGAAGAAGCCTTTGCCCGGGTATTTGTTAACCATCGTAATCAGCCCCCGCATTGTATTCAGATTCTTTTTCTGGTCTAACGCTGGTGATTCATCTGGTTCATCCAGCATCCTCTGAAACACCGGGTCGGAAGTATATTGCGCAATCCCTTTACCTTCCATAAAAGGCAAATAGCCAAGATTCAAATCGCGCGGACGCCAGGCCAACATCGTCGTATCTAACGTAACCACGATGGCCGAACATCCGCAGTTTTCAGCACGTTTTACAAAACTGGCCACTAAGTCGTTGGACTTGCTCCAGTAAAGCTGAAACCAACGCGGGCTGTTATTCATTACTGCCGCACAGGATTCCATAGAATAGGACGCCTGGTTGGAGAATATATAGGGAACAGAAAGTTCCGCGGCCGCCCTGGCTACAGCAAGATCACCATCTTTGTGAACCATTTCCGTTACACCAACAGGGCATAACAAGAAAGGCGAAGGCAACTGCTGACCAAACAACTTTATTCCGATGTTGCGCTCTCCTACATCACAAAGCATCCGGGGTTTTATCCTGAGTCTGTCGAATGCTTCCCGGTTGGAAGACATTGTTTTTTCATTTCCCGCACCGCCCGCGATGTAAGCAAAGGCAGCCTCACTCATGTGTTTTCTTGCAGACTCCTCCAAATTGGCAAAATCCATTTTTACAGAAGGAAGTATCCCCGCAAATCCGTTGAGATATATTTTGCGCTGCCAGTCCAGTGCAGAGAATTTCATTTGCATATACACTAATGTAGGGCAAATAATAGTTATCAACTAGCTCAAATTGGTCAAAAACTGATAACATTCTGTCGGTCCCCGATACAATTCGCCAGAACTCTTTTTAAAGTATCAAAAACAATACTTTCGCGAGTAAGGGTTCCTGATCACTCACGAATAATGAGTTTTCTAAAAGGATTCATTTATACCAGGCTTTATTGTTTAAAATATGGAAAGAATTCCAATCTTCCTGAATACTTTTGTTGTTGCCCATTGCAGAGTTTTTGTTCCTGGGACAATAACCAGCGATTAAAGAATGGGAGTTAACGCCACCAACAATATAAAGCATGAGAACTATTACTGCAGAGTTACTAACCATTGGTGATGAAATACTGTATGGCCAGATTGTTGATACAAATGCCCAGTGGATGGGTGCTAACCTAAGTAATGCAGGCATTAAAATAATTCGAAAGACTACAGTTGGAGATATAGAAGCTGATATACTTACGGCCCTTGCCGAAGCTGAAAAGCGTGCCGACATTGTACTGATTACTGGCGGTCTCGGCCCGACGAGCGATGACCTGACAAAACCCTGCCTGGTAAAGTTCTTTGATTGTGAACTTAAAATACATGAGGAGGCCCTGGCGGAAGTAACTGCGTTCTTCAAGAGCCGTGGAAGAGAACTGACAGAAGTGAATCGTCAGCAAGCGGCTCTGCCGGTTTGTTGCGAAAAAGTGACGAATAAAATAGGAACTGCGCCAGGGATGTGGTTCAACCGAAATGGAAAAGTATTTGTATCCATGCCAGGTGTACCTCATGAAATGAAACTCATGATGACCGACCTTATCATTCCTAAACTAAAGACAGTTTTTAAAACGCCGGTAATCCATCACCATTTAATCAGAACGATCGGGATTGGAGAATCTTTTCTGGCCGATAAAATAACAACCTGGGAGCATTCACTACCAGACCACATCAGGCTTGCATACCTGCCCAGTCTGGGAGAAGTAAAGCTCAGACTCACGGGCATTGGTCGGTCGAAAGAAGAACTGACTGCCGAGATGGATATCCTTACCGAACGCCTGAAACAAGTGGCGGGTGAGTACATTTATGGATATGGAGAAGATCCTATTGAAATAGTTATTGGCAAAACCCTGCTGAGCAAAAAACTTACCCTTTCCATTGCTGAAAGTTGTACCGGTGGTTATCTCTCCCATCTGATAACAAGTGTTCCGGGAAGTTCAGCATATTTTCTGGGCAGTATGATACCGTATGCCTATGAAATCAAGATGCTTGAACTTGGTGTCAAGCCGGAAACATTGGAGAAAAATGGTGCGGTAAGTGAACCAACGATCCTTGAGATGGCCAACCTTATTCGTTCGAAATTTAAGACTGATATTGGTGTTGCTACGAGTGGAATAGCCGGACCCGGTGGGGCGACATCTGAAAAACCTGTTGGAACCGTTTGGATTGCTTATTCCGATAAACATCAGACCGTTGCCCGAAAACTACAGCTTTCGACAGACAGGGCTATTAATATCAAATTGGCTTCCATTGCCGTACTGAATCTAATCCGCCAGAATCTGCCAAAATAATACCAATAGGGGGTACGTTATGTATTGGAGCGTCCGTCTTTGCGAACTGAGGGTAGGTGTCCGCGTCGCGCGAAGCAATCCCTTAGCTACAACGTGCGCACGCAGTAGTCTGGGGTTGGCTTCACCCCCTCCCAATGCCTATGCTTCTGTTCGCAATGACGCCCGCAGGGTGCTGTTCATCTGACATCGTAGTCCCTCTCCTTAATAGAAAATTCTGGTAAATATTAGAATAATAGGATTTTGTACTCTCCTAACCGCACCCTCCTTCTGACTCATTTTCTTGCCTTTGCATCGTTAGCGTTAGCTGTTAAAAGTATTAACTTTACGTGTCGAAAATAAATCTCGCATGGCCCTAGTAGAACTCATTATGCCTAAAATGGGCGAAAGTATTGTGGAAGCCACTGTATTGTCGTGGCTGAAAAAGCCTGGCGACAAGATCGAGCTGGAAGAATCGCTTTTGGAAGTAGCCACCGATAAGGTAGATACGGAAATACCTTCCACCCATGCCGGCGTTTTGAAAGAAGTGCTGGCAAAAGTGGGAGAATTGGTAAAAGTCGGTGCCCCCATCGCCATACTCGAAGCAGAAGTGGAAGAGGCTGCCGAGGCCGCTGAGCAGGTTGTAACGCCCGCATCGGTTTTGAACTCAGATACCCGCAATATTCCGGTTTCGTCGGAAGGACATTCAAACGGAAGTCAACACGCCGTTCTGGATTTCAAGACGTCGTCAAAATTCTATTCGCCGTTAGTAAAAAATATCGCAAAGGAAGAGCATATCACGGTTGCTGAATTGGAAACTATTGCCGGTTCGGGAGCAGAAGGCAGGGTCACCAAGAAAGATATCCTTGATTTTGTTGAGCATCGGAAACAGGGAGCCACGATTCAGAAGGCACAGCCATCAAGTGCGTCAACACCTTCTTCAATGTCGGTCGTAAGCCCCTCTGCCTTCGCCGGCGATGAAATTATAGTAATGGACCGCATGCGCAAGATGATTGCGGAACGTATGGTTGATTCAAAACGGATCGCACCGCACGTCACATCTTTTGTTGAAGCGGACGTCACCAATCTTGTCTTCTGGAGAAACAAGGTTAAAAATGAATTCCAGAAGCGTGAGGGTGATGCATTAACATTTACTCCGATCTTCGTAGAAGCTGTAGCCTTAGCGATTAAAGATTTCCCCATGGTAAATATCCAGGTGGAAGGCGACAAAATCATTAAGAAAAGGGATATCAATATCGGTATCGCCGTAGCCCTGCCCAGTGGGAATCTGATTGTACCGGTAATACGCAATGCAGATCAGTTAAACCTTACCGGGCTTGCAAAAGCCGTGAATGACCTGGTAAAGCGTGCGCGTAATAATAAGCTCAAACCCGATGATATCGCAGGAGGTACATTTACGATCTCCAATGTTGGTACATTCGGCAATGTGATGGGAACACCGATCATCATGCAGCCTCAGGTTGGCATAATTGCCATCGGAGCTATTCAGAAAAAACCTGCCGTCGTTGAAACTCCCTATGGCGATGCCATTGCCATCCGGCACAAAATGTTCCTCTCTCATTCCTATGATCACCGTGTCGTGGATGGAGCGCTTGGCGGAAGTTTAGTACGACGTGTCGCCGATTTTCTTGAAAAGTTTGACGTCAACAGAGGAATTTAGAGATATCCCAGACTAAATAGTAGAACCCGGAGTTTTTATACGCTCCGGGTTTTTCTATTTTTAGGGATGTCCAGCATTATTTCGTTTATCAGTCGTAAAGGTGGCACTGGAAAGACCACCAATGCCATAAACCTGGCAACCACGTTACACCAGATGGGTAAAAGGGTACTTCTCGTAGAAACCGATACGAATTATACACTGAATACACTTCGAAAAATGGAAGTATTCAAATCCCCAAACCAGCAGGGCAGTTTTGAACTTCTTGGCTCGCAGGATGGTCAGATCGCTGATGAACTTGTTCAGCTTAAGGAACGCAAGCATACCGATATCATTATTGTTGACAGCGCCGGCAAAACTACCGACGAAGGAATAAAAAAACTTTGTCTGGTGAGTGATGCTGTCATTGTACCAACCAGCCTTACCCAGAATGATTTATTGGTAACCTATCAGACCGTTGCCGATCTTGCACCCGCCCGGACACTGAACCCAAAACTCAGAATCATCATACTTCCAAACCGCATTCACAGTGCAACCAACCTATACACGGTGCGCGAAGCTCTACGAAATCTGGATGCGATAATCCTCCCAGTGATGGTACCTCAGAAAAATCTTTTTGTAAATTTCAGCACGATGGATGCAGAGAAAGAATATCAACCTATTGCACAAGCTATCCTCAATAACCTCGCATGAGCAAAAAGAAAAATACCCTGAAGGATCTTGATGAGTTTCTGAAGCAGCAGGCAGCGACATTGGTGACCCCCATGCAATTGAGCGACACCATATTGGAGACTGAGCCAGAAAAAAAGGATGTTCCTGTTTTCGAAGAAGCTGCGGGAGAAGTATCAGTTGCCAAAATCCTGAATGACCTGAACACACTGGCGGAAAAAGAAGGTACCTCCAATCGTAAGAAATTTTATGACCTCATTATACAATACATGGAAGCACAAAAAAACTCCATGCCCGAGGACAAGGTGCTAATTAATACAGCCCTTTATCTGAAGAGCGGCGAAAAGTGGAAAGAGGCCATCCAACAGTATTGGAAAAATAAATATTATTGAGCCGCCTGAAGCTCGATGCAAAAAGTATTCACCGCACCCGATCTGGGCACCAGGTAAATTCTGCCCCCGTTCAACAAAGCAAATTGTTGCGACATGGCCAGCCCCAGCCCGGCGCCATGCTCATCTGCAGTGCCCTGGCCGGGCTTAACCTGCAGCGTAAATAATTTTTCACGTACAGATTCCGGTATAGGGTCACCTTCATTGGAAACCTGGAGCGAAATCCTGTCTTTCTGATGAAAAGCTGTAATCGTGACTGCTCCCTTACGGCGGGTAAATTTTATAGCATTGGAAAGGAGATTCCGGAGAATCAGATTAACCATGTCAGGGTCTCCATAAGCTTTCAACCCCGGTTGACAGTCGATCCGGATGCTAATTTCCTTCTCATCGGCTAAGGGCTTTGCCATCGTCACATTCTCTTCGATGAGTAACTTCACATCAACGCCTTCCATGCGAACTTTAAAACCTTCCATCTGACTTTTTGACCACCGCACAAGGCTGTACACGAGGAACAAAACTTTTTCCAATCGCGCCTTCACTTTGGGGATAAACTGATCCAGCTCTTCCTTCGTTATCTGATTCTTGCTATAGGTTTCCAATAGCCCGCTGGTAGATTGCAGTGGCGAGGCCACATCGTGAGATAGTATGGAAATTATCCTGCCTTTTTGTTGATTCAGCGCCTCCAATGCCGTAAACTGCCTGAAGTTCTTCCGTTTCTGATTTTCGATAAATCCGCCGGCAATAAGGCTCGCCAGGAGGTTCAGGAAAATATTAGGCACCTGTGATTTATAGAACGCATCATCTGTCATTCCAACGACAAAAATAAAAACCAGAAAAACACCAACGTTGATCATCAACCCATATCGAAAACGAATTCCACTTACGGTGATGGTTGTGTAGAATAACAAAAGCAATACATTGGTCAAAAAGAAAAATGGCATTCGGGCCAAAAATGCCTGAATGAAATAGATTATAACTGTAGCAAAAAGCTGAATCACAAGGATCACCTGTAATTCCTTGTGCGATATCTTTCGCAAAAAAGAAATGATCAGCAAAACGAAGTATAAAAATCCAAGCAAACTTCGCATCAAAACTGCCCACTGAAAATCAATAGGCCTGGTCATATCCACAATCAGGAACAGTACAGCGATCAGCGCGGTACTGAATGTAAATAGACGAAACGCCAATAAATCATTTGCCAGTACGTGAACGGCATACTGATCTTCCTCTGGCTCCGGGAACTTCCAGATGTTAGAAATCAGTGAAACAGATCGAACAGGTACAGGCTCCAAATAAATTTGAAGATAACAAAAAGCAGTAAAATCAGACAAAACCTCGTAAAATATCTCGCGGCCGATCGGATTGACTCACACCCTTCTGATGTATCTTTAACCATTTAAGACTATTTCAGCGACAACTATGAAATTCGGAACGAAAGCAGTACACGCCGGTGTCGAACCGGACCCTTCAACCGGTGCGATCATGACACCTATCTACCAAACTTCTACGTACGTACAGGAATCACCTGCCAAACACAAGGGGTATGCCTATGCCCGCGGCGCAAATCCTACGCGTAATGCACTTCAGAATAGTATTGCATCACTGGAGAACGGAAAACATGCTATCTGTTTTTCATCCGGGATGGGCGCGACGGATGCCGTAATTAAATTACTTAACCCCGGCGATGAAGTAATTACCAGCAATGATTTGTATGGCGGCTCCTACAGGATGTTCAGGCGCGTGTTTGAAAAGTACGGCATAAAATTTCATTTCACAGAGCTCGGCAACCCGGCATCTATTCAACCCCTCATCAACGAAAAGACAAAACTGTTCTGGCTGGAAACACCAACCAACCCGCTCATGAACATTGTTGATATCAAGGCCTACGTGGAGATTGCAAAAACCAGAAAAATCATGGTTGCCGTAGATAATACTTTTGCATCTCCATACTTGCAGAATCCCCTTGATCTCGGTGCAGATATCGTTATGCATTCCGTCACTAAATATTTAAGCGGCCATTCCGATGTGATTATGGGAGCGTTAGTGATGAACGATGAAAAACTCTTCCAGGACTTATCGTTTATTATGAATTCCTGCGGTGCAGTTCCGGGGCCTCAGGATTCCTTTCTTGTTCTGCGTGGCATCAAGACCCTTCACCTGCGTATGGAGCGCCATTGTTTCAATGGACGGAAAATAGCCGAATTCTTAAAAGACCATCCTAAGGTTGGAAAGGTTTACTGGCCAGGGTTCGCCGAGCACCCTAACCATGCCGTTGCCATGAGGCAAATGAAGGATTTTGGAGGGATGTTATCCTTTACCTTGAAAGATGATCGCCTCGAAAAAGCCATACAACTCATGGAGTCTGTCGAACTCTTTTCCCTGGCGGAATCCCTGGGTGGCGTAGAATCCCTGATCAATCATCCTGCATCGATGACGCACGCCAGTATCCCTAAGGAAGAAAGAGTTAAGAGTGGACTAGTCGATACGTTAATACGGTTGAGCATTGGCGTGGAAGACATCGACGACCTCATTTCCGATTTGTCGCAGGCATTGCAGAAGATTGAATAACAAGTAAACGTTCACATCAGTCAATACTATACCTTCATCCTCCATGATTTGGTTGTTGGTGCATTTCGTCACCTGTCAATCCGAAAAGGTATAACTGACCTCGATGAATTTTTCTGAAATTGTCACTGTTTGGTCTGCGCTTTTGATAAGGATTTTTATTCTGTCCACAAGAACGCTCGTTTGGTCAGATTTAACTGAAACAGTTACCGTCTTACTTCCTGTATCTTTGAAAACGGACGATGGTGTGTAATGAATAGTGCCGGAACCTCCCGCAGTGGATACGGGTTGAACAAATATCCTGACTCCTTCTGGCTCGACAACCACATAGTTAAAGGTTACGGATACCCTGTCATTGGTTGCCGACTCATAGTACTTCAGACTCGCCGGTGACGTTGGTGTCATAGAAACTACTTCAACTTCTGTAGTTTTCGGTTTCCCATCATCGTCGCCCCCGCACCCTAAAAATAACCAGGAAGCGGAGATCAAAACGACTAAGGCTTTCAGCGTGGATAGGAAGGATTCTGAAATAGCGGTTTTCATAATTCGGGTGTTTTTTACCCCAAATTTTTGCACTTATCGGATTAATCACCGCTACGATTATCCCAAAAACCAAAAGAGATGTAACATTGATTAGCGCAGCTCATTTAAAATGACAGGAATTTCGTTAGAAAAGGTGGCTATGGTCTGACGCATACGCCTTTGGCGTGGTTCCGAATTGTTTCTTAAAACACTTGGCAAAATATGATAGGCTTGTAAAGCCGGTCTGGTAACAAACTTCAGAAATGTTGCTGCTTGTTCTAGAAAGGAGGTCACTTGCCCTTACAAGTCGCTGAATACGCATGAAGTCCCCGGCTGAATGGCCTGTTAGCGCTTTTAATTTACGGTGGAGTTGCATCCTGCTCATACCAACCTCTTTTTGAAATTCCTCCACGGTAAATTCCGAATCGCTGAGATGATTTTCGATTATCGCCATCACCTTCGCCAGAAACCCTTCGTCGGGTGGGGTTATTGCAATATCCTTTGGCTTCAGTACAACTGTTCGGCTAAAACGGGCCCTCAACTTTTCACGCTGGTGAATCAGATTCGCGACCCGGATCTGCAATTCACGTGCATCAAACGGCTTTGTCATGTAGTCGTCTGCACCTGTTACCAGACCCTCCATACGGCTGTCGATATCAGCCTTTGCCGTAAGTAGAATGACAGGTATGTGACTAGTTTTCTCCTCCTCCTTTAGCCGTTGGCACAATTCAACACCATCCATTTCTGGCATCATTACATCGCTGATAATAAGATCCGGAACATGTTGAATTGACTTTTTCAACCCATCCACTCCATTACCTGCGAGAATTATTGAATATTCTGGCAAGTGGTCACCAATGAAATGACTAAGATCGATGTTGTCTTCCACAATCAGGATGATCGGGTTCTCCGCAGCGGGCTCTAAATTCTTCGGATACGTCTGAGCTGAATTAGATTCCATCAAAACCGGTATCCCGGCGTTTTCATGGTGAACCAACGCACTTTCTGAAGGCGAATATTCCTTTTCCTGAATCGGAATGGTGATCAGGAACGTCGCTCCTTCGCCTCGCTCGCTCTCAACCAGCACTTGACCATGGTGTAAGGACACCAGTTCTTTAACAAGTGCTAGCCCAATGCCTGAACCTTCCTGCATTCTCGTATTAGAATCATCGAGTTGGTAGAACCGTTCGAAAATGCGCTCCTTCGTTGCAGGCGGAATCCCCGGCCCACTATCGGTTATTCGGATATGGAGGGCTACAGTAGTCCAACTGGCTGAAAGCGAAACCTGGCCGTGCTCCGGGGTGAACTTGATTGCATTGGAAAGCAAATTATAGACAATTTTTTCCACAATGTCCTGATCAAAATACGCTATGATATTCTCCTGAGGAACATGAATGTTAAGCCTGATATTTTTTTGCGCCGCCCATGATGTAAACGAAGAAGTAATAGCCCTTAAAAAATTACCGGGATTGGAAGGCTCCACATTCAGCTTAAGTTTATTGCCTTCCAGTTTGGAAAGATCCAGGAGCTGCTCAATAAGTTGTTGCAGGCGGCTCGCATTCCTCTGCAATGTGACTAAGCCGGAATAGTCCTCATCGCTTTTAGAACGAAGGAGCAAATCTTTGGCTGATCCAAGAATCAACGTGAGCGGCGTACGAAACTCATGCGATATATTGGCAAAGAAGTGCGACTTTGCGCGATCAAGTTCTTTGAGCTTTTCGTTTGACCTAACTTTAATTCGGTAGCGACTCCATATTACAAATCCTAAAAAAATGGCAAGCAACGTGAGTACTATCAGGTAGTTTCTTTCATTCTCCCTTTTTTGAAGCTGCAGTGCATTCAATTGATTTTTTGAACTAAGATCAACTATTTCCTTCTGCTTCTTCTCATTCTGATATTTTGCATCAAGTTCAGTACTGAGCTCTATTATTTTTTCGTTGTAAAGACTGTCACTTAGAATCTTACTCATACGTGCATGTTCATAGGCACTATCAGTTTTATTCAATGCAGCATATGTATCTGCTAAAAGGGTCCGGCATTTGATATTCATATCTAAATCGCGATTGACCTGCGATTGGGCAAGCCCAGCTTTACCGTATAGCAATGCCTTCTCAAAGTCGCCGCGTTGAACTTCATTTAAAGACAGGTTATACTGGACCCTGTTGATTTCCTGCGGATTTATGACTGCCTCGAGTAATTTCAATGATTCTGTATAAAGCTTATGAGCGAGCTCAAAATTCCTTAATTCGCGTTGTAGATTTCCAATGTTTAGCAGACACCGTCCCTCTCCCAGCCTATCCCCTGTTTCTTTCTTTATCTTCAGTGATTCAGTCAGGTACGGCAATGCCTTTTGATATTCCTTTAGGTCGATGTAGACTGATCCTATGTTCAACAGGCAAGATGAAATGCCGGGTTGAAATTTAAGGTCACGGACGATATGTAACGCATCTTCATAGTACGTCAGCGCCTTATCGAATTGAAGCTGTTTTTTGTAGAGGGAACCCAGTTCATTCAGTATTCTTGCCTGCGAATTTCGATCGTCTGTAGTCGACAAAAGCTTTAGCGCATGTAAGTAAGCGGAAGCCGCCTGATCAAATTCATTTTTTCCAAGATAAACTCTTGCCAGCCCTGAATAGGCGACGGAAAGTTCAATGGTATCCTGTAAGAGCTCCGCATATTTTACAACCTGAAGGAATTCATTTTCAGCCAAATCAAAATTCCTGAGATTATTATAACCAGCGCCCAACCTGTAAGTAGCATTCGACAGACCTCGGATGAATCCCAACTCCTCCGCCAATGATTTTCCTTTTTTCGCATACTCCATTGCGGTATCCAGATTCGACCGGTGGAATTCATAATAGAGGTCAAGAAAGATTTTTACCCGAAAGGTATCGGGACTGCTTGTTCGCAGGCATCTGAGGAGGCTATCGATAGCTGCTCTATTCTGACCAGGCGCATCAATCCCGGGAAAAATAACCGCCAGTATAATACAGATTAACGTCCTTCGCATATTGACGTACGACAAAGTTCCTGGTATACAAGTTAACCATCTTTAAAGAGCATAAAATGCAAAATCTCCAGAATTTTACCGGCGTAAATCCCGCAAACAATATGTGTATTCCAAAGGAACCACATTTTACGCCTGGCTCATGCCATGAGTTATTGTCTAATTTTGCTATTAACCAGAAAAGGTTGTGAGATTTCCTATTTTAGAACCCAAATTTCAGAAATGAACCCCAAACAAATCAAACAAGTCCTAAGTCTGCCCGTAATAGTTGCAGCCCTCGGCTACTTCGTTGACATCTACGATTTGCTGCTCTTTAGTATCGTCAGACGACCAAGCCTGATCGCACTTGGTGTTTCGGAAGACCAGCTGTTTGCACAGGGTGAGTATCTGCTCCGGGTTCAAATGACCGGACTTCTGATCGGAGGAATCGTTTGGGGTATTATGGGTGATAAACGTGGACGACTCTCCGTTTTGTTCGGATCCATTCTGCTATATTCTCTTGCTAACATCGCCAACGGTTTTGCCACATCGGTTACGCAATACGCAGTGCTTCGTTTTATTGCCGGCATCGGCCTGGCTGGTGAACTTGGCGCAGGAATCACCCTGGTTTCTGAAACACTTCCTACCCATTTGCGGGGCTATGGCACGACCATTATCGCTGCTGTTGGTGTACTCGGTGCCGTCTTTGCCAATTTTATTTCCAAAATCTTTGATTGGCAAATCGCCTATTTTATCGGAGGTGGTATGGGGCTTGCCCTATTGGTGGCCCGCGTCAGCGTTTTTGAATCGGGCATATTCTTATCGACTAAGGGAAAGAGTGTACAGCGTGGAAATTTCTTTCAGTTGTTTACGAAGCGAAGCCGCTTCGTAAAATTTATGGGATGTATTTTTATTGGATTACCCATGTGGTATGCCATAGGAATCCTTATTACCTTTTCCCCTGAATTCGCCAAGGCATTGGAATTAACAGGAGCTGTCAGCGCGGGTGACGCCGTGATGTTCAGCTATCTTGGCCTGACGGTCGGAGATTTGTCAAGTGGTTTTATTAGCCAGGCGATAGGGTCAAGAAAAAAAATAGTCGCCATCTATATTCTGCTGACAATGGCTTGCGTTGTGTTTTACCTGTTTCTACCTGTTCGAACATCCGGCTTCTTTTACTTCGCCTGTTTTACCCTTGGTATTGCTATCGGTTATTGGGCTCTGTTCGTCACTATTGCAGCAGAACAATTTGGCACCAACCTTCGATCAACCGTGGCTACAACAGTTCCAAATTTTATTCGTGGAACCGTCGTGCCTTTAACACTGGCCTTTGAATTTCTCCGGGGGAAAATAGGGGTCATTCATGGCGCCTTGTTAATCGGTATAGTGACTATCATTGTTGCCTTTATCGCTCTCAATGTGATCGACGAGACATTTGGGCGGGATATGGACTTTGAAGAAATTGATTAGTGTGTTGACTTGTGAAAGACTAACTTTATTACAATCTTTCCAGGCGCAAAAATTCTCTCGTGGCGAAAAAACTGATCTTTCTTTTATTCCTTTTTTCTTTTTTTTGGTCGTTAAATGGCGCCGCTCAAAATATTCAACTCATTGACAGTCTGCGGGAAAAATTAAACCTTGCTGAAGGGAAAGAAAAGTTTGATTTGCTGAATGACCTGGCCTGGGAATACCGAGCTGCCGATCCCGATAGCACCATTGACCTCGGTGAAAAAGCCTATGAACTGGGACAAAAACTTAATCTCACGACAGGACTCGCGGAACCTTTGAATTTTATCGGAGTTGCCTACAATACGAAAGGCGATCGTTTAAAAACCTATGAGTATTTTGATCAGGCATTAAAAATTTCTATCCAGCAGAACGATTCCCTTCAAAAAGCTCACAGCAACAATAACCTGGGTAGATTATTTTATGAGCAAGGCAGTCTGTTGCGGGCTTATGATTACTTTATCGACGCATTGGCGATTTTCGAGAATATCAATGACTCTTCTGGTCTCGCGTATACGTATCAGAGTTTGGCGCGGCTATACAAATCACAGGGAGACAATGTGAAGGCCGAGAATCATTACCTGAAAGCCAACAAAATTCGTATTGCGCTGGCGCAGACACCGAACGTCACCTCCGCTTTCATTCAGACCGCTAAATTTTATCAGGAAAATAATCAGCATGAAAAGGCTCTGCTCTATTTTCATCTTGCCGATTCAACTGCGAGTTCTATCCAGGACGAAATTAACCTGGCAGAGATAAAAACATTTACCGCCAAGAGTTACCTGCATCGTGGGTTGCTCAAGGAGGCGCAATCGATGTGCGAGGAAGGTCTTCGGGTGATTGTCCAAAAAAACAACGTCAGGATGCAACCGCAGGCTTACCTTATTATGGGACAAGTCAGACAGGCTGCTAATGATATGAGCCAGGCCAAGAAGTTCTATAACATGGCACTGATCATTTCCAATAATACCAGAGATCTCACTTCGAAAATGGATTCCCACTATTACCTGTGGAAATTATCGGAGAGGGAAAAAAACAGAATGGCATCCCTCCAAAACCTCAATCAGTACCTGATCCTGAAAGACTCAATCAAGGATCTGGACCTTGCGCGTGAAGTAGAACGCCTTCAGTTTGAAATCGAAATCGAGCGCAAAGAGCGCGAAAATGAGCTTCTAAAAATAGATCAGGTAAAAACGGAGGCCATTATTAAGCAGCAGCGCCTGCAGAATATTATTCTCATCATCATTATAGTTTTTATCAGCCTGCTTGGCTTTATCCAGTGGCGCAACAGCAAGAAGCGAAATGAAATAAATGAAAAGCTTGGTCAGCAGAATCAATTCATTCAGAATCAACGGCAGGAAATCGGCGATCAGAATGAAAAGCTATTCAGGCGTAACCAGCAACTTTCAGATATCAATCATGAAAAGGACACGTTAATGGGAATTGTGGCGCACGACCTCAAATCGCCATTAAACAGAATTAAGGCTTTAACCGATCTAATGGAGCTTGGGGGACCTTTATCTGCCGACCAACTGAGTTATGTTCGCATGACAAAAGATGCAACCCAGGCGGGACTGGATCTGATTACCGACTTATTAGATGTGCACATGTTGGAAGAAAAAGTGCTTCCGAATTATACGTCATTTGACATCAGCAGGTTCATGCTGGATAAGATAAACTCCTTCATGCCAGCTGCGGAAGCCAAGAAAATTCACCTTCATATTAGCCGAATAGAAAATGAAGAAGTCTACCTGGATGCTGACTACCTGGGTCGTATCATTGACAATCTGTTGACAAACGCCATAAAATTCTCTCACCCCAACACCTCCGTAGAGGTTTCAGCCGGCAGGTCAAATGGCAGCCTCACTATCTCCATCAAAGATCAGGGTCAGGGCTTTTCTGAGAAAGACAGGCTGTTCTTATTCCAGAAATTCAAGAAACTAAGCGCCCGGCCCACCGCAGGTGAATCCTCCAATGGCTTAGGCCTGGCTATCGTAAAAACGCTTATTGACCGCATGAAAGGCAGTATTGAGCTGGTTTCAGACCATGGCAAGGGCAGCCATTTTATCATTAAACTACCTTTCCACCAGGACAATTAAAATATTTTTTCTACCTCCGTTAAACCTTGTTATTGGCTTATTGTCAAAGGGGCAAATAAATCAATAAACAACATGAAAAAGATAGTTGCCCTTTTTTCCTTCTTTGCTTTCGGTTTGATAATCACCGCAAGTGCCCAGACCCCGGCCGTTGACGACCGCCAGCAGAACCAACGTCAGCGTATTCAACAAGGCGTTGCCTCAGGAGAACTCACCCGAAGAGAAGCTGCACATTCGCGCCATGACCAGCGTCGCATTCGCAGAGCAGAACACGTTGCTAAATCAGATGGAACCGTTACCAATGGCGAGCGCGCACGACTGCATCACATGCAGAACACCGCAAGCCGTCAACTATCCAGAAATAAGCATGATGCTCAGGACAGACCCCGGGCAAACTAATACCTGATAGAAAAAGGAAGTCAAATGGCTTCCTTTTTTATTGCCTATTTCTTTCCGATTAAATAATACAGTATAGGGCCCAATACGGGAAGAAAGACCACAGCGATGATCCATAATACTTTTTTCTCTGTATCCTTATTGCTCCTTATAATATCGAAAATTACGACAACATCAATGATCAGGATAATAATTGAAATGAGGGCTCCCATGGTAAAGTATTTAGTTTGATTCTAAGATCTTGAAAAGTTCGTCCAGGTTAGGCGTGATAATTATTTCAGTTCTTCGGTTTTTTTGTTTGTTCTGAGGCGTATCGTTCGACGCCAATGGTGAAAACTCGCCTCTGCCAGAGGGAGTGATTTGTTTTGCGGAGACGCCGGCCTTTGTCAGAATTTTTGTGATTGACGTGGCACGCATAACACTGAGATCCCAATTGTCCTGCATGTATTGCGACTTTCTTGAAATCGGAACGTTGTCCGTGTGGCCCTCAACAATGATGTTAATGTCCTTCTGATCTTTAATAGCCTTCGCCAGCTGCTGCAATGCGCTTATCCCCTTGCTGTCAACGTCGATACTACCCGAACCAAACAGAAGCTGCTCCGCCAGCGACACATACACTTTTCCATTCTTGACTTTTACGGTGATGTCTCCATCCTTAAAATTCAAGAGTGCATTCGTAATTCGGTTCTTCAGATCCTGCACGGCCTTCTCCTTGCTGGCCAGTACCTGTTCAAGCTCCTTTACCTTCTTTTCACGGGCTGCCAGGTTCAAGCTCAGCGAGTCGTTTATCATTCGGGTTTTCTCCAGATTATCCTGGATGGCCAGCAATTGTTCCTGTTGCTGCGTCAGATCGCGATTCAACTTGCCACTGCTTGTCAATAAATTCTTATAGTAGGAATTCAACTGCTCATGTTCCGCTTCCAGAGCTGCCAGCCGTTGGCTTGTGTTGCGCTTGTCTATTCCCAGGTTTGTGGTGTCCTGCTTCAGCGCATTCAGTCTTTCCGTCAGCGCAGTGATGTCGGCAGTCGCGCTATCCAATTGGGCCGTACGGTCAGCAAGATCAGCTTCCGTTCTCACTTTTTGAGCCAACAGGTCGTCGTATTTCTTTTTCGTGACAATACAGGATGAAAGCGTTAGAAGCAAAAGGGCTGCAATCAGCGTTTTTTTCATGGACGGTAGGGGACTGTTTAGGTTAAAAAGTGTTGTACGAAGTAAATACAAAATAGGCAAATAGTAAATTCCTGGAACGGATACCCTAAAAAACTTCCAGGTTTCAAACACTTATATCATTTGAAAAAAGACAACAGCATGCATCCTCCCTGTTTTCTTTTCACGAAGTAAAAAGTATATTAGTAGAAGGAGGAATTTACACACAAGTAAAACAAAATGTAATGGAAGGCATGCTGAAACCCGATAGCCTAAAAAACAGGACCATTATTGTCACAGGGGGTGGAACCGGGCTTGGCCGTTCCATGGGAAAGTATTTTCTGGAACTTGGTGCCAACCTGGTTATTACCAGCCGGAAGCTGGACGTATTGAACAAGGCAGCCGCAGAAATGATAAAAGAAACGGGAGGTAAAGTACTTGCTATTGAATGCGATGTTCGAAAATATGACCAGGTTGAAAATGTTATTCGAAGTGCCGAGAATGAATTCGGACAGGTGCATGGCATTTTAAACAATGCGGCTGGAAATTTTATTAGTCCAACGGAAAGGCTTTCTCACCGTGCGTTTGATATCGTTGTGGATATCGTGCTGAAAGGCACCTACTATACTACCCTGGCGGCTGGCAAGAACTGGATCGCCAAAAAACAGCCCGGAACTTTTCTCAACATTGTTACCACGTATGCATGGACCGGTTCCGGATATGTCGTTCCCTCTGCGTGTAGCAAAGCCGGTGTCCTGGCGCTTACACGATCGCTGGCCGTGGAATGGGCCAAGTACAATATCAGGAGCAACGCCATTGCACCGGGACCCTTTCCGACCGAAGGTGCATGGAGCCGGCTCTTACCCGGAGACCTGGTCAAAAAATTTGACCCGGCTCAGCGCATTCCACTGAAGCGGGTAGGTGAACATCAGGAACTTGCCAACCTGGCTGCGTACCTCATGTCGGATTACTCTGCCTATATCAACGGAGAGGTGATCACCATCGACGGTGGGGAGTGGCTGAGAAATGGTGGGGAGTTTAGTCATTTGGAAGTGATACCGGAAGAGATGTGGGATAATCTTGAGAAGATGAGAGGAAAGCAGTAGTGGACTACGTTACAGCGTTGATGATGCTTTGTGTAATTTAGAAAAGTGTCAGTCTCCGCGCCGAAGCTTCCTTAATTGTTCGGAAGTTTTGCTAGTCCCATCATGGCTCCAACCAGGAGGACGAACTATATATTGAAGCTTTGTCCTCCATAAAGGTGTTCGCTTAATATCAAAAAGCAAATCCTTCCATTCATGAAAGACCACAGAAACAGCATTATTATTAGTTATGGGCTTCGTGATTCCATACTTTACTTCTTCCGTTTCAGGCGTAAACGTACCAAACAACCTGTCCCAAATAATAAACACCATTCCAAGATTACGGTCCAGATAAAGAATGTTCGAAGCATGATGGACGCGGTGATGGGAAGGGGTTACCATAAATAACTCTAAAAATCCGAGCTTCTTAACTAACTGAGTATGGACAATTATGCCATAAAGCTGGGTAAGCGAATACATTAAAAAAATGTCAATCCCTTTAAACCCCAACAAAGCTAGTGGTATAAAATATACAAACCTGTATAATGGCTGAAATACCGACGATCGGAACCCAACGGTCAGGTTAAACTCTTCCGATGAATGATGGGTAACATGAACAGCCCAGAATAACCGGCAATGGTGGTCGACACGGTGCAGCCAGTAATAAACGAAATCCTGGGCAACCAATAGTGCGGTCCAATATAAAATACCTTCGTCCCATTCAACTGCGCTGGACTGGTATGCCGCTGTTAATGCCATTAAGGCAACACCTCGAATTGCAACATCAAGCGACATATTGATAGCCGACAAATAGACATTTTCGAGGACACCTCTCACCGAATATACTTTCCTTACGTACAGTCCGGAAATAAATACCTCAGCGGCAATGGCAATTATATAAAAAGGAGTAGCTGCCAATAACCAAACAGATTCCTTAAATTCGTCCATATGCGATTTTCAATAAATGCGGACAGAAATTCAACTGAAGATAGATTTGAGTCTAAAAATGACAGATTTTGAACAGGGAGTAGCCTGGTCTGCTGAAATGCTAAACCTTGCTAATGTTCTTTTTCAAATATTCTGACGGACTCATATGAAACTTGTCCTTGAAACACTTGGCAAAATAAGAGAGGTTATTAAAACCGACCAGGTAGGCGACGTCAGCCACATTACCTGCACGCTGGTCAAGTAACGAAGCAGCGCGTTCGAGCCGTATATTCCTGATAAGATCATTGGGCGTTTGGCCTGTGATCGCCTTAAGCTTTCGGTATAACTGAACGGAACTCATAGCTACTTCATCTGCCAATACTTCAACGCTGAAAGTTGAGTCTGCAAGATGTGCCTCCATACTTTCCATCACTTTTTTGATGAACTTATCGTCCAGCGAAATTGCTTTAATTTCAGAGGGTTTTAGAATTATTGAAGATGTGAACAACTTTCGCAATTTCTTCCTGGACTCAATCAGGTTGTTAATACGGGCAATCAGTTCCGGTAGATTAAATGGTTTAGCTAAATAATCATCTGCGCCGGTTTCTAATCCATCAATTCTTGTTTCACCGTCCGCCTTTGCAGTTAATAAAATCAACGGAATATGACTCGTCTTTTCATTCAGCTTAATTTCCCTGCACAATTGGAGACCATCCATATTTGGCATCATCAGATCCGAGAGAATAAGATCCGGAATTTCCCTGATGGCCAGTTCTAACCCTAGCTGTCCGTTTGCCGCATTCGAAAGACTATATCTATCGCCAAGCGACAATAGAAGATAGTTTCTCAGGTCATCGTTATCTTCAACAATCAAAACCCGAGGTAATTCATCATTGGAAAAAAACTTAGAAGGCACGGCAGAAGTCTCCGCAGTTCGTGGGGAACTTGTTGCGTTCCATTCGCCCGCCTCCCCAATCTCTCCGGCTGATGGACGCTGACTAATTAATGGAATTTTCAACGTAAAGCGACTTCCTTCACCGGGGTTGCTCGTCACGGAAATCGTTCCACCATGAAGCTCCACCAATTCTTTTACCAGCGACAGCCCAATGCCCGACCCCTCATACTCTCGTATATTGGAATCATCTACCTGATAGAAGCGATTAAAGATACGGTCAATCTTATCAGGCGGGATCCCTGCTCCGGAATCGAATATTTCAATTCTTGCATAGCCATTCTCTTTCGAGATAGTAACACCAATACTTCCACCTGGTGGGGTAAACTTAAAGGCATTGGAAAGGAGGTTTATGATTATTTTCTCCAATTTGTCAGGATCAAACCACGAGTCCAATTCCGAGGGCGCTACAACTTCAAAATGAATATTTCGCGACTGAGCCATCGATGAAAACTGACTTGAGATAGAATTGATAAATGTGTTCAGATTCCCCTGAACCATTTTTAACTTCAAGCTACCTGCTTCTATCCTTGACAGGTCAAGCAGTTGATTCACCAGGTTCAATAATCGTGATGCGTTCCTGTGCATGATCTCAAACTCCACCTTCTCTTGCGGAGCAGTTGCCTTTGACAGATACTTCTCCAGGGGTGACAACAATAGCGTAAGTGGCGTACGAAACTCGTGTGAGATATTTGCAAAGAAGCGGGATTTGAGCACATCAAGTTCCTGATACTTGTCTGCTTCCAGCTGCTTGAACTTAATTTCATTTTTTAAACGCTCTCTTCTTACTGCCTCATTTCTCGCAATCCATATCAACACAACAAATGCCAGGCCGTATACCGAATAGGCCCACCAGGACCGCCACCAGGGTGGCAACACGCCGAATTTATATACAACTGGTTCGCTCCACTCTCGATCCGGACTTCTTGCCTTTAGTTTAAACTCATAGTTTCCTTCCTTGATATTTCCATAAGTCACAGATGTCTTTTCGGTAATCGGACTCCATTCTGTGTCATATCCAAGCAGCATATATTGATACCTAACCAAATAATTTCTGCCTGTTTCTATGACACCGAAATCAAAGGTTACCTGATTGTGTTTGTAAGGTAGAATTAGATTAACGGGAAGGAGATGAGAGTCAGATAAGGTGTCAAATTGAAGAGAACCGAACTTTCGGCATATGCGCTCACGTTCCACTGGTTGTAATGATCTTCCAAAAACCATTGCTTCCTGCTGAGCAAGTGTGATGCTATCTTTCGCCCATTTCCCTAAGCCATACCAGTTGATCAATGTTCCATTAATCTTTATGGTGTGCAGGAAGGCGTTCAGATGATCTGAATTTGCGGCCCGCCCCATCGGGTCAAATCGAATGACCTTGTTGTCTCCACACCCCGCCCAGATCATGCCGACATTCCTGTTTTCGCCAAAGGGCAACCCTCTCTTTGAAATACACATAGCATTTAAGATAATGCTTTTTACAGGGTACCCGGTCCGTATATTGTATGTCTCCCATACCGGAGTCATCCGTCCTAGTACACGATTGTCAACTGAAAGTAAACCAGCACCTTTAATTTCAGTTCCGTTACCTTCAATCTCCAATGAATTATATCTTAAACCACTAAACCCCGAATTTGTCCCAAACCAGAGAGTGCCATGCTCATCCTCTGCGATATCATAAACAACATCGTTTGAAAGTCCCTGGATCGTCGTCAACGTAGTAAAACTCTTTCCATCGTAACGGCATACTCCACTTCCTGTTCCAAACCATAGGCTACCACTTCTATCTTCTTCGATACTCCAAACTACATTGCTCGGAAGTCCTTGTGCGGTGGTAAATGTGGTTAAGCTCATTCCATCAAATCGACTTACTCCCCCTCCATTGGTACTGAACCAAAGATTGCCAATCCGATCTTCCGAAATGCTCCTTACATCATTGTGCGCTAATCCATGTTCCGTAGAAAACGTAGTAAAACTCTTTCCATCGTAACGGCTTACTCCTCCTCCTTCAGTACCAATCCAGATATATCCCGAGGAATCTTCAGCTATACATTTTATATTATTGTGAGCAAGCCCATGGTCGGTAGTATAAGTGATAAAATTAGTTCCATCAAACCGACTTACTCCATTCCAGGCACTCCCAAACCAAATGTTTCCGGATTTGTCCTCCAACATACTCCACACCTCATTACTCACCAGACCTTGTTCAGTGGTGTATGTTGTAAACATATCTCCATCGTAACGGCTTACACCACCGCCTTGAGTAGCAAACCAAAGATTGCCACGTTTATCCTCGATGATGCACCTAACAATATTAGCAGCCAAACCCTGCGCTGTAGTGTACGCCGTAATGTTCGTTCCTTCGTAACGACTTATTCCTCCTCCATCTGTACCCAGCCATAAGTTTCCACTTTTGTCTTCATTGATGGTCAGGATGGCATTATTCAAAAGCCCCTCGCTGGTTGTAAAATCTGTAAAAGTTGTACCGTCATATCGGCTCAATCCTTCGTCGGTACCAAACCAGAGGTTTCCACTCTTGTCTTCGAATATTCTCCATATGAAATCACTTACTAGTCCTTGCTTTTTAGTGATCGTGGCGAAACTGCTTCCATCGAACACACTTAATCCACTTGGCGTGCCAAACCAAAAATCTCCCTTTTTATCCTGAAGGATGCAACGCACCCTATCGTTTGCGAGGCCATGCTTAACTGTGTATGTACTAAAACTCTCCCCGTCAAAGCGGCTTAGTCCACCATCTGTTCCGAACCATATGTTCCCATTCCTATCCTCAGCTATACTCCACACCGTATTATGCGCGAGGCCATCCTCAACTGAAAACGTAGTAAAGCTTTTTCCATCATACCGACTTACACCACCTCCTTCTGTGCCTATCCAAAGATTTCCACTGGCGTCGAAAATCAGAGCTCTGATGGCATTGTGTGTCAGACCCTGTTTAGTAGTAAAGGTTATAAAATGCGTTCCATTGAAACGGCTAACTCCTCCTCCATTTGTGCCAAACCAAATGTTTCCTTGCTTATCTTCTACCATGCATCGAACCGTGTTGTGTCCCAGACCTTGACGGGTAGTAAACGTCTTAAATTCTGTTCCATCAAAACGACTTACACCGCCTCCAGCTGTGCCGAACCAGAGATTGCCAGTTCTATCCACCCATCCGCAAGCGATAGTGCTCAACGCAAGTCCTTGCTCCGTGCCAAAATGTGTAAAGCTCGAAATTGGTAGTTTTGCTTTGGTCATAGTCGGAGGTACTGTGGCCTGTCTTTTCGAGGGTGAAAGGCTGGCAGCGGAAAGCTGAACAACACGAGGTGCCGTTTTAGAGTTTAGTTCGGTTGTTTTAGCAGGTGGGCGACTATCTAACAAAACAGTCACAGGAGGTGAGTAGGGAAATAGGGACTGTCCGATGACGATTTCCTCAGGACTGTCGTTCCTGCATGCAGCAAGTAACAGGATACTAAGGCAGTAGATCAGTCCTTGTTTCATGCGCTTGCCAGTGCTAGGTTCCTAATTTAAATTTTAACTATTAAACGCCTTTCCCTTAAGGTACAGGTCAGGAAATAAAAGAAATTGGCCAACGCATAGCTAGTTTAATATACAATTTTGGTCTAAAATCCCAATAGCGATGGGGTGGGAATTATCAGATCATCCCAAAATTTTCCGGCCCAGGGAATCATTTCCACGCAAAAAAAAAGAATATATTCATACTGCCACGGCAGGAGACTTGCACACTCGCTTCCCGTAACACAGGCAGAAGTATCACCATACAGACTGATCTTCCATTCGACCCCATCAAATAGGCTGAACTGGCAGCCAATGAAAAAACAAGGATTGATGTTATTGTTTTCATGGTCATCGTCTCTTAGTTGTACAATTGTAATTCTGCTGCTAAAGATCCATTGCCACGGATCCGTCGAAAACTGCCACAGTCTTAACCCCGCCCTAATAATACATCGCCCAGTATAAAAGCTGTTACTTTTTGAAAGATTTGAATCAATATCTGCCCCAGTGAAACTATAGATTTGATCTCAGTTCAACTTTCAAATTTTATGATAGACACTTTAAATCTGCTCCTGATCCGGCGGTATGAGTCAACTGCCTGCTCGGAAACGTCCTGGGAATTCATAAATCATTGGTTGAGAACCGGGCGCAATTACGACCGACTTCAAATGGAGTGTGAAAAAATATGGAGTCACTGTGCCGACGATCCTTGTTATGATGCCGAACGTGCTTTCAGGGTACTTGGGAGACGTTTTGTAGAAGTATGTCGGCAGGAAATGCACCTATCATTGAAACAAACCGAGTGTAACTGAAAACCGGGGTCTAATGAAAAGAACAAGTGAAGCAACAATCCACACAGGCCTACCGATAGTGGGATGGCATCGAATTTCTTCGGCCTTCAGTTTCGGGTGCCTGCTGCTTTTGTTTTCCTGCGAAATCGAAGATGACTTTGGCAAGCCTGATTTTTCCACCAAGTTGGGTACGCTGATTTACACCTCGGCATATAACCCAATCTACAAAACCCTTTGGAGTGAGGAGACGAACACGATTGTATCACTAGGCACAACCGTCGCCATTATCGACGTAAATACCAAAACTTCTAAGCTGCTGAGCGTTGCCAATTTTTCGTACGACGGCAATAGTCTGACCTGGCTGGTTGGAAATACACTCTATTATCTGAATTACTCTGGCCGACTTTCCTCCATTGACATAACCGATGGTGAACAGAAAGTATCGCTGGCGGATAGCATTCTATCAAGTTACAACGAACTCCCTTATTCACGAAATCATGTTGCCTTTAACAAGTGGGAAAAAGTCGATCCTGAGTATGAGCCTTATCTCTACTTGTACGATATAGAAACACAAAAGGAAAATCTGATTGCATCCGGCAGTCCGATAGTTTTTTCACCCGATGGTCAGTATCTGCTGTTTTCAAAGTTTCCACCCCCGACATACACAAGGGTTTTCTACAGCTACTCCATTCAGACAAAGGCAATCGAAACCTTGGCAATTCAGGACCCTTATGGTTATGCCGGTCTAATAAAATGGACTGCTGAAGGAATTTTATTCTACTACCAGAATTACAGCGGAAAGCTGGAAGTCTTTAATGGAAGTACCCATACCAGACTAGGTGAGTGGCTGAATACAGGGCCAATCCACAACGGAATGTTATCTCCATCGGGAAAAAAAATAATGACTTTTATCGAGAAGTGCGCCAACCGTGACATGAACTCAATGACCTATTGCGAATACTATAAACAGCACTACTATGTTGTTGATTTACCAAATAACAAAGAGGTCGAAATGACTTATGGGAGCAACATGCATTACGCACAGTTTGCGTTTTCGCCAGACGAAAAAAGAGCGGTCTACAATTTAGCCAACGAGATTTACCTGCTGGAACTGACAGAATAACCCTATCCATATGCAATCTTCAATCATAGTTGACGCAAATAAACCCGGGTATTTTACCCTGTTCTACGTTGCCTCCTTTTTGTTGACTTTCATTATCCTGGTGTGGGAAGGCAAAAAGAGAAACATACCCCAATTACCCTGGCTTATTACCATTACAACAGGATACGTTTTTTTTGTACTGGGATGTCGGATAGTAACACTGACACCCGAAGACTGGAAGGCTGTCCTAAATAATCAGCCGATGGAACACGCTTCAGGAATGGTGATGCTAGGGGGCCTGTTGTTAAGTGTTCCTGCCATATTCCTTATCAGGCGTTTTGTTAACCTCAACTATCATGTACTTGACGCCTACGCCTTTGTGCTTCCGGTGGGCTTGTTCTTGCAACGTATCGGATGCTTTCTGAATGGCTGCTGTTACGGCACTATTACCACATCAGACTGGGGAGTCCGGTATGGACCTGAATCCTCCGCTTTTCATGATCATTTTACTTCAGGCATTATCCCCTACACATCAGCAACTTCACTAGCCGTTCACCCTGTCCAACTCTATGAATCTGCTGGCTGTCTCCTTTTTGCCATAGCTCTATTTATGATAAGAGGCAGATTCAAATCTGAAGGGGCTTTGTTTTTCCTTTCCGGCCTCACGTATTACCTGACCCGATTTACAACCGAGTTTTTTCGATCTGAAAAAGCCTATGCGGTGAAGATATCTACCTGGCTTTACCTTACCTCTGTTCAATGGATTATGCTTTTTCTGATAGTGACGTCCATAGTAATTCTTTTCATAAAAGAAAGAAATCGAAAGCCAATCATTGGGCACAGTGTTGCGAATCATTTCTCGCCGCGGTACATTCTGCTCTTCTGTGCTCTCAGTATTCTTTTCTTTTTTGCCTCCAAATGGTTGAGTCCAACGGAAATACTAGTAGTCTATGTGGTTATATTCTCTACCGGTATTTATATCGCTATTGAATTATTCAAGTCCGTAACCATACCTGGCTTCCGGGTTGCCTCACTCTGCCTGTTGATGATGTCACTCATCCTGATGAGCCAGACCTATCCGGAGCAAGCCACAAATGATAGCACAACCATATCCTATAATACCATTTCAGTTGGAGGCCTGTTTGGCAAACAAAATTTATCCATAGTGGCGGAAGATTGTGATGGAAACAACATTTCTGAAACAGAATACAAGCACAGATATCAACTTGCCGCATTAGGGTTGTCCCGGACAATACAGACGGGCAAAGCTAAAAGCTTCACATTCGGACTTAATGCCTACACGGGAATGCATGACGAGTACGTTACGGGAGCAATTGAATCTGACAGACGCGAGTTGCGTACCTATGGATTCAACCCCTTTGTTCAATTAGACTTACCCTATTTTGCTTTAGGCGCCGGAGCCCACTTTGGTGATATGTCCTTCATCTATACAGAACCCGTAGCAACATCTGTAAAACGGTATAGCTTCTATCCACAACTCTATATGCGCTTCGGAGACCTCACCCGGTTTTTTGGTGAAGCGAGTCTTGCGCGGAATTTCCCCGGCAGCTTTCCGGGTACTGTGTTTCAAACAAACATTGGCTTTGGTTTGAAAAAAGGGGTTGCAAATAAGGGCGTATTCCGGATTGGCACATCAACTGCCACCGGAATATTTCTTTCTCCCTCTATACCTATAGGACGACAATTTGCAATGGAGCCCTATGTTGGATTTATGGGGTCCCTGTTTATGAAAGCGTCAGGGTACGAAACTAATAATGGACTGATCGGATCCATGAGCCTTTCATACAAATTCGACAAAAAAACAAGGAGATAATTTTGGCTCTTCATGTCCCTTTTTATTGAAAGCGTCAGATAACAACTAGTCATAAGTAAGCACAAACAAATGCCGTCAACCAGCATACCACAAGCACTCACAGGATCGAGTTTAGAAAAGCTTCTTGCTATCATTTCCAATCACCCCATCGAAAAACCCTATTGGGCCAGATTTGCCACACTGATCTTCTGGAGTACACTCCTCACTCCCCTCTATTGGCTCGAAAATATCTTCTTTGTTTTTACTCGCCAACATTCACTCCATCCCGAACCAATATTCATAATTGGCCATTGGCGCAGTGGCACTACCTACCTGCATTACCTGCTCGCAAAAGACAAACAACTCGCTTGCTGTACCAATGCAGATGCCTTTATCCCGGGTGCACTCTTTGTCGGACGATGGCTTACCGGAAAAATTCTGGCTATGCGGCTTCCGAAAAAGCGCCCCATGGACGACGTTAAAATCCATGTTGATGCTCCCCAGGAGGAAGAATTTGCCATGATGTTGCTTACAAATCATTCACCATATCACAGCTTTGTTTTTCCGCAGACTTTTTCGGAATTGCTGCTGCAGAATTTAACTTTTTCAAGTGAAGATCCAGATAACCTGAACGAATGGCTCGGCCAATACTCAGCATATCTTCGGCGACTCAGCTATCGATACAATGGGAAGAGGTTATTATTGAAAAACCCGGTGAATACGTCGCGGATAAAGCACCTGCTGACGCTCTTTCCAAAAGCAAAATTCATCTACCTCCATCGCGATCCTGCGATCGTTAAACAATCAGCTTTGAGGATGTTCAAGGCAATGATTGATATAAATAAACTTCAGAATTACAACGAACCAGAATTGACACTGGAAATCGAACGTGTGCACAAAGTGGTGTTGGAAGCATACAACGCCCAACGACAATTCATTCCACCCGAAAGCCTTATTGAAATAAAGTACAATGATCTTATTGACAATCCTCTCCTCATAGCCAAAAGAATCTATGAAGCCTTGCACCTACCAGGCTTCACGGAAAGTAAGGACGAATTCGAAAAATTTATCGAAGAACAGAAAGCCTTCAAATCGCATCAGTATTCACTCACCACAACACCAGTTTAACCATGGGAGCTCTTATCTCACACATGAACAGCGTTTTCAATCGCGCCAATAGCTATTCCAATACTGTAGTTAGCTTAGCTGAACAGGCACTGACTCCCATCCTTCAAAATGGCGCACCCAAATATTTCTCACATGTAGTTGTCGCAACTACTTGTCCCGATACGCTTGCACCCACCCTGGGTCAGTCCCTCAATCATATTTTTTATCCCCGATTTGCCAATAGCCATGTTCTGGATCTCGTACAAGGATGCGCGGGTGGGCTTTCAGCAATGGTACTGGCTACCCAACTCTGCGAGTTGACAAAAAGCAATGTGGCCGTTGTGCTGGCCGACGCAGCACGTCAATCCGTATCGGATCAAAATACTTTACGTCAGTATTTTGGCAACGGCGCATTTTCCTGTGTCATTCAATATACAGAAAGTAGCCAGCGGCTCATTCACCATCGGACAAAACAATACAAAAATCTATCAGAACTAGTCATCGTCCGCCTGGGCCATCGGACGCATCTTGAAATTCAGGATAAACAAAAGAAAATACTTAATGGTCCATTGGATTATCTCGGCCTGCACATGAATCCTATCCTCGCCGTTAAACTGCTGCGTCATGCCGAAGAATTCTACAAAGAGTTTCTTCAGGAATGTAACGTCACGCCTGACGTAATGATCTTTCATCAGGTGAATCCTGAAATTCTAAATGTTCTACAGGGAGTATTCAGTAAGCACGTCGACGAATTTATAAACCTGGGTGAGGCAATTGGAAACTGTGGTGCCGCATCCTTTGCCATCGCTATGGATCAGATCAAAAGCAGACTGCCGGGGAAAAAAGTCTTTCTGTGCAGCTTTGGAACAGGCGGAGTAATTAGTGCCGGCCTGTGGCAGTTCTAAGCTTATCACAAGACACGCCAGAGACGCTTTAGATTTAAATAAACACAAGTACTCAGCACAGAATTAAAACATCACCGCAATGAAACAACTGAGCAAAATGATTCATCTCCAGCGGATGTCCGCGATCATCGAATATCCGGGTAGAGCCTCGGTGATTGCAATCCTTTTGACGGCCGCAATCGCCGGGGGCTGTAACTACTACAAAGTTACCACGCCTGAACCCTTAAACAATAATTCCATCGCGGCCCAGGTAGAAAACCGAACAAAATATATTGTTCTGCACCAAGGTGGAAATGCCTGGCATCTTAAGGGAATCTCCGTAGATGAATCCAGGGAAAAAATATCAGGAACAATTGAGATCCTTTCACCTAACCATCTTTACTACCAACGCTCAAAGAGGAAATCAGCGATTCCTTACCAAAGCAACAAGTACAAGACAGATCTCCCGATACACGAAATTCATATATATTCTTCTCAAGATTCAATCGGCGCACCGGGTTCTTCAGTCACTATACCAATCTCGTCGATTACCAAAATGGAAGTTTACGATCCGGATGTTGGCGCAACCGTTGGGGCCGCGATCGGCACCACAATGGCGGTAGTCGGCATGGTCGCCATCGTAGTGGCGCTGACAAAAAGTTCATGCCCGTTTGTCTATACGAACAACGGCACGGAATACATGTTTGCCGGTGAAATGTTTGGCGGCGCCATTTATCCAACCCTGGAACGCGATGACTACATGCTTTTGCCCGGCTTCAAATCAATTCAGGAAAAATACCAGCTGAGAATTTCCAATCAATTGCTTGAGAAACAATATACCAACCTGGCTAACCTCATCGTAGTTGAACACCCAGACAATATCAGCGTACTCCTTGACAAAAAATGTCAGGTTCAGACTATAACTGATCCGGTACTTCCGTTTCTCGCAACATCAGGATCCGGAGGTGACCATCAAAAAAAAGTGTCCTCAAAAGATAGCGTCGCTTTTTTGTTCGATGAAGAAACCCCCGACGGAGAAGACATCAGCAATCTAATCGTGGAATTCAAGCGACCAAAAATCACTACTTCGGGCAAACTTATCCTCAATACTAAAAACTCATTTTGGCTCGACTATGCATTCGGCGAGTTCAATGAACTTTTCGGAACATTCTACAACACATTTGCAGAAAAGCAAAAGAAAGTCTCAGCTCAAACCCATAATCAATGGAGCCAGGATCAGCACATACCCCTTTCGGTTTATCTAGAAAAAAATAATGAATGGGTATTTCTTGACTATGTGAATACGACCGGCCCACTGGCTTCAAGAGATCTGGTTATTCCTATTGACCTAAAAGATTTAAAAGGTGAGACGGTGCGCGTTAAGCTGGAGTGCGGATTTATGTTTTGGGAAGTTGACTATATCGCCATGGATTTTTCCGAGAACTCAGGCACAGAAATCAGGGAAGTCACCGCCGCTAATGCGCTAGATGAAACTGGAAAAGATGTTACCAACTTAATCGCGACATCGGATAGTCAATACCTTGTTCAGCCGTCAGTCGGGAATGTAGTAACGGCAGAATACCAGGTCGCCGCCCCGAAACATGGAAACTCACACACGGTCTTCCTTCACAGCCGCGGATACTATGAATATATCCGTGATTATAAAAACCTGCCCGATGTGACAGAACTCCTTTACTTCAAGCGAAAAAATTCGTTCACGAAGTTCGCCAGAGAAAAATACTATGAATTCACTAAGACGGAAAATCTCCTTGCCGCAACACTAACCCAGCACCATGAAAACTGAGTTGGCACAACGACCTGACGTAAAAGAAAATGAATTTGTTCCATTTCCGGAGAATGTCATTAAACCCGTTCGTGTCGGTTTCTATTCATTTCGACAACGTATTGTTTCCGGAATTACGTTCGAGATCATCCAGCTACAGATCCGATACTCAATTTTGAAAACCATTTTTTTAAGGTATAGAAACCCGCTTGTCGTTTATACTATTACGAAAACATTTCGTCAGCTACGCCGGAAAATTCTAGGACCATATAGAATCAGTAAGGTAGCCTCTGTAGATGGTAAATATTACTGGGATCTTTATGCCCCCGGATTTGGCTCACGGGCATTTAGCAACTTCTTTCTGAGCGAAGCTGCCAGGATCATACCATCCGGAATGAAAACCAACCGGCTTACCAATACCTTTATTGCAGTCACGAAAAAGTGTCCACTACAATGTGAACATTGCTTCGAGTGGGAGTCCCTAAACAGAAGAGAACAACTTAGTATTTCTGATTTAAAGAAAATAGTATCCAAGTTCCAGAACAGCGGAACATCACTCATTCAACTTACAGGTGGTGAGCCTCTCCTAAGGGTAAATGATCTGCTGGAGATCATATCCACTGCCAGGCCCGAGACCGATTTCTGGGTCCTGACATCTGGCTATAATCTGACGCTGGAGAATGCTCAAAAACTAAAGAGTGCAGGGCTTACCGGAGTCGTTATAAGTCTGGATCATTTTGATCCGGGCCAACACAACCAGTTCCGGGGGTTCAAGGAGTCTTTTGATTGGGTGCAGACCGCTGTGAAAAACTCAATAGTTACCAACCTGGTTACCGCCCTTTCTATCTGTGTTACAAGGTCATTTGTATCTGAATCAAACTTGCTTGCATACGCAGAACTTGCCAAAAAATTAGGGGTTTCATTTATACAGCTGCTGGAACCCCGGGCCGTAGGTCATTATAAGGGTATGGACGTGTCGCTTACAACCGAGCATGAAAGAATTTTGGAAAGTTTCTACTTGACCATGAACTATAGTAAGAAGTATGCCCGATACCCGATCATTACCTACCACGGATACCATCAACGCCAGGTTGGCTGCTTTGGCTCCGGCAACCGAAATTTATACGTTGATACAGATGGCGATATTCACGCATGTCCCTTTTGTCAAACAAAAATGGGCAGTGCACTTTCCGGTGACGTCGATACGTTAATGACAAGGTTACAATCTGCGGGATGTCATAGCTTCAAGTCCATCGCTGATTGATATAGTCTTACCAAAGCTGATTATGTAATGGACAACGAAATCATCAACAAGTATACTTGGCAATTTGATGCGGTTTCAATTGTACTTCGGTATATCGTCCTTGCGGGAAGTGGGTACGTCGTTTTTTATGTGCTTAGACACAAGGGATTTGCTCATTTGAAAATTCAAAAAAATGCTCCTTCGTCCAGAGTTGTTCAACAGGAAATTCTATTTTCTGCCTTTACTTTACTAGCCTATTGTGTAGCCAGCTGGCTCATTTTCAAATGGGAATATGCAGGTATAACAAAAATCTATCGCGATATCCATCAATATGGCTACGCGTATTTTGCGTTCAGTGTTGTACTTATGGTGGTTATTCACGATGCCTATTTCTACTGGACACACAGACTGCTGCACATTCCACAGCTTTTCCGCTGGATTCATAAGACCCACCACTTTTCAACTAACCCAACGCCCTGGGCTTCATTTTCCTTCCATCCACTCGAAGCCATGGTCTCGGTCGGTATCATTCCAATTATCGTCTTTCTGATCCCCTGTCATCCTTTTGCCCTGTTTTCTTTTCTCACGTTTATGACCCTAATCAATGTCATGGGGCACCTTGGATATGAAACTTTCCCGGCCGGGATACGAAAAGCGAAATTCTGGAAATGGCAAAATACTTCCACCAACCACAATCTTCATCATCAGTTCTCAAAATACAATTTCGGACTGTACTTTACACTCTGGGACAGACTGATGAATACCTACTCAGCTGAAGAATCGTCCGATTCCGGTTCATCTGAAACCTGGTGATTACAACTTCTTTGGGATCATTGTCCGGGACATTAAAAATGCGCTGATCGAACATCATTTCGCAAAACGGGTATCAGCCTTTTTAATTAGATACAGGCTGTGCATCGGTGACGATTTCGGAATCAAAAAACAAAATTTGATTAAATCCTTCAACAACCTGTAAATTTGACGGTTTATAATAAGAATTATCTTAAAATGCCTAAACTAATAACCACACGCACGCGTATTGCAGACCTGGGTAAACCCCGTATCCTTGTCATTGGTGGGGGGTTTGGAGGTCTGGAAGTAATCAAAGGCCTGGAGGGCTTAAAAGCACAGGTCGTACTGTTTGATAAGTTCAACCATCATACATTTCAGCCTCTTCTTTATCAGGTAGCCACCTCAGGTTTGGAAACCAATTCCATCGTTGCTCCCTTCAGAAGGGTATTTAGCAATCATACTGATTTCTATTTCCGTCTGGGTGAAGTAAAAAAAATAAAACCTGAAGAAAACTACATCGAGACTTCCATTGGTGGTGTAAAGTATGATTACCTCGTAATTGCCACGGGGGCCGTGACAAACTTCTACGGGTTGACCGAACTGGAAAAGCATTCCTCGTCGATGAAGAATATTGTTGATGCTACTAAACTAAGAAACAAGATTATCCGGCAACTGGAATACGCTTTGCTGACGGAGGACACCGAGGTGATGAATAGCCTGATGGACTTCGTGATCGTCGGCGGGGGACCTACAGGAGTCGAACTTGCAGGTGCACTTGTGGAGTTGAAATTAAATGTTTTTCCAAAGGACTATAAGGAACTTGATATGCGCCAGATGGATATACACCTGGTGGAAGCCTCACCTCGCCTATTAAACGGTATGTCGGATAAAGCCGGAGAAAAGGCACTGGAGTTCCTGACGGAGATGGGGGTGCACATCCATCTAAATACCGCTGTCAAATCGTATGATGGTTACGAAATCACACTCAGTTCAGGCGAAAAACTCATCTCTCGTTCATTAATTTGGGCGGCGGGAGTCAAAGGAAATCCGATAGAAGGGCTAAAGCCTGAATTAATAACCAGAAACAACAGGTTAGCAGTTGATGAATTTAACCGCGTAAAGGGCTACGAAAATATATTTGCGATTGGAGATGTGGCCCTGATGGAAGGGGACACAAAGTCACCCAAAGGACATCCTATGATGGCACCACCTGCCCAGCAACAAGGAAGGCTTGTCGCAAAGAATCTGAAAGCTTTGATCCACAATAAGCCCCTAAAACCATTTCGTTATTTTGACAAAGGATCGATGGCCACCATAGGCCGACACAAAGCCGTAGTGGATTTGAAGGGTATACGGTTCCAGGGTTTTTTTGCATGGTATGTGTGGATGTTTGTTCACCTTATGTCCATTGTCGGATTTCGTAACAAAGTTTTTACCTTTTTCAGCTGGATGTGGAGCTACTTTTCCTACGACCGCAGTAACCGGTTAATCATTGGTCGTAATGAAGAAAAACTAAATCAGGATGAATTTCACAAGACTGTATAGAAGGATGAGCAAATTACTGCAAACACGCTCATCGGCGAACAGTATTAAAGCCCGTACCACTTTAAGTCGCCCCTCAAAGAAATTCACAGGTAACAGGCCATGATGGTTTGCAAAGTGATATTTTTAGGGAAACATGATCAATAATGCTTGAGCGCTGGTTAGAAACGAAGCTTCAGGAAAGAGAATCAGACCAACTCCTTCGGAAGTTGACGACGCCAAAGGGATTAATTGACTTTACTTCCAACGACTACCTTGGGTTGGCGCACTCAAAGGAGCTTTTTACAAACATTACAGAGAGACTTCATCAGCTGGGTGTGCAAGAAAATGGCGCTGGCGGCTCAAGATTGCTTTCGGGAAATTCGATACATACGGAAGAAGTCGAAGAAAAACTTGCACATATCTTTAGTGCTACATCATCATTGATTTTCAATTCAGGATACTCGGCGAATCTCGCGGTTCTCTCGTCTCTCCCGCAACGCAATGACACCATCATCTATGATGAGCTTGCCCATGCATGCATGAAGGATGGAGCCCGGCTGAGCCTTGCAAAACGGCTTAGCTTTAAACACAATGACCTTAATGACCTTGAATCCAAACTAAAAAAGTCGACCGGCAGAATCTACATCGCTGTAGAATCTATCTACTCCATGGATGGCGATGTGTGTCCCCTGAAGGAACTGATTGACTTGTCTGAAAAATACCGTACTACGGTAATCCTGGATGAAGCACACAGCACAGGTGTCCTGGGGAAACAAGGTGGCGGGCTGGCTCTCTCGCTTGGTCTTGAGGAGAGGATTGGAATCAGAATTTACACTTTTGGCAAGGCGATGGGAATCCATGGCGCCTGTGTAGTCGGTTCAAAGGCACTCCGAAGTTATCTCATTAATTTTGCCCGTCCATTCATCTACACCACTGCATTGCCACTCCATAGTATAGTGGCAATCGAAAGCGCATTTGAGTATCTGACGCAGCACATCGAATTACAGCAACTTCTGACTCGAAAGATTCGGCGTTATTCTGAAGGAGCTGGGTCGTTTCCGCAAAATCTCGTTCGCCCCAGTTCTATACAAAGTGTAATTATTGGTGGGAATGAACGTGCACGACGCGCGGCCCGCCATCTTCAGCAGGAAGGTTTTGATGTAAGAGCTATTCTTGCACCTACCGTAGCACAAGGATCAGAACGGCTGCGAATTTGTCTTCACACCTTTAATGGAGATGAACAAATTACCAACCTAACAGAGGCCATCAAGGAGGTTATACCAACTCATAAGGATTATCTTGCAACATGAACTACTTTGTGACCGGTATCGATACAGATAGTGGCAAGACACTCGCCTCGGCAATACTTTGCGAAGCACTTACCGCAGACTATTGGAAACCTGTACAGGCAGGATTGCCAAAGGATAGTGAAACTGTGAGGAGTCTTATTTCAAATTCGACGTCAACGATCCATACGGAAACGTATCTCCTGAAAACACCGGCTTCTCCCCATGCAGCTGCCAGGCTCGACGGTATCCGTATTGAATTGGACAAATTTATCTTGCCAGAAGCTACCAACGACCTGATTATTGAAGGAGCTGGCGGATGCCTGGTGCCGCTGAATGAAAAAGATTTTGTCATTGATTTTGCCGGTAAGTTCAACACAGAAATAATTCTAGTTGCGGATTTGTACCTTGGAAGTATAAACCATACACTTTTAACAATCCACGAGCTAAAACATCGGCAACTACCTGTTAAGGGAATTATCTTCAACGGAGAAGCAAATGGCATGAGTGAAGAAATTATCCTTAAACGCTCCGCCTACCGGTGTTTACTGCGCATTGATAAAGAAGCATACATAGATAAATCTACTGTAAAAAAATACGCGAAACTATTGCTCGATAACTGGCATGGATGATCTATATCAACTGGACAAAGCTTTAATCTGGCATCCTTTTACTTCACTTGTGGACAGCCCGCAACCGTTACTCGTTCAATCCGCGAGTGGTGTTTACCTTCATACACAGGATGGAAGGAAGATTATTGACGCTATTTCATCCTGGTGGGTGAATCTGCATGGACACAGTAATCCACACATTGCAAAAGCAATCGCTGCGCAGGCCCAGACTCTTGAGCACGTGATCTTCGCCGGATTCACGCATGAACCCGCCATCAGACTTGCCCGGTCACTACTTCAAATTCTACCCGATAATCAATCCAAGGTTTTCTTTTCTGACAATGGAAGTACAGCCGTAGAAGTTGGATTGAAGATGGCCTTCCAGTATTTGTATAACAAAGGAATTAAGAAAAAGAAAATCATTGCTCTTAAAGGTGCATACCACGGCGACACTTTTGGCGCTATGTCGGTTGGGGGACGAAGTCTTTTTACAGATCCGTTTTCAAATTACTTGTTTGATGTTTCGTTTATCGATTTTCCGGAGGCTGGCAAGGAGGAGCAGGCACTTAACGAGTTCAAGACACTTATGAACAGCAATGACGTCGGAGCCTTTATTTTCGAGCCATTGGTGCAGGGTGCCTCCGGCATGAGAATGTATGCGCCCGAGGTCTTAGACGCGCTATTGAATGAGGCGCATAAACACGATGTAATCTGCATAGCCGATGAAGTATTTACAGGATTTGGCAGGACGGGCAAGATGTTTGCGTGTCAATACCTCGAACAGAACCCTGATATCATCTGCGTTTCAAAAGGAATTACCGGCGGAGCACTTCCCCTGGGCGTGACAACTTGCTCTGAAATGATAGTGTCCGCATTTACTTCATCTGAAGTTGATAGAACTTTTTTTCATGGTCACTCATACACCGCTAACCCGATTGCCTGTGCAGCTGCCAATGCAAGTATGGAGTTACTTATTGGTGCGGACTGTCAGCATCAAATCAACCGCATCTCAGCCCTCCATCAGGATTACTGTAAAATTGTCCAGCTTCACAAAAATGTGAAAGAAGCCAGATGTCTGGGTACAATTCTGGCAGTCGAGTTAAGAACGGAGATGGAGAGCTCCTACTTTAATGAAATGCGAAAAATGATCTACCCCTATTTTCTGGAGCGAGACATCTTACTCCGCCCGCTTGGTAATGTTATTTATGTTCTACCTCCCTATGTGATTACTGATGAGGAGCTTAATCGCGTATATCGCTGCATATCCGACTTCCTGGATTCGATATAACAAAAATCCCGGAAGAACGCGTGATTTTTTTAAACCGATATATCAGTTTTACTTTTTGTACTTGAATGATCGTGTAGTTCCAAACGTATAATGTAACCCAAGCTGAACACCAACGACAAGGTTGGCCCGCTGGCTGAATATGTCCTGCGGTCTTCCACTGGAGAGGGTTTCCCATGCGTCTCCGTTTTTCATATCAGTCAAGCTGTAGTTGGCGCGTATTTGTGTAGACAAATAGAAGTGACGTGCAAGATCAATATCCAGTCCAAATGCTGCTGCTATTTGAAACTCGGTTGTCTTGAAGTCGTCTAGCGCCTTAGAATAAATTTCTTCGGGACTTTCATTCCCTTCGGGAAGATTATAGGTACCATCACCATTATCGGTGGCATCTGCGGGAATAACGAACTCCGGGTCATCGGGAATTTTATAATTACCTGCTTCAAACGATAATGTTTCAGACGCCTGCGTCAGGAATGACAACTGGGGGCCTATATTGAAGTTCGCCCTAGCCCCTCCATTTCCACCGCTCATGAACCTCAATAGCAACGGGAGGTTCAGATACTTAAGGTCGATTTTACGCTCGCCTGAGATCTGCTCTGCGGCATTGATGATCTCATAGATCTGACCCTGGTTAGAAAGAATAGATTCCAACGAAAGCCCAAATTTGTTGGTAAAATCAATGCCAAAGTTAAATCCAATAGGCGCTGTATTGTATGTCATGGTAGAGTTGTATCGCGGATCTTCCGACAACCCCTTATCCAGAACAAAAGTGGCGCTGTAGGCAGTGGTTGCACCAACGTGTAGCTGAATTTGCGAAAAACTTACATGAACCAGTGTAATATAAAAGCCAACAAACAAAAAAAACTTGCTGTGACGCATACGGTTGAATTTATTTTGTATTTAATACGGAGGTAAAATAAAGGTAACCGAATTTAAAGCGGTTGGATTGTGAGGGTTTTTTCATGGATTGTGAAAAGCCTTAGTTTATCAAAATCAAATGGTCTCACCGCGATTCCATTGCTCTCCACAGGAAGCGGTGTAATAAGATTTCCCTGACCATCGTAGACAAATGACAGCTCCTGATCTACATCCGTTATGGCGATGTGAACTTTTCCGGCGCCAAAGTCCATATAATGAAGTCGGGCGCGGTTGCTTCCTAAAAAATCACTGGCCACAACTTGCTTGAGGTTGTCGTCGAAAAGTGTAAACAGTTTTGGTTCCTGGCGCAAAATCAGATAAGATTTAAAATCCTGTTCTGCGATCAGACTAAAGTTAGAATCGACGGTATTTTTTACCAACGTTTCGCGGCTATTGATTTTTCCATCTATCGTAAATTTGATTCTAAATCCATCCCTGGAGATAACAACAAAATAAGTTGTCTCCAATGTGTTGCCGGATTCCAAATAGTATTCTCCCGATGGCCTCGCATTCAGATTGATGGGGAAATTCTTCACCGGTTCTCCTCGCCGGTTAAACAAATGAACATTTCCGTCCTTACGGATCGAAACGATATAGTCCTTGCCTCTTATCCGATAGTGCCTTGGAGCGGCAAAAAGACTTTCACTACTATCGAGGGGTTTCCATCCATCCAGATTATTACCGGCCTTGTCAAACATCCATAACTTCCCGGATTTACCCGCAACCAGGAACCGATATTTTTTGCTATGGTCATAGTCAACAATACTGACAAACTCAATGTCCCGTTCCTTGATTTTGACCGGAAAGGGATCAACGTAGTTGCCTAGTCTGTCAATAACATGCAGCATACCTGGTGTGGCGAAGAAATACTGAAGTTTTCCGTTATTAAAAAAATCAACCTCTTCCACATTGCCGATAATAAACCCGGTCATTGGAAGTTTCCATAAGACTTTTCCATCAGCCGAAACGAGTCTTACGTTTTTAGTAGAGTCCTGAAGTATAATCTCTTCCCTTTTGGATGCATGGCTTCTGACAACATAAACGCGGGCCAGTGTTTCGTTGAAGTTAGTAATGATCTTATCGGAAGCTGCCCGGGTTTCAGGCGTTGGCTGGCGATTGCCCATTTTATAAGACCAGGAAAGGTTCGTATAGTAGCTGTCGTTTAAGTGACTGAATTGAATAGCACCCATCCCCAGCGATCGTAAAAGTGATTGGTTGTTGCGGGTGAACTCTTTCCAGCGAGGATGAAGAGAGTTTTCAAGTATATTCCAGACTCTTGGTGTATTGATGTATAAGCTGACATTTGACTCAAGCAATGTCGATTCCAGAAATTGATTCTGCGCAACGGACTTTCCCCATGTCTCCTCTCGGTCAATATCTTCAAGGAAACGTTTTAGCTCTTCCAGATTTTCGCCCACAAAAATAGTATTCCCTGAACTGGTATAATAGCTGGTATTAAAACCCGATACGAGTGGCCAGAAAAGTTTCTCAGGAAACCGGTAAAGAGGCAGTTCGCGAATTTCATAATCTGAGAATTTCTCATAAAAAACGGTATCGACGCTCAGTTTTTCCGACAAGTTATTGAACGCTTGCAGCCAGTTTTCGGTGCTGCCGGATGAGTTTATAATAAGGACTTTTGACAGCATCGGTCCTTTGGACTCCATCCAGCATACACCGAGTTCTCCGGAAAGCGTACTGGTTAACCTACCAAGATCCACCTGAAGTGAAGTGGATATTTTCTTCAGCGTATCCTGCAGGGGTTTGTTCTTTTGATTGAACATCTGCAGATCTCGGTGGAAGCTTGCTCCATCACTTATTCCATAGCTGGCAAACATCAATGCCCGGTTGGAGACGAAGTGTTTTAGTGTGAAAGGTACAGGCTTCTGGCCGCTGAAGGTTGAAAGAATAAAATTGGGATTACTCGCGCTATCCAGACAGAAGCCATTCAGAACAAAATTATTGCCGCCACTGACCTTTACATCAAGGAGTGCCGATTGCCCAAATTGCTGAATAAATGCACCCGGCTTATCTGTGGTGAACAACGAAAGCCATTCGGAAATCTTTCTCAGATTTATGTAGATATCACCTCCATCATTCTTGATTTTCGGAAGTTGGTATACACCTCCGAGTACGTTTCTGAAATTTCTGCCATCCAGTTTGTAGGTACGGATAACATCTTCAACGAGCACTGGTGTAAAGCTGCTCACCAGGACGTTGTCAATATTGACCCACGAGAAAGTTTTACCCTTGAGGGACACTTCATAAATTTTGACATCATTGTATACCCGGTCAGAAATGAGAATTTTTCTTCCACCATTTTGTTCCCCGATTTTGTCTATGAGTGTATTGAATTGCTGTTCAACTGAAGGGTTGTACGGAAGATAAAAAATAAAATCAAAATCATCCTTTTTGGTAATGTGAAGAGAGATGAGTGATCCCTGCCGGAAATTTGATAAAACAAATTTATTGATCTCGTCCAACGAGTCCTTGTCTGAAAGAAAAGCAGCTTCATTAATAAGTTTTAATACGGTTGAGGCTTTAAGCTCTTCCAGGCATTTCTCGCAGGCGCTGCCTTCGTACACCAGAATGGTCTCAGCCGGAACAATATCCCATGGGCTGATCGTGCTACGGTTGATAAACTTGTCATATAAAAAGTAGCCTCCGGCCAGGGCCAGCAGCAATACGACTGTAATAAAAAGTGGTTTATTTTTCACCGTCGAATGGGCATTAAAAAAGTGAAGATAGGGGGCAAAAAAGCAATCACCAACCTTGATCTAAAAAGCCTGTAAAAAAGACTGCTTTAACCAGTTTATATAAGGACGCAAGATAATGCATCCAACGAGCATCATGGCTGAAGCCCAGCATGTAAGGGCGAAAGATTTTGCTTCTAACAAAGTTTTGATACAAGCCGATATGTAAGGACGCAAGATTTTGCGTCTCCACAGGAGGGCCTTTTTAAGAGGGCCTAAAAACAAAAAGCCCCGAGATCCCGATAGCTATCGGGACAGGGGGCTTTGATAAAAAATAGGCAACGACTTACTCTCCCAGGTTTTACCCTAGTACCATCAGCGCTGGCGGGCTTAACTGCTCTGTTCGGAATGGGAAGAGGTGATCCCCGCCGCTATTGTCACCTTAAGGCTATTTGTAGTTGACGCAAATTCTTGCGTCCCTACACGCCCCGACGTGTCGGGGCTAATATCGTTGACATGAACTCTGGTGAAAGAATACTAAAGATTACGAGCACATAGTGCTTTTTTCGCTTGTGTGATAAAATTGTGTTTTATCTTTTCTGAAGCGTTCGGGTAATTAGTACTGCTCAGCTTTGACATTTCTGCCTTTACACCTGCAGCCTATCAACGTCATAGTCTCTGACGTCCCTTAATGGAAGTCTCATCTTGAGGTGAGTTTCGCGCTTAGATGCTTTCAGCGCTTATCTCGTCCCAACGTAGCTACCCGGCAATGCAGCTGACGCCACAACCGGTACACCAGCGGTTGGTCCAACCCGGTCCTCTCGTACTAAGGTCAGATCCTCTCAAACTTCCTACGCCCATCACAGATAGGGACCGAACTGTCTCACGACGTTCTGAACCCAGCTCGCGT
>JBGSQQ010000005.1:0-65142 GCA_041737945.1 Chryseolinea sp.
AAAAACGGGGGACTGACTAAAAATTAACATAGCCGACCCTTCGCATTTTTTAAAAAAATCTCCTCCGAAGATTCCGCTTCATTTGGCACATGCCATAGCCGCGCAAATCCAACGCACATCCAAAGCTATGGCAAGAGCCAAACCCACCCGCCAGAAAAACGAGTAATTTGATTAAATTGACAACTTACATCCATAATGTAGCGATACATTTGTGATTAGACAGGAAGAGCCGTGTTATGGGAGACTTTCAAGCACGGTTCCGTTAGAACCTAAGGTTGAAACTCCCTTGGGCACTCGACTGGTGGCAAGTGTAACAGACGACAGTAACAACAACACAATGAAAAACACACTATTTGACTTTATATCAAAATACGTTTCTCTGACGGAAGATGAGAAGAACGCAATACTTGCGTTAGACCTATTTCGCTCGGTAAAGAAAGGGACGACTTTACTCAAAGAAGGACATAAATCACAAGATAGCTATTTTGTTTTAAAAGGCTGTATTCGGATTTATTACATAATGGATGGAGAAGAAAAAACAACAGCTTTCTACACAGAAATGGACGCATTAACACCTCATTGTGTTATAAGTAAAGCTCCTTCTGAATATTTCATTAGTTGTGTTGAAGACAGTATTCTAACAGTTTCAAATTCTGATATGGAAGTAGAAATAAACAGTAAATTTCCAAAGTTTGAAATAATGTGTAGAATATTGTCGGAAGAATTGTTAGCTAAAAAACAAATGGACTTTGACGAGTTTAAGACTTCTTCCCCTGAACAACGATATTTGAATTTATTGCAATCACGACCAGACCTTATTCAACGTGTTCCGCAACATCAATTAGCTAGTTTTTTAGGTATAAAACCCCAATCATTAAGCAGGTTAAGAGCACGGATTCTTGAAAAGAAGTAGTTAAAACGTATTTCTTAACTTAAGTGAACGAGTTATAGCATCTCGCCAATCAATCTTTGCATTATCGTTTAACATCAATTAAAAAAGATATGCAAAAGAAAATTTTATACATTGGACTTGCCTTCCTGTTGGCAAGTAGTTTACATGTGAATGCACAAAATGCCAAACAAGACAGTACTTATAAACGGTGGTTCGTTGGAAGTTCGCTCTTGATGTTAGGAAATTTTATTCCTGATGACCCAAATCCACCTAAGTACATACAAATAAATGCAGGATATAGGATTACACCTAAAGATGTTGTTCACTTTAGATTTAAAAGGTCTCAGTATGCATGGCCATTAGGTATCCCTTTCGGACCAGATTTTGATGCACCTGGACTAAACTATCCTGGACATGCACGCATACTTGCTCCTACATTAGGATACCAGCGATTTTGGTGGAAAGGAGTCTACACATCCGTTTATGCATTGAATGCTTTTGAAAAATATATGGATGAGAATAATAAAAAGATTGGAAATGGATACACGTTATATCTGGACTTCTATTTAGGGTACCAGTTTACGTTTTTTAAAGGCCGCTTCTTTTTTGAACCAGCTATTGGAATTAGTTATTGGCCTGTTAGAACTAATGTTCCAGAATCTTTTAAAGCAGTAGAACAAAAATGGCCTAACTACTTTGTCCAGCCTGGGCTTGATTTTGGATTTAAGTTTTAGTTTATAATAATGAATATACAAAAAACTCCACAAAATACTCTGGAAGACATCAAAGTCAATTTGAAACTGAGGCTTGCTACGCTATGGGGTAGTTTTATGTTTCTCTATATCTATGTTGATTATTTCCACTTATATATGCCAGGCTCCATAAAAGATATTCTGGTAGGAAAAGTATTTGTATTTGACATTTCATATGTCTTTCTACTCATGGCAATGATTTTTGTAGCCATTCCTGCTCTTATGATTTTCCTTTCTGCTGCCCTGCCGGCCAAAGTAAATCGTTTGACAAACATAATCGTGGCTGCGATATACATTCCTTACATGTTGTTCAATTTGGCAGGAGAAGCTTGGGTGCACATGTATTTTGCTGCTGCTGTAGAAGTCGCTCTTCTTTGTCTCATTATCCGTTATGCATGGAAATGGCCTCGTTTTGAAATCGGAAAAAACTAAATGATAATTAATATCAAAAGCACATTAGACTATTTTCGAGAAAGCAATCGAATTTTTCATTTCTTATCACCTCTACTAATAAAGATTGGTGTAAATTAACGGGTGACAGGAATGCAGGCTACGAATAAAGGGAGGAGAAGACCCTACGTCTGGCAACAAAATGTATAAAACATGGCCCGCATTTTGCAATTCGCGTTAGCATTTGCAACGGCGGATGGGGTACTGGAAAAGCGCTGAAGAAAATCGGACGAAATAACTCTTGAGCTTAAAGAAAGCGATACTGATATTTGCAATTGTCGTCTCAACCGCACTGATGACCACTTGTTTATTGGTTTCGATTGACAGGTGGAAGCTCAGCTATAATGAGATGGGTGTTTATTTTGACGAAGACGCGCTGACGACGTATAACTCTCAAGCATTGATATTTTATTGTGGGGCGACTGGGACTCTTTTTCTATTGACAACTTTCCTAGTGATGAAATTGCGTAAGCGGCCCGCCACTAACAACAGCGGAAGCAATTGTGGGACTCGGTTGACAATGAATAAAAAATGACCTTGATAAAGAGGACTTTTTTTGGACAGGGCCACTTTCTTATACAAAGACGGTGGCAACCTCGCCAGACAAAGTGAGTTTCAAAAAAATCAATTGACAATTTTATTATGATGTCCCGCGAGGACAATCGAACGACTTCTGGACAAATTGGACTTAAGAAAAGCATCTAATTGCATCTAATAATTAATAATCTAATGGCTTTGAAAGAAATTATGCGGACAGTTATCCTGACAGTATCATTTATATTTTTTCTAACTAATATTTTTGGGCAGACAGAAACTTCAAAACTTAAAATCTCTCATTTAACGGGTGACTTCTACATTTATACAACTTACAATAAATACCAGGAATACCTGGTGCCGGCAAACGGTATGTATCTGGTGACTAATAATGGTGTTGTTATGTTTGACACGCCCTGGGACACTACACAATTTCAACCATTGCTTGACAGTATAAAATTAAGACATAACAAAAGTGTGATAATGTGTTTTGCAACCCATTGGCATGGCGACAAAACTGCTGGCCTCGAATACTACAGACATCAGGGAATTAAGACTTATACTACCGAGCTAACAGATCAATTGAGTAAAAAGAACAATAAAAAGAGAGCCGAATTTTTAATGCCAAAAGATACTGTCTTTAATGTCGGACAAAATTCATTTGAAACGTATTACCCCGGGCCAGCGCATACTGAAGACAATATTGTAATCTGGTTTGAGGACGAAAAAATTCTCTATGGTGGATGCTTAATTAAAGGTGTGGATGATAACGACCTGGGTTATTTAGGCGATGGCAATGTAACAGAGTACGCTTCTACGCTGAAGAGAGTTCAGAAAAAATACCGAAAGTCAAAACATATTATTATAGCACATAACGATTGGAGCGACATAAATTCATTGAAGCATTCTTTAATGATGGCAAAAGAACTCAAAAAGAAAAACTAACGGGTAACAGGATACAGGCTGCGAATGAAGCGACTGGAAGGCCACACTGCCGCCAGTTAAATGGATAATAAATGGCCTTCATTTCTGAAATTCATTTTAACATTCTTTTAGTAGTTTGCAGTTGTAACGGTGGATAGTGACTGTTGTCGGGCGGCTCTCGATAGGTATCGGGACCATTTCATTTGAAACAGGTAAATTTATAGTGCGTCAATCCGCATTCAGGTTTTTGATTATGCATCAGGCGGATTCCTTTTTGAGTTCTGAAAAAAAAAGAGACTCATTTCGAGAGTCTCTTTTTTTATGGTAGCAGAACGTGACTCATCGGTAACTATAGGTCGTTATTTCAGAGCCAATGTTGGAGCTTGTTGTTCTTTTCAATGGTCTGCCAATGTCATCAAACTCATAGCTAAAATTGAAAAACGTGTCGGTCCCGTTGGCCTCCTCGCGATACGTGCCTGGCAACTTCGGCTGGGAATTAACGTTATGTAGAATTTCCAGCGGGAAGGGGTTTTCAACATCCAGGTAATTCTCATACGTAACTGTAGAAATCAGGCTGAGATTCTCAAGTCCGTTTACCGGATTGTAGGCCATTTTTTTGTAAAGGTTGCCATCTGTGAAATAAAGGTAAACGAAAAGCAATCCCATCTTAATGGAACCATCGGGTTGCCTATAGTGAAAGGCCGCTTCACCAATATTGCCTGCTTGATCATAGTTATACAGGACATATTTTGTCAACAGACCATTTGTGTATTGCTCTTCTTTAACAATTCTATCGCCTTCCCACAAGTAATACGTTTCACGATTGGCATTTTCAACCATTTTGTGAAGCCTACCCTCATGATACTCGTAGCGGTATGTTCCTCCCTGGTAGGATGGCGTATACTGTTCCCAGGTAATTTTGTCAAGATTGTTTTCATAGCCATACTCGTAGGACCTTTTCACCTTCCACCCACCGCCCACAGTCTCATAACTTTTGATTTTTGGAGCAGGCTCATCATCGGTGATTTTCAGCTGCAACACTACACTTTGCCCTAGTCTAACGCTACCCAAACCGCTGGTAAGTGTAAACACAATGCTGCGGTCGCCGAGCCACACCTGGTTATTGATGGGGATGAATTTAAAATTCACCTGTTCAGAGCCCGTGCCCAGGACCAACGTTATCTTGCCATTCTCTGCAGCCGGCTCGGTAATAAAATCAACTCCATACCTGATCTCAATTCCGTAACCAATATTCTCCGATGAATATACAATACCAATCTCACCAGCTGCCGGAGCCGGGCCTGATAAGGATACATCAATTACCGAACCTCCGCTTTCATGTTCTCCTGTCGTAATTTGACTAACCAGAAAGTTGGCTTCTACACGATCATCTACGGGTTCTTCGTCATCTAATATTGAAACGGAAAGAGAATGCTGTGTTCCAATTTGCAAACCGGACGAAACTTCCGAAATTAAAGCAGAGAGCGTCTTATCGCCATCGCGTAGGTCGTCGTTAACTGGTTTAATCAGGAAAGAGATGGAATTGCTCCCTTTGATTAGCGGAAGTTCAATTCGTCCATTGGTATAAGCGGGTTCGGTAATAAACTTAGTGAGTTGATTGGATGTAAATACAATTGAAATAGTACCTGTCTGTTGGGCAGGGTTGCTCAGGTTCAATATAATCTTCTTCTCGCTTTGGTTTTCGCTAATTATTACCTGGGTATCGGCAAATTGAACGATTGAATTTTGCTCTGGAATTGGCTGTTCCAGTTCGTTTTCGCAGCTGATCAACCCGAGGAGCGCGAACCCTACGGCGGCTCCCTTTAAAGTTGTTTTAGTTTTCATTATTTAGTTTTTTCTGTCTTAACGGCAGTGGATTTTGCTTGCTGGTAATAAATTGCGACAAAAAGGTGACCTAACACGACAAACTATGTTTGCACACATGGCATTCGTCCGCGACATCCTGCTTGGAGCGGAGAAAAGGAAGGGAAATTTGAAATCCATGTGTGATGCGCTTAAAATTAATCCACTCGACCTTTACCACTCCGATATTCACGTATCTTTTGAGCAGGCCTACCGGGCTTGGGAAGTAGCCATTATGCAAACCGGAGACCGACAGCTAGGGCTGCATCTGGGGGAGCAAACTAATCCTTCAATCCTCGGTTTGGTCGGACTGCTCATGCAAAGTAGTTCCAATCTTGAAGAGGCATTTAAAGCGGTTTGCAGTTTCAGTGTTGTGGCCAGCGACATGTTTTCCTATTCAATTTCAATAACAGGAGATAGGGTAAGTTTATCGTATGAGGCTTGCACACCGTGGGCTAAGGTTTCTCCAATAAGCGCACGGCAGGCAGTTGACCAAGCAATGGCCGGAACGTTGAACATTTTCAAGATGCTGACAGGAATGAAAATAACCCCGGAACTCGTGCTTCTAAGTTATTCCAAACAGAAAAACTTAGCTGAATACGAAAGAATATTTCAAGCACCGATAAAATGGAATGCGCCCTCAAATACGTTGATTTTTTCCCGAGATCAACTATTAACTCCGATTCTAAGCTACGATGAATCCTTAATGGGTGTATTTTGTGATCTTATCAAGAAGCGCTTTTCGAAATTAAATAAGGAAACGTTCGTAAATAAAGTGAAGCGAGAGATTATGACAACCTTTATGGGTCAGATTCCCAGTATTGAAACTATGGCAGCGAGGTTTAACATAACGGTTCGGTCTTTCCAACGTAAATTGGAGGAAGAAAACGTATCTTATCGTATGCTATGTAGTGATCTTGGAAGGGATTTTGCAACCTCCCTTTTATCCAATCAACATGTAACGATCAAGGAAGTAGCTTCCACATTAGGGTATAGTGATACCCGAGCCTTTCAACGTGCCTTTAAATCCTGGACCGGCCAAACGCCAGGTAAGTTTCGTGAACTCTTATAAGTGACATTTAGCACAATTTTGGATCTGTAAGAATAGTAACAGGCTGGCAGGAAAGTGTCTATCAATGGCGGGTTCAGAATAAATTTGTAGTTTAGTTTTTCACGCTACGTTTTGTGTCAACGGCCAATCATGCGCCTCAAACTGTCTCATCAAACAATAAAGGTATTTTTTTGATGGACAGAACTTTTTCATACGCATAATAATCCTAATAATGTTCAAAAGAAGTTAGAATGCACATAAGACAACTCATTTTGCTTGCTTCTTTTTTCCTGCTAGTTGCTACCACTTATTCACAAAGTCCAGATAGAGGTGCACTGGTTAGAGGTATCATATATGATATGCAAACTCGAAAACCGGTTCCATATGCCAGCATTTATTTAAAGCAGTCACAGCAAGGGACAAGTGCGACGGAGCGTGGCGAGTTCAGCATTCGCATCAAAAACGGTCTTTCAGATACGCTGATAATTTCTGCAATTGGATATAAAACACTAAAGATTACAAGTCCAGCAGAAGACATGTTGTTTCAAACCCTTTACCTAACGGAAAATGTTGTTGAACTCAATACGGTAACTGTATCGGCTCAGCGAGCGGTTGACATCATCAGACAGGCCATGCGAAACCGGGAAGAGACTTATGGAACAGAACCGCATAAGCTTACAGGTGTGTACAGAATTGCAGACAAAGAGAATGGAGCATACGTACGCCTTATTGAGGCTGCAATCGATATCTACGATAGTGACTACATGAAGAAGGATAGTCGGGTTGTAGATTATCTTGCCGTGCGTCAAAGCAAAGATTTTAGAACATTTCGTTGGAAAATGGATAAGCTCAACTCACGAACAGTTGAAGAATTACTGAAGCCCGATCTGATTAAAAGACCGACCCGTGCTACTCATCAGAATGGATTCGAAAAAGGTTTCTTCTATACATTCGAAGGTTATTCAACATTGGATTATAAAGAGATTTACATTATTTCAGCCAAAAGGAACACTGTATATGAATGGCCCAATTATGATGCGACATTTTATGTTCGGGCAGAGGATTTGGCAATTGTCAGAGTTGACCGTGACTATAGTATTGCCAGACCAAATTGGGCTAAAGAGCAGGGCGTGGAGACCAAAATTCTAAAAGATCATTTGATCCTTAAATATAAAGATGTTGATGGGAGGTTATACCTTAACTATTTCCTCTGGAATCTTAAGGGAGAAGTGGTTGAAGAAAAGAGTGGAGGTAAAGTCATAAGCTTTGAACGGAGCGAGGAATTAAATATTCACGAAGTTTCTTTTGCTACGGCACAAAAGGTGCGATCCGCATGGGATCAGGATATCTACAAAATGACTGAGCCTTACAACAGTTCCTTTTGGGAAAACTTTTTGGTTTCGGATACCCAGTTATTTAGGGATGTCACTAAGGAGTTAGCTGAAAAAGAAAGTCTGGACGCCCAATTCCTCAAATCCAAGTAATTTCTTGTTTGTAATCAAGCTGGACAAATTAAAATAAAGGACATCTTTGTGAAAAGACATGTTCCAAAAATCAATCCAAATTAGATCAATTATGAAGTTTACAAGGTTAGTTCCCAATGTCTATTATCAGGATATTAAAGACGGATTAAAACTATTTATCGATTGTCTTGAATTTAGTATTGGACATGAGGAATTGAAGTCAAAAAATCCATTTTGTGTCATCGAAAAGAACGAGTTACGGATGAACCTTTTCGAAAGTAAGGAACTGGCAAAGGAGCACAATCCTGAATTCAGACTTGTAACGAATAGTATTGATGAAGTATATGAAAAAGTGAGTTCATCACATCCCGAGTTCCTGCATCCAAATCTTAGTAAAATCACGCTTCGTCCCTGGGGAGCAAAAGAATTTACACTGAGGGATAACCAGGTATGTATTATTATTCAACAATGGTGAATCCTTAAAATACGCGTGAAACACAAGAATGAACGCCAATAAAAGCAATAAGACAAATGCTGTATTGTAGGTTCCTAAAGTGCGTGGTATTAAATTTCGTTTGATACCCCGCGAGACGCTGGGCAGGCAGTTGGACAAAATGTAGGTATTTACACACATACGCCTTACAGCTAAGCGCTGCCAGCAATAGGTTACACATCCATTTCTAAAAATAAATTCATGACACTGAAATCTATGAAAACTGTACTATGTCTTCTTCTGCTATTTTATGCAGGCAGCGTTACTATAGCTCAAACTGACACGCAATTTGACATTGTACTAGTCGGAGGTCGGGTCATTGACCCCGAAACAAAGTTGGATGGAATCAGGAACGTAGGAATTTTGAATAACCGGATAGCACAAATTAGTGCCCAGCCCTTGAAGGGTAAGAAGATAGTGAATGTGGCCGGTCTGGTGGTTGCTCCCGGATTTATTGATTTACATGTTCATGGGAGAAGCAATGTGGAACAGGAATACCAATTGCACGATGGGGTTACGACTGCGTTGGAACTTGAATGGGGAATCGAAAATTTAAAAGAGTGGTATGCCTCACGACAGTCAAGGGCATTAATAAACTATGGCGCCAGTGTATGCTGGCCTTACGAACGGTTTAAGGCGATAAACAAAGATGAAAAGGTCTTGAATGAATTACTCGAGATAAGTATTAAAGGACAATCTGCGCTAGCCGCTATGCAGGATAGAATTCAGCACACCTACACCATGGGCATCGAAAACAATCAAATGGGTCTCGTTCTTGAAAACATCAAAACATCTCTGGCGGAAGGTGGAATCGGAATAGGTGTTCCTATCGGATACCTACCCACTACAAAACCTGAGGAAATGTATCAGGTATTCAAATTAGCAGGTGAATTAAATACCCTGGTGTTTTCTCATGTGAGACAACCTGACATCATTTCGATACAAGAGGTTATAGCGGATGCGATGCTCACGCATGCACCCCTGCATATTGTTCATATCAACAGCATGTCGTTGGGTAGTATTCAGATGGCAATTGACATGGTAAACGCAGCACAGCAAAATAACGCTGACATCACTACGGAATTATACTCCTATACAGCGGCCTCAACACGGCTTCAAAGTGCTATGTTTGACGAAGGCTGGCAACAGAGATTAGGTATAAGCTATGAAGACCTGCAATGGGTTGCGACTGGTGAACGACTTACAAAGGAAACATTTGATGCCTATCGCAAACCGGGCGGGATCGTTATCATGCACATGATGAAACCTGAATGGATAAGAACCGGTATTGCTGCCCCAGGTGTCATGATTGGTTCCGATGGTATGCCTTACGCACCTTTGGCACATCCAAGAACAGCTGGAACATTTTCAAGAGTATTGGGTAAATATGTGCGTGAAGAAAAGGTAATTGACTTGAATACAGCTCTTGAAAAGATGACGCTGCTTCCCGCAAAGCGCCTGGAAAACATTGCTCCCATGATGCGTTTTAAAGGAAGGATACAAGTTGGTGCCGATGCGGACATAACGATCTTTAATCCCAATACAATAATTGACAAAGCGACGTTTGAAAAAGGTTTGGAATTTTCAGCAGGTATTGAGTATGTAATGGTGAATGGAACGTTTGTGTTGATTAATGGAAAAACCGTAACAGGTGTTATGCCCGGACAACCTGTTTTTGGAAAATTCAAAAAGTAACGATTTAACATATTCAGGCTGTCACCGAAGCACTGATTATTCCTGTATACTCTCCGTTGATTTGGCAGATAGCGCAGTATCGTTTTGCAGGAAGTTTCTGGCTATACCCAGCGGCCGCATGATGTAACGTTTCTTATTTACGTGTCCCAACTGCCTTGTCAGGATATCATCCAGCATCCTTATGGTTTTGACAATATATTTTCCTTTGTTGAGCATCACACATTCTGCCCTTACACCCATGGCCGCATCGGTTATTTCAGAACGAGTTGCATAGCCGGTTTTATTAAGGGTTTCGAGAACCTGCGTTGCCCAGATTACGGGCACATGGGCTGCTTCGCAGATCCACAAAATCTCTTCTTGTATTTCACTGAGCCGTTCGAATCCGATCTCAACAGCCAGATCGCCACGGGCAATCATCACACCCATAGCCTCATCTTTCATGCCATTCATCAGCAAGGCAGGTAAATTCTGAACGGCGGAGAGCCGTTCTATCTTGAGAATGATAGCAGGCTGTTTTGCGGGATGGTATTTCCTGAGTTCGTTTCTGAGGATTTCCACATCCTCCGGGCTATCCACAAACGAGTATCCCACCATATCTGCATACTTGCAAATAAACGGGATGTTTCCTTTGTCTTCGTCAGTAAGCGACGGGATGCGCAGGTCAGAGTCTGGAAAATTAATTCCTTTTTCAGGTTTCAGAAACGGTTTCTTCGTTGAGATCCGCACAATTTTCACACTCACGCCTTTTGGAGAAACGTGGATCACCTTAGCTTCAAATTTCCCGTCATCAAAGAAAATACGTTCTCCGGTTTTAACCCTGGATAAAATTCCTTTCGGCTCAACATGTAAGACGTTGATGTCCGTATGTTTTTTTACTTTTCCATTCAGTTTACGGTCGCCGGAATGACAGAGAAGTAATTCTGTCCCTTCGCTAACGGGCAAAGCTTTGCAATCCTTCTTTTTATTGGCCCGTATCGAGTGGATCCTGATCTTTGGACCTCCAAGGTCCATGTATACTTTACAGTTTCTTCCTGTTTTGGCTACTGCTTTTTTCAGGATACTGATCATATCGAGCCAGACATCCGGACTGTCGTGGGCACAGTTAATTCGGGCAACCGACATGCCTTCGTTTAGCATTTCTTCTATCAGCATCCTGTTCTGAATGAGTGCAGACGAAAAGGTTACCATGATATGCGGTCTGTCCTGAATGGAAAAGAATCCAAGCAGCTGCTCCGAGTGATGCAATTGAAGTTTAGATGCCGTTTCAAAATCACATCCACCCTGAATGGAAACCGGATGAGAAGGGTCGAGCCAATTCAATACCTGCTGCACCTGAGAGAGCGTATGACTTTCGGAATTGGTAAGCGATGACAATCCGACATGGTGTAGATATTCCTGTGCTTCCCGTATCTCTTTACTTCGCAGGATCAAATAGTGAATCAGATTATACCCGCTTTGAACAAAATTAGGATGTAGTTCACTAAGGAGTGAAAAAAATGTTTTTTCGCCCTCCACCATTTCGTTTACGATGCTAACCAGAAGTTTTGAAACTTTTTCCCGGTTATCACCGCTTGGTGAATACCCCTTTGCCATACTAGCGTTTGGTCTGTAGGCCTCTAAACTATCATTAGCCAGGCACACTAACTATGATATAAATCACCTATTGAGCATACTTTTTCGGAAAGCCACTTGTCACTTTTTTCGTCAAAGCCAAACCGGGAAAATAGTTACATTAGGGCAATTGATTTTATTAACCCGGGTTCAGATGAAAAATGTCATCCTTCTATTTCTTGTTCCACTGTTCTTTTCATGCAGTCAGGATGCAGCGAAAAGCAATAAGTCTGAATTTGGCGATCTGGTGGTGTCCTATGTCCGCTTAGGGCTTACTATCGGCCAATACGATCCTGATTTTGTGGATGCGTACTATGGCCCCGACTCCCTTCGGCCGACTTCTCCTGCAGCACCTGTATTCCCGAAAGACAGTCTGTTGCAATCCACCACGGAATTATTGTCAAAATTTCAGGCTATTGCCGCCAATGACAAGAATGACACCCTGCGTATGCGGGCGAATTGGATATCCGGTCAGTTGATTGCATTTGCAAGAAGAATTCAAATCGCAACTGGTACGCATGGAACCTTCGATGAGGAATCGAAAGACCTTTTTGGCGTGGTTGCTCCTACGTATACCGAGACGCAATTTAAGGAGTGGGTCGCACGTCTGGATCGCCTCCTTCCCGGTAAGGGTGACCTGCCGTTGCGTTTCCAGCAACTTTCCAACCGCTTTGTTATCCCAAAAGAAAAACTGGACACCGTCTTCCGAACGGCAATTGCAGAATGCAGACGCCGTACTTCTGCTCACATGGAATTTCCGGCTGAAGAAGACTTCACCCTGGAGTATGTCACCGATAAACCCTGGAGTGGATACAACTGGTATAAGGGGAAATACAAAAGCGTCATTCAAATTAATACAGACTTGCCGATACTCATTGATCGTGCCATTGACGTTGGCAGTCACGAGAGTTATCCCGGGCACCATGTTTATAACATGTTGTTGGAAAAAAAACTCTACCACGATCGCGGTTTTCTCGAAGTTTCATTGTATCCGCTTTTTAGTCCGCAGTCGCTTATTGCAGAAGGCAGCGCCAATTATGGAATAGAGGTTGTAATGCCTGGAGTAGAAAAAACGAAATTTACCCGGGAAGTGCTGCTCCCGTTAGCTGGTTTAGATACGACAGGAATCGCCGCGTACTACAATGCGCAGGAACTGAAAGGAAAACTAACCTATGTTCGCAATGAGGTAGGACGGGGTCTGATTAATAAAACAATGTCAGAAGAAGAAGCGGTGCGTTGGTTGATGACTTATGGCCTTTACAGTGAACTATCAGCCAGGAAAAGCCTTACCTTCATTGAGAAAAACCGAACCTATATTATCAATTATAATTATGGAATGGATCTGGTGAAGAGTGCTATCGAAGCAAAGGGAGGAACTTCCTCCGCCCCGGATAAACGGTGGGAATTATTTGAGTGGTTATTGAGCAATCAGATCACTCCAGCAGAATTAGTCTCGAACTGAATTGTCATCAACGCTACAGGGTAAAACATCGCTATAACAAAAACAAAGCTTTATGCATTCAACAGCCTCTATCTCAACCGGTGTCACAGGACACTACATTCAGGGTGAAGTTCTTGACGCTGGTACTGGAAAATATATTGAAGTCAGTTCGCCATTGGATGGCAGCGTCCTTGGCGCTGTACCGGACGCCGACGCTCAGGTCGTTGACAAAGCTGTGATATCAGCCTTGGAGGCTTTCCGGACGTGGGGCCAGATGCCGGTGAAGGAACGTGTTCAGGTTCTATTCAGGTTCAAACACCTGCTGGAGAAAAACATCGACTCAGTTGCTGACCTGGTTAGCAAGGAAAACGGAAAGACGCATCAGGAAGCAAAGGCTGAAATAGAAAAAGGGATTGAAGTAACGGAATTTGCAACTTCACTTCCGCAAATAATGAAGCAGGAAACATTAGAGGTTAGCCGCGGGGTTGAATGTGAGGAACGACGCGTGCCGCTTGGCGTTGTGGCCGGAATAACACCTTTTAACTTTCCGGCTATGGTTCCTTTATGGATGATTCCCATCGCATTGGGTACGGGCAATACATTTATCCTGAAACCTTCCGAACAAGTTCCGCTTACAGCAAATGTATTGGCTGATTACCTTCATCAGGCGGGCCTCCCCAAAGGTGCTTTTAATGTTGTTCATGGATCAAAGCCTGCTGTTGAAGCCATTACGGATCACAAGGGAATCAAGGCAATTGGATTTGTAGGGTCATCTGCCGTCGCAAAGCTTGTTCATTCACGGGGCACGCTTTCAGGTAAACGTGTTCTCGCGTTAGGGGGAGCGAAAAACCACCTGGTCGTCATGCCCGACGCGGAGCCAGGGCTGACGGCAACTAACGTAGTGGCTAGTGCCTATGGTTGTGCGGGTCAGCGATGTATGGCCGCCAGTGTGTTGATCCTCGTGGGTAAAGGCGATGCCCTACTGGATAATATTATTTTGGAAGCAAAAAAAATAAGGTCCGGGGAAAACCTTGGCTCAGTAATCAGTTCTGCTGCAAAAGAAAGGATTGAATCCTACATTACACGGGCTGAAAAATCGGGTGCCCGGATTCTGCTGGATGGAAGAAATACGATGGTATCCGGAAAAGAAAAGGGAACCTATGTAAATCCGACGATTATTGATGGCGTCCAGGCAAGTCACGAAGCTGCATGTGATGAGATTTTTGGTCCCGTGCTGACTGTCTTACGTGTTGATAGCCTGGACGAGGCTCTGGCCATCGAGAACAGTAACCCGTATGGAAATGCTGCGGCGATTTATACGAGTAACGGAGGGACAGCCAGCTATTTCAGTGACCACTCCAGTGCGGGGATGATCGGAATCAATATCGGCGTGCCTGTACCACGTGAGCCTTTCAGCTTTGGAGGCTGGAACAGCTCGCGTTTTGGTTATGGAGATATCACCGGGATGGAGGGCATACGCTTCTGGACTAATTTGAAAAAGATTACCACGAAGTGGACAGCCAGTGCTGCCAAAAACTGGATGAGTTAGTAAATTGTGGGATAGAAAATAAATGCAACAATGAAAGCAGCCGTGTATTTGGGGAAAGAACAGATTGAGCTCCAATCTGTAGCCGACCCCGTCTTGTTAGATGGTGAAGTGTTACTAAAGATTGAGGCCTGCAGTGTTTGTGGCACCGATCTGCGAACATTCAGGCATGGAGATAAAAAAATTGAGCCTCCCAGAATTCTGGGTCATGAATTTTGTGGCCGGATTGTTGAATCGCGGGCAACGCAATCAACGCTTCGGGTAGGTGACCGGGTAGTCATGTATATCGTGATGGCGTGTGGTGAGTGCAAATACTGCAAAGCAGGCAGGCAAAACCTCTGTATGAATCGCACGACCATGTCGTATCATTATGACGGTGCGTTTGCTCCCTATGTGCGGATTCCTGCGAAGGCAGTTCGCGAGGGAAATTTGATAAAAGTCGAGAATGAAGATATCCCCAGTCAGCATCTTAGTCTGGCTGAACCGTTGGGGTGTGTGATGAATGCGGCTACGAAAATACAAATCGGATTTAAGGATACGGTCGCTGTTATCGGGGCAGGCCCTATCGGCGTGATGCACGCGATCCTTGCCAGACTGGCGGGTGCCCAAAAAGTGTGGATGCTGGATATTTCCGAAAACAGACTTAGCATGATGAAACAATTTGATATTGACGGAGTTGTCAAAGTTTCACCAGACCAAAACCACTATCAGCAAATGCTGGACCTTACGAATGGATTTGGCCCGTCTGTGGTAATTGTCGCCAATTCGGTGGCACAATCTCAGGCCGATGCCCTGGAGATTGCGGGCAAGGGAGCGAAAGTGGAATTTTTTGGCGGCCTTCCGAAGTCAAAACCGGAAGCCTTGCTCAACACCAATCACCTTCATTATAAAGAACTCCTGGTTTCCGGAAGTTATTCTGAAAAGATGAGCGATTTTCAGGCAGCGTATGCACTGATTAACAGCGGACGGTTCCCTTCCGACAAAATCATCACCCATACGTTGCCCCTGGAACGCATGAATGAATCTTTCGGACTGATGGAAAGGGGAGAGTCATTAAAGGTGTGCATTGAACCAGGCAATAATTAGTCCTCCACAAACCACCATAATAGTATCCACTACACGCACATGCCCACACAATCTTCCAGCATGTTTCAGCAGGGCCTCGGCCAATCTTCGGTCTGGCACTGGCATGTGTGGATTGGGCGCAGACCTGATGGAACATGCGGGGCCTCCCCGGCCCGTGAGGGGGGCGATGAAATGAGACCAAACAAAGTTCGGATGAACTGTCATATCGAAATAGGATACAACATGTTTCATTCAAATTGTAATTTAAAAGTAAGTTTAGATGAATAACAATAATCTTTTTCAATTCTATATATGCTTTGTGATCCCCTTCAATCCAGAAAAGTATTACAGCATGCACTTGAAAACCGGTATGCGATCTTAGCCATCAATGCCGATAGCCATGCCGCGATCAACGATTGTCTTGAAGCAGCATTGTCTGTCGACGCTCCCGTAATTATTGAAACCAGTCTGTGGCAGCTAAAGGGACATAGCTTTGGTGGCGGAGATGCCGTGCTCGGCGTTTCCCGATATATAGCGAACCTGGCAGTGCTGGCTAATTCAACGAAATTCAGAAACATTCCGGTGATCTATCATACGGATCATATTAAAGGCCCGGAGACAATGACTATCCTTGGAGCGGCCATAAATGGTATTCCGCTTGAAGCATTTGGCCAGTCCCTGATATTGAGAGCATCTACGGTTTCCCTGGACGCTTCTTCGTTTACGCATGATGAAACGATTAAGCATATCTGTTCGCTCTGTGAACTGGCAAAACAGGCGGGCGTTCCCGTCACCCTTGAAATGGAAGACGCTGTGGACGAAGGCATCACATCTGATGAAGTGGCCACGAAACTGCTGCAAAGTGTTGAGAAGCGTTATCCAAACCACATCTACCTTTGGGCACCGGGAGTGGGTACAAAACATGGCTTCGGCGAGGATATGAATTTCTCCTACAAGACAATAGAAAATCAGATCTCCCTGACAAAAAAAGTAACAGGACGAGAGATCGGTATTGCGCTCCACGGCTCTTCCGGACTAACTTCCGATGATTTGTCGGATGCTTCAAAAGCAGGGGTGATCAAGGTTAACTGGAGTACCGAGTCACTCCTCATCCGGTCAACTGCGGCACGCTCCTACTATCAGCAAATGGAAAAACAATTCGATAAAAAGAGCCCCGTTTGGAAGGAGACGGTTATGGATAACGGTGTAAATGGTTTTGTGGCAAACGAATATATTCCCAAGGTGGTTGATCGAATGAAGATATTGGGGGGCGCAGGCAAGGCCTCGGTGATTTCACGATTATTGAGTTAATTTATTAGAGCATTACCTTGATCCGGCACCTAAACCCTTAACTATGAAACTTGGAATCCGAATACAATTGTCGCTGATGATGTTTCTCCAATTTTGTGTTTGGGGAACATGGTATGGACAAATGAGTAAATACCTCACTGTACAATTGAATGCGACCGGCGATCAGGTAGGTAGCGCATACGCAGCTTTTTCTATCGCCATGATTATCGCGCCATTCTTTATCGGAATGCTGGCCGACCGTTATTTTGCTGCACAACGGGTGCTCGGAATCCTGAACCTCCTGGGTTCAGCCATTCTGATGTGGCTCATTACCATACGAGATGCCGACACATTTTTCTGGGTGTTTGTGCTGTACTGCCTCACTTTTGCTCCGACTATCGCTTTAACCAGTTCTATTGCCATGCGGCAGATGACGATGCCGGAAAAAGAGTTTCCAGCGATCCGGTTATTTGGTACCCTTGCCTGGATTGTCATCACCAATCTGGTTGGATTTATGGGTGTCGGCGATCAGGTTGTAATATTTCAAATGTCGATGGTGCTGGCGGCAGCGTTGGGTGTGTTTGCCTTTTTTCTTCCGAATACACCACCGACTGGTACGGGACCGGTAAGCGCAGCGCAAATTATTGGCAAGGATGCGTTCGTCCTTTTTAAGGATCGTTCGTTTTTGATTTTCTTTATTTCTTCGATCCTTATCTGTATTCCACTGTCATTTTATTATACATGGGCGAACCCATCGCTGACGGATACCTATCAGGCTGCCTACCCAACAGAGACGCCGGCAAGTTTTAACATTGAAAACAAAATGTCACTCGGGCAGGCATCGGAAGTTATTTTTATGATTTTACTTCCCCTGGCCTATGCCAAGCTGGGCATCAAAAAAATATTGATCGTGGGATTACTGGCATGGATCGTACGGTTTGTGTTCTTTGGATACGGCACTCCGGACACAAGCGGATGGATGCTTTATTCTGCCATCCTATTGCATGGTGTGTGTTTTGATTTCTTTTTTGTATCGGGCCAGATTTACACGGATAACAAGGCAGGGTTAAAGATCAAGTCGCAGGCACAGGGGCTCATTACGCTGGCAACCTATGGATTCGGAATGTTTATTGGTTCTATTGTCGCAGGGAAGGTAAAAGATTTATTCACCGTCGATGGCATAACCAACTGGACGAATGTATGGCTGGTACCGGCTGGAATTGCCATCGCTGTTTTGATTCTGTTTATATTGTTCTTTACCGATAATAAAAAGAAATCATCCAGTCTGTAATCCGATCGGTGTAATAAGATATTTACGAATGTCCTGGACAATTCGTTCGTTAAATTCAACCAAACCTTTGATATTCTGACACTATTATGAGAACCATACGAACAGCAGTTGCCGGTGCGGGTTTTATTGGTCCCGTGCACATTGAATCTATAAGACGTGCTGTTGGAGTAGAAGTGGTTGCCCTCTTTCATCACGTTGAAAAAGAATTGGAAGCCAAGGCTGAAGCCTGGGGCATACCGCATGGATATGCCGATTTTGAAAAAATGATCGCGGAGGAGAACTTTGATTGTATTCATATTTGCACGCCGAATAATTTACATTTCCCCATGGCAAAGGCTGCTTTGCTGGCGGGTAAGCATGTGGTGTGTGAAAAACCACTGGCAACAACTGTTGAAGAGGCAAAGGAATTAGTCTCGCTGGCGAAGAGACACAACCGGGTGCATGCCGTAAACTTCAATCTCCGGTATTATCCGCTGGTACGGCAGATGAAGCGTATGAGGGAAAAAGGAGAACTGGGAAATGTATATTCTGTTGTTGGTAGTTATCTGCAGGACTGGTTGTTTTATGCTACGGATTACAATTGGCGACTTGAGCCTGATAAGTCGGGCGACAGCAAGGCCATCGCAGACATAGGTTCACATCTTATTGACCTGATTGAGTACATCACCGGGCTGAGCATTATTCAGGTGATGGCCGATTTTTCGACCGTTCATAAAACCCGGAAGAAGCCACTGAGGCCGGTTGCGACCTATTCGGGAAAGTTGTTAGCGCCGGCCGACTATCAGGATGTGCCGATTGTAACGGAAGACTATGCCAGTGTGCTTCTTCGATTCAATAATGGTAGCAAGGGCGTTGTAACGGTAAGCCAGGTAGCAGCAGGAAGAAAGAACAGGTGCAGTCTGGAAATTTCGGGAGCCAATCAAACGCTGAGCTGGAACTCCGAAAGCCCCAACGACCTATGGATTGGTAAACGTGATGAGCCCAATTCTTTGATGATGCGCGATCCTGCATTCGTCGATTCTGAAGTTCGGAATATCATCAGCTATCCCGGTGGGCACAATGAAGGGTTTGGAGACACTTCCAAACAGCTCTTTAAAGAAATATATGAGGCAGTTCGTGCCGATGCTCCTCCCCCAAACCCATCATATCCTACTTTCGAAGACGGCTTGCGGGAATTGATTTTGTGTGATAAAATTGTCGAGAGTCATCGTGCGCAGGCATGGATCAGTGTGTAACTGATCACAAGTAAGAAAAAGTATTAAACCAAAAACTCTATGCTGGATATCGGATTTGTAAGCGCCATTTTGCCCAACTTTTCCTTTGAACAAGTAATTGATTTCGCGCACCTGCACCGCTTTAAATGCGTCGAGATGATGTGCTGGCCGCAGGGCAAGGCTGAAAGACGGTATGCAGGGGTTACGCATATTGATGTTGATAGGCTTGATGCCGGAACTTCATCTTTAATAAGGGAGTATCAGCAACAGAAAGGCGTATACATTTCAGGACTCGGTTATTATCCGAACCCGTTGGATCCTGACCCTGTCAAATCAACTTTCTATTTTGAGCACATTAAAAAAGTAATCAAGGCAGCAGCCCTTCTGGGTATACCGGTGGTAAATACATTTATAGGACGCGATTACGGCAGAAGTGTGGATGATAATTTTGTGCTTTTTAAAGAAAAGTGGCCAGCCATCATAAAGTACGCCGAAGATTTTGGTATTAATATTGGAATCGAAAATTGCCCGATGCTCTTTACCGGGGATGAATGGCCGGGAGGAAAAAACCTGGCGATTAGTCCAGCCATCTGGGAACGAATGTTTGACCTTATTCCATCAAAGAACTTTGGGCTTAACTTTGATCCCTCACATTTGGTCTGGCAACAAATGGATTACATTCAGCCGTTATATGAATTCAGGGAACGGCTGCATCATATTCATTTGAAAGATGTAAAGCTTTATAAAAACAAGCTGGATCGTGTAGGCATTATGGCCACGCCGCTTGAGTACCATTCCCCGAAGATTCCCGGCCTGGGCGACGTTAACTGGGGTCATTTCTTTTCAGCGCTTACGGATATACGCTACCGCGGTCCTATATGCATCGAGGTCGAAGACAAAGCCTTTGAAGGATCTGAAAAGGATATCGAGACGGCTATCCTGACAAGTAAACAATACCTGTCGCAATTTCTGCCGGCCGGATAGAAGGTTTCAGTATGCCACCTATAGAAAGCTATTGGAAGAAAATCTATCTTAGTACCTTCGTTGTTGATTAAAGACTATCGGCCAAAAATCATCGTCGTTGAGCAGGAAGGGTAAGATATCACTTTTGGTTTTTCTTTTGCTTCTTGCGTTAATCGTTTTGGTTCATGTTCAGGCAAGAAGAGTAGTCCTTGCATTGGTTGAAACTCAAGCGGCCGATAGCGTAGAGGCCAGGATTGGCACGCTTCAACTCCTTCCCTTCAAACAGACCATACGCCTGAAGGATGTATCGGTTTCCATTAATGACTCGGACAGTACCGGATTTAGGAAAGCCTCAGTTAAGAGCGTGCATCTTGAATTGGGCTCCTTGTGGGCCTTCTTTTTTGGAGGCACACTGGTAATTGAAAAGATGGAGTGTGACGGTGGCGAGCTAACCATGATGAGAAAGCCCGTCCGCAAACAGGACACAACCACGCATGTTGCTTTTGACCTTAGAGCAGTTTTTGACCGGTTAAGAAAAAATGCCATTAGGTTCCGCATTCAGGAAATGACATTTAAGGATTTCAACCTGACTTTATTGAACGACAGTTTACACCCTCCTACACTAATCAGCCATTTTCAGTTTCGGGCACGCGACTTATACCTCAGCGCAGACTCGGTAATGAAAAGAAAGCCATACATTGAGTTTGGGCTGCCTGCACAGCAGATTGAACTTCGTGATGGCCCAACCACCATCAGGTTTGATACACTCTTTTTCAGCACAACGGATAACTCAATTCAGATAAATGACGTGGAGGTCGTGACCAGCGACCAGGAATCCGGGAGTGATTACCGGATTAACTCGGATAAAGTAAGGGTGGCCTATTTTGATTTTGAATCCTTGTATACGAAAGGGATTGCTATTGTAGACACCGTGTTCCTTGGTAATTCAAAGTTGGAGGCGACGATAAAGGTTGAAGATACGGGCAATGCCAAAAAGAAGAGGTCGGAGTATCAATCACTGCCCTACCTGATGGTGAGGCATCTGGAGTTCAGGCAGCTTGCGGCCGAGGTTCAACTTAAACGGGGAAAAATTGGTAACAGTTTTTCGATTAATAATTCATTGGTGTCCGTTCAACATCTTAAACACCATCCGGATTCAACTCATCGCTTTTCCGCACGACATTTTGATATTCTCCTTTCTGATTATGAAACATTCCTGAACAACAAAAACACAACAATAACTTTTGATACCATCAGGTTACATTCTCATGGAATCTCTTTGTTGAATTTCGAGCTTAGCAAAGCGGACCAGTTAAAGCCTATCCTTCAGGCTCCTGTTTTCGAACTCAAAGAGGTTGATTGGTATACGTTGCTATTCCAGAAAAAACTAATTGCTGAAGAAGCGGTTGCTATGGATCCGATCGTATCCACAACAATTCATCCACCTGCCGGATCAGGTGCCGCAGATCAGGAACTGATCGTTCTAAAAAGTCTTAAAGAGTTGCTGGATGTAAATTTATTTTCGCTGAATAATGCTACCGCTAACCTGAACTTTGAAAAAGACGGGACAAGTTTGTCTTTACGGGGAGTTAACGCCTCTATTCTTACCAATCAGATGATACAGGCCACCACCTTCAATGAGACAATAGATGCTACCCGGAAGTTTTCGTTTCGCAATATGATTCTGGTGAAGAACGGCATCAAAGGGCGCGTTGATAATTTTACTTTTCAACAAGGAAAATTTACTTTAGAAAATGTTGCGTACCAGGATTTGGATAGTGGTATTGATCTGAATTTGACCGGATTTAACGCCGATAGGGTATCGTATGATCAGGAGCAGGTTAATATTTCCGGCTTAGGGTGGCGCCTGGCAACTATCCATATCGTTGATAGCTCGTTGGTAAAAAGTCCTGATACAAAAAAACATCCATTCATCAACTTGTCGATGATACGGGGTGGAAATACAGAGTTAAATTATTCAGCGAATGAAATGATGGTCCATGCCAATTTTTCCAGACTTAATGCAAATGGACTGCAGTGGGGAAATGGTATTGTAACGAACGGACTTGACGTAGCAGGGAGTGACGTTAATTATCAAAAGAGTGCTGACAGAGTTTTTGTAAAATCGTTTTCGTTTTCCGATACTGGATCAGTAGCCAATGATCTAGATTGGAAGCGGATCGGTGAGGATACACTCGGAGCCTACGTTGATCAAATCCGGTTTGTGACCGACTTCAATTTACTGGCAAGGCAGCAGGTATATGTTCCCGTCCTCGATGTGCTTGCTATGCGAGCGTACTTCAGCCGGGGCGACAGTGTCTACCGGGTCAGGGCAAGTGCGGAGACCAATTTTGTGATTAACGACCTGCGTTACGTTGACAAAAAACTTACAGTAGGTTCTCTTCATCAGACGATTGATTCGTTATACTTTGAGAACGTAAAGCGTGTTACCAAGGATGTGGATAATACTGCCGATGCGCCGGTCAACGAACGCTGGAAGATTCGGCACAAAATCGACAGCCTTCTGGAACCAGCAAAAAGTGCCGGGATACCAGCGCAAAGGAGAATCGGAGGAGGTTCGGATAATGCTTCAGAAGTATCCCCCTTTTCAACTGAGTCGACACGAGTTGAAACCCAGCATAAGGCGGTGGTACTCTCCGTCAGCGATATCGAAACGTTTTTGCATGATTCATCAACCCATATAAAGGCAAGCTTGGATTCAATTGGATTCAGCGCCATAACCATACATCGCAACGATATAGATGCAAGGGTTGAACACGGTGTGCTGAAGAAAATCGAATTAAGTTCAGACTGGATCAGAGATCCCAGGGAAGTGTTGAATCGAAATTACGTATCAATGACAATTAGCAATTTGAAATTTAACATGGAGACGGTCGGAAACGTAGTACGAGTCGACCGGTTAGATTATGATCCATTACAGGCGAAATGGAGCATTAGGGGATTTGAACACAGGCCACGAAAAGATAAGAAGACATTTCTGGATGAAAGCTTTTTTCAGACCAACTATATGCATACTACGATGGAATCAATCTCACTTCATCAGCTGGATGCGACGCGGTTTGCTGAAGATTCGACGATTCGCTTACGAAGTATCCGTATCAAGTCTCCGGGATTACAGATTGATCGGGACAAAACGCATCCGTTTTACTCCAGCAAAATAAAGCTCCTGCCAACAAATGCTTTTCAGAATATAGGTGTAAGGTTCAGCGTGGATTCACTCCAATTTCAGGACGGCCATATTGTCTATACGGAGAAATCAAAAGTAACGGGGAAGGAAGGTTCTATTCACTTTACGGAAGTTCAGGGGTTGGTTAGAAATATCAGGAACACTGAACTAAAGGTTCATGATTCACTGTTTATCGAGGCGTATGCACGATTCCTGGACTCGGCGAACGTCAACCTTCGCGTAAGAGAATCGTACCACGATACTCTAGCAGGATTTCTGATGACCACACAGGTAAGTCCGTTTCACACTTCTATTCTTAACCCTGTGCTAGTGCCGCTGGTATCGGTGGAATTTCAGTCAGGACTTGTAGACACACTTCAGATGCACGCCATTGGAAGGGAGCACGTATCGGCTGGTCAAATGAAGTTTTTGTATCGCGATTTGAAGGTTAACTTTTTAGATCAGAATGACACGTCCCGACATTCCTTTAGAAATTACATTATTAAGTTTGCTGCCAATAATCTTGTTATCCGTTCGAATAACAAAAAGCGGATTGGCGATGTTTTTGAATTGAGAGACAGGAATCGCGCTGTTTTTCAATATTGGGTTAAGATGATTCTCAGCGGCGTTACCACCAGCGTTGGGGCAAAGTCCAACCGGGCACAATCAAAAAAATATTTAAAAGAACTTAATACACGAAAACTTCCTCCCATTAAGGAGACTCTGGCGGGATTCTAACACGATAAAAAAATGAAAAACAGTGCAATCAAAGCCTTAAAGCCTCTGGGATTTCCGTGGCAAACGCAAGACCCCTTTTTGTTTTGTGTTCATCATGAAGATTTTTATCCTCATGGCAACGATGTGATGGGGCCCGCCGCGTCCCTGACTGGGAGAAACATCGGACAAGACTTTGCGCCGAATAAAGAAGGTTGGCGCATGTATCATGGTAGTCGGGTTCCTGGTTTTCCTGCCCATCCGCATCGGGGGTTTGAAACGGTAACTGTGGTTACGAAAGGGCTGGTGGACCATTCCGATTCCCTGGGAGCTGCCGGACGTTTCGGCTTTGGAGATGTACAATGGATGACCGCCGGAAAAGGTGTCCAGCATTGCGAGATGTTTCCATTGCTGAGTAAGGATAAGGACAACCCGTTGGAACTTTTTCAAATCTGGCTCAACTTACCAAAGGCAAAAAAACTTGTGGCACCGCATTTTGCGATGTTGTGGGGTGATACAATACCAAATTTTGAATACAAAGACGCTAAAGGTCTCGCCACGCGCGTAAAAGTTATCGCAGGCAAAGTCGAAGGTTTCCAGGCACCTGATCCGGCACCTAACTCATGGGCGGCGGATCCAGGCAATGAGGTAGCCATTTGGTTGATTCGGTTAGACGCGGGCGCGTCATGGACGCTGCCTGCTGCATCGGCTTCAGTAAACCGATCGTTGTATTTTTACAGTGGCTCGTCAATTGAGATTGCTGAGAACAACTTCACTTCACACCAGGCCATCGAACTTCATGCTGACCAGCAGGTGCTTTTACAAAATGGAAATTCAGCAAGCTGGTTACTCCTTTTGCAGGGCAGGCCGATTAACGAACCAGTAGCACAATATGGTCCTTTCGTGATGAACACCCAGGCTGAAATTCAGCAGGCAATGGCTGAATACAGACAAACTGAATTTGGGGGCTGGCCCTGGCCCACACATGAGCATGTACATCCACGCGAAAAAAGCCGGTTCGCCAAATACCCGGATGGCCATGAGGAAGCACCAACCTGATTCGTTCAATAGTTTATGCTGCTATTTGGTACTGCCAGGCTGAAGGCCTTCAAGCACAAATATTTGGCCGTCGCTGCCTGCCACTAGCACGAGCGATCCGCGTCGTGACTTTCGTACTACGTGCATTCCTGGATCATCTGAAAGACTCGCCCAGTTTTTCCCATTGTCGTATGAGATATCAGTCCCGGTAGGTCCGGTCGAAACCAGAATCTTGTCATTGACTGCTTCAATACATTCCCGGTAGCCTCTGATGGGCGTGGTGGGAGCAGTCCATAGAGTGCCTCCGTCAGTTGAATAAAAATGATGATCCTCGTTCATCGTCATGTTTTTATAGTCACCACCAACAATGTGTAAGATTCTATTGTGTTGAACGAAAGAAAAAATTCCTGTTGTGCTTGTACCTTGCAGAATGGGAGTTTTATGACTGGTCCAGCGTTCTCCCCTGTTATCAGAAACCCATAGACGTGATACGGTGCCACCGGTGCAAATCATTACCTGCTGTTTATCTATACACCGTATGCCGGTACCACTTGCGGCGAAGGATGCTTCTCCTTCCTCAAGGGCCGGAGGTTCTTTAACCGGAGTCCAGCTTTTACCTCCATCAGTAGTGCGCAGCAAAAACATTTTTCCGTCAATCGGATCTCCATAGATCATCCCGTGTTGAGCGTCCCAGAAATCTATTCCATCAATAAAGGCATCCTTGTGGTTGTTGGTATAGACCAATTTCCAATTCTTTCCGCCGTCGGTAGTGATCAGTATGTTGGCCGGCGAACCAACATTGGCGATAATCGCACGGTCCGCGTTAAAAGCATAGACAGACCTGAAGTCCAGCGATTCATATCCTGTAACGGCTTTGAAGCTCCAGGTTTTTCCTCCATCGGAGGTGATCCCAACGGATCCCTTGGTGCCGCTTACCCAGGCTGTTGTATTATTTACAACCGACAATCCTCTGAAGGAAGCCGTGGAGTTTGTTTCAATTTTTTTGAGTTGTAACGGCTGGCCTACTACCAACACTGGCTGAAGGAGCATCAGAGCAAGGATAAATTGTTTCATCGTGCAGAACGTTTGCGTATCAATTTACAATGATTAAGCATACGTTGATTCTTTATTTGAGGTAATTGTAAATGTCTTGCTTCTCAAAGAAAAACCCCGCATTTGCGGGGTTTAGGTTTACTGCTTTTTGCCGTTGCTTAAGTCAGGAAGTATAAAATCGTCCAAGGCACTGGACTGTTTCATCAGGGCTTCGATCTCAGCAGGTTTGCGGGGAGCCGCTGTCGATAAATGCTCGTAGCCATCTTTTGTAATCAGGTAATCGTCTTCGATACGTACTGCGATACCCCACCACTTCTGATCGCAGCTGGAATTGTCAGGTATATAAATTCCAGGCTCAATAGTGATCACCATATTTTCCAGAAGAACACCGGCTGGTTGGGGATCATGAACATCAAGCCCGATGTGATGGCAACACCCGTGCGGATAGTATTGATGCTTTTCATTTTCCGATTTGATTATTCCCAGATCTTTTAGCCCCTTGTTGATAACAGTTCTGGTTATCTCACCGAGCTTCGCCGGGGTTGTTCCGGGTTTGCATGCTTTCATAGCTTCCTCTTGCGCCAGGAGTACCAATTCATAAATCTGCTTTTGCTCCGGTGAAAACTTGCCGCTTACCGGAATGGTTCTCGTGATGTCAGCTGTATAACCTCGATACTCTGCTCCAAGATCCATCAGAATCATTTCCCTGTTGGTAATATTGGGTTTGTAATTTTCAATGTAATGGAGGATACATCCATTGTGTCCGGCACCCACAATAGATGGATAACCCAGGTCTTCCGCCTGGTACTTCTTAAACACAAATTCATGAATACCTTGAATTTCCCGTTCACTCATGCCCGGCTTCATAGCTTTCATCACCTCGCGTTGACCCATACAAGAAATGCTCACCGCTCTGCGGATCATATCCAGTTCTTCTTTTGTCTTTGTTCCGCGCAAGTCCGCCATCAACAGAGATAATCCATTTGTATTCAGGTTATTTTTCGTGGGTTCCGGATTAAGGCTCAGTCCTGAAGACTTTGACGGATAGTTAACCTTTACTTTGAACTGTTCAATGAGGCTATAAAGATCCGAAGAGTCAGTCGGATCATCCCGGACATCATTCTTGAAATCATAAAAAAGGATCTCATTAAATTTTGAAAAATCCACATTGTATTTTTTGAATGCGGTATTGTTAAAAGCCTGTTCAAATCCCAGGCGTTCTTTTACCCCGGCATCACCCAGCCTCCTGCCATTCCACATTTCAGCATGAACATTTCGGGGGAGAACAAAAATGATTTCATCGTACCGTGTTCCATTATTGGCGGCTTGATTTTCCTTGAAAACAAAAAGCACGGCGTCGGGCTCTTTATATCCTGTGAGGTAGTAAAAGTCGGGATCCTGGTGGTACATGTAATCCACATCATTGGCGCGGTTGCGGATTGCATTGGCAAAAAAAACGGCTACGGAGTTGGTTGGTAGTTTTTCCCGCAGCTTTTGCCGGCGTTCCCTGTGCCAGTCTTTGCTGAGAAAATCCTCCGGGAGGTCAGCATTTTGCGCGACCGCATTCAGGCCGGAAACAAGTAAAAGGAATAACGTAAATCGATGCATGTTAAAAATTTTGCGGCAAGTACACTAAAAAAAAGAAATCGGGCAACTGCAGGAAGTTTGGTAACCGGTAATCTGAATGCTCAAATAAAATAACGTTCAACGCCCCGCTTGGGGTATTCGGGATATCCAAAAAATGAAAAAGCGTGAGAGATCTACAATTTTGAGAACTACCGTTTTAACCCATAGAGGTAACCGTTTGAAGCCATGGAGTTGCGGTTACCTGCACCTCAACTGGCATTTAGTGTCCCGACCCGCAGCCCGTTGACTCAGCCAAAAATCACATTTGCGTATTTTGAAGCTTTCTATGCGCAAAAGCCAACGTTGTCCGACGGTAACGCTTTTACCTTTGTTTTATAGTACATTCAAATTTATTGGTATAGTTTGAAGTAGAATAGTGTTTGGGTAGAATAGTAAGGGTCGGTCAGTGTTTGCCAAAAACACGCCGGCTCTTTACTTTTATGAGAGGCTCTAAATTTTTAAGTGACAACGAAGCTTGTAAAATAAACTTCGCAGGGCAGTACAAAAAAACTCGATTTCTTGCATAAAAAACCGGTTAACCTAGCCATATGAAATACTTTGTATTCCTTTTTATCCTTGCTGCTCCTGGATTAGCAAAAGGTCAGTCTGACCGAAAAACCGAAAACATCTTTATCATCACGCTCGATGGCTACCGTTGGCAGGAACTATTTTCAGGAGCGGACTCTGCCCTTATAGAAAATAAGACGTACACAAAGGATCCGGAAAAAATGAAATCGCTTTTTTGGGAAAGCACACCGGAAGCACGGAGGAAAAAACTTATGCCGTTCTTTTGGGGTACGCTGGTTTCACAAGGACAGCTCTATGGAAACCGTTTATATGACAACAAGGTAAATTGTTCGAATTCAATGTGGTTTTCCTATCCGGGCTACAGTGAAATCCTGTGTGGATTTGCCGATGATGAACGGATTACCAGCAACAAGAAAATTGACAACCCAAATGTCACGGTACTTGAGTTTCTGAACAAACTAAAACCGTACAAGGGTAAAGTGGCCGGATTTTCCTCCTGGGATGTTACTCCTTTTATCATCAATGAAACGCGGAGTGGTATACCCTTTAATGGTGGTTATGAACTCGCATCGGAAAAGAATCTTACTGAACGCGAAATTTTCCTTAATGAGCTGCAGCCAAGGATTCCCGGACATTGGGGAAGTGTTCGTATGGATGCGTTTACACATTATTATGCCCTGGAGTATCTAAAGAAACACCAACCGAAGGTCCTTTTTATTTCATATGGTGAAACTGATGACTTTGCTCATGGCGGTCGTTATGATGAGTATTTGAAATCTGCGCAACGTACGGATGAACTTATTCGGCAGCTTTGGCAATGGGCGCAATCTCAACCCGCCTACAAAGACAAAACTACTTTCTTAATTACGACAGACCATGGTCGCGGCACGGTACCCATTGATACATGGCGAAGCCATGGTGATGAAATAGCGGGTGCTGATCAGATTTGGCTTGCTGTTATCGGACCAGATACACCTCCTACTGGTGAACAGACTTCAAAAGGACAGCTATATCAAAGTCAGGTAGCGAAAACGGCAGCCGCTTTTCTAGGTGTCGACTATAGCAATGTGAAAAAAGTGGGCGAAGTAGTCAGCACGGCTTCCCGTGTAAAATGAATTTATCAGGCCCGTTCCTCAACATCACTTTTGATCTGTAAACTTTAGGGCATTGGCGTTACACTTCAGCTTACAAGCCGGGGTAGGCTGGAATGAGCATGCGACCATTTATGTTATCGTACGGAGTTTCCCGCCAGGTCGGAAATAATGCAAATTATATTCAGGGAAGTTCATTTTCGCAAAGCCACCCTTTATAAACGTAAAATCCATGTGTCGTTCCGGGGCTTTTTAATATCCTTGCCCGCTAGAATCTGATCAATATGTTTAAAACTATATTTCAATGAAAAAATTATTACCGTGGAGCGGGTTAGCTGGTGTTTTGTTTTTTGTTGTCTCGTGTTCACAGAAAGAAGACGTTTCCACCTATCAGCCGGTTTACCAGGATGTTTCCTATCAGCAGGACTTAAGCGAAAAATTTGAGTTGCTACTGAAAGGTGTTACGCTTCAAAATGTCTACAGCGACCGTAACGGAGTTATTCAGATATATTCTTCTGCGGGACTTCTCAAAACCTTGGCAGGCGAATTTCTCTATCCGGGTACTCTCGTTCCGGACAAGACGTACCGTCCGATGGCCGACAAAAAAATTCTAAATCTTGATTTGTATAACAATCAGTTTGTTTATGTTGATGATAAGGCCGTATTAAGCAATGCCTGGGCCGGTAATCTTTACTCCCGGTACACCATGCCAAATGTTTCACTGTTAGAAGGCGGTGAAGATTTTGCCTTTTTGATCTCGGATGGTGAATCTGTTCAATACCTTAAAGATTCAAAGGTTTTATGGCAAGGAAAGAACGGCGAAAAAATTATTGACGTATTATTCGACAAAAGCAGAAACGTTTTCCTGGTGCTGGGTAAACAATCTATTTCTGTTTTTTCGGTGAAGGATCAGACGCTGACTCCTGTTTTCAAGGGGGATAATTTCTCTTGTTTTACACTTGCTAGCAACAACAAAGAAATAATTGTTGGAACCAACGACGGATACCTCGTGGTGAATGCGGATTCCAAAGAGCAGCAGGGAGATGCCAATAAGAAACTTCCCTGGATAGAAATCACAACGGTTCAGGAAATTGATGGCAAACTTTGGTTTGGAACGACAAAAGGTGCTTTCAGTGCGGATACGGATGGAAAATTCAGCTACTATGCCTCCAAACGGTGGTTACCCTCAGATCTCGTGGTAGATATTGAAAAGGGTCCGAAAAATTCTGTTTTGATTCTTACTGACAAAGGCTTGGCAAAAATCATATTCAAGGAAATGACCTTGCACGACAAAGCCCTGTATTACGAGCAGCAGGTAAGAGCCCGACACGTCCGTCATGGTTTTAACGGTACCCTTGGATACATGAAGGACGGAAGTCTGGCGACGGGGTCACTGGAAGATTCAGACAACGATGGCTTGTGGACTTCTATGTATCTCGGAGCGGAAGTGTTCAGGTATGCCGTTACAAAATCGGATGAGGCCCTTCAGAATATTCACGAATGTATGGAAGCCATGGAGCGACTGTATACCATAAATGGTGTAAAAGGTTTTCCTTCCAGATCGTTTGAACGAAGAGGTTACAAATACGAAGATGAACCTTGGAGAAGAGCAGCGGATCCGGAGTGGGATTGGAAATCAACCACCAGCAGCGATGAAGCAATCGGTCATATTTTTGCCTTTGGCGCCATGGCAGAATTGCTGGTTGATCAGAAAGATCTTCAGACCAGGGCTATAACATTGATTGATTCGTTAATGCAACACACCATTGATAATGACTATTACATGGTGGACTGGAACGGAAAACCTACGTTATGGGGTAAATGGAATCCCGATTATGTAAATGCACGTCCTGTCGGAGTAGGTGATCGCAAGATCAATTCCTCTAACTATATAGCTATGCTTCAGACAGCTTATCATTTTACAAAGAAGGAAGTGTACAAGGAAAAGGCTTTTGAGCTTATGACTAAACATGGCTACTACGAGAACCTTATGTACCCGATGAGCCAGGTAAGACAGGCCGATGAAAGCGCAGACGACTGGAGTAAAATGTTATCGGAATCATGGAATCACTCTGACGACGAAATGTATTTTGTCGGATACTGGGGTCTTTACCGCTATGCCTTCAATGATACCTTAAAAGTGAAATTCAAGGAATCTATTCTCGACCATTGGCAAATCGAACGCCCGGAGAAAGAAGCAGCCTGGAATATTTTCACAGCTTTAACGGGAACAAGTGAGTTTGATCTTAATGAAGCGGTCTGGTACCTAAAAGAGTATCCCCTTGACTTGATTCACTGGAAAGTGACAAACAGCCATCGGAAAGATATTGAAATGATGGAGCCAAACTTCCGAAAACAAACCATCAAGGAAGTGCTACCGGCAAGCGAACTTCCAGTCAGTCGCCATAATGCAAATCGTTTTGATCTGGATGGCGGCGACAACGGATCATCAGAATACAGCGCAGGAGACATCTGGCTCTTGCCGTACTGGATGGGAAGGTATCTTAATGTCATAAGCGCTCCGGTGGATGCGGTAGAAAAATAATCGAGTCGGATTTCCAGCAAAAACCAGAACAAGCGAGCAAACGGTCCATTATGAGTGAACAACCAGAACGTATGGTAACCCGGCTTACATCCCTGGATGCCATGCGGGGTTTCACTATTGCAGCCATGATCCTGGTGAATTTTCCAGGTAATGGAGATCAGGTGTTTGCACCACTAAAACATACAGTCTGGAACGGACTGACACCGACGGACCTGATTGCCCCCTTCTTTCTTTTTATTGTCGGCATCTCTATTGTGTTGGCGTATTCGAAACGACTGGACCAGGGTAATACGGATGGGTTGTACAAAAAGACGTTTTTTCGTTTCATCAAAATTTTTGCAGTCGGAATTTTTCTCAACCTCCTTCCGGATTTCAATTTTGCCGACTTGCGCTACACTGGAACTCTGCCTCGGATAGCGCTGGTATTTATGGCTTGTGTTCTTATTTTTCTCAATACTTCTTTCAGGTGGCAACTCTGGATCGGAATTTCCATCCTGGTGGTTTACTGGTTGGCGATGACGTTGATCCCCACACCCGGTGTCGGCGAAGTAATGCTGGAACCAGGCGTAAACCTGGCGGCATGGTTTGATTCGAAATATCTGCCGGGTAAAATGTGGCAGGGAACGTGGGATCCCGAAGGGATACTCAGCACCTTTCCCTCAATTGTTTCCGGAATCTCCGGCCTTCTCGCAGGACATCTGTTGATCAGTAATAGATCATCGACCGACAAAGTGATATACTTTATGATTTTTGGATTGATAGCCACAGTTGGAGGCTACGTATGGGGGTTAACGTTTCAGGTGAATGAAAATTTATGGACGAGTTCCTTTGTACTGGTATCCTCCGGTATGGCGTCCATGATACTAGGTGCCGCCTATTATACAATTGATGTCAGGGGCTTCATGCAAGGCACCAAACCAGGAATTATCTTTGGAGCAAATGCTATCGCCGTATATGTACTTGCTGATATACTGGCATTAATTTTTTATCGACTGTCGGTTGGAGGAGATACATTAAGCGGTCACTGTGTTGGCCTGCTCGAAAGTACAGGGCTGTCACCTAAGCTGGCAAGTATGATATATGCGGCTTTGTTTGTGTGTATAAATTTCATTCCTGCCTATGTGCTGTACAAGAAGAAAATTTTTATAAAGCTGTAAAAACACCGCTGAGCCTTGTGGTAAAGGAGGCATTTAACTCAAAAAGCACACTTCCATGAATGACACAGTAACGGGTAATCCGACAGGCAGGCTTATTTCTTTGGATGCGATGCGAGGTTTTACCATCGCCGCTATGATACTGGTGAACTATCCGGGAAGCTGGGATTTTATCTATCAGCCCCTGGAACACGCCAAATGGAACGGGCTTACACCTACTGATCTGATTTTTCCTTTTTTTCTTTTCATCGTTGGCGTTTCCATCGCGTTGTCGTATTCAAAACTACTGGAGAAAGGAACTTCAAAAAGTGAATTGTATAAGAAAATTATTTTTCGCACCCTGAAGATTTTTGCGGTAGGTGTGTTTCTCAGCTTGTTGCCTTCTTTTGATATTTTCAACGTCAGAATTACCGGAGTCCTACAACGTATTTCCATTGTTTTTCTATGCTGCTCATTTATTTTCTTGAATACTTCGTATAGAGTTCAAGCCGGGTTAGGGGGAATTATACTTGTCCTTTATTGGTTGGCCATGACGTTAATCCCAACACCGGGCGTGGGACAGGTAATGCTGGAACGCGGAGTCAACCTTGCCGCGTGGGTAGATAGTGTTTTACTGCCTGGCAGGCTTTGGGAAGGTACGTGGGATCCGGAAGGTATTCTCAGTACGTTCCCATCTGTCGTAACCGGCATCACGGGCTTACTGGCAGGACACCTGTTACTGGGTAAACGTACGCCGTACGAAAAAGTAATCTTACTCATGATTGGCGGATTTGTTGCCGTAACGGTTGGCTACATATGGGGGTTAACATTTTCAGTGAATAAAAACTTGTGGAGCAGCTCCTATGTGCTGGTCACCTCCGGACTAGCTTCGCTTTGCCTGGGAACGACGTACTATATGGTTGATATCCGGAAGTACACAACAGGAACAAGTCCGGGAATAATTTTCGGTTCAAATGCCATCGCCATTTATTTTCTGTCCGACGTAATTTCCTATATTTTCTACCTGGTACCATTTGGATCGGTAGCGCTGAATGAGCATTTTATGGCAAATTTGAGTACCATGGGATTTGCTCCAAAGCTTGCGAGTATGCTGTATGCAGTGATCTTTGTCTGTTTGAACTTTGGCATTGCCTATATCCTGTTCAGGAAGAAGATTTTTATAAAGTTATAGTCCAGCGGTTTGTAAAAACACAACCATGCACAGAGTACATCTTTCTATTATTCTTTTTTGTATGGCAGCCTGCGTAACATCGTGCAAAAAGGACAATGAGTTTTCTTCTCCTGAAAAAATAGCCGTTCATTGGGAACTCGTCACAAATTTTACAGACGAGAAGAATGTATTCGATGCAAGGTTTGAGTTGACAAACAACAGTAATTTTTCACTGACGGATAAGAACTGGGTGCTGTTCTTCAACATGGCGCCCCGTGAGATACTGGAAAACAAAACGCGGCAGCCCGGAGCGATTCAACATATCAATGGCGATTGGTACAAACTGGTCCCTAATGAGAATTTTAGTCTGGCCCCTGGAAATTCAATAGTGATCAATTATCGCGGTGTCGAAGCAGTCATTAAGGAAACAGACCGCCCCCTCGGATTATATTTTGTTTTCAACAACAGTCAGAAGGAAAGTATTGTAGAGGTAGCCGGTTATACGTGGACACCTTTTACAAAACCTGAACAAATTAATCGAAACGCGGAAGATGAGGAACCTATTCCCACGGCGGAATGGCTATACGGGAACAACCAGGGCTTAAGTGAGGTACCGGATTCGGAGCTGACGGGCATTTTCCCTACACCTGTAAAAATGCAGGTAGGGGCGGGGTCGCTGGAGGTCACCAATGGACTGGAAATCTACGTTCAAAATGGATTACAAAGTGAAGCGGAATATCTTAAGGCGAGCCTAAAAGACCTTACAGGTGTTGAGTTTAAGCTGGTAACTAAGCAGCCTAAGAATAAATCGATTACGCTTCAACTTGGTAGAGTCTCTGGCAAGGAAGCGTATCACCTGACTATCAATGATAAGGGAATTTCAATTATTGGTAGTGATGCTGCCGGAGTATTTTATGGAATACAAAGTCTCCGCTCCCTGATTCCGGTTGAATCCTATAGAAAGCAGACTCCATCCTTTTCTGTACCCTTTGTTGTTGTTGAAGATGCGCCACGGTTTGCTTTCAGAGGACTTCATCTGGACGTAAGCAGAAACTTTCAGACCAAAGAGACTGTCCTGCGACTGTTAGACCTGCTTTCCTTCTATAAGGTAAACCGTTTTTTATTCTACACCACGGAAGACGAAGGTTGGCGACTGGAAATAAGGGATCTGCCTGAGCTTACCGAGACTGGTGCTCAGCGTCAGCACACTTCGGGAATGGAGGCTTCATCCCTCCATCCTGCATATGGCTCGGGTCCGTTTGCAAAAGCAGAAGGAAAGTATGGTCATGGGTACTATTCGCGTGAAGACTTTATTGAGATATTAAAGTATGCCAGCAAGCGACATATTAAGGTCATACCTGAACTGAATTTTCCTGGACATGCCCGGGCTGCTATCAAAGCGATGGAAGCGCGTTACGATCGTCTGATGAAAGAAGGAAAGGAAGAAGAAGCTAATGAATACCGCCTGATTGATCCGGATGACAAATCAGTTTACAAGTCAGCGCAGGGATATAAAGACAACGTAGTGAGTGTTGCCCGAGAGTCTGCATTTCACTTTTACGAGAAGGTGGTGGACGAAATTGCCGTTATGTATACCGAAGCTGGTTTGCAGTTGGATGAATTCCACACGGGTGGAGATGAAGTGCCGGAAGGAGCATGGACCAAATCTCCGCTTGCCGCAGAGCTAATGAAAAAGCACCCGGAAATCAGAGACCCAAAAAATCTTCAGACGTATTTTTTTCGCGAGCTACTTCCGCGATTGAAGAAAAGAAATATACGTGCCCATGGATGGGAAGAAGTGTTCCTGATGAAAACGGAAAATGGAAAGTATGTTGCCAATCCCGAGTTTGCCAATGAAGGAGCGGTACCCTATATCTGGAACAATTTATTTGATTATGACCTGGGCTACCGATTAGCAAACGCTGGTTACAGTGTAGTACTTTGTAACGTATCCAATTTCTATTTTGATCTGGCCTATTCCAAAGATCCTCAGGAGCCAGGATTGTATTGGGCGGGATTTGTGGATACTCGTCATGCATGGACCTTCGCCCCCTATGACATGTTTAAAACTACAAATAAGAACTCCATGGGACAAAAACTTGATCTTGAATCGGGGGGTGCGGGACAAGCTGGGATGATGATTGTAGAGCACTTGAAACCCGAATCCAGAAAAAACATTCTTGGCGTGGAGGCACAGGTTTGGAGTGAGACAATTAAGGGAAGAGATATGGTTGAATACTATATGCTGCCCAAGCTGATCGGCTTTGCGGAAAGTGCATGGGCCGATGAACGCACCTGGGAGACCATTGAAAATAAGACAGAACGGGAAGCACGTATACAAAAGGATTGGAATATCTATGCAAATGCATTGGCAAAAAAGGAATTACCACGGCTGAGTTACTTGAATGGCGGTTACAATTACAGGGTTCCTCCCCCGGGTGCTGTTGTTGAAGAAGGCTTGTTGAAAGCAAACGTTGAATATCCTGGCCTTATCATCCGTTATACCGTTGATGGTTCTGAACCAACGACAAGTTCACCGGAGTATAAAGCTCCGGTACAGATTGCCGGTGAAGTAAAGTTGAAGAGTTTTGACTCCGCCGGAAAAGGCAGCCGTACCATGCAGGTTATCCAGGATTAACATTTTGGTGACCTCACTGTTCCCGGGATAGTCTGTCTCATCTCGCAACGTCACTGCCAGACGTTTTGTGATCACCTATGCGCAAATTGAAGGTTTATTGACGCAAAAGTTTGCGGAATCTGTCGGTGTTGTAAAATACTTTTGTTTACCGCATTGCGGCAATAATTACAGATCAAAAAAAAATGATTATAGGTGTTGATCTTGGGGGAACCAATATACGGGCCGGCATAGAAAAGGACGGGAAGCTTTTATACCCGAAGCGTGAGATATTTAATACGCGGAGACCATTACAGGAAACGCTGATTCAGTTAATTGAATTCATCAGACCATTGGTTCATCGCGGAGTTAATGGCATTGGTATCGGTGTACCATCAGTAGTGGATGTCGAAAAGGGAATAGTTTTTAATGTTGCCAATATTCCTTCCTGGGAGCGCGTACCACTCAAAGATATTTTAGAAGATGAGTTTGGCGTGCCGGTGCGGGTCAATAACGATGTCAACTGTTTTATACTGGGCGAGTTTCAATTCGGGCTGGTGAAGGGTATGAAAAATGTGGTAGGCGTATCATCCGGAACAGGTTTAGGCTCCGGGATTGTTATTAACAGTCAGCTTTTTAATGGCAACAATTGTGGTGCCGGTGAAATTGGCTTGTTGAATTACCTTGATCATAACATTGAGTACTATGCAAGTGGCAATTTGTTTCGTGCCTTGTATAACACCACTGCAGAAGAAGCTCATCTGCGGGCACTGAAAGGAGATATAGCCGCACGCTTTTTCTGGAATGAATTCGGAATTCACCTGGCTCAGGCGTTAAAAAGTGTGGTGCTTACTTATGATCCGGAGGCAATTGTTCTCGGAGGTTCGTTGTCAAAAGCTTATGACCTTTTTGAAAGCTCAATGTTTGCTTCCTTACAGGATTTTCCCTTTCCCGAGTCAATCAAGCGCCTTAAGATTTATCAGTCTCAAAATGAAAACATTACTATGTTAGGAGCAGCTGCTCTCGTGTCGAGAAATGCTGCTATTCCCGTGAATTCATTTTAGGTAGATTTTCCACCCCGCTGTTTTCCTTTATTTTCTTATTTCCTGCACGTGTCGGCTGTGTTGCGTTTCTAACAAATTGGGCCACATTCCATTACCACAACATTAAATACTTAACTCTTGCGCAAACCCTGCACCTGTTGACGCAATATGCGACTACTTTGGCCGACTATTAACGCGACTTTTAATGTAAGTTTTGGCGGCCGGAAACGATTTCGCCAATAACCTGGACTCACATTTACAATTAATATTTGAAAGTAAAACTGAATACGTTAACGCTGAACTTTAACCAATTATCTATGAATCTGAATTTTTACCAAAAGAGGCCGGGCAGAAGATTCCTAATTTCTCTTCTAACGGTGATGCTGCTTGTCAGCAGTGTATTTGCCGGCACCGCGAGTGCTCAAACAACGGTTACTGGTAAAGTAACTTCTTCCGACGATGGAAATGCTCTTCCGGGAGTGAACGTGTATGTAAAAGGAACACAAACGGGAACCATTACAGACGTGGAAGGTAAGTATTCACTTACCCTGACTGATGAAAATGGTACACTTGCATTTTCCTACATCGGATTTTCCACACAGGAAATCAGCATCGACGGAAGAACTAATATCGATGTTGTTCTACAGCCGAGCGCCGAAGCATTGAACGAAGTGGTTGTCACCGCGTTGGGAATTCAACGCGAGCAAAAATCACTGGGATATTCTGTTGGAAAAGTGGATGGAGCAAGCCTCACGCAAGTTGCACAGGAAAACGTATTGAGCGGTATGCAAGGAAAAATTGCCGGTGTAACTATAAATCAGATCGGAACAGTTGGATCCTCCACAAGTATCATTATCCGTGGCGCAAAGTCTTTGTCAACCGACAACCAGCCACTATTTGTAATTGATGGTATTCCGGTGTCAAACCAGATGAACAACTTCCGAGTGATGGGTGACCGAAACGAAGTGGACTATGGAAACGCCATTAATGACCTCAACCCCGATAACGTCGAAAGTATTTCTGTCCTGAAAGGTCCGGCTGCTGCTGCTCTTTACGGATCACGTGCAGGTAATGGAGTTATTTTAGTTACTACTAAAAAAGGAAAGAAAGGTGACGGGCTCGGCATTTCATTTTCGACCAGCAATATTTTCGAAAAACCTGTTGAATTCCTGAAGTTCCACTACAAATACGCCAACGGTGAACGTAATGATCAACTGGATGAGGGGTCAGCATATTGGGGCGGCCCTGAACTTGACAAAGGGTTGACAGCAGAACAATGGAACAGTCCCGAGGATGCGAACGGCGATCCTATCCCCACTGAATTGCGTTCATATAAAGACAACATGAAGAATTTCCTGGAGACTGGAATTACCTCGACAAATAATTTGTCGCTTTCAGGGTCCGGAGATAAGATGACCTACCGAATCAACCTGGAACACATGAGCAACAATGGCATGATTCCAAACTCAGATCTGAAAAGAAACTCCATTTCTACATCAACGACTTTTGATATAACAAAAGCAGTTAAACTATCAGCAAACATCAATGTTTCGCGCACAGGCTCAAACAGCAGGCCGTCAACAGGAAATCGGGGTGGCAATCCTCTTGAAGCGGTCTATTTTTTCCCTCACGTAGATGTTCGTGAACTTGAGGACTATTGGGTTCCTGGAATGGAAGACATTCAACAAAAAACTGTTCGCACAAATTACGATAACCCATACTTCCTTGCCTATGAGTTAACCAATGGATTTCAACGTGATCGCGCCTTTGGAAATCTTAAACTTGATTTTCAAATAACTCCGGAGATCAGCGGTTTTGCAAGAGTTTCTCAAGACTACTTCAATGAGAACCGCGAAACAAAAATTGCAAGAAGCTATTCGCGTGTACGTGGTGGGGGATACCATTTGCAGGATCTGATATTCCGGGAAACGAATGCTGACGTTCTTTTTACCTATAAAAAGTCGGTCACGCCTGATTTTGATTTCAGCGTGTCTGCTGGTGGAAATTACATGAAGCAACATAACTCCGATAATTACACGGGTAGCGCAAACGGGCCTAATGTGTTGACCATCCCAGGGCTTTACAGATTAAGTAATATTCCAAACACATTACTAGTGGCCAACAACGCGGTTTACGATAAAGCCATCTACAGTGTGTACGGGATGACATCTTTGGGATACAAGGGTATGTTGTACCTTGATATCACGGCTCGTAACGATTGGTCTAGTACACTTCCTGAAGAAAACCGTTCGTACTTCTATCCATCAGCATCTCTTAGCTGGCTTGCTAATTACACATTCAATCTGCCAGAAACTATTTCCTTGCTTAAGTTCAGAGCTGGATGGGCTCAGGCTGGTAATGACACAAGACCATATCAGTTGGAAACCCAATTGGGTACGGGTTCATGGGGTAACCTCGTTACCACAAACGTGCCGGCCAATCTGCTCAACCCCCAGTTGAAACCGGAAATAGCGACTTCACAGGAGTTTGGTCTTGACCTGAACCTTTTCAACAATCGTATCAAGCTCGAGGCAACTTATTATTCGATGACTAATAAAAACCAGATCTTCTCCATTCCATCGCCTGCCTCTTCCGGTTACACTTCGAGGTTGATCAATGCGGGTGAGATTTTAAGTAAAGGTTGGGAAATCCAGCTCGGAGGCACGCCGATCCAAACTGCCAGCGGATGGAAGCTTGATCTTAATGTGAATCTTTCCAGGAACCGGGTTACACTGGAAGAACTTGCTGATGGACTTGACTATATTACTTTCTGGGATGACAACGGTGGTGGATCATTTGCCCGTGAAGGTGACGAGCTGGGAAATTTGTACAGCCGCGGTTATGCCAAAGTTGAGGATCCTAATTCTCCTTATTATTTGTGGCCAATACTGGATAATAATGGAGAATGGATAGCTGTGAATGATCATAAGAAAAGAGAAAAAGTAGGAAACTACAATCCTGAGGTGTTGATAGGTTTTCAGCCAACACTTTCCTACAAACAATTTACACTGAGTGCTTCTTTTGACTGGCGTATAGGTGGTCAGTTCCAGTCATACACATATCGCTATGGTGAATCGGATTGGAAATCACAGCGACAAATTGATAACCTCATTGCCGCCGGAATTACCCCCGAAGAAATGAAAGCCAATCCTGAAAAGTACATCATTCCTACAAACGGTAACTTCCCCCGCGTAGGAGGTTATACACAGGAAACGGGTGGTGTGCTGGGTCCGGATGGAACGTATGATAATGGATTTGCCCCTGGAGTAATCGAAGTTTCTGAGGGTGTATATGAAGAACACCTCGGTGGACCGAACACGAATGTCTACCCGATCACAGCGATGTATCCGTGGAGCTATAACAAACAGATTACATTTGATGCCGATTTCCTGAAACTCAGAGAACTTGCGCTAACCTATAGTATTCCACAAGTATTAGGGCTGCGTAACGCGAGCGTATCAGTATTCACCAGGAATATCATGATGTGGACAAAGGCGGATATTGGAATTGATCCTGAAAGGGCCTTCCAGGTTATCGGCAGTTCACAAGGCAACACAGTGAATTCATACAGACAAGGTATTGAATTGCAGAACGTGATGCCATGGACTGTTTCCTACGGTTTCAAACTGAACCTGACTCTATAGTATCTACAAGAATTTAAATTTCATTTGATATGAAAACATTGAAGACAATATGTAAACCAGTTCTCCTCGTGGCGCTGATTATTTTTTCCGCCTGCGAAGATCTGTCCGAAATAAATGTGAATGAAAACGGCGTTAGCCAGAGTGCAGCTAACCCGAATCTCCTCATGCCAACTGTTATGCAGGGAGTGGCAAATTCTTACCTGGACCTGGGTATCATGGATATTGCCGGTACTATGCAGCATACGCAAAAGACCGGATGGTATACTGGGCATAATTCCTATGACTGGACACCACGCGACTGGGCGCCATGGTACGGCTATCAGAGATCGAATAAACTGATTTATGAGCGCGCTGTTGAACTTAACTGGCCTTTTCATCAGGCTGTAGCCCTCACGATGAAATCATTCATCTATGGCACGATCACCGATCTTTGGGGAGATGCTCCTTATACCGAAGCAGTGAAGGGCGATGAAGGAAGCGAATTCGTACAACCGACATTCGACACGCAGGATATTATCTACGCTGCCATAATTGAAGATTTGAAACAAGCTTCGTCCTTATTCGCTACCGGAGATGCAACGGGTATATCGAGTACATACGATATCTATTATGCCGGCGACATGGAGAAATGGCAAAAGTTTGCAAATTCGTTGCTGCTCCGATATTATATGCGCATTTCGGAAAAGAACCCATCCGCTGCCAAAAGTGGTATAGAACAAATTTATAGCAGTGGTATCTTTATCAGTGCAGCTTCCGACGACGCAACTATGGCTTATATTGGCGCGAACGCATCAAACGCTTTCCCTACCGGATTAACGGATGATGGCACAAAATTCAGAAATGCAAAAGCTTGCGTTACGCTGTTGGATAACCTGGTTGCAAACAACGACCCTCGCAAGGAAGTATGGTTCGCACCGGTTCGAGTTCAATGGGTTGAGGATCTCGCGCTAGGTACAAAGGTGGACGAATTCATTCGCAAGAACGGTGTGCTAACCGCCAAGAAGGATATCAAAGATGAAGAGTATAGGAAAGAAAAGCAGGCAGACCCTACGGTTGTCTACACCAGGCATTTTAATCCAACTTTATTTGGAGCTGACGAACAGAAACCAGTGGCATCACCATACGTAGGAATCCCTCCGGGAATTATACAGCCTGATTACTTCAACTTTAACCCTACACCAGGGCAGACGGTCGAGAACCAGCACGTATCTCAGTACGATGATATTTATCGCGGTCTTGCCGGGCCACTTCTCAAAGCAAGGTTGATCTCTGCAGCTGAAACCCACTTCATCCTGGCAGAAGCTGCGCTTAAAGGTTGGGCAGCCGGTAACGCTGAAACCAATTATAATAATGGGGTTAAAAGCTCACTTGATACATGGACGGTCGGCGGAAATTTCGCGTCATATATTGCGCAGCCCGGCGTAGCTTTCAACGGAACGCTTGAGCAGGTGATCGAACAGAAGTGGATCGCCAGCTGGACTTCCGCAACGGAAGCATGGATGGATTTTAGAAGAACTGGTCTCCCTGACCTGCAAGCCGGTCCTGCATCACCAGAGCCTGTTTTGCCAGTACGATTTATTTACAGCGACGATGAAACGCTCCGGAATGAGGATAATGCGAACGAGGCAATTGACCGACTGGAAGAAACTGATTACTCAAACCTGAGAGGTGCCAATAGTCAGTGGTCTAAACCATGGGTGATTCAAGGCACCAGCAAACCTTGGTAGTGAAAGGTGATTATTAGTTTGGATAAGAATAGCGGAGTTGGGTTCTCCGCTATTCTTTTTATTTCACTTTCCATTAATGAAGAGTAATTTGGCGCAATGAACAATACAGATTTTAAAGTTTTTGGTTTACTGTTGCTGTTGCTAATCGTCGTTGGCTACACTGGTTTTTTGTATGAGGAACGTGAACCGGATTTTGAAAGCCATGGCCATACGCACGACCATAGCGATCAGTATCACACCCACTCACATCGTGAAATGCCCCGGTTACCGGACAACCTGAATTTTCCTTCAGGCACACCTGACCGTGTGATACTCAATCTCACAGAGAACCCGGAAACTTCTATAGCTATAAATTGGCGAACCGATACTACTGTGCTGGCGGGAACGGTGGAATGGGCTGTTGCAACAGGAGGACCTGAGTTTTTAAACAGCGTAAGTAACGTGCCTGCGCAACGTGAATTCCTGAAAGTCAAACACGGCAACGAGCCAACGGTTACGGCGCATTATTTTTCGGCAACAGTCGATAAGCTTTCCCCCGGACAAAAGTATGTTTACCGCGTCGGGAGCGAAGGATTGTGGAGTGAATGGTTTCAGATTCAAATGCCTGATTCCAAACAGAAATTGTCTTTCGTTTATTTTGGCGACGCACAGAATGATATAAAATCTATGTGGTCGCGGGTAATTCGGGAAGCTTACAAGACAATGCCACGTGTTGATTTTATGCTGCATGCCGGTGACTTAATCAATCGTTTTGATCGGGATGTTGAATGGGGTGAATGGTTTTATGCTGGGAATTTTATCCATGCCACCGTACCTAGTGTGATGACACCTGGTAATCATGAATATGGCCGGGGAGTGCAGCTATCTCCCCAGTGGAGGCCGCAGTTCAACTTGCCGCTAAATGGTCCGAAGGGTTTAGAGGAAACCTGTTTTGTCGTAAACTATACCAACCTAAAAGTAATTTCGCTGGATGCAGAACAAATTGACGAATCGCCAACCTACTTGACTAAACAGAAATTGTGGTTGGACTCCGTGCTCACCGCCGATCCGCGTAAGTGGACCGCAATCACCTTTCACTACCCTGTTTTTTCCACCAAGCCAAACCGTGATAACGAAAATTTAAGAAAACACTTTAAGCCGCTATTTGACAAACACCAGGTTGACATTGTACTTCAGGGGCATGACCATGCATATGGACGAGGAATAGTCAGCAATGTGCCTACAGGTACACAGGTGAAGGATGAAACATCAGGAACGGTTTATGTTGTTTCCGTGAGTGGCCCTAAAATGTATGATGTATCCAATGATCCATGGATGCAACGAAGAGCGAGAAATACACAGCTTTTTCAAATAATAAGTATTCAGGATGATAAGTTGATATACGAAGCGTTCACGGCACACGGTGAGTTGTATGATGCATTTGATTTGATCAAATCAAAGAAGAATGTAAATAGACTAGTCAATCGTGTTCCAGCCGTGAACGAGCGTCTTTGAAATTCTTGTATGATGTAAAAATGTTTTTGTTGCGGTGGTGAATTGGGCTGAGAATTAACCGGCTGAATGTTTAACTGCCCCAGATACGTCTGACTAATGGGAGTACACACGCATTCATTCTTGCGTATTTTGAAGTGTAATTTACGTGATGTGCGCGAATCGTTATTACAGGTACAACTATAATTGCCAATTACTTTTACGATGAGCCAATCCTCAAAAAAAGGAATTTAACACCCGTTTAAAATATTAATAATGACCAGACGCACTCTTCGGACCTTACCATTTACAATAACACTGTGCTTTTTCTTTTTTGAAAGCAACGCGCAGCAAGCCCTGACACCCGAAACGGCACTGGATGGTTATATCAACAATGGTGACAAGGCGTATCGCTGGGAATTGAAAGAGTCTTATGACTTAGGCAATGTAAAAGCCTATAGCTTACTTCTTACTTCACAGCAATGGCATGAATTTATATGGACACACCAACTCACCATTCTGGTTCCAAATGAAAATAGTTATGATGGAGCACTATTGTTCATCACGGGAGGAAGCAATAAAAAAGGTCTGCCGAACTGGAATAAGAAGGACGACAAATTTCTTCTTGAACTTGCTGCAGTGGCTGCCAAAAATAACGGGATCGTCGCGCTCCTGCGGCAAGCTCCTAATCAACCGCTCTTTGGAGACCTAACGGAAGACGCCTTAATTTCCTATACACTTCATAAATTTAAGGAAGATGAAGACTATTCCTGGCCAATGCTTTTTCCTATGGTGAAGAGTGCTGTGCGTGCCATGGATGCGGTTCAGGAATTTTCAAGGCAAAAATTGAATCATCAGATTAAGCGTTTTGTGGTTTCCGGAGCGTCCAAGCGCGGATGGACCACCTGGCTTACGGCAGCTGCCGACAAACGTGTTGTTGCCATTGCGCCGATGGTGATCGATATTCTGAACATGCCGGTGAACCTTGACTATCAGGTAGAGATGTGGAAGGATTACAGTATACAGATTGAAGACTATGTAAAACTGGGAATTCCCCAGACAGCAAGGTCTGAAAAAGGCGAGGCCATAACGACAATGGTAGATCCTTATTCCTATAGAAAGAAGCTGACCATGCCGAAGATGCTTTTTATGGGAACCAATGATGAGTATTGGACAGTTGATGCGATAAAACATTATATCGACAGTATTCCCGGACAGAATTATGTTCACTATGTTCCCAACGTCGGGCACGATTTAGGAGACAAAAAACAGGCGATCGCAGCATTGAGTGCGTTCTTCGGTGCGACGCTTGCCAATAAGCCTTATACCATTTGTCAGCCCGAACTTACCTATAACAAGAAAGGAATAACCCTTAAGGTAAATGCATCGGTGGATGTGCTTATCGATGCAACGCTTTGGTCAACGAATTCTTTAGATACTGATTTCCGCAACGATACGTGGGAAGGAATGGGCATTCCGTTGAAAAAGAAATCGACAACAATAACTTCAGTTCAGCCTTTTCCGGCTACAGGCTATCGCGCATTTTATCTTGATCTGAAATATAAGGATCCGAACGGCGGTGAATACACAAAAAGCACACGCATGTATGTGGCCGACACGGATGAGGTGTTTATAAAGTAATAAGGAATTAGTTATGCGTCACCTGATTTGTTTATCGTTTTCACTTCTTGTTAGCGTTGCCGCGTTTGGCCAGCGAAATGCCGATGCCATACGGAGAGAATTTCTTGATGCCTCGTCATCTACGGTATTAGTCGCAGCACATCGGGCTACCCACCATGAGTATCCTGAGAACTCATTGGAGGCCATTCGTAAGTCAATCGAAATCGGTGTCGACATTGTTGAAATTGATGTAAAGGTTTCCGTGGATGGTGTGGCATTCTTAATGCACGATCGAACACTAGACCGCACGACCACCGGGAAAGGCGATCCGGAAGCGCTTACATGGGATGAATTGCAGGAATTATATATTGTCAACAAAGGCAAACGAACGTCATTAAAAATTCCGAAGCTTGAAGATGCGTTGGAGATAGCGGACGGAAAAATTCTGGTAGATCTGGATTTAAAGACTGACAAAATTGAAAAAGTCATTGAGGTCGTTAACAGGACAGACACAAAGGAAATTGTTTTCTTTTTTGACAGCGACTATGCTGTACTATCTCGTGTTCAAGCCATCGACAATGAGTTGATGATTATGCCACGCGCCTATTCCACAACTCAGGCCGATTCGGTTATTGGAGCCTTTGACCCTCCTGTCGTTCATATCGATTTCTCTTTTTATACGGAAGAGTGCGTTGCGCTAGTCAAGAGTAGTAGTGCGCGTGTATGGATCAATGCGCTGGGAGAAAATGACGATGACATCCGGAATGGAAAAACAAAGAGAGCCCTGAAAAAACTGTTAGAAAATGGGGCAAACGTTGTTCAAACCGATGAACCGGAATTACTCCTAAAGGTCCTGGAGAAAAATGGATACCGGACCGGGAGTTTGGTCCTGTTTAAATGAATGAATTAAACTGTCCCGGAGTAAACGGATGAGAGATTGTATCCTGACCACCTGAGGTTTGTAATGAATTTGAGTAATCTTTATGAATATGAAATACCTGGCTGCACTTTGCCTGATGGTTGCACTGTTTGCTGGCTGCAATAAAAAGGAACCGAATGAATTGGGCTCCTACCAGTCATCCATAGTTTTCCCCTACCAGGAAGAACACGTCCATGGTTCAACAATTGTCGAGTTGCCAAACGGCGACCTTCTTACGGCCTGGTTTCAGGGATCGGGAGAGCGTTGGGCTGATGATGTACGTATTATGGGATCGCGGTTGGTAAAGGGTGACACGGTCTGGTCTGAAGTTTTTTTGATGGCGGATGTCCCTGGATTCCCGGATATCAATCCGATCATGTTTATGGATAAGCAACAACGATTATGGTTGATGTGGTATCCTGTATTGGCAAATCAATGGGAGACCTCTATACCGATGTACCGCATCAGTGAAAATTATTCTTCTGCAGGTGCGCCGGTATGGACCTGGCAGGACGTGCTCTTTGTCAAAGCGGGAGACAAGACGGAACGGGGTATTCAACCCGAAGACAGTTTTGTAAAAGAAGTAAGGCAACAACTGCAGGATTATGAGAAATATTTGAAGGAAGAGTTAATAGCTTCGGTTCCTGATAGTCTGAAAGAATCATTGTTGAAGGATTGGGAAAAGTATAAGGTGAAGATGGACAGCCTCTCGAAAGGAGAGAACATGATTCGCGGTGGCCGAATTAAGGATGGCGATAAGGAAAGGGAGTCACCCCTGGGATACCCGCTCACCAGAAGGCTGGGGTGGCAGACAAAAAACAAGGCCGTATTTCTCGGGACCCGCATGATCGTTCCACTGTACTCGGATGGTTTTGACTGTTCACTTTTTGCCATCTCCGACGATGGCGGAAACAACTGGATTTACAGCAATCCGGTGCTTGGCGGGGCAGGTATTCAGGCTACGGTTGTTATTGGCAGAGACAGCACCTTAGTTGCCTACCTGCGTGACAATGGACCTCCCCCGCAACGTATGCAGCGAACGGAGTCCCACGACAAAGGACTCACATGGTCTATCCCGAAGGATGATATACTTCCCAATCCTGGTGCCGGCTTTGATGCCGTTACTTTATCGACAGGGGAGTGGGTGCTGGTTTTTAACGATACGGAGGATGGAAGGTATAACCTGTCCGTTGCCGTGTCTGAAGACGAGGGTAAAACCTGGCAATGGAAAAAGAGTATTGAAAATGATACGAGAAAGGAGAGGCCAACTTCAAGCCACTATCCATCCATAATTGTTGATGCAGATGGACGTATTCATATTTCATACAGCTACCATCGCAATGATATTAAGCCGGGGAGAACTGTAAAGTACGTCTCTTTCCCTCTTAGTTGGGTGAAAGAATAGTGTTGCAAGCAAAAGGAGAGAGCGTCATTGCGAACTGAAGCGTATGCACCTGCGATGGCGTGGAGCAAACCCCCAGATTTTGAATGGTATTACGAATCTCAGGTTGATAGATAAAAAGACTTCACATACAAAGAAATGAAAAATAGACAAACCATTATTTCTTCCCTCATCGTCGCCATGGCTCTTGGAACTGCCTGGGCCGTGCGCGGAAAATTCGGTCATGAACAGGGAGCTGCCTGGGCTGGAGCCATCGGTGGCCTGGCAGTTATTTTAGTGGCGAAAAGAAGCGATTGGTACAACAAGGTTTTTAAAGTTTCATTGGCGGCGGCTATCGGCTGGGGAATTGGTGGAATGATTAGTTATGGCGTAGTGGTCGGCTACGGTAGGGGTAGTGATTTTGGAAACGTCTACTATGGACTGCTCATGCTTTTTGTAATCGGCGCCCTATATGGTTTTCTAGGAGGTGGTCTCTTTGGATTGGCACTGGTTGATTCCAGGGAAACCAAAGTCCGATGGCACACTTTGCTGGCCGAGATGGTTGCCTTTGGGTTATTGGCATATGGCCTGTTGATCAATCAACTGGAATGGTTTATGACTCCACCCCGGTCTGAATTGTGGGCTGCGTGTCTGGGGGCATCCATTGCGGTAGCCTGGTATATTATCAGGGAAAAACAGTCCGGTGTTTTAAAGGTGGCGGTTTGGTCTGCGTTAGGTGCAGGGTTTGGATTTGCTTTTGGTAATTTTTTACAGGTAATGGGAAGAGGTTCTTCGCTGCCCTTTAATTTCTGGAATATTATGGAGTACTCGATTGGTTTCTTCGGTGGATTGGGGATGGCGTACAGTACACTTACTTCACAATGGCCTCTGGCAAATGACGAACACAACAAACGTTCGAATCTGGTGCCTATACTCCTCCTGGTAGTATTTATTCCTTTCGTTTTATGGGATAACTCTTTTGTCGCCGAAAAACTTACTTTTCTTCTTGAGCTGGGAGGAGATGAAGGAACGATCCTTACTTTTCAACTGATAGCAGCGGTATCCGTTGCTGCTTATGTGCTGATTATCTTCCTCAAATATTACAAGACATTATACAGTTATACGTCTGTCAGGTCAATTTTCATTTTTTGCCTCGGATTATTTACGTTCTTAAGCTTTTTGCTCACTGGAATCTATAGCCATCCGATCGAGCAATATTTGTACCTCGTGAACCTAGCTGTGATTTTAGTTGCACTGCCATACCTGAAGAGTAATTTTGAGTTCCATGAGGGGCGCCCACTGAAATGGCTATTGATATTTGTAGTGATGGTGGTGTTCATTGCGCTTTTAGCTTTAATTGCCATTAATTCACACGGAGAGCTAAAGGGAAGTCAAATTCGTTTCAAATGATTAATGTAGCAGTTGTCGGTTTTGGTTTCATGGGCATCACACATGCCCTGAATATTCAACGTAACAAAAAGTTGAAGCTGCAGGCTATTATAACAAGGAACATTGACGGGATTGCTTCTAAGCTTAAAGAAAAGATCGGAAATTTTTCCAGCGGTGAAATTGATGCGGAAGCTATCCTGCAGGTGCCTGCGTACACCACCCTTCGTGAGTGCCTGAAGTTTGAGAAAATTGATGCTGTTCAGATTTGTGTACATTCGAATCTTCATTTTGAAATTGCCCGAGAGGCAATGGAGAATGGCTTGCATGTTTTTCTGGAAAAGCCGATGTGTATCCGGCTAGAGGAAGGCAGGGCACTGATCAACTATGCCCGCGAACAAAAAGTGAAGTTGATGGTGGGTCATGTTGTGCGGTTCATGCCAGCTTACAAAAGACTGAAGGAGTGGATTGACACCAAAGAGTTTGGTGCCTTGAAATTGATATCATTAACACGCTTTACCGGTCTGGCTTCCTGGGGTGAATGGAAAGAGAAAAGAAAGAACTTTGGGTCTTCCGGAGGTGCCCTTTTTGATCTGGTTATTCATGATATTGATTTTTTAAATTATACACTGGGTGCTCCGGAAAAGATTAAAGCCGTATGTCATCCAGGCGAGCTTAGCATGCACGATTATGTAGCTGCTCATTGGTATTATGGTGATATTGATGCAAAAATTGAAGGTGGGAATATCTTCCATTCAGGCTTCCCGTTTCAGGCTGCATACATGGCGCGGTTTGAAAAGGCAAGCGTATTATACTCAAGTCTCACACCGGAATTTATTCAGGTGTGTACTGACACTAACGTAAGCCGCGTCCCTGCAGGCGATGCCAACCAGGGTTTCTATGATGAGATTGATTATTTTGCGTCCTGTATTTTGAATGACACCGAACCTATAATGTGTATGCCAGAATCATCATTACAAACCATTCAACTTTGTTACGATCATATTTGAATGAATTTCCTTCTATCTTAATTTGAACACTTCCAAGATGAGTATTATGATGAAGAACGATTTAGCCATAAACGGTGGTTCAAAGACCGTGACGAAAAGTTTCACATGGCCTGTGTTTGATGAAAGCGACGTTCTGGTCGTGACGCAGGTCGCCCAAAGCGGGCAATGGGGAAATCCGGATTGCGGAGGATTAGTGGAAAAATTTGAGAAGGAGTTTGCGACATACTGTGGAAGCAAATACGCCATTGCCTGTGTTAATGGATCCGTTTCACTTCGGCTCGCGCTCATCGCTTCCGGTGTTCGTCCAGGTGATGAAGTAATCGTACCTCCGTATTCGTTTATTGCGACAGCATCAACTGTTATTGAGGCCAACTGTGTGCCTGTGTTTGTTGACATTGAACCAGACACGTATAACCTGGATCCATCAAAGATTGAGGCAGCTATTACAAGTCGCACACGGGCGATTATTCCAGTGCATTTTGCCGGGCAGGCCTGTGACATGGATCGAATAATGGAAATCGCAAAGAAGCATAGCCTCTTTGTGGTTGAAGATGCCGCGCACGCCCATGGCGGTGAGTATAAAGGTAAAAAGCTGGGCAGTATAGGACATGCGGGTTCATTTAGTTTTCAATCGTCAAAGAACCTGAATTCCGGCGAAGGTGGACTGGTGGTAACCAATGATGAAAAATTGTACAACCTCATGAACTCGTTGCGGAATGTAGGTCGTGTAAAAGGTGGACAATGGTATGAGCATCATTATGCTGGCTGCAACTACCGTATCACCCAGTTTCAGGCAGCGCTACTGTCACAACAGTTGACACGTTTGGAGAGTCAGACAAAACAGCGTGATGAGAATGGAAAATATTTGAATGCGTTACTGGACACAATTGAAGGAATTACGCCATTAACCCGTGGCCATGGCGAAACTTTGCATACCTACCATCTTTATATTTTCAGGTATGATAAAACCAAATTCAACGGATTGCCGAAAAAAGAATTTTCCGAGATGCTGGCGGCTGAAGGTGTTCCTTCCTTTATGGGCTACCCAAAGCCATTGTATGAACAGCCATTGTTTCAGAAGAAGAATTTTATGTGTTATGCCATTCCCGACTATGTAGACTATTCCAATGTTCATTGTCCGGTAGCAGAACGCGCCTGCTCTGAAGAAGCCGTTTGGATACTGCAGCACGCTATGTTAGGCACCAAAGAGGATATGAACCAGTTTGCTGCAGCGATAAAAAAGATTAAAGAGGTGGTTTAAAGTAAGCTCGTCCTTGCGAGGAATCGTCCCGACTCGGTCGGGACATGATGACGAAGCAATCCCCAGACTACAACGTGCGCACTTCATAGTCTGGGGATTGCCACGGCTGCATTTACTCACTGCGTGAGTAAGCAACCTCGCAATGACGTATTAAATACTAAGCAGACTGCTTCATCACGACGTGCTTTTTGCGGTATTCCATCGGCGTCAGCCCCTTAATTTGTTTGAATTGACGAGCGATATTTTTGCTGTCACTCAAGCCAAGGTCCAGTGCAATTTCGAAAATGGTCATCTCCGTCTCCAGCAATAATTGCGTGAATTTTTCTATGCGCTGATTGTAAATATATTCGTATACCGGGTATCCGGTGGTCAGCATAAATCTTTTCTCCAGTGATCGCCTTGACAGCGGCACTTCTTTTAATACCTGGTCAACTTTTAAATTCTTATCCAGGTTCCCGTGAATATATTTCAAGGCGCTAACGATGTATTTGTCCTTGCTGGCAAAAATATCCGTGGAGTGACGGGTCACTACCTGCGTTGCCTTTACGATGACGTCTGGACCAGAGCATGTGTTTGATTCAATCATTTGTTCCATCAAACGGGCAACCTCATAGCCGCTCTTCTCTGAATCCAGTTCAATGCTGGACAGGGGAGGATCGGACAGATCACAAATCATCTCGTCGTTATCAACGCCCAATACAGACACCTCATCCGGGATGCGAATTCCTGCATGCCGTGCTGCTTCTGTAATGTGATGGCCCTGATTGTCGTCACAAGTCATTAACGCAATTGGTTTCGGCAGAGACTTTAGCCAGTCGCTCAATGCCGATGGTTTGTAGTACCATAAATCTGAACTGCGTGATTCCTGCAGTTCATGGTAGTGTACTTCAAATCCTGATTCCTGTATCCGGTCTTTAAATCCTTCCGCTCTTTCGCGTGACCAAACAATATTGCCGAAACCATAAAAGGCAAAATTCTTAAATCCCTTCTTCAGAAAATACTCTGCACCCAGTTTGCCGGTTTCCCTATAATTGCCGGTAATGTTTGGAATGTCTGTGAATCGTTCCTTAAAATCCTGGGCAATAACGGGAATGTTCGCCTGTGTGAATTTTTTTACTTCTTCATCGTTGTAAAACTGCCCTATGATACCATCGGCCTCCCATTCCTTTGCCCATTGAAGAATACCATCGATTCCAATCGTTTCACGGAAGTATGTTGGCATTTTACAAAACGTCCAGGGTCCATGATCCTTTGAGTAACGTGTGATGCCGCGAAGAAGATTCTTGCTATATTCTTCCCCGAAATCGGTTAATAGAATAATTTTGATCATCGTTGTATGGTTAGGTAAAATGAGTTCTTTCCTGTTACGTAGTCACTACGCCATCTTTACGGTATTGTTTTCTCTGAGCGTATGGCGAAAAAATGTCGTCTCTTTTAGTTTTTTATGAAGAGTCTCGCTGTCGGCATGAGTAAACGCTTTTAATGGCCTTCTCACGGGCCCGCAATCCACACCTATTAAGCGCATGATTTCCTTGCCAGCGCTGATGCCGTTGTATTGAAGAATAATTCTATAGATGGCGTCAGCTTCGCCCTGCAAGGCTATTACATTCTCGAAGTCCCCTGCATGATACGCTTTGACCATCTTCTGATATACGCCAGCCATATAGTTATACGTGCTGCCTACATAGCGGCGGTTGCCGGCAGCGTAGAGCATCATAAAAGCTTCATCCGTTCCCCAGTAAAGGGAATATTTTTCCTTTGCATAGTGTAAACAATGCTGATAATCCACTATATCGGTAGCGCTGTTTTTTAATCCGGCAAAATTCCGGATACGTTTCGTAGCCATCTCCAGAAATTTGATCATCGGGAATTCTACACCCGTCAGGGAAGGAATGTTATAATAGTAGAACGGTGTATCGGATGCTGCGCCGGCCACAAACTCGCATTGTTCAATTAATTCTTCAAGGGATTTTGGCCGGAAGTAAAATGTAGGAACCATCGCAATGCCATCCGCTCCATGATTTTGAGCATGCTCAGCCATCTGCGCGGTTTCATCCAGATTACAGCTTCCGACGTGTACGAAAATCTTAAAATCAGGAAGGTTAATGTGAGCGCGTTGCTCGGTCCATATTTCAACAAGTTGACGACGTTCCAGTACGCTGAGTGACATACATTCGCCGGTAGTGCCATTTAAAAAAATGCCCTTCGCGCCTGTCTGTACACAGTGCTGGAAAAGGCTTGGAATACGACCATAATTCACTGAACCGTCTGCCAGCATAGGTGTGAATACGGCATTAAGAATTTCAACAGGTTGCGATTTCATACTTGAAAGGCGGATAAGGACTGAAAATTTTGTTGTACTGTGTGAGTCAAAGGTGATCATCCCTTTCGGTCCAATCAATGGAAGGCATTATTGAAAAGATGTATAAAATTCTGGTGTTATACGGGCTTGTTTTATATCTTGTTAAACAATTTCATCCAACGTGAATTTTGTATTAAGTATTTGTTGGTTGCATGCAAGCCGAAAAGGATACCATACTCCACCGCTATTGTGTAATACCGCAAAGTGTTCAGAAGAGAATACTCAATCATCCATTGTGTAGTAATTTGTTCGTGACCGAGATCGGATACGAGGATAGTAAAGCTTTTCATCAGTTTCCAAAAAACAGAAATAGTAACCATTATTTGCTGGTGTATGTTGCGAAGGGAGAGGGCTGGTATCGGGCCAAAAACAAGACGTATTCAGCGGTGGAGAATGATTTTTTTGTTATACCTGTAAAGTATGCTAACGAACTGGAATGTTCTGACGAAAATCCCTGGAGTATTTACTGGGCCTATTTCTCCGGAAGTCAGGCCCCGAAAGTGGTGAGGCATCTTACGGAAAATGAATTAAGTCCGAGGAAAGCTAAATCACTTGTGGGAAGGGTGGCACAATTCAATGACATCCTTCATCACCTTGAACTAATGGAGAATATTGAGAATCTCGTTTATGCAAATGGTCGCTTTTATACATTCCTCTGTTCGTTCCGCCTTATGGTATTGTCAGCGCGGAAGTATGCAAAAAAGGATGGCGTTATCCAAAGCATCGAATTCATGCGGGAAAATATCAACACTGTGATTTCGCTTGATGATCTGGCGGATGTAGCAGGCTTGTCTGTTTCTCACTATTGTGCCGTGTTCAAGCAGAAGACGATGCAAACACCCATGCAGCTTTACACGTCGATGAAAATCCAGAAGGCCTGCCAGATGCTGCAAAACAGGAGTCAAACGATAAAGGCAATTGCCTATTTGCTTGGATTTTTCGATCAATACCATTTTTCAAAAGTATTTAAACAGATCATGGGAGTTACCCCCAGGGCCTTCAGAAATGATGGAAATAAAAAAAATTAACCCGTGATTTCCCAATTAAAGTCTGAATGATACAGCGAGGGAAGCAGCAAGGTGCGGGATCGCCGGTACTTTTAACATTGTCGCATTTTGAGGTATCTTAGTCGCTAAAGGTGTGTGTAGATTCGGGCCGTCGGCATAACCTTTATGTGAACGATCAAACCTTTGAATGGAATGCCCTGTAGTATAGCATATTTTCAAACAACGTAATGAAGCACAATACATTCATAGTCCTCTTGATTTTTTTGATATTCTCCGTTATATCGTTCCTCACAAACATACTTGGTCCGTTAGTGCCCGATATCATTGAAAGCTTTGACCTTAGTATTGGACTGGCTGGATTTTTACCGTTTTCTTTTTTTGTTGCTTACGGGGTAATGTCTATCCCCTCTGGTATCCTGATCGAAAAGTATTCTGAAAAAACGGTGCTTATTGGGGGATTTGCACTGGCACTGGCAGCCGCCCTGGTATTTGCCATCTTTCCCACATTCGAGATAGCATTGTTTTCTCTTTTTTCAATTGGGATTGGAATGGCTATGCTTCAGGTGGTGATTAACCCGCTACTCCGACATACCGGCGGTGAAGAACACTTTGCCTTTAATTCCGTTCTTGCCAATTTCTTTTTTGGTGCAGCATCGTTCCTGAGCCCGCTACTCTACAGTTCGATGGTAGGTAATATTCACACAGAGAATACAAACGCCGTCATTTTGCTTTTCAACAGGCTGGTTTCTCCTGAATTAAAGTGGGTTTCCCTCTATTGGGTTTTTGCTGTAACGTGTCTGGCAATGATCGTGCTGGTTGCTCTTGTAAAATTTCCAAAAGTTGAGCTGCAGGCGGACGAAAAAATAGATACCGACGTTGCATTCAGGGAATTGCTAAAGAACAGAAATGTAATTCTGTTCTTTATCGGAATATTTGCTTACGTAGGCACGGAACAGGGAATTGCCAACTGGATGTCTAAATTTCTACAGCTCTATCATGGCGTTGACCCTGCTACCGGTGGCGCTACTGCGATTTCGTATTTCTGGGGTTTAATCACCGTTGGATGTTTTTTGGGCTTATTCTTACTAAAGCTTTTTGATGGCCGGTCAGTACTGGTTGTTTTCGCAGCCGGCGGAATGGTTGCCCTTGCTTTCGCGCTATTCGGTAATGTAAGTGTAGCGCTGGTTGCTTTCCCGATAACGGGCTTCTTTCTTTCCATTATGTGGTCGGTTGTATTTTCATTGGGAATGAACTCTGTGCCGAATCATCACGGAACGTTCTCTGGCATTTTATGCACGGGTATTGTTGGGGGAGCTGTTGTTCCATTGGTGATTGGAGGGGTTGCGGAATTGATCGGACTCAAGTTGGCGATGACCGCAATGTTTATCACCCTCGGCTACATTCTAAGTATTGGTTTGTGGGCAAAACCGTTGATTAACAATGCGACGATTAAGAATTGGAATGAACTTTTTAAGGTGAAGGTTTCGGATTGAGGGGTCCTTGTCTTCTCTCTTTCGCAAGGCACCAAAATCAAAAATGACAGAATGAACTCATTGCCTTTTATTGACATATCGATCATTGCCCTTTACCTGCTGGGAATGGTAGGTGTTGGTGTTTATTTTTCCCGAAAGAATACCAGCACGGATCAGTTCACAAAAGCGTCTGGGCATATTCCGGGCTGGGCATTAGGAATAAGTCTATATGCAACATTCCTGAGCAGCAATACTTTTTTGGGCGTACCGGGAAAATCGTTTGGAAGCAACTGGAATTCTTTTGTATTCAGCCTCTCAATGCCGTTGGCGGCGTGGATTGCTGCAAAGTATTTTGTTCCGTTCTACAGAAACAGCGGCGAGATAAGCGCGTACACGCACCTCGAAAATCGTTTTGGTCCCTGGGCACGAACGTATGCCATGCTTTGTTTTGTGCTTACTCAGCTGGCCCGAATGGGTTCTATCTTCTTCGGTATAGCACTGACACTGGAAGCGCTTACTGGGATTGACATGCGTACCATCATGGCGGTAAGTGGAGTCTGTATTATTATTTATACAATGCTCGGTGGAATGGAGGCGGTAATCTGGACCGAAGTGGCGCAGGGCATAATCAAAACGATTGGAGCACTGGTAGTGTTGGGCATTGTTATTATGGAAATGGAGAATGGTTTCTCCGACATTATCAGTATCGGAACCGCCGAGGAAAAATTCAGTATGGGGAGTTTTAGTTTTACAGACTTCAGCACGTCAACGTTTTGGGTTGTATTTCTTTACGGTTTTTTTATAAACCTGAATAATTTCGGTATCGATCAGAATTATGTGCAGCGATACCACACAGCAAAAAGTTCTAAAGAAGCGGCCCGCAGCATCTGGCTTTGTGTGTATTGGTATCTGCCAGTGTCTTTAATGTTTTTCTTTATTGGTACAGCCTTGTATGCGTATTTCCAACAACATCCGGAGCTTATACAGGCAGTGAAGGAACAAGTGGCATTGGATAAGGGTATATCCGTGGCGGCGTTGACACCAGCCGATTACGGCGACAAAGTTCTTCCCCATTTTATGGTTACCAAAGTACCGCCTGGTTTGCTCGGATTAATTATTGCCGCAATTCTTTCTGCAGCGATGAGTACAATTAGCAGTGGAATGAACAGTAGTGCTACCGTATTCCTGAAGGATATTTATCAGCGTTATATCGACAGAGATATCACGCCTCGTAAGGAGTTAGTGGTTCTTTATATTTCTACGGCGACGATGGGGGTGTTAGCGATCGTAACAGGAATCATTATGATTGGCGTAAAAAGTATTCTGGATCTGTGGTGGCAATTGGCCGGAATTTTCGCGGGAGGTATGTTGGGATTATTTCTGCTGGGGATGATCAGCCGAACCGCAGGGAATGCGGCAGCTAAGCTTGCTACCGTCATTGGAATTCTGGTGATTATATGGATGACATTTTCAGGGTTTCTGCCTGACCAATATGCGTTTTTGCAAAACACACTCCATATGAATATGGTAATAGTAGTAGGAACACTTTCTATTTTCCTCAGTGGTATTTTGATATCCAGATTTAAGAAATCCAGCAATCCGGTTTCAAAGCATTAACCAAAGTCAAGTGCGATGATCTCGTGGTCCGTAATTTTGGAAACGGACAAGGATATAACCCCACCGGTCGTTTTGTATGCTGGTTTTTCTCCACGTAAAAGTAACTTTACACCGGTGACATTTATTTTTTCCGGTATCCTGATCTCTACCTGGGCATCCACAGGTATAAGTTCACGGAAGGGTCCCTTCATCATCATCGGATTCGTAAGATTAACAAGGTGAACGGTCATGGATTTTTCCTGCCGCCACGTGGTGACGTCTACGACACCCGGACATTTTACGGCAACGATTGGGGGTTCATTCAGCGCCCATCGAATGGTGTTGCGCAATAACTTTCCATGGTCTTCGCTCATGATCTGCCAGAAGGTACGGTCAAGGTCACCCGGAAAATAAGCAATACGGCCCTGACCAACTTCTCGCAGATAAAGCTCTCTGATGTCGGTATCACCTATCCGGGGATAGACATCTTCCATGGGCAAATCGGGATAGGTGGGTACCAGCGTAACGGGACTTGGGAAAGTCGACTTCGGTTTTACGCTTACCCGATGGGTACCGTTGATAATCCGGTACGCATCTTCAAGCCCTTCGAGTACGGGATGAAATTTTCCTGTTGAAGCATCTTTCGTCAGACGCAGGTAACTATTTTGCAGCGGACCTTCCACCTTATGGCTAAACGAAACCCCAAAAAGATCTGACAATCCGAACTCTGACCTCGGTTTTCCGTCTTCGTTATACAACGATGTCTCATACGTGGCTACCAGGCTGCCTCCGCTCTTTACAAATTCTCTCAACTGGTCGCACTGTTTGTCTGAAAGGGCCGCAATGTTAGGAAGTATAAGCAGCTTGTAAGGCCGTAGGTGATCGGCGTCGAGTAGCCGGTCATTGACCATCTCAAAAGGAATGTGATCCTCAATAAGGGTATGGTAAATGCCAAAGGCATGGTCATCGTAGTTTTTTTGCCAGGGTTTGCCACCGTAATTATTGTCGGTTTGTTCTGAATACACTATCCCAACACGAACCATGGGCGCAGTATTTCTCAGATAACGTTCATTGTTGTAATACTTCACATACAATTTTTCGACAGTATCCATCCAGCGCTTGTCAAAAATGAATCCGCCAAATTTCACGAAGCAGGGACGGAGACCGTTGGCGACTCCTTCGGCTACCCAGATGGCAATTTCTGCATTGCTTTGTACGGAATCTTTCCAACGATAGGGTTCTTCTATGCCCACGCTGAAAATGCCAACCTGAGGCTTCATGCCCATAGTAGCCCGAAGGGCTTTGGCATGCATGCCATTTGACCATGGCGGGATCACACCACTCCTGGCCTGCTGGTCGGCGAAGAAAAAGTCGGAATGCTGACCAGTAATCAGTTTATCCGGAAAACCGTTGGGAATGAAACGGGCTGTTGTCTTTTGTTTTCGTATCTCACCATCCCAGAGAAACCACAGTTCCTTTAGTCTGTTGATTCGCCAGACACGATACTGGCGATAGGCAGGATCACTTACATCACCGCTGGCCATCGAAGTGCTTAATCCTGACTGATTGGTTCGCGGCAATTCCAATCCGGAAAATGTTTTAAAGTTGCGCACACAATGTTCGCAATAACAAATGCCATGTCCGGCCCATCGATTGGAGAAAATAGCATCCGGTTGATAAAGTCTCATGATCTCCTGGTTCACGGAGGTCATGAACTCGAAATTAAAGGGACCCAGCGCACACGTTACCCACAAATCCGGGTTAGCCCAATGACGTCTTTTTTCTCCATCCGCAGTAACAGCAATCCAGTCGGGGTGTGCTTCGTATACATTTTGCCGGGCAGCATGCGGATCGGTACGCAGGATAACAGACATGTTCATTTTTCGGCATCCCTTTACCAGGTAACCGAGGGGATCTGAACTACCCAACCAGTCGCTGCGGTGATGTAAGGGAATGGTCGTGGGATAGAACGCTACTACGCCACCTGCACTCAGGAGTACACCATCGGCGTGAATTCTTTTAAAGTAATCCAGCCAGAAGTCAGGGTCGTAGCGACCAGGATCATTTTCAACGAAGGCCAGCTGTGCCCACCGCATAGACCGGTCGAACCAGGGTGCATCCGGTGGGGTAATAAGGTCATCTATCTCCCCCGAAAAGGCGTTCGTGTTTCCGAGAAGTGTTATGCCGCTGATCGCAGCGGTGGTTTTAACAAAATTTCTTCTATCCATGGTGATGCGGAATTGGTATCAGTCGCGTAAGCAACAGGGAATTCTACTGCTGAAAGTACATGGAAGTGAGCAGACTCACAACAAGGCTTTGTTTGACTCTTTGCAATAACTGTTTTGAAAAACATTATTGTAACCGCTTTTTTACAACCGGAAATTCAACCAGCATCTTTAAGATGTCGGTGGTTCAGTCGTGGTGGGGCACACATCTCTTATAATTATTCGTTGGCGGTAGGCTGGAAAAAAGCGCTTGGAATTGGTGCGCTTGGAGACAAATCTTGTTAACAAAGATCGCTCTCTTGCGGTGATGCGACAATCGTTAATCTAAGAATAGTTTCCTTCTTTTATTCATGGGTTTCTTCATTGATAAAATTGCCGTCAACGAGCAGGGCTTGGCGAAGGCAGTGCATTTGAAAACCGTCGGAGGAAATCAAGCACAAGTGCAGATGGAGGTATACATGTTCAATTACTTTCGTCAGCCCTTCTTTTGCCAAACTGATGGTAGGAGTTCGTTTTTTTCGTCTCTATTTGTCAGCTTATTTTGGGTCAAATTCCACAATCCATTCAATACCGTATTTGTCTCTAAAACAACCAAAATATGAACCCCAGGGACTATCAGCAATAGGCCCTTCTACTTGACCTCCCACTGAAAGCCCATTAAATAAGTTGTCTGCCTCTTCTTTACTTTCTGTACTTATTACAATTTTACTTCTGTTCTCGTTTTCGTTTGTTTTTCCCATAATTTCCGGAACATCATTTGCCATCAACATATTACTTTTACCGATAGGCAAAGAAATATGCATAATTTAATTTTCTTCTTTTTCCGCAACCCTGAATTCAGGACTTGCAAGGTCTTTGAAACGAATGATCTTTGCGAACTCTCCACCAAATACTGATTTATAAAATGTAAAGGCTTCTTCGGCGTTCCCGTTGAAGTTAATGTGAGGATTAATACGTGCCATAATGTTTATTTTTTAAGTTGTTTTACTTTCTTTCGGTGTTTTTAACTTTTTCATTCTAGCTCTTCGCAGCTGTAGCTATGAGTATTTAGCAAATCAATTATTGCCAAAACGATATTTACCCCGCTGTCAATACGCAAAATGTTATCGACGTCTTTGAGATCAAAATTCCATTTTGCCCTTGGCAGGATGTTGTCAATATGCGGTTTGAGCTTCTTTACCTGCATCTTAGTTTTTACAGATGTTTTGAACACAAAAATCATTTTTTAGATAATCACGATAGCTATCGGGATGCCAACAGATTTTCCAAATTGTTCATTGATGCTTTGAATCCTTCTGTGAAGCCCATTTCAATCATCTTCTCCAACCGCGCAAGCGATTCATTATAAATAGTAATACGCACTTTTGTCTTTCCCCGTCCGACCGGCTCGTCCGTTTGTTCGCTGAAAGTGTAATCCCAATCTGAACCTGGCAATTCCGGGTTTTCATCTTTGTCGGCAAAAGCATTAAACATTTTGAAATTCGTCTTTGGGGTAATGGACGTGTATTTCTGAATTGCCCAACGCTCCTGCCCTTCCGGACTTACCATCGCATAGAATCTTCGCCCGCCCACTTTAAAGTCCATAAATTTTGTTTTTGATGTCCAGGGTTTAGGTGCCACCCATTGGTCAAGGATTTCTGCTTTGGTAAATGCATCCCATACCAGCGAAAGGTCTGCATCAAATTCCCTGGTTATGAACACCGTTTTTGTTGTTTTGTCAACAGTAAAATCGAATAGCAAATTGTTTGTCATTTTTTCTGTTTTTTAATGGTTGATAATACGTTGTCAAGTTGATTAAATTGAGTTTCCCAAATTTTCCGGAATTGGGCTATCCAATTATCTAATTCCTGCATTTTCTTTGGATTAAAGTGATAATAAATTTCTCTACCAGACTGCTCGGGTTTAATCAATTCGCATTGCTGGAGTACTTTAATATGTTTCGATACGGCTTGCCGGCTCATATCAAATTTTTCCGCCATGGTATTTGGCGTTAATGCTTGAATAGCAATTAGAGTTAAAATAGCCCTGCGTGTTGGGTCAGCTATGGCTTGAAATAGATCCTGTTTCATTTGTCAACATTTAAAATGTGCAACCTTTGAGTTGCAAATATATATGCAACCTTCGAGTTGCGCAAATTTATTTGCAAATATTTGTTTTCAAGTTAAAATGCCGGAAGTTTTAGTTGTTGTCGGGGGGTCATTACAATTACGCCTAACGTCTATGTATGAGCGGTAGCCTGATTAGGAGGGCTTGGTAAATGGTCCCGATAGCTATCGGGAGAATGCCAAGCCCGACTTGCAGTCACTGTCTGCAGTTGCTAGTGAAAATTAGTAAAGGAATACCAAACGAATTGCACTTAGTCGTGCGGTGGGGCATTTTAATTGACTATTTTCTCCAATTACACTTCACTTAGCACACTCTTTGCCTGGCTTTGGATGCGGTCTGCATGTGCGGCCAGACAAAGTGTGTGCGATTGATGCCTATGGTTTATTTCATTTTGTTAAACATGTAACGGGCTATTTTCCATTGTCCATTTGTTTTTTGAAGAACAAAAAGTTCCCTGTTTTCTTCTGCCACGGTTTGCTTATTAGCAAGTATCAATGTGGTGCCTTTTGAAGTCGTCCGTGCAAAAGCATAGTCGCCATTAACCACTATTTCGTCAATATAGAATTCAATGTTTAATTGAATTTGTGAAAACACAAACTCGTAAGCGACTTTTACTTGCTCTTGTCCGATTGCCGAAGGTGCATTGGATGGCATAAATACTCCATCGTTTGTATAAAGTGGGAGCACTTTATTTACGTCAGAGGTATTAAGTGCATCACGGTAAGAGAATAGTAGTTTCTCGATTGCTGTTTTTTCAGTTGTCTGTTCCATAGTATTTTGGTTTGAAATGTTTGATTGATTTTCTGTTTTGTTTTGGCAGGCTGCTACTAATAGTAACAGCACAGCGGTTAGAGTAAGGTGTTTCATGTTGCTGTGTTTATTACGAGTTGGTTAATATTCCTTTTACTTCTTCAAGTGTTACGGTTTTGCCAAGTCTGCCAAATTCGTGCAAGTCGCCAAAAACCTCAATTCGTATAGATTGGTCTATGCCTCCAACATGGAATGGCTCAAAACCACTACTTGAGATAACTTCTTCAATTTGTTGATTGCTGTTAGTGCTGTCCGAAGCGTAAAAGAGAACTTTTCTCTCAGGACTGTTAAACGATGCTCCCACCAAAGAACCTGCACCCATTGTCCCAAAGGCTTTAATTAATTTGGCGCTTTTAGGAATTAAGTTGGAAAGAATTTGTCCGGCCGATTCATGTTCTCCTACAATTTTTTTAAACCCGCCATTTCCGTCAGGAGCGATTGGATTGGAAACGTCAACAATAATTTTGCCTTCTAACTCTTTGGCATAGGTTTGAAAAAACTCCTTTAAGGAGTTGAAATAAATGGCCGGAATAATTACATCTGCTTCTTTGATTGCAGCAGCCGTTTCTTTGGCCGTTACCAGACTTCCAATTTTGCCTGCCAATGACTTTGCCTTTTCTAAATCCCTTGAGGCAAGAATTACCGAATGGTTTCCTTTGGCAAGGTTTGTTGCAATTGCCTCACCAATTTTACCAAGCCCTATAACGGCTACTTTTGTTTTTGCATTTTCTGTCTTCATTTTGCTTTGTATTGAATTTTGTCTTGTGTCAAAATTGACAATACAAAGGAGCGATGAACGAGTTGCTCGTACTTATAAACTGGTTTAAGAAATAGTCTTAATGTAGATTAAGGGTGCATTATTTGC
>JBGSQQ010000033.1:0-129489 GCA_041737945.1 Chryseolinea sp.
ATACGTGTCTTCACCACGAGGATAGATACCATCTACGGAGTTACGTTTATGGTGATTGCACCTGAACACGAACTGGTAGAAAAGATCACTACGGCAGCCCAAAAGGACGAAGTAAGGAAATATGTGGAAGTCGCGCGGAACCGATGCGAGCGCGAACGCATGAGTGAAGTGAAACGTATTTCAGGTGTGTTTACAGGAGCATATGTCACTAATCCGTTTAATAATGCGAAAGTACCTGTTTGGATTGCTGATTACGTACTGGCCGGGTACGGGACTGGCGCTGTCATGGCAGTACCTTCAAGCGATACGCGGGACTATGCATTTGCAAAACACTTCAACCTGCCTATCATAGACGTTCTGGAGGGGCCCGGCAGTGACATCACGAAAGATCACTTCGATCCAAAAGCCGGTAAGATGATCAACTCTGAGTTTTTAAATGGGTTAAACTGGGAGGAGGCTATTGAGAAAGCCGTTCAGAAAGTGGAAGAGTTGGGTATTGGTGTGCGCAAAGTGAACTATCGGATGCGCGACGCCATCTTTGGAAGACAACGGTATTGGGGTGAGCCCTTTCCGGTGTATTATAAAGACGGAATTCCCCAACTGGTGGATGATAAAGACATTCCTGTAACCTTACCGGAAATAGATGCCTACAAGCCTACCGAAACCGGCGAGCCTCCCCTGGGCCGTGCAAAAGATTGGAACTACAAGGGTCATCCTTATGAACTGACGACGATGCCGGGATGGGCGGGCTCCAGCTGGTATTGGTTCCGTTACATGGATCCGCATAATGACACGGAATTTTGTGACAGGAAGATTCAGTCTTACTGGAAAGATGTCGATTTATACATGGGAGGATCGGAGCATGCCACCGGTCATTTGCTCTACTCCCGTTTCTGGTGCAAGGTGTTAAAGGATCTGGGATATGTCGACTCGGAGGAACCATTTAAGAAGCTTATCAACCAGGGACATATTCAGGGAGTTTCAAAGCTCGCCTACCGAGTGAATGGGACGAATACGTTTGTCTCTTACAATCTAAGGAAGGATTATGATGTCACGCCATTACATGTTGATGTTACGTTCGTGGATGGTGATGTTCTGAATATTGAGAAGTTTAAAAATTGGCGGGACGATCTGAACGATATTGAACTTATCCTGGAAGATGGAAAGTATATCTGCGGATCTGAAGTTGACAAGATGTCAAAACGATATTATAATGTTGTTAACCCGGATGACATTGTAAACAACTACGGCGCCGACACGCTGCGCATGTATGAAATGTTCCTTGGGCCACTTGAATTATCGAAACCCTGGAATACACACGGCATCGATGGGGTATTCAAATTTCTGAGGCGGTTCTGGCACCTCTTCCACGACTCCAACGGAAACCTTACTCTCCATGAGGATGAACCGTCACCGGAAGAATTAAAGGTTTTACACAAGACGCTGAAGAAAATTGAATACGACATTGAGCATTTTTCGTTCAATACTTCCGTCAGCGAGTTCATGATCTGCACCCATGAACTCAGTTCGCTGAAATGTTCGAAGCGTGCCATTCTGGAACCTCTGGTCATTGCCCTCTCCCCTTTTGCCCCTCACATCGCAGAAGAGCTTTGGGAAAAATCTGGGCACACCGATTCCGTATTTAACACTTCTTTTCCGGCATACAACGAAGCGTATCTGAAAGAAAACTCTTTTGAATACCCCATTTCCATCAACGGCAAAGTGCGCGCAAAAATGAATTTTGCACTGGATATGCCGAAGGAAGACATTGAAAAACTGGTACTCGCATCGGAGGCCGTGCTTAAGTGGACCGAAGGAAAGGCCCCCAAGAAAGTAATTGTCGTGCCCGGACGAATTGTAAACCTGGTGATCTAACCCAGGTTGGTTACCGAACCTGACGGTATCCGAAATAGCCAAAAGGCCACGCTGACGATGCACGGCCATTCATTTCTTATTCGCTTTGATTTCTTTGTGAAGGAAGTTTTTGTTGGATTACTTACCAATCCTTATCTTCAAAATTCCTTAACCACCAACCCTTTTACACTCGCATGCAACTGATTATAGAAAACCTCAGTAAGACCTACTCGAATGGCGTGCAGGCATTAAGAAACGTTTCCCTTACCATCAATCAGGGTATGTTTGGCCTGCTTGGTCCCAACGGTGCAGGTAAGTCATCCCTGATGAGAACCATCGCAACGCTGCAGGAAGCTGACAGCGGCACCGTTACACTGGGCACCCTTGATGTGCTTCGCCAGAAACATGAGGTTAGGAAAATATTAGGTTATCTCCCACAGGAATTTGGCGTATACCCCCGCGTAACCGCAGAAACAATGCTGGACCACATCGCAGACCTTAAGGGTATCGTGGATAAGAAACAACGAAAGGAAATTGTAGGCGCCTTGCTGGAGAAAGTAAACCTGGCCCACGTGAAGAATAAGAACCTGGGCACGTACTCGGGCGGCATGAAACAACGCTTCGGGGTTGCACAAGCGCTGATTGGAAATCCCAAACTTATTATAGTCGATGAACCCACTGCCGGACTTGATCCTGCGGAGCGAAACCGCTTTTATAATTTATTGAGTGAGATAGGTGAAAATACCATCGTGATCCTTTCTACCCATATCGTTGAAGATGTAACAAACCTCTGCAGCAACATGGCCATCATTTGCCTGGGTGAAGTCATTGCGCAAGGCAACCCGAATACGCTGGTAGATTCGGTTCAAGGTAAAATCTGGAGCAAGAGTATTGAAAAAAATGAACTTACCGCATTTCGTAATTCCTTCCAGGTTATATCTACGCAGCTAAAGGCAGGAAAAACACAGATCCATGTAATAAGTGACATTCAGCCCGATGAGAGCTTCAAACCTGTTGAGGCAGGGCTTGAGGATGTATACTTCTCGAGGATCGCCGAGAAGATGGACATCGTTACTGTTTAATTTATTACACCCCAACGTCACGGCTATGTTTTGGAAGATATTTTTGTTTGAAGTCAGATACAGACTTAAGCGCCCGGCTACCTGGGCATACTTTGCTGTCATATTTCTCTTTGCACTGGTCAGCGGTATCTATGGCAATAGCCCGGCTTCCGAGAAAGTATTTGTCAACTCCTCTTATGCTATCGGGCAGTTTCTGATCATTCTCAGTATTTTTGAAATGCTTATCGCGTCTGCTGTGATGGGCGTTCCTGTCTACCGCGATATTGAGTATCAAACCAAGGATTACTTTTTCGCATATCCCATCCGTGAAAAATCATATCTGCTGGGGCGGTTCCTTGGATCCTTTGTGATTCTGATATTGATAAGTTTTGGATACCATTTAGGGACCTGGATTGGCGGACCGCTTGGCGTTGTCGCCGGTGAAATTGAACCCGAACAATATGGTCCCTTTGTTCTCTATCACTATGTATACAACACACTGGTCTTAAGCCTTCCAAACCTGTTCTTTACCGGTACCGTGTTCTTCTCGCTAGTGGCGCTAACCCGGAATATCGTCGTTACGTATGTTGGAAGTGTTATTCTTTTTGTAGGATATCTTCTAGCAAATGCACTCACACAGGATCTTGATAATAAAACCTTGGTGGATATCCTTGATCCCTTTGCCCTGACCACATACGACAATGCCACCAAATACTGGACACCATCCGAACAGAATGTTATGCTCATTCCGTTGGAAGGAAACTTCTTGTGGAATAGAATTTTATGGATTGGCGTGAGCCTTGCCCTGTTTACCTTCACATACTTCCGCTTTTCATTCAGGAGTATGCTGGAGGTTTCATCAGGTAAAGTAAAAAAGGAGGAACCCGTTAAAAAGAAAGGTCGCGCGCTTTCAGATCTGCCAGTTGTTCAAAAGGTCTATTCGTCCGCTATCTGTTTCAGGAAAATGTTGAGGCTTGCGCTGTTGGAATACAAGAACATCATTAAGGATTTCTACTTTGTTTCCATCCTTTTAGCCGGTGTGCTCTTTCTGTTTCTCGACGGCTGGTTCGGCTCTCCTTTGTTCGGAACGCCTTCCCTCCCGTTAACCTATTACATGCTGGAGGTAAAGGATTTTAACTACATCATCTTTGTCTTTATAATTATCATATTTTACACCGGTGAAGTTGTTCATCGCGATAAAAGCGTCAACTATTCAAACATTGCAGATGCACTGCCCATACCAAATTGGGTAGTCTATGGCTCTAAATTCATCTCTCTCGTGCTTATCAGCTTTGTGCTGGTCAATCTGGTGCTCGTTTGCGGGATGTTGAACCAAATCCTGAAGGGTTATTTCAATTTTGAGTTCTGGATGTATTTCACTGATCTCTATCTGATCGAATTTCCGGAATACATACAGTTGGTCATGCTCGCGTTCATCGTGCATATTCTGGTGAATAACAAGTTTATTGGACACGTCGTTTCTATTGGTATCTGGGTAGCACTTTTTGGCTTCCGGAATTTCGCAGAACTGAACTACAACCTTTTTTTCTACAGCTATATACCCGGTTATGTAATCTCGGACATGAATGGCTTCGGACATTTTATGAAACCTCTAGCCTGGTTCAACGTGTATTGGCTGAGCCTCGGCGCGGTGTTCCTGGTGATAGGTAACCTTTTATGGAACCGGGGTATTGAATCAGGTTTTAACGCCCGGTGGAAAATAGCCCGGCAACGGTTTGATGGCCGGTCTGCAACGGCGCTGACTATTTTTACGTTGATGTGGATCGGTTGCGGGGCATTCATATACTACAACGTAAGTGTGCTGAATATTTATCGCACGAATAAAGAAAGCAAACAAATTAATGCTGACTTCGAAAAGAAATACAAGAAGTACGAATTTGCCGCACAGCCTAAAATCACCGATGTTAAAGTAAACATTGATATCTATCCAGCGGAGCGATACACAAAAGCATCCGGGGTTTTTACCCTGGTTAACAAAACGCAAGATCAAATAGACTCGCTTATCCTCAATATCGGAAGTCCAATCAGCCACACAACTATTGAAAACCTTACTATTGATGGTGAAAGCTCAACATTACTATTTGAAGACAAAATCAACCGATTCTTCATCTATACCATGCCCCAACCCATGTTGCCGGGTGACACCGTAATAATGGAAATTGGTATGGATGCCCGATATAAAGGTTTCCCCAACACCGGTGTCGGACGCGAGATCGTTTACAACGGAACGTTCTTTGATCTTGGAATATTTCCATCCTTCGGATATCCGGGCGATCCAATGACCAGCGACAAGGACAGAAAGAAGTATGGCTTACCTAAAAAAGACTATGTAGCACCTCCGCAGACCGATCCCTGGGGGCTCAGCAACCTGTTATTCAATGACGATGCGGACTATGTAACCTTTGAGGCAGTATTAAGCACTTCACCTGATCAGATAGCTGTTGCCCCTGGTTATCTACAAAAAGAATGGGAAGAAAACGGTCGCAAATATTATCAGTACACAATGGATAGTGAGATGGACCTGTTCTTTAACATTTCCTCTGCCCGATATTCCGTGCTGCGCGATACCTGGAAAGGTGAAAACGGCGAAGCAGTTAATATCGAAATATTCCATCATCCCCAACACACGTACAACCTCGACAGGTATGTAAAGTCAGTGAAAGCTTCACTGAATTATTTTGCCAGGAATTTTAGTCCGTATCAATACCGACAAATCCGGATACTGGAGTTTCCCCGATATGCTGGCTTCGCGCAGTCATTCCCAAATACTGTTCCCTATACCGAAAGTTTTGGGTGGGTGGCTGACTACAGTGATCCGGACGATACCGATTATACGTATTATGTCACCGCACATGAAGTGGCCCATCAATGGTGGGGTCATCAGGTAACACCAAGTGCTACACGCGGTGCTAATCAGATCTCTGAATCGATGGCTGAGTATTCGTCGCTTATGGTTCTGCAGCATGAGTATGGTAAAGATTGTATGCAAAACCGGCTGAAATACTCCCTTGATAGGTACCTGCGAGGCCGGGCAGGCGAAGACAAGTTTGAAGAAACATTACTGGAGAACGATTCCAGGTCATATGTCTGGTATGACAAAGGTTCGCTGGTTCTGTACGCCTTGCAGGATATGATCGGAGAAGACCAACTAAACGCCGCTTTTAAAAAATTTATTGATACGGCTGCATTCCGTCAAAAACCTCCCTTTCCAACATCAAACGAATGGTACAGCTACATTAAAACTGCCACACCTGACTCCGTGAAGTATTTTATCGAAGATGCTTTTGAGAAGATAACACTCTATGAAAACCGGATCACCGATGCCATTTATGAAAAACTGGAAGGAGAGAAATACAAAGTAACGTTGACGGTTCAAATGAAAAAAATTTATTATGACGGATTAGGTGGCGAAAAAGGAACTGGATCCGGCCAAGACCTGATTGATATCGGAATCTTTGCCGAAGACGGCAAGAATGAGTTGGGGATGAAAAAAAAGATACCCATGTATCTGAAGAAGCACTGGCTTACTCCGGGAGAACATAAACTTGAATTTGTTATTGATGGAAAACCTGAGAAAGCCGGGATTGATCCTTACAACAAGTTGATTGATCGGGTGCCGGATGATAATCTAAAGACGGTTGAAGAAGCTGATTAAATTGTGATTTTTTCGGGTCGGGACGTCACTGCTTTTCATATTTACCTGAAGCTTTCTCGACGCGTATACGAAAGACTACGAGTTTAATTTGGGGATTCACGGGTGTATGAGGTCTTTCCAGTCCATGGCGGGGTACCGACACTTCACTGCTGGATATGGGGTGAATCCGGTTAACCAACCCTTGCAATGCCTCCTCAGCTTTCTTGCCTTTTAATTCTTCGTACTTGCCCCAGACAATTACGCTTTGCCAGTTCGCCATGTTCTCAATACGATCCACTTCGAAGCAGACGTCCGGATTTTGACGCATCATTTCTGTCTTGAGGCCTTCCTTTGTGTGGGCGTAAATGTCCTTACCGTTGAAAAAATAGGCAATAGGCACCACATAGGTTTTGCCTTTTGTTGAACACCCGATCCGTCCAACAACCTCACTTCGCAAAAGATTTGCAATCTGGTAGCTGTTTAATGTGCCGATCATTGACTATCAATTTCAGGTTTTTTTTATCAGGAACCTGCTGACAAATGTCAGCCTATTACATGACACTTCTCCTTCATTTAGTACGTCTAATCTTCATTCTTGCAGTGCACCAAAAAATTATTCTATGATCTCCGTATTAGGTTCAACCGGAAAATATATTCTTCAGCCCAGCCTGTTGGATATGCACCGGCAGACGCTGGAGTGGCTTTCAGCAACTGCCCTTTGGAAACGTGAACTTTCCTTCTTCCAGAATCTCCTGGACAAATATGCCCCTACTTCGTCTGCGGTTGAGTTTAAAAAGCAGATTGATCATTTTCAAAACCTGATCACCTACTACAATGGTGAATTGGTAGATATTCTCCGCAAGAAACTAAGGGATCATGAGGGCAAACTAGCCCACATGCTGCAGGACCTCAAGGAATCAGATACGGACTACTACAAGGAACACGGTGGGATCATGGATGAACTGGATTCCTTCCAGAAAGTGTTTCATACCTTCAAACACTCTTTGTATGAGTTTATTGAAAAAGGATTGAGTCCGTACTAGCTGTTGATTTGTGGGCGCCCGAATGTATGGGTAAGTAAAGATAGTTAATCGTGCCTCTAAGCCCGCTGAATGCTCATTTGGTAACATTTCTTTACCTTAGCACACGCTAACATCAATCGTATTCCAAGATCGTTGGCCTTGGCCATCATGTTCCAGAAACCGTAATCTCTATTGAGTACCCCAAGCCGGCGTGAGGTACTGTTGCGCGCGGCTGATAGCCAGGCGTTTCGTTTTTCGTATTGTACTAATCCATTTTCCTCGTCCAGTCTCCTCTAAGACTGCTCTAAGACTCCTCTAAGACTCCACGGTTTGCACTTTTTTCAAAATACAGGCATTCAATTGAACAGAGCCCTGAACTGGCGCAAGGTACTGCCACGCGCGCTGCTCACTTGTGCCTGTTAAAAGGTCCTGGTTCCCCAGCACAACGGCCACTGCGAAACCCTGAACCAGTAAGTTTTTTTAGAAGACTCAGACCAGACCGAGTACATAAATTTCAACCCTCTTTAATAAATGCCTGAGATGACGCTAGTGTTGTGGGTGGCAATGTGTGAAGCTCACTTGTGCCTTTCGCTTCTCTCACGCTCACTCCAAAATCAAAACCGATTCGATCAATCCTGACCTGGCGCAAAGGAGGCTACCCCGAATCCACGATTGACCTTCCAGAAAAATGCGAGGACTTCATCGAGAAAATGAGTCTAAACCCACGCAACCTTGCAAGGTCAAACAATGATTTTGTTAACATTTATTTAACTTAGCACACCCTAACTCAATCAAATGCGCTATTCCAAGATCGTTGGCCTTGGCCATCATGTTCCCGAAACGGTAATCACGAATGAGTACCTCTCCACCCTGATGGACACGAACAACGACTGGATCGTTGAACGCACCGGTATTCAGGAAAGAAGGTGGATCGACCCAACAAAAGACACCGTGGCCAATATGGCGGCCAAGGCATCCCGTATGGCGCTGGAACGCGCTGGCCTTACCGAAAAAGATATCGACTTTATTGTTTTTGCTACCATTACCCCAGACTATTTCTTCCCGGGCTCAGGTGTGTTGTTACAACGTGAGCTTGGACTTGACGGAAAAATTGCAGCGCTTGATATTCGAAATGCCTGCTCAGGTTTCATTTATGCCTTATCTGTCGCAGATCAGTTTATCAAGACCGGGATGTACAATACCATACTCGTTGTCGGGGCAGAAATACAATCAACAGCTCTGGATATTACCACGCGGGGGAGAAACACTGCCGTAATTTTTGGTGATGGTGCCGGAGCCGTAGTGTTGACGCCTGCCAGCAAACCTGGGATTCTTTCAACCCATCTTCATTCAGACGGACATTTTGCAGAAGAACTTTACGTAAAGGATCCGGGCAGCAGCCGGCCGCACAGTGAAAGACAGCCTGACCAAATTCTCGACACCACTTCCTTCAAAGTTGTTATGAACGGAAACCAGGTATTTAAACATGCTGTTGTTCGATTTATGGAAGTCATCGACGAGGCGTTAAAAGCCAATAACCTGAATCGTACAGACATTAACCTGCTGGTACCCCATCAGGCCAATTTGCGCATCAGCCAGTACATCCAGGAAAAGCTTGAGCTTTCAAACGATCAGGTTTATAACAACATTATGCGATACGGAAACACCACTGCCGCGTCGATACCCATTGCATTGAGTGAAGCCTGGGCGGAAAGAAAAATCAAAGAGAACGACCTCATTTGCCTGGCAGCATTCGGCAGCGGATTCACGTGGGCCTCTGCCCTTATCAGATGGTGAATGAGTAATTGTTAATGGTTAATGGTTAATGGTTTCGTTAATCTAATTTAATTAAGTAACATTATTTCTACCAACCACCTATTCCCTATTCCCCTATACCCTATACCTCTATACCTTAACCTCTATACCCTATACCTCTTCCCCCACCCCTCAAAAGGTAATCTTCCAGGAGGGGAACTCAAAAAAAGAAATTTTTCCTTACATTTCGTTTTAGTGCCAACCCGGCTTTACCAAACTTAACCGCGCATGTCCATCATTATCATCCTGTTTTGTATCGGCATTCTCATTCTGCTAATCACACAATTTAAGATTAATGCATTCCTGGCCTTTCTGATCGTTTCAATCATGGCGGGCCTGATGTTAGGAATTGAGGTAACCAAAATAACTGCCTCCATTCAAAAAGGTCTTGGTGACATGCTAGGTTCCCTGGTTATTGTCGTTGCCTGCGGAGCTATGCTGGGGAAACTTGCAGCAGAAAGCGGAGCAGCCCAGCAGATTGCGACCGGAATGATGAAATTTTTTGGTGAGAAATATATTCATTGGGCATTGATGATCACTGGCTTCATCATAGGTATTCCCTTGTTTTACAATGTAGGCTTCGTGCTGGTTATTCCGCTGATATTTTCGGTTGCCTATAAATACAAATTACCTGCTGTTTATATTGGTGTTCCAATGCTTGCTTCACTTTCAGTAACACATGGATTTTTGCCTCCTCACCCATCGCCTACCGCGCTCGTTGCCCAATTTAACGCCGACATGGGAATAACGCTTTTTTACGGGATACTGATCGGAATTCCAACCGTTATTATCGCAGGTCCGGTTTTCGCAAAGTTTTTGAAAAACATCGACTCTAATCCGTTGAGTACGTTCAGATCTGAGTCATTGCCCGAAGACCAATTGCCTCCTTTAGCGATAAGCATATTTTCGGCTATGCTGCCCGTTATCCTTATCGCAGTAACAACAATTCTGGCGAACGTGGTAACAGAACCTGGAATATTAAAAACAACTATTTCATTTTTCAGTGATGCCGCAATAGTAATGATCATTTCGCTGGCGGTAGCCAGTTATACGTTAGGTCTCCGATTAGGTATGTCAATGAAAAAAGTGATGAATATATATGCGGATGCGGTTAAAGACATCTCTATGCTTTTGTTAATCATGGGTGGGGCTGGAACGCTAAAACAAATACTTACCGATAGTGGGGTAAGTAATGAGATTGGCGCTCTCCTAAACGGGCTGGATGTACATCCTCTGCTGCTGGGATGGTCCATAGCTTGTGTAATCCGGGTTTGTGTTGGCTCAGCGACTGTAGCCGGACTTACCGCAGCCGGAATTATCATGCCCGTGATGAATCGGCCGGACGTCGATCCAAATCTGATGGTGCTTTCTATCGGTGCCGGAAGTCTTATGTTCTCGCATGTCAATGATGCCGGATTCTGGCTTTTTAAGGAATATTTTAATCTGAGTATAAAAGATACAATCAAATCATGGTCGCTTATGGAAACTATAGTTGCTGTGGTGGGGCTCGCCGGAGTAATGACGATATCGTATCTGCAATAAACCAGCTAACGAAAAACAATCGGACGAACGACATAGCGTCTGAAGCGTACTATTTAACCCAATATACCTTCCTGAAATTTGAAGGCTTAAACCGAATAGATTAAACCAGTATACAATGGCAATACTTACTCCCGACGAACGCTTTGATCAGCTTAATCTCACCCTACCGCCTGCCCCGACACCGTTAGGCGTTTATAAACCGCTGTTAATAGCGGGCAGTTTCGTTTATGTATCCGGCCATGGTACGGTGAAAGAAGACAAATCACTTATCATCGGACGCGTTGGTACCGACCTTACCATGGATGAAGGGAAACTCGCCGCACGCCAAGTAGGATTAGCTATCCTCTCTACACTTAAGACAAATCTTGGGAGTCTTGCCAGAATCAGGCGGGTTATAAAAGTTTTCGGTATGGTCAACTGTGCCTCCGATTTCGAAAGACACCCCTATGTCATCAATGGTTGTAGTGAACTGTTTGCTCAGGTATGGGGTGAGGAAAATGGAATTGGTGTTAGAAGCGCGGTCGGGATGGGATCTCTGCCTGACAATATTCCCGTTGAAATTGAGGCGGTGTTTGAACTAGCATAACGTATGGCAACTGAAAAACAATGGTATCGAATTGACAATATTGATGAACTGGACACACCCGCGCTGGTTGTTTACCGCGACCGTATAGGTGATAATATCAATACCCTTATCAATAGCATCAAAAGCATTGACAGGTTGCGACCCCATGTCAAAACGCATAAGTCTTTACAGGTATGCGAATTGTTGCTGAACGCCGGAATAAAAAAGTTCAAATGTGCTACCATTGCAGAAGCAGAAATGCTTGCACAGGCAGGTGCTCCCGATGTCTTGCTTGCCTATCAACCGGTGGGCCCAAAAATCAAGCGGCTTGTTTCGCTGGTAAATCAATATCCCTCAACATCGTTCTCCTGCCTGATTGACAACCTGGAAGCCGCAATACAGATCGCTGATGCTTTTGGGCAGCAAGGTTCTTCCCTTCCAGTCTACATTGATCTCAATGTCGGCATGAACAGAACCGGCATTACTCCCACACTGGCGCCATCACTATTCGATAGAGGCAGGGCCTTGAAAGGAATTTCTATCATCGGCTTGCATGCCTATGATGGCCATCTGCGCGATACCGATTTCGCCATTCGAAAGAACAAATGTGACGAATCATTTGCCCACGTAGTGTCCGTGAAAGATGACATTCGGAAAAACTTCAACGCAGAACTAAAAATTGTCGCCGGCGGTACCCCCACGTATTCTATTCATTGTAAGCGTGAGGAGGTGGAGTGCAGTCCGGGAACCTTCATCTATTGGGACAAGGGGTATCAGGATACCCTTCCGGAACAACAATTTTCCTGTGCCGCTTTGGTAGTGTCCCGGATTATCTCAAAACCATCCGCTAACTCTATTTGTGTTGATCTCGGCCACAAGGCCATTGCCGCTGAAAATCCACTCGGTCAGCGAGTAGCATTTCTCAATGCTCCAGGACTAAAGCCATTGGGGCAAAGCGAAGAGCACCTTGTTCTCGGCATCGAGGATGACAGAACCTATCAGATTGGAGATGTCCTCTACGGCGTTCCTGTTCACATTTGCCCAACGGTGGCGCTACATGATCAGGCTGCACTCATTGAGGATAACCGAATTACAACCTATTGGAAGACCTCATCCCGTACCAGAAAAATTACCATCTGACGATCGGCACCGGATGTATTTTTAACAAAGTGTTACGACTAAACCTCTTATAACAATGTTCACCATTGATGCACACCTTGATTTGAGTATGAATGCGATGGAGTGGAATCGCGACCTGCGGAAACCTATCCAGGAAATCAGAGATCGCGAAAGAGGAATGACCGATAAGGCTGATCGTGGAAACAATGTCGTGTGCTTCCCTGAACTCAGAAAAGGAAACATCGGGCTCGTCGTTGCTACCCAGATTGCGCGATATGTCGCCCCTGATAACCCGCTGCCCGGCTGGCATTCTCCACACCAGGCGTGGGCCCAAACGCAGGGGCAGCTCGCCTGGTATCGCCAAATGGAGGAGGATGGAGAATTGATACAAATAACCACACTGATTGATCTGGAGAAGCACGTCGCCGCCTGGACAGATGGAACGCCAAATGACGGTAAGCCCATTGGTTACATTCTAAGCCTCGAAGGAGCGGATTCCATCGTTACGCTGAAACACCTGGAAGAGGCACACCAATCCGGGCTACGTGCCCTTGGACCTGCCCATTACGGACCAGGAAGATACGCACAGGGTACCAATGCAACCGGAGGCATGGGAAAGCAAGGCAAGGAATTACTGAAAGAAATGGAGCGGCATAACATCATCCTCGATGCAACTCACCTTTGTGATGACAGCTTTTGGGAAGCTATGGACAATCATCATGGGCCTGTATGGGCAAGCCACCACAATTGCCGAGCTCTGGTAAACCACAACCGACAATTTAATGATGATCAGCTCAAGGAACTCATTTCCCGGGGTGCCGTGATCGGTGGAGTCTTGGATGCCTGGATGATGGTTCCTAACTGGGTAAAAGGCGTATCAACACCGAAGGAAATGAATTGTAAGCTGGAGACCGTGATTGATCATATGGACCACATTTGCCAGCTGGCTGGAAATGCCGCGCACATCGGAATTGGTTCCGACCTGGATGGCGCCTATGGCAAAGAACAAAGCCCGTACGATCTGGAGACCATTGCGGACCTTCAACGCATACCGGACATGTTAGCCCGAAGAGGGTACAAAAAAGAAGATATAACGATGGTTATGCATGGCAACTGGCTGCGATTTCTTCGAAAAGCCTGGAGTTAACACATTTCTCAGAGATTGCAATTAACTGCCGGCCAAAATCCATACCTTCACATCAAATTATGACCAGCTAAATCATTAATTTTCCATAGGTGATTTAAGCGCATACATTTAGCCTTTACCTGCGTTTTTAGTACGAAATCATTACACATGAAAAAGCGGTTTATCTACATATCAGTATCCGTTTTGGCCGTTGCTTTTGCGTTTTCCTTCAGCAAGCCTGCTGAGCGCTACTTCGAAATTGCCAAGAACCTCGACATTTTCGCCACCCTGTTCAAGGAAGTGAATGCCTTGTATGTGGATGAGGTAAATCCCAACCGACTTATTCGCACCGGCATTGATGCCATGCTGGTTTCGCTGGATCCCTATACAAATTACATTCCGGAGGATGAAGTGGAAGACTTCAGAACAACCAACACGGGGCAGTATGGTGGAATTGGTGCAGTAACCCGTGAGATTGGCAAACGGACTATCGTGACGATGATCATGGAAGGTTACGGTGCTCAAAAAGGAGGTCTGAAAATAGGCGATGAAGTAGTTAAGATTGACGACATCGACCTTACCAAACTCTCAAGAGAAGAGTCCGGTCAACTGATGAAGGGCCAGGTAGGAACACCGGTAAGTTTAACCATTAAACGAATTGGGGTAGACAAACCTATCCGCCTTGAGTTCAAACGCGAAAAAATAAAACTTCACAACGTCCCGTACTTCGGTCTCATCGGAAAAGATGTTGCCTACATTCAACTGACAGATTTTACGCCTGACGCGGCTAAAGAAGTGAAGAATGCACTTACAATTCTGAAGGAGCAAGGCGCAAAAAGTGTGGTGCTTGACCTTCGCGGAAACCCGGGTGGTCTTCTGATTGAAGCGGTGAACATCACCAACCTTTTCCTGCCAAAAGGAAAGCTGGTAGTTAGTACGAAAGGAAAAATACCCGAGAACAATCTGAACTATGAAACACTTAATACACCCGTTGATACTGAAATTCCCGTTACTGTACTAATTAATCGTGGAAGTGCTTCAGCATCGGAAATTGTTGCCGGTACGCTACAAGATTATGATCGGGGTGTAATCATAGGAGAAAAGTCCTATGGAAAAGGGTTGGTTCAGGTTAGCCGGCCACTCTCCTATAACTCACAGCTAAAGGTTACGACAGCAAAATACTATACCCCTACAGGCCGTTGCATTCAAGTACTGGATTACACCCACCGCAGAGATGATGGCAGCGCAGGGGCAATTCCGGATTCACTAAAGAGGATATTCAAAACTACGAACGGCCGCACAGTTTATGATGGCGGCGGCATCGATCCGGATATTCTGACTGAAACGAGTGAAGCCCATACGCTTACACAAGTCCTGTTTGAGAAAGGTTTTTTGTTTGACTACACCAACCAGTATGCCTTTAAACATCCGCAGCCGGTGGATTCAAAAACATTTGCACTTACTGATGAAGACTATCAGCATTTTGTTACGTGGATGAAGGATAAGAACTATGCTTACAAATCGTATCTGGAATTCCAGCTGCAACAGTTAAACGAAGAAGCAAAGAAAGAAAAGTACTATGCTGATTTGAAGAATCACCTTGATCTTATTCAGACCAGGGTTACGGAAAGTAAAAAGAACGAACTGCTATTGTACAAAGATGAAATCAAGATGCTGTTGGAAGAACAAATTGTATCTCACTATCACCTGGAAAAAGGTAGTATCGAAGCGGGATTCAAATACGATAATGATATCAAAAAAGCTACCGCCTTGCTTCACGACAGTACCCAATACAAAAAGATTCTTAATATTCAGTAATGATGCCCTTCCCTTTCAGGAGGAGTTTGAAATGGCTGCTTATTGTATCAGGACTTTCTTTTCCGGTATTTCTGCATTCGTGTATGACCTTTCGGATGAGTCACAAGGAAGTGACTACCTATTTCGCTGAAAGGAATGTAAAAGGCACTCAGCACAGTTACAAAGTAGGTACCCGCGAAATTCACTATGTCAAAGCCGGAGATGAGTCTAAACCGTTGGTTTTGTTTGTCCATGGCTCCCCTGGTTCCTTAAGTGCCTTCATCCACTTTTTAACAGACACCACCTTACTAAATACTTCCCTGCTGATCTCGGCCGATAGGCCCGGCTTTGGTCATTCAAATTTTGGCCAGGGGGAAGCCTCGTTGAAGAACCAGTCAGCGACACTCAGGCCTATTCTTGAAAAGTATAAAGGGAGCCGGCCCATCATCCTCGTGGGACATTCACTGGGGGGGCCACTGATTGCACGAATGTCGATCGATTATCCTGATTTGGTAGACGGACTAATCATCGTTGCCGGCTCTGTTGATCCGGAACTGGAACCAAATGAAACATGGTTCCGCGCTCCATTGGCTACTCCCTTTCTCAGCTGGCTATTGCCACGCTCCTTGCGCGCCTCTAATGAAGAAATCTATCACTTGAAGCCGGAACTTGAAAAAATGCTTCCTCTATGGTCGGCAATAAAATGCCCGGTGATCGTTATTCAGGGCCTCAAAGATTCTTTGGTGCCGGCAGGCAATGCGGACTTCGTTCGTAAAATGGTGACGAGTGCTCCCGTACAATTTGTTGTGAAAGAAGACATGGATCATTTTGTACCGTGGAGCAATCCAGAGCTAATTCAGGAAGCCATCATGACAATGATACAAGAACGCTTCGTACAGGAAAACGTTTCCTCCCAATAATTTACTTGCCATATAGAATTTTTCCTGCTTCTTCAAACCGGTCCCCGCTTTTCCAGACAGGACGTTCAGTCGCATTAGCAATCAGAGAGGCAGTATATACAAAGGCCCTGTAATAACGCTCGAGGTATTCCATGTCAAGCGAACTGACTTCATCTGCTGGTTGGTGGTAATACAAAAAAAGTTCCTGATCGAAGGCCTTCACACCGGGGGCAAAATTCATGGCAGGCACACCCTTCACCGCGAAATTGACATTATCAGATCGTTCATATAAATTCTGCTCCGGGGCGGGGTCACCCTTGGGAATGAGTCCGTAGGCCTTACATGCCTGATTAACCCATGCATCTACGCCAGTTCTGTTGAAGTCAAAAATGGAGACAATGGTTTTGTCATTATACCCCGCACCGTCACAATTCAGGTTGAACACGGTTTTATTCAATGGAAACAACGGGTGATTTGCATACCATTCGCTCCCCAGCAAACCCTTTTCCTCACCTGTCACCGCTAATAGGACTACCGATCGCTTCGACGGATTCTTACTCAGAAAATTTGCGGACTGGAGCAATGCAACCGTCCCGATTCCATCATCGCGGGCACCGTTATAAATGGAGTCCGGGCTGCTGTTTTTCTTAACACCAACGTGATCATAGTGGGCCGTGAGAACAATGTATTCATTCCTGAGAACTGGGTCAGTTCCTTCAACTACGCCAATAACATTTTTAGCTTTTATTACTTTGTTTGGGTTACTTTGAACGTACAGGCTACCAGTTCCCTTTTTTGAATTCAGTAAACTCTGAATACCCGGAGCCTCACTATTCTTCATGAATAAATGGGGAAATGTATCTACCCCATCTTTGCTTGTGATCATCCGGTCGCCGGAAATAAATTTAACCATACCTTGCCAGGGTAATCCGGGAAAAGCCATGATTTCGATAAGAGCTGTAGCGCCTCTGGAATACGCCAGCTGATTCTTTTGTGGCGTGTCTGTTAACATTGCCTGTACGGCATTTGCTGTGGTTCTGGTTCCGGCGTAGGTGACCACAATTTTCCCCTTCACATCAGTCTTGGAAAAGTCATCTGTTGATCCATATCCAAGAAATACTACCTCCTTCTCCTGCCTGATACTTCCGCCGCTGACAAATAGCAGATCATTATTCAATTTGAAAGTGTCTGATCCAAGAATAAACACGGCCGCAGCAGGGGCCTTGATTTCTACAAGTTCAACAGGCTGAAAATATCCATTCGAAGCTCCCTGAACCGACTTCACTCCCAGCAACTTAAATTGTGCCGCCAGGTAATTTGCGGCAATATCGATCTCGGGTGAACCCGTATTACGACCACGCATTTCGTCTGCTGCAAGAAACGACAAATGCGCTTCTGCAGCCGCTTTGGTTACCAATTGATCAATTTTAGCGGTCGTTTTCTTCTGAGCAAAAATTGACGCACCACAAAGTGTAAAAAGAAACAGAAAATAAAGTCCACGAATAGGCATAGTGACAAATCGTTATTTGAGTGACAACCTATACAAAGCAAAAGCGGATTCCAACAAAGGAACCCGCTTTTTTCCACAGGTTTAGGTTTAAGCCGCAGAGTTTATCGTTAGCGCAGGAACAACAGTTCCCTGTATTTAACCAAAGGCCAATCCTCATTGTCAACCAGCAATTCAAGTTTATCTACTGAATCGCGAATGGTCTCAAAGTATTTCTCCTTCACATCATCACAATAAGCAATTGCCCGCTTGTGCGTATCGGTAATTTTATTGATTCGCTTCCGCTCCTCAACCATAGCCCGAACATTGTTCTTGATAGCATCAATATGTCCGGAGATTTCCTTGATGGTCTGAACAACGGTGCTGTTATCAACTCCCAATCCCTTCAACCCATTTGCATTCGTGATCAGTTTGGTTTGATAGGCAATGGCGGTTGGCACAATATGGTTCATAGCCAGGTCACCGATCACACGGGCCTCTATCTGAACACGCTTGATATACGACTCAAGCTTTATTTCAACGCGGGCTTCATTTTCCTTGTGACTCATCACCCCGTGCTTTTCAAACAAATCAACTGATTTCTTTGTCAGGTAAGCATCAAGCGCGCGCACCATGTTCTTAACATTGCCCAACTTCCGCTTTGCTGCTTCAGTCACCCATTCTTCTGAGTATCCATCTCCTTCAAAACGCACATCTTTTGACTCCTTAATATAAGCGCGAAGCACATTCACAACAGCCAAACGCTTTTCTTCCCCCTTTTCAATCTGTTTGGTAACCTCAGCATGGAACTTGTCTAACTGATCCGCGACAATGGTATTCAACGCAGCCATCGCATTACCACAGTTATCGCTTCCACCTACTGCGCGGAATTCAAATTTGTTTCCCGTAAAGGCAAAGGGTGAGGTGCGGTTACGATCGGTAGCATCAAGAATAATTTCAGGAATCTGATCGATACCGAGCTTCATGTACATGTTATCGCCTTTCTCAATCTTGACATTACCTCCTTTTTTCTCCAGCTCATCAAGAACAGAAGTCATTTGAGAACCAATAAAAACAGACATAATAGCCGGAGGGGCTTCATTGGCGCCAAGCCGGAAGTCGTTACCAGGAGTAGCAATACTTGCACGAAGCAGGTCAGCATGCTCATGAACAGCTTTGATAGTGGTAATGAAGAATGTGAGGAACATCAGGTTATCGCGCGCACTGCTGGTTGGAGCATACAGGTTAACTCCTGTGTCCGTGATGAGCGACCAGTTGTTGTGTTTTCCTGATCCATTTAAACCGGCAAAAGGTTTTTCATGAAACAATACTTTCAGGTTATGCTTATCACCGACTCTGGACATCACGTCCATAATCAGCTGGTTGTGGTCATTGGCTACGTTTACTTCTTCAAATAACGGTGCGACCTCGAATTGACTTGGTGCTACTTCATTGTGACGAGTGCGGACCGGGATACCAAGTTTCCACGATTCAATTTCAAATTCCTTCATGAAATCATATACACGTGGTGGTATAGACCCGAAGTAATGGTCTTCCATTTGCTGCCCGCGGGCTGGCGCATGACCAAACACAGACCTCCCGGCCATTACCAGGTCCGGACGTGCATCGAACAAAGCCTTGTCAACAACAAAATATTCTTGTTCCGCGCCCAGGGACGCTACAACGTGCTGGATATCTTTATCAAAAAGCTGGCAAACTTTCGTTGCAGCCAAATCAACTGCCTTCAATGCCTTCAGCAAAGGTGCCTTCGCATCCAGGGTTTCACCTGTATAGGATACAAACACGGTTGGAATACAAAGCGTCTTGCCATATAGAAACATAGGCGAAGTAGGATCCCACGCCGTATAACCACGTGCCTCAAACGTACTTCGTATACCGCCACTTGGAAATGAAGAAGCATCGGGCTCTTGCTGCACTAACTCACTACCTTTGAATTTCTCTATACCAGAAATAGCGTCGAAGAACGAATCGTGTTTTTCTGCAGTCCCTCCGGTCATCGGCTGAAACCAGTGCGTAAAATGCGACGCACCCTTTGTCATTGCCCACAACTTTGCGGCAGATGCTACTGCATCGGCAGTAGTTTCATCAATTTTCTCGTGGTTTTTGATAGCCTGGCTAACTCTCTTGAAGACAGCCGGTGAAAGTGATGCACGCATCTGTTCCGCGCCAAAAACATTTTCTCCATAAAATTTGGAGACGTTCGGGCTGGGAAGGTCAACGTGAACTCGGGGACGGTTGCTCAGTTTTTTTAGAGCATCAAATCGTAATTGCGCCATAGGTGGTTGAAATTTTGATCTATTTGTTTCCAAAACTATTGGAATTTTCGAAACGGCATTAAAAAATAATCCACATTTTTAATTTTTTGTTAAGAACACGTTTGCAGCGGGTTCATTTTACAAAGCCGTTCGTCCTTTTTGCAATTCTTCCTTTCTCCGGCTTCAAAGGCTGGGAACAGAGCCGTTAAAAATGCAGTTCCTGATGTTTTCGAGTGGCTTTTAGGCGGAATTTCGCCAGTTCGAAATTGTGAGGTCACAACCGGGCAGAGGTCCAAACTTCCAGGAGACCGAACACGTTTGCGGAGAAACAGTTTAACAGAATGATACTTGAAAAAATTGATAGTATAACCCGTTAATTTTTAATGAACAATGTTTCGGATTCGTGTGAATCCCTGGCTGTACCCCGGTCACCTTCGCTGGACTTCGTAGCTTCAAACAGTTTATCGTAGTTCGGATGAATTGTACCCATCCAACGATCCCACCATAGAAAATAAAGGCCATAATTGCCCTGGAAGGTCTGATGATGTTGGTTGTGGTTAACGGAGGTATTAATCCACTTTCCTAACCTTGTTCGCGAAAAACCCTTTGGGTAAAGTTCGTATCCCAGATGACCGTAAACATTATAAATCATCATAAACAATAAGAATATGCCGATAGCAAGTGGATGAACAGGAAATAGGAACGCTATTATGGCAATCACACTTCCTTCAATAATCGCTTCGAGCGGATGAAAAGCCAGTGCAGCCCATGGCGACGGATTGGTAGAAAGGTGATGGACCCTGTGTACGAACCGATAGACAGATTTGGCATGCATCAACCGGTGGGTCCAGTAGAAATACGTGTCGTGAACCAGAATCATCAGTAAAATACTAAAGAGAAAGTAGGGTACGCCGTATTTTTCAATATCCCAATAAGCCAGCGTATAATCAGAAAGAGGTGTTGCGAACACAATAAAACCGATCGCCGCAAAAATCGCCGCAGTGAGAAAAGAGTAGAGAACTTCACGTAAATAGTCTCGTCTGGTTGGAAAGGCCGTCTGAATTTTTTTGAACCGGGTTTTATTTCTCAGGGTTACATAAAAAATCACAAATGCCACAGCGGCGAGCACAACGTACCGTAGGATAATTACCAGAAAGATTACCCAAAAATTTTTATCGCCGGTAAGATAGACGGAAGACATCCTTTGCTAAAACATGTATGTAAAGGTAACACAAATGTTCCCTTCTATGTTCACTCAAAAAAACTAAACACGTAGTCGTTGAGCCCCGACAACCCGGGGCTTAATTTGATTTCTTTACCGAACCTCCGCTGCTGGAGTTTGTAATTGACTTGTTAGGATTTCCCCGGTAGCGAATATTTGCACCACTGCTGGCGTGTGCATCCAATTCATCGGTAACAGAAACTTTGATAGAACCCGCGCTGCTGGCTTCGGCCTTTACTTTTTTCGAGGCAAGATCATAGGCATCAATTTCCCCGGCACTGCTGGCCTCGGCTATGATTAAGTCCGCTGTTCCGTTCAATTCCACCTCACCGGCACTAGAGGCACTTACTTCTACTGTACCTGCCTTTAGGGTAAGGTCCACATTGCCGGCACTGGAGACACTTAGCTCCAAATCGTCAGTTTCCAGAATGCCTTCCGAGAAAACACTACCTGCGGAACTTGCCGATAACTTGTTTATCCTGACATAGGTCACATACACCTTGGCGTTCACACTACCCCGGTAGTCTCCACTCCGCATATGTACCTTTAAATAGCTTCCTGACACCTCAGTGATTACATTTTCAAGGCTAGTGCCGGTTACCTCCACCCGAACACCTTCCTTGGTTCCCTTTTTCAGGAACACGTCAATACCTTCCTCGGCCTTTACGCCGGTAAAGGATCCCACACTTCGGGTTTGAGTTTCCTGTGCCTGAGCCCACAGACCGGTAACAACCAAGGTAATTGCCAATATATTCTTCATATCTACTTATAATTTGACTTAAAGACAGGACATAACAGTAATGGTTGCATGCGTGTTCTTCAGCGCGAATAATTTTGCCGATGTACGAAAACATCGTATTTTACACTAAAATTCAGTGTACATTTTACAAAATTTGTACCCCAAACCAACACGCAACTATGATTTTTGACAAAAAAGCAGAATTAAACGTTCTTATCAACCTGGCTGCTAGTGACACCAATGTTGCCGCTCGTGAATCTAAACTGATCCATACCATTGGTGAAGCCAACGGAATTAGCAAAGAAGATATAGACACGATGCTCAAGAGCCCGAAGCCGATTGGCCGAATAGACTCGCTGACTCCCGATGAAAAATTCGAGCACCTTTATCACCTGATTCAGCTCATGAAAATGGATGGTCAGGTGTTCCGCAGCGAGATTGTATTTTGTGAACATATCGCTGATAAGTTGGGATTCAAAAAAGTTGTCGTCGCTGAGATTTCCCAGCACGTTTACAGCGATCCAACCATTACAGCCGACCGCGATATGGTAAAGGCTAAAGCGATGAAACTATTAAAGTCGAAAGAGTAATAGACTAAATAAAAAAGGGAAGTTAACAGCTTCCCTTTTTTATTGCTGTAACCCACCTGATTGGCAGCTCACCTTTACTTACTTCGGATCTCATTGGATCTATTTGCATCTTTGAAAGAATTACACCGTCTGACTTAAGAAGTTTCCGGGTAATTTGTTGGTATGAAGTTCAACAAGAATTACGTTAAAAATGTCCTGGCTCAGGCTCTTTATCAAGGCCTGACTCCGCGCAAACTTGCTCTGACATTCGCCTTTGGGGTAATTCTGGGTATCTTCCCGGTATTTGGAGTAACTACGTTGCTGTGCTTTGCGGCGGCGTTTTTGTTCCGACTCAACATACCTGTTATCCAACTGGTCAATTATTTAATTGCTCCCCTTCAACTCATCCTTATTATCCCTTTTATTCAAGCCGGGATCTATCTCTTCGACCTCAGACCATTCCCATATTCGACAGATCAGTTGTTGTCTATGCTCAGAAATGACCCGTGGTTACTTTTAAAAGAAGCGGGGCTTGCCCTCGCGATTGGGGTCGGAGTATGGTCACTGGTGTCAATCCCGCTTTTCTTTGTTATGTTCTATCTGTGCTTCTGGCTATCCAACCAATGGAAAAGGCGGGGTCAGCGGGAATTAAAATCCCAATAGACCTGTTGCATGTACGCTTTGCCATGGTCAAGGTCTTCTACCGAAGGCTTGCCGTTGTCCCTAATAACACGGTTGGCAACATTGTCAAAAATTACAAGTTTACCGGGCTTGATCACACCGAAACCGTTGTTGAATACATAGACAGCGAACGGGTTGTAAGAAGCACTTAAAATATCACGGCTGAACCTAAAATCCTTCTCAAACATTCCAAACTGTCCCAGAATTGTATTTGGAATATCAGGGTGTCCGGCAACCGTCTGAATAACTGTGTCCCGGACCGACAAGGCACCGCCTAACCACAACATAGGAATTTTAAACCTATCCGGGTTTGATACTCCGTGGTTATCGGGATAAATATGGCCATGATCAGCCGTAACAACAATTAGCGTATTTTCCCACCACGCTGTTTGTTTTGCCCGGTCGATAAAACTTCCAAAACAACTGTCGGTATAAAAAGCTGAATTCAGAAACTTATGAACTTCATCCACTGCCGGTATAACCGTTTTCATCGGGACGTCAAACGGCTCGTGACTGCTTTGTGTCATCATTATTTTGAAGAATGGCCCTGTTGTCTGTTGTAATTCATCAAAAAATTTATCGAACACATACTCATCGTGAACACCCCACTTGCTGGTGTTTAGTGATTGTGGAAAATCCATGCTATGGGTAATGTGGTCAAAGTCTCCATGCATGAGATAGGAATTAAAATTGGCGTAATTAATATTATAGCCATAGGTAAATTCAGTGCGATATCCCTGCGCTTTAAAAATCTTATTCAGGTATGGGAGGTTTTGCGTTTTCTTCGGTTCCTTGATAATGGAAGTCAACGGCTGGGCGGGATACCCATTCAGGACAGAGACAATTCCTTTATCCGTCCGGTCGCCACTGGAATACATGTTACTAAAAAGCACTCCCTCGCGGGCCAGTTTATTAAATCTTGGAGTTACTTTTGGAAGCCCACCGAGGACCTCAATTAATCCGGAAGAATAACTTTCCAGCACAATAATAATCACGTTTGGTTTTTTACTACCTATCAATCGCGCCGTTGAATCGGGGTATGGGAATAATTCACCAAAGTATTGAATGGTCTTTTCCTTGTCAAAAAAATTATCTGAATACTTAAGTTTATTCATTTTCTGAACAGCGTACGCAAAATTCCATACTACATTAATCGCAGAATGATTTGCATACGTATTGCTCTTGTGAAAATAAACGAAACCGGAATTCATCGGGGCCACACCGAAGCTCCCGCGAATTGGAATTATGAGAAGCGCAGTAACCAACAGAAGCACGGGAAGCGCCTGCCAGTTTGTGGCTGACAGTTCGAAAAATTTCGGCCGGAAATATTTATAGGTCACAAATAAACTCACTGAAAAAATCACGAGCCAGTAAAAAATCAGAAAGATTGATTTCCAGAAGTCGCCAGAGCCGGCCGCCTCCTTTCCCATATACAAAATCGGAGTTGCATCCAGCCGGAATCCCCAGTGTTTATAGAGTTCGAAGTCAAGGACTATGATGAAGCTTGTAATCAGTAACACCAGTGCCGTGTATCCGAACCAGAACGGCCAAAGACGCTTTCCGTCGAAAAAAAAGAGTGCACCAAACATCAAACCGGGTAGTAGCGAAAAGTACCCTGCCATCGAGAAGTCCATCCGGATGCCATTGGCAAAAATGAGAAGCATATCCACCGGAGAAAGCGTGCCCGTCAAACTATTATGGTATAGCAAAAAAAGGGCCCGGGCAATCAGAAAGAAAAGCGTCCAGGCAACAAATCCTGAAAGAAGCAGAAAGAATCTTTTTCTCATTATGCGAGAATATCAGATAAGCTAAAATAGTTCATTTACTCCAACACAAGTCACTAAAAAAAAATCGCATCTTCCACGCTTAAGTTCTGTTTATACTTCGCGCGGCAATTTTAGGATAGACAATTGAAAGTGCCCGCTCCAGGTGGTTCTCATCATCGATTTCACACCAGGCCAGATCGTCAATCACTTTGATGGCGATTTTCTGTTCACTGCACACTCCGACCATCGCATCTTCGTAGTGCATTGTCTTTTTGCCTTCACCAAAGTGTTTTTCTGAAAAAGCTACCATTTTTTCCAATGCCGTCAGGGACAGTTTCGAGATCCCTACCAACTCTCCGTTTATGTGACTAAGTATAGATTTATCCTTACTCATATTTTGAAGGAGTCGCTCCGGTGAATGCTGTATGAATACCTCATCTCCGGAACGTGTTGGGCCGCTTGCAAGAATAATATTTTCGCCAGGATCTGACAGCAGGTAGTTGATAGAAGCAGGCTCGTAGAGGAGATCACTCTCCAATAAAAGAAAGGGTCCATCCACTAATTTACTCACTACGTACAGGGTGTACATACTGCCGGTAACAGCAAATTCTTCGTTCCTGCAAGTAGAGACCCCTGGAAATTTATGCCTCAGTAAATCAAAATGCTCATGAAAATATCCTGTGCCGATAATGATATTTGAAATTCCATGGTCAAGAAGATTTCTGATGGATCGTTCAATGAGTGATTGTCCGTCAATTTCAAGAAAACCCTTGGGCTGCTCTTTTGTGAAGCCCCCCAAACGGGTTCCCATACCCGCTGCAAGGATTACTGCCGTTCGAATGGAGGGTGTCATGCCTTGATAAAATTTAATAATCTGTCCTTAACTTCATAAGGCTTCACCGTGGGCCGTCCCAGTTCTGCCGGAGAACCTTGAGCGATTTTTAGATAAATGAACGTTAAGGTTCCTTCCTGCAGCCATTTCTTTAACGATTCACCGAGTTCCGAAACCGTGTTAACTTCCAGGGTAATTGGGTAGCTTACAGCGGCAGCCAGGTCAACAAAATCTACAATATGAGAAACGGTTGCCTGGCCCCCTGTTGAATCATGCACATTGTTATCCAGCAGGATATGGAGCAAGTTCGGTGGCTGATAATACGCGTTCGTGCTTATCGATCCCAATCTCATAAGCAGCGAGCCATCTCCGTCGATTACAATCACTTTTTTGTCTGGCCTTGCCATGGCCAGTCCTAAACCCAAAGAGCTTATGCATCCCATGGATCCTACCATATACAAGTTGTTTGGTTTATCCTCAACTTCAAACAGCTCACGTCCTGTTTTGCCTGTTGTCGCAAGCAGCACAGTGTTCTTGTCTGCATGTTCAGAAATACATTTCAGAGCTTCCGTACGAATCGGCAGCTGTTGTCGTTCCGCTGATTTACGATTCAGTTCATTTTTTCGATTGAGTAGTGGCTGACTGATCAGCTTTACTTCGCTAAAAGTTTCCTTTCTGACAATAAAGAAAAATGTTCGGCCAGCTTCGATATGTTCATTAGCCGCTTTTAACTGACAACGTGCCTCCTCGGGGTCATTCGAAAGGTACGTGTATTCAATACGCATCAAGGAAATCATCTCTTCCGTAATCTGACCCATTAGTTCATGCTGTGGTTCATCCTTCAAACCGGGTTCGCCACGTAAGCTCACAAAACCAAGTACCGGAAGCCTGAAGGTGTAATTAAGCGATGTTAATGGCGATGTGGCATTCGTTAGCCCGGAATTCTGCATAAGCACAACCGACTTTCGCCCTCCAAGCTGAGCACCTGACGCAATGGCAACTGCATCTCCCTCATTTGCTGCCACCACGTAATGACACTCGTTTATGGCATAGTTAATAAGCGACTTCAAAAATGAGCAGGGAACGCCGGCATAAAAATCAAATCCCAGTGCTCTCAATTCATCTCCAAATGCTGATGTATTTAACATACTATCGATTAGTTTATAAACGAAGTTTTCCGGCGTTTTGAAAGTCAACCAGCGTATCAACGTCAAGCCAGGCACCACTGATATACTTGACAGCTATGTGATTATCTCTTGCTATCTCATTAAATAAATCGGAACAGGTCATTGATTTAAAATCACTTTTTTTGCTCAACTCCTGCAGCGCCTTTACTACAAGCGCTGCACCAACACTATTAACTTTCCAGAGCCCGATGAATTCCCCTGAAATCTCTTTCTTCGGTAATACAGAGCCCATCTTGCGAAAGACAGATGTGCCGAGGTAATTCGTCCTGTCATACTTTTCTGATGCCGTAACGAAATCTTTGTCAGCTCCATTTTCATCACAATCGGCATCAACAACAAGCGTGATGTTATTCTGGTCATTCAACAATTCGTGGAGCACATAGCTTTTGAAAATAATGTCTCCATAACTGATGATCGTATTTTCCCTGATCTGATCCTTGGCGAGGTACAATGAATAGAGTTCTCTGGTTTCCAAAAAATCATCATTGTCGATGGTTTTAATATTAGTAAGCTTTACTTTTTCCTTTTTGAATCCTCTGACAACAGTAACATCCTTTATTCCCATGCGGTTAAACTCCTCAACCTGCGTTGCCAGAAGAGATTTACCATGCACTTCCAGCAAAGTCTTCGGTGTTTCTCGTGTGAGTTCTCCCAGCGACCCCTGGCTGGCAGCAAGTACAACAGCGTTAACGTTCCTTCCTGTGGTAGGGAGATACTTATCTTCGGCAGCTTCCAATTCGTCCGCACCCTGAAGCCGGAATATTTCATTCACGGAAACGATCTTTCCTTCAACATTAATTAAAGACTGATCAGCAAAGATTCTTGACGTCGTCTCCTGCATACCTTTGATGGCTGACCGGATGCTGTGGTTGGCCCAAATGATGGTGCTTATTCCGCTCTTTCTGAAGTGATCTGTAGGTACGGAATAATATTTAGTGGGCACGATGATAACTGGTGAACGACTCCCCCACTCCTTCATAAACGCATCGATATCGGAAGAATCCGCTTTCTTACTATGACAAAGAATAGCATCGGCTCCAGCTTTATGGTAAGAATCCGCTCTGCGCAATGCCTCATCTAATCCCCATCCTGCGATAAATGCTTCCAAACGTGCCACTACTATAAAGTCGGGGTCAAGTTGTGTGTCTTTGGCGGCCTTTATTTTTCCGCTGAATTCATCAATATCCGCAAGCGGTTGATTTTCACCACCGATGAATGAGTTGGTCTTGGGAAATAGTTTGTCCTCGATGCAGACTCCGGCAATGTCGCGTTGCTCCAGTTTCTTCACCAGACGACGCATATTGTTAAAATTTCCATACCCTGTATCACCATCCAACAAAATCGGAATAGTGGTTGCGTCACTCATATATTCAAGCACATCCAATACCTGAGTCCATGAAGCCTCATTATTATCCCTCACACCCAGCGAAGCTGAGATCGAAAGTCCACTGCCCCATATACCTTTAAATCCGGATTCCTCGGCAATCCTGGCCGACAATCCATTATGTGCCTCCATCAGAAAAGCCAGTTCCTGTGAATTGATCAGTGTTTTTAATTGCTTCGATTTCTTCATTCGTTATGCACCCTGTTAAATTGGCGGACAAAAATAGGGCGTAAAATTAACATTTAATTAATGTTACAATAAAATAAGTCGCAATTAACTGTATTTGGAATTTAATCACTTTTTTTGCGTTGTATGAGACCGTACCAATACCGGTGCAATGATTATTCGCTGATGACTCCGTTGTTTAAACGATGGATAATCTCACCTTTAATCCAATTCATACCCTGGGGTATACCCGCAAACATTGTCACTATTATTTCCAATCTCTTCATTTACCTGGGATTATACTTATCCATGTCTCCGCAGGCTGGGACATTCAACGCCCTTTCCATCTCTGGTTGTTTGATCGTTTATCTCATTGGTGACCACCTTGATGGCATGCAGGCAAAACGAACCTCAACCGGATCAGCCCTGGGCGAATTTTGTGACCACTATCTCGATGCCTTCAACAATGGTATCATTGTATTTATAATGCTTACCGTCTTCAATATCAATCAACCACTGGCTACAGTCTGTGTCCTGCTTATTTCCTACCTGGCACACATGTCTGTTTTCTACGAACAATTTAAAACCGGGTGGTTAACGTTTGAAAGGATAGGATCACTTGAAGGTGTGTTGCTATCTGCATTGCTCATTGGCCTAACGGTATCAGATCCCTTTTACGCAGCAATGAACTACCGGGTCGCCGGTTTGATTTCTGTTGCTGAGGCGATTATTGCAGGTTCTACTTTTGGTGCTTTCCTTACCTTTATCCAGACGGCTAGACGCACACCTGACATCCTGCTCGGTTACTGGATCTTTGGGGTTCTTCTCACAGTCGTAGGTGTTTGCGGCGTAATTGTGTTTAGTAATTTTGAGCTTTTTGTAATTCTGACATTGTATGCAAGTCTTTATATCGGCTGGATAATGTACGCCCACCTCATCGACGGCAGGGAACGAATGAGTGACTGGATCACTCCGGCGTTCCTTTTGATTTGTGCATTGTCGGGGCTTTCGGATTATATCTTTTTGACTACCGCGCTTTATCTGATTGCCAGAATTGTGCATCTGATTCAGCAAACCTTCTCCAGTCTGAGCAAGTTTTGGGTTTGGCAAAATCCTCCCCGCTAAACGTTCATTTCAGCGGCACCAGTTAGTTACGGAGCACTGAAGTTTTACTTAGCTTGCACCCTGTTACCTCATCCGGAATAGTTCAATAAAACAACTATGAAATACTCAAGACTTTTACTTTTCGTTTTTGTAGTAAGCACACCGGCATGTGCACAGGAATTCGGATTGTCCTTTTCTTATTTTATTCCGAAGAACGGATACTTCTCAACACCTGTCAGCCCCTTCTCCATACGTGGAATTGGTGTTGATCTGAACCGCTTCGTGGCGCTTGAAACAGGTGCCTCGTTGTACCGTATGTCCGGGTTAAATGTCAAGGACCTACCGTTTGAAACAAAGAACCCATTGGTTGGACCGAACTTCACCATTCTGGTACCGGCTGAGTTGGTCATTCAACTCAAAGGATCAGGCGTAGAGTTTGATATCAAGGGTGGTCTTTTTGGTTTTTATGGCTTCAGCCAAAAAATAAGCTATGGAAATTTTGATCGGGCCATTCGTGAATACGAAAACTGGCAGGTAGCAAACAGCGAATTTACCTATAGTAACAAACCTGGCTGGGGTTACCATGCCGGAGTCGAACTTACGGTTTATGCAACTCAACAAGTTGGCGTATCCATAGAAGTGAACTACCTGATGGGGCAATCAGCCTTTCCACTGGAAGGAAGTTATACGGGAGGAAACACCACACTGGAAACCAAGTCCGTTGACTATGCCGATGCCAAAATCGATCTGACGGGATTAGAGTTCTCCATAGGACTAATATTTGGAGGACAAGGCGGGGGACCGAAGAAAAAGAAACGGAGATAAAAATCTCATCTGGCCTTACTCCTGTTCATCATTGGGTTTTAGTGCATAACTCCTGGGAGTATCTCTCATTTCCAAAACACCTTTTGTATGCTTCTGGTAGAGTAACCTCGAATCTTCAGCAAACAATTTGAATGACGATCTTGAAACATTGTCTTTGATGAAGTCTACACTATCTGTTTCAGCCTTTACCACCGGTAACAAATAATAGTCCTTATTGGCATCAGCTGTCCTGTATACCCACTGCAGGTAATAGCCGGCACTATCAATCCGTGCTATTGCGCTATCCGGTTTATACGTAATTTTTTCCAGTTCGATGTAGGCCATAGCGCCGCCATCTGTGTACCGCTTCCGTTGCCCGGAAACAAAATTACCGAGTGAATACGCTACAAATTGATTCGATTCCCTCCTCCATTCCATTGGTTGTAACACATGGGGATGAGCGCCGATCACCAACTGTACACCCTGGGCAAAACAAAATTCAGTAAGATCCTTTTGATGCCTCGATGGAAGACTTTGATACTCTGCCCCCCAATGCGTGAAGACAATGATAGCGTCCGGCTTGCCGTCCCTGGCTTTGGCAATATCCAACCTCATCAATGCAGTATCCAGCAAGTTGACAATACTCGATTTGGGGATCGCAATGCCGTTTGTTCCATAGGTGTAGTTAAGAAGGGCCAGCTTAAATCCATTTTTTTCCAGAAACAAAGGAGAATCATTTAGCCTGGATACGGTATCGACAAAAGTCCCGGTATGTGCCATTCCGAAACTGTCCAGTATTTCAACGGTTCGTTCCAGACCCTTTTTTCCACGATCAATACAGTGATTGTTAGCCGTTACAAGGGCATCAAATCCAATATCCTGCAACGCTTTGGCAAGTGCATCCGGAGAGCTGAATTCCGGATATCCCTTATAGGGAGGGCCCGCCAGGGTGACTTCCAGATTGGCAATGGCAATATCTGCGGATTCAATGTAAGGCTTCATAAACTGGAAGCACGAAGCGTAGTTGTATGTCTTGGTCAGGGGATCATACGCCGAGGCAATCTGGGAATCGTGGCCCATTACGTCTCCCGCAAAAAGCAACGAAATTCTGGTGGTGTCCTGGGCAAAAAGGTTGGAAGTTGATAGTGTAACAAAAAGAAAAATTATGTGCGCTTTCATGAATGAGAAGACGTAAGGTTAGGATGAACAGCAATTACTTTATCCTCAACAATAGCGAATACTTTATCATTTTTCTTAGGCCGAATCCGCGCAATACCGGTAAACGCGCCAAATGCCGGCAGTAACCCTGCTTGTTCACCAAAATAAAAACAAGGCAACGTAACCGATTGCCTTCCCTTGCCTCTGAGGTTGATACCCGGATGAAGGTGGCCTGCCAGATTGTAGTGAGATGCCCCGATTTCCTCCAGTGGGTGGTGGGTAAAAATAAACGGTTCAATACAAAGTACATCATGTGTCAAAATCCCTTTGCGTGTATACTGCTGATCACTCATGATGTCATGGTTTCCGAGCACCAGTTCAAAGGAAGAATTCCCAAAGTGTTTGATTACCTCGCCAAATACCTCCCATTCAGGATTATAGTGGCTGTGAAACAGATCACCTAAACATATGACCCGACTGGGATTTGTAAGATTTATCACGTCTATCAATCCCTCCACATTCTTGTCGTTCGCCCGCAGAGGCACCGGTATACCTGACCGCCTGAAATGGTTGACTTTGCCCAGGTGCAGATCAGCCAAAAAAAGTATTCCCTCCCGCTTCCAGAAAACCGCCCGTTGAGGATACAATTCGAGTGCTTCACCAAATATCTCTGCCCGCATAAAGACTCAAGCTAACAAATCATTGACAAATCCTGAAACAATCGTTAACCATCTAAAAATCAACAGTATAACAGCGAAATGAATGAACTTCTCAAGAAAAAAATTAATATTAAATTAACAATGCGCACGGTAATTCAGGGTAGATTGCCCGCCGAATTGAATGTTTATGTTCGAACTAGACCTGGCTTACTCTGCCCTTCTTGTCATTTGTCTCCTCGCGGCTTGTTCCTTCGAATTTGTTAACGGTTTCCATGATACCGCCAATGCCGTCGCTACGGTAATTTATACAAACTCGCTTAAGCCATGGGCCGCTGTTATCTGGTCCGGAATCTGGAATTTTCTCGGCGTATTTGCCGGCGGTATCGCCGTCGCTGTAGGTATAATTAATCTTCTGCCAGTAGAGACGCTCGTAGATCAAAATATTGCACACAGTCTGTCCATGGTGTTGGCGTTGCTTCTAACGGCCATCTTCTGGAACTTATTAACGTGGTATCTGGGAATCCCGTGTTCAAGTTCGCATACACTGATTGGCTCCATATTGGGTGTTGGTCTTGCCTATTCTTTATTGCCCGGTACAGAAAGCGACGCCGTCAACTGGGATAAAGCCAGAGAAATTGGATTATCGTTATTAATTTCACCTCTTTTCGGATTCTCGATGACCATCGTCTTGATGTATCTGATACGTGTATTTACAAAAAACACAACGTACGGGGCCAGCTTGTTTAAAGAGCCAAAAAAGAACAGCCCACCACCCACCTGGATTCGGGCCATCCTTATCGTGACCTGCACCCTGGTAAGTTTTTTCCACGGTTCGAATGACGGTCAAAAAGGTGTGGGACTCGTGATGTTGATTCTCATTGGAATTGTGCCGGCCTATTTCGCGCTAGATCATTCGTTTATTCCGTCCAGGCTGCCCGAACCATTAAGCCGTATTGAGCAGGTAATAAAATCAATTGATTCCTCCTCGCTGTCGGCTTCCGATAAAGCTCACCTGAACGAAGCTACGGCTATGAACCAGAGGCTGCAGGCTCGTTTTTCCACACTCGTGGATATTGCCTCCATTCCCAAAGGCGAGCGCTTTCTCGTCCGAAAGGATATCATGGTAATGGAAAGAAGTCTGAATGAAATAGCCACCCGTGAGGATGTAAAACTAAGTGAAGGCGAAAAAAAATCCCTGAAGGATGAATTAAAGAATGTCAGGGAAGTAACCGACTATTCACCGAAGTGGGTGCTGGTGATGATCTCTATCTCGTTGGGGCTCGGCACCATGATTGGATGGAAGCGAATCGTTAAGACCGTTGGTGAAAAAATCGGCAAGGAACATCTTACGTATGCGCAGGGTGCCAGCGCAGAAATGGTTGCGGCCAGTACGATCGGACTTTCCACGTCTTTTGGTCTGCCGGTGAGTACAACGCATGTGCTATCGTCCGGGATTGCAGGTAGCATGGTGGCAAACAAAGGTGTCAAAAATCTGCAACCTGACACGGTTAGAAATATCCTGATTGCCTGGTTTCTCACCCTTCCCGTTGTAATGCTTATGGCAGGGTCGCTGTTCTTGTTGTTCCGGACGATATTCTAAGCTACTCCGCATATTCGACAGCCATTCGTTTAATCCGGTCCTCCAGCTTTTCAGAAGTAAGTTTTTCCCGGAGCCGGTCTACGATAATAGGAAATGCCAATGGCGTGGGCTTTTCCGGCCTTGTGAGAATTATCTTTTGTTTGGAAATTCTTTCCAAAGCCCTCCGAAGGCGCGCTTCCTCCAGCTGAAAATCCATCACCTCCTCAAAGGCTTGTTGCAAGAGAAGGTTATGCGCATCATAATCATGAAACACATTGAAGAAAAGCTGGGAAGAAGACTGCAGGTGTTTATCCTTCACTGGCTTTCCTGGAAATCCTTTAAACACCAATCCGGAAATAGCCGCTATATCCCGAAATTTTCTACGCGCCATCTCGGTAGAATTGATGCTTGCCTGAATATCAATGAGCAAGTTTTCAGTACCCAATACGTTGGTTTCAATAGCTTCTTCAATGGGTATCGGTTGATCAGATAATAATTCAAAGCCGTAGTCGTTCATCGCAATGGAAAAGGTCAACGGGTGAATTCTCGAAATCCGATACGCGATCAGCGCAGCAATCCCTTCGTGTACAAACCGGCCTTCAAACGGATACATCAACACATGATATCCCTCGGTACTTTGAAAATACTCGACGAGGAATTCATCCTTGCCCGGCAAAATGGAACGCTCGCGTTGTAAGTCGAACAACGGTCGCAAGAACAGTAACTCCAACTCCTTTTCCTTTCCCTTTACCACCTCGTCGATTTTCAACCGTATCATTTCGCTCATCTGAGAAGATAACGGCATCCTTCCTCCCTGCCAGGAAGGAACAGCACCGGACTTTTTGTTGGATTTCCTTACCTGAGCCTCCATTTCCTTGATGCGGACCAGTTCAAGATTTTTGCCGGCAAACCAGAAAACGTCACCCGGACTGAGACGCGATATAAAATATTCTTCGATTGTCCCCAGGTACTTACCAGACAGAAAACGTACAAACAATGAACTATCCCCTACAATTGTTCCCACAGATAACCGGTGACGCATGGCAATAGTACGGTTATCCACTTTATAGAGACCATCTTGAATAACAACTTTCCGGTATTCATTATAGGCCTGAAGCGAGTCACCGCCGGTAGTAATAAAATTCAGGAGCCAGTACCACTCATCGTCCGAAATAGAAGCATAGGCAAACGTAGTCCTTACCTCCTGAAAAATCTGCACAGGATCAAACCCGTCCGATACAGCAAGTGTGATCAGGTATTGAATCAGCACATCAAAGGACCGTATATAGGGAACCCGGTCTTCAACTATTTTTTTTTCAATACCCTCGCGGATCGCAGCAGCCTCTATTAATTCCAGGGCATGGGTCGGCACAAAATAGATCCTGCTCACCGCCCCCGGTTGATGCCCGCTTCTTCCGGCCCGCTGGAGAAAACGGGCAATTCCCTTTGGCCCCCCAACCTGGATAACGGTTTCTACAGGTCTGAAATCAACACCCAGATCAAGGCTTGACGTGCAGACTACTGCCTTCAGCTTTCCTTCATGCAGCCGATCCTCCACCCAGCTTCTCAATTCCTGGCTGATCGAACCATGATGCATGGCCATTAATCCCGATAACTCGGGGGCTTTGTCCAGCATTTTGTGATACCATATCTCTGCAAAGGATCGTGTGTTCGTAAAGATCAACGTCGTGGTACTCCCTTTTACAATTTCAATAACCTTATCGAGCAATTGAATTCCCAGGTGGCCTGACCAGGGCATTCGTTCCACTGAATCAGGGAAAACTGAAATAACCTCGATCTTTTTTTCAATGTCCGCCTTGATAACACAGTACCGTTGCTCATTATAATAATTACCAAGCAACGCTTCAAGCGCCTGATCCATATTGCCAATGGTGGCTGAGATACCCCAGATCTTTAATGCCGGTGCAATTGTTTTAAGCCGTGAAAGTGCAAGCTCAACCTGAACGCCCCGCTTCGAGCCCATGAGTTCGTGCCATTCATCAACAACAATTGCTTTAAGGTTCCTGAAAAATTCGGGATATCCTTTTTGTGCCAGTAATAAATGAAGACTTTCTGGAGTTGTAATCAATAGATGGGGAGGCCTCTCTTTTTGCTTCGTACGCTCTTTCAGGCTCGTGTCACCTGACCTGACTCCTACTCTCCAGGGAATTGCTAACCCCTCGATTGCCCGGTTAGCCGACAGTTCAATTTCTTTCGATAATGCGCGAATTGGTGTGATCCAAATTACCTGAAGCCCGGTAGCACTCAGATCTTCTGCCCTATTGTTTCGAATGAATTCCAACAGCACAGGAACCATCAGCGAGTAGGTCTTTCCGCTTCCGGTTGGAGCATTCACCAATCCATTCTTTCCATCCAGATAAGCTTGCCATGTCTCAAGTTGAAACGGAAATGGTATCCAGCCTCTGGTCGTAAACCAATCTTTTCCTATTTTTAGATCCGATGAAGCCATTCCTTCCTAAAGTATGCTTTCCAGGGCTTTCAAAAAAAACAATTTCTGTATCCTTGTGTTAAACTGAGTTAAACACCAGAGATGGGCAAATATTCAATCAAGGAACTCGAACAGCTTTCAGGTATTAAAGCCCATACGATTCGGATCTGGGAGAAGAGACACAAAATTATCTCTCCTTCGAGGACCACGACTAACATACGCTATTATTCTGACGAAGACCTGAAGAAAATAATTAATGTTTCTTTGCTCAACAGCTCGGGCATCAAGATTTCAAAGATTGCAGATATGTCACCAGAGGTTATGCATAGCAAGGTTATGCAAATCAGTGTCGACAAGGCCGAAGCACCAGTTTATATAGACCAACTGGTAGTGGCAATGATTGATCTGGAGGAAGAGGCTTTTGAAAAAACACTTAGCAACCTCATCCTGCTGCACGGTTTTGAAAAAACCATCACAGAAATCGTATACCCGTTTCTGGAGAAGATTGGTATACTATGGCAAACGCAAAATATTACCCCGGCACAGGAACATTTTATCTCTAATCTGATCCGTCAAAAAATGATCGTAGCGATCGACGGACTCCCTATCCCGCCAAAGACCTCAAAAAAGGTCTTACTTTTCCTGCCGGAAGGGGAGCTACACGAACTCGGCCTGCTATTTTATCACTATGTGACCAGACGAGCCGGCTACCGCACCTATTACCTTGGTCAGAACGTACCACACAAAGACCTGCTCTCTATATATAAGAAGCACTCACCGGACCTTATCGTGACGTCCATTACATCGGCGCCGTATTTACCCGTTGAAAAATACCTTCACCAGCTGCAGACTGACTTTCCGGCCGCATCTCTTCTTATTTCCGGATACCAGGTACAGCGCTTCAAAGGAACCAACCTGGGAAACGTCCACTTATTTTCCACAGCCTTGGAACTGAAGCAATTACTGTAGGTTTTCCGACAGCCCGCTCCTAAAATCGAACAATTCAAGGATCATTTTTGACTTTTTGTTTAATTATTAAAGACAAAAACTAAACATAATTAGTGCAATTCATGTATATAGAGTATATTTGTTCAACATTTAACAATTACTCTTAAACATTATATATATGACAGCCATAGAATTCACCCATCAACTTGCCGGAATGCGCAGCACCCTTCAGTCGTTTACCAGGAGGTTCACGCATGACCGTGATGAATCGCTTGACTTGGTTCAGGACACTCTTTTGAAAGCTCTAACCTACCGGGATAAGTTCAGGGAGGACACCAACCTGAAGGGGTGGCTGTTCACGATTATGCGCAATACATTCATAAATAATTATCGAAAGAACCAGCGCGCAAGGACTTCAAATGATACAACGAAAGACCTATACTTCTTGAATGTTGAAGAAGAGCACACTTTCAATCGTCCTCAGGAAAGTATGGAATTCAAGGAAATCTGGAGAAACGTCAATAACCTGCGTGAAGAGCTTTTGACACCATTCAAGATGCATACTACGGGATATAAGTACCATGAAATCGCAGAGCACCTTAACATTCCCATTGGAACTGTCAAAAACAGAATCTTCCATGCCAGAAAGGAAATACAAAAGAACTTACATGGATATTGAGTAACTTTTGAAATCAATTTTTGAGCGGGGATGAATCAAATTGCAGTTATAGGATCAGGGTTTTCCGGTCTCTCCGCTTCATGCTTTTTGGCGCAGGCTGGATTCGACGTAACCGTATTCGAAAAAAACAGTTCCCCCGGAGGCAGAGCAAGAAAATTTGAAGCTCAGGGATTTACTTTTGATATGGGCCCGAGTTGGTATTGGATGCCTGACGTCTTTGAGGAATTCTTCGGCCATTTTGGAAAAAAGCCAGAAGACTATTTTGATCTGGTCAGGCTCGATCCATCCTATCGTATTGTCTACTCCAGGACCGAAAGCCTGGATATCCCGGCAGGCATACCTAACCTATACTCGCTGTTCGACTCTATAGAACCGGGAAGCAGCCAGCAGCTTCAAAAATTCCTTGAAGAGGGCAAGTTCAAATATAACATTGGTATTAACGACCTCGTTCAAAAGCCCGGCTTGTCGGTGACCGAACTGTTCGATATGGACTTGCTCAAAGGCGTTTTCAAACTCCACGTGTTTGAGTCTATTGCTACCTACATCCGAAAGTTTTTTCATGAACCCAAATTGATACAACTCCTGGAGTTTCCGGTACTCTTCCTGGGGGCAAAACCTGGCAATACACCAGCCTTGTACAGTCTGATGAACTATGCAGACATGGCCTTGGGGACCTGGTATCCTATGGGGGGAATGCATAAGGTTATTGAGGCCATGGTTGACTTAGCTTCTTCACTTGGCGTACGGTTCGAGTACAACAGCAACGTTCAGCAGGTTCAGGTGAATTCTACCAAGGCCAATGGAATTGTTATAGATGACAAATTCCAACCTTTTGACTATGTGGTTGCCTCGGCAGATTATCATCATGTTGAACAGGAATTACTACCGGCTTCACACCGTAGGTATACTGAACAATACTGGCAAAAGAGAGTGATGGCACCATCTAGCCTCATTTTCTATCTGGGGATTAACAAACCGATAAGTGGCTTACTGCACCATACACTGTTCTTTGACGAAGATTTTACAAAACATGCAGAGCAGATTTATGACGATCCGCAATGGCCCACGGCACCTCAGTTTTATGTGTCCTGCCCATCTAAAACGGATCCGTCTGTTGCACCTCCTGGCTTCGAGAATATTTTTATCCTAATTCCGGTTGCACCCGGACTTACCGATGAGGAATCGACCCGAGAACGATACTTTACCATGGTTATAACCAGGCTGGAGGCACTTATCGGTCAGGATATCCGGAACCACATCGTGTACAAGCGCAGTTATGCACACCAGGATTTTATTGAAGACTACAACGCCTTTAAGGGCAACGCTTATGGTCTGGCAAATACCCTGTTACAAACTGCAAATCTTAAGCCGTCTATCATAAACAAAAAAGTGAAAAACCTGTTTTACACAGGACAGCTGACCGTTCCTGGGCCGGGAGTTCCGCCTTCCATCATATCAGGAAAGGTTGTAGCACAAGAACTGATTAAATCCCATAAGAAAATTGTAAATTGATTTGGCATGAAGGAATTATTTGACAGGGTTTCTATGCGGTGCAGCCGGATAACAACACATTCCTACAGCACCTCATTTTCGCTGGGTATCCGATGCCTGGATAAGGGCCTACGCGATCCAATATACGCCATCTATGGCTTTGTTCGCTTTGCGGATGAGATCGTTGACACCTTCCATGAATTCGATAAAAAGAGATTACTTGCCCGATTCAAAGAAGAAACCTATCTGTCTATCAGGGAAAAAATTAGCCTGAATCCGATCCTCAATAGCTTTCAGTTTACGGTGAATCAATACAGCATCGAGGATGATCTGATCGAGCAGTTTTTCAAGAGTATGGAAATGGATCTCGCGAAAACCAGCTACGATGACAGCTCATTCAAGGAATATATTCTTGGTTCCGCTGAAGTTGTTGGTCTGATGTGCCTCAGGGTATTTTGTAAAAGAGATCTGGAAATGTTTGAAAATCTGAAACCATACGCCATGAGTCTGGGGTCGGCCTTTCAAAAAATAAATTTCCTGCGCGACCTCCAGGCCGATTATATCGGAATGGGTCGCACGTATTTTCCGGGACTGGAGATGAATAACTTTGATGAAAAAGGTAAGGAGCAGATTGAGGCGAATATTAAAGCAGACTTTGATGAAGGTCTCAAAGGAATAAAAAAACTGCCCCGTGGCGCACGCTTTGGGGTGTATGTTGCTTACGTATATTATCTGGCACTGTTTAAAAAAATTCAGAATACTTCTTCTGAATCCATACTACGAAGCCGGATCAGCATTAGAAAAAGGCATAAAGCGAGGTTGCTTGCTTACTCATTTTTGAAACATCAACTGAATCTGCTTTAATGGAGAAAATTATCCTTGTCAACGAATCCGACATTGAAATAGGCACAATGGAAAAGATGGAAGCACATCGCAGAGGTGTTCTGCACCGGGCATTTTCAGTTATGCTTTTTAATTCCAATGGCGAACTCCTGCTTCAGAAGCGGGCAAGGAATAAATATCATAGCGGCGGCCTTTGGACCAACACTTGTTGTAGTCACCCTTTACCGCAGGAAACAATTGAGGAAGCGGCCAAAAGAAGGCTTAAACAGGAAATGGGAATCGATCTTCAGCCAACATTCGCCTTTAAGTTTATCTATAAATCAAATCTTGATAAAAACCTGATAGAACATGAGTATGATCACGTGTTTACAGGGGTTTTTGATGGCCTTCCTGAAATCAACGAAGACGAAGTAGAAGACTGGAAATTTATGAACCTGGACTCGCTCCGGAAGGATATTAAACTATCTCCTGACAACTACACTGCCTGGTTCAAAATTATCATTAATCATCCTGAATGGAATACCATAGCGGCGTGAGGCTGACGTCTTTAAATTACAGGAACCTATTCATATAACTTCTTGCCCAGCTACCAATTTTCCATCAAACTATTGTTGCACCTGGGCGTTATCTAAAAAACGATTCTTATGTTCTCCTTTTTCAAGAAAAAAGATCCCCTCGCGGATCTGAATCATAGACGGACAAAATTACTGGCAGAAGCCATGCATATTCAGCGATCCGGAGATCTGAGGACATATGCGTTAAAAATGGAGGCCATCGACAAACTTGAAAAAGAAATTGAAGCCCTTAGGTCACCCCAGTAATAATAATTTGCCCTTCAATGACGATTCTGCCATCTTCTGGTTCAGAAGGGATTTGCGCCTCAGTGACAACGCAGGCCTATATTATGCGCTGAAGGAAAACAGAAATGTAATACCGCTCTTCATCTTCGATACGGTAATCCTGGATAAACTGGAAGACAAAGAAGACAAAAGGGTAGATTTTATTCATCAATCACTCCAACACCTAAACGATCAACTGGAAGCTTTGGGGAGTACACTGGTAGTTCTTTTAGGAAACCCTGTAGAACTTTTTGAAAACATCCCATCAAAATCAGTTTACACCAACCACGACTACGAACCCTACGCCCGTCAGCGTGATGCTGAAGTCGAAAAGATCCTGCAGAAAAAGGGAGCATCTTTCAAAACATTCAAGGACCAGGTTATTTTTGAACGGGGCGAAGTGACAAAAGAAGATGGAAAGCCCTATACGGTATTTACGCCGTTCAGCAGGAAATGGAAATCGATGCTTACAGCATTTTATCTAAGAAGTTATCCCACTGAAAAATATTATAAGAGTCTTATCAAAAGTAAACCGCTGAAATTCCCTTCCTTACAGGATATCGGATTTAAGACTACTAGCGCAGTGTTCCCGGAACGGATTATAAAAAATTCAATAATTGATCAATACGATAAGAACAGAAACTATCCTGCCTTACGCGGCACTACGCAACTAAGTGTTCACCTCAGATTTGGGACAGTAAGCATCCGGAAACTGGCACAACTTGCCACAAAACGAAACGAGGTCTGGCTCAATGAGCTGATATGGAGAGACTTTTATCATATGATCTTATGGCATTTCCCCTCAGTGGAGAAAAAAGCATTCAAATCTGCCTACGACCGGATTGAATGGCGAAATGACCCGGATGAATTCACGGCCTGGTGTGAGGGCAGAACCGGATACCCCATGGTTGATGCCGGAATGCGCGAACTAAATTCAACAGGCTTTATGCATAATCGTGTTCGAATGATTGTGGCGAGTTTCCTCACCAAACACCTTCTGATCGACTGGAGATGGGGTGAAGCTTATTTTGCAAAAAAGCTACTAGACTTTGACCTCGCTGCAAACAATGGCGGATGGCAATGGGCCGCAGGAAGTGGTTGTGACGCCGCACCGTATTTTCGTGTATTCAACCCACAGCTTCAAACTGAAAAATTTGACGCCAAACTAGAGTACATTCAGCGATGGGTTCCTGAATTCAAATCGGAAGAATATCCATCACCAATTGTTGATCATAAAGTTGCCAGAGACCGTGTACTAAGAATTTATAAAGAAGCTCTGGCCTAGTTCTTTTGAACTTCAATAGAAGAACATTTCATCAACAAACACCCAGCCCTTCTCCCCTTTAAGTGGGGTTAAGGCCGCTTTATTTGAACGATCATAAACCCGACCACATTTTCAGGGTCAATTCCAAGTACCGTTAGAAAGCGTTAGAACACAGCTGCCCACAACTTTCCGATTTAATCTTCTTTCTTGTGCTTAAACCCGATCTTGCGCATGGGTTCTGTTTTCGGATTCAATAGTTCTCTCAGGTATTTAAAGATTAATTTAATATCATCATCCTGTCTGACCGCTCTTTTTTCAAGTTGCTCCAACTTCAATAAAATATCTTTGTGCGTTAGTAATACTTCCCTGAGTTTCACAAAAATTTCAATGATACGTATGCTCATCGTTATGGCCTGATCACTTTTCAACACATTGGCTAACATCAAAACTCCATGCTCTGTAAAGGCATAAGGTAAGTAACCGCCCAAGTGCTGCTTTGATGGTATCGCATTTTGCGATACCATGTTTTCTACCTCCTTTTCAGTAAGCTGGAACATAAAGTTTTCAGGGAACCGCTCTTGATTCCTTTTCACTTGTTCTCTTAATCGTATCGCTTTTACACCATACAGTTCTGCGAGATCTCTATCCAACATTACTTTGTGTTCTCTGATCAGGTAAATCTTGTTCATTACTACTTCATCGGGTATGGCGATTGTTTTTGTCATGGCTAATATGTTAAAGCGTTCAAAAACATCTTAAAGTTTGGAGGTCACAAATTGCGACCTAAATAGGTTCTTGCTGCCATGGAAACGGTTGGATGTTCCTCTAAATCAAGGTAATTCTCGGTAGGCGCATCCTTCCCAGTGAACTTCACGCCCGTGTTGTGCGAATGTGTGATTTTTTATTGTTGTCAATAAATTTGACCGAAACCGGGTACTCGCGTTAATGCCTTAGGATAAGTCAATAAAAAAACATTTCATCAACAAACACCCAGCCCTTCTCCCCTTTCCCGCCATGCCATTGAGGTAGCTTTGCCACCGGTTTGGCGATGACCTTGTAATACAAATAGGCCTTCGATTCCAACGGTATAGACAGCGACTCAACTCTTGCAGGCTGATTTTTCTGAGGTTGCTCAACAACCATTTTTTTTATCAAACTTAATTGATCTTTATTTTCGCCCGCCCAGACTTCCACCTCCTCCGGAGGAAAACTATAAGCGCCGATATTTTTTGCGTAGCTAAGCACAATGGCCTTTAATGCGGTGGCCTTTCCATCAAAACTGACTCCGGCAACGAACGGCTGGTAGCGGTATCCAAGCCAGGAGGGTTCATTCAGCACGTCAGCAAAACCCTTTCTGTGATCCAAAAGTCCTGACGCACCTTCACCACGATACTTGGGGTCAGGAGAATTTAATAATTCAATTTGGGCAGGCTTTAAACCCTCAACAAAACAAGTAACTTCAAATACATCGCTGCAAAACCAGTCATCCTTACAAGCCCGGGCTTTCACCACGGCAGTCTCTTCAAATCTGAACGCATCGTGATAGACCTTGCCATTCAATGTATCCGGATCACTGTCGTCAAGTGTATAATAAATAGTGACTTCTTTCATAGGGTGCTTTAAAACAGTCTCCTCCCCTTTTCGAATGACATCTTCGATCTCTAGAATTGGCTTGTTCAACTTTAAGATTGATTCATCCTTGTACTGTGTATTCACGATTGATACAGCAGGATACTTTCGTGAAAGGGAATCCAGACTGGAAGCATTGAGTTTCATTCCCCATACGTAAACGTCCGTTAACTCCGGCAGTACCAACAACGGAGAAATCTTGCTTACTTCAATAGGAGTGCCTGACAGTGATATTGACTTCAGGTTCTTCAGCGAACCAAGTTCAACCAATCCGTCTCCCTGTATGAGAGAAAAATTAAGGTTCAGATGTTCGAGGTTCTTAAATACTTTAATAAGGGACAGATCTTTATCGGTAACGGGCATCTTGGAAAGGTTTAGCACAACCAGTTGGTCCTTGATTGTCTTCAATTCTTCAAGCGCTTTTGCCTCGAAGGAATTTCTTACAAAAAAATCAGCCTCCAATGCCGGGCTGTTCTGGTACAGGCGAGACACCGTTCGGTAAGGTGTATTCAACTCCAGGATAACCTCATCCGACACAGAAGAAAACGCGTACTCCTTTTCTTTCTGAATCTGTGGTGTCGCGGCTGCTAAAGAGGCTAAAACAACATTCAGTGAATCGTTCTCCGGAAATTGGTTTAGTTTCTTTTCAAAGTCGGCTCCGGACTTAATCCACGCTTTTAGCGTTGCTATTTCCGGATCCGTAAGTTGTGGTTTCCCGTCTGGAGGCATATGTTCATCGTGACTCAACGGGAGATAGAATGATTTAATCATCCGACTCTCGTCGGGCTTCCCTTCAACCCACGGTTTACCATTATCACCGCCGGCACGAAATTCTTCGACGGACGTCATAATCAACCCACCTTTAGCCTTTGAATCGTTGTGACAGGAAAAACATTTACGTTCCAGGATTGGCTCAACAGCAAACTTATATAAGGAGGCATTATCGGCTGTCAAAACGATTTTCGATTTGATTGGAGCGAGCACGAAGTTTTCCCCATGGGTAAGCACAGCGCCGGTGTGTCCAGCAAAAAGAAGAACTAAGGCACTCACAATTCCCAGACCCATAAATACTTGCTTTCCCTTATTGTACGTGTGCCATAACAGGATGGCGTAACAAAAGAAACTCAACAACACGCCACTGATTCTATGTCGCGCTAATGCATCTACTCCATATTCACTTTGAACACTCAGAAAGAATCCAAATAGCGCCGTCACCGAAGCGGAGAAGGAGATAAACAACAAAGCCAGGTGTACCATCTGATGCTTGATCCCTTTGTCCAACCCGCGCTGAAACGCCAATAACACCAGCAAAAAAACCGCTGCTCCGATGGGAAGATGTAACACCAGGGGGTGCAGCCGCCCAGCAACCTGCAACCAGGCTGGGAGATGAATCCGGTCTTCAACAAACAAGAAAAAAAATAAAAGTACCTGGATGCTGAAAATGAGGTTAAGCGCAACCCGTTTGATTCTCTCCATGGATCATTACGCTAGAATTCCATTCACAACTTTCCCCGCCACATCGGTGAGGCGGTATCTCCTTCCTAAATGTTTGTAGGTAAGTTGCTCGTGATTTAGTCCCATGAGATGCAGTACAGTGGCGTGAAAATCATTTACGTGGACCGGGTCTTTTACGATGTTGTATCCAAAATCATCTGTCTCGCCGTAAACCATTCCTGGCTTCACACCTCCACCGGCCATCCATATGGTATAGCTCCTTGGATGGTGATCTCTACCGTAATTATCCTTTGATAAATTTCCCTGACAATAATTTGTTCGGCCAAACTCTCCTCCCCAGATCACAAGCGTCTCATCGAGCAGCCCGCGTTGTTTCAGGTCCATCACCAATGCCGCCGTGGCTCTGTCTACGTCTTCAGCTTGCAGCGGCATTTCACCTACCATGTTTCCGTGCTGATCCCAGCCCTGATGATAGAGCTGCACAAAACGCACACCCGATTCCGAGAGTTTTCGTGCCAGGAGGCAATTCGAAGCATAAGTTCCAGGGACGAGACAATCGGCACCATACATCTTTATAATATGATCAGGTTCTTGTGTTAAATCGGATAACTCGGGTACCGCAGCCTGCATCCGGTAAGCCATTTCATATTGTTGAACCCGAGCCTGTATTTCCGGATCGCCAAACTCCCGGTGATTCATCGAATTTAATTCAGAAAGATTATCAAGCATCCTTCGTGTGTCGCCCCTGTCCCGTCCCTGGGGATCCTTCAGGTACAAGACCCGCTCTTCGCTGCTGCTGAACTGAACGCCCTGGTGAATGCTATCCAGGAAGCCGTTGGTCCAGAGTTTTGAATATACACCCTGACCGTTGCCTCTTCCCCTGGAAAGCAACACACAATACGCTGGCAGGTTCTTATTCTCACTTCCCAAACCGTAACTCAGCCAGGCTCCCATACTCGGCCGGTTTCCCTGCTGGGCACCAGACTGCATAAACGTTAGTGCCGGATCGTGATTGATGGCTTCCGTGTGCATGGTTTTAATAAAACAAACATCATCCACAATCTTTGCGATGTTTGGGAATATCTCACTCACCCATGCGCCGGATTTTCCGTATTGTTTGAAAGAAAAGTGAGAACCCACCAATGGAAATTTTGCCTGATTCGAGGTCATCCCGGTCAGCCGCTGACCCATTCGAATAGACTCCGGTAAATCCTGACCTGTCATCTTATTCAGCAAGGGCTTGTAGTCAAAGCTTTCAAGCTGTGAAGGAGCTCCATTTTGAAAAAGGTATATAATCCGTTTGGCCTTCGGTGCATAGTGTGCTAACCCCGCAGGTTTGAGCAATTCATCCTCACCCGATTGAAACAAATCCGGAATTAGCAGTGATCCCAACGCCACTGAACCTAACCCGAGGCTCATCTTCCCCAGGAAGTGTCTTCGGGTAACATGAAGGCGCTGCTTCAAAAATTCATTTTCCATAATCAGACCTTTGTGATAGACTCATCCAGATTATAAATAGTGTGAACCACCTGCATCAGAGCGGCCAGTGAATTGACATCGGCTACATCCGCGAACGGATACTCTCCTATTTTTACAAATTTCTTAGCCTTTTCAGGCGACTGTGTATTCGACTTGATTTCCTCTTGATAGTACTTCAGCAGCACTTGTAATTCCGCTGAAGTCGGCTTTCGGCAAACGATAGATCGAAAAGCGATTTCAATCTTTTCCTCCGATGTAGATTTGTCCAGCATCAGACGCTCGGCGAATACCCTTGCCGATTCCAGAATCAGCGGATCATTCAAGACTACCAGTGCCTGCAGGGGAGTATTGGTACGCATCCGGTTCACTTCACATTGATCGCGGTTACTTGCGTCAAATACCAACATCCCTGGCGGAGGTACCGTACGTTTGATAAAATTATACAGCCCCCGACGGTATAATTTGTCGCCATGGTCCTGAACATAACGCGCCAGTATACCACGCCCCGAAGTAGAAGATTCCCAAATACCTTTAGGCTGATAAGGCTTCACGCTTGGCCCTCCGATTTCACGAACGAGCAGGCCACTGCTGGCGAGTGCCAAGTCACGAATCGTTTCGGCAGACATGCGGGCCCGTGGGCCTCGGGACAAAAGAATATTCTCCGGATCGGATGCCAGTTTTCTCTCTGGCATCTCCGATGATTGCCGGTAGGTTGACGACATCACAATCTGTTTCAAAAGACGTTTTACATCCCATCTGTTGTTCATGAAGTCCAGCGCCAGCCAGTCAAGTAATTCGGGATGTGAAGGCATGTCACCTTGCATACCAAAGTCGCCGGAAGTTTTAACAAGGCCTCTTCCAAAAAACTCCTGCCACATTCGGTTCACAAAAACCCGGGCCGTTAATGGATTACTTTTATCTACCAGCCAGTTAGCCAGGCCAAGTCTGTTATTGCCATATTTCACAGAATCGAATGGCATCACTGCGATTGGAAGACCAATATCTACCCGCTCGCCCGGGGCGTCGTAAACACCGCGTTTTAACAAATACGTAGGTCTTTTGGCAGTCGAATCCTTCATTATCATTACTTCCACGGCAGCGGTATCCTTCTTGTTAATAAACGTCAGAATCTTACTGATATCTTCTGTTGTGATCTTCATATTGGGCGGATCTGCGAGGGAAGCCAGCCCGATAGTGCCTACCAATCCCTTCTCCGGAACCTGATTAAAAAAAGCAAACGCGCTATAGTAGTCTTTCTGCAATATCGGATCATACTTATGGTCATGACATTTGGCACATTCGAACGTTAGCGCAAGGAATGCCTTGCCGAAAGTATTTGTCCGGTCAGTTACATATTCAATACGATACTCCTCATCAATCACACCACCTTCCTGCGTGATCTTATGATTTCTATTGAACCCGGTAGCCAACAGTTGTTCCTGGGTTGGATTCGGCAACAGGTCACCGGCGAGCTGCCAGGTGATAAACTGATCATATTTGTAATTTTGATTAAAGGCATGGATCACCCAGTCGCGCCATGGCCACATGGTACGTAACCCATCATCCTGATATCCATGTGAATCAGCATAGCGTGCAACGTCCATCCAATACGTTGCCATTTTCTCCCCGTAAGAAGGTTGGGCAAATAATTCATCCACCACTTTCTCATATGCGTCCGCTGAATTATCGTTTAAGAATTTTTCCTGAAGTTCAAGAGAAGGTGGCAGTCCGGTTATATCAAAACTCACACGCTTTAAAAGTCTTTCCTTGTCTGCCGCCTGATTGGGTTCTAATCCGCTACGCTCAATCCCCGCCAAAATAAAGTTATCAATTTCGTTTGTTGGCCAGGCCTCATCATTAACGGTGGGCAGCGTTGTCTGTTTCGGTGGAATAAAAGCCCAGTGTGGCTTATACTTCGCGCCTTGTGAAATCCAGCGCCTTATCAGGTCGATTTCATTCGAATTTAGTCTCAGGTTTGATTTTACCGGAGGCATTACCTGCGATGTATCCCCGGAAGATATTCGAAGATATACTTCAGACTGTTCCGGATTGCCTGGGACGATGGCATGTGCCTTCGGATTATCCTTTAATGCCGCCAATGCCCCTTCGTAAGTGTCAAGCCTCAAATTAGCCTTTCGCTGGTTAGCGTCGGGTCCATGGCATTTGAAACATCGGTCCGATAAAACAGGGCGAATATGTAGATTGTAATCCACGGAATCTTCCGCGCTGGCAGTTGATAACTTTTCTTTACAAGACCACCCCACCAACGCCACATACCCGAAAGAGACTAGAAGGAGAAATTTAACGCTTCTTACCATGGCACAAATAATCAATGTAAATTGGGGTTTTTAAACGAAATTCAAAACCCTTTTTATTCAAAACTCTTTTCAGATAAGGACACAGCCATCCGGCGCACAGGTCAGAATGCTTCACGGCTTCAGTAGTTGATAGACTCCTGTTTATGAACCCATCACTGATTGGAAATTAAATGGTGTGTTTGAAGAACATTCCGATAGTCCTTAGGTTCCCACGGCTACGCAATTATCGAATTGAATATTTGTAGGGCGAAGGGTAAATGCTAAATTTGAAGAGCCTGAAAATTCTGACTACCGGAACGTAATGATTTATTGTGCCGCATTCTGTCTGATTTTTCATGACATTATCGTTCGTCAACGCATTTATATAGAGTTCGTAAACAAAATGTAATTATCTTCAATACATGGTCCATCCCCGGTACACCCACTCTTTCCCTGGCAAGGATGTTTGTCAGGCTTGCCTCCAGACACCAATAAAAAGTGTTTTCGGTGCATTCATGAAGAAAAACAACAGATCAGAAACCCTATAACCTGCTTTGAATCCGAAATACCTCTACCTCTCAATAGATCTGCTTTCTTTTGCTTTTCCTTTTTTGGCAAGCTTTAATAAAAGAGCCCCTTTCTACAAGAAATGGAAGTACCTGGGCATAGCGCTTTTGATCTCAAGTGCCTTTTTTATTTTATGGGATGAAATTTTTACCCGGGAAAAGGTTTGGGGATTTAATCCAGAATACCTTACCGGCGTATATGTTGGTTCACTACCTATTGAAGAAATCCTGTTCTTCATTTGTATTCCTTATGCCTGTGTATTTACCTATTTCTCCCTTAACAATCTGGTAGCGAAGGATCACCTTTTTCCGCACCAGGAACTAATATCAAGTGCGCTGATTGTGATGTTACTGATAAGTGGGATTTATAACATTGACAAGTGGTATACCGGAATTACCTTCATCCTGCTTGCCTTGTTCCTGGCATACCAGATGCTGAAAATCAGGCCCCGTTATATGGGGCGTTTTTATTTTGCATTCGGCTTCCTGCTGATACCATTCCTCATCGTCAATGGAGTGTTGACAGGCTCCTTTATAGATAGTGAAGTGGTGTGGTACAATAATGTACATACCCTCGGAATCCGGATAGGCACCATACCAATTGAAGATGTGTTTTACGGCTTCCTTTTGATACTTATGAATATTTCCATCATGGAATGGCTGGAGGAGAGGGCTTATTACAAAAAAAAATGAGCACCCTTTCGGATTGCTCACTCAATTTACTTTCGCTCAAACAAGAATCACTGATCTAGACGGCTTCCAATTTGTGGTGATGCTCGACTTTGACAACTTTCTTGCCTTTGTTCTTCCTGGACTTCCCTTTTACAGCGTCCTCCATAAACTTCTCTGCCTTCTTCTTCTTCCTGTCCTGCCGTTTAATAACATTGGCAAAGATTTCAGCCAGCTTTTTCGAATTTCTTCGAAGAAGTTTTTTCACCTTTTTGTCAGGCTGAGGCAACTCCAGACTTGTTAGTGCTTCTGCCATCGAATCATTAATCAAGCCTCTCAAGGCCTTTTTGGATGTGGTCTTCTTTTCCATACAGTGGTCGTTAATAATTCCAATGTACTAAATGTTACTAACATAAAAACGACTTAACATAAACTTAACATTCCTTAAAAAAAATCCCTTTTAAAGCCTAAAAAGGCACTTTTTTGATCCATTACTCATAACGCAGGGAGTCGACCGGATTTGTGGAGGCCGTCTTGACTGACTGGTAACTTACCGTAAGCCAGGCTATAATTATCGCCCCCAGACCGCTAATAATCAGAATAAAGGGACTTACCGTAACCCTGTAAGCAAAGCTTTCCAGCCAATGATTTGAAAGATACCATCCGCCAACCGCCGCCGGAACGAAGGCTATAACGACCAGTTTGGTAAACTCCCTTGACAGGAGCACCGTAAGTCCAAATACCGAGGCTCCGAGTGCCTTCCGAATGCCAATTTCCTTAGTTCGTTGTTCCGATGTAAATGCGGCAAGAGCGAACAAACCCAGCGACGCAATAAATATGGCCAAACCTGAGAAGATGCTGAAAATATCACCCATCCGTTGCTCCGCCCTGAAAAGCTTATCAAAGTTTTCATCCAAAAACACGTATTCAAAAGGTTCACTTGGCGCTTGTCGCTTCCAAAGGCTTTCTACTGAAGACACCAATTCAGTGGGATCACCCTGGTACCGAATCAAAAGGTTGTCCGCATTCGCCGTGTACCGTATTGACATGGGTCTTACTTCAGCCTTAAAGGACTCAAAATTGAAATTCTTCACAACACCTACCACTTTCAAATGCGATTCTTTTCCCCCGTCTGCGTGATAAATAATCTTTTCTCCAATTGGATTGTTGAAGCCGAACTCCTTCACTGCTGCTTCATTTAAAATAATAGCAGTAGAATCGGAAGGAAAGTCTTTGGAGAAAAACCGGCCTTCCTTCAGTTCAAACCGAATAACATCCATATGATCCTGATCCGCGTAATAAATACCCATAACATGGTCGTGTTCCGACCCTGCTGCTCTGAAAATAGTAGTGTTATTGACTCCCGGAAATGTGTTGTTGGTGTAGCTGACTTTCACAATATTCGATTGCTCTTCCAGCGAATTCTTAAACGCTTCTTTGTTAGACCCAAGTCTACCGGTACTCTGCAATACCAGAATATTATTCTTATCAATTCCAAGGTTCTTCTCTTGCATGAACTGTATCTGTTGGTATACCACCACCGTAAAAATGATCAGGAAAATAGAGAGCGCAAATTGAAATATTACCAACAGACTGCGAATCCCCCTGGTCTTCATTCCCGCTCTCACTTTTCCCTTGAGAACTTCCACGGGATTGAACGATGTGAGATAAAATGCGGGATAACTACCGGCAATCAAACCGACCAGTATAATAAGGGCTGCAATTGCAATTACAAATTGGGAACCTTTGAGAACGTGCATATCCAGGCTTTTCCCTGATAATAAATTGAAATAAGGTAAAACGAAGTAGCACAGCATAAGCGACAAGATAACGGCAACTAAACTGTACAGCGTTGACTCTGCCAGGAACTGGCCTATCAACTGAGCGCGGAGTGAACCCAGCGTCTTTCTGAGTCCAACCTCTTTCGCCCTTCCGGCTGACCTTGCGGTGGAAAGATTCATAAAATTAATACAGGCAATAAAGATGATGAACACCCCGATGCCCCCAAAGAAATAGATGTAGGTGACATTACCTCCCGGTTCAATGCCATCTCTCGAAGTGGAATGAAGGTGAATCTCTGTAATTGCCGTTGAGAAATAGCCATAGTCGTCTTTATTTTCTCTCATTTGTTTAAGGCTGGTACCCATGAACCGCTCAATCTCAGGGCCGACATATTTTTCAACCAATATCTCATATTTACTGTCAACCTGCTGAACATTTATATTTGGTCTCACCATGAAATACGTGTACATAAAATTGCTTAGCCACTCGTTCCTTTTAAGGTTGTCTGATGATTGGGACGAAATGAGCATGTTAAAACTGAAATGAGAGTTTGTCGGCGGGTTTTCAGCAATACCCGTTACTCTAAAGGTTTTGTTATCACCCCCAATCACCAGGAGTTTATCCATCGCCGGCTCCGAACCAAAATATTTCTTAGCCATATCTTCTGTCAGTACCACGGTGTTCGGCTCCTTCAAGGCTGCTTTAATGTCACCTTCCTTCAGTACAAAACTGAAGAACTCAAAGAAGTTTGAGTCTGCATAGAATACTTTTTCTTCTGTGAGGACTTTGTCCTCATATTTCACTGCTGCGCGTCCGAAAAAGGGTGTCACTCGCGTCGCTGCCTCAATCTCCGGTATATCAGTTACCAAAGCCGCGGCCATAGGCGGGCAGGTATTGGACACGCGAATATCCTGTCCTGCTATTTTTGCCTTAAGTCCTACCTGATAAATCCTATCCGCATTTGCGTGGAATCGGTCGTAGCTTAATTCGTCGGTGATATAAAGTGTAATCAGCAGAAATGCTGCAACACCAATGGTCATTCCCAGAATGTTGATGGCGGAGAAAAATCTATACTTCAGAATATTTCTAAATGCAACGTTCAAATAATTCCTAATCATAAGATTTTTGTTAAAGTGTTCCTTGTTCAGGACAACTGATTGAAATAATAGCCTATTACTATACCAGCACAGGTACTAGTCTCTTAGACGCGTTTCCCAAACGGGAGTTACATATCTATTCAAGTTTTGCTTTTACCACCGAGCCGTGACGAGGTCGTAAATAAATCCATTTCTATTCATCTCTCAGTGTGTTCACCGGATTCATATTTGCCACGGCAAACACTTTATAACCGATGGTACACATCGAAATCAAAAACAGTATTCCAATTGAAACGGTGAGCGTTATTGAATTCACTTCCTGGTAGTATCTCCAGATGCTGTTCATCAATGAATTGGTGAGGCTATACCCTGCCCACGCACCAAGTATGGAGGCAACCGAAAGGATGATAACGAATTCAGTATTGACAATCCGCGTAATGTTAGAAACCGACGCACCCAACACCTTTCGTACACCAATCTCTTTCATACGCTTAATGATATTGAGGGATACCAGGGTGAAGAGCCCGGTTGCTGAAAGTATCATGGCAATTACGCCTAGAAATGTATACATATAGGCAATATTGGTATTCACTTGATTCACCTCTACCAAATCAGAAACCAACATACGTCCATTATACAGACGGTTAGGGAATACCTTATTCCATTCGTCGTTCATGAACTTGTTGACAGCAGAAACATTTTCAGCTCTTGTGCTGACCGCAATTTGAGTGTATTGTTGGGGCAAAATGTAACGAATCATCAGCGGCTCCATCTCACGCCACAATCCCATTGTATAAACATCCTTTATCACGCCAACTACATAGAGCTTTGTTGTGTCCTTCCAGATCAGTTCCTTCCCGAGGGGTTTATCCCAGCCAAATAGTTTTGCCATTTTTTCTGTAATAATGACAGACTCTCTTTGGTCAGTCTCTGAGTCCTTTCTAAAATCCCTGCCTTCCAATAATTCAAGATCCATCGTATGGAGATAATTGTCTCCAACCTCAATAATGTCCACCTCAGTCTGTCTGGACTCAAACTTTACGGGTTCATGGTTCCTGTTTGAGAAAACTCCGCTTCGGCATCCGGCCATGGACAGAATGGAAGGATTTGAAGTCAGCGAATTCCGGTACGTATCAAATTCACTTTGATTGCTAAGATAGGCAACAACGGATCCGCGGATATCGAATCCAAGGTCATAATCCCGCTGATAGCGTGCATTCTGCACAAAACCAATGGCACTCACAATTGCAATCAGCGATATCGCAAACTGCAATCCCAGCAGGATTCGGGTAAAATAGTTGGTGCCACCAAACTTGAGTTTGCCTTTCAGAATACTGACGGGCTCAAACTTGCTTACATAAAATGCCGGATAACTTCCGGCGAGTATGGCGGTAAAAATCAGCACGCCAATCAGGAAAGCGAAGAATGCCGGGCTGTCCAGATAATGGGGTGTCAGCTGCATAAACTCCCACATTGAATTCCAGCCCTGAATGAGAATGTCGGCCAGTCCCAATCCCAGGACGAGAGCGAGCAAACAAATAAATAACGTCTCGCCGATAAATTGGGCAATCAATTGTGCGCGCATACTCCCCATTACCTTCCGAATGCCAATTTCTTTCAACCTTCTTGAAGAAATGGCGATTGAGGTATTGGTCAAATTGAAGCATGCAATCAATAGAATTAATATGCCCATAATCATGGACCCGATGATCGCTGAAAACGGAGGAGCAACCCAGGTACTACCGTAAACATTTTCTGCACGGTCATCGCCTGCCATGGTTGTCAATGGGCTAAGAACAAATTCCTTGAGTTGAAAATCCTCCCTTACCTTGTTGTTGTTTTTCAGATAAGGCTGCAGTTGCTTATGGACACTTGTTATCCGGGTTGGATCACTGATCTGAATAAACAAAGTATTCTCGCCTCTCCAGTCATCTTCCTGGACATCCTTATGTTCATCCTTATAGTTGTCGAAATTCAAATAGGCCGACCCGCCTTCTCTGTAAAAACTCGAGTTCATGGGAGGCTCCCGGAAAACTCCAGCCACTTTAACCTCCTTTAGATCAGTTCCGTATACCTGCGTAATGGTTTTGCCAAGTGCAGCATCCGTTGCACCGAACAAACGGACGGCCATGCCGGTACTAATAAACACACTCGTTTTATCTTTCAAGTCAGAGGGATTGCCTCCAATAAAGTCGAATGAAAAAAGCTGAAAAAAATCAGGGTCAACATATGCGATATTTGCAGGAAAGAGATCGTTATCTCGTTTGAAATTCGAGTAAGAGTGATAGTAACGTGCTGACAACTCTACGTCCTGAAATGTTTCGTCTACCACCCCGCCCAACGGGAACGGAACGTAGGCAAAACGGGTCAATGTATTTTCAAATTCCCGGATAGCACCTACGCGGTAGACCTTATCGCGGTTCTTGTGAATGGCATCAAATGTTGAATCATACTCGTATGCAAAATAGCCCACAATACAGCAGGCGACAGAAACCCCCATTCCCAGCACGTTAATAACAATGAAGAGTTTATTCTTCATCATGCTGCGAATGGTGATTAGCAAATGATTCTTGATCATACAGAAGGTTCTTTAGTTATCGGAAGTCGGCAATCTGGACGGACCGCTTTATCAATGGTTTCTCACCCTTCAGAAGAAAGTTAACTATGCGGTTAAGTGTGATGGGAAATTCCTCTCCCATCACATTCAAACTTATTCGAAGGGAAGGATATTCTAAATATGAAACTGTTCCTTGATGTTTTCGGTTACCACTTTACCGTCGAAGAGGTTGATGATACGGTGGGCATAATTTGCATCATAGGGAGAGTGAGTTACCATGATTATTGTTGTTCCCTCTTCATTAAGCTGAGACAACAATTTCATCACCTCTTCACCATTCGCAGAATCCAGGTTACCAGTAGGTTCATCGGCCAGGATCACTCTTGGCTTGGCTACAATCGCGCGGGAAATAGCCACACGCTGCTGCTGACCACCCGACAACTGCTGAGGGAAGTGGTTTCTACGGTGCATAATGTTCATACGTTCCAATACTTCCTCTACGCGCTGTTTCCTTTCGGCTGACGGCACTTTCATATACAAAAGCGGCAGTTCAACATTTTCAAACACCGTGAGTTCATCGATAAGGTTGAAGCTCTGGAACACAAATCCGATAGAACCCTTCCTTAACTGAGCCCGCTGGCGCTCTGAATATTTAGCAACCTCATGCTCACCAAAATGATATTCACCGCTGGACGGGTTATCCAATAATCCAAGGATGTTCAACAGGGTGGACTTTCCACAGCCGGAAGGTCCCATGATAGCAACAAATTCGCCCTCCTTGATTTCGAGGTTAATGTTGTTTAACGCAGTTGTTTCTACTTCTTCAGTAGTGTACACTTTTTCAAGGTTTTTTAGTTTAATCATGGCTGGTGTTTTACAAAGTGATGATTGGTGTATTTAGTTGGATACTTCCTTTTATTCAAACGTTACTATATAAGACTACATTAATCTACAATTAGTTGCGTACTGCAGGCAATTTTTTAGTTCAAAATTAGCACCTCGTTGTTACCAAAGTTCTCGTATGAAGAAGTAATCACCTTGTCGCCGGGAGTCAACCCCTCAAGCACCTCGAAGTATTCACTTCCCATTTTCCGGCCGAGCTTAATATCCCGTTTTACGGCACGGTTTCCGTCTTCCACTACAAAGACCCAATTGCCCCCAGTATCCTTGTAGAATCCACCAACCGGCAACAATAGCTCTTCAGATGATTGGCCAAGCTCAATTCTCAGGCGTAAGGACAAACCTCTGATAATCCCTGGAGGCGTTTCGCCTGTAAAATTCATATCCACTTCAAACCTACCATTGGTAGCACCCGGATACTTGTAAGTGATCTCCAACTCATAATCCTTATTATTAAATGTTGTGGTGGCTTTCAACCCGGTCGTTATACGCGGCAAGTATAATTCATCGATAGGTACTTTAACCTTATACTCACCTACCACGTCGATCCAACCAAGGCGAAAACCCGAATTAACATTTTGGCCTGCATCCAATTGAGGGCGCTGGAGTTGACCATCAATTGGGGCACGAATGGTAAGAGCGTCAAGAATTTTACTAACACCCTCAAGACTTAAGCTCATTCGCTGTTCCGACAACGTCGTCTCGCGCAACTGGCGGATGCGGTCTATGGAATCATTCTTATAAACTTCGTACGTGATTCGTTTTCGCTCAACGTTGTAAAAATAGTCAGCCTCGGTGCGCTCAAATTCCTGTTGAGAGACTAACTTCTTTTCGAATAATTGCTTCTGACGAAAGTATTGTGGTTTAAATATGGCCAGCTGATTGTCAATTGCGGCGAGCTGCTGCCGTTGATCCAGGTCATTTTTCATGATATTCAGCCTGGTCTCCCGCGCACGGTTTATACTCTCATTAAATTGAGCTTCCTGTTGCAGGACGGTAAGTTCGCGATTAAGGTTGCTTAACTCCAGAATAACATCTCCTGCTTTTAACATGGCGCCACTTTCTGCAACAACCCTCTTAATTGTGCCGCCCTCAACCGCATCCAGATAAACGGTTCGTGCAGGCTCGACAATTCCGGTTTGAGGGATGTACTCCTTAAACTCCCCCCGCTTAACTTCCGCAATAGTGATCTTATCCTTCTCAATTTTAAGTTTAGAACGCCTGTCTGCAAAAATGAACTGATAGCCTATAAACAATACAAAAATCGCTATACCTCCATAGGTAGCGACCCGCTTAACTGTCCACGTTTTCTTCTTTAGTTGCTTATCCATCTAATTTTCGTTATTCGTAACCGCTGGCATCTATGGCTGCGTCTGTACATACCCAACCCTGATTGCCAACAAGTGTGCCAACCATAGGAAGTGCATTTTTGTAGCCTTTTCTGCTAAAACCAAGCTTCATTCTAGTTCAGATGTGAACGTATATGTCCGTATTCGAACGCAGCAAATACGGGTTTTCCCTTTTTTCAGGGGAATTCGCCAGAATTGTATTTCGGTATACACTTTGCCCATTATCGGACAATAGTGTTTGTTTGTGAAACAGTAAGCCCCCTATAATTCTAAGCCTGCATGGAACAGAAAATTGGAAAAATCCTGATTGTAGACGATAACGAAGATCTATTAAAAGCTGCCAGGATGTACCTGAAGCGTCACTTCGCACAGGTAGATACGGAAAAGAACCCGGAAGCCTTACCGGCTCTCATGAACAATGAGGATTATGACGTAATCCTTCTGGATATGAACTTTACCAAAGATGTCAGCAGCGGAAGTGAGGGATATTATTGGCTGGAAAGGATCCTGCGACTTGACCCCTCAGCCGTCGTGGTGCTTATTACAGCATATGGGGATATTCAAATGGCTGTAAAAGCTATAAAGGCGGGAGCGACCGATTTCGTCCTCAAACCCTGGGAAAACGAAAAACTTCTGGCGACGCTTTACTCCGCTATGCGATTGAGGGAGTCAAGGGATGTTATTGAAAACCTGAAAATCAAGAATTACGAGATCAATCAGGCACTCAATGACCGGTATAGCGACATCATTGGACAGAGTGGTGCGATGCAAAAGATCTTTCAGACCATTGACCGGGTTGCAAAGACGGACGCCAATGTGCTGATCCTTGGTGAAAACGGGACCGGCAAAGAACTGATCGCGCGCGCTATACACCGGAATTCGGCGCGGAAAAATGAGAACTTTGCCAGTGTAGACTTGGGGTCCATCACAGAGACACTTTTTGAAAGTGAGTTATTCGGACATAAAAGGGGATCGTTTACGGATGCGAAAGAGGATCGCGCGGGCCGTTTTGAACTCGCGAATGGCGGAACATTATTCCTCGACGAAATCGGAAACCTTTCCTTGCCCCTTCAGGCAAAATTACTCACCGTCCTGCAAAACAGGAAAGTAAGTCGCGTCGGCGCCAACAAGGATACCCCTATTGATATTCGACTGATCTGCGCCACCAATATGCCGCTCTACGAAATGGTAAAGGAGAACCGTTTCCGCCAGGATTTACTGTATCGGATAAATACAATTGAAATAGAAATACCTCCATTGAGGGATCGGTTTGAAGACATCCCCCTCCTGGCTGCGCATTTCCTTAAGCATTACGCTACGAAGTATAACAAGAATGTGATGAAGATCAGTGAAGGCGCAATGGCCCGCATGCACAAACACCCATGGCCTGGCAATATCCGAGAACTGCAGCATGCATTGGAAAGAGCCATTATCCTGAGCAGCGGCAGTGTGCTGCAACCGGAAGATTTTAATTTTGCACCCTCCGTTGCCAAGGAAGACGGTCAGCTTAGCCTTGAGCAGTACAACCTGGAAGAAGTTGAAAAACTGCTAATCCGGAAAGTGCTGAAAAAATACAATGGGAACATCACTCAGGCCGCATCTGAACTAGGACTCACCAGGTCATCTTTATATAGAAGGCTGGAGAAGTACGGGTTGTAATAGCATATAATCCTGGGGTCAAATTCGTTTAACATCAGGAGCAGTTGTTTTACAACCTTCAAAACTTGAACTTTCAACACGTAAAGCACTATCTAGCCCAGTCACTTGAACTTCAGATTTAATGATTTCCGCACCCGTGTCATGCTCCGGGTTATTCTGTTGGGCCTAACTATGGGGTTGTTCTTGTACATGGTTTCGCGTCCAAATATGTTTTTTGCAGCGATGCTGACGGGAATCATCATTATCATTCAATTATCCGAACTGTTCCGTTTCGTCAGCCAGACAAATAGAAAACTAACGCGCTTCCTGGAGTCTGTCAAATACTCCGATTTTATTTCGGGGTTCACCTCCGACAATAAACTGGGGAAATCATTTAAGGATCTGAATATTGCATTTAACGAGGTGTTGGAAGCCTTCCGGAAAGCCAGGTCAGAAAAGGAAGAACAAGGTCAATACCTCAACACGATAGTACAGCAGGTACGAACCGGTATTCTGTCATTTGATACGGATGGCAACATCCAGCTTGTGAACACCAATGCAAAACGTTTCATCGGAGTTTCCAATTTAAAAAACATCCGCGAACTGATTAACATCAACCCAAAACTGTATCATGCCATAAACAGTGTAGCACCTGGAAAAAGTGAACTCTACAAGGGAGGAAATGAACTTTATCTCACTATACAGGCGACCGAATTACGCATTCGGGGTACCGATGTTAAGCTCATAACGCTTCAGAATATTCAGCCGGAATTACAAAAGCAGGAACTTGAAGCGTGGCAAAACCTTACCCGTGTTCTCAGGCATGAAATCATGAATTCAATAACGCCCATATCGTCGCTGACTTCCACGCTGCGGGAAATTCTTGATCACGATATGACAAAGCACGATGAACACTATGAACTAAAAGAAGAGGGGGCAGAAGATCTGCGGGAAGGTCTCAGTACTATTGAAAACCGAAGCAAAGGATTGATCAAGTTTATTGATGCTTACAGAGAGTATACTTCCCTGCCAAAGCCAAAGATTGCAACGGTAAGGCTAAAAGATATGATTGAGCACGTTGCCCAACTAATGAAACCGGAGCTAAAAAAGACACCGATCAACTTCGTTCACTCCTGCAACTCGGAATACCTCACTATTCAGGCCGACCTGGATATGATCGAACAAGTACTTATCAATCTGCTAAAAAATGCCATTGAAGCCCTTGCCGAAACAGAAAATCCAAAACTTGAGCTGGTAGGACGATACGATGAAAATTCTGTCAAGATTGAAGTCATTGACAATGGTTCTGGTATTATAAAGGAAGCACTGGAGCATATCTTCGTTCCGTTCTATACGACTAAGCGCTCAGGCTCTGGTATTGGACTAAGCTTGTCCCGACAGATTATGCAGATGCACAATGGCTCAATCACCGTGGAGTCTGAACCAGACTTGCAAACAACATTTACACTAAGGTTCTAGGAAGCTCTGTGCAATCCCACCTGGGTTATCGTTGCCCTTGATTAATACCACAGGCTTTTGACCGGATCAAGGATGAGCCGGTAGCTCAATAAAGAAGGTGGTGCCCTCACCCACTACCGTTTCGAACCAGATTCTTCCCAACATTTGCTCAATAGCCTGCTTGGCAATGGCCAGGCCTAATCCAGACCCGGATTTTTTCGTGCTAAAATGTGATAAAAAAATTCGTTCGGCTATGTGAGGTTCAATTCCTTTTCCCTTATCCTGAAATGAAAGAAGAACCCTTTCTTCTTTTCTTTCGAGAACAATCTTCAGGTATTGCTGATGTCCCGGTCTCGCAGATTGGAAGGCATTCAGGATCAGATTTGAAAACGTACGCCCAAGCAATTGCTCATCACCCTGAATAAACACCTCTTTCGTGTTTGTGCTGAAATTCAACGTTCCGGATTGACTATGCAAGAGTACTATTCGCTTCACGAGAGACACCAGCTCCAGTCGCTGCATTACCGGCTCAGGCATTCTTGCAAAGGTGCTAAACGATGAAGCTATTTCGTTGAGAGTCTCTACTTGTGCCAGTAATGAGGATACGGCCTTTTCTGTTTTTTCAGACGTATTTGTTTCGGACTGTAGGGAGCGCTGAAGCTGCTGTAGGGTCAGCTTCATGGGAGTAAGCGGATTCTTGATCTCGTGTGCCACTTGCTGCGCAATCTCACGCCACGTACGCTCGCGCTGGTTCTGTTCCAGTTCCGCCTTACTTTCACTCAACTTATACAACATCTGATTATACTCTCTAACCATCAATCCGATTTCATCATCCGCCTTCCATTTCAGTGGTTGATTCATCTTTGTAAGCGACGTGCGTTGTAAGGATTGAGTAATAAATTTCAGGGGAAATGTCAGCCATAACGAGACGAAATACGAAAGGATGACGAGCACGATAAATATCAGCACAAAAATATTAAGAATATTAGCCAGAATGGTGATCTGAACTCTCTCCATCGAATAGCCTGACTGAAAAAAAGGAATTGCTAATATTCCGATGAGCTTGCCGGTAAGTGGAGCTTTTAACGCCGCATACGAAACGAAATACTCAAGCCTCCCAATGTGTTCGGTTGCGATGGCTATATTCTCACCAAAATTTATTTTGCTTAACGCCTCAGGGTGAATGTAGTTTGATATCAGATTGTTCTCAAATATCTGAGGCTGGCTTGTTGCCAGCAACTTGCCGGTTGCATCATACACATTGGCGTCAAGATTTGTAAGCTTGGCAAGGTCAGTCAGCTGAGTCTCAAAACTTACAATACTTTCGTTGTTTGTATCCAGGTAGTCATCAAGCTGCGCAGATAGCTGGCTGCTAAAGGATTCCGCTTTGCTCAGGTAATCTTCATTCAATTGATTTTGAGATGACCGGCTCGTAAGGTTCAGTGTTGTAATACTCACCAGAAGCAACGGCAGAAAGAACGCCATATTCAGTAACAGCTGGATGCGCGCTGAGAAATAGAGCTTTTCGCCTCGGGCATAGTTCACAATTCCCTGAATCAGCAGAAAAACCAGAATGATGGCTAAACTAAACACCATTAAAAAAGAAAAATTTGCAAGGGTTAGCATCCTGAGCGGCAGGCGGGAAGAGACAACGGCCACCCTGTCATTCTCGTCTTCCAGCGCGATGTGTATGTATCCATCTGAGGTAATACCTGTCCTGTACATATCCGGATTACCAAGCCAGTCAAGGTTAAAAGACAGGTCATAGTTGAATTTCCCGGAACTGAACAGTACTTTATTGTCCGTAAAAACGGCATAGCTAAAATCCTGCGTGTGGTAAAACTGCTGGGAACTCTTATCGACCAATAATTCCGGATAAACGCTCTCCGGAATGATTTTTTTAAGCAATAGTTCAAGCATGACATAGCCTTGTGTTGCACCACCTCTCAGTACCGGGATCTTCACGAGATACTTTTGGGCCACCTCAGTGGACGGGCTCGACACAAAATACACACCTCCGTAGGTCGTACGGTACGCAGCCTGATCATAGGTATTAACAAATTCAGACAAGGTAGCGGTCGACCTGTTATTCAATGACTCTCCGGAAGAATTAAACAGGAAAATTTCTACATCATACTTATTAAAGTAGGTGGGCAAAAATACCTGCCGTATCTTCTGGCGTATCGCATCACGATTCAGGAATGGTGTATTAATTCTGAACTGAATAAAAACATCATTCGATATTTTCATGGCAGTTTCATTCAGTAAGAACTCTCCAAAGACATCGCGGTCTATGAGAAAATCATCTGCGAACTTGAACTGGCTGTTAATCGTTTCTTGTCGGCTAAAATGCTGAACCGCGTACGCTCCGTTAGCCGATAACAGAAAAATGGAAATAAACAGATAAGAAAAGGTAGCAAACGTAAGCCGTTTAAGTCCCGAATAGAGCCTGAGATAAAAAACCAGAAAAAAGTAAGTTGCCCCCAGTATAAGAGTGGAAAGATAGCGCTGCTCCGTAAGCGTGTTGATGCCGGCAAATACAACCATCGCTACAATAAATGAAATTAACACACGCTTCTTATTGCCGTCAGCGATGAGCACACGAATAAATGTATGAGCGAAAAGGAATGAACACACACCGGAAAGCAGAATAACAAAAAGGGCTACTATTCGGATTGAGTCGAAATCCAGAGATTGAGATATATCCAATATAATTGCCGAGTTATTATAGATTGTCTGAATCACCAGGAATGGAAACAGCATGGCAAATAAAATGCATATCCCGGCAAAGACTGAAAGTAGCCAGGCGATCAGATCGCCACGGTACAAAAAATGAAAAAACCTGAATCGCTGATAATTTCTAAACAGATAATAACACAACAGAAAAAGAACGATCATATTCAGCGTAAGGTCGCCAAGAGAGGCATTCAGGGGCGACGAAGCAAAAACCTGTGGATTAAAAAGATCTGAGATATACAGCGCATTCGGAAAATTCAGTCTGATCATCAAAAACCTTACTCCATAGGAAACGGCATACAGCACCAGCAAGGTCAGTTCAGGATATGGAAGTGCCTTCATAGAATGATAAACAAAAACAGCAAACAGGACGATTGAAATGGAATAAGAAATAATCGCAGCGAGTTGAATATTTTTATAAACCGGCAACTCACCCTGAATAAAACTGATCTTAAACGGGCAAGAACCTTGAGCACAGACAGCGATGCCCAGGCTGGCATTCGGTTCAAGTATGTTAATATTACCAGAAGGAAAAACCTTTTGATTCCACCACGTACTGAGGTAATCATTTGAGATATTAAACTTGCGGTAGAGTGGTACAATCGCAACGAGGAACTCAGTTTTACTGATTTGCCACTTTTTTGCCAGATAATCGCCATTCCCTGCCTTTAGCAGTTTGATGTTAAATGTGTCGGCAACGGATGCGAGCGTTGGTACAAAACGGTTGTCTGACCAGGAGATAACCTGCTGCGCATCGAAGACAAAAAACGGATACTCACTTTGTATGTGTATTTCACGGGCAGATACCTTGTTAAATTGTTCCAATAACAATGCGGCATCCCTGTCAATACGCGTCAATTCCTCTTCAATATTCCCTGACAGCGTATCTCTGGTAACCTGTGGCGAAGATGATCTGCTGAAAAAGAAAAACAGCAGACTGCCTGCCATGAGAAAAAGCAGCGAGCCGATAAAGAGTATTAAAGCTTTTGATTTCAATAGTCGACCAACCTGTGATGATCGATAAAGTTAGTAAATTACTTTGGTTGTGACAGGTGTGGTTTGTATTTGATACCTCCGAACAAATAGAGATAAACGATACGGGAATACCGGTAATTTAGAGGAGAAAGCAAAAACATAACGCCAATAATGACGCCGATATATACCCATTCAGAGGGGTCGCCAAGCAGATAAAGAATGATTCCGATAGTTACCAGTGCTGCCACGGTGAAGGCATAACCGACATACATGGCTCCCTGATAAAACCCGGGCTCGGGCTCTAACCTTACGCCGCAGTTCGGGCATGTTTCATTCATTCTATTAAACATGGAAATCCGGCTCACCGGGTATGTAAAAATATTGCCCTCGCGACAGCGGGGGCATTTACCTTGCAGCAGCGCCGTTGAATAACTTCTTTTGTGCATTCTTACTTGATTTATACCACAAATATCCAATCACTAGCACAGCCAGGTAGGGCATAGAAAGCAAGTAAAGAATTCCAGTGTTGATTCCCGCAGCAATTCCCGGGTTACCATTGGAATAATTGTTCTCGAGTGTTGACCGGCACATGGCGCACTGCGCCCAGAGTTCGCTACAGGAAAAAATCAAAGGGATCACGATAACAAGGATTCTTTTCATACGCTCAGTAATGGTGTCATGCTTAATCGATTCGGGTACTTTGCTACATTTACTTTGTTACTTGTAATACGGACTGATCATCAGGTATACAATCACTCCGGTGACGGCAACATAAAGCCAGATTGGAAAAGTGAACTTAGCCAATCTTTTGTGCCGTTCAAAATCGCCCACCAAAGCGTGGAGAAATGTAAACAAGACTAATGGAATAACACAGATGGAGAGCAAAATGTGCGTAATAAGAATAAAATAGTAAACATATCTAATCGCGCCCTCTCCCCCATAGGATGTTGAGTCACTTGTCATGTGGTACAATACATACATGACCAGGAACGCAGCTGACAGTGAAATACACGTCTTCATCAGGGCCTCATGAACTTTTCTGTTCTTTTGCTTTATGGCCACCACGGCAGAGACCAGAGACACTGCCGTTAGTGCATTCAACGTCGCATAAATGGGGGGTAGAAAAGAAAGATCATAGCCAGGCACCTTCACACCAAACAAAATGACAACCGCCAAAGGGATTATAATCGAAATAGCGATGATTATCTTTTTGTAGGCTCTCTTCCTTGACTCCATTCCTTCAACACCTTGTATCATTTCAATACTTTTTTAAGAGGATAGAAACTTCTGTAATCAACCGGTCAATTTCTTCGCGCTCAGCAGAGTTATATTGTCCACGGATAACGCCTGTCCGGTCAATCACCACCAGGTCATATGGCTGCTTCAGGAAGAACACACAATCCCTCCAATTGTTAGATTTACGGGATTCCGGCATCGTTGAAATTACAACAGGATCATTGCTGAATTCCTCTTTGGTCCTCCTCATCTGATTGGCCGATTCTCCTGAAAAAACGCCAAACTTCAGTACAAACAATTCAGCGCTTTTGTCCGGCAGTTGGGCCATTATACTGTCTGGAACGGAATACGGGAGTGTCATTACCGATGGACACCCGGCAACAGGTTCAGGGTATACATCTGCGTATAGCGGTTCCACTGTGAATTCATTTTTACCGAAAAACTTCAGAAAAAGGAAAATACACGTGGGTAATATGAAGGCCAAAAACAGGAAGATGATTTTTTTGTTTACCATAGTTTTCGCCTCAACCCAAACGTTCCATCATTTATCAAAAAAAGAGGCTTAAGTTTTCACTCAAGCCCCGATAGTATGTATTTCTATTCTCTAGAGTCTGCCATCAGCAATAGTAATCCCCTCATAAACAAATGCCACGAGCATCCAGACCACAAAAATCATTGGGATAAGGATAGACCAGAACAGAACCTTGACCTCATAACGAAGGTGCATAAACTCACCCACAATGTAGCCGGCTTTAACAATCGTTAATCCGATGAATATTGCGGTCTTCAGCGGTCCGGCATCCATCGTGAAAGCAATCACAAACTCGATGGCGGTCACAACTCCAAGGATACCCGCTACTGTCCAGAGTTTTTTGATTTTTTCCTTGTCCGGGGGGAGTACGGTTATGTGTGCGTTGTCTTCTCCGTGTGTCATATAATATACTGTTTAATAAGGGGTCGAAAGAATGATTAAACCAGGTAAAAGAATGTAAAAACAAACACCCAGACCAGGTCTACAAAGTGCCAATACAATCCCACTTTCTCCACCATTTCGTAGTGGCCTCGCCGATCGTATGTTCCCATGACGGTATTATAATAAATAAGGAAATTCAAGCATACACCGCTAAAAACGTGAAAGCCATGAAATCCGGTGATGAAGAAGAAAAACGCGGCAAAATCGGGTGGTCCGTATTGGTTGTGGGCCAGGTTAGCGCCAAAGAACGTTGTGCCCTCTGCTACGGCATCACCTGCATCCGCACCGTGAATAAAGTGAGCCCATTCCCAGGCCTGGCAGCCGAGAAAAGCAAGCCCGCCAAGAATAGTCCAAAGCATCCACTTTTCTACAGCTTTCCTATCCATCCGGTGACCAGCTTCGACGGCAAGTACCATTGTAACGCTACTCATGATCAGAATGAAGGTCATTATACCCACGAAAACAAGCGGCGCTGAAACACCATGAAGGAACGGTACTGCTTCAAACACCTTTTCCGGAATAGGCCAATACGCTTGTGAAAACTGAAATACATCAACGGCACCCTCGTAGGCTTTATGTGACGAGCGCACAAGACCATACGTAACGAGAAGTGCGGAGAAGGTAAATGCATCGGAAAGCAAAAAGAACCACATCATGAGCTTTCCGTAGCTTACACCCATCGGTGATACTCCTCCATCCCATTCGCTCCTTCCCGGAGCTACTGTTGTTGTACTTGACATAAGGAAATATTAATCGTTAGTAGTTTACGTTGTGCGAAGTGTGGGTAAAGGGTGTGGGTAGTGCGATCTTTTTTTTCAGCGATTCAATAATAGAAAAACAAACAAATATAGCCAAAGTCCATCCAAAAAATGCCAATAAGTGGCACACATTTCTATCTGATCGAGGCTTTTGGCGTGCACCCTAAACCGAAAGGTAGCGACCAATACAACCAATAGAAAAATAACGCCTCCGACAATGTGCAGACCGTGTAATCCACTAAGGACATACACAAATGACCCGGAAGGATTGCCCACAAAATAAACATTGCGCTTAACTAGGTCGCCCCAGGCGACATACTGGCCAATCAAAAAAGCAAGCCCCAGAAAAGTTGTAATACTGACGGCTAGTTTTGTACTAGCAAGGTTATCCTTTTTTGCCGCCAAATATGCCCAATGCATTGTTCCGCTACTCGCGAGGATAATGGCTGAGGTGATCCAGAACGACTCCGGGAGATCAAACATCATCCAGTTTCCGTCTGCCTGACGTACCATGTACGCGCTGGTCAGCGCAGCGAATATCATCAGAACACTGGCAATAAAGATCCATAGTGCAAACTTCTTTGGATGCATCGCCAGCGGTTTACTCGCTTCCTCCACAATTCTTATCTCTGTCGCCATGATGATTATATCTATTATTTTTTTACACTTTGTCTAACAAATAGGCAATCTGCACAATCGGCAGGTACAAAAAGGAGGCAAACATTATCTTCAATGCTGACCTGCGGTCACCGGATTTCATAAGCGAAAATGTGAGGGCAAAAAACATCACACCACACAGGGTTGCCACGATAGCCGAGTTAATTCCTGTTATTCCAAACGTGGCGGGTAATAAACCCATGGGAATAAGGAACATGGTATAGATCATGATCTGAACAGCGGTATTCAAATCCTTCTGACCCCCTGAGGGCAACAACTTGAAACCAGCTTTTTTGTAATCTTCATCCGCCACCCAGGCAATGGCCCAGAAGTGGGGAAACTGCCAGATAAACTGAATTCCAAATATGATCAAGGCCTCGTGGGAAATCGCTCCCGTAGCTGCCGTCCAGCCCAGTAGTGGTGGAAGTGCCCCGGGAATAGCCCCAACAAAAACGGCGATGGGTCCTACCCGCTTTAGCGGTGTGTAGACAAACCCATACAGCACGAGCGAAACAACCGATAAAACTGTCGTTAGCAGGTTGGTGTAGCCAATCAATATAGCGACACCAATAAATAAACAAACCGTTGCAACAGTAGCAGCTTCGTTTACAGACACGCGATACGTAGGCAGCGGGCGGTTCATCGTCCTTACCATCAGCTTATCCAAATCCTTTTCAATGATTTGATTAATGATCACGGAAGCTCCTGAAATCAGGAAACCTCCTAAAAACAACATGCCCAACGTTGTCCAATCAACCCGGGGCGAGGCTAGCACAAATCCGAAAGCACATGAAAACGCAACCAGAAAAGAAAGCCGGGCTTTCATCAGTTCCCAATATGCCTTCACTTTGCCTCCTACGAAAGCTATTCCTGTTATTGTCTCACTTTGTTGAATAATCATACGTTACTAGAATGCAGGTTCTTTCTTTCTATTAATCTTTAGTAAAAACAAAAACTGCATTCCAAAAGAGGCCGTGGCAAGCAGTAAATGTACAGGCTGCAGGAAGGGCGGCATTCCAAAATAGGCCATTCCAGCACCGGATAAAATTGTCCCTAAAATTAGCAGGATTAGGGTAAGTGTAAAAGCATTTGAGTCTTGAGTTTTTCGTAATTTCAACACCAGTCCGCCGTTCAAAATGAGCACAATCCACGAGAAAGACCGGTGGATCACAAATTCCCCGTCAATGCTGGCAACCCATGCATCCCGTGCCATTGTTTCTGCCACTCTGTCGATAGCCTCCCTGACCTGAGTACCCAATAGAATCTGAACCAGGAGAACCACAATTGATGCCGTAAGCCACCAGAACCCGACCGATGAACTAATCTCCTGCCCAAAGCTGCTTTGATGTACCAAATAGACTAGCAACGCCACTATCAAAAGTGCTAAAAACATATGAACGGTTATAACCCATGGGGTAAGGTTGGTTGAAACTACCACCGATCCTATCCAACCTTGAAAACCCACCAGCAGAAACGTCATAAAGGCAACAACAGTAACCCTCCGTTCCGTATTCCAAAAACGCACTGACGAGACTAAGACTGCAAACACAAGCATTCCAATAACAACCCCAACCAACCGGTTGAAATATTCAATCCAGGTCTTCGTGGCATTGAAGTCATCCTCCCTCAATATGGCAGGGTCGTTCAATATGGCCGTAGCGGTGTTCTTCATTCCCAATGCGTACAGGTATTCAACAAATCGCTGATTCTTCTGTTGCCTGTTTGCCGCATATATTTCTTTGTAATCGACGGGCAATTCAGAAACTGAGCGTGGTGGTACCCAGCTGCCAAAACACTTTGGCCAATCCGGGCAGCCCATTCCTGATCCAGTGCTGCGGACAATGCCGCCAACCAGAATTAAAATATAAACAGCTACTAATGTTGAAAGAGAAAGCCGGCGGAATAATCTCATACTTTTTTTCAGTGCTCTTATTGTAGACCGGGGCACGCAATAGTAACTGAATTGAAAGGCAGCGCTTCTGCCCTGCCTTTCAATTCAGATGAAAAAACTTAGTGTTTGCTCCCTTCCACTACGATGGCACCCTCACCGTTTGAAGATTCCAGCTTAATGAGGTCATTCTCATGCGGCAGGTTAGATTCAGGGGTTTCTGAGTAAGGTATATGCTGAGGAATATAATCGTCTTTTGCTCCCGGTTTGCTGTAATCATATGGCCAACGATAAACGGATGGAATTTCTCCAGGCCAGTTACCATGTCCCGGAGAACGGGGTGTTGTCCATTCCAGGGTGGTGGCCTCCCATGGGTTTGCAGGAGCCAGGCGGCCGCGGAACATGCTGTAGAAAAAGTTAAACAGGAAGATAAACTGGGCGGACAAGGTTACTATTGCCGCTACACTGACCAGCATATTTAAGTCGGTAAAACCGCTGAACGTTTCAAAGTTAGTCCATGAATAATACCTTCTGGGGAAACCGGCAATACCGATGTAGTGCATAGGGAAAAACACCAGATAAACACCGGTAAAGGTTAACCAAAAGTGTATATAACCCAGCTTGCTATCCATCATTCGGCCGAACATTTTAGGGAACCAATGATATACTCCCGCCATCATACCAAAGAAAGATGCGCTACCCATTACCAGGTGAAAATGGGCGACCACAAAATACGTATCGTGCAACTGGATATCAATGGCCGAATTCCCGAGAAAAATCCCTGTAATACCACCAGTAAGGAAAAATGAAACCAGACCGATTGAAAACAACATAGCCGGTGTAAAGCGGATATTACCTTTCCACAAAGTAGTTACATAATTAAAAATCTTCACAGCAGACGGAACAGCAATGATGAGTGTCAGCAGCATAAAGATTGAACCGAGGAATGGATTCATTCCGGTAACAAACATATGATGGGCCCACACAATAAAAGATAAGATAGCAATGAAGAGCATGGAGCCGATCATGGCCTTATATCCGAATATTGGTTTGCGTGAATTGGTAGCGATAATCTCGGACGAAAGTCCAAGGGCAGGTAACAAAACGATGTACACTTCAGGGTGTCCAAGGAACCAGAATAGGTGCTGGAATAGTACAGGACTTCCTCCTTCATTTGCAAGAGCTTCTCCTCCAATGTAAATATCGGAAAGATAAAAACTCGTTCCGAAACTTCTGTCAAAGATCAGCAATAATGCGGCAGCAAAAAGAACCGGAAATGACAATACACCAATGATAGCCGTAAAGAAGAATGCCCAGATGGTAAGCGGCATCCTGGTGAAAGCCATACCCCTCGTACGCATGTTTATAACTGTGGTGATGTAGTTGATACCGCCGAGCAACGAGCTCACAATAAACAAGGCCATAGCCACTAACCACAAGGTCATACCAAGACCTGATCCTTTTATTGCCTGGGGCAATGCGCTGAGTGGCGGGTAAATTGTCCAACCACCTCCTGCCGGGCCTGTTTCCAGGAACAGCGATGTAAACATCACTACACTTGAAAGGAAGAAGAACCAGTACGACAACATGTTCATGAAACCTGATGCCATATCCCTTGCACCGATCTGTAACGGGATAAGAAAGTTGGAAAAAGTTCCACTCAAGCCGGCAGTAAGCACGAAGAAAACCATGATGGTTCCGTGCATCGTTACCAGCGCCAGGTAGAATTCTGGGTCAAGCTTGCCTTCGGGGGTAATCCATTCGCCCAGTACCGGCTTGAGCCACTCCAGGTTCATATCCGGAAAACCAAGTTGCAGGCGGAAGATTACAGAGAGCATTCCTCCCAGAAGGGCCCAGAAAATACCTGTAATCAAAAATTGCTTAGCAATTGTCTTATGGTCCTCGCTAAAAATATACGTTCTCCAGAAATTGGTTTCATGATGTTCGTGCTCATCATGATCATCGTGATGGTGAACGTCTTGGTGCGCGTGTATATCTGTCGTTGCCATGTTGTTAATAAATCTTTTTTTAAACTACCCCTACTCCTTAACTGCCGCTACCGATGTACCCGGATCCTTTTGCATGCCTGCTTTAATCATTGCAGCTTCCTTCAAGGCATTTGGCACTTTTTTCAGATAATCCGGATTCTGTTTTAACCATGCCTCTTGCGAAGCTTTCCAGCGTTCATAAGACTCCTGATCCTCAACGATTACGCTCATCTTCATGGAAAAATGACCCCTTCCGCAAATTTCCGTACAGGCCATTTCGTAGTTGAAGTTTGGATTGCCCAATTCATCCCGCATTTGCTGAGTTGTCTTCGTTGCCTTGAACTTAAACTGAGTGGGCATCCCAGGAACAGCGTCCATCTTAACCCGGAAGTGCGGCAAGAACACACTGTGCAAAACATCCTTCGCTCTGATTTTCAATAGTATCTCCTTATCAACCGGAAGATGCAGTTCCAATGACTTAAAATCATCAAAAGAATTCTTGTCGGTAAGGTCCAGTCCAAATTCATTGCCGAAGTTGTCGATGAGTTTAAAATTCACCGTACCCAGCTGCTTGTCCTTCACTCCAGGATAACGAACGGTCCACGCAAACTGCTGACCGATGACTTCTATAACTTCCGCGTCTTTTGACGCCGGTGAAGTAATGTCATTCCATGCACGAAGACCTGTGAAGATTAACACCGCCAGTACAATGGCCGGGATGACTGTCCATGCCAGTTCAAGGTAATGGTTGTCAGGGAAATACTTTGCTTTCTGCCCTTCGCGGTACTGATACTGGTAAATGAATACAAACATGATGATACTGATGATTACAAATGCAATCACCGTTATAGCCATGGTAACCCAAAAAAGCATGTCGGTATGTGCGCCGTGTTCGGACGCTATCGGCAATTGGTACGAATCGAAGTAAACAACTGAATACCAAAAGAACCAACCCAAACTTCCGATCATAAAGACAATAAAAAGGGCGGCATTAACCTTGTTTGCTGAACTTGCCTTTTCATCAACAACCCCACCTTTCGCAATACTCACAAGGTTGCTAATTCTGAAGATCATATACAGGATCGCCAGAACCAGAACAACACCAAGAAAAATAATCAAACTCATCATATCAGTTCTATAGATTAAATGTGGTGATGAAGACTTTCCTCTAACATCGGATCGTTCTTGCCAAACAGCGGCAACTTAGCCAGGTTAGATAACACGACTAGCAGAAAGACTGAAAGGAAAATCAGTCCGACACCGATCTCCATAAATCCAACGCCACCATCATGCTTCATTACACCGGGCGTCACCATATTAAAGAAGTCGAACCAATGTCCCACAATAATTATCGGACAAACCAACTTCAAGGTTGACAACTGACGTTTAGCATCTCTTGTCATTAACAACAAGAAAGGCAGCACAAAGTTTAAGATAATGTTCAGATAGAATATCCAACTGTACGGACTGTTTTTCATACGTTCCGCGAAGTAGACAGTCTCCTCAGGAATATGCGCATAGTAGATTAAGAGGAACTGACTGAACCAGATATAGGTCCAGAATACGGAGAAGGCGAACACGAATTTTCCAAGGTCATGAAGGTGATTGGCATTGACAATCTTCAGATATCCTGCATCTTTCAAAAATGCAACAATCAACGTTATGGTAGCCAGTCCGGTTACCCACCAGCTTGCAAAAACATACCATCCAAACATCGTACTGAACCAGTGGGTGTCTATACTCATCACCCAGTCCCAGGCCGCGATAGACGAACTGGCTCCGAAGAACACGAGAAACCATGCGGAAAGTCCGCGGTTTTTGTACCAATGCGATGTTGAGGCATCGAGATCCTCTGCGACCATATTTTTTCTGATCACGGTATAAAACCAATACCACAACCCAAAAAACAAAACCATCCGGAATATGAAGAAGATCGGGAACGTTCCGGCAGCTAATGGCCAGAAAAAGTAAGGGGCTTTTTTACTAATGATTGCATCAAACCCGGCGCCTTCGTGGTACAAGTCGCTGTGTGTCCAATGGAAAATGTCCTGTTTCGTAACAAACCATAACACAAGCATCAGTATCCCAGCGATGGGTATCCACGTACCCATGGCAAGGGCAACTCTTTTCACCCCTACTGACCAGCCGGCCTGCGCTGCATATTGTATAGTAATGAAGAACAAACCAATGATTCCAAGTCCGGCAAAAAAAACATTATGCATCCACAAGGTTGTAAATAACCTTTTTAGCCAGGTTGCTGTCTCGTGATGATCGCCACCCTCATGACCAGCAGATGCTGCTTCGTGTTGCGCAGTACTTGCAACCATCTCCGCTTCTACACCCACGGATGCATGCCCACCACCTCCACTATTCATTGCAAACACCAGCCCGAGAGCGAGCAATGCAACTCCTACAGCCAGTAGTATATAGAGCTTCTTTCTGGTCTCTGGCTTAAATACGTAATGTTCTTCAGTAACTGCTTGATGAGCCATTTTATCAATTGTCAATGTTCAATTATCAATGTTCAAATGTGAACCTACTACTTCTGCAATGTCTTTACATATTTGGAGATCTTCCACCGATCTTCCGGACTGATCTGCGAGCCATGGGCCCACATTAACCCCTTTCCGTGAGTAATGACATGGAAGATATGGCCTTCTGACACACTTTTTAAGGCATCCGATTTATAGTTCGGGACACCATTATATTTTTCAGAGACCTTGCCGTTTCCTTCGCCCTTAGGGCCGTGGCAATGATCACAATACATGTCATACAAAATCTTACCGTCGGCTACAACGGCAGCAGTAGAGTCCAATGGGTTTTTCATTAACACAGAAGCCATCGCCAGGCTGTCTTTCTCCAAACGGTATGGAAGCCATCCGTGCTTATTTCTGCTTACGGTGTTGGGAGGTGTTTCACGCATATTCATGCGGAAAGGATTAAATTTATTTGAGTTAAAAAACTCAGCATGTCCATCCGGATAATCAATAGAGGTGAGCCACCGTCCCGCATCTTCATCCACGATTTGGGAATAGGGTTCATAGGCTACCGAGTGATACATGTTAGGGGCATATTCTACTCCCTGGTTGTCACCACTGGCTCCGCAGGAGGCCAAAACCGCCGCCACTGAAAATCCAACTAACAAACTTGAAACAATGCGCATAATGGATATCCTCTGATTAATCAAAATTCTTTTCGTTAACTTCTGAAGCACCGGCAGCCTGCAGGATACTGGTGATTTCAGCTTTGCTCTTACCTTTATTTAAGTCAAGATCGATCGCCATAACATGCTTATCTTCGGTGCTGCGAATATCAAATTGACGTGGCCACTTGTAAGGCTTCAGGTCACTGACAATCATAAAAGTGCCAACCATACCCAGCGCCGACAATAATACTGTCAATTCAAATGTTACCGGGATAAAGGGAGGCAATGAAGCAAAGTTCTTACCGCCAATAATCATTGGCCAATCGTACCCTAGCATCCAGATCTGCATGACTAAAGCTGTTGCTGTACCCGTCATGCCAAACAAAAATGCGGCAATTGGAAGACGGCTTCTCTTGTAGCCGAGTACCTCGTCAAGCCCGTGAACAGGGAACGGCGAATACACTTCATGAATCTTGACACCGCTCTTTCTCACGGTTGTCACACCACTGATGACAGCATCTTCGTCGTCAAATATTCCTACCAGAAAGTTTTTATCTGCATCCATTTTCTATACATTATGTGACACCTAAACACTAATGATGTGTGTCGGTAGTCGTTTTTTCTGAACCAGCCTTAATAATACTCTTAACCTCCGCCATGTTGATTACCGGGAAAAACTTCGCGAACAGTAAAAATGCGCCGAAGAATAATCCAAACGTGAACAAATACTCACCGATATCGTACATCGTCGGGTGGAACATTGTCCAACTTGATGGTATATAATCACGGTGAAGAGAAGTAACAATGATCACGAATCGCTCGAACCACATACCAATATTCACGACTATTGACAGTACAAAGGTCGCTGCGATACTTGTTCTTATTTTCTTGACCCAAAAAAGCTGCGGAGAAATTACGTTACAGGTCATCATAGACCAGTACGCCCAGGCATAAGGTCCCTGAACACGGTTGTAAAAGGCATATCCTTCATATTCAACGCCGGAATACCAGGAGATGAATAATTCAGTTATATACGCCACCCCTACTATCGATCCCGTGACGATAATAATGATGTTCATCAATTCGATATGGTAAATGGTAATGTAATCTTCTAGTTTGAACACCGCCCGTGTTACCAACAGAAGGGTTAATACCATAGCGAAACCTGAGAAAATAGCTCCCGCAACGAAATACGGTGGGAAGATGGTTGTGTGCCACCCTGGAATAACGGATGTAGCAAAGTCCATCGATACGATCGTATGAACCGAGAGCACAAGAGGTGTTGACAAACCAGCCAGGATCAATGCCACTGATTCATAGCGCATCCATGTTTTCGCGCCACCTTGCCAGCCGAAACTAAGTGCGTTATAGATGTTGGCACGTATCATATTTCCTTGAACCACAGCGCGGTCACGGATAACCGCGAAGTCGGGTATAAGTCCGATGTACCAAAACACCAGCGATACCGTAAAATAGGTTGAAATGGCAAACACATCCCAAAGCAAGGGTGAATTAAAGTTAGGCCAGAGGGAGCCAAATGTATTCGGTAATGGAAGTGTCCAGTAGAATCCCAACCAAAGGCGCCCCATGTGCATCAATGGGAATGTGGCGGCGCATATAACCGCGAAAATGGTCATCGCTTCAGCAGCCCGGTTTATAGACATTCTCCAACGCTGACGGAACAACAACAAGATAGCCGAAATCAGAGTACCTGCGTGACCAATACCAACCCACCATACAAAGTTTGTAATATCCCACGCCCAGCCTACAGTCTTATTAAGACCCCAAACCCCCACTCCGGTCCACAACAATACAACAATGCAATACAAGCCAAAGCCAAAAAAAACTGATGATACGGCGATCGCCATCCACCAAAGCCGGGTCGGCTTTCCTTCTACATGGCGGCTAATATCATGCGAAACATCCTTTACCGTTTTACCACCGGTTACCAGGGGATCGCGAACTACTGAAGTTACCTGCATTTTTTATCCGTTAATCGTTTTCCGTTAATCGTTATCCGTTGTGTGCGTGTGCGTATCTGAATTTCACCTTTCTTCCTTAAGCTTTAGCGTCGTCCTTGTTTCTCACCTTCGTGAGGTACCAGATATTTGGCTTCACACCAACCTCCTCGAGCACCTGATAGGCACGAGGATTATCGGCGATCTTATCTACGCGATGAGGATGTTTCTCATCTACAGGTCTGATCTTGAGAAGTTTTGAGATTTTACTTTCTGCATTGTTAATGTCACCAAAGACAATCGCTCCCGTAGAACAGGACGCCTGGCAGGCTGTAACAACTTCGCCATCGGCCATCGGCCTTCTTTCCTTCTTGGCGGTAAGCTTACCGGATTGAATTCGCTGAACGCAGAACGAACATTTCTCCATCACACCTCTGGAACGTACCGTTACATCCGGGTTCAATACCATCTTACCCAGGTCTGAATTCATTGCCGGGTTGGCTACTTCAAACTGCGTGTTGTCGTGGTATTTAAACCAATTGAAACGCCTTACCTTATACGGACAGTTGTTGGCGCAATAGCGTGTACCAATACAACGGTTATAGGCCATTTGATTTAATCCTTCTGTGCTGTGTGTTGTAGCCGCCACCGGGCACACGGTTTCGCAGGGAGCGTTATTACAGTGCTGGCATAACATGGGTTGGAATACGACTTCCGGATTCTCGGAAGCGACTTCAATACCTTTCCAGTCCTCTGCAGGCGCATCGCTGCTGTAGTAACGGTCTATTCGAAGCCAATGCATTTCCCTGCGGTTGATGACTTCTTCACGACCCACCATGGATACGTTATTCTCTACATTACACGCTACCACGCAAGCACCACAACCGATACAGGTATTCAGGTCGATTGCCATTCCCCAATGGTGGTCTTTATATTCGTGCCCTTTCCAGATGGCAACCGAGTTAGAACCTGGAGCAACTTTATGCTCAGGGTCTGCCCATGTTGAGACCTTTGGATGGAATTCACGATCCCAGTTTTTGTCTTTGAACTTATTGAGAGAAGTCTCCTGGATAACAGTCTGACGTCCCATGTAGGTATTATGGGTCTGAGTCTGAGCGATCTGGTATGTTTCATCCGTTTTCTCAAACTTCACATTCGTTGCTGCATAGCTTAGTGACCCATTGATCATGGTCACCATCGGATAGGCATTTTCGCCAATTCCATTGGCAACTTTGCCTGCTTTGGTACGACCGTATCCGAGCGGAATGCCAATCGTTCCCGGCGTCTGTCCTGGTTGAACAAGTACCGGAAGCTTCACGGTTTTTCCGTTTGCCGTGATCGAATAATATTTGGTAATACTTTCTGAAAAGTTTATGTCCTTAGCATCTTTAGGGGATACAGTGACATAGTGATCCCAAACGGCTTTGGTAATAGGATCAGGAAGTTCCTGCAAGAGCGGATTGTTCGCCTGCGATCCGTTGCCCAGATTACCACTTTCATAGATCACCAGTTCAAATCCAGCTGATTTATAATTGCTGGCAATTGCAGTCGCTGCCGCACTTACATCACTTGAAAATGTGAGAGATGCGGATACTTGTTCCGTTGCAGGCAATTCAAGCACGCCGTCGTATAAGCATTTATCCCAGAATTGCTGAAAATCAATGGTTTGATCTTTAAAAAACCAGGTTTTCCAATTGTTCTTTACAAACTCAAAGTAGTCAACATTTGCCTCGCCTGCCCAGATCAGAAGGCTTTCCTGGGCCGCCCGGGACTTAAATATCGGGGTGATGGTTGGCTGGCCAAGGCTGAAATGGTTCTTCTTTGGTTCAGCATCATTCCAGGCCTCCAGGTAATGGTTATCGGGCGCCTGATAATTTACCAGGGTGCCAGTCTCTTCTTCCTTATAACCGGTGGAAATCGTGAGCTGTATTTTCTTTATAGCTGCTGCCAGTTTTTCTCCACCCGGATAATCATACACCGGATTACAGTTGTAGAAAATCACAGCACCCAGTTTACCACCCTCCGCATCCGTAAGGAATGTAGCCATGGCTGCATCATCACCCTGGCGGTAATTGACCGCATTTGTTGCATCAATGGTGTTGCCATAGTTGCCCAGCATGTCGTTGATTCCATTTACCAGAACCTGGATAGCCTTATCGTTGGAGCCTGCAACAAGCAGCGACTTACCGCGGCTTGCCCATAGGTCTTCGGCAGCTTTTGCTACGTGCGCCTTTTCTACTCCACCCGATACCGTTGTTCTACCCGCCTTCGCAGCAATCAAATTATAGAGCTGAACAATTACGGCACCTTCTTCAGATGGTTTTATCTGAGAACGATAATCTGCGTTGGCACCGGTAATTGAAAGGATTGATTCAAATTGATAATGACGGGACATGTCACGCTTATCCTCTCCAACTTCTCTTGATAAACCATATTGCTTCGTAAATTCAACCGGAGCAATCCAGCTTCCCAGGAAATCGGCTGCTACGCTCACGATCACACTGGCTTTACTAAAATCATAAGATGGGATGAAGCCGGATCCGAAAGACTCTTCATTCGCCTTCCATATTCCATAATGAGAAGACTGATCGTATTGAATATGCTGGGCTGAAGGATACTTTGCCTTAAATTTTTCTATTGACGCCTTTGTACTGGGACTTATAATAGAGTTACTGACAATTCTGATTTGACCACCTTGAGAAGAAATCGCTCCCAGTTTGGCTATCACCTGCGTATCCAGATCTTCCCAGGATATCTTGTCCTTGCCGATTTTTGGTCCGCGAAGTCTGGCATTATCATATAGAGAAAGAACAGATGCTTCTACCTGGGCGCTTGTTGCACCTTTTGTAACAGACGAAAGTGAATTTCCATCAATTTTAATAGGGCGCCCTTCTCTCGTCTTCACTACAATGCTGCAATAGTCCCCTCCATTCATGTAGGACGATGCATAATAGTTGGCGATGCTTGGATCTATATCAATGGGTTTGTTTACATATGGAATGGCCTTGCGGATAGGCGCCTCACAGGCAGCCAACGCAGCGGCTGACACACCAAACCCCATCATTTTCAGAAAATCCCTGCGGGAATGTCCGGGGTCTTCCTCGGCGGTAGGTGCTTGCGGGAATTCGTGATGAGCATTCTTGACAAAGTCAGGATTGTTCGCTAGTTGCTCGATTCCTTTCCAGTATATCTTCTTTGATTCTTCCATAAATCCTTTATCGCGACTCGTTGATCGTAACTATTCTATTAATAATGACATTTTGCACATTCCAAGCCCCCTATGTCTTCAACTTTCATAGGTGTTTTACCGGACTTATTATGCAGCTCTACCAAATTGTCGTAGTAAGCATTGCCTTTTGAGTTCACATCAGTTTTACGATGGCAGTCAATACACCAGCCCATTGTTAATAAAGAGTGTTGACGGACGACATCCATAGTTTCCACTGGTCCGTGGCAGGTCTGGCACTCAACGCCAGCAACGTTCACGTGCTGAGCATGATTAAAATAAGCCAGATCGGGTAAGTTGTGTATACGTACCCACTCAATTGGTTTTTTATTATCCCAGGCAGCAACAATCTTGGCAATTTCGCCTTCGCCGGTAATAGTACCCTGACGAATCTGATTATGACAATTCATACATATATTGACCGAAGGAATAGTGGCGCTCTTGCCCTTCATAACACCTGTATGGCAATATTTACAATCAATTTCATATTGACCGGCGTGGATCTTATGGGAAAAGGCTATAGGCTGTTTCGGCGCATATCCCTGTTGGACACCCACAGAAAACAAGCCATTAATAACGGCTTTAAAACCCAGTGCACTCACTAGAAAAAGTACAATAAAAATGAATCCGGAACTTCTGGTAACGGACCCGATCGTTATCGGCGAGTGAACTACTTCTTTGTCTTCCTCCGACAGTTCTTTCTGATCCAGAAAACGTTTCAACGCCGAAACGAGGAAGCCGAGGATTACAAGCAGTAGAACCAGGATCAGCACCATTCCGATGAGTATCACGTTCAGGTAGGTAGAAGGAAGTCCCTCTTCTTTCGGAGCCTGACCATCAGCTGGTGCGGGAACCAGTGCTACTTCGGGTCCTTTTTCAGTCTCCGCCTGGATGTATGCAAGAAGATTCATGATATCCTCATCTTTAAGCGATGAGAAGGAAGTCATCTGTGTCTTGTTGTATTCGTTATACAATTTGACGGCATAGTCATCACCAGTGGCAATTACGCCGGCAGAGTTCTTAATAAAGGACTTGATCCAGTCGATTGAAGGAGCCCGGTTATATACGTCGCTGAGCGCCGGGCCGACTAATTTCTGATGAATCCGGTGGCAAGTTTTACAGTTCGCATTAAACAATGACTCACCTGCAGCAATTGCTGGAGCTTCTTTAGAAATTTCCTGTGCAGACGATGAAAAATTGAGAAGAGCGAAAACAAAAACGAGGGGAAGAAACTTGCAAGCGGAGGAGATAAAGTTTTTATTCATGTTAGGTTCAGTGTCCGTTTTTCAAAACAAGTGGCACAAATCTACTATCCGAACTCATTTTTTCAAATTTATTTGAGTCGTTGCACAATAAATTATAGGGTTTTTATACGGCCAGGAAAAAGCCGCGAAAGGTAGTTACTGAATGTTGTGATTACGGGAAATTCCAGTAATTTAGAATGATTTTAAATTGATTACTCGTGTTCACCGGCGTGCGGACCAGCCTTCTTCTATCCCTAATCCGAAAAGTGCAAAATCATATTTGACCGGATCATCCGGATCAAGCTTCCGGAGATTCACTGTCAGTTCAACAGCTGTGTTCCAATCTGTTTGTTTTCGTCTGATCAGCTTCAGCTTCCTGGCTACACGCTCCACATGCAGGTCGCAAGGGCAAACAAGTTGTGAAGGTCGGATGCCAGACCAAATTCCAAAATCGACTCCGCGACCATCGTTCCTAACCATCCATCGCAGATACATATTTAGTCGCTTGCAGGTAGATTTTCTCTCGGGCGTTGCAACGTGCTTTCGTGTTCTCGCCGGGTATTCACTCAATCCAAAAAAAAGTCCCTGAAAGTTTATCAAACCTTGCTCTGTTGTTTCATCGGCACCTGAAACCCGGAAGGCTTCTTCCAAAGACTGATGACTTCGATAAAACCATTGGAGAAAAGTGATAAAATAAAGCGTATCCGTTCCATTAAATGTCCGGTGTTTGAAGTTTTCAAAACGCTTCAATTCCTTCTCGGAATGAAACAAGATGAATTGGTGGGGGTCATTATCCATCATCGCCATTAACTCCCGGCATTTCCTCACGATGGTCACGCGTTGTCCCCAGGCAAGTATCGCTGCAAAGAGCCCTGATATTTCAATGTCCTGCTTTTTTTTAAATGAATGGGGTATCGAAATAGGATCATGTTCAATAAATCCGGGTTGATTGTACAAATCGGATTTTTGATCAAGGAACTCTTTAAGTTCGGGAAGGTTAAATTTCCTGGTAGATGCCAAATTTTAAATTTGCTCCAAGATTAAGGAAATGCTAGTGGGAGACACAACATAATACCACTTTTCCATACACCAATCCACACGCCACTAGCCTACCTACATTCAAAAAGCTTAATTTACTTATACAACCCCAAAGGATGCCTGTCAGAAACCTTCCAACTTTTACCGCTATGACGGTGTCCAATGAGGGGTCCGTTAAGAGAAGAGGTAGTACGAGCAGTTCTTCGAAGTCTAATTTCATTTGTCCATGTGTCTTAAATACACCCTTTTAAAAATTCTGGTCTGCGCCGGAACGCTGGCTGCAGGTCAGGATTTTGAGGCTGATTCTGTATACTATACTCCTATTTCAAAACAGGCAGAATCAAAACGTGCCCCAAAGCAAATATTCAAAGATACCGTCAAGAACAACCAGCGGTTTGCGTACTACTTTACTGTTCAGTCAGGCACCTTGATTGGTGATGGTCCGTCGGAGCTTTTAGTAGGTTGTACCGATTGTGATCAAAGTAAGGAAATAACGTTTTCTGCTGCCACGATCCATGGTATTACGATCGGTAGAAAGTTAAGGACGGGTTTAGGAATCGGTTTTGATACATATAAAGAGTGGAAAACACTGCCATTGTTTGGAAGTGTGAGCTGGGATATACTGGGCACAAAAAATATACACGCATTATTTATACAGGCAAACTATGGATGGTCTAAACCATGGAGAGATAATTTGGGATGGGATAACCCAACGTCAACCGAGGGTGGCAGGATGGCCAGTGCGGTGGTGGGCTACAGAATCAAGTACCATGACGCAACAGTATCACTGTCGATTGGTCCAAAAACCCAGCGATTATACAGGCATTATGAGTCTCCAACCTATTATTACCTGAGCGATGGAACCGTTGTAGAGGGAACTCCGAACAAAACGACAATAAAAGAAGACCTGGGCAGACTTATGATTTCATTGTCGGTTGGCTGGAAGTAATATAATTGCAGGAATGGCACCTACCTGCCAAAATCATCCTGAACGCGGATGATATCATCCTCATCGGAGGGACTGCTTGCATCGGTGTGCTGCCATATTTCGGCGATCATCCCCCATCCAGTCAGGCCTACCAGCCGATGCCGCTGCCCCTGGCGCAAGCGGATGATCTCACCCTGCTTCAAAGTTTGCAAAGCACCTTCGCTATCGGTATCACTTACGACAACTCCTGCGGTACCTGCAACGAGCTTCCAAATCTCTGCACGCCGGTTATGATATTGCCAGGATAAGCGCTTATTCGACTCAACCATTAAAATCTTCGGACTCAGTTTGCCACTGATTTTCAGGCTCGATAAGTCAACACCCGGAAAGTAACGGTCGGCGAATTTTTTTGCCTGAGACTCATCGAGCACAAAGAATCCGCCCCAGGGGCGGGTAAAGTCTTTTGCAACAACGGTAAATCCCTCATTCGCCAAATAGTTGTCCACCAACTCCATAACGCCGGACTTCTGGCCAACCAACTCAAGTTCTCTTTGCATACTTCAATCGAATAGAATCCGAAAAATAATCAATTATTTACTTTTCACCGCCGATCTACTGTTATTATAACAAATCAGCGATCAGCCTCGTATTTAATTCCGCAAGTCTCGCGGATTCGGTCGAGGGTCTCCATTAATAATAAAGAGTCTGAATGACTCATTACCGGGCTTTCGATCAAATTGTTTCGCAGACATTCCGAAACGTGTCTCGCCTGAAACTGGTAACCAAATCCGTCTTCCCTGTGCGTCTCAATGGGTTTAGGTGGCATTCTATCTTTCACTACCTCAATCGTTGAAACCGGATTATAAAATCGGTCTCGCATCCGGAGGTATCCACCGGTACCCATGATGGTTGCCTCCACGGGTGTATCCGTCGAGAACGAAGCACTCAGGATTGCCAGGACATCATTCGGAAATTTTAAGGTTATCGCGATCTGTTCATCAACACCAGATGGGTAGGGTGTCATTACGGCTTTTACCTCAATAGGTCTGCCCAGCAGGGAAACGGCCAGAAAAACGGGATATATTCCAATGTCAAGCAGGGCACCTCCACCTAACTTTGGATCGTAAATTCGCTGTGGTTTTGGTTCAGGAGCACGAAAGCCAAAATCAGCCTGAATCATCCTCAACTCTCCCAGTTCACCTGACGCAATGATTTCTACTGTCTTCTCATACTGCGGGATAAATTTTGTCCAGAACGCCTCCATTAAAAAGACATTATTTCGCTTTGCCGCATCAATCATTTCACCCACCTGCCGGGAGTTTAATGCAAAAGCCTTCTCGCAAAGCACAGCCTTTCCATGATTCAGGCACAGCAGGGTGTGTTCGTGGTGGAATCCATGAGGGGTAGCGACGTAAATGACATCTACTTTGTCGCACGTGACCAACGCTTCATAGGATGCGAGCGCCAACTCAGCACCATGCTGCCGCGCAAAATCATCCGCACGTTGATGCTCGCGTGAAGCTACCGCTATCAACTCAGCGTCATCCACCAACCGAAGGTCTGAAGCAAACTTATGCGCAATTTTACCACAGCCTAAAATTCCCCATCGTATTTTTTCCATCGTCTTTAATACTTTTGCAATGCCTTAATTAATTTATGCACGACGTGAAGGTATGAAAAGGAAAACTTATTTTCACTTCAAACAATTTTCTGTAAGGCATGATCGATGCACAATGAAAGTAGGCACAGATGCCGTGGTCCTGGGTTCATGGGCTACCGTTGACAAAGCGAAAAGTATCCTTGATATAGGTACAGGTTCCGGGGTTATTGCACTGATCGCTGCGCAACGCAAAAGCGATGCACGAATCGACGCAGTCGAGATTGAAACACAAAATGTCGAACAAGCCAGAGAAAATGTATTGAATTCACCCTGGGCCGAAAAGATTTCTGTACATAATATTTCGGTTCAGGAATTCCAACCTACCTACTCATACGATGTTATTATTAGTAACCCGCCGTATTTTAATAACAGCCAGTTACCTCCGGATCAACGCAGGCATCAGAGCAGGCATACGGTTTCACTGGATTACGAGTCATTGCTTGCTTCCGTAAAACGTATGTTAAATCCCGATGGAAGATTTAATGTTATTCTTCCGTTTACAGAAGGCCTCCAGTTTATAGCGCTCGCCGATGAGTACGAACTGTTTTGTTCCCGCCAGTACAGTTTCAAAACGAGAGCGGACAAGCCTATTGAAAGGTGGCTGCTGGAATTTTCGTTCCGGGAACTGGCTAAAGAAGAAGGTGAAATTTTGTTGTATGAGAAAGGGTTGGTGTGGTCGGATGCATATATCAGACTCACCCGGGACTTTTATATAAAGCTTTAGCCTGTAAGCAACAACCAACGGCTGGGTTCGGACACCGGCAGTCATTGGGAGTTACGGCTCTCCCATCTGCGAAGTGAGAAAATGGGCCAGAAAATTGTAGTCCCTACTTTCTAAAACAGCCATTCTTTATATAATCGCAACCCTGAGATGTAGATTTTGAGGCTGAGTGTCTGAACAGGCTTAAATACCTAAAATCGTTTTCATCTGATTATCAATACATTACAGGATTAAATATATTTGTTTAAACAAGTATTTTAAAAGTTGCCCTATATTTGCTTGAAATCGAAAAACTAAAACACTTAATTATGAAGAAGATGAACACGTTAGTAGCACTGCTGTTGCTTGTGAGCAGTGCTTTTGCACAAACAACATGGACCCTTGACAAGGCGCATACCAAAATAGGTTTTGTCGTCACACACATGGTGGTAAGTGAAGTTGAAGGTAATTTCAAAGATTTTGAAGGTTCAATCGTGAGTAAGGCTGCTGATTTCAATGGCGCGGAAATAAAATTCACTGCTCAGACGGCGTCTATTGACACCGACAATGATAGAAGAAACGAGCACTTAAAATCACCTGACTTTTTTGACGCAGCAAAAAATCCAACCGTGACTTTTGCAGGTACACTGGTAAAGGATGGTGGCAAGTACAAACTGAAAGGTGATTTGATGATGCACGGCGTTACCAAGAGCGTGGAATTTGATGTAACCTACGGTGGTAGCATTGAAACCGGCCGCGGTACGAAAGCCGGCTTCAAATTATCAGGCAAGATTAACAGAAGAGACTTTGGTTTAAATTGGGATAACAAAGTTCCCACCGGGGAATTAGTGGTTGCCGATATGGTTGAAATTGTCTGCAAAATCGAAGCTGATAAAAAAGCTTAATAACAATAACCCCGGCACCTGGTGCCGGGGTTAATTTTACACCATGAAGATTGAAGAAGAGATCAAACAGCAAAAATTCAGAAGTCCCCAACAAAAAGCAGTGATTAATACCATTTACACTGCCAACTGGATACAAGGCAGACTGCAGGAGACCTTCAAACTATTCAACATCACTTTACAACAGTATAATATCCTCCGTATTCTCCGAGGACAGCATCCCAACAGCATTTCTGCTACGGAGATAAAATCGCGGATGCTGGATAAGAATTCCGACGTGTCGCGGTTGCTTGACAGGCTTCTTGTAAAAAAAATTATCACAAAACGGACGTGTCCCGAAGACAAAAGAGCCGCCGATATAAATCTGACTGAAGAAGGACTTGAGCTGCTCAGGTCTATTGACAAAACGCAGCAGCAAATCGATAGTATTCTGCTTTTAAGTGAAGAAGAGGCTGTCCAACTCAGTGAACTGTTGGACAAATGCCGGGGGTAGCCATCAGATTTTCCTCAATTCATCCCGGACAAAGTTCATCAGCTCATTAATGTACGTCCGGCTAAAGTCAAACTTTATGCCTGCCGCCTCATAAATTTCTGGTATGGAACGGAGATAGCCCAGTTTGAGTGCATTCTGATATCCGAGTAAACCGCTTGCAGGATCCTTCCTGAAATTTCTCCACACCGCGATTGCACCCAACTGTGCCATGCCATACTCTATATAATAGAAGGGGACTTCATATAAGTGCAATTGCTTCTGCCAAAGATAATCCTTGGCCTCCTGCAAGGACGTCCAATCCGTAACCGTGTCGGCAAATTTGTCAAATATCTTGTTCCATTCTGAACGGCGAACCTCCAACGTATGCCCTGGATGCAGATAAAGCCAATGCTGGAACTGATCAATGGTTGCCACCCAGGGAAGAGTTTCAATGATATCTTCCAAATGTTCGCGTTTTGCGCGCTTCAATTCAGCCTCATCCTGAAAAAAAACATCCCAATGATCCATCGAAATCAATTCCATCGACATAGATGCAAGTTCCGCAACTTCGGAAGGCGTCGACTTGAAATCATTGAGTTCCAGATCACGGGTCAGAAAATTATGAATGGCGTGTCCCCCTTCATGCATGATAGTAACCATATCCCGAAGCGTAGAGGTGGCATTCATAAAAATAAAAGGCACACCGATTTCAGCCAGCGGATAGTTGTATCCGCCGGGCGCTTTTCCTTTTCTGGATTCCAGATCCAGGTGCTGCATTTCCTTCATGATCGAAATACATTGCCCCAGGAATGGGTCTGTCCTCCGGAATACTTCAATTGTCTTTTCGGTCAACTCCTTTCCGCTTGTAAATGGCTTAAGGGCTTCGCGTCCTTCCGGGTCAACCGCTTTGTCCCACGGACGGAGTTGATCGACCTTCAAAGCTGATTTTCTTTCGCTTGAAAACTCGTTCAATATAGGCACCACTTCGTGGGCAATAGCTTCGTGAAAATCAAAGCAGTCGTCAGGAGTATAGTCAAAACGTCCCAGTGACTTAAACATGTAATCACGAAAGTTTCCAAACCCCGCATGGGTGGCAACCTGGTGGCGCAAGTCAATAAGACGGGAAAACAGCGTATCCAGTGTGTCCTTTTCCTTCAGTCTTCTTTCGGTGATTTTATGGTAAGCCTCTTCACGTCTGGCACGGTCAGTAGACATGAGAAAAACAGCTGCCTGCTGAAGGGTAACTTCTTTGCCGTCCATCTCTACGCTCATAGCACCATTTATTTGTGCATATTTCTGCGTCTCGGTATTGATTTCAGTAAAAAGAGGAACGTTTTCCTCACGAAATATTTCGATCTCCTTTTTAAGACTCCGGATCATGATATCATATCCACGCTCATTGGATAAAGCAGTCAAAAAAGGTGAATCCGCAGCCTTCTTGTTCAGCCTGTCAGACACCGGTGCAATCTGCGGCTGAATGTTTTCAATAAAGTACTGATAGTGCTTTCTGAATTCTTCGTTTTCCGTATAACATGTCATCTGAATGTATCTCCATGCCATGTCTTCTGCAATTACCGACTCCAGTTCGCTGCGGTCAAGAAACCATTTTTTAAGACCTTCCACGGAATCGATTTTTCTTTCCATCAGGCTATCGAAATGAGGTTTCAGAACATCCCACGATGTGACCTTGAAATCTTCTTCCAGAAATTTTCTCTTAGGGCGCTTCGGTATTTCCAGGATGTCTGCCATAACGTGTCAAAATTTGATTTTAGTTTACCGGAGATTCAATCGAACTCCGATGAGGGCCCAAAATAGACAAATTGGACCTGACATTCCAAAGGCAAAGGCGAATACATGCACCACTTGGTCGGTGGAACAAAAAAAGTGTTAATAATCTTAAACTGAAATGCAACATACGGAGTCAACAAAATCCCTCCAATCAGGCGCCGATGGTGTGCCGTTCTGGAAGAGACCCTGCAACACTTCCATCGTTTTTGGTTCTAGTTGAAACTCGATGAGTAGATTCTCAATAAAAGCGAGTTCATTTTTGTTTGCAAGCCGGTCAACGTATACAAGTTCCATGATATCATACAACATGTTCATGCGGTTGGCAAGGGACTCGGGGAGGAATAATTCGTGTTGCTTCTGGTCATCAAATAATTCCTGGATCTGCCACCCTTTCAACCCGCGCCTCAACCCGATTTTTGTAATCAGAGAAACTTCTTCCGCCTTCAGACATCCGTCCGCAGCAGCTAACATGATCAGGTTTTTAAGGTAGCTACGCTTGAAGCTTGATTTCTGATGTTCAAAAAAATTACTCATAGTCTGTTCCAGGTCCGCTCTCCCATTACAAAACTGTTCCAAAAAACTGATGATGCACAGAATCGCTTAAAAACAACCGCATTCGGCGAATTTGTAATTGTTCAAACCAAATGGCAGGCCGAAATTATCTCAGACTGGTTACGAAATTTTTCAAAATGGGAAAACCTACGACACCTTTTGTGCGAACGCTTTTTAATTGTTGGGTAGCGCCTATTCAATTCCGGCAGACGGTTCTTTAGGTTCCCGTCGGGTGCCGCCATATAATTCGTATTCGAATAACCGGCAATCTAACCGTGCCGTGTAGAATTCGATTCGACGGCTTGCCTTCAGACCCACTTTTTTCGCAAGTTCAAGATTACCAGTAAAGATATATCCGGTATAGCCCTGACACTTCTTCTTCATAAAATCGCCGATGCGGGCATATGTTGATTCCAGTTCAGTAATTTCGCCCAGCCGCTCACCGTATTCCGGATTGAAATAAATCACGCCGGGCTTTTCCTCATGTATAAAAGTTTCAGCAAAGTCACACTGTTTGAACCGGATCAATTCCCTAACGCCTGCGTTACCCGCATTAGCTTTTGCAATTTCAATGGCATCTTCACTGATATCGGACGCAATAACAATCAACTCCGGAACCTCCGTGACCAGTTGCTTGATTAGCGCCAGTTCTTTTTCATACACATTTTTTTCATATCCGATAAAATGCATAAAGGAATAATTGTCTCTAAAAATGCCTGGCCTGCGATTTGTCGCCAGCAAAACCGCTTCAATTGCCAGGGTTCCGGATCCACACATAGGGTTGATAAACGGTGATTTTTTGTCCCATTTCGTTGCCATGATTGTGGCCGCTGCCAATCCCTCCAACATGGGTGCTTTTCCGGGAATTTTCCGATATCCATGTTTGGATAAAGTTTCACCGGAAGTATCTAAAAAAATTTCGGCGCGTTCCTTTTTCCAAAAGACGTAAAACACGGCGCCCTTTAGCTCTGATCCTGAATCAGGCCGAAGACCAGTTTGGCGGGTCATGCGGTCTACAATTGCATCCTTAACCTTTACATTTACATAAAGATTGTTGTTAACACTCGGATGGTCAACATTGCTGGTCACTGAAAAGTAGCCATCATTCAAAAGCAGACTCTCCCAGGGATAGGCTACCAACTCCCGGTATAACTCATCAGGATGATTGATCTCCATCTCTTTTAGAGAGTAATGAACCTGACTTGCGCACCGAAGGTTGAGGTTCAGCTTAATGCAGTCGTTCACGGTGCCGTACAACTCCAGCCCTGTTGCAAAAGTGTTTTCTGGCACAAAGCCCAGATCAACGACTTCCCGCTCCAGATAGGGAGTCAACCGTTTACTACACGTGACGATAATTTTGCCTGGGGAATTGAAAATACTCATGATTGTCTGGCAAACATAACAAAAGGACTACTAATCCTATCATCCACAGTTACTGCTCGTACCTGATTTCCTTTGTTTCAAAAACGCGCTCCTGATCCTTAATTCGAACGCGTAGTTTTCCGGCTTGATCTACCCCACAAATTGTTCCTTCAAAGGTGTCACCAAAAGCGGTGAAGGAATGTACTTCATTCAACCAGTACATTACCTGCAGATAGTTCTCCATCAGACTTGAAAATCTACTGGCACGAAGCTGAAGATATCGTGCTTCAATTTTGGAAAGTAAAATCTCCAGTTCCTCCTGCAATCCGACCTGACGATCAAGTACAAGGCTCAGGGATGTGACATTTTCAATATCAAAATGCTGCTGGTTGATGTTCAATCCGATACCGATAACCGAACCATTCAATTCATTCCCCTGGATCTGATTCTCCACCAGGACGCCACAGATCTTCTTGTCCGCAACATACATGTCATTCGGCCATTTTATGAACACCGACGGACATCCTCTTTCGGATAAGTAATCATGTATGGCCAATGCAGAAAAGATGTTCAGATAAAACAGCTTACTGGTCGCAAGGAAATTTGGCCGGAGAATAATGGAAAACGTAAGATTCATTCCCGGCTCACTATCCCAGGTATTCCCTCGCTGTCCGCGACCGGCCGTTTGGTTCGCGGTAATTACCACGGTACCCTCTGCAATAAACGGCGATTGTTGGCAGAGATTGAGGGCCAGGCTGTTAGTTGAATGACATTCCGGCATAAAAACAAGATTCTTACCCACGAAAAGGGTATTGGCAGGGATTTTATGCAATGTTATTTTGATTAGTTTTGTGGTTAAATAAAAACGAATATAGATTAATGGCCAAAAAAAGAAAGGGGGCAAGTTCTGAAAAGCTCAGTGAGGTTATTGTTAAGGGAATGTTGGAGAAAAAGGCCGCCGATATCGTTATAATGGACCTTCGGAAGATAAAAAACGCTGTAGCTGATTTTTTTGTGATTTGTTCAGGAAACTCAGATAAGCAGTTGGATGCGATTTCCGACTCCATTGATGCTGAGGTTTTTAAGGCATTAAAAGAAAACCCCTGGCATACCGAGGGAAAAAACAATAAAGAGTGGATGTTACTCGACTATATAGATGTTGTAGCACATGTATTCAGGAAAGATAGACGCGAATTTTATGCCCTTGAGAGGCTTTGGGGGGATGCAGATATCACTGAAATTGACGACTCAAAGAACTAATAAACTACATACACGTTATTGATTTGGAGATAATTACATTGATTAACTATAGAAATGGCTGACAAGAAAGAAAATAATAAACCTTTATTACCGACTAAACCCCCGCGTGGCAATTACCAGATTTGGGTAATTCTGGCCACTGTGGCTGTGATTTTTGGGGTTATGTACTTCAATAATACCAGTACCCTGAAGGATGTTGATTACGACGCCTTTAAGCAGATGGTTAGAAGCGGCGACGTCAAAAAAGTTACGCTGGTCCAAAACAGAAAGTTTGTAGAAGTTACGCTGAAGTCCGAAGCGCTCCAAAATGCTAAATACAAAGATCAACTGAACAATAGCAGCTTTGGTAGTAATGCGGCGGGTCCTCATTTTGTGATGAAGGTCGTTGATGCCGGAAATTTTGACCAGGAATTCCGTGTTTTTCGTGACAAACTCTCTCCTGATCAGTCACCCGAATACAAAACAGAAGATCGTGAAGACTACTTCCAGGTCTTTATTCAGTGGGGATTCCTATTCCTGTTATTGTTCGGATTCTGGATGCTCATGAGGCGAATGACTGGTGGCGCAGGCCCGGGAGGTCAAATATTCAACATTGGAAAATCAAAAGCAGCTCTTTTTGACGCTGAAAGCAAGGTAAAGATCACCTTTGCTGATGTTGCAGGTCTTGATGAGGCCAAGGAAGAGGTGAAAGAAATTGTTGATTTTCTGAAGACCCCCGCAAAATTCACCAGACTGGGAGGAAAAATTCCCAAGGGTGCCCTGCTGGTGGGCCCTCCGGGAACTGGTAAGACGCTGCTTGCAAAAGCAGTCGCAGGAGAAGCGGGCGTTCCATTTTTCTCTCTGTCTGGTTCAGATTTCGTGGAGATGTTTGTCGGTGTAGGTGCTGCCCGCGTACGCGATTTATTTAAGCAAGCAAAAGAAAAGGCGCCTTGTATTGTGTTCATCGATGAAATCGACGCTATTGGTCGCTCACGTGGACGTGGACAATTACCTGGTGCGAACGATGAGCGCGAGAATACGCTTAACTCATTGTTGGTTGAAATGGATGGTTTTGCCACTGATTCAGGGGTTATCATTCTTGCGGCTACCAACCGTCCGGATGTACTTGACTCAGCTCTATTGCGACCGGGCCGATTCGACAGGCAAATCAGTATTGATAAACCTGATATTGTAGGACGCGAAGCGATATTTAAAGTCCATCTCAAGCCAATTAAACTGGACCCAAGTCTGGATCCTAAAAAAATCGCGGCACAGACTCCGGGTTTCGCAGGTGCCGAGATTGCCAACGTATGTAACGAGGCGGCACTTATTGCCGCGAGAAGAGATAAGAAGGCTGTAGATATGCAGGATTTCCAGGACGCAATTGACCGTGTCATTGGTGGGCTAGAAAAGAAAAACAAGATAATTCTGCCGGAAGAGAAAAAGATCGTGGCATTTCACGAAGCTGGTCATGCAGTGGCCGGATGGTTCCTGGAACACGCTGATCCATTGGTGAAAGTCAGTATCGTACCACGAGGTGTGGCTGCGTTGGGATACGCGCAGTACCTTCCTCGTGAACAATTCCTGTATCAGACAGAGCAAATGATGGATGAGATGTGTATGGCGTTTGGAGGCAGGGCTGCAGAAGAAATTGTGTTTAACAAAATTTCGACCGGAGCATTAAGTGATCTGGAGCGGATCACCAAGATGGCCTACAGCATCGTCACGATTTATGGTATGAATCCCGTTATCGGAAATATGTCTTTCTATGACTCCAAACAATCGGAGTATTCTTTCCAGAAGCCATACTCCGATGCCACGGCAGAGAAGATCGATATGGAGGTTAAAAATATCATTGACGGTGCGTATGACCGGACTAAAAAACTCCTGATCCAACACCGTGAGTACCTTGACTTAATCGCCAAGGAGCTACTGGAAAAAGAAATATTGTTTCAGGCCGACCTGGAACGTTTGATCGGTAAACGTCCTTTTGAAAAACTAACCACTTACCAGCAATTCACAAATGGCAAGGGTAAGTATGAAAACAAACAGGATGAAGAAGGCAAAGCTGAGGAGGACCATGCTCCGGGTGTGGAGGGTGAGAAGCCGGCGGAAGCCACTACTTAATATTACAGCGATTAATCTTACTTTTGAACTCAGGTGGAAAAGCCACCTGAGTTTTTTTTTATGATCAGTCCAACGGCAAGCCTCAACGGCAAAAAAATATTCTTTGCTTCTGACTTTCATCTTGGTGTGCCCAGCCATGAGTCAAGCCTTGATCGGGAGAAGCGAATAGTCAAATGGTTAGACTCCATAAAGTCGGAGGCTCATGCTATTTATCTCATGGGTGATATTTTCGATTTCTGGTTTGAGTACAAACATGCCATTCCAAAAGGATTTATTCGCTTACAGGGAAAATTAGCCGAATTGTGTGACGCGGGAATTCCCGTCGTTTTCTTCACCGGAAATCATGACATGTGGATGTTCGACTATTTTCCAACGGAGCTGGGCATTACTATTTATCGCGACCCCCAGGTAATGCAGGTTGGAAATCAGAAACTCCTTATCGGTCACGGTGATGGACTGGGCCCGGGAGATTCGACATATAAGTTTCTTAAGAAATTTTTTAACAGCAGACTTTGCCAATGGCTGTTTGCGAGACTGCACCCGAATCTTGGCATCGGTATTGCCTCTCATTGGTCAAGGAAAAGCAGGATCAGTAATTTAAAAAAGGAAGAGACGTTTCAGGGAGAGGAAGGAGAATTTCTTTGGATATACTGCAATGAGATCGAGCGCAAAGAACACCATGACTACTACATTTTCGGACACCGTCATTTACCGCTGGATTTAAAACTCAATGAACAAAGTCGTTATATCAACCTGGGTGAGTGGGTACATTTCAATACGTATGCGGTATACGATGGACAAAAAGTCGAACTAAAGACATTCAACCCCAGCGCATGAAAATGTCAATTCATTTTTGTCTAGCCATAATTCTTTTTTGTTACGCGAAGGCGCCAGCACAAAAGTTAATCAAATCTATACCCGCCGGGGATGAGGTGATCTATGCTGCAGTAGACCGTCCTGGAGAACTTTACCTGGTTACGAAGCAGGGTCGTATCAGTCGGTTTGATTTGAATGGCAATCTTGTAAGCGAATATAAAAATCAGGATGCTACTCCTACCCTCTTTGATCCCCGTGATGGTGCACGGTTGTTCAGCTACTTTCGCCATGACCAGCACTATTCATTTTTGAGCCCCTCCCTGGAAGTAACAAAATCACTTCCTGTAGAGCCTTCCTTTGCAGTTGAGCCATGGCTAGTGTGCATTTCTGGTGACTATAATATCTGGATACTGGATGCCGGCGATATGAGCCTGAAAAGGATCAATGCGATGTCAGGCTCCGTGGAAGTCGATCAGAAAACGGCAGACAACCTTATCCGGAAAGCAACTGACATAACGTTTATGCGCGAATACCAGGGCTTCCTGTTTCTTCTTCATCAGGGAAAGGGAATCCTAATTTTTAACAAGATGGGTAGATGGATAAAAACCATCGAACAACCTCACCTGACATATTTCAATTTCCTGGGTGAGGAGTTGTACTATCCCGAAGGTAATCACATGAAGTTTCTTAATCTCTTTAGCGCCGAAACCAGGGTTGCGCCCATTACTCACCCGGGGCAAATCATCCTCTTAACTGACGAAAGGATGTATACCATCGAAAAAGAAACCGTTCGTTTTTTTTCGTTGAATCCCTGATCGGATAGACAAGGAAAACTGTTCATATTTGAACATCTTTGTACATTCTGGAACGATAAATGTTGCCAAATTCGTCAAATAAGGCGATTTGAGACTTGGCACAAAATTCCCTTATATACTATTCACCCTAAATCTACTCGGACTGTGAATTCAGAAGGCGGCAAAATTTTAATGATTGATGATGACGAGGATGTACTCCTGGCAGCCAAGATGTTGCTCAAAAAACAGGGACACCATGTAATCATAGAAAAGAACCCAAAAAAAATACCTTTTCTACTGAACAATGATACATATGACGTCATCCTGCTGGATATGAATTTCAGCAAAGATATTACGAGCGGAAAGGAAGGATTCTATTGGCTGGAGCAGATACTCCAGCACGACCCAACCGCCGTAGTAATTCTGATCACCGCCTTTGGAGATGTTGAGATGGCCGTGAGAGCATTAAAACAGGGGGCAACGGACTTCATTCTCAAGCCATGGCAAAATGAAAAACTTATTGCCACCATAGCCACTGCGATCCGCCTGAAACAGTCTTACAATCAGGTAGACAAGCTGAAGAAGGCTAAGGAAATGCTTGAAGAACAAATCAGCAAACCCTTTGGTGAAATCATCGGACAAAGTACGCCCATTAAAGAAGTCTTCAGCCTGATTGATAAAGTGGCAGGGACAGATGCTAATGTTTTGATTTTAGGTGAAAATGGAACCGGAAAAGAACTGATTGCCCGGGCCATTCATCAACGTTCCCTGAGGCATGATAACAGTTTTGTTTCGGTAGACATGGGCGCGATAACAGAATCCTTGTTCGAAAGCGAATTATTTGGACACAAAAAGGGATCTTTCACAGATGCTCGTGAAGATCGCCCCGGAAGATTTGAATTGGCGAACGATGGCACTCTTTTCCTGGACGAAATTGGAAACCTGAGTTTAAGTCTTCAAAGTAAACTCTTAAGTGCCCTGCAATCGAGGATGGTAACGCGGGTGGGGTCGAATCAATCCACCGCTGTAAATATTCGCCTGGTTTGCGCCACCAATATGCCGCTTCATAAAATGGTACAGGAAGGTACATTCCGACAAGATCTGTTATACCGGATCAATACTGTTGAGATCCGGGTCCCTCCGCTCTCCGAACGTGTTGAAGATATCTCCATGCTAGCCCAACATTATCTCAACTATTATGCAAAGAAATACCACAAACTGGTGAACACCATAGCTCCCGAAGCCATGGACCGGCTAAAACGGTATGCCTGGCCGGGAAATATACGCGAGCTGCAACACGCGATTGAACGCGCAGTAATTATGACCGATTCTGCCACGCTTCAGGAAAGCGATTTCCTGCTCAGTAGGTCACTCACTTCAGGACCAGCAAACAACACATTGAATCTTGATGAAGTAGAGCGGGCGGCAATTGCCAAGGCATTACAAATGCATAACGGAAACATTTCCAAAGCGGCGGATGAACTGGGCCTGACTCGCGCCTCTCTTTACCGGAGAATGGAGAAATATGCACTTTGATTGGAAATCACCCGTTTTACCAAGGGTGGCTTTTCTGGCTGCATCCATTTTTCTCTTTTCACTTTTTGCCATCTCTGACGGCAACTGGCTTTATGCACTGACTTTTCTCGCCTTAAGCGCTTACCAGGTGAAGTCACTGATTACATTCCTGGATCGCTCGAATGAAAACATGGCATCGTTTCTGGACTCCATACAGTTTGATGACCTCTCCTATTCTTTTAAGACAGAAAGCAGAGACCCGTCGGTTAAGCGGCTTCACAAGGAAATGAATGAAGCCATGTTGAAGCTTCGAAGCGCGCGAAGAGAAAAGGACTCGGAGTTTCTTTTTTTCAAGAATATCGTAATGCATGTTGGCATTGGTCTTATCGTCTTTAAAGAAGATGGCAGCATAGAAATTTTTAATAGCGCAGCACGCAAGCTATTGAAAATGAATAAAGCTGAAAAAATAAGAGACTTTTCTGTTGTTAGCGAAGCGTTGGTAAACGTGTTTGAAAAGCTCAAGACCGGGGGTCGAGAGCTGGTTAGAGCTAAAATCGGTGAAGAACTGGTACAGCTTTCTGTTTATGCTATTGAGCTCACCCTTCGCGGGGAAAATGTAAAACTTATATCTATCCAAAACATACAAAGTGAATTGGAAGAAAAGGAAATGGAAGCATGGCAAAACCTGGTACGTGTGTTAACCCATGAAATCATGAATTCGGTTACTCCTATTTCCTCTTTGGCGGGCATTGTTGAGGAGGAATTAAAACCATATGTTAACGACGCGTATAACGAACCATTAACCCGGGAACAACTCAGCGACATACACCTCTCACTTCAAACTATCAGCAAACGCAGCGATGGTCTTATTCATTTTGTAAAGGAATTCCGCAGCCTCACCAGCATACCAAAACCGAGGCCCGTTGAAATCAATGTGGGAGTATTGCTGGGAGAGCTGACTGTATTGCACAAGAGAGAACTGGCAGATCTAAATATACAGCTATTAATCTCGGTCTACCCGGAAGATCTTACCATTTCAGCGGATAAAAATATGGTAGAGCAGGTTCTGATAAATCTGCTTCGCAACGCCATGCAGGCGTTTGAAGAACAAGATAACAGGATTATAGAAATAAGGGCTTTTGTAAATGAAAAATCGAGACCAGTAATTTCAGTCAAGGACAATGGAACCGGCATTGATTCGGAGGCGATGGAAAAAATTTTTATACCTTTCTTTACAACCAAAAAAACCGGTTCGGGTATCGGATTAAGCTTATCGCGCCAGATAATGCGTCAGCACCAGGGAACGTTGACCGTAAAATCTACAGTCGGGAAGGGTACCGAATTCTTTATGCGCTTCTAAGTACATCATCCCGGAACATGCTGATTCCAAAACTTTGGGGAAGGGAAGTACTCCAACTTGTGGGGCAGAGGCGGATTTAATACATTTGCCAAACTGTTTAATCCCGCTATGCAAGACATCCCACTTAAAGTCACTAAAATCCTGACTGAAAAACTCGGCATCGCAGAATCTGAAATTACCCAGGACGCAAACTTCGTTAAAGACCTCGGAATCGATTCACTTGATTATGCCGAAATAGTGATGGAATTCGAGCAGACCTTCGATATACGTATCCCCGATGATGATGCTGAAAAGATGCAGACTTTTGGGCAGGCGGTGAAGTACATTCAGGAAAAAATGAAAAAGTAAATCACCGGCATTCATTGAAATATTCCTGCCAGAACCCGATTTCTTTCCCTCCTGGCAGGAATAATATAAATACGATTACGCGTGGATCAGAAAGCCGGCAAGGTATTATTCATCGTCAACAAACATGCAGGCATTGGTTACCAGGCAAGGCTCGAAGGCCGGATACTTGATACTTGTGCCAGCAATAACGTTGAATGCACTATTGAATTCACGGCTGGCAGGGGCCACGCCGTCGAACTGGCGCGCTCGGCAACTGCGCTGGGCTTTCAATGGGTGATTGCAGTAGGTGGTGATGGTACTTCCAATGAAGTGGCGCAAGGACTGATTCACACAGGCACGCCAATGGGTGTTATACCCCGAGGTTCCGGAAACGGACTGGCGCGACATCTTGGTATCCCGTTAAACACTTCCGACGCCATCAGCCAACTCTTCCGCAGCAGGGTTCTTTCGATGGATACCTTCACTGTTAACGGCAAGCTATCACTCAATGTCTCGGGTATAGGTTTTGATGGTCATGTCACCAATCTTTTTGGAATAAAAAGTACTCGTGGGCTGTTGGGATATATAATGCTTACCGTACAGGAGTTTTTGAAGTTTCGGGAATTTGAAGCCGAGATCTCCATTCAGGGCGAAACAATTAAGCGGCAGGCTTTTATCATTGCCATTGCCAACTCTTCACAGTATGGAAATAATGCCCGCATAGCCCCCGCGGCATCTGTATGCGACGGTTTGTTGCACCTAAACATCGTTAGGAAGGTTCCTCTTCTGCGTGTTGATTTTGTCTATTCATTTTTTTCGGGGAACCTCGGAAAGTCGGAATTTTGTGAAATCCTGCAGACAAACTTGTTGGAGCTGAGAACAAAAATTCCTGTCTATTATCATGTTGACGGAGAAGCCTGTGGAAGGCAGAACACCTTTTCGATTGAACTGCTTCCCGGATCCCTGCAGATCCTTGTACCGGAAAACAGTACTAATAATTCTCTTTGAACCAGCGCCAGGCTCAACTCGCCCTTTATCGGGTTACACCGAACATGACCCTATAAAGGAAGTCGGGTCACAATAAGTCCACGAGTTTATACAAGTCGGCTTCTCTCGATAGTTTAAGCTTGTATTGTTTGATGATGGCCAGGGCCTTATCGCCGTCCGCACCAAGCTTTGAAGCGATGTGTTTTTCTTTGCCCTTTACAGGAACAAGGAATTTCCCTTCGGTAGTTGTTAGGTAGAGTTTCTCTTTTTTTACTTTTCTATGGTCTCTGGATCCTACATCCAGGGCAACATTATAATTCGCCGGCATAAACTCAATATAAAAATGCTTGACGGCGCTGTACCGGTCACCTTGGTGGACCATTACTATTCCATTAAGAGGTACATCACTCACCATGAACTCATCTGCTCGCTTGATTACTTGTCTGGTTTTGTTTTGACTGTCAGCATAACTGAGTTGACTTACTTTCTTCAGATCAAGATATTTAACCTCACCATTGAACATAATTTCAATATTAGCCTGTTCGATTTCTATTCTTACGGGCAAGTCTTTAGTAACATATCCGGTCTCCAGAACAATTTCAGCATTACGCCATTCTTCGTCCAGGTACGTTGATCCTTTTATCGATGGCTCTGCCATCGGAACCTCAGACTTTAAAGTATTTTGAGGGCCAGTGATCGTATAGGTAGTACTGCTTCCTGAAAACTGTGCCCATAGATTTTCACCCAATAGAAATATGGTTAAGAAAAGAATATACGGCTTCATAAATCGAAGTATTTAAAAGAAACAAGCCATGCATGGCATGGCTTGTTAAGTTGATTTACTTATGTATTAATGTTCATCTTCAGTAAAGCCGGTCCGGCCATGTCCGGCAATTACATATATCTGACCTGGATCCCAATCGAATTCAGCTTCAAAATATATGCTATCAACCTTTACACCAGAAGTAGATTTGCCGCCATCGACGTAAATCCTTCCGTTTCCGATAACAACTGTGCCTTCTGTGTACCGCTCCATAACTGTTACTCCGTTGGTGGTAAAGGTAAGGTCGTTAACGTTACAAGCGACTTTGGCTTTTAGCTGAAGCAGCCCATCAAAGTCATCAACAAACAAAGAGTCAGATGTCCCTGATGCGGTATTTGACGTTAGCAGGTGCTGGTAACCTTGTCCGATATCCGTTAACCCGCCACTGCCATCCGGCACATAAATCTGACCCCACCACTCGTTGGACATCTTCATTAGAGAATTTTGTCCGGGATCTATTTCATTTTCACACGATGATAAGCTGATAACCAGCGCCAGGCCCGTTATTAAAAATATCTTTTTCATAAGTCTTCAGTTAGGGTTGAATCTGAGTCATTGTAACATTCCACAAGCCATTGGCAAAGTCTCCTACTGCAACAAAAGTGATTGTTTTGGTTGCCGGATTTATTGTCATCGAGGTAATACCGACGTCGGAATCAAAGTTCTCGATATATCCGGTGGTGAAGGTGAAATCATTGGTAGCGATATTATTGATGGTGATCGTACCTCCTTTTGAAAGGCTTAAATCACCATCACCCCTACCGTCCGCATAGAAGCCACCCACAGAACAGGATATCTCATAAACGTTAGGTGCAACCTTCCAGATCATTACCACGGATGGGGCGTATGAAACACCATTAATCCGGACCGGGTTGGAAGTATAGGCTCCCTCAATACTGGTGACGAGGTCTCCGGTATTTACGGCAACAATTGTTCTGGACTCGGAAGCTGCAAAACCATCCTTGTTGACTGCATCATAGGTTAAGTTATATTGATCTGGGTCGGTACCAATCGTACTTCCCGAGTAACCTGTGTATCTTCCCCGAAAGGTGGATGTAAAGGGAATCGCAGTCCCCTGCTCAAGCACTTCGATACCCGGGTCTACAAAAGGATCTCCTTCATCAATGAGGTAAAAGTCTTCTCCCTCCATCAGAAACTCCGGAAAGTATGTGATTCTCGAAATGCCCTCAGTTTCTAAATCCAAGTTGCAGCCCATTAACGTAACCGCGGCAAACGTTGTATATATAAATAGCTTCTTCATGTTTTAATTAGTTTAAGTCCCACCAGACAGGTGTCAGGATACCATTTGCAGGCTGTGCCGGAGCATTGGGGTTATTCAATACTTCGTCCTCAGGAATCAGCAATCTCCTCGGAAACTGCCCATCAAATGTTACAGCATCCACAGGAAACGAAAAGATAGGTGCACCTGGCGCCAGTGCATCATAACCGGGTAAACCTGGAGCCGAAGTACTAAATGACGGATAGCCAGTACGTAGCATATCAAACCAGGCTTCCATAGAATTACCTCCCAAATGGGCTATCCACTTTTGCTCCATAATGGCTTCAACATTTTGCTCGACTGTCCCAGCCGGATATTTATAAACACCGGCGTTCCCAACATAACTTGATCCATTAAGTCCGTACCGGTCAAATGCCGCCAGCACACCTAAATCATATAGCGCCTTGGCATTCTCACTGCTAAAACCTCTTGCAGCTGCCTCAGCTCTCAGGAAATAGGCTTCGGGTAGAGAAATAAAATAAACGGGATCAGTGGGCAGCGCCGTTGCGCCAGAAATTGTTCTGGAGTCTAGTTGTGTTGAGGGCGTGCTGCTTGTCCCTTGTCTCATTCCTTTTACTGGACCGCCGGCTGTTGGGGCATCGAAGAGCTCATTAAGCCGGGCATCGCTATTGATCTCCAGGTAGTTCACCATCGTGAGACTAGCCTTTAGGTTGGAGGTTGTATTCTGGTTACGCCTGTCCGCTTCATACATCGGATTGCCGCGGTCTGGCTGATCGTAATACGTTGAAATACTCGCATCGGTATCCAGAAACAAAGCGCCTGAACCAACAAATGCAGATATCAGCGACTGCGCTTTCCCCGGGTCTGAGGCAGAATACCGGATCATTAGTTTCAGCTTAAGGGTGTTTGCAAAACGAATCCAGCTTTCAGCATCGCCCCCAAAGAGCAAATCGTTCGCCCCTGGACTTACGTTTGTACTGACATCAAAGTCTTTTGAAAGTGCGTTGTCTAACAAGGATATCATTGCTTCATATGCTTGAGGCCCGCTATCCCAAACCGGCGTAAAGTTACCATCTTTGCCACCCAGACCTTCTGCCAGCGGCGCGCCATCGTACAGGTCAGTTATTAGCTGATAGGCATACACTTCAAGTGTCTGCGCGATGAGATAGGTTGTCCAGTTTTCGGCGACTTCGGCTTTGTCTTTAACAAATTTCAAATCGTTAAGACCTCCGGAGAACATTTCAATAAAGTCCTGTTCCAGAAAATTTGCATTATCGACATCATAGTTGTCAGTAGTAATGTACTGCGACGAAGTGTTGTTCTGTGTATAGTGCTGGCTCCAGATTGATCCGGTGATCCGATAGTAGTTCCCCACCCGTGCTGCAATTGACTGCTGGGCTGCTGGTAGGACAAGGCGCTCATCTGCATCGACGGGATTGCTCGGATCAACGTTTACATCCAGATAGTCAGAGCAGCCAAATACAAGTGTAAGGGCTATCAATGAAATATATTTCAAGTTTTTCATAGGATTTACAATTTGAATTAAATACCCAATCTCAGGCTAAAACCTAAACTACGTGCAGACGGACCAGCCGCAAACTCACCAAATTCACCGGCGAGGTCATTTCCAAACTGGGTAGCTTCCGGATCAACCATTCCATTTTCCGCAGGAGTCCATAACCAAAGGTTTCTGCCTACTATACTGGCGCTGATAGTTGAAAACGGTGTTTTGCTGACAAGTGATTTTGGCATATTATAAGTGAGCACCACCTCCCGTACTTTGAAATACGTCCGGTCCAAAATATGTCTTCGTTCCTGAGGAGGGGTATTGTTGTCGTTCCAATAATTCGCAACATTCGACATATCAACCGGAATGTCATTTTCCCGGAATCCATCTCCATCGGGTATTACAGAATTAGGCTCAATGAAAGGCCGGCGATCATTATAGAGCGATATCGGATCATTGCCCACAAACATGGTTAGCCGTTTGGTATAGCTCCAGAATTTTCCACCATCCCGGTAATCAAGCGTACCACTGAGGGTAAAGCTCTTGTATGTAAGCGATGTGTTAAGCCCCGCTACAAAGTTTGGATTTACATTTCCCACCAGGGTCTTATTTGTTGAACCAATGGGCAAGCCGTTTGCATTCACCACTGTTCTTCCCTGCGGGTCACGGACGTAGTCGAACGTATACAAATCGCCGATTGGCCTTCCTTCGGTGAGTTTGAAGTCAACGTTATAATTGTTGAAAAGTACAACACCTTCCAACTGGTCGGGTAGTTCAAGAATCTTGTTATTGTTCTTGGTGTAATTGACACCAATATCCCAACGAAAGTCGGTTGTCTGGATCGGTGTAAAATTCACTAGTATTTCAATACCCTTGTTCTGAACGATACCAACGTTAGCCGTTTGTCCGGTATATCCACTCGTTGACGCTACCGGGACCGCGAAAATCTGTCCGTCGGTTCTCTTGTCATAGAAGGAGACACTCAACCCCACTTTATTGCTCAGCAATTTGAAGTCACCACCAAACTCAATCTCCGTGGAGATCTCGGGGCGAAGGTTTGAATTACCAATGCGGTTTCCGACTTCGAAAGCATTTATACCATTAAAGGGAAACTTCAGTGTACCAAAGTAGTTGTATATGTCACCTGTGACCAGGGTTGACTGAACCAGGTAAGGTAGCGCATCGTTACCCGTCTGTCCCCAACTTGCCCTCAGCTTTCCGAAGTTCAGGAAGTTGTTCTCTATACCCAGTGCTTCGGTGAAAACAAAACTGGTATTGAAGGCCGGGTAAATAAAGCTTCTGCTGTCTTCGGGTAAAGTAGAAGACCAGTCGTTTCTTACCGTTCCGGTCAAAAACCAAAAATCTTTATATGAAAGTTCCGCTTGCGCATAAACACCAATCAACCGTCTTAACGTATTTACATTCCCGATAATAGGTGCTCCTGAAGAGTTCGAGATATGATAGAATTCAGGTATGTCCAATCCGGTGACCTGTGTAGTCAAATTTCGGGTATAACGCTCATTCACATTCAAACCTCCCAGTAAACTTAAGGTAAAGGACTCATTCAAATTGAAAAATGAGTTCAGTAACAAGGAATGATCAAATTCAGTCGCTGTTAAACTTGCTTCATTGACTGTTCCAACGGATGCTGTTTGAGTTTCATTCGGCGAGCCTGGTGTAGGTGTACTTACGGCAGTCCACTCCTTAACGTTTGAGTTGGCAACATCAGCACCTAACCGATACGTCAGATTAATCCAATCCGTGAACTGGTAGGTAAAACCTATTTTACCGTAAATTCTGCTTTCATCAAACTCATTTCCATTTTCTCCAATGGAGAAGTACGGGTTTTGGGCATAGCGGGTATGAAAATTGTCAATGTTGTTAAACTTGTTGTTATAGTCCTTCCAATCGACAATGCTCATATCGCGAGGCACTTGAATAATTTCCTGAAATAAGGTGGGTGAATTTCTGCCTTGTCCGGAGGAAACCGCACTTACTTCTTTGCGTACAAAATTGACAGAAACATCGGAAGTGAGTTTCTTACCTTTTAGTGTACCCCTCAAAGTGATGTTATGCCTCTTGAGGTGGTCAGCATCACCAGGGATAAATCCGTCCGCAACGACATTACCATAGTTGAAGTAATAGGTAGCAGCCTCTTTTCCACCTGATAAGGACAACGAATTGTTTATATTATAACCTGTTTCGTAGAAATCCTTGAGATTGTCCGGCTGTGCACTAAATGGTTTTATCTGCTGGGAGTTATCAACCACATTACCCCACAGTCTGTCTTTGCCATCCAACCTGGGTCCCCATGAGCCGTTTTCATCCAATAAGTGTGAACTGCTCCAGCCTTGACCAAATGTATTTTGAAGTTCAGGTAGTTTAAGTGGCTCGCTAAATGTGGCGGATGTAATCAGATCCACCCTCGGCCTGTCACCGGACTGGCCTCTTTTCGTTGTAATTACAATTGCGCCATTTGCTGCCCGTGAACCGTAAAGCGCGGTAGCAGCGGCACTCTTCAAAATAGAGATTGATTCTATGTCATCGGGAGAAATATCATTGGCGCGGTTGCCATAATCTACCGTGCTGTTGAAGTTGTCGTTAACCGGATTAAAGACATTGACGTTCGAAGCATTATTGATCGGCACGCCATCTACGATATACAACGGCTGATTGTTTCCTGTAATCGATGAGTAACCCCGTAATACGACACGCGAAGAAGCGCCCGGTGCGCCTGAGTTCTGCGAAATAGACAGACCTGCAACCTTTCCCTGCAGCGAGGTCATCAGGTCATTTGTACGGCCTTTCGTGGCCTCATCCTTGTCCACCTGAGTGGCGGAATACCCAATCGTTTTCGTCTGACGAACATTCCCCTGCGCGGTAACAACTACCTCTCCCAGTTGCGTTACATCCGATGCAAGCTGGACGTCCACAATACTTCGATCCCCGATGCTAACTTCCTGAGTCGTCAGCCCAATAAACGAGAACACCAGGACTCCGTCTGATCCCGATGTAGATAACCGAAAGTTTCCATTTGAGTCTGTAACGGTTCCGGTTACCGTACCCTTGACAACAACGTTTACCCCGGGTAATGCCGAACCATCATCGAGTGACTTAACGGTACCGCTGACGGTCCGTTCTTGTGCATACACGTTGCTCCACGCAACCATGAGGCACATACAACTTACGAGTAGAATTTTAGTCATACATTTTAGGTTTGTTTGAGTTATTCATATCCACCCTGTATAGGTGACTAACGCTCGACAGGATGTTAATTCAAATAACCCTAAAGGATTCGCTAAAAGAATGACTAAAGAAATGGTATATTAATAGTGAACCACTAACGCTAAATGGGTGACAAGAACTTCCGAACAGCCTAATCCGGAAGGGAAATCGTGTGCGCAAAATCAAGTTTTCATACCGTAAATAAAAAGCCCTCGTTTGAAGGAGGGCTTAAGACTTATGCAAAAGGGTCGTATTGTTCAGTTCGCGTGAGCTCGGGGATCAAATGAGCTTCTCCAGGTTTGCTTTCGCAATTGCTTCTGACTTGCTGTTAACCTGAAGTTTCGAATAAATATTCTTTATATGAGTCTTTGATGTTTCTTTCGAAATAAAAAGCTCTTCGGAAATCTGAGTATACGTTTTTCCTTCCGATATCAGCTGAAGTATTTCTGTCTCTCTCCGGGTAAGCGGAGAGTTGGGATTAACATGGAAGTTATCGATAACCATGCGGGCAATACGGCTGCTCATGGGTGCGCCCCCCTTCACAATTTCATCCAATGCGGTGAGCAACTCCATGTAGTTTGCGCTCTTTGTAATATAACCTGAAGCTCCCGCTTTCAACGCCTCAAAAACCAGCTCGCTATCTTCATACACAGAAACCATAATTATATCGGTATGGGGGCTTTTGTCCTTTATGACCTTCGTCCCCTGTATGCCATTTACACCGGGAAGTTCAATGTCCATCAATACGATTTCAGGCTTGTCGCGATTCAGGTTGGCGATAGCATCTTCACAACTGCCGTATGCATTCACCACCATGAACTTTTGGGAACTGTTCACGATTAACGTAAAGCTGTTACGGATTTCCAGATCATCCTCTACGATCAGGACTCGTTTCTTAAAGGGCAAGGCCATACTTTAAAGTTTTAGTTGGTGTAAAGCTTAAAACGATTTTCGTTCCTTCATTCTTTACACTGCGTATACGCAAAACAGCGTTGATCCTGCTAGCTCTTTCGTAAATATTTTTAAGGCCATTGGATTTTTCTATGTCATCGGTATCAAATCCTACTCCATCGTCCTCAAAACTCATCTCAAATGCAGCCTTTTCATCCCTCCGTAGGGTTAGCGTGACATTTCCTGCGTGCGAGGATTTAAAGGCATTGGTCATTGCCTCCTTAAAGATCAGATTTGCCTCCCTGCTGAATCCGTAAGGAAGCTTTATCTTTTCCCGTACTTCATTAAACGCTCTGAAACTAATGCCTTTTTCTTCAAATAGTTTTTCGCCAAAGTCCCGGATGTGAATAAACAGCTGGGACAACTCGTCATTTACCGGATCAATTGCCCAAATGAAATCCCTTGTGCCTGTGTACAGGTATTTAGCCGAATCTTCCACTTTAGTATAGAGGTCCATTCCGTTACTCGTTCCGTTTCCCGTTCCATGACCATTCAGCTTCAGGAGGCTTACGTAATTAATGATACGCGTAAGCTGGTTTCCCATTTCATCATGAAAGTCACGTGCGATTTCTTTACGCAGGTTTTCCTGCTCCTTTTGTCTTATGTGCTCAAGCATGACAATTCGTTTAACCCGTTGTTGTACGCGGATGTACAGTGTAAGTGTGATCAGGCCTCCCAGAAAAATTATGAGACCCACAATGAAAGAAGCCGTCTGATAGAATGGTGCCTTGATCACAAAGTCATAGGCAATCTGCGTGTCCGACCAGCTTCCTTTGTTACTTGTGCTCATAACCCTGAATGTATACTTACCTGAAGGCAGGTTGCTGTAGGTGACAGCATTTACCGATGAAGGTTGAGACCATGTCTTGTCAAAATTATCCAGATAGTACTTGTACTTGACAGATTTTGAATAGTGCTTATCAACGCGATTGAAATGAAATGTAATATGATTCTTGTCAGGCGGGAGCGCGGGTTGATAGGGAACCCTGAAGAAACCAAACGTGCTGTCGGTATATTCGCGCGGAGAATATTCACCATACAAAATCTGCACATCAGTAAGGTGGACATCAAATGAACGCAGATCCTGTTTGTTAATGTCATTGTGTTTGTAGAGCCCGTCCACAAGCCCAAAATATTTTGATTCCGGACTCATATAAAATGCATTTTGATTGGTCTCCACACCAGTCAATCCGTTGTCATAGTCAAAATGAAGGTTCTCTGTTATCTCCTGATGCCTGTCAAGCTTAACATGGTTTATTCCTTTTTCGGTCCCAATCCATAAATAGTTCTTTTCATCGGATGCTGCGAAGTACACAAAATCGGAGGCAAGGCCTTCCCGCGTCGTAATGAATTTATGCTGATAGGAAACGGGGTCGAGAATTACCACGCCGGTTCCACCGGTGCCCATTAGTAGAAGAGAATCCGTATATGAATTAATACTAAAGACGGCTGTATTTTCCAGCGCTTCAATAGGTACAGTTCCTATTTTACCATCTTTGATTGTGTTTAGTGCAACTTCGGTTCCGATGAAAAGCGTCTCATTTCTTTTGTTATAATGCAGGGACCAGATCCCATTGGCGGAAAGGCCATTCCTGGTATTGTACGTTGTGAAAACTTTTCCATCATAGTATGCCAATCCATTTCCTGTTCCTATCCACATTCCCTTGCTGTCAAAAGCAAGGCCCATGATGGCGTATCCTGGAAGTCCGTCTTCCCTTGAAAACCAGTAGAAACTGTCTTTCTTTCGGTCATACCTTCCTAAGCCAAAGCCAGTCCCCACCCAGATGGTTCCGTCCGGTGATTCCTTTATACAATGAATAGAGTTCCGGTAGATCATTTTCGAATCAACATAGGATTTTACTTCTCCCTGATCCATCTTCCACAGCCCCTTATCCATCGTACCAACCCAGGTAGCTCCTTCGCTATCGTTCAGAATTGCCATGACCCCACTGTTCCTGCCGACCTTGGAGTGAATAAAATCCTGAACAAAATATTTAAAAAGTCCGCGGCCATTGGATGCCAGCCAGGTGTTTCCTTCAGAGTCGACCAGTACCTGGTTGATGGTAACGTTTTTCAACACCGTATCACGGGCGAGAATTCCGTCCTTCAGCGATTCCTTAAATAAGATGGCACCTCGAGTCGTCCAGAAAATTGCATTTTTCTTATCATAGAAAAGGACCCTGTGAGGGATCTCTAGGGAAAGTTTTTCAACTCGTTTGTTTTTAATATCAACCCGAAATAGACCCTTAGTTGACTGTAATACGAGGTCGTTATTAAAACAAAACATGGAATACACCCTTCCGGTCTCTTTATCCATCGAAATTGAAAAAGTGCCATCAATTGATTTTACCAGTAATGAACCATCTGAACCAACCATACATATTTCGCCAGACGGTGCTGCCTGTGCGATTTCAACTTTCCATTCAGTTGAACCCGGACCTTCGGAATAATGCAGGGAATCATTCAGCACCCATCCGGTTAATCCTAAATTTGAGGAAACAAAAATGGTATCGCCTAGTTGGAAAATTCGCCTCAATTGCCCTTCCTTGATCTTATCTGAAGGAACCTTAAATTTCTCAAAAGCGAGGCCATTAAACCGGGTAACTCCCCGGGGATGTAGAATCCAAAGGTTGTCATGACCATCAAACCGAAGGCCAACAACTTCATTCGTCAACAGGCCGTCTAAAGTGGTATATACTTTAAATTCCCTGCCATCAAATCGCGCAAGCCCACCTCCCGCTGTACCGATCCACAAGTAACCACTCTTATCCTCTAAAATAACCTGTACCTGAGATTGCGGTAGGCCATCGACTGCAGTATAATTTCGGGTAGAATAAGAAGAGTCCTGCGCCCACAGAGATGTGCTGAAAAGACTAAAAACCAATCCGAAAAGGGATGCCCTGCTCATGCGTATCAACCTGCAAAGTAAATGTTCGTACTAAATTACGTAATACCCCTTCCTGTGGGATAAATAATGTCCATGAATTTTGCAACAGGTTGCCCTTCGTAACCTCCTACCCTTTCTTCCTCTTATAGGTAAAATCATAGGTAGAATTCCAGGTTTTGCCATCATCGGTGGAAGTCTTGTGATGCTGCCTGACCTGATCAGCGCCCTTATTATAAAAAATAAAATGCACCAATTGTTTATTGCCCTGGGGAGTTTTCTGTTCGAACTCAAAGCGCATCGCTCCATCGCGGTAGCCGCCATTGACAAACTCAGATATTGACGGCGCATTGGATCCAATCCATATTTGTTTCCACTTACCAGTTGCATCATCGATAAAATTGATACTCTTACCTGCGAATGGAATGTTGCCTGCCGATGTCCAGTTCTCCAGGATCATACAACCACCCGAGGCAATGTCTATGCGGCTGAATCCAGCTATCTGGTCTGTTCCCGTAATATAGGCCGTCCACTCGCCAATCCAGAAATCAAACTCCCGCAGCTGCTTTTGCTGCATGCAGGGAAATGCATTTTCAGTTGCCCGGGTTACGGCGTTCGTAAACCGTGCATCTTTCCGAAGCGCTTCAAAATCAATTTCCTTTTCCAATTCGCCGGCTTTTACATATCCCAGGTCTAATGCCCTGTTGATACTCATGAAAGCATTATCGTATTCTTTAAGCCGGGAAAAAGACCGGGCCTGACGGACCAATACGATCTTTGCAAGTGCGGGGTCCTTGCTTCTGGACAGCGCGTTGGTATAGCTTTCAGTAGCATCTCCATATTGTTGAAGCTGGTGACAGCAAAAACCCAGGTTGCTCCACGCAGATGGGTTGTCAGGATCTCCCTTCAGAATGGATTTGTATAAAAGTGAGGCCGCCTTCCAGTCAGAAAGCATAAAAAGAGAATCCGCCTTAACAAGTAATGGTCTTGCGGTTTTTACTGCCTGTTGTGCCGCGGTGTGGAATGATCCAACGACAAGAAGTGAAAAAATTACTGATGGAAGTTTCATAAAATTAGGTATAAATGAACAAGTAGCGCAATTAAGTCCGATTGCCCATCACCCAATTGGTATCAATTTTACAGGACATTCCCTCTGCCTTTTTGAGTCGATCCATTGTGACTTTCTCAGAACCTTCGCATTATTATAACGTAATTCGAACGCATGTCCGAAGCGGAAATACAACAAGAGTATGTTATACTGGAGCGATCCAGAAAAAATCCAAAGGCTTTTGGAGAACTCTATGAAAAGTATTTTGACCGCATTTTTAACTTTGTCTTCAGGCAAACCGATGACGAAGATTTAACTGCCGATCTATGCTCCCAGACCTTCCTCATTGCATTAAAGAACCTTGACCGATATGAATTCCGTGGCGTACCGTTTTCGGCCTGGCTCTATAAAATAGCCAGCAATGAAGTGAATAAACACTACCGGAAACAAAAAGGAAACCAGGTATTCAGCATCGAAGAAGTTCGGATACGCGAGTTGATCGAACAAAGTAATGACATCAGTGATGAAGAAACTATTCAAAGGTTGATGAACTACTTGAAAGAACTTCCGACCGAGATGTTACAGGTACTGGAGTTGCGTTTTTTTGAAGACAAGGATTTTAAGGAAATAGCCTTCATTCTGGACATCACTGAAAGCGGAGCGAAAATGCGGACGTATAGGGCATTAGATAGATTAAGGAAGAATTTCAATTTACGTATCAAATACGATGGGAAGGAATGAAATACGTTTACGTCGTCAAAAAATGAGTTCCGGCCGCATAGCCCAACACCGGAATTATGGGCAGTTGATGGAACGTCACGAACGCGACGTAAGGATTCGGCGAATCATGCGAACCGTTATCTACTTTCTAATTGCTCTTTTTCTGTTTATTTTGTTTCTGATTGTTAAACGTTGGGAACACAGCCAGATAAGCGGTGGAAAAACCTCTTCTATTTGCCACGAAATAGCTCAATCGTACTTTTATACGCATACCTAGATGCGCCGCGGATTTCAATCTTTGGGTGTACCGTCTTCTTCTACTTGATTATATTCAATAGTAATAAGTATATTATCTGGCGTCTTCTGATCTCCATGATAAAAATTGTGCATCCCCAACATATAGGCAACAATTATTGCCCATAGTTGTCTTCTTACCCAATTCATTAATTTATAGAGGAGCGACTTCATACTTTCTTTGCCTGTGTCGAATTCTCAATCAATTCACAATCCAAACTAAAATTATGCCATTGTGTCACCGAAACTGCTTTGGTTTCAGTTTTTGGGCTGCCAGTTCCGCTATCTCAATGATTCTTTTCTGTCTGGTTTCAGGTCGCCTGGCAAGGACAAGCCATTGTAATATACTTTTTCTTACTGACTTGCTAAGGCTTAGAAAGTAACTCCTGGCACCCGGTTGAGCTCTGAATCCTTTTGCCAGGTCAGTGGGTATTTTCAATTCCTCCACATCGTCGAGAATTGTCCATGAACCATTCTTCCTGGCGGTTTCAATACTGTCAAACCCGGCCTTAGTCATAAGTCCCTTGTCAATTAGCTGCCGCACCTTCTCCTTGTTGACTTTTGACCAGGTTCCTTTTGTTTTTCTCTTGCTGAAGAATTGCAAAAATTTCGTCGAGTCTATGGGCCTTCTCTTGCTATCTACCCAGCCAAAGCACAGTGCTTCATCAACGGCATCGCTCCAGGCTATTACTGGTTTATCCGATTCCTTTTTGTGTAAAATGAGCCAGACTGATTGCTTTGATTCATGATTCTTTTTTAACCATAATCTCCACTCCTTTTGACTTGCTGGACAAAATGTTTCTGTTTCTTCCTGTTTGGGATTCTTCCTTGCCATTAGCCCTAAAGTGATTTAGCATCAAAATACAAAAATGCCGAAAAGTCGGGGCCTTCAGACCCTAAGTGAACCGCGGAATGCCCTGGCGGCATAATATGATTCCGCACCGTTGTGATACACAAAGACGTGGTCGTAGCGACGATCGCAAAAGAGGGCACCGCCAAGTTTTCTTATTTCAGCAGGAGTCTGTACCCAGCTCGACGTCTTCGTATCGAAATCTCCCAATTTTTGCAGTTCCCGATATTGCTCCTCTGTCAAGAGCTCGACGCCCATATCGGCCGCCATACCTATAGCGCTGTTTTTCGGTTTATGTTCTTTCCTTGACTCCAGTGCCTCCCCATCGTAACAAAAACTTCTGCGACCGCTCGGACTTTCTGGGGAACAATCATAAAAAATATATTCACCGGTTTTTTTATCAATACCAGCTACATCCGGTTCTCCACCTGTTCTTTCCATTTCGCTGAGTGACCATAGCTTTTCAACATTTTTCCCGGACCGGCAGGCTTCCAGCTTTGTTTCAACAGCAGCCCATTTAAGAGCTTTATGTCGGTTCACGTTCTTCTCAAAACGGACTTTCAATGCGCTGAGAAGTTCGTCAACTTGATCAGGTGACAACTCCTTTTTAATACTTTTAGCTTTGCTCATACGTACTTATTTATATATCTGTTGAATACGTGGACGAGGCCCTGTTGAAACATTCTGGAAGTTCGGGTATGCATTTCAAATGAGACAAACTAGGATTAGCCACGTCTAAAATGGGTATCGCCCCAGGAACATGAACTCGCCAGGCAAGATTTTTAAAAGTGACTATCGTCTTCGAATGATCAAATTTAACAGCACCAATATGATTATAGCACCAATTGCACCCGTTAAAATAGCACCAACCCACCCTGTGCCGAGACTGACCCCAAGTCTTCCTAAGAGCCAGTAACCCACAAAACTGCCAATAATTCCCACTACTATATTCCCAATGATGCCGAGCCCACTGCCTGAATAAATCGTACTACCGAGCCAACCGGCTGCCGCGCCAATGAGAAGTGTAACTAGAATTTCCATATGTTTTAGGGTTAGGTGATTTGAACAAGGTAAAATACTTCTAAAATGTAATGAACTTATCCGATTCGTTCAAATCGTCGTCTACAGATGTTCTATTTCTTTGGCGATTCACTTAGAAGTCTCGAAAGATAATTTTCAAGTTTTTTTATGTTTTGTTTTTGCCCTTCGTCAGCTTTGTGCGCAATAACAATTGTTTCAAACATTTCTGTTGAATCAAACAACAGTGTCCATTCAATTTGGGTTTCTTCTTCTTTTGATTCAAAAAGGATGGTCGTAATAAAATGCGGATTGAAATGTTCAAAAACAATTTTCTTGAACGGAACAATTTCTTTAAAAATACTCCTGTTTGGAAAATTTATTCCGTCCTGGCCATGCATGGTCAACCGCCATTCACCACCTTCATAAAAGTCCATTTTGTGAATGGTATTCGTAAATCCATCCGGTCCCCACCAGTTTACAATGTATTCGGGATTAGTCCAGGCTTCCCACATAAGTTCAATAGGTGCCTTGAATGTTCTTGTAATCCGTAGCTCCCTGTTTTCTTCTCTTTCCATTGTTATATTGTTAAAGCCGCCCGCCCTCAGAACACCTTAGTTGATCCTGAGTTGTAATTTCTCAATCAGTCCTCCTTTCACTCGTCTGTGCCTAACCAAATTTGTGCTGATTCCGCAAGACAAGGCGAACCGGATACTTGAACGAAAATGATCATTTTGCAATATATTTGATCTATGACGTTTTGCACAAAATCGCTTATTCTACTTATTATCGTCCTGCCGGTCTATCCATATAAAAGCACGGCTTCGACCGCACAAATCTTATCGGTCCGTTATGATAAACAGGCGCAGACTATTTCTGTATTTCGAAATGACAACGAGCTTTTGCTGACTCAACACGTAAAGCAAACGATCCGTCCGTACATCCATCCAATCATAGCACCGGACGGCAAGGGTACTCTGACGCAATTTAGCCCAGCGCATCATAAGCATCAGACTGGGCTTTACTGGGGTCTGAAAAAAGTGAATGGCCGTGATTATTTCATGAACTGGCAGAAAGATTATTGGCGCAGAATTTCCGCTCGTGTTATAGATCAACGCGGTATCTCTGTTAAGTGGCAAACGACTTACGATTTGCTGGACGAAAGCGGCAACGCGATTCTTACGGAAAAACAAACCTGGACCTTGCAACAAGTCGATGGAAAATTTCTGCTGGATATGGAGTGGCACGGAAAAGCTAAGAAGGATGTGACGATGGAAAAATTTTACGTCGGCGGGTTGTTTCTTCGTATGCCCTGGCGGGAAGGTATTGACGGCGAAGTAATCAATTCAGAAGGGAACAAAAATAGCGAGGCGGAAGGAAAACGGGCACGATGGACAGACATCGGGCTTCAGATCGAGGGTCGCAAGGATAAAGCGCACGTGGCCATTTTTGAACATCCGGCCAATGCCGGGTTTCCGAATGCCTGGCGTGTAGACAACGAACTGGGCGTCGGCCCTTCGAGGCAAATTCTGGGCGACTGGAGAATTGAAAACGGGAAGTCTGAAGTTATCCGGTACAGGCTGATCGTATACACAGGAGAGTTTGATAACACAACAATCGCCCGTCTATGGAATGAATTCACCTCCGGCAAATGAATTCCATCAGGAACTCAACACAGAGTCGAAATTATCCGCGGATAAAATTTCATAAAATGTTACTGAACATTACCCTGGCAAAACCTTCTGCCTGCTCCTATTTGTTCCTGGCATCCTTAATGTGCCTTTCCTGTGAGAAAAAAACACCTGTTAACCCTCACGAAAGTCATGCTACGGATAAGTACGACAATTATACCGACTGGGCCATTTACCGGGGCGACAAAAAGTCCAATCAATACTCAGAGCTTGCCCAGATCAATGCGGCCAATGTACATAAACTTAAACCTGTTTGGGAGTATCATACAGGTGACCCCAACGGACCGTCTATGTATTCAAACCCGATCATCATTGACGGCCTTATGTACTTCACAACGCCGCGTGTAGATGCCATTGCTATCAATGCAGAAACAGGAGAGGAAGTCTGGCGGTTCGAATCGGCGCAACATAACGCCGACAAAAAGATCTTTCGCGGTCGTAACAGGGGTGTCACATATTGGGAAGGCACTGAAGGCAAGCGGATTTTTCACTACGTGAATGATAGAGTATATGCATTGGATGCCAGGACAGGCGCGCTGATTAAATCATTTGGCGAGGGAGGATTTATCGATCTAAAGAAAAACCTAGGGATCGATCCCCTTCAAGCATCTATTGAAGTCACGACGCCGGGCATCGTATACAGGAACTTTTTGATTGTGACTTCACGGGTTCCGGAAGAGTACAATTCAACACCGGGGCATGTTCGCGCATTTGATACAGTGACAGGGGAATTTAAATGGATCTTTCACACCATACCCCAGCCGGGCGAATTTGGCTACGACACCTGGGAGTTTGTAGATGGAGAAATATATGGTGGCGCCAATCCGTGGGGTGGATTTTCCCTCGACGAAAAAAGAGGATGGGTCTTTTTTGCGACAGGATCGCCTGCCAACGACTTTTATGGCGGATTCCGGAAAGGGACCAACCTGTTTGGTAATTGTGTAATTGCTTTGGATGCAACAACCGGCGAACGCAAGTGGCATTACCAGACCGTGCACCATGATATCTGGGACTACGATAATCCTGCAGCTCCTATCCTCGTCACGATACAGACTCCAGATTCATCCAGGGATGCCGTTGTACAGCTCACAAAAATGGGGCTTACATTTGTATTAGACCGCGATACAGGAGATCCACTGTTCCCTGTGGTGGAAATCCCGGTACCTCCGTCAACCATACCGGGTGAAGAAGCATGGCCAACACAGCCGTTTCCATTAAAACCTCCCCCACTCGTGCGCCTGTCGCTGGATGAGGCGGATCTGACTTCCGTAACTCCGGAATCCCGCGCCGCTGCGTTGGAACAATTTCGAAAATATGAGACAGGATTTATATACACACCCCCCGCCTTGCGAGGCATTATTACAACGCCGAGCCATCAGGGTGGTGTGGAATGGGGTGGTGCGTCATTCGATCCCGGTTCGAATGTGCTGTATGTTAACGCTAATGAAGCGCCGTCAATCAATACCCTTCGATTGTTTTATGACAGCGATAAGACCGGTACACTCGCGGAACAGGGTGCGTCTCTCTATAAAAAAAATTGTACAAGTTGCCACGGATTGGAGAGACAGGGAAATCTGCCTACTTATCCCGCGCTGAAGGAAATCAAAAAGACAGATGAGCAAATCGAAGCGATGTTACGGCAGGGTTCCGGTATCATGCCTGCATTCCCGCAGTTTTCTGATAAGGAGATATCCGCAATGGTTGCATTTCTAAGAAGCGAGTTGGTCACCACTCCTAAGAAAGCTAATACGGCCGGGGCACGCGCGCGATATTCCGTGCAGATACCCTTTTTTGTTGACCCCTATGGTGCGCCAGCCATTTCTCCGCCGTGGGGTACGCTGAATGCCGTTGATATGAGCACTGGTTCGATCTTATGGAAAGTTCCGCTGGGTGAATACCCTGAATTGGTTGCTAAAGGTGTGCGGAACACGGGCGCGAAAAATTTTGGAGGACCTGTCGCCACGGCGGGAGGTATTGTATTTATCGCTGCTACACCGGATGAAAAGATACGTGCGTTTGATAGACACTCGGGTACCGTTTTATGGGAGTATACGCTGCCTGCAGCAGGCTACGCAACGCCAAGTGTATACGTGATCGATGGAAAGCAATACCTCGTAATTGCCGCCGGTGGTGGCGGAAAGAATGCCACGAAGTACGGAGATTCAATTATTGCATTTGCTCTTCCCTCTGAAGACGAAACTTCAGCAACGCGAACAGGTGAAACCGGATGGGTCGATCTCTTTGATGGAAAGACACTTAACGGCTGGGTACATCTCAATGGATCGCATAGGTATACCGTGGAAGACGGAGCAATCGTGGGAAGAACTGTTCCCGGAAGCCGTAATTCATTTTTGTGTACGCAGCAGGAGTTTGGAAATTTTGAACTCGAGCTTGATGTCATGGTGGATAGCGTTACGAACTCGGGCATTCAAATACGATCGAAAGTAAGGCCCTTTACAGAGGGAGAAGGCTACGATCTTAGAGCTGGCCGGGTCAATGGGCCACAGGTGGAGATGCAACGGAATCATCGGAAAGGGACTCCAACAACGGGTCTTATTTACGGGGAGGCGCTGGGAACAGGCTGGCTATCGGCGGAAGAAAAAATTCAAAATGGTCATCATTACCTGCACAATGATGGATGGAATTCAATACGAATTGTTGCAAAAGGTGATCGTATCCAAACGTGGGTTAACGGGCATCCGGTAGAAGACCTTGTTAACGCCGAGGTTTATAAGACCCACGCAAAAGGATTTATAGGCTTGCAGATGCATGGTATGGACGGCGGCGAGCTTTATACCATGCGGTGGAAAAATATCAGGCTCAAACCACTTCCGTAGCTGTCTTCCGTCATAGACCCCTCTAAATTGTTGGCGCTATGGCCTATAACCGTAATTTCCTTGGATGTTGTCGTGGGTCAAAAAGTGTCACTATAGTCACCGCTGATTCCGCTATTTAATAGTAGATAACTGTGTACTTTGTCAGAACGGATCTTCTTACATTTTTTCTCCTTGTTGTCTACGAAAACAATCTTGGGTTGCCGTAGCTAGCCAACAGCTGCCAGCGCTACTAATTTGGAGTATAGCTCTTCCAGTCATCAACGTCAATTATGCCTCTGTAAACCAGCTGAAGTTATTTACCGTCACATCCCGGCTTAGCATCAATATCTGATTCCAATCGAACATCACTTAACCCGATATCTACACCCTGTTCAGCGCGAATCATGAAGGCAGCGCTGATTTTGGATAAGTCAACACCCAGGTTACCAAAGCAACTTAAGCTTATCCGATATTCCCGCCAATCACCCGCAGCAATCCTGATTGAAAGTGTCTGATCACAGGATAGGTCTGCATCACACATACCAATTTGGACCATTGCTTCGGCGCCTTTAAATGATTTGGCGGAGAACGTGAGTTCCATGGCCCCATTTGCCTGACGTGACATATCACTGGGTGACGTCGCACTGATCCGCAATTGGTCAAGATTTGATTCCGTCCATTGTATTCTCAAGGCATCCTCTTGCGCCAGGTGGTCTGACTTGCTAACAATCAACCCTCCGACAGAGGTGGGAAAACTGGCAACCTGTTTGCCTAGATCGCCGGAATGCAACCACAGTCCCCAAGGGGCAACGGGCGCACCTTTTACGAAAAACATGCCCGTCGAGGCTATGGCATCATATACCAATCCCGGATTTTCCGAAAGTTGCTGCACGGTTACAGCACTGTGGTAGGAAAGGCCATAACCCAACGTAAACAATGGCTCACTGTTTTCAGACACGACAGCACTCGATGGCCAGGAGAAGGACAGGCGTCCCGTAAAATCATAAGAAGGATCACTTTGAAATAGAAGATCCGAAATGCCCCCGCCCTCGGTACCCGGTAACCACGCCGCAATGAACGCATCCGACTGGTTTATTTCAGGATTGCACCACAGTGGGCGGCCTGATAGAAAAACAGATATAACAGGAATGCCTTTGCGACGAAATTCCGCCAACTTGTTAACATCAAAACCATTCGGAACAAAGTCAAGATTTTTAAGGTCGCCCTGAAACTCAGCGTAGGGATTCTCTCCGTACACGGCTATCACTACATCAGCCGCTGTATTCGCGTTACCATCCGCCGAATAAATGACCTTCCCACCCGCCGTTCTAACCGTTTCCTTTATACCATCCAGTATAGACACACCGTTGGGAAACTCAGCGTTTGTATGACCGGTGCCTTGCCATGATAAGGTCCATCCCCCACAGGCCTTGGAGATGCTTTCTGCTCCATCACCCACCACCAAAATAGTCTTCTTCGCGTCAATGGGTAAGGTGCCATTGTTGTTCTTAAGTAACACCATGGACTCCCGAACTGCCTGGCGTGCAATGGCTCTGTGTTCCGGTAAAACCAGAAGACTTTCATCCCCGGCATACTTGCGCGTACTCGGCAAGCCCTTGGTAAAAATGCCGGAAGCAATTTTCACCCGGAGGATACGACGTACAGCATCATCCAACCGTGACATGGGAATAGTTCCTTCCTTCACGTGCTTCAGCGTGCTTTCATACAGTCCCTTCCAACTGTCGGGAGCCATATACATATCCAGCCCTGCATTCAACGCCTGCGGACAGTCTGTGTTCGTACATCCCGGAACCTGACCATGACCGTTCCAGTCCCCGACTACAAAACCGTTGAAACCGAGCCGTCCTTTCAGGATATCGGTTAATAATTCCTTGTCGCCATGGAGTTTTCTTCCCTGCCAGCTGGAGAAGGAAGCCATTACCGTCTGTACACCGGCAGGTATGGCACTGTAGTAGCCGGCCGCATGCACATCGCGCAGTTCTTCTTCACTAATCAGGGCGTCGCCCTGATCGACACCATTTTCCGTCGCACCGTCTGAAAGAAAGTGTTTGGCACTCGATATCACCCGGCCCGGTCCCATAAAATCAGGTTCGCCGAAATGACCCTGCAGCCCGTAAACAATGCGGTTTGCGTATGACTTTACGATCTCCGGATTTTCGGAAAATCCTTCATAGCTTCTACCCCAACGCACATCCCGCGGGACCGCCAACGTTGGCGCAAAGGTCCAGTCATGACCCGATACGGTGAGTTGCGTCGCGGTCACCACGGCAATTTGCTCGATCAAATCCGGGTCGTTCATCGCCCCGAGACCGACATTATGGGGAAATACAATGGCTCCCAACAGGTTTGCATGACCATGTACAGCGTCTATTCCCCAGATGCACGGTATCGCAACTTCAACGCCTTCTTTATTTATTGATGCGTTGTAGTATTTATCGGCCATTTCCAACCACGTTTTGGTATCCGCATAAGGCAGAGGTCCCGGCGCGGAATTGCCGCCACTTAATACCGAGCCCAGGCGGTATTGTTTAACCTCCTCCGGCGTAACGGAGCCATTGTCTGCCTGGATTACCTGACCCACTTTTTGTTCCAAGGTCAGTTTTGGCAGCAGCTCATCGATCTGCGCTTCGATCGCCGGGTCTAATAGCAGCGACTGGATGGTTGGCCAGGATTCAGGATGTATGAGATTGGCTGATTTCTCTTCATCGCCAGCACTCTTTTGTTGAACGCAGCCCAAGAGCAGAATAGTGAAAATAAACACAAAATAGGTAGGTGGTGTCAATGGCTTGATTGTAAGCATAGTCAAAGGGATATCGAGGTCATTTACAATTTAAGGGTCGTATTGTTTAACATATATCTTCCTTTTAACTATAGTAGAAAACTCGAGTCATTGCCTCCAGGCTATTTTCCAGGAGAATTAATCTCATCAAAACGTATGCTGTTCGTTTATTTCCATCTATGAATGGATGGTTTGAAATTATGCTTTCAAAAATTACCTCGGCTTTGTCAACCGGGACTGGGTACAACTCATTCTGATCGAATGTCTGGAAAGGTCTATTTATTGCTGATTCTAAAATTCCCCGATCCCTAATCCCCTTAGATCCTCCAAACTTGTCTGTTAGAATTTCATGATTACTCTCAACTTCGTTCAGAGTAATCATTTAGCTAATCTTTCAAGTAGCTCTTTATCCTCTGTTAAGATGTCCTTAAGATTCTTACTGAGTTCTACTTTGTCAGCCGATTTACCCTGAATCAACTTCAAATAGTCTAGAATATCTTGAAGTAAGGCCTCAGGTATGTTGTCTAAAGTCTTCTGAATCTCAGATTTTATCTCCTTTGTCGCCATAAGTGAAATTTACGAATATTTTGGGAAAGTAAATGATGACAGGCAATGAGCTACAACGCTGGTATATAAGACGTGCCGGCAGTCCGCTATCCAAATTAACAAAATAATTCTGCCGGCATGGCTTATGTACAATGTTAGCGGTCGTGACGTTTCAGTAAGCCTGAATCAGAACGTCCGTCGGAATATTCAGCTTTTCATGTAGCTGTCGTATCATGTCAAGTGATAGCTTTCTCTTTCTATTCAATATCTCGCTCGCTCTGCTTTTCAGTCCGACTACTCTTGCTAAGTCAGTCTGAGTATAACCCATTTGTTCCATCCTGAACTTGATTGCTTCAATTGGGTCGGGTAGGTCAATTGGAAAATGTTCATTTTCATACTGCTCTATAAGGATCCCCAGGATTTCCAGTTCGTCCCCTTGGTCCGTCCCTTTCTTAGCATCAAAAATCACTTCAAGTCGGTCCAATGACTGTTGATAATCCTTTCTTGTCCTTATTGGCTTTAAATTCATATTCGTCAAATTTTAGTCGCGTCTATCTTGTCATACTCTCTATGTGTCCCGATGAATCTTATCCACATCATTTGGTAGTGAAAGTTGATTCTTACAATCAGTCGATAGTTATTTCCTCTGATATTGAAAACTACCCTATTGTCCCCTAGGACGCTTGCGGTCGGGTACTCCTTCTTGATCTCATTGGTATTCTTCCACTCACTTTTCTCAGCTTCTCGATACCAGGATTTAAGTTGCTGCTCACAATCCGAATGCTTTCTCCAAAATTCTCGGAGCACTCTCTTGGCTATTACTCTCAAACGTTAATTTTTGTCAAAGTTAAATAAAAGTTCCCGTATTGGGAAATGTTAATTCAAAAATATTTTAGGTGGGTAAACTATCCAACGGCATGACCGCCAACGTTTATTATAAGACGTAGCCCGATTAGGAGGGCTTGGTAAATGGTCCCGATAGCTATCGGGAGAATGCCAAGCCCGACTTGCAGTCACTGTCCGCCGCTGCAAATGCAAAATAGTAAAACAATGCTAAAACGAATTGCACACTGCGGGACATTTCTTATACATTTTGTTGTAGGCTGGGCGCTTATCTGCCAATGGTTTTGAGATGGGATTGTTTTAACCTGTCGGCAATATACTTTTTCAATTGTTCCAACGTCATGTTTTGAGTCTCTTCGCTTATTTTGTCGCGAGCGTCCCTCATAGTCTTTACTGCGTCAAATGTCTTGATCTTTTCGTTAGTCTCCATAACTCACTAGTTCTTGCGGTGTCCGAATCTTAATTGTTGAATATCCTAATCTCAAATTTACTGAATTATATCCTTTTATTCTAGTAAGGTTTACTATGTGCTTAAAGTTCCAACTGGCCAATACGTCAACCTTATTTATTGTGGCCAATGCAATATGACGGCAATCCTCCAAGCTAGTTCGTCCCACGACTTTTTCAGCAATATACCTGTCAGCCAAGGTCATTACTTCTTCAGTCAACTCGATTCGCTCAAATCTATCAATCGGGTATTTAAGTAATAGTTCGCTCACATATTTAGGAGCCTGAATTAGTTCCAATTCCAGTAAATCAGAGATAACAAACTTTACTTCGTCAATCTCTAATCTTTTGAAAAGTCGTTGCGTTGGGTCCTTAAACTCTTCATCAAAGAATCCGCCAACAACAGATGTGTCAATATATATTCGTTGTTTCATTTAGTTACGTATAGTTTTTAAGCGCCTTGCCTACAACGGTCGTACATAAGCAGTGGCAGGATTGGGGCGCCAGAACTCTCTTAAAGATTAGAATATGTTCTGGCGCCCTTCTGTAAAAGTGTCCCCGTTGCGTAAAACTAATTTAGTTAAATACTGCCAAAACTATGCACAATACCTGCCATTGATTATGTACTTTGTTATGGCACGTACCCTACTTCCGCCAATTCTCGATCAGTAAGTTTTGAATAGGTTCGTAGTGTTTTATATTGTTCGTCACTAAGGTCAGCCCGTTCTCAATAGCGATTCCCGCTATCAAAAGGTCAGACGTCCCAATTGCAATTCCGCGTTTTCTTAATTCCGCGTAGATGTCCGCAGATATTTTAGCGGTTGTTTCTGAAATATGGATGATGTTATTGTTGGATATGAATTCTTCAAAGTCCCGAATCTGCCTTCCTGCACTTTTGAACTTCAGTCCAGCCAACACTTCAAAGTATGTAACTATTGAGACGTTTATTTGATCGAACTCCTTCAAGTAGTCTCGGAATCTTGCAACTACCTTTTCGTCTCCTTTAAAATAGAATGATAAAATGTCGGTGTCAACAAGAGCTTCTGTCACAGTTGATCAATTTGTCGATCCTTCGCTCTATTGTCATGCAGTTTTTCAGTGAGGTCATTGAACACATCCTTGTCCATGTCTTTCCATGACCCTGCCAGTTTTAATGTCTTATCCTTGGATTTGAATTGGTTCTCCATTTTGCTTAATAAGTCACTAATTTCAGTAAGCTTGTCCATTGAAAGCCGCTGAATCTTCCCAATTAGATTGTTTCTCAGTTTATTCTTGATGTCCATATGTCAAAAGTACAAAATTGTTGAGAATTCACGTATGCCATTAGGGTATGTGCCATAACGTTTATGTATAAGCAGTGGCCTGATCAGGAGGGTTTGGTAAATGAGGAACGAATGCCAAGCCCGACTTGCAGTCACTGTCCGCCGTTGCAAATGCAAATTAGTAAAAGAATGCTAAAACGAGTTGCACCATGCGGGCCATGTTTTATACATATTGTTAGCGAGCGTGCCCTTTACTTAATCTTTTTAAGGTAGTCAGTGACTGCTACTATTTTTGTTGACTCAAACACCTTTAGCTCAAGAAGGTCTTTGTCCCCAGTCACTAAAAAATCAGCTTGTGCGTCTTTTGCAAGGGCAAGTAAAAAATCGTCCTTTTTATCTCTACATAAATCAATATTACTTTTGACTTCTACAATTTCACCATATACGTCAAATAAGTCCATCAATTTTTCGATGTCAGATTTTGTAAAATACTTTCTAAACTTAGGTCTATTAACTACGGTCAGAAACTCTTCAATCAATTCAAGGCTAAACATAACCCTGATTGATTTCGTCCTTATTCTTTCATCTAACTTTTTAAAATCCTTGGTGATTAAAAAGCTAATCCAAAGATTGGTGTCAATAACGACTCTATCAACCTTTTTTGCCATATCTCCTTGCTCTCACAAGCTCAACTTCTTTCGTGATTTCGTCCAAGGAGACCCTTTCAGCATTGCTCCTAAGTTTTGAGAGAAGTTTTTGAAAGGATTTAATGGGGTCCTTATCCCGGATGGATATTAAATTCAAGTCAGCCAATTCCTTAATAATCTTCTTGGCTTTAGGGTTTACGATATCAATTCTCATAGTCTCCATGGTTCAAATATACAACTGAATTTTTGACTTTTAATACCCTAAAAGATCCTGGGCATGTTCGCTAACGTTTATGTATAAGCAGTGGCCTGATCAGGAGGGTTTGGTAAATGAGGAACGAATGCCAAGCCCTACTTGCAGTCACTGTCCGCCGTTGCTAACGCAAAATAGTAAAAGAATGCTAGAACGAATTGCACCATGCGGGCCATGTTTTATACATTTTGTTAGCGGCTGGCACTTATCAACCGATCTATTTCCTTAATGTACAATCCCTTACTCGTAGTCTCCTCCGGTATTCCTCTCTTCTCTAAATAACCCGAAAAGTAGAAGGTAATAGTCCCCGATCCGTCTAAAATAAATGTTTGAGGAAATCCAACTTCGTCAGAGTACCATTTCATTATTTCTTTTGCGTCCGGTACAATTTGGAAATCAATTTTGTCATTACCGAAAATCTTTTCCTTTATTTTATATTTTCCGTTAATCACGTCAAACTTAGTCAAGAGTTTTTCTTTTGAGTCGTCCATTAACGAAATGATAACAAATTTCTCTTTAGGATATTTCTTTACAAGTTCATTTAATTCAGGAAGTTCTTTGAAGCAGGCAGCGCAGCTTAAACTCCAAAAGTGTAGCAATACGATTTTATTCTTAAAGTCCCCAAGCGCTATTTCATCATTGTCCAATGTTTCTGATTTAAAAGTTGGAGCAGACTTGTTTTTAAGTTTATGAGGTGTTCCAGAATGGTCAAAATCCACCCAGTTTTGAGAGAAGGAATGAGTTGATGTTGTCAAAAGTGTCAGTAAGATTATTGTCTTCATCTTTTTTAGGTGCTTGCCGCTAACGTTGGTACATATGACGTGCAGGGTTTTTGAAACGAGTCACTGTCCCACGTTGCTATGCTAAATCAGTTGATTACACGTAAATGGCAACACTAAACCCCTGCATGGCATATGTATTTTGTTGCCGCCTGTGCGTGTCCACTTTTATTAATTTGGATTTGTCTCAAGTCAACCGTGATTTTAATGATGCGAACTGGCTTAGTTCAAACTCAATGTTAATTTGAAGTCGGTTATTAGCCCCCGAGTCAAGCCGTATATTCTGAGTCAAAATTTATTTTTCTTGCATTAAAGTCCCGTGCTTAATTGTCAATGAAATCTTTAGATCATTATTTTAATGTAGGCTGTGCTCTGTGCATTGTCCCTTGCTCATAGGAGTAAGTCAATTTGATTAAAGTAGGCTCGGAATACATTCGACCTAAAAACTCTAGTCCAGTGGCTAAGCTACCCTTCATAAAACCCATTGGAACTGTAAAAGCAGGCTGGCCCGTGTGTGGAGCTACTGCTGCCGTATTTTCACCGATGTATTCTTCAACAATTGAATCCATTCTGTAGGGTTTTACATTCCATGTTGGGTAAATAAGGGCATCCAATTGTAATTTATCCATATAGTCTTCGATAGCATTGCGAAACGCAACTCTTCTATTATCAGAGTATGCATCCAAGCACTCGATTTCCGGATACTCGGGTCGTCCATGATGATTGATGGAGAATTTCAGTCGGTTTGCTGTGAAGGGTGATTTTGTACCAATCCGGATGATGTCCTCGATTGTTTGCAATGTGTCATTTTTAATATAAGCGCTCAGATAATTTTCTATATCGGATTTGAAACTTTCACACCATTGGTTTTTGCGCAGACTTGCAAAGTCAGGAATCTTAATAGAGTCAATTATCACAGCACCCATCGATTGCATATCGGCTATTGCTTTTTCAAATAAGGTCAATATTTCAGGATCAATTTCAGTTTCACTGATTTCCCTAAGAACGCCAATGCGAGCTCCTTTCAAACCATCAGTTTGAAGAAACTGAATATAATTGTCTGGTATTTTACAATCTGAATAACTTGTCAATGGGTCATTACTGTCTATCCCAGCAATAATTTCTAAAACACGTGTGGCATCTTCCACGGTTCTGCACATTGGCCCCGCCATATCATTTCTCGGTTCACAAGGGATAATTCCTGATCGGCTAACCAACCCCATTGTTGGTCTGAAACCTACCAACGAGCCATGGGAGGACGGCAATCGGATTGAACCTCCGGTATCTGTACCGAGTCCTATAACACCAAAATTTGCTGCAATAGCGGCTCCTGTCCCTCCGCTTGATCCAGCCGATGTATACTCCCGATTGTACGCGTTTAAAGTAGCTCCATTCGTAGAGCTAAACGAACCCCAAGGAGTAAAAGCCCATTCTGCCATATTGGATTTAGCTAGCACAATAGCTCCCGCATCTACTAGTCTAGATATGATGAAAGCATCGCCATCCGGTATGAAATTCTGAAGAGCTAATGACCCCGCTGTCGTACTCAGTCCTTTTGTGTGAATATTGTCTTTAACAATGAGTGGAATGCCGTGAAGTGGCCGTAAAACTTTGGTGCGTTCATATTCTTCATCCAATTCTTTAGCTCTTGCGAATACATCTGGATTGATTATAGTTATGGAGTTGATTTGTTCATCAAATTGATTTATGCGTTCTATATAGGCCGCTACCAATTCCTGGCTATTGAAACGACCTTCCTTGAAGGCTGTGTGAATTTCAGCTATCGTCAGCTCCGTCACTTCGAATGGTTTATTAGTTTTAGAATTTTGACACTCAATGCACAAAAAAAGCAATGCGAAACATGTGAAGGTGATCTTAAACATTTTCATCATGTCATTTAGATTAAGAAGTTTCATTTGTCCTTGATTGTCGGCTGGTTGAAAACTTTTTACAAAACCGTTCTTTAGTTTTTTTTCTCAGGTCGATCACTACTTTTTAGTTCTAGCATCTTTGTCGGGTTTGAGCGCATTGGCGGCAACG
>JBGSQQ010000018.1:0-141510 GCA_041737945.1 Chryseolinea sp.
ACCGGCCGCAAAACTGATTTCATAGTCGGGACCAAGTGTCTTGCGCAGTTCTTTCACAAGTGCCGTAAAATTCTGTTTGTCCTCAGGCATGTACTTGTGCCCGGGATATCCGCTGATGGCAGGATACTCCCAATCCAGGTCGATACCATCCGATTTAAAAAACTGGTTGAGCTGCAGGACTGACTGCGAAAATTCACGTCTGCCTTTTTCAGTAGAAAACACATCAGAGCAGGGCGCGCAACCACCCCAACCGCCGAGTGAAAGTAATACCTTCAGGGAAGGGTTCCTCTTTTTCAAGGCAACGAGGTTGGTTATCGTCGCAGCATCACGACTGTTATCGACGTGAAGCACGTTGCCTTTCAGATGACAGAAGCTGAATATAATATGCGTTAACTTCTCTGCGGCAATACTGTCCACTTTCTCCGGGCCGCCATAGTAATAAGCGGTTACCGTGAAATTCTGGGCGTTCCCTGCTGATACTATCAGCATAGAAAACAAAATGAACCCTATTGAAAAACGTGGTGTGTACATAACTTCTAATTAACTAACCTGCTGGAATTAAGGTTTCAATATGCCACAACTTATAGACAATTTGAAGCCCTTTTTCGATTGCATTGGTTTTTTTTAACAGTCGGCTGGCAGGTAGGTGCTTGTGAAAAGGCCCAGTCATTTCTGACCGATGTACCTTGTAACAACTAACAAGTACCGTCTTTTTAAAGTAGGAATTTCTGAAACTCGTCAATTTGTTTTGAATCATCGGTTTGTATCTGAGAAGTGTATAATTCGAAAGGAGAACTGTTAAGTAATGCTTATCTTTGGCCTCTAAATTTTAAAACCTTGAACTTCCTTTCTGCTGAGTTAGTCGCTAAAACGTATAATGATCGTTGGTTATTTAAAGATGTGTCACTGGGAATCCAGCAAGGGGACAAACTTGCCCTGGTAGGTAACAACGGAGTAGGGAAATCCACCCTGTTGAAGATACTTACGGGCGAAATCCAGCCGGACATCGGAAAAGTAAGTATTCGGAATGGGATTCGATTAGGATTTCTTACCCAACAACCAACTGTTGATGGTCAATTGACGGTCAAGGATGTATTGTTCAGCGATTCCAATGAAGTGGCGAAAGTGGTCAAGGAATATGAAGATTGTATACATCATCCCGATACATCTCCCGAGAGAATGCAGGCAGTGCTGGAGAAAATGGAGGAATTGAACGCGTGGGACTATGAAAACAAGGTCCACGAAATTATTGAAAAGCTTGGGGTACCCGATATAGACAAAAAGTTTGGCGAGCTTTCAGGTGGCCAAAAGAAGCGCATTTTTCTGGCTCAGCTCTTATTGCTGGAGCCTGATCTGATTATTATGGATGAGCCTACTAACCACTTGGACCTGACGGCGATAGAGTGGCTGGAAAACTACTTGTCGGCCCAGAATATTACCCTCATCATGGTCACCCACGATCGGTATTTTCTCGATAACGTCGCGACGGAGATAATCGAACTCGACCGTGGTCAACTATTCCGTTATAAGGGTAAGTATGCATACTTCCTGGAGAAGAAGGCGGAGCGGGAGGAGATCCTGAAGGTAGAGGTAACAAAAGCTAGAAACCTGTTAAAAAAAGAATTGGAGTGGATGAGGAGACAGCCCAGGGCGCGGGGCACGAAGTCAAAATACCGGGTAGAGGCATTTTATGAGTTAGAGAAAAAGGCGTCGCAGGATTTGAAGAAAGACCGGCTGGAACTTGATCTGAAGGAGTCACGGCAAGGAGGTAAAATCCTTGAAGTAGAACACGTTTATAAAAACTTTGGCGAGCTTCCTATTGTGACTGATTTCTCCTACGTGTTTAAGAAAAATGACCGCATCGGTGTGGTTGGAAAAAATGGAATCGGGAAGTCCACGTTCCTGGATATGATCGTGGGAAAAATAAAACCGGACAAAGGATATGTAATGCCCGGACTCACAACGAAGTATGGGTATTTCACGCAGGAGTCCATCGCGCTAAATCCTGCTAACCGGCTCATTGAAGAAGTAAAGGAGATTGCTGAATTCATAACGATGTCGGATGGATCACAGGTCTCCGCATCAAAGTTCCTGGAGATATTTTTGTTCCCTCCGGAAAAGCAGTACAACTATATTGAAAAGCTTAGCGGAGGGGAGAAGAAGCGGCTTCAGTTGCTGAAACTTCTTGTTACAAACCCGAATTTTTTGATTCTGGATGAGCCGACGAACGATTTTGATATCGACACATTAAATGTGCTGGAGGACTTTCTGGAGAAATTTTCAGGATGCCTGTTACTGGTTTCCCACGATCGATACTTTATGGATCATCTGGTGGATCAACTTTTTGTATTTGAAGGAGATGGACAAATCAGACTGTTTAATGGCAATTATTCCGATTATCGCGACTGGGCAGATGAGCAGGAAACATTAAAAGCCTTGCCGCAAGTAAAACAGATTCAGGTCGTTGAAGAAAAACCAGCACCTGAGAAAAAGAAAGGTAGCTACAAGGAAAAGCAGGAGTACGAAAAGCTTCAGAAGGAAATCGAAGCCCTGGAGAAGAAAAAGGAAGAAATTACGGCGCTACTTATTGGTAATTCAACGGACCACCAACAACTACAGAAATGGTCCCAGGAGATCCAGCAGCTTTCCAACATGGTAGAAGAAAAAACCATGCGTTGGATGGAGCTTGCGGAGCTTGTTGAATAGGAATGGTGGGAAATTCGCGAAACGGGCATAACAGCGCAATACAACTTCCTTTTTTCTTTAGCCTGAGCTTACTTCCTTTCCTAATTTCTCATTCCTGGTATTCCCAGGTCCCAGAGGAATTCAGCGCCCTTTCTGAAGTTTTTGAAAACATTCGCCATTCAGACCATTTTTTCATTTTACCATTAGTGTAGATTGCCATGTAAATCGATTGAAAAGTATATTTTTAAGCAAATTTTGTATCGAAGATGAATCTTAACACAGAAGCCGAGAAACAGAACACGTATGATGCCATTGTTGTGGGCACTGGTATCAGTGGGGGGTGGGCAGCGAAAGAGCTTACCGAAAAGGGATTGAAAACAATAGTATTGGAGCGGGGGAGAATGGTAAAACATCCTGATTATCCTACTGCTACAAAAGATCCGTGGGATCTTCCCTATGCTGGGAAACCAACACAGGAGGACTTGAAGCAACAAGCCGTTCAGAATCGTACCGGTTATACGGTTGCACAGGGCACAAAACATTGGTTTGTGAACGACCTCGAAAACCCGTATACCGAAGTAAATCGTTTCGATTGGATGCGCGGATACCACGTTGGTGGCAGATCCATTACATGGGGCCGCCAAAGTTACCGTTTAGGTGATATGGACTTCGAAGCCAATGTTAAAGACGGTATTGCTATCGACTGGCCGATTCGATATAAGGAAATTGAACCATGGTATGATTATGTTGAGTCTTATATTGGGGTAAGCGGACAGGCTGAGGGTATCCCGCAACTACCGGACGGAAAGTTCCTGCCTCCCATGGAATTGAATTGTGTGGAACTTGATTTAAAAAAATCAATCAAAGGTAAATTTGATCGCTTGCTAACGATTGGCCGAACAGCCCATGCTACGGCACCGCTTCCCCACAGTCCACAACGCGGAACATGTCAGTATAGAAACCTGTGCTCCCGTGGATGTCCATATGGCGGATACTTCAGCAGTAACTCCTCTACGCTCCCGGCAGCTGAGAAAACCGGCAACATGACGTTGCGGCCGAATTCCATTGTATATGAATTGATATACGATGAGAAAAAAGGAAAAGCGACAGGCGTTAAAGTCTTGGATGGTGAGACGGGTGAACAGGTTGAATTTTACGCGAAGGTCATTTTCCTTTGTGCCTCAACATTTGGTTCGACGTTTATAATGATGAACTCGATATCCAATCGTTTCCCTAATGGCTTTGGCAACGATAGCGGTGAGTTAGGTCATAACATTATGGACCATCATCTCAATGTGGGTGCAAATGCAGAGGTTGAAGGGTTCGACGACAAATATTATTCGGGACGAAGGGCCAATGGTTTTTATATCCCGCGTTATCGCAATGTTGGAAAAGACAAGCGCGATTATATCCGGGGATTTGGTTATCAGGGAAGTGCGAGCCGTCAGGGGTGGAGCAATGCAGTTGCTGAACTCAGTATCGGTGTTGATTTCAAGAATGCGATATCAAAACCTGGTAAGTGGACAGTCGGAATGGGTGGTTTTGGAGAAATACTTCCGTATCATGAAAACTTTGTCGTAATCAATAAAGAGAAGAAAGATAAGTACGGGTTACCGACGCTGACGTTCGATGCAATCCTGCGCGACAATGAGTATAAGATGCGCAAGGATATGGCGAACGATGCAGCCGAAATGCTGGAGGCATCCGGATTCAAAAATGTGACTACGAACGACAGAAAAATCGGTATAGGACTTGGCATTCATGAGATGGGTACTGCCCGTATGGGTAAAGATCCAAAGACCTCAGTCCTCAATAAATGGAATCAGGTTCATGCCTGCAAGAATGTGTTTGTTACGGATGGCTCCTTTATGACATCTGCAGCTTGCCACAATCCGTCGTTGGGTTACATGGCGTTTACGGCAAGGGCTGTTGACTATGCAGTAAGTGAATTAAAGAAGAACAATATTTAAAAGATCAATTAAAACGGTACCTATGGATCGCAGAGAAGTATTAAGACGGACGGCATGGATAATGGGAGGGGTGATATCGGCACCTGCCATGGTTGGCGTCCTCAACGGTTGCGCAGCAAAACCAACCATCGACTGGAAACCCCTGTTCTTAACGGCCGACCAAGGCGTTATCGTTAGTCAGGTTGCAGAAATTATAATACCCAAAACGGATACACCGGGTGCAAAGGATACGGGTGTTCCGGCGTTCATTGATCTGATGCTGAAGGATGCTTATTCAAAAGAGGATCAGGACCGTTATCTCGAAAGCCTAAGGTTCTTCGAAGAAGAATGTAAGACAGAGTATGGTGATTCCTTTATGGAACTTGATGCGGAACGCCAGACAGCGTTTGTCAAGAAGATTCACGACAAGGCTGTTGAAGTCGAAAAAAATACAAAACCGGCACCCAAGAGGCCTTTCATACTGATGACGAAGGAGCTCACTATGCTGGGATTCTTTACCTCAGAGGTAGGAGCGACTCAGGTGCTTCAGTATCTTCCTGTTCCTGGCTCATATAAGGGATGTATTCCTGTTTCAGAAGCCGGTAATGGAAAAACCTGGGCAACCTAGTTTATTTTTCCAAGCAATCATAAAATAAAAGGACCAGGTAGCACCCGGTCCTTTTTCTTGTCTCTATTTAACACTTTCCTAATTCTTAGGGGGCGGATTAATCATGATATGAGCACGATGTGTTCCGGGATCCATGATCCAGGGCATCCCGGGTGATTCGGGCTTAAGCGGGAGACCAGTGCTTTCGGCAGTAGCGTAGGGGATGTAAACCACATACCGTAGATTTCCTCCTGTTACGGCTCCTGTCGCGGAGTTGTATTGTTCTTCAGGCGCGCTGAATACAAAGAGGGAAGTAGGCTGTTTAGGCATAAGCAGCTTGCCAGACTTGACTTCCTGCTCACGAATGTCAAAAACTTCCTTAAAATTTTTTCCCTCCTTTTTCAATTCCCGTCCTCGTGCCATAAAGGGCTCCAGATCCTTGTGATAACAGGAGGCATTAAGGCCCTTCTGATTGGGGTCATCGGCTAAACACACCATTTCGTTTTCGCCTTTGCGCAGCACAATAAACTCACCCTTTTCAGAATAACCGTAGACCATCGCTTTTTCGCGTAGCCCCTCCGGTGCAGCAAGTACGGCCGTGCTGATCTGGATTTCTTTCGAAAGAATTACCGGAGTTTGCGCCAGGCATATATCGCCAAGAGCAATTGAAATGAAAACCATTAATAAATTTTTCATGCGTTCGTTAATTTTTAGTGTAGGGCCATTATTGTGTTTAATAGATAGTATAAATCAAAAATATTTTCCACTCCCATGCCCACTCACAACTCACGACTCCTCACACTACTGCGCGTCGTTGTTCTCAACTCATAACTCCTAACTTTTCAACTCACCACCCAATCCCATAATCCTCCCCATGGTTGCTCGACCCTCCCCAAAAGCTTTTGTGTTGCCAGTCAAAGTAAATAGCATTGATCGGTCCGGAAGTGCGGTCATCAAAACTCAGGTGGTACCCCATCCTGAATAATTCTTTGCGAACCCATTCCGGTGTGCCAGACTGCAACAAAATGGCCCCTGGTTTTGGGCTACGATCTTCTCCTCCCAGCGACATGTACATCTGGTAGGTATTGATGTTGGGAGCCTCAACTGCCTCCTGAACATTCATACCGAACTCAACTACATTCAGAAAAAACTGAAGAAGGTTTTGATCCTGGGAGTCTCCGCCCTGTACGGCAAATGAGAGGAACGGCTTACCGTCTTTCATCGCCAGGGTGGGCGTAAGGGTAACACGAGGTTGTTTTCCAGGCGCCACTACGTTGAAGGGATTTAACTTTGGATCCGTGACAAAGCTCTGCATCCTTTGACTCATACCCACGCCAGTTTTACCAGCGATACATGCCGGCAACCAGCCGCCGCTTGGTGTGATTGAAACAACCCACCCTTCCTCATCAGCCGCTTCGACAGAAGTTGTTCCAAGCATAAACTTTTCAAGATAGTTCTCGTCCAAAGGTGTTGTGGGTTTGTTCACCGATGCCTGACCCCAGTTTTTAAGATATTCCGAATAAGGATTAACTTTTCCTTCAAATGGATAAGGGTCACCGGGTCCGATCTTCTCATCGTTCTTGTCCATCCGTATAGCCTTCGCCCGTTCTTTAGCATACTCTTTTGAAAGTAAGCCTTTCATGGGTTCTTCCGGAGCAAAAGAAGGATCACCATAGTAAAAATCACGATCGGCAAACGCCATGCTCATCGCTTGATAGACCGTGTGGATATAGCGGGTGGAATTAAATCCCATTTCTTTGAGATCATAATTTTCGAGTATGTTTAACGCCTGTAGCATCGCCGGACCTTGCGTCCATTGAGAGAGTTTATAAACTTCAATTCCTTTGTATTCCACCTTCAGAGGTTCTTCTACTTTGACCTTCCATGTTGCAAGATCTTCAGCGGTTATCAGGCTGCCCTGTTCCCGGGCTCCCCGAACAAACTCATTGGCAATATCCCCTTTATAAAATCTGTCGGAAGCAGCATAGATCGCTTCCTTCCTGCTCTTGCCCTTCTTCAAGGCCTGCTGTTCGGCATCCACCATCTTTCGCAACGTTTCCAGCAAATCCGTCTGTTTAAAAATTTCACCAGCCATAGGGGCTTCCCGTTCTTCGCCAGCATGTGTCAGAAAAACAGCTTTTGAATATGGCCATTGCTTAATCATTTCCTTCCCGTTTTCTATCGCATTTGCCGTTTGCGCATCGATCGGATATCCTTCGGCCATTTGTATGGCAGGAGCTAGTACCTCTTTCAGACTCAACTTGCCGTATGCGGCCAGCATAAGACAGAGTCCCCCCGGAGTGCCTGGAGTTACGGCAGCCAGAGGTCCGTATTCCGGGGGAAAGCGCATTCCTTTGCTCTTAAAGAATTCCGTGGTGGCTCCGGTAGGTGCCACGCCCAATGCATTTATTCCGATAACCTTGCCGGTTTTTGGGTTGTAAATCAGCGCCTGCGTTTCGCCTCCCTAACTTAACACATCCCACATAGTACATGTGGCTGCCAGCATCGAACATGCGGCATCCACTGCATTTCCACCTTTGCTGAAAGTCAGGGCCCCGGCAGTTGCAGCCAAAGGCTTACCGGTAATAGCCATCCAGTGCTTTCCAAAAAGTACAGGCTTTTGTGTTCCCTGAGGGCGGGCATTAAAGGATTGCGCCACAACTTCCAGGACAACTAGTAATGCCAGTGCGGTGAGGCCGGTTCTTTTCATTCACAAATACTTTAATAACTCAATATACATGGAATGTCCAGATGAAAACAGACCGCTGGTCAAATTAAAAGATTCGCGATACCGTATGTTTATGAACCGTCGATTCTTGTTCTGCGTGATATAATTGTACTGTCAAGCGCGGCTAAATACTTTGCAGACTATTCTATCGACAATAATCACTCATTGCTTAACGACTTTCTGTAGCGACGCATCGATATAGGCCTTTGACAGCCATTTACCGCCGAGCATTACGCCTGCAATTTTTCTGGTTTGTGTGATGTCTTTGAGAGGATTGCCTTCAATCAATACGAGATCTGCCAAAGATCCCGGCTGGATGGTTCCTGTGTTGGGCAGATTCAGATACGTGGCGACATTAACGGTACCCGTTCGAAGTGCCTGGTAAGGTGTGAGACCCGCCCTGACAAGGTATTCAAGTTCATAGTGTGTAGATGACCCTGGAACATTAAAAACCTGAGGAGCATCACACCCGAGCAAGAGACCGACACCGTACTGCTGGCAGGCTTTTATAAGCCGCCTGCGAAGTTTAATGTATTCATTAATTTTTGACTCGTTGTATTGTGGATTAGAAAGCAGATTCTGCTTTGCCTGTATCCAGCTGTTTACTGTTTCAGGTTTCATGTATTTGGATTCCGGATCGCTTCTGAAAGTAGCTTCAGTATAGTCAGGGGAAATCCACCTTTCAGCCAGCGACTGGGTTGGCACAACCCATATGTTTTGCTTCTTAAGTCCATTCATGAGCCGTGGAATTTGTGAAGTGTCTGCCCGTTCAGCAACATAAATCCCGAACAATCCGGTTTGTTGTTCAACCATAGTTTCAATGCCCGGTACCATGCCTTCAATAAAACCGTCAAGGTGATCGATCGAGGAATAGCCGGCATCAATAGCGCGCCAGATACCGACCCCAAAAGACACGTGGCCAACGAAGGGTATTCCAACTTCTTTAGCAGTGGTAACAATTGCGGCAAAGTTATCTTTGGTTAGCCCAGGGTGCAGTTTTAGAAAATCATACCCGGCCTCCTTCTGATTGCGCACAGCGGTGGCTGCAGCTTCCGGGGTTTTAATGTTCAACCCATTGAAGGAAGGTCCTGTTGTATAAAGTTTTGGCCCCAGAATTTCCCCATTTACAATCTTCGTGCGGAGCTCCAGGTGCCTGGGATGTCCCAACATACCTCTGATAGTAGTTATACCGTTGGCAGCGAACAGCAAAAGTACTTCCTTCATAGGTTCCATGTCATCAATAGGAGGGACATGGGCGTGCATTTCTGCCAATCCGGGGATAAGGTATTTGCCTTTGCCATCAACGACCAGCGCGTCCTTTCCATACTTTAGATTTGTTCCGATTGATGCTACCTTACCTTCCTTTATGATCACTATTTGGTTAAGCAGGACTTTTTCAGAATCCATAGGCACAACGTTGACAGAGTGAATTACAATTTCACGTTGGCGGGAATCAATGATTTCCTGACCAAGGCTTATGAATAGTGTTATCGAAAATAGAAATGAGAGAATTGTTTTCATGGTGTGAGGGAATTTGGAGGAATCGGGTATCGGGAATATACTACGGTTCTGAATGAAAAAAAATTACTTTTATGTGCTTAGCGTAAACAGTTGATTCGCGAGTTCGAAAAATTGCCTGACAATTTACTGCGCTAAACGCACAACTTTCCCATATGCTTTATTCCCCATGAATTTTCAACAGTCAAGGCAGTGAATTGGCGACTCAATCTTGGGTCAAATTGGAAAAATTTTGTGATCTTGCCGTCTAAATAATTTCATGATTGGATGGTTAGTATTGTATTAGTAACATATAACAGAGAGGAACGTTTGCGGTTCTCTATCCAGGAAATTCTGGATCAAACCTACAGAAACTTTGAGCTAATAATATGTGACGACTGCTCCACTGACAATACGGAATCTATTTGCCTGGAATTCGCGGCAAGAGACCCAAGAATACGATACTTCCGTCATTCCAGTAATATTCAAATGCCAGAGAACCTGAACTTTGGTATTCGACAGTCCATTTATGAATATATCGCCATTCTCCATGATGGAGACCGCTTTCATCCTGAAATGATTCAACAGTGGTTAACGGCCATTACGAGCCACGAATCTGTTGCCTTTGTATTCAATACCATAGGTTTTACTGATGAGAATGAAAAGGTCACGAAGTTGCATCACGAATTTGATGAAGGAATTATCAAGAAAGATCATCTGTTAAAGAATATATACTTCAGGAGATGGCGATTCGATTCTCCTGTATATGGCGAAGTTATGACAAAAAGACAACTTGTTGTAGATCATAACTTCCTGAAAACCGAGTATGGCTTTTATGCAGATGTGGATTTGTGGATGCAACTGCTACACACTCACGATGCTTACTACTGTTCAGACCTACTTATAACAGGACCTACAAAGCAAATCCAACCGCGGCTCTTTGAAGATAATATTGTTGAATTCTTTTTGTTGATGTTTAATATGCACTGGAAGCACCGAAAGTTGGCGTATCAAAATGAACCACTGAAATTGTTCACCGAGATGCTTATATTTTGGACGTATTCCTTACTACACTTGGTTTATTGCCTATTATTGATCGTTAAGAACTCCACGTTTAAATCATTCCTGTATGCTCCCCAGCAATTGAAACAAACCGTGTTTCTAATCCCCTGGTCAGTAATTTTTGTCTTATATCCGTTACTTTATCCTTGTCTCAAATTTTTTACGAAGTTGAAACGCCACATGCATACTGGTTTCATGCAGATATATGCAATTCTCTTGTTTGAGGTGCAATCGAATGAACTTCTGCTAAGCTGCCAGGTTTGCGCTTGAGCGCGCGTATTTGGGAACAAAGGGTGTGTTTCTCGGTTTTCATCGAGTATATTTGGCATGTCCATCATAATTCACACTTTTGGGTATCAAAGACTACAAAAGTCATCAGTTTTTGCGTTAGTGATTCCCCATATCTTCATGACCAGCCTAATTTGCCCATTGGTGCATTTTTTGAATGGTTAGACAACATTCACTTACCCCAATTAAATGGTTAGTATCGTCCTCGTAACCTTTAACCGGGCCGAAAGGCTAAGGTTGTCAATCCAAGATATCTTAGAACAGACCTTCAAAGATTTTGAACTAATAATTTGTGATGACTGCTCCACAGACGACACCGAGACGGTTTGCCGGGAGTTTAGCGCACAGGATGAAAGGATAAAATACCATCGGCATTCCAGTAATAAACAAATGCCCGCCAATTTGAATTTCGGCATTCGACAATCGGTTTATGATTTCGTTGCAATCTTGCACGATGGGGATCGATTCAGATCCGATCTCATTGAGAAATGGTATAACGCTATTTCAGCCCATGAATCAGTAGGTTTTGTGTTTAACTCAATTGGGGAAACGGATGAGTATGAGAATGCTGAAGTTGTACACCGGGAATTCGAGGAAGGCATTGTCAATGGTGACCATCTGTTAAAAAAAGTGTTTTTCAGGCGATGGCTATTCGATTCGCCGGTCTGGGGTGAAGCAATGGTAAGGAAACAACTTGTTGAAGATTATAACTTACTAAAAGCGGAGTACGGATTTTATGCAGACGTCGATCTCTGGATGAAATTGCTTCAATCCCATGATGCCTATTACTGTTCCGACCTGCTAATTACTGGTCCCTTAAAGAAAATTCAACCGCGTTTGTTTGAAGATAACCAGGTCAAGGTCTTTCTGAAACTGTTCAATATGCACTTGAAACACAGAAGGCAAACATTCAAGAACCAGCCAAAAGAGTTGTTTTCTGAGTTGTCGATTTTTGGTGCGCAGGCGTTTTTTAACCTTAGCTATTGCCTGCTTTTGATAGTTAAAAATTTTTCATTTAAGACTTATATCAGCACGGCGGGACTATTGAAACAAAACGTCTTCCTGATTCCATGGGTGATCATTCTGTTGACCTACCCTATTCTTTACCCCTCTCTCAAAACATTTGCCATGTTTAAAAATTTAGCTCGTAAATCGCTATCACCAAGTGCTGGCTAAAAGCTGGTTTTAAGTTAGGAGTCCACCCGACAGATAAAAAAATCCTCTGCGTACCCAGGGACAGCCGACGATACTGGACGTTCAGGAATTTGTCTATTACCTCTGAGAACGCACAGCTCCAACTTCTTGATCAGCGTTGGCCAAACTAATGACGTATCGCCTTGTTGAGCGCATGCTCAAGAATCTGAAGCGCCTCCGACAATTGTTCGCGTGTAATAGTAAGCGGCGGGGAGAGCTGGAGCACATTTCCCTGCGACACCTTAAAACTCAGTCCATTTTTCAGGCATTCGTACATGGTAACTTCTGCTTCTTCTATGGCTTTTTCTTTGGTGATGCGATCCTTTACCAGCTCCACGCCCCATAATAATCCTACTCCCCGGATATCTCCAATTAATGGATACTTATTCTTGAGTTGTTCCAGTTGTTGTAGCATAAACACGCTATCGTCCTGCACTTTTTTAAGGATGTTATGCTCTTCCATGTACTCCAGCATAGCGATTCCGGCAACACAACCGAGTGGACTTTTCTCATGTGTAAAATGACCCAATGAAACATCCAATGCGACGTTGTGAATGTCCCGGGCAGCGATACCGGCCATTGGCATTATGCCTCCGCCGAGCCCTTTACCAAGGCAAAGGATGTCAGGCTCTATGTCGTATAGTTCAAACGCAAACATTTTACCGGTTCGTCCAAATGCGATAGGAATCTCATCGAGGATAAGAAGGACTTCGTTGCGCGTACAGATTTCTCTGACCTTTTTCCAGTATTGCTTTGAGGGGATCTGAACATCCGTATTGCGAACAGTTTCCACAATAAATGCGCCGACATTGCCTTCCTTTTCGATCACGTATTCCAGATATTCAGCATAGACAAGGTCATCGCCATTTACCGCATTGAACGGACCACGATAAGTCGTAGGAGGAGGGATACGTTCTACACCGGGCATCAGTGGCCCCATACCTTCCCTAAACCCTCGTTCACCTCCGGCAGCAATAGCATCAAGCGACGCTCCGTGAAAAGAGTCCCACAGTGAAATTATTTTATGCTTTCCAGTGACAACCCTGGCAAGTTTAAGAGCCATACTGATTGACGATGTTCCTCCCGGAGCAAATAACACACGATTGAGATCCCCAGGCAGTAACGATGCCAGCTTCCGGGCAAATTCTATTGCGGGTGCATTGGTAAATCTCCGTGGCGAAAAGGGAAGAATATCCATTTGCTCCTTCACCCGATTTATAATGTAGGGATTTCTATGACCGAGCTGATGGACATTGTTTCCATGAAAGTCCATGTAGCGTCTTCCGCTTACGTCAGTTAAATAAATTCCTTCGCAGGATTCGAGCACATCAAGACACGGGGTAGATAATGCCTGATGCAGAAAGTATTGAGCATCTTCTGCAAGCATGGAAATGGTGCGATCATCGTTGATTTGTGCTGACCATGCTTTTCGGGAAGGGGAGACGTTCACATCGCCTTCCGTACGGTTAAAAGAATCATCCATCCGTTTTCTGTTTGAGTAACTGACAAATATATTTCATTTGAACTGGAATGGGACCTAACTAAACTCTTTCCCTGATTTGAATTTTATGAAGAAGTAGGGTTGGAACTGTCTCTGAACCCTTTCACTTCTTGATTTTGGCTGTCGGGTGAGTATGTCTAAAAAAAGAGGCTAACGACCGTAACCGGAACCGTTAGCCTCTGCTGATTCAAAGAGCCTACAACCTAAGGCTTATCCCACCATACAGGTGTATTAATATTGTCAGCGCCTTGTCTGGCCACCGCTTCCGTACGGTTGTCTCCATTTAAGGATTGTTCAACTACCGGATAAATGTAGCGAACGGGGATCAGGTCATTATTTAAATTACTGGCTCCTGGTAACAGAGCAGGTATTCCCGTTCTCCGCCAGTCGAACCACGCTTCCAAACCATTAAAGACCAGTGCCACCCATTTCTGGGTGCCAATCTTGGTGAGTTTCTCAGGCGTAGTTCCCGTATAAGCTATGGCGGGTTGGGTGAGATATCCAGCAGGCATGGTCAGGTCGATACCATATGAGGATGGAACAATGCTTCGGTAATAATCAAAGTTTGCATTGATACCATTCAGATAATAGGTTTCGGCAACCCCCGTGGTGATAAAACTTTTTTCCCGGGCTTCTGCAAGAAGGAACTGTAACTCCCCATAGGTCATCAACAAGCCACGTGCCGCATTGGCTACAGGTGCTGATTGCCCTGCATCAGCACATACCAGACAGGCAAATGTTAGTCCGACGCGTGAGACGTTCTGTGGTCCACCGTTGTAACTAAGAGCCTGGGTATCTTCGAGCCCGTTGGGGATCCCTTCGATCTCAGGTGTTCCGGCTGCAACCGAAGTTTCCGTTGGTCGCGCGAATACAGCTAACCGTGGATCACTAGTGCTGGTAAGATAGTCTCCAAGTGTCTTACTCAAGCGAAACTCATCGAACGACCCTACACGTGCTGTGTATAACGGCCATTGGTTTGGTGCAGATGTCTGGTAGACCAACACGGCATTGTCTGCATTACTTTCAAATATTGGGTTCGCTGCGGCGTTATCAAGGATCGCTTGCATGTCGGCTTTTACGTCCTTCTTGTTGGAGATACGCATGAGATAACGCAACCGAAGCGAGTTAGCCAGTTTTTTCCATTTGGCTGTAGACCCTCCATACATCAAGTCGCCCCCAACAGCTTCAGCACTTGTTCCTAAAAGGCTATTGGCGCGATCAAGATCTGCAAGTATACCTGAATAAATGGTTTCTTGCGTATCATATTTAGGCACATAATTACCTTGTGTTTTCCCCTTGGTTGCCTCCGTATAAGGTGCATCTCCATAAGCATCTGTTACAAGTGAAAACATCCATGACTTCATGATCAGAGCAACCGCGAGATAGTTGTTTTGAACAGGTACTGCGGCTTCGGCGAAATCAATAATGTTCTGGACATTTCTCATGTTATTATATACGCCGTTCCAGTAGTCGTTATCCTCTCCCCAGAGATATCGGTCTTCATTGACAAACTGTATTTTAGCCGTATGCTGAATAACAATATTCCCAGTGCCCCAAGCTTCATTCACTTGCAGATTGAGCATGTTTCGGATAACTCCCGATAGCAACAAATCCGGCGTAACGGTGGTTGGAACGTTGGGGTTTGTATTAACCTCCTCAAAATCTTTATCACAGGCGACCGCTGAGAACATCGCCACTGAAATCAATATGATCTTTCTTATATTTTTCATGACCTCTTGTGTTTGAATTTAATTAGAATTTCAGACCGATGTTAAATCCATAACTCTTGGAAGATGGTATCGACATGTTCTCAATACCTGGCAATGCTGTGCCTCCGGTATAGGACATTACTTCCGGGTCAATATGAGGAACATCAGTCCATAAGGCCAGGTTTCTTCCTACCAGTGAAATGGTCACGCTTCTGAAAGGTGAGTTGCCGAAAACTTTGTCGGGTATTGTGTATCCGATTGAAACTTCGCGCAGTTTCATAAAGGTTGCATCGTAAACAACACCTTCCGCGATGGCTCTTCCACCGGTGTATGCAGTATGCCATTGACGGGGCAGTACACGGTGCACATTTGTTTGAAAAGTACCATCAGTATTCTGACTTACTCCTGCACCAACAACATACGTACCAACTGGCGCATTCAACAACTGAGGATCAACGGCAGCCGAAGCCTGAGGATAATAACCATTTTCTCTTCCCTCCAGCGTTTCTTCAATAATCCCTCCTTCTCGTCCGACAGTCTGAGTTTCTGAGTAAAGCTCTCCGCCATGACGGTAGTCGAGTAATACGCCCAACCTTACTCCTTTAAAGGAGAATGTATTGTATATACCCGCCATCCAGTCCGGGTTATAGTTCCCGAGTTTGATTCTTTCCGTTGTACGGATCGGTCTGCCACCTCCCTGTCCGGAGGCATTTGGTGAAGAATAGACCATCTGTCCGACAAACTGTCCGGTAGCATCGTAGTACGGTTTGGTTGGGTCAGTATTCTGAACTCTTGCGAACCCAATGCCATACATGTCACCCATCCGTTCTCCAACACGTGCTTCAATGGTTACCCTTCGGTTTGCCATTACATAATTGGTGAGTCCGTCTGAGAGAGAGACAACTTCGCTTCTGTTTCTTGAAAAGTTCACATCAAGACCCCATTGGAAGCCATTGTCCAGTTTCACTGGAATTGTATTCAACATGACTTCAATACCATTATTCTTGATTTCACCGGCATTAATGGACAAGAAGTTGTATCCGCTGGTGACGGAAAGAGGTATGTTGATAATCTGGTTCTCGGTAAGCGTACTGTAGTAAGTGAAATCAAGACCAACACGACTTCCGAAGAAACGAATATCCACACCGCCTTCAAATGAAGTACTGATTTCAGGCTTCAGACTAAAGTTGGCAAGTCGGTCGGTTTCACTATATACCTGAGAAGAACCAAATGGATCACTCGGATTGTAGGCTTGTGTAAACGTGAAAGCATCCGTATCATTTCCTACCTGGGCTACACTTCCGCGTACTTTAAAAAACGAAAGGAAGTCAGGCATCTCAACCATGTCAGAAATTACGGCACTTAACGCTGCTCCTGAATAGAAGTAAGAATTATCTTCTGTACCTATACCGGCATCCTTAAGGTCCTGCGGCAATGTTAATGCGCTTGACCAGTCGTTTCTGGCAGTCAGGTCAAGGAATATCATGTTTTTGTATCCAAGTTGAACGGACGCGTACAAACTGTTAATCCTCTTTTGAATGTCAGTTTGTGTGGATTGCAACGGAGCTCTGAAGTTGGTAAGGTTATATACCTCCGGGATATTTAATTGTGGTGCATTTACTTCCAGGTATTCTGATTTCTGACGCAGCTGGTTACCTCCTACGGAAGCTGTTAATGCCCAGGTAGATGGCACCAGCTCTTTATTATAAGTCAGCAAAAAGTCAGAGTTTCTTTCCTCACCGAAAACTTTGGCTTCACGATATTGTCCGAAAGGGAATCGTTGCGTACTGAAAGCCCTTCTGTATTGTCTCCTTTCATTGGAAAAATCCGTAGCCGTTCGCAGCATCAAACTCAGTTCGGGAGTGAAGTCATACTTTAAGGCAATATTACCAATGATGCGGTCAACATACTGGCCATTGGTATTCTCATACATGGTGAACCAGGGATTGTCGTGGTAATTATAATTGAAACCAAACTGACGTCTTCCTTCCAGGCCTCTCATCCAATAATCTTCCATATCCGACACATCGACCGACCGCGGCAACCAACAATTGAATAAATACATGATGTTCTCAGTACCATAGCTGATGGATGGACGGTTATCACTTTCACTTTTGATATAGCTTACAAAAGCTCTGGCGCTGAATTTCTTTGTCAGGTTATAACCACCGCCAAATGAAATGGTATTCCGGCGAAGATCTGTGTTCGGAATAATTCCGGTCTGATCAAGTCCGGACGAAAATCTCCGTTTGCGTTACTTCCCAGCAGGGCGACGTTATTGGTAAGTGTCCGGCCTGTTTGAAAAAAATCGGTTACACCATCGGGATCACCAACCCATGGGGTAGGGGTAATCACACTTCCGGCAGGTGCATTTAAATCGCCACCACGGTAATCAATGGGTTGTCCATTCAGTGTTCTGGGCGAATTGTATTGTGGATAAAGCTGGCCTGTAAATGCCGGTCCCCAGCTTTCGTCGGTACCATCGGTCAATCCGGCTCCACCTCCGTTAACGAAAGCGAAATCACCACCATTCCCGTTACCCTGTCCGTATACATTCTGATAGTCAGGCAAGCGAAGGGCAGATTCAAATGTTGTATTTGAGTTTATCTCAACACCGATTCCCTTTGTGCCTTTTCCATTTTTTGTTTTAATTACAATTACTCCGTTGGCCGCTCTGGAACCATACAACGCTGCTGCAGCCGCACCTTTCAAAACAGTCATGGATTCAATGTCATCGGAGTTGACAAAGCTTGCTCCGTTTCCAAAGTCAACTTCCAGGTTGCCTCTTCCGTTGGCTCCCGTAATACCATTACTGATTGGTACACCGTCGATAACATACAAGGGCTGATTTTTATCCAGATTAAGGGAACGCTCACCCCGGATCGAAACCCTGGCTGATCCGCCAACACCGGAATTACTTCCTATAACTGTAACACCTGCTATTTTCCCTGCCAATTGATTTACAACATTTGTTTCGCGTGCAGTAGTAATACTTTCACTGCCCACGCTTTGAACGGAGTACCCAAGGCTTTTCTTTTCCTTTTGAATACCTAACGCCGTTACCACTACTTCCGTGAGTTGTGTTGCTTCAACTGCCAGCGTAACGTCAACGGTCGCGCGACCGCTTACAGGCTGCTCCTGCGTGATGTATCCTACGAACGATAAAACCAATACACCATTGGCAGGCACATCGGCAACAGAGTATTCCCCGCTGGCATTTGTAATGGTACCGTTGGTTGTGCCTTTTACAACAATATTGACACCAGGCATCGGCGAATTATCCTCTCCGGAGAGTACTTTTCCGGAAACAGTAGTTTGGGCCCAGGCGGCGCCAAAAGCAAACAGTCCGGCAAGAATTGTCAAGAGAACGGATCTTCTTGCAAAATGCCTGCCTTTTCTTTCAGGTAAACAATTTTCCATAATTAAGTAGTTAAGGTTAAGAGGTTAAGAGGGAAATAGGAGACTAAAAATAGACAAGCGAAGTTAAACATAAATTATAAATACTAAACAAATTTATTTTCGCTAAACTCATCATTCGTTTGAATCATTTGTTTTTTTAACTTCAATTTCAGGAACACGGTAAATGTGTGTTCCTGACACACATTTTTTTGTTGAACCCATTTGGAACGGTTTTTTTCAATGACAACTCTCAAATATTGAACGCGCGCAAGTTGAGAACAAGTTAAGGATGTGGTGAAACCAGACGCATTAAGTAATCTTTAAATCATTCGTGGCAACTTTATATTACCATAACCCGAAACCTGATCGAGTATCCGGATAATTTCAAAGCTTGCATCCGTTGGTTGGAAGCTTTGTTTCAAAAACAAACTCAAGGGGTAAGCTGGATACGTTTGTTGTCAGGTCTAACGGTAACTTTTTGAGAAGAGTGGTAAAGTTTTAGATTTGTTGTTTCGCCGGAACTTTGAAATAAAATGAACAAAGCAATATCAAAAGAGCAGGGAGATATAAATGCTTCCGAATTCCGTAACGCCTATTATGCCGGATTGGATGAACAAACGCGGATTTGGATAGAGAAAGACAGTCAGTATTTTTTGCATCAGGCACTGTCTACACCGGTGATGAATGTACTTTCAAAAACGGAAGGTCCGTATATTTTTGATCTCGCAGGAAAAAAATATCTCGACTTACACGGCAATGGTGTGCACAACGCAGGTTTTTCAAATCCAGCTGTTATCGAGTCTGTTATTAGACAATTAAAAGAGGGTCTGGCTTTTACACCCAGGCGTTATACCAATATTCCTGCTGTAAAGCTGGCTATGAAATTAGTTGAGATCACCCCGGAAGGATTAAGCAGAGTACTCTTTTGTCCCGGAGGATCTGAAGCGATTGAGATGGCAATAATGCTCGCCAAACAATTGACAGGAAAATGGAAGACGATTTCGTACTGGGATTCCTACCATGGCACTGGATTCCAGTCGGCCAGTGTGGGTGGTGAAGAACACTTTACCGTAGGGAACGGCCCCATGGTGCCCGGCGCTTTTCATGTCGAATTCCCCAATTATTACCGGAACCCGTGGGGTTTTACCGACCACGAGCAGATCGACGATGAATACCTCCGGCAAATTACGAACATACTAAAGCGTAACCCAGACGTCGCCGCGATTATCGGTGAGCCTATTTCGGCCACACCTGTTGTACCGTCTGTTGGGTATTGGCAGGCAGTAAAACACCTTTGTGGCGAATACGGCATCTTTCTGATCTTCGACGAAATTATAGAGGGCTTTGGCAGGACGGGTAAAATGTTTGCCAGTGAGCATTATGTCACACCGGATGTCCTGGTGTTAGGTAAGTCTCTTGGGGGTGGCGTCGTGCCATTCGCCGGGATCGTTGCCAGGGAAGAACATAATGTACTGCAACACCGTTCTGTCGGGCATTTTACACACGAGAAGAACCCGTTATGCTCAGCAGCCGGATTAGCTGAGATTGAGTATATCGAACAACATAATCTGGTGAAAAATTCTGCCCGTCTGGGAGAATACTTAAAGGAAGGGCTGGAAGAACTCAAAAAAGAATTTCCGTGTATTGGCCATGTTGCCGGTAAAGGTCTTCACCTCGGAGTTGATCTGGTAACTGACCACAAAACCCGGGAACGAGCTGTCAGAGATGCCGAACGTGTCATGTATAATTGCTTGCAGCAAGGTGTGGCATTCAAAATCATTGAAGGCAATATTATTACGTTAAGACCTTCATTGACCATTACAAAGGATGATTGTGACTGGATTATAAGCAGCTTGAAAAATGCGCTGAGATCTTTATGAATAAATTATACGTAAAATTTTAATACGTAATCGGGTTACCTGGGCACACTAAAATTATAAAACAATGCAGGAAGATATATTGATTCAAATCAGTAACAAGATAAAGGGGGCGAGAAAGGGGAAGAATGCGACAGTTCAGGAATTAGCTACCAAAGCCCATGTAAGTAAAGGCCTTATTTCACAGGTTGAGAATAACCGGACGATCCCGTCGCTCCCCGTATTGCTGTCCATTATCCGGGCACTCAATCTCGACCTGAATGATTTCTTCAAAGATATTATTCCGACTGTAAGAACTCCGAAAGTGATCATCAAGGAACCGCATGAGTATCAAAAATTTGAAAAAGAAAATGTGAAAGGTTTCACTTACAAGCGGATTCTGACCAGGGATATCAAAAATTTACCAATAGATATTGTATTGCTGGAATTAAAGCGTGGAGCGAAACGGCAAGGACTGGTACACACAGAAGCCTACGAGTATAAATATATAATTAAGGGCTCGGTACAATACCTGATCGGCGGGAAAAAATATCTGCTGAAGGAAGGCAGTTCACTATTCTTCGACGGACGACAGGGACATACCTTATCCAATGCAGGTAAAACGGACGCGCATATCCTGGTTGTGTATTTCTTTATCTCCAATAACGGATTGTAAGTAACGTCCCGTTACAACGTCGTGTTTCATAGTTAAATGTTCAAATTTTGCTGGAGCATTGTATATTTATACTAAACAAAATATATATTTGCTAAACATTGTACTTTGCACCTCAGTCAGACAACTATTTACGCTGATCGCTAACGATGGATATTCATTCAAATCAATTTACCGCAAACGGTATCGTTTTTTCACCGGCAGCCAGTCCACTTGTGGTTATCTGTATGGACGGCTCAGCCGATGAATACCTGGATGCCACACTTCTTCACGACCGAATGCCCAACCTGAAGGCCATGGCGTTACAAGGATACCGCGGCATGGCACGGGGTGCGCTGCCTTCATTTACAAACGTGAATAACTCTTCCATCGTAACAGGTGTACCTCCTGCGGTGCATGGCATCAGTGGTAACTTCTTCTACGATGAGGCAAAGGATCAGGAAGTAATGATGAATTCATCAGAATACCTGCGGACCGATACTATCCTCGCTGCTGCGGCAAATGCCGGAAGAAAAGTGGGAGTCGTTACAGCCAAAGAAAAGTTGCGCGACATACTTTCCTACAAACTTAAAGGTATTGCCTTCTCGGCTGAAAAGGCCAATTTGACAAAATTGGAAACCCATGGAATTGAAAATGCTGAAACGACTTTAGGAATTCCTACTCCTGCAATTTACAGCGCCGATGCAAGTTTATTTGTGTTACGTGCCGGGGTGCGATTAATTGAAAAAGGTTTAGCCGACTTTCTATACCTGTCATTAACCGATTACATGCAGCATACCTATAATCAGGATGCCGAGGAGTCACTGGCCTTTTACGAGGCACAGGACGTTGAAATCGGAAAGTTGATTAATCTCGGTGCGATTGTCGGTGCGACGGCCGATCACGGTATGAACGCTAAAGTCAAAGAGGATGGATCTCCGAATGTACTTTTTGTTGAGACGATGCTGACAGAAAAATTCGGTCCTGGATTCCGCGTGATTTGCCCCATAACAGATCCCTACGTAAAACATCACGGGGCGTTGGGGTCGTATGTGGTAGTCCATATATCAGATAAATCTAACATTGATAGCGTAAAAAAATGGCTGTCAATTCAACCCGGAATCACGGAAGTATATGATAAGGAAACAGCCGTAAGAATCCTGGAGCAACCTGGCGATCGCATTGGCGATCTGGTTGTTCTTTCGGGCCGCGACGTAGTGGTTGGACGCACACCGCAACACCACGACTTAAAAGCACTCGACGGCACCCTGAGGTCCCACGGCGGAAGGTATGAGGAAATGGTTCCTTTTATTATTTCTCACCCGTTGAGCAGCCGATATCGGATTCGGGCCGGCGGCGATCCACGGAATTTTGACATTTTTGATTTCACGATTAACGGAACAAATACTTAAACCTCCCGACTATGCAAGCCACATCAGCACCGGAAGCATTGAGGCATCGCGACAGCTCATTCAGGCAACTCAGTTGTTATGTTGCCGGAAAGAAAATAACCTCTGTCAACCCATTGGTTATCCGAAGTCCTTATGATGGACGGGAAGTGGGCACCGTGGACCTGGTAGGAGAGGAAGAAACGCTTGCAGCAATTGAAGCCGGACTACAAGGAGGAAAGGCGCTGAGTCGATTTGAGCGTTTTTCTATTCTCGATCGCGCCCGACACCTGATGATGGAGCGAAAAGAGGAGTTTGCAGAGACGATTTGTGCAGAATCGGGACTATGTATGAAAGAAACACGTTATGAAGTTGGTCGCGCTCATGATGTGCTTATGTTCGCCTCCATGGAATGCCTGAAGGATGATGGTCAGGTTTTTTCCTGTGACATTTCTCCCAGCGGTAAGCAGCGAAAAATTTTTACCCTACGCGAACCGTTGGCGCTGGCCGTGGCCATCACGCCCTTTAACCATCCGTTAAACCAGGTCGCACACAAAATTATTCCGTCGATTGCTGCAGGAACACCGATTATATTAAAACCTTCTGAAAAAACTCCCTTAACAGCGATCAAGTTCGCGGAATTGCTTTACGAGGCAGGTCTTCCTGCGTATATGCTGAGTGTGTTACTTGGACCGACAAAAGATGTTGCAGAGGTATTGGTGAAAGATCCCCGCGTCGACATCGTTTCCTTCACGGGAAGTGTTATAGTAGGGAAGAAAATTGCTCATCTCGCGGGTTATAAAAAGGTTGTCCTGGAACTTGGTGGAAATGACCCCATTATAATTTTGGAAGACGCCGATCTGGACCTGGCGGTTACACTAGCGGCAGAAGGTTCCTTTCGTAACTCCGGCCAACGTTGCACGGCAGTAAAGAGAATTCTGGTACATGAAAAAATTATACAAGATTTTACGGAGCGATTGGTCGAAAAGACGAAAGAGTATAAATGCGGCGACCCTTCCAAAGAGGATACGAAGGTAGGCACTGTAATTGACGAGCAAGCAGCCGTTTATCTTGAAGGCGTTGTAAAGGATGCGGTAGAGCAAGGCGCCACGGTATTACTAGGGGGCAAGCGCACCGGAGCATTGTTGGAACCAACCGTAATCTCAAATGTTCCTCGTAACTGCGACATGGTGGTTCATGAATCCTTCGGGCCGCTTGCACCAATTATTTCCATAAAGGATCTCGATGATGCCATTCAATTAACCAATTCAACTTCCTTTGGACTTTCCTCGTCGATTGTCACAAACAACATGCAAAACATTATCAAAGCGGTGAAAGCATTAAAGGTAGGTACTGTAAACGTTAACGAAGTGCCTGGATACCGCATCGAGAATTCCCCCTTCGGTGGCATCAAAGATTCTGGTCTCGGAATCAAGGAGGGCGTGATTGAGGCAATCAAATGCTTCACCTTTGTAAAAACATTCTCCTTACCCTGGTGAATGCAACCATGGAGGCCTTTGTTTACAACTCAGGTAAGAAACCAACGTTTCGTGGTTGATTATGGAAATTGAGAATACCGACGTAGTCGTAGTAGGTGGCGGCATTTTCGGCTGCGCAATTGCCTATTATTATACCCGCGACAATCCAGGTCGCAAGATTATCATACTTGATAGGAACGAATTAGGCCATGCAGCTACCAGCAGAGCCGCCGCGCTGATGACAGCCATTCGTGCAAAGACATCTTTCATTCCTCTTTCCCTGGAAACATACCGGGTTATTGAAGAAATGGAAGCGATGCTAGGTGAATCTATGGACCTGCAACGGGTAGGCGCCCTGCATCTTGCCGCGAGTGAGGAAAGGGTTAATGACCTGCAAGAACTCATGACAATTGCCTCTGCATTTAAACAACGGGCCGAGTACATTTCCGCCGTTGAAGCACAAAAAATGGCTCCATGGTTGAAAACAGATGAAGCCGCCAGGATCGGATTTATGCCGGACGAAGCATTTTGCGATCCGTATTTGTTAAGTTCATTTTTCTCACGGTGCGCAAAACAATCAGGCGCGGATTTCAGGACTGGAGTTGAGGTTTCGGATTTGATCCTGGAAGGAGACACCGTTCGTGGTGTGATTACAGATAGTGGGAGAATTCATGCCAACGTTGTCATCATCGCTTCAGGTGCCTGGGCTCCGGTTTTGGCCTCACGAGCTAATGTGGGTTTGCCAATGGCACCGGTAAGAAGCCAATACTGGATAACCGACAAGCATTTGTTATTTCCTTCCAACTCGCCAATCGTTCTGCTGCCTGATGCGCAGGCTTATGCACGACCAGAAGGTGGAAGTTTGTTGTTTGGAATACGCGAGAAGAATTCTTTCAGTGTTTCGCCGGCAGAAATACCGGATGATATCAGTCGGTTTACAATCAGTCCGGACAATGGTATGAATGACCTTAGCGAAGTCATCGATAAACTCGCGAGGTTCTTCCCGTCGATTTATGAAATCGGATTGAAATATTATGTCGCAGGGTTTTCTGGTTACACTCCGGATAATAATTTATCGATGGGTATCCCAAACGGAATAAATAATCTGCTGTTAGCCACGGGATGCGTAGGCGCAGGGATTTCTATTTCCGGTGGTGTTGGACTGGCATTCGCTGAGATGGCCGCCGGAAAACCAAATCCGTTCGATTTTTCCCCGTTTAGCCTTGAGCGCTTTGGAAGCGTTGATCCTTTTAGCGCGAACTGGCTCGGGAAATGTGCCCGCGCCCGTTCGCAAAAACTTAGCGGGTAGAAGGTATAAAAAAATTCCTATCCCTTAATAAATCAGTCCTTGACCGGTAGGGCATGTAAAAGTTCTAATCCCACTGAAGTTCGTGGTTTAAAACCAGTCCAGTTTTTTTCATTGGAATTTTCATTCAGGTTCAGATATTTTGTGTAATCCTTTTTCTTCAGAAGTATTCCCAGAAAAGCAGTCACAAAATGCTGGTTGATATTGTTGATGTGATACTCATTCCAGGCGGGCTCAGCATAAAAGTTGTACTCATCAATCAGATGCGGCATTAATGATTCTGCAGGGGGAGGATTAGGTGCTGTATTGTGCCGCGCATTATCATAGGTAAGCAGATAACGATCAGCATGTATTGCACCTGAATAAATTGCTTTAATTCCATTCTCATACCCGGAAACATCATCTTGATTACCGGCAATAAAAAAGGTTGGCACAGTTAAACCTTTTAATCCTTCACTGTCCCATACACCGCGTTCCATACCCCAGGGCGCAAAAGCAACAACCGCCTTGATCCGCTTATCCGTAGAACCTTTGTATGCCGGATGATTGGTAGTTCGTACTTCGATGGCCTTGCTTCCTCCTGTCAACGAACTGAATAGAGTTGTTAATTGTGTGCTGTACCCGGCTCCTGCAACATTTAATACCCCGTAGCCACCCATAGAATATCCCACGAGTCCGGTATTGTTAGCATCTGCCAAACCTGATAGAAAGGAACTGCTGCCGGTCTTGCTTAATGCCGCAATCTGATTAAGCACAAATAGCTGGTCGATTGATCGGTTTAACAATGTGCTGGGGAATCCTGCCAGATCCCGGAAAGTGGATTCTTTGTGATCGATTGAGACGACCACGTATCCTTTTGATGCGAGATTCTCCGTGAGGTAGGTAAAGATCAATCGGGAACCTGGATAACCGTGAGAAATGATAATAAGCGGATATGGACCTGAGCCTACCAGCGGAGTGGCATCGCGCAACGCACGTCCGTTGAAAGTAAACGGGATAAGTGGCCGCTCAGGATTATTTGATCGTCCCATCACCTGGTGATACATGACCAGCTCCTTTTCTCCGTCGGGAATGATGGCCGGATACCAGACTTCAACGGTTAGCTGCCGGTCATACCGGGGATCAACTCCATCTTTTGAATTTAATACATCAACCTGGTTCTTATTAATCAACTCGATGGTTCGTACGCCTACCTTGTATTCGCCCCGCCAGGATAGTTCCGGTGCAGTGGGGAGCGCATCTCCAAACAGGAATGATTCTGTCTGGACTTGCGCCGTTCCCATCAGGCTGCCAAGCACCGTAAGACAAAAGGTTATAATGGACGGAATCGTACCTGGTTTCATACAAAAAGTTTTTTTGAGGCTAATTCGTTTATGAAAACTCTGGTTGCCCGCGCATGTCCATAAGCTTCTGAGTTCATTCGATAGCATCGGTAAAGTTTACTGAATTAAAGTTAAAAAACGTGACAATAGATGATTCCTCCTGTCATTATTTTTCTTGGATTCCTCTGAATGATCACCTATCTTAAACGCAATATAAATTCAAAACATTAGTTGCTACCAAAACGTACTCACCAGTTTTCAATGTGATGATCACTCGCCGAAATGAAGTATACTAAGCTACGCCTTTTTCACCTTTATGCTTTCCGACTGGCTAATGGATTTGAATGAATTTCGTGATGACCGAACCGAGAATTAGCGAACTCATAACGCAGATCCCTGTACTGTCAGGTGCTACGCAAGTCACTGCCCTTGGAGGGTTAACAAATAAGAACTATCGTGTTGATACACCCACAGACAGCTATGTTATGCGGGTAAGTAACCCAGCCACATCGTTGCTGGGTATTAACAGACATAACGAACGGATAAACACTGAACTTGCATACCGGTCAGGCGTTGGAGCCGCCATCGTTGATTGGCTTCCGGATGAAAACATTCTGGTAATGAGCTGGATTGACGCAAGGACGCTGCATGCTGTGGATTTACAAACAGAACATGGTCTACTCGTACGAATCGCGGGGGCATTAAAAGTGTTACATGCCGGCGCACCCTTTGCTGGAAATTTTCACTTTCCGACTGTTCGGGCGAACTACCTGACAAAGGTAAAAGCGGGAGGATTGTTCCTGCCTGAAGGTTACTTAGAGGTGGGACCTATGATCAGCAGACTTGAAAAAATTCTGACATCAACGTCGGAAGACCTGGTTCCCTGCAACAACGACCTGCTGGCTGAGAATTTTATGGATGATGGTAGAAAGATCTGGATAATTGATTTTGAGTATGCGGGACAAAACGAGGCATCTTTTGAGATAGGAAACCTGGCGAGTGAATCCTTCCTTACAGATGAACAGCTTACGATACTTTGTGATGCGTATTGGGGAAAGCACAGCCCGTCGAAAATAGCCAGAGCCAAGGCATGGTCGATGATTGCCCGATACGGATGGGTTTTGTGGGCGTCGATTCAGGAATCAATTTCACTAATCGATTTTGACTTCAGATCATGGGGAATGGCCAAATGGAATTCTGTGTTACCCGAAATCCGCGGAACCCGTTATCAGAAAATTGTTGAGCACTTAACAGCTGATGCTTTATGAATATTTTTCCTACCCATGCACGGATTGTCATAATAGGAGGTGGCGTTGCAGGAGCCTCAATAGCCTATCACCTGGCATTACGCGGGGAAAGTGATGTCGTAATTTTAGAACGTGGTGAGTTGACCAGCGGTTCTACATTTCACTCTGCGGGATTGGTAGGACAATTGCGTGGGTCGGTCACGTTGACTTCGATGATGATGTACAGTGCGGAGTTATACCGGCAACTGGCCATGGATCCTGATACCGATCCGGGTTGGGTAGAATGCGGTGGTATCCGGCTTGCCTGCACAAAGGAACGTGTTCAGGAATTAAAGAGACAAGTGGGCTGGGCTACAACGTTTGGATTGCCGCTTCAGGAAATTTCAGCAAAGGAGGCCCAGGATCTGTTTCCTTTGATGTCTACGGAGCATGTATTGGCTGCCACTTACTTGGCCACTGATGGCTACCTGGATCCAAGTCGTCTTTGTTATTCGCTGGCTAAAGAAGCCAGGCGGATGGGAGCGAAGGTCTTTGAACAAACCCGGGTAACCGCCATTAATACAAAAGGCAACCATGTCGTATCAGTTACAACGGATAAAGGCACAATCAACACCGAAATGGTTGTAGCTGCTTCAGGGCTATACGCCGCAGAAATTGCGCGGATGGTGAATGTTCGTGTACCGATCATACCGATGAGCCATCAGTACATGGTAACCGCTGCATTTAGGGAGGTAAAGAAGGATGCACCACGGCTACCAACATTGAGAGACCCGGATAACCTGGTATATTACCGGGAAGATGGTGCTGGTCTTGTTATGGGTGGGTATGAACGCCAATCGGCCCCAGCCTTTCTGAATGATGATCTTCTCGATCAGGTACCGAAGGATTTCAACGGCAAACTTTTGAAGGAGGATTGGGATCGGTTGGAGGAGATTTCCATCAATTCAGCGATGCGAGTACCTGCCATGGCATCGGCGCCGATCCGTCAAATAATTAACGGACCGGAAGCTTTCACTCCTGACAATGAATTCTGCCTGGGACCTACGCATGTAAAAGGATTTTTTGTAGCCGCAGGTTTTTGTGCGCATGGAATTGCGGGTGCCGGTGGCGTTGGAAGGGAGATGGCCGCCTGGTTATTAGATGGATCGCCCACAATGGACTTATGGGAGATGGATGTCCGTAGATTCGGTGCACCATACCAATCAACCGCATACACGCTGGCGAAAGTCACCGAAAATTATGAGTCATACTATGATATCCGTTATCCCGGCGATGACCGCAAAGCGGGCAGGCCTTTGAAGATGAGTTCTGCCTATAACTGGCATCAAAGCCATGGGGCAATATTTGGTGAAAAGTCAGGATGGGAGAGGGTAAATTATTACAAACCCAATGAGAATCCTGCCTATGAGTCTTTGCGGCCCAGAGGCTGGGCAGGTAAGAACTGGAGCACAGCAATTGTTACCGAAGCAATTGCAACCCGCGAGAAAGCCGGGATGTACGATGAATCTTCCTTTTCCAAAATTGAAATCAAAGGCCCCGGAGCTGCCGCATGGCTGGAGTACCTGTGTTCAAACAAAATCAACAAAGGCCCCGGACATGTTACCTACACCCAGATGCTGAATCAACGCGGAGGCATTGAGAGTGATGTAACGGTCACACAAATTAATTCCGATACATTCCGAATGATTTCAGGTACAGCGCTGCATACTCACGATATGGCCTGGTTATCTGATCACCTACCTGATGACGGTTCGGTAGCACTCAGAGATGTCACAGCTTCTCTTACCTGCTTTGGGTTATGGGGACCGTTGAGTCGTGAAATACTATCGACCCTAACGCCGCTGGATCTCTCTACGGCGGCGATGCCATTTCTGTCCATGCGTGAGACAACGTTAAATGGTCATTCGGTTCAGGTGGTACGCGTCACGTTTGTGGGAGAATTGGGGTATGAAATTTACACTGCTTCAGAAAATGGCCTGGCAATGTGGGAACTTCTATGGAAGGCAGGAATACCATTCGGCGTTGTAGCATGTGGTTATAAGGCCATCGATTCATTGCGGGCAGAAAAAGGATATCTCTATTGGGGATCAGACATCAGCCCGGACGAAACGCCGTATGAAGCAGGCTTGAATTTCGCCGTCGCGAAAGATAAGGAGTTTTATGGACGAGAGTCGATGCTGAAACATGCCGTTACAAAAAAACTGGTTACCATGATACTCACAGACCCCAAGGCAGTAGTGCTGAGCAATGAACCTGTTCGGGTGAAAGGTCAAGTTGTGGGCAGGGTCACTTCCGGTGCGTATGGGGCTAGCGTGAGATCATCTATTGCTTTTGTTTACCTGCCTTCCGAAATGGCCGCAGCAGGTACAGAAGCGGAAATTCTTGTCTTCGGAGAATGGATTCCCGCACACGTTGTAAAGGGACCTATTTACGATCCAAAAGGTCACCGGGTAAGAACGTAGATAAATACTTTACGCCAACAGACAATACTTTGTTAAATTATACCAATTCGAACGTTTATATTCCCGGCATGAAAGACGACAACAATCAGGAACCTTCTAATTTAGACGACGAAAAAAAATTAGCCGAACTTGGGTACAAACAAGAGTTGAACCGGACATGGTCTGGATTTTCGAATTTTGCAATTTCGTTTTCCATTATTTCAATTCTAACGGGATGTTTTACAACGTTTGGGCAGGCCTGGAATAATGGTGGTCCTGTTGCTATTGCCTTTGGGTGGCCGCTCATTTCGGTTTTTATTCTCGTGATTGGTCTTTGTATGGCGGAACTGGCTTCTGCCTATCCAACCTCGGGAGGGATTTACTGGTGGGCATCAAAACTCGGAGGTGCTGAGGCCGGATTCTTTACCGGTTGGCTCAATTTCATCGGACTCCTTGCTGTTACCGCCTCCGTTGGATACGGCGCGGCAACCTTCCTGAATATCACGTTGGGCGCCTATTCTGAATCGTATGCGACAGGTTTTCTTGCCGGTGACTACATTAACCAGCAGTTCTTCTGGTTTGTGATTATCATGGTGGTCATCACCGTGTTAAACTCTTTCAGCAGCCAGATACTTGCTGCTTTAAACAACATTTCAGTTTGGTGGCATGTTTTTGGCGCTGCGGTAGTAATAGGAATTCTGATCGTTACACCCTCGGAGCACCAAACCGTTAATTGGATATTTACAACACAGGTAAACAATTCAGGTTTTGCCGGTGGCAGCACCTATTGGTTATACGTACTGCCGATAGGATTCCTGCTCACGCAATACACGATTACTGGTTATGATGCCTCTGCAAACCTTTCAGAGGAAACACATGGCGCGGATTTGTCCGCAGCGAAAGGAATCTGGCAATCAATTTTCTATTCAGCGGTGGGTGGTTATGTTCTATTGCTGGCATTCCTGTATGCAGCGACAAAACCCGAGGTCGTCAGCTCGTTTGATCCTGCCGTCAACCCGTTTGGCGCAGGTTCAGTTATCTCGATCTTGTATACGGCGTTAACACCTGCCATGTTCAAACTGGTGATGGTGATTTCCACAGTGGGACAATTCTTTTGCGCATTGGCGTGCCTGACTTCTTGCTCACGTATGATGTATGCGTTTTCCCGCGACGGCGGTATGCCCGGTCATCAGTATTGGTCGAAAGTGAATAAACACCAGGTTCCTGAAAACGCCGTACTGGCCTCTGCTATTGCCGGAGTGTTAATTACGCTGCCAGCACTCTGGAAAAGTCCACGAGGAACCCCGACCGCCTTTTATGCTGTTGTCTCCATCGGTGTCATTGGATTGTACCTTGCCTTCCTCATTCCGATCTGGTTGCGTTGGCGTGCCGGTAATAAGTTCACTCCAGGACGCTGGACGCTGGGCGAAAAATACAAGTGGATGAATCTTATAGCCGTAGCGGAGATTTTGGTGATATCGGTATACTTCATCATGCCATTTGAACCAGCTGCTGTTCCCGGAAATAAAAACTTCTCCTGGCTGGCTGTTAACTATGCACCGATTCTCGTAGGCTTTACCTTTCTTACACTTTGGCTATGGTGGCATCTGTCGGCGAAGAAACGATTCACGGGTCCGAAGTTCCATAACTAGGCCACACTTTACCCGGGCCGTTAGTCCTACTTTGTCAACTTTCTTGGTTACGCATATTGCAATGCTTGTACAATCCATTCTCCGGCACATCCATACACAAACTTCCAGCATGTTTCAGCAGGGCCTCGTCCGCCGGCTGGCGGACCGGGAGGGGGGCGATGAAATGAGACTAAACAAAGTTCGGATGAACTATCCTATCAAAATAAGATATGGAATATTTCAGCATACATGGTAAGTTGACAAAGTAGGTCAGTTAATAGTTACTTTATCTTCTGCGAGAACTTGTTGAATCGCAAGAACTACAGCGCGAACGTCATCGGGATATATCTGGCCGATATTTCCTATCCGAAAAGCATCTGCTTTGCTCAGCTTTCCCGGGTAAATGACAAAGCCACGGTCACTTAGTTTTTTGTAAAAGCGTTCGAAATTAAAATTCGGATCTTTGGGATAAAGAAATGAAGTGATAATGTGACCTTGAATTTCCGGACGTAAATACTGCTTGAATCCAAGTCTTAACATACCCTCATCAAGCAGACGTTTGTTTTCTTTGTACCTCATTTCCCGTGCTTCAACTCCACCTTCCTGCTCTAGTTCGCGCATGGCCTGTCTGAAAGCCATGATAGCTAAGGTGGGGGGCGTGAATCGAAACTGACCGCTGGCCTCCAGTCCGGCCCACTGCTCGTATAAATCAAGACTCAGACTTCGGGCCTGACCTTTGGCTTTTTCGAGCTCAGTTTTTTTACAAAGGGAAAATGCAAAGCCAGGAATTCCTTCGATACATTTATTGGACGAGGAAACAAGAAAATCAATCTTGCTTTTTTTTATATCCATTTCAACACCTCCGAAACTGCTCATCGCATCAACAATAAACACCGTATTATGCTCCTTGCAGACAGATCCGATCTTTTCGATAGGATTAAATAGGCCCGTTGTAGTTTCACTATCGATGCAGGCAACATGAGTAACTTCCGGATGCGCGCTCAAAAATTTGTCAGTCGCTTCCGCTGTAACAATTTGATCTTCTTCGAAACGTACTACGTGATGCTTTAACTGATGGATGGATGCCATTTTGACGATTCGCTCTCCATAGGCTCCGTTCACCAGGATTAACAGGACGTCCTCTTTTCCAACCACACTGCTGATTACACTTTCCACGCCAAACGTTCCGGAGCCCTGAACGATCACGCACTCGTAACCTTCCGCTTTGGAAACATGCGCCAGCTTAAGAAGGTCTTCTCTGATTTCTTTTACACTATTAATAAAGGCGTAATCCCTGGAACCCATATCCTCCAGCATAGCCTCTTTCACTGTGGCAGAAGTTGTAAGAGGGCCAGGGGTAAAGAGCAGTTTAGTCATACCTAATAGAATTTTGACTTATGATAATAATTAATGTTGATATCAGATTTCCCAGGGTCAGAACGAACAATGACTTAAAATGTCATGCTGTTTTAACCTCGCCAATGAAACCCTTTCGTTTTTGTAAATGCTCTGAGTCCTGTATGAGAAAGCGTGGCGCCAAATCCGGAATGCTGGCGGCCGCTCCACGGCAGGGCAGCACTTACCCGATCACAACAGTTCCAATATCCGGTACCTGAGTTTACGCTTTGCAGAATATTTTCGGCGCGCTTTTGATCTTTACTATACACTGCGGCCGTCAGACCATACTCAGAATCCTGCATAAGCTGAATGGCCTCGTCATCACTTTTCACTTTCATAATTCCGATAATCGGCCCAAACGATTCGTCCCGCATTACATCCATCGAGTGATTTACATTTAGTAACACCGTAGGTTCAAAGTAGTAACCTTTTGTTGACATTCTCTTACCTCCGGTGGCTACGCTGGCTCCTTTTTGCTGGGCATCAGCAACCTGTTTCTCTAAAAATGCAACCTGTTCTTTTCTGCTGAGGGGCCCAATGTACGTACCGGCTTCTGTTGGAGTACCAATCTTCCACGACTTTACCTCTTTAAGGAATTCATCAACGTATTGATCGTAAACTTTTTCGTGAACATATATTCGTTCTACTGCACAGCAACTCTGACCATTGTTGTAAAATGCGCCATCCGCAGTACCCGCAGCGATCCCTTTAACATCGGTTACATCATCGGCTACATATAAGGGATCTTTGCCTCCCAGTTCGCATTGGCAAGGCACCATTTTTGGCGCTACTTTTTCATAAATGTATTTGCCGGTTTTGTAAGAACCAGTGAAAAAATATCCATCGAAGGGGAGTTCCAGTAACGATTCGCCTACCGTACGTGCGCCCACTGCTATCTGAAAGACTCCGTCGGGAACCCCGGCTTGTTTAAGTAATTTTTCAATCTCCAATCCGGTGAGTGTGGCGTATTCCGAAGGCTTATACATAACAGCATTGCCAGCCAATAAAGCAGGAATAAATACATTGACTCCAACAAGGAAAGGATAATTCCATGCTGAAATGTTACAGACCACGCCGAGTGGTTCGTAGGCGATTACTTCTTTCAGATTTTCTTCCTTGGTCATGACCTCGTCTGAAAGGTACTTCTCCGCATTGTCTGTAAACCACTTGATTCTCGTTCGCGCTCCGTTTACCTCATTTCTGGATTGTTGTAATGGCTTACCCACCTCAGAGGTTAGGACGGCTGCAAGATGTTCAATATTTGTCTCGAGTAAGTCAGCATACTTCCTGATGATGTTTACGCGATCCGAAACCTTAAGCGCTTTCCAGGCCGCTTGTGATGAACGTAGTGTCTGGAATTTCTGGTGGACACTTTCCTTCGTATCCTCTTTCAAGTCGTCAATTATTTCTTCAGTAGCCGGATTGATGATTTTCATAGTTGTGATTGTTGTGTATCTGATGTGGATTTTTTATGTCACCACTTCGTTGGCGGTTGTATCAATTTTCCAGTGCCCGGATCGGATCCAAAAAACTTTGTCTGATCCTTTTGGTGAAAGCACTGTCTTGTTTTTTCATTCGCTCGGGGTGCCACTGCACCAGCAGCAACATCGGTTTCCCATCCGGTTGTTGCCTTTCTATGCCTTCGACTATCCCATCCGGAGAAAAGGCACTTGCCACCAGTCCTTCACCAAGCGTTTCAACACTTTGATGATGGGCACTATTAACTTCTCCTTTTTCCAGTCCCGTTAATTTTCTTAACAGACTGCTTGCTTCAGTATTAATCTCGTGATAACGATCCTCACCTTGAAATTTGGAGTGATCCGTGTTTTTAAATGTTGGAATATCCGGAATAAGTGTCCCGCCGAAAAAAACATTAGCTATCTGAAGGCCACGGCAAATTCCCAAAACCGGCAGCTTTTTTTCTTGTGTATAGTTGAGCACTTTTAACTCAAACTCATCGCGCTTTTTATCGATGTCATCCGGATAACAATAGCCTAAGTATTCTGGTTTGTTATAAAATGTTGGGTGAACATCCTCTCCGCCTGTCAGTAGAATTCCGTCACATTTTTCAATATCAGCAAAACTGTCATCCTTGTAAGACAGTTTAATAGCCTCAACGTCTGGTTCCTGAGCTATCCATTTGGCGTAATTATCGTACTTGCTGCAATCCGTCACCCCAATAAAAATCTTCTTCATTACCTACAGCGCTTTCTGATACATCTGTTTGAAGTCTTCCCTGTTTACTGGCTTGGGATTATTGGCATGACAGAAGTCAGCAAAAGCGAGATCCGCCAAAGTCTCGATGTTTTCTTGCTTTACCCCAATATCTTTCAATGCATGCGGAATTCCGATCCGGGAATTCAGGTCGAACAAATATTTAACTACGGCCTCGCCAGTCTGTTCTTTCAATTCCAGCGTAGCGGCGATACGCTTGAATTGTTTCTCGAACCCCTTAATGTTGAACTCCATTCCGTAGGGAATATTTACGGCATTCGCCAAACCGTGATGCGTATCCAATAGCTGGGAAAGTGGATGCGCCAGCGAATGAACAACACCCAACCCTTTTTGGAATGCCACAGCGCCCATGAGGGACGCAATGAGCATTTTACTCCTCGATTCCACGTCCGGTTTGTTAACGGCAGTTTCCAATGCCTGATTTACTAATGATATTCCTTCCAATGCGATACCTTCACACAAGGGGTGGGGCATTTTGGCAATGTAAGCTTCCATGTTATGAGTCAGGGCATCCATTCCCGTCGCTGCCGTTATAAATGGTGGTAAATCCATTGTCAGCATCGGGTCGGCAAATACCACCTTTGCGATGAGCTTTGGCGCGAATAATATTTTCTTCTGATGGGTTACATCATCGGCAATAATCGCGCTTCTCCCCACTTCGCTACCTGTTCCTGCTGTCGTTGGCAGCGTAATAAAATGCGGCACTTCATTGGTAACATAAACATCCCCGCCAACCAGATCATCATACTTGAAAAGATCTTCGCGATGGTTAATGCGCAACACAATTGCGCGCGCTACATCCAGTGCAGCACCTCCTCCAATACCGATGATAGAATCGCGGTGGGTACCGTCGTAAGAATCTGCGCCTTTGTATACATCAGACTTTACCGGATTCTTGTGGATGTCGCTGAACACTTCCACGGAAATGTTTTTTCTTTTTAGTTCCTGAACGATTTCCTTAAAAAATCCAAGCTGTGCGACAGTAGGATCAGTAACTACTAAAGGTTTGGATAAGTTGTTCTTAATCAAGTAATCGGCCAATTCTTTGCTGGCACCTACACCAAATCGGATGGTCGTTGGGAAATTGTACTGATAAATTTTGTCAAAGGTCATGTGTAGTTTTTGTTTATCTCACTTAGTAAGTTCTATTTTTTCGCAAGGACGCTGAATTGTTTCTGACGGCAAAAGAACGTCTTTAAATTATCTCAAAATACCTCTTAAACTCCCAGTCCGTAACCGCCTTAAGGTGTTGTCTCCATTCCCAGATACGCGTTTGTGTAAAATGCTCGACAAACTGTTCACCAAGAATTTCCTTTGCCACGGAGGACTCCTTCATTTTTAGCGTTGCATCGTACAGGTTTCCCGGCAATATGCCGTTAGAAAAGTCTTTATATCCATTCCCGGAAGTTGGCGCCTGTTCCAGTTTTAACTTATTTTTTATGCCATATAATCCAGCAGCCAGGAGACCGGCCATAGCGACATACGGATTGGCGTCTGATCCGATTACGCGGGTTTCCAAACGGCAGGATTTGCTTCCCCCGGACAACACTCGCAGGGCAACCGTACGGTTGTCCACACCCCAGGTTAACGTGGTGGGTGCCCAGGCTCCCTCAACCAATCGCTTATAACTGTTAATTGTAGGAGCAAACATGGGTAGAATGTGCGCTATGCAGTACAGTTGTCCGGCCACGTAACTTTTCATGACCTCACTCATGTGGTGAGTATCCGTATCACTGTAGAACAGGTTCTTTTTTCCGTCTTTATCCCACAAGCTCTGATGCACGTGTCCGCCGCAGCCGGGTAAGCTCTCACTGATTTTTGCCATAAACGTGGCCATGATGCCATGTTTATAACCAATCTCTTTTACTCCGGTTTTAAACAAGACTGCACGATCCGCAGCTTCAAGTGCTTCTGAGTAGGTGATAGCTGCCTCCAACACCCCAGGTCCGGTTTCTGTGTGTAATCCCTCGAGCGGAACATCAAACTTTTTTAACAATTCAAAAAGGTCAGTAAAAAACGGGTTCACCAGCGTGCTTCGGAGAACAGAATAGCCAAACATCCCTGGCGAAATCGGGGTGAGGTCGGCGAACCGCTTTGCATTGGCGCTGTGTGGTGTTTCAGCAAAATTGAACCATTCGAACTCCTGAGCAAAGAATGGGGTAAAGCCTTCCTTCGTCGCATCCCCAATAATTTTTTTAAGTAATTGACGGGGACATACGTTGCAGGCGTCGCCCTTTACATCGAGAATTTCCCCCAGGAAAAAAGGAACATCATTTTCCCATGGAATTTTTCGAAACGTATTAATGTCGAGTTTGGCGGGTGAGTCAGGATACCCCGTGTGCCATCCGGTGAATTTGCTGTTATCATAACAGACATCACTCATATCCCAGCCAAAAATGACATCGCAGAAGTTAGTAGTGCTGTCAATCGCAGTGAGAAACTTATCAACGGAAATGTATTTACCTCTCAAAACACCGTCCATGTCAGTGAAAGCAATTTTTACTTTTCCGGAGGAATGATTTTTTACATAATCGATAATCTCTTTGTATGTCATGAGATGGAATTTGGATCAAAAATTACACTTTTATTTTACACCATTATTCAATCGTGGAGTTTAATTCACGCTGAATCCAAACGCCAATGAGGGGAGGGGAGTTCCTGTGGCCGTGACGAGAATATCGTCTACGCGCAGTTCTGGTTTTCAAGTTCTTAAGGTTCCGATGATCGACCTCGAAAGTAGGAACTGTTAAATTCTTAAACAAGGTTGATTTGGTATTAAATTTAGCCTTTGTAAACAAAGGATAGTTTCATGGAACGGGTAAAAGGGGAATGTTAGGCAAAAACACTTCATGCTTGGTCACCCAATCGTTTGTTATTGCAGGCAGGCCTTTCGTGGATTATAAAGCTGAATAAAACAGGGTCAACCTGTAGATAGGGTGTCCGTTGATAAATGACCTCTGAGAAATGTGGGGTTTCCTAACGTATGAGACAACACCACAAATCTGACGTTCTTTTGCTATATCTCTTATTGGTTGCTGGTATCAGGCTGATAATGTCCAATCCACTTTATACCAGCAAACGGTTTGCCATCAACTTCTGAATAGGGGTCCGCAAAAATGTTCAGGGCTTGACCCTTTTGCTTTGGCATCATATTCACATCTCTGCCGTGAGAAATGGTAAGGTAATCACTGCTAAGGGTTCCAAAGAGATAGTCCTTTAATTCTGGATGCTTGTCAGCTTCGGAAGCATCAATGGTTATCCAGCCTGGGCCTTGAACCCAGAATTTTGCCCAACAGTGCCAATCCTTAATCGGTGCATTCGGCCGGGCAGCCCTTAGCGGAATACCGAACTCGTGATCCGCAGGAATTCCCGAGGAACGGCAGATTCCAATAAAAACGGAATGATAATCGGAACAATCACCGGTCTTACTGTCGCACGCCCATAAGGCATCTCCTAATCCGGCCCCGGGGGCTTTATAGTTGTACACCATGGTATTGATCAGGTTATCGTATACTTTCCTGGCGGCGAGAATCGGCTGATCTGGCAATTCCATAGCATCCCGAAGTTCAAGGATTGGTCCCTTCAAAGGGATGAGGCGATTGCTTTTCAGATAAACCTGGAAGTCTTCACCAGTTTTTACCATAGGCAGGGGGGCCAGTACTTTTGCTTCCGCTATACTTTTTTCCCGAAGAACAACTCCGTATGTAAAAACAATCTTTACCGTATCATCCAGGGTATTTTTCTTCGGCAAATACTGCAGGTAATACATTTTGTTTCCGTATTTGGTTTCGCTTGTAAAGGTTCCGTTGGCCTCACTTACCGACAGAAGTTTTACTGTCTGACGATCATCTGATACGGGAACTGGTATCCATACGTCAAGCCGATTGGCATCTTTGGGGACGCCGGTTAAATAGCACGTATAGGTAAAGCTAAGATGGCGTGGCTCCTCGGAATTGCCGGCAAAGCTCAGTAAACTGGATATTACAAGGCCTATCAGTAGGGCTTTTCTCGTAAAAAGTAGTGTTGGTTTCATATTAGTGCAAGGTCACATAACACGCATGCAGGGGCCATGGATATTAGCGAAACTAAAACTACAGGAAATTCCGCCCGATATTCAGGTGTGTGGAATCTTTTTTATAATTGGCGGGCGCAGTATACATCCCGGCTTTCCGGCTTTCAAGATGGCTGGAAGGCAAATCCAGCTATCGGAGCGACTCCCGGCTTTGTTGTATCCTCTTTTCTATAAGGTTGAAAAACTTGTTACGCTCACGTTCTCCCGTCGTGCTGATCAGGGTGGATTTGTTGATGATGTTGGTCAGATAGTCCTCCGTCTCACGGCAAAATGATTCCTGCGCGGTATTGAGAATATTCATGGTGTTATAGGTGATGAAGGCCATCCGTTTATCACCCATCTTGAAGAGGAAAGTAGTATCCGAAATAACAAAGTCATTTTTGTACAAATGAAATGATCCGCTGCCATCCTTTTTTATACCCACAGCTGCAGAATTTCTGATATCATTTATCATTACCATATATTCTTCAAGCAAGGCATGTGCCTGCTTCAGTGTGATGAAGCCATTTTCAAAATAAAATTCAACCTGCCGGATGGTTACGTTAAAGGTCTCGTCACTCCATATTTCAGAGCTTGGTATTTCGGAATACTTATCCCAGAACTTTTTTCCAAGTGCCAGCAACTGACGGGAAACCAACTCGGGTTCGTAAGGTAACTTCTCATACTTCGGCAGGCGCTGGTAGGACTTCATCCAAAAAAACATTTTGAAAAGTGCCAGCCCCGGAAATTTGAAATAATAGCAGGGTGGAATATCCTTTGCGGAATAAATTACCTGCTTTTCAGGAAACGCATGAATCGTTTCAAGATTGTTCAGGATAGAAGTAAGCCATTGTTCCAGGGTAAAATGTACAGGATCAATGCTTCGTTTATTAAAGGAAATAATATCTGAAGAGGGTGACAATAGTGCATCAAGAGAGACCTTGTATTGATTGCAGAGCTTTTGCACTTCCTCCAGCGAAAGCACGGTTTCACCCCTTATTCTGCGATAGACACTGTCGCGGCTGACATTCAGCACCTCCGCAAGTTCATCGGCGAAGGAAAGATTCCGGGGTAAGCTTTGCCGGATTTGCTCCAGGAAAACGGATTGAATAGTGTTGGGTAATACGGTTGTCTGCATGACTTGGTATTTAGTTATTCTTTATAATTTAATTCGAAAAGTGTTCAATTCATAATCTTTTTGAAATGATTACTCATGGAAGTGATGTGAACTCCAAGACCGGATCTGATAGGTTAACTTCACGATGATGTTTCAAAAATTCAATCTTTGGTCATTGGTCAGTAACGCTTCAAAAAACAGAAACTTAATAGTTAGGCTTATAGAGGTACTTGGAAAGTTCTGCTTTGTGGTTTTGATATGCATACAGTTGGCGATTGATGTTGAATTTCTTGCTACCTGAGCCCATTACGACCCCCAACGCCCCTCCAATGGCGCCTCCTATCAGGGCACCTGAGATAGCGTAATAGCCGCTTGAGAATGGTTCAATTGCATAGATATCGTCCTCTGGGCGGCCTGCCAGTCCAATAATCATTCCAGTTAAGCCACCGATAGCTCCCAAGGTTAAAACCGCCCTTCCGATCGCACCTGTCCTCCTTATTTTGATGTGGATAAGGTCTGTTACCGGAATGACTTCTATTTCATGATAAGTTGGACGAACTGATGATTTCGCCAGCTTCATTTCGACTATCGCGATCGTTGAGTCGGTGCATTCGTGCAAAGCACCCGTAATCGTGTCGTTACTTGTAGTTATTTTAGAAGTGTAAAGTTTAGGTCTTGCTTGCCTTTGAGCACAGAGTCCGAAACACAAGAAGAAGAGTATCGACGTAATGCATGCTTTCATTGGTAAAGGATTCGTTCAAAGCTACGCTGGACTGAGTTGACAGAATACCACAAATCGATCCTTAACTGACAAATTTCCTTCAAGCCCCAATCGATGAGATATTTCGATAGACTCAAACGAGCCCCCAAAAGAGCCAGTAATGCCAATTAGTTTTATCTTTGGTTTACCACAGGCCAATGTTGGATCCTGACACTTTAAAACAACTATAAAAAGATGAGACGCTTGCTTGCCGTATTAGTACTAATGACTTGTTGGTTCGGGTGCCAGCCACCTTCAAAAACCGATACGCAGGTAGAACTGCAGTCTCCGGTTATAAGCTTGTTTAATGGGAAAGACCTCAATGGTTGGCATGCAGATGTTCCGGATATGGATAAAGACACCACACTTAGCAGCCCGTTCATCATCAGGGATAGCCTGTTGGTTAGCATGGGGACTCCAGGTGGACACCTTATTACGGATTCAATTTTTAAAGACTATCGCATAGAAGTTCAATACCGCTTCGCGGGTGTTCCGGGCAACTGTGGTGTTCTTGTTCATGCGTCCACACCCCGCGCACTTTACGATATGTTTCCAAAGTCAATAGAGGTTCAGATGATGCACGAGAATGCCGGAGACTTTTGGTGCATTGTTCAAGACATAAGTGTTCCGGAAATGGAGACTCGCCGCGGACCGAAAAATGAATGGGGTATAACAGAAGGTAAGCTCAGAAGGATTCTCAACCTCACCGATGGCTCTGAAAAACCTGTCGGTGAATGGAACACACTTGTTGCGGAATGCCTGGATAAAGGAATCAAAGTCTGGGTTAATGGTGTGTTGGTGAATCAAGGGTTTGATTGTACCGCCAGTAGTGGTCAAATAGCCTTGCAGGCAGAAGGATCGGAAGTGGAGTTTAGAAAAGTAGAGCTGACACCCATCACGCAGTTTAGTAACTGATCGAATAGGTATAATGCTGAAGTTATTTGGTTAAACACACATTAAGGAACATTTCCTCCCGAATGAAATTGACGGGCATACAATTCATTTGGAGCTCTAGAGCCCGTTCTGATGAAACTTTTCGATTAATTACCGATATTTCACAATCCTTTTAACTTTGTGCCAACAAAATCAACTCTATGTTATTGGATTTTGAAAAGCCCATCGCAGAACTGGAAGCGAAACTAGTGGATATGAATCAATTGGCCAGCGGCAGCGACAAAGAAGTTCAAGCGGCTGTGAAGGCATTGGAAAGGAAGATTCTCGACCTGAAGAAAGAAACGTTTGACAATCTTACCGGTTGGCAGCGTGTCCAATTATCGAGGCATCCGGACAGACCTTATACGTTGGATTACATTTATCAGATCACCACCGACTTTATTGAGATTCATGGTGACCGTACCGTTGGTGATGACAAAGCTATGATTGGCGGTTTTGGATCGGTTGAAGGTCAGACGTTTATGCTTATCGGTCAACAGAAGGGCCGCAATACCAAACAACGACAAATGCGGAACTTTGGTATGGCCAATCCGGAGGGCTACCGCAAGGCGTTACGGTTAATGAAAATAGCTGAAAAGTTTAATAAACCGATTGTCACGTTTATTGATACGCCAGGAGCTTTTCCGGGATTAGAGGCCGAAGAAAGAGGACAAGGAGAAGCGATTGCACGTAATCTAAAGGAAATGTTTATGCTCAAAGTGCCGGTGATTTGTATAGTTATCGGTGAAGGAGCTTCCGGAGGAGCACTTGGAATTGCAATAGGTGACCGTGTTTTGATGCTCGAGAACACCTGGTATTCTGTCATCTCACCAGAATCATGCTCATCCATACTCTGGCGAAGCTGGGACTATAAAGAGCAGGCCGCCGAAGTCCTGAAGTTAACGGCCAAAGACATGCTTTCAAATAAACTCATTGATGGTATTGTGAAAGAACCCCTGGGTGGTGCACACGTTGATGTTAAGTGGATGGCAGATCAGGTAAAGAAAACAATTGTCGAACACACAAACGAACTTTTGAAACTCACACCCGAAAAACGTATCGAACAACGCATTGATAAGTTTTGCGCGATGGGTGTTGTTAAAGAATAGCCACCCTTTCCGGATGGTGAATCCACCATTACAATCTACCAGTGTTTCAACAGGAATAATCCTGGAGTGTAGTTTATTTATAACGATTAATTCTTGTCAAGTTTCCTGGGTACGCATAATGTAATGCCTGTACAATCCATTCTCCGGCACATGCACACACAAACTTCCAGCATGTTTCAGCAGGGCCTCGTCCGCCGGCTGGCGGACCGGGAGGGGGGCGATGAAAAGAGACCAGACAAAGGTCGGATGAACTGTCCTATAAAGTTAGGATATGGAATATTTCAGCATACATGGTAAGTTGACCAAGTAGGATTAACTTTATAACATGAAGCTTCATGTTATTAATACCGGCTATTTCAAGCTTGACGGAGGTGCTATGTTTGGCGTGGTGCCAAAATCCATTTGGCAGCGGACTAACCCTGCGGATGAAAATAATCTCTGTGATTGGGCCATGCGCTGTCTCTTGCTGGAGGATGGGGACCAATTAATCCTGATTGATAATGGTATCGGCACCAAACAAGACGCAAAGTTTTTAAGTCACTACTTCCTGCATGGTGATACCAGTCTGCTGTTATCTCTGAAGCAATCCGGTTTCTCTCCTTCGGATGTCACCGATATGTTCCTTACCCACCTCCATTTTGATCACTGTGGTGGTGGCGTATATTATGAGGGTGGTAAGGCGGTACTACAGTTTAATAAGGCACGGTATTGGTCAAACAAAGACCATTGGGTATGGGCGACTCAACCGAATCCCCGGGAAAAGGCAAGCTTTCTTAAGGAGAATATTTTACCGATGGAAGAAAGCGGCCATTTAAATTTTATACCTTCAAATAGGAACTCGCCTTTCTCTCAGTTTGATATTTTTTTAGCTTCTGGTCATACAGATAAAATGATGATCCCGAAGATCAATTACAAAGGGAAAATTGTTTGTTTTATGGCAGACCTGCTGCCTTCGGTAGGGCACATACCCCTCCCGTATGTGATGGGCTATGACACCAGGCCGCTTCTTACAATGGAAGAAAAGGAACGATTTCTCCGGGAGGCAGCCGACAATCAATACGTACTTTTTCTTGAACACGACCCAATCCATGAATGTTGTACAGTGAAGCATACGGAAAAAGGTGTTCGCCTTGACCAAACATTTCGCCTGGATGAACTTTAGCGGAAGATCTCTATGAAAGTAGGACTCGTACTGTCAGGAGGAGGAGCGCGCGGGATTGCTCATCTGGGCGTTCTGAAAGCGCTGGATGAATTCGGAGTGTCTGTTCAATGTATATCCGGGACAAGCGTCGGTGCCATACTGGGTGCGCTTTATGCCAATGGCTTATCCCCTGATGGTATACTGGATATTATTGTAAAAACCAGTTTTTTAAAAGCTATCCGTCCGGCGTGGACGATCAAGGGGCTGCTGAGTACCAACAGCCTTCATACGCTGCTATTAAAATATATCCCGCATAATCGTTTCGAATCGCTTTCCATTCCTCTCACGGTAGCAGCGACGGACATTTCAAAGGGGAAATCAGTGTACTTTTCTACCGGAGAATTAATTCCTGCCCTTGTGGCTTCGTCGTGTGTACCCGGAGTATTTAATCCGTACAAATTCAATGGAAGCGTCTATATAGACGGTGGTATTCTGGATAATTTGCCGGCCCGGATACTCCGCGATGAGTGTGACTTGTTAATCGGATCGAATTGTAACCATGTCAGCGATAATTTTGATGGAAAGAACTTCAAATCAGTGGTTGAACGCAGTCTGATGATGGCTATAAACGGCAACACTCCGGTAAGTCAAAGTTTGTGTGACTTCATCATCGAACCTACCGAAGCAGGTAAAATAAGTACCTTTGAGTTTGGCCGGGCCAGGGAACTATTTGATATAGGGTACAGGTTCACCATCACGCATTTCAAAAAAGAGAACTTCAGGCGCTAACGGCATGGATAGATCAGAATTCAAAGATCAGATTCTTATGGGCATCCCCGAAGTCTTGCCCGACACACCGCAACATGATCCAACAATCGATCACGCCCCCAGAAGAAAAGACATACTTACGCTGGCTGAGAAGCGGCTTGCTATTCGCAACGCGCTAAGGTATTTCCATCCCAGTCATCATCGGGTGCTGGCAAAGGAGTTTTATGAGGAGCTGATTGAGTTTGGCAGGATTTATATGTATAGGTTCAGGCCTTCGTACGGAATGTATGCAAGACCATTAGATGAATACCCGTTTCAATGTGTACAGGCAGGAGCGATCATGCTGATGATCCAGAATAACCTCGATCCGGCTGTCGCACAACATCCCCATGAGTTGATAACGTATGGTGGTAATGGCGCTGTGTTTCAGAATTGGGCGCAATATCTTCTTACGATGAAGTACCTGGCTACCATGACCGAGCAACAGACACTTCACATCTATTCAGGGCACCCATTGGGTCTTTTTCCTTCCTCCAAAGATGCTCCTCGTGTTGTCATAACCAACGGCATGATGATCCCCAACTATTCAAGACAGGATGACTGGGAAAAGTATAATGCCCTGGGCGTGACACAATATGGCCAGATGACGGCGGGGTCGTACATGTACATCGGACCGCAGGGAATTGTTCATGGAACTACCATTACCATTCTGAATGCAGGAAGAAAGATAAGCAGGGACGGGGAAGGACTTCGTGGCAAATTGTTTCTAACGTCAGGCCTTGGTGGTATGAGCGGAGCGCAACCAAAGGCGGGTAACATAGCCGGGTGTATCACAGTGGTTGCCGAAGTGAATAGTAAAGCAGCTCTTAAGAGACATGCGCAAGGGTGGGTGGATGAAGTTATTTCGGACATCAGCCTGTTGGTGGCTCGGGCACGAAAGGCAAAGACAGACGGAGAAGTAGTTTCAATTGCGTTTCTCGGAAATGTTGTGGACGTGTGGGAAAAATTTGAAGCCGAAAATATTTTCGTTGATATAGGATCGGACCAGACCTCATTGCACAACCCCTGGGCAGGTGGATACTATCCTGCAGGTATGAGTGTGGAGGATTCCAATAAAATGATGGTAACAAACCCCGACGAATTCAAGAATAAAGTACAGCAATCGTTGTGCAGGCAGGCTAAAACAATCAATAAACATGCGGCCCGGGGCACTTACTTCTTTGATTATGGAAATGCTTTTCTGTTGGAAGCTTCACGGAGTGGGGCGGATGTTATGCGAGCAGATGGTATTAGTTTTCGTTATCCATCGTATGTGCAGGATATCATGGGACCCTTGTGCTTCGACTATGGATTTGGTCCCTTTCGGTGGGTGTGCACTTCCGGAAAACAAGCTGACCTCGATTTTACCGATAGCCTGGCCACAGACGTATTGAAGCAACTGTTGACAAAATCTCCGGAGGCAATTCACCCTCAGTTGCGAGATAACATCCGTTGGATCGAACAGGCAAATCAAAACAGACTTGTCGTAGGATCAAAGGCGCGCATCTTATATGCAAATGCCGAAGGAAGAATAAAAATCGCGGAGGCATTTAATGATGCGGTAAATGCGGGGCGTATCGGGCCCGTCGTACTGGGCCGCGATCATCATGATGTATCTGGAACCGATAGTCCGTTCCGGGAGACATCAAATATTTATGATGGATCGCAGTTCACTGCGGACATGTCTATTCATAATGTTATCGGAGATTCATTTCGTGGAGCCACCTGGGTTTCCATTCATAACGGCGGGGGAGTAGGTTGGGGTGAAGTAATAAATGGAGGATTTGGAATGCTGCTTGACGGAAGTGCTGATGCAGATAGAAAACTAAAAAGTATGCTGCACTTTGATGTCAACAATGGAATCGCGCGAAGAGCCTGGGCGCGGAATGATAATGCGATAGACACAATCAAATCGGAACTTGCGCATGTACCTCAACTGAAAATTACGCTTCCTAACGCTGTAGATGAGCTCTTGATAGAGGGAATCCTGTAATCCGATATGCGACTTTTAAACTTTCTGTAGTTTTGAACTGTGTTAGCAAAAGCTAATGCATGTATAAAAGTTCTGAACTATGAAAAAAATATCAATTCTTATTGCCACATGGTGCCTTGGGTTTAGTGCATACGGACAGTTTGAAAAAGGTAAGATGTTAGTGGGGGGATCAATCGGAGCGGACTTCAGCACAAACAAGACTAAATACGATGGAAATACGTTCACGAACGGCCGATACACCAGCGTATCCTTTGACCCGCAGTTTGGTTATTTTGTTATCGACAACCTTGCTCTCGGCGCCGCGCTTGGAGTAAGTACAGACACCTATAATGAAGATGGTTCGGATTACAAAACGGTTGATAACGAATTTACGCTGCAACCAATGGTTCGTTATTATCTCAAGTCCCGGTTTTTCTTTCAGGGAAACTTTATTGCCGGCAATGCAAAGAGTAAAGTAATCGACAACGGTGAAACAGGCGACACAAAATATAACGTGTCGGGGTGGGCTCTTGCTGCCGGATATGCTTTTTTATTAAATGAACATGTAGCAATCGAACCCCGCGTTGGATATGGCGGAAGGAGTTATAAGAACAAAGAGAACGATGTAAAGTCGGTTGATAATGGTCTTTTCATCCGTGTAGGATTTCAGATCTATCTTGGGAAATAGTGACAGAATAGGACCAATTGGCCAAAACCAAGGATGAAAGTCAGCATTTTGAATTTTAAGGCATTATCTTTGTTAAGGTCAATTAAACCAATATAATTAAGTATGAAAAAAATCACTGTAACACTAGTTCTCATTTGTGCTTCACTTTTTTCATTTGCGCAGGTTTCAATTGGAATAAAGGGAGGCCCTAATTTTGCGAACATCGATACCGAAGCAACTGCGGGAGAGAATTATGATAATCGAACCGGATGGCATTTAGGCGCTTTTGCACAGTTCAGAGGAGAAAAAATAGGCTTTCAGCCGGAGGTACTATTTTCTCAACAAGGTTCCAAAGTTACGTATAGCGGTCAGCCGGACATCGAATCAAATTTCAGTTATGTAAACATTCCGTTGGTTATTAAGCTTTACACCGTCGCCGGAATTAATCTTCAGGTTGGTCCTCAATTTGGTTTTTTGACTTCAGCAGAGTTCGACGATGAAGACATCAAAGACGAACTTAAAGGCACTGACTTCAGCCTGGCACTAGGGGCAGGATGGGATCTCCCGTTTGGACTTACCATCGATGGCCGGTACAATTGGGGTCTTTCAGATATTAATGATAGCGAAGTCCGGGGGACATTGGGAACTGTTAAGAATCAGGTATGGCAAATTTCAGTTGGGTATAAGTTGTTTAAGTTTGGAAACAAATAATCCAGCATAAGCTATTGCAAGTATAAGCCACCCTTTCGGGTGGTTTTTTTTGTTCTGGATTCCGGACTTTATCGCCACAGCGGCACCAATTCATTATGTGTCAACTTTTAATTAACTTTATCATAGTATACTTTTTCAAAAACAAAAACCAGCGTTATGAAAAAATTAACATTAACTAGTTTTGTATTGCTTTTCGCTTTTTGCTCTCTTGCTCAGGGGATCAGCGGTGGGATTAAAGCGGGATTAAATCTTGCTAACCAAAAAATCACTTTCGATGGAACCTCTATTGATACTAAAGCCAGGGCAGGACTACATGTCGGCGGATTTGTTACCTGGATGTTCACGGAACACTTAGGTCTTCAGCCCGAGGCTCTGTTCTCTATGCAAGGGTCTACGTTTGATGATGATTTCATTGATGGCAAGACTAATTTCAATTATCTAACCGTGCCAGTTCTTGTACGGTATAATGTCACTGAAGTAGTTAGTCTCCATGCAGGGCCTCAGTTTGGATTCCTGCTGTCTGCAGAATTTGAATCGGGAGGTGACAAGCAAGATGTTAAAGATGAATTTAAAGGGACGGATATTGCTGGCGCTTTCGGACTCGGGGTAGATTTGCCAATGGGCTTGGGATTTGGTGCCCGGTACATAATCGGATTCACGCAAATTGCAGAAGAAGACGTTGAAACCCCGGAGGTCAAGAATAGTGCCATCCAGATATATGCTTGTTATAAGCTTTTTGGTAAGAAATAGTAAAATAACCGCTCATTGACAAAAGAAGAGCTGCCGGTATGGTGGCTCTTTCTTTTAATATACTTCCCAATTTATTAATTTAGAGGAGTTCTATTGTCGACAGTTTTTATTATTCACAATAAACCCTCAAGACTATGAAGACTCTAATTCCCATCTTATTGATTATTTCGATTTGCTCCGAAGGCCTGCATGCACAAGGCCTCGACTTTGGTGTAAAAGCCGGAGTAAATATTGCTAATCAGAAAATTAGCGGCGACTATGAACCCGATACAAAAGCAAAAATCGGTTTCCACGGAGGCGTCTTTGTTACCTGGATGTTTTCTGAAAAACTGGGATTACAACCCGAACTTCTTTTTTCCACACAGGGAAGTAAGGATAGTGAGGATATGTATGATTACTCTATTATAACCAACTATGTTAATGTGCCGGTGCTGGCACGATTCGATATTAATGATATGTTTAGTGTGCATGCCGGACCTCAGTTTGGCATTCTTATTTCGGCTGATGAGGAGTTCGACGGTGACAAAGAGGATATCAAGGATGACTTCAAGTCCACAGATATCGGTATTGCGGTCGGTGCTGAAGCTGACTTGCCGGCTAAACTGGGTGTTGGCGTGCGATATATTATTGGTGTGTCCAACGTTCTTAAAGAAGGCGAGAGTTTCGGCAATACTGAATTAAAGAATGGCGTACTTCAGATCTACTTGAAGTACAGAATTTTCAATGGGTCAGATGATGACTGATAGTAGCAGGAAGGCGCTACCTGTTCGGGTAGCGCTTTTTACTCCACCACAATCAAATAATAATTCTTCTTGCCTTTCTGTGCCAGCAAATATTTGCTTTGAAGAAGTTCAAATGCTGGCTTTGCATTCGCATCCATAATTTTCGCCTTGTTGATGCTGACTCCGCCAGCGAGGATCATTTTCCGGGCTTCCCCTTTGGAAGGAAACACCAGCCCGTGCGTTGCTCCCGTAAGTAAATCAGTGACTGTAGCGCAATTTTCTAAGTCGGCTTTACTGATTACCGCCTGTGGTACGCCCTCAAAAACAGATAAAAGTGTGTCCTCGTCCAGCCGCTGTAGTTCTTCCGTAGTTGAATTTCCAAACAGGATATTGGATGCTGCTAATGCCGCGGTGTATTCACTTTCGGAATGTACTCGCGAGGTAATATCCTTTGCCAATACCTGCTGAAGTTTTCGAAGGTGCGGTGCAGCATCATGCTCGGAAATCAGCTGTGTTATTTCCTCACGGGATAACTGGGTAAAAATTTTAATAAAATTGGCGGCATCTTCATCTGACGTATTGAGCCAGTATTGATAGAATTTGTAGGGAGATGTTTTTCTAGGATCAAGCCAGATGTTTCCGCCTTCAGTCTTTCCGAACTTGGTTCCGTCTGCCTTCGTGATAAGTTTGGTAGTAAGGGCAAAAGCATCACCGTTACACTTGCGCCGTATCAATTCTGTGCCAGTTACAATATTCCCCCACTGATCAGAGCCACCCATCTGGATTCTGCATTGTTTGTTGCTATAGAGCCAGTAAAAATCATACCCCTGCACTAACTGATACGTAAATTCAGTAAACGATAATCCGGACTCCAGCCTTTTTTGCACAGAATCTTTGGACATCATATAGTTAACTGTAATGTGCTTGCCCACGTCGCGGATAAAGTCAAGGAACGTAAACTCTTTAAACCAATCGTAGTTGTTTACCATCTCCGCTGCGTTAGCGCCGGTGAAGTCCAGAAATTTCTCCAGCTGGGCCTTAACACATGCGACGTTATGAAGCAGGACATCTTCTGAAAGGAGATTCCTTTCAGCCGACTTACCGGAAGGATCACCGACCATTCCGGTTGCACCACCTACTAAGGCATACGGCTTATGTCCGGCCTGCTGAAAATTCAGCAATGTCATGATTTGTGCCAGGTGACCGATATGAAGGGAATCGGCTGTAGGGTCGAATCCGATATAACCAGACGTGCTTTCCTTTAGTAATTGTTCTTCCGTACCTGGCATTAAATCGTGGATCATCCCTCGCCATCGCAGTTCCTCAACAAAGTTCTTCGTTACCATCAGTCTCAATTTAGCGTGCAAATATAAAAAAGCATCCGTTGGTACGAATGCTGAACGAAACAAATACGATGTACCACCCGAAGGTCGATTTTTTTAATATTGAGTTCAATTTGCGTTATTCGGCCATTAAATAAGGTTCCACTGTATTGTAAAATCTCCTTAAATAGTATGAAACAACCTGAAGCCCTAAGCCTTGTCGCAGAATTTCACAAAACCTTTAAGCATCCGATTCTGGAAACACCTGCCATCCCTGATGAAAACCGGTGCAAGCTTCGTGTGGCGTTGATTGCTGAGGAGCTTAAGGAATTGGAAGTAGCAATTCTGGAAAAGGATATCGTGGAGGTTGCCGATGCACTGTGTGATATTCAATACGTACTTGCCGGCGCCATCCTTGAGTTTGGTCTGGGCGAAAAATTCAAGGCGCTGTTCGACGAGGTTCAGCGATCAAATATGAGTAAGGCATGTATTTCCGAAGAGGAAGCAAAAGCCACTGTTGAATTTTACAAACAAAAGGATGGTACAGAATGCTATTACCGTCAGGAAGGTGACCTTTGGCTGATTTACCGCGCTGTTGATAACAAGACCCTTAAATCAGTGAACTATAGTCCCGCGAACCTGGAAGCAATTTTATCCAGGGCTTAGAGGTAAAATTCAAATTGAAAGATGGCATCCTGCCCATTGAGCTGCAGGGGATTGATCGCCAGGATATGTGCCTCATTATATGTCTTGATAAACTCCGTGCGGCTGATGCGGAGTTTACTGTGGCCCGGTTTTATCTTGTGGTATTGCATCCGCCCGGATGCATTCGCCCTGGCACTGTACAGAAAACTATACTGGATCGGAATAGGGGAGGGGATGTACCGCATCATGACTTCTAACAGTACGTTGCTCTGAAATCTGTATTTATAATCCCGTTTTGTCGTGAGTTATACTGTGCAAGAAGGGTGTACGCATACCCTGGCACGTAGTTAAATCTGTTTTCAAATTCCTCAATCTTCAGGCACAATTCGCGGACGTAGAACCGGATTTGTTCAAGATTTCTGCATTCCGAAGGTTTTATGAAGTTCCTGGCAGCGAAGGCTTTCAAGTCTGCTTCCAGTTTTTTGCGTTCATATTCACTCATAATATTGTGTATTAATGCACAAATATACATTCATTACGATAAATTAAGCAAGTATTTATGTACAATATTGCACAAAATTAATCGGTCAAAAATAGTGGCAGAAGTGACCCAGGATTACAGGTGCCGATTAACTCATACTCATATAACTAGTTGATAAATAGATTTATATCTCCTCAAAATTCAATGAATACTTAGGTCGTATTAAACGCTCATGTTCACTAGAGTGAGACCCTCATTGTGGAGTAAAGTTTGGGGATGTTCGAATTAATCGATATCGATCTTGGCTACGGAGAAACCGATGGTGATCAGATCACATCAGGATTCATTTTAATCTTTTATATTTAGGAGCACGAATTGTTAATTATGGAAACAAAAACTCCCAGCACATTTCTTGAGTACTGGAATTATGCGATGATTATAGGTGCCATTCTTATGGCATCTTTAGCTTTGGTCATCTATCTCGTTCACAACTTGAGGATATCAGCCATACGAAGTTTCAAAGGAAAATATGAGTACATCAACATCCACGAAATCAGCAACTACAAAAAGGTATTTGTATTCCTCGGACTTACCGCGGTAATGGCTATCAACCTGTATGGCATGCAGGAACTTACTACGCTTGGTGTGTGGTTTTTTGTTCGCTTGTTCATTTCTATTGCCGGCGGTACCCTGGTTGCTTATGTGGCTTTTCTTATTCTTGAATATTACTACCCTACCGTCCTGCACAAAAAATTGAAGAAGTGGAGGTACATGCCCAGAGTAGGAAAGTCTGGAAACAAACTGAGACTACTTGGTGAAGAGGAAGAAGACGTGCACCTGGAAGAGGGAATGCTCGCAGAGGAGAATGTATTCTCCATTGACTATGACGTATGGGTTGATGAAAAATCGGGCGAAGTGAAAATCGAAAAGTACGCCGGGCACCTTGAGGCGTTGAAATGTAACAGCTGTGGATTTTATACCATGAAGGTGGTGAAGGAAGAGGTTACCCGACAGCCGAGTAAGGATAACCCCGGTGAATTAATCAAGCATTTTCAGTGCTACTATTGTAAATCCGTGCGGGCAACGGCTTTTAATATTTCCACCAAAGAGGTCGACGATTATCGCAAGGCCACAAGGCACGTTTACAAAAAAAACAAGAACATCGACCTGGTAAAGGTCGAAATTCACTCGGCTCAGGGTGGCAAAAAGTTCTATGAATTCCAGAATATCGATCAGGCTCAAAAATTCTTAGACGAATACGATTCCGAAAAATCTGCCTAAAAACGCAGCAGGGCGAACAAAAAGTGCATTGGCTTGGTTACAGAGGAACCCAGATACCTAAACCGGTCCACTCACGTTATATTGTACGGCACAACTTTTGACGAATACAAATCGTAAACTTCCAGTTAAGATGAAAAAAGTACTTTTAGCAGGCATTTTAAGTGTTATTGGAATCTCTGTGGGGCTTGCGCTCGATATTCATATTGCAGATACCACGCAACTAAGGGCAAAACCTATTTATGGCAAGGAAGCGAGGATCATTGCCTTTATCCTGGATAATAATCACTACCGAAAGATTAGCCTGAATGACTCGTTGTCGGCCGTAATTCTGACAGAGTATATCAAGAGCCTGGATAATAATAAAACCTATTTCACTGCTTCGGATCTGGCGGGATTTGACCGATATAAATTTCTGATTGATGATTTTACGCGTGCAGGAAACGTGGATATAGCCTATGAAATCTATAGTATCTTCCGGAAACGCTTCGATGAACGGTTGGCTCATGTACTCGAAAGCCTGGTAGCTAATGAGTTTGATTACAGTATTGATGAAGTTTATCAGACGGATCGTGACAAGGAACCATGGTGCAAGGATGAAACAGCCTTAAATGAGGTGTGGAGAAAAATTATTAAGAGTCAGGCGCTGAGTCTTAAGCTGGCTGGGAAACCACAGGCGGAAATTGAGAAGACTCTGCGGGACCGGTATGTTCGTTTAAGCAAATCTATTCAGCAATTTAACAGTGAAGACGTATTCAGCATGTACATGAATACGATTACTGAGTCGTACGATCCGCACACAAATTATTTTTCACCAAAAGCTGCAGACTTGTTTAAGCAGCAAATGAGCTTGTCGCTGGAAGGAATTGGAGCGCGGCTCCAAACTGAAAATGACTATACCCGTGTTGCAGAAGTAATCCTCGGCGGACCTGCTGATAAAAGCAAACTGGTAAATGTTAACGACCGGATCATCGGCGTTGCACAGGGTGCTGAGGGAGAAATGGTTGACGTTATCGGTTGGAGAATTGATGAAGTAGTTAAGCTTATCAAAGGCCCGAAGGGGACTACCGTGAGACTTCAAATCTTACCCGCCGAAACCGGAATCACGGGACCTTCGACGGTTATCTCACTGGTAAGAGACAAAATTAAGCTGGAAGATCAGCAAGCCAAAAAGAGCACCATTAACTATCAAAAGAACGGTAAGACCCTTAAGCTGGGCGTAATCACGTTGCCTAGTTTTTATATGGACTTCGAAGCCTACCAAAAGGGAGACCCGAACTATACGAGTACAACCCGCGATGTACAACGCCTTATAAAAGAACTTCAGGCGGAAAAGATTGACGGCTTGGCACTTGACCTGCGCAACAATGGCGGGGGATCTCTTGCTGAAGCGATTGACCTCACAGGATTGTTTATCAAAGACGGCCCGGTTGTTCAGGTCAAGAATTCCAATAACAAGGTTGAAATCGGAAATGACGATGACCCTGCGATCGCTTATACCGGACCACTCGTAGTCTTAACCAATCGATTCAGCGCTTCGGCATCTGAGATTTTTGCCGGTGCAATACAGGATTACCACCGGGGTGTGATTATCGGTGAATCAACCTATGGCAAAGGAACAGTACAAACCGTTGTTGATCTTAAACGATATATTACCGATCAAAAGAGTCAGGTTGGCGAGCTGAAGATTACATTTCAAAAGTTCTACCGTGTAACAGGTAGCAGCACCCAACACAAAGGAGTTGACCCCGACATTAAACTACCAACTGCACTTGATCCTGAACAATTTGGTGAAAGTTCCAGTGCCAGCGCATTGGCATGGGATGAAATTGGCGGAACGTTGTACCAAAGAACTCCGATGATCAATGACAAGACGCTGGCCTCGTTGAATAAATTGTATCAGGAAAGGCTGAAGACAGACAAGCATCTAAAAAGTTTTGCCGCTGAAATCGACGAGACAAGAAAAAGTTACCACGAGACAACCATCTCTTTAAATGAAAGTGTCAGGAAGAAAGAAATTGCAGAAGCTGAGAGGAAAAGGGCTGAAAGTGATAAACTGAACACTACCATTACGGGTAAGGAAGCCGGAACGACGATAGACATGCTGGAGATGGAGGATGAATACTTGCGGGAAGGACTTTTTGTGCTGGGTGATTTGCTGATCTCAAAAATTGGATAAAATTTAAGGAACTCAGGATAAAAAGGCAGGATCTATTTCCTGCCTTTTTAGTTTCGTATTATCGGCGTGCTCCCTTTTAATTTTGCCGTTTTAAAAGCTATTTTAGGGGCCTAAACCAAACCATGAGCGAAGAATTACTCAAAGCTATTCTACAACTTTTCGCCATCGTTGCCCGTGAGCGGATCACGGAGGTTGAACGAAATAATATCAAGGACTTCCTGAGCGTCCATCTTAATCGCGAGGCAACAAATTATTACCTGAAACTTTTTGATGAATTTGCACAATCTCAAGAAGTAGATTCACGCCAGGAACTCAGTAACCTCGACGCTGACACCAAGCAGTTTGTTGATGACTGGGCCAAGATTATGAAGATCGTGAAGCAGGTGAATCAGGCCCTCACGACACAGCAGAAGATCGTGCTGATTGTAAAAATCATTGAACTGGTTTATGCCGACGATGAAATTTCTGAACGCCAGGGAAACCTGATTTTTTACATTGGTCAGGCATTAAAGCTGGAGAAGGAAGATGTTCAGACACTACAGTCTTTTGTGACCGGCACTGATATCGACGAGCTTGCATCGAAAGACGTGTTGGTAATTGATGAAGGATCCGGCGAATACCCAGGTCCCCGGCTTATTGAGAAAGATCTTACCGGAGTGATCGCGATACTCCACCTGCCTGATTCTGAAATCTACCTGATCAAGTACCTTGGTATTACAACGTTATACGTCAACAGTATTCTACTGAAGAGCCGAAAGATTGACATTTTCCCTACCGGCAGTACAATCCGTGGTGACAAAGTCGGACCCATCTACTACAGTGACATTATCGGGCAATTTCTTACTGATGAAAGCCAGTCAAAAATTACGTTTACAGCTGATCATATATTCTATCATTTCAAGAGCGGACGCGCCGGGTTACAAAATGTCAACATAGCCGAAAAAGGAGGCAAGCTGATTGGTCTGATGGGGGCAAGCGGCTCTGGAAAGTCAACGCTTCTGAATGTGCTTAACGGTTCCGAAAAACCATCCAGCGGACGTGTATTGGTTAATGATATCGACATTCATGAACATCCTGCGCGGGTTCAGGGAATCATCGGCTACGTTCCGCAGGACGATCTGCTGATAGAGGAGCTTTCGGTTTTTCAAAACCTGTACTATGCGGCGAAATTATGTTTCGGGCAATACGACGAGAAAGAAATTGTTGACCTGGTTACACGGGTGCTCGTAAACCTGGGGCTCACAGAAATCCGCGATCTCACAGTGGGGTCTCCCATGCAAAAAACCATAAGTGGAGGGCAACGAAAGCGAGTAAATATTGCGCTTGAATTACTTCGGGAGCCTACTATCCTTTTTGTAGATGAGCCAACGTCAGGGTTATCCTCCCGGGATTCAGAAAATATCATGGACCTGCTGAAGGAATTATCTCTTCGTGGGAAAATGGTATTTGTAGTGATCCATCAGCCCTCTTCAGACATCTTCAAAATGTTCGACACGCTCGTCATTATGGATATTGGAGGCTTTCAGATCTACTATGGTAATCCGATTGAATCTGTAATCTATTTCAGGGATATAATTCATGCCGCGAATAAAACACAAGGTGCATGTCCGGAATGCGGGAACATTAATCCTGAACAGATCTTTAGCATCATTGAAACCAGAATTGTCAATGAATATGGAAGGCTGACGAATACGCGAAAAGTGTCGCCGGGACAGTGGTATCAGTATTTTAAGAAAAAACTCAAAATCCCGAAAGTCGAGCATGTAAAAGATAGTTTACCAATAGCACAAAAAATTCCAAACTGGCTAGATCAGCTCAGGGTCTTTATCACCCGAGACGTGCTGGCCAAGATCGCGAACAAACAGTATCTTTACATTAATCTCCTGGAGGCACCCGTACTGGCTTTCTTCATTGCCATAATGGTGAAATATTATAAGGAATCAGAGAACGATGAGTCTGTCGTTTATACTTTTTTCAACAATTCAAACATCCCGGTATACTTCTTCATGAGTGTGGTTGTCGCACTGTTCTTTGGACTTACTATGAGTGCTGAAGAAATTTTTCGCGACCGGAAGATTCTCAAGCGGGAGGAATTTCTTCACCTCAGCAGGAGCAGTTACCTGGTATCAAAAGTAATTGTCATGTTTACGTTTTCGGCAATACAGGCAATGCTCTTCCTTTTAGTAGGTAATACAATCCTGGAGATTCCTCTTGCGGAATTACGCTACTGGCTAATTTTGTTTAGTTGTTCATGTTTCGCAAACATGCTTGGGCTTAATATTTCTGCTTCATTTGACTCGGCCGTTACGATCTACATTCTGATTCCACTACTAGTTATTCCTCAACTGTTGCTAAGCGGCACCGTGATAAGTTTTGACAAATTTAATCCGGCAGTAGGAAAGCCGGTAGGCGTACCGCTGGCCGGTCAGATTATGGCTTCGCGATGGGCATATGAAGCGTTTATGGTGACGCAGTTTAAAGACAATGCCTATCAAAAGCAGTTTTATCCGATGGATAAGCTTAAGGCTGAAGCTGAATATAAAAGGGTCTACTATATCCCAGCCCTCGAATCCAAATTGGCCTATTGCCTGAACAACCCGTCGCAATGGCAAAACAGGAATTCTGAAAAGATGACCAACTCCTTAACATTGCTTCGGAATGAGATAAATAATGAACTAAAATTTATTGGAAAGGAACAGTTCCCGGAAGTTGACAGGTTGGAAATCGGCAAACTGGACTCAGCCCTGTTACAACAGACTTCCACGTTTCTTCATAAGCTTCGCGACTATTATAGTCTGAGAATGAAGCGCGCCACTGAAGAACGCGATAAACTGGTAGCTAAGTTGACAGCCACACCAGAGCTGACAGCCGCCTACGAAGCAATGAGGAACCGATTTGCGAACAAAGCAGTAGCAGACGCAGTTGAAAATAATTCCACACTGGTACGGCGCGTGGAGTACAAGGGGAAACTTGTACAACGTATTTACCCGATCTATCTGGATGATCATAAACCAAACCATCAGTTCGATTTTTCCGCAAACCTTTTTCAACCAACCAAGCATTTTCTGGGTCACTACTTTGATACCCTGTACTTCAATATTTCGGTTATCTGGGCCATGACACTGATACTCTTTATTACCTTGTACCTCGATGCATTGAAGCGATTGATAAAAAGGCTGGAAGGTGGCAGAAAATACAGGGTGAAGGAAAAATAAATTGGTATACATAGTAAGTACATAAACATTCACATTAATTTTAATCCGGATGACTTTAAGAAACATATTTCCCCTGGTTGTTTTGTTGGTTGTATTTGTTGCGGCCTCATGTACCCAAAAGAAGGACGGCCAGGGCGACGGTGAACATCACGTTGCTTCCGCGGACGCGTGGAAGGAAATGGATGATTTTCATCTGGTGATGGCCGAGTCTTTCCACCCGTATAAAGATTCTGCTAATCTGGACCCTGCAATAAAAAATTCAACATCTCTGGTTTCTGCGGCAGAGAACTGGGCAAAAGCGCCCGTGCCTGACCGCGTGGATAATGATGATACAAAAGCCAGGTTAAAAGAGTTAACGGACGCAACAGTAGCATTTGCCGATATCGCGAACTCCGGCGATCCTGATAAGATCGGTGAGTCTTTGACCGCACTGCATGATTTGTTTCATGAACTACAGGAAACCTGGTATGGGGCTGCAGCCGAACATGATGAACATCATTGATCACTCCTGCTTTTTAATTCGCCGCGTTACACGGCTATTTTGTTTATCAACATAGCCAAAATAGTTGCCTGCATTCGGTCTTGTGAGGTTGAATAAGCCAGATTCATGTGTATTTATGATTTGCGGCGTTTCAATTTCTCCCTATATTTCCACCCGCTCAATATTAATCTAAGATGCATACGACCGTTATTACCCCGCAGGAGAAGTCGAAACTTTGGTTTGTCATAGCTGCCTCATCGGTAGGAACACTCATCGAGTGGTATGACTTCTATATCTTTGGAAGTTTGGCCATTATCCTGTCGGAGCAGTTCTTTCCACAGACAAATCCTACCGCGGCATTTCTTTCGACCCTCGCTACATTCGCTGCCGGTTTTGTGGTGCGACCATTCGGTGCTATTGTATTCGGACGGTTGGGTGATATTGTCGGAAGAAAGTATACCTTTCTTGTCACGCTTGTCCTGATGGGTGGATCAACATTTGCCATCGGTATCGTACCAGGGTATCAGACTATTGGTATGCTGGCGCCGTTCCTCGTATTGATGCTGCGCTTGCTGCAGGGACTTGCGCTGGGAGGTGAATACGGAGGTGCAGCAACTTACGTTGCCGAGCATGCACCGGCTTCAAAACGAGGCTTTTATACAAGCTTCATCCAGACTACGGCCACCCTTGGCCTCTTTGTTTCTATTGGTGTTATTCTCGCCGTGAGGCAAACTATAGGAGTAGAGGAGTTTAATGCCTGGGGATGGAGAATTCCTTTTATTCTTTCAGCAGTGCTGGTCGGAGTTTCAGTATTTATCAGGCTGCGCATGCAGGAGTCTCCCTTGTTTACTAAAATCAAGGCGGAAGGCAAGCTTTCAAAGAACCCGATTAAGGAAAGTTTTGGAAAAAAAGAGAATCTCAAACTTGTTCTCATAGCGTTATTCGGAGCAACGGCCGGGCAGGGTGTAGTATGGTATACCGGACAGTTTTATGCGATGACCTTTATTGAAAAAACGTGCAGTGTCGATTTTGTGCAGACACGTAACATCATCGCCGTTGCTCTTCTGATCGGCACACCGTTGTTCATTTACTTTGGCTGGCTGTCTGACAGAATTGGCAGAAAGATGATCATGATGATCGGCATGTTTATGGCCGTGATTCTTTACCGGCCAATCTACAAGAAGATGTACGCGCTTGCCGACACAAGCCACCAACAAGAGATGACAGACCTGAAGCGTATTGAAAAATCTTTGGCCCTGAATGCGAATGGTGATTCCGTTGTAACGGTGCAGACAATTCAATTTTATGGAGAGAACAACAGCGTTAAACAAACGGTAACAGAGTTAATTCCAAAGGCCGGCAGTGCAAATGCACCGAAGATTGAAAACAAAAAGGAAGTCCTATTGGGGACAAATGGGTTTTGGGCGATGGCAGGGCTGGTGCTGATCCAACTGGTACTCGTAACTATGGTGTACGGTCCTATTGCAGCCTTTCTCGTTGAGTTGTTTCCGACCCGTATTCGTTACACGTCTATGTCCTTGCCCTATCATATTGGAAATGGAATTTTTGGAGGGTTAACTCCCTTCATCGCCACTATGCTGTATGAATCGAGCAGAACGGAAAGTAATCCGGGTGGAGACCCCTTTGCCGGACTATGGTACCCGATCATTGTAGCTGCCCTATGTTTCGTGATAGGAATGATTTTCCTCAGTAACCGGAAGGTAGCGGACGTCATCGATTGAAATATTTGAGTCAACTGGTTGATTTCTGGAAACTTTTTACGAAATATGTACCGTTGATATACTGTTACGTTGAAAAAATTGTTTTCCATAACGCTTCTCGCTCTCTTCCTGTTTCAATTTATAGGATACTATTTCGTGTATATGGGAATGCGTTACCATGCAAAATCAGAATTGATATTGCGCCTGGATTCGAAAGATTATTCCGCTGATGAAACGATCACCCTCAAGATTCCCTTTGCTTTACCCTATTGGATGGATTCTAAGTCTTATGAAAGGGTAGATGGCGAATTTCAGTACAAAGATGAGTTTTATCGCCTGGTTAAACAGAAACTGGAAAGGGATACGTTGTACATTGTTTGTATTAAGGATCTCAATGAAAAGAAACTTTTCGGAGTGATGTCCGACTATGTTAAGCTTACCAATGAATTGCCCGCATCGTCACAAAATACGCTGAAACTGTTAGGGAGTCTGATGAAGGACTATGTAAAAAGTATTCAGACTGAAATTTCTCTATCTCAGGGATGGTCAAGGGAATATACCTTTGCCGAACCTGTATGCAGACTTCTTGTACTGGTTTCGCCAGTGAACTCTCCACCGCCCAGGTGCCTGGGGTAGTTTCTCCGCGTAGTATTAGATATCCTGTTCAAACGTGGTATTCGTGAAATTTCCGGAGTACGGATTTCATTCAACGAAGCTTTCGTATTGATGATTCGCGGATCTAGATCAATCAACTTAGTTTACTTATCTAGGATTTGAATAGGTGCGTTGCATAACCATATTCAATCATGGGCCTCGGTTTCTAAAGTGCGGAAGGCCTGTCGGTGTTTGGGTTCACTGGCAGGCGTCCGCCTCTTACACTTAAACGATATAGTATGCCTTATATACCTGTAGAAGAGCATTTGCCGGGAATCACCGGCCTGCTTGAATACCGAAAAGACTCGGCACAGCCGATTCGTGATCTGACGCAGCTGCTGCTTCGTGGACCTTCAACGTTATCGGAAGGTGAACGTGAACTTATCGCAACAGTTGTGTCGTACAATAATCAGTGTAAGTTCTGCACAACGGCACATACAGCCGCTGCCGATCTTCTGTACGGCGAATGTGAGACGACAGCGCAAGCAAAGATTGATATTGAAATGGCACCCGTCAGCGAAAAAATAAAGGCATTGCTTACGATCGCAAAGCAGGTCCAGCAAAGTGGAAAAAGTGTAACGACGGAGTCTGTTGACCGTGCGAAAAAAGCAGGCGCTACCGACATTGAAATCCACGATACTGTCTTAATTGCCGCTCTTTTTTGCCTCTATAACCGGTATGTTGATGGGTTATCCACCGTTACGCCGGCAGATCCAGCATTCTATGCCGGGCTCGCCGAAAGGATTGTACATCATGGCTATACGCGAAATCCACAAGCCTATGATGAAATGAAAAAGCACCATTCTTAAAACCAACGAGTTATCTTATCGCTTATGAAAAAACTACTACTTATTGTTATAGTTACATCTACATGCCTAACTCAGATTATTGCGCAGGGTACTACAATATCCGGAGCCGTCACTGATGCTGAAACAAACTCACCAATAGTTGGTGCCGCGATAGTTGTCAAAGGAAAGCTCACAGGAACATCAACCGATACGAATGGTGAATTTACCTTTAATGTATCAATACCCACTCCATTAACTTTGGTGGTATCGGTACTGGGTTACCAAAAACAAGAGGTGGAAGTAACCGGACAAAGTCAACTTGATATCAAACTCACTGGTCAGGCAGTCCTCATGGACGAAATGGTATTCTCTGCGTCGCGCGTAGAGGAAAGTATCCTTCAATCGCCGGTAAGTATTGAAAAGCTTGATACCAAAGCCATCCGGGAAACACCTTCAATAAATTTTTATGAAGGCCTTCAGAATCTAAAAGGCCTTGAGATGATCACCAGCGGACTCACCTACAAACAAATCAATACAAGAGGTTTTAACGATACCGGAAATGCCAGATTTCTGCAATTGGTTGATGGCGTTGATAATCAAACGCCGGGGTTGAATTTTGCAGTTGGAAACCTATTTGGATCATCCGACCTCGATATGGAAAGTGCTGAATTGATCCCTGGCGCAGCCTCTGCATTGTATGGACCAGTAGCCTTCAACGGCATATTGATGATGCGGACCAAGGATCCGTTTATGTATCAGGGACTGAGCGCACAGGTCAGGGTGGGAGTCAATCACATCAACGAAGAGTATGCTGATCCGAACGGACTTTATGATTACTCAATTCGTTACGCGAAGGTTTTCAACAACCGTTTCGCATTCAAATTCAACGCTTCTTACTTCACCGGACTGGATTGGTATGCAACGAACTATACCGATGTGGCTGCTGGAACACCCGAGGAAGATCGGGGTGATAACAATCCTGGCCGTAATGCTTTAAATATTTATGGTGACGATGCCGCGACAGAAATTCCGGGTGTTGGACTGGTGTCACGGACCGGTTATGAGGAACGTTTCCTTCTTGATTACGATGTGTATAGTGCGAAACTTAACGGAGCCCTGCATTATCGGGTAACCGATAATATTGAGTTGATCTATCAATACAATTACAACCAGGGAAGAGCAGCGTACACCGGAAGTAATCGCTTTCAGCTGAACAACTTCAACTTCCAGCAGCATCGTGTTGAAATGAAGGGCAGTAATTACTTTATCCGCGCGTACACCAGCCTTGAAGATTCAAAAGACTCGTATAACGGAAAAGGCCTGGGCCAGTTGATAAACAGAACCTGGGTACAGGATCTGTCGGGCAATGTAGTCAGTGCAGATCAGGCAGACGCGATGTGGTATACCCGATACACCGAAGCGTTCAGCGGAAACATTAATAACGTTACGGCTGAAGACCATTCTGCTGCCCGGACTTTCGCTGATCAGGGCAGATATCTGCCTGAATCCGCCGCCTTTAACCGCGAAAAAGAAAGGCTTATTTCAGTTCAGGGTATGGGAGGCGCAGGGATTTTGAGCCAAAGCAAACTCTACCATGTAGAAGGGCAATACGATTTCAGCAGCCAGTTAAAAGTAGTGGATCTCCTGGTAGGTGGGAATTTCAGAATGTACGACATGTTTACCAACGGCACCTTGTATGATGATATCGACAACAAGGTGACGATCAAAGAAGGTGGTGTCTTTGTACAGGTTTCCAGGAAATTCGCAGACGATAAACTCAAACTTTCCGGGTCATTGCGTTATGATAAGAACCAGAACTTCAAAGGCCGTTTTACACCACGCTTTTCGGCAGTTTACAACGTCGCCGACAATCATTATTTGCGGACTTCCTTTCAGACCGGATTTCGAAACCCGACACCGGGTGACCAGTATATCAAACTTAATGCGGGTCCGATAACCATTCTGGGCGGTGTCCCCGACAACAGCAGGGGCATGAATGTGTACGAAAATTCCGTCACAGCGGCTTCGCTGGATCCTTTCTTTAATGCCTACTATGGTGCGTACTATGGTGCATTGCAAGGTGGTGCAACGCCCGACCAGGCGAGCGCACAAGCTATTGCTTTCTCTAAAGATTTATTGGTGAAATCAAATGTTCCCTATATCAAACCAGAGCGGATTCAGACTTTTGAAATTGGCTACAAGGGGTTGATTGACACCAAAGTATTAATTGATGCCAATTATTACTTCAGCAGCTACAATGACTTTATCCTGAATGAGGTAGTCATGCAGCCTCAAAATCCGGTGTTAGGTGCTGATGGAACCATTAACCCGGAAGCTGCCGCCGATCTACTCGATGAAAGTACCCGCCATCTTTTCCAGCTGTATACCAATGCGGATGACAGAGTTACATCACAGGGCGCAACGCTGGGACTATCGTATCTGCTTCCTAAAAACTTTACCCTTGGAGCCAATGGAACCTGGGCAGACTTTAATTTGCAAAATGCAGATCCAAATGAAATACCACGCTTCAATACCCCGAAGTATCGGACCACCGTAACCTTTGGCAACAGTTCGGTTGTTAATAATTTCGGTTTCAATGTTGCCTGGCGTTGGCAGGATACTTTTGAGTGGTACGGAACATTCAATCAAATGCGGCCTGGAACAATTCATGCGTATTCTATTGTCGATGCTCAGGTGAGCTACAAAGTGTCTCCGATGAAATCAATTATTAAATTGGGTGCCAATAATGTGTTCAATAAGCAGGTATATCAGGCTTATGGTTCGCCTTCGATTGGCGCCGTGTATTATGTTTCAGTAGTTTTTGATCAATTACTCAATTAAGAATGGTATCCACGTTGGATGATAATGTTGCCGGGATAGGTGCGGACAAGATCAGCGCCTATCATTGGGTTCTATTTGGCATTTGCTTTTTAGCCAATATAATGGGAGGGACCGCCTCAACATTGATGTCGGTTTACCTTCCTGTACTGGTAGGAGACTTGCTGGGTAAAGTCAGCGAGGAAGAACTTAGTCCGGTAAGTGCCTATATCAGTGCGCTGTATTTTGTTGGCTGGGCGATCGGCGGACTTCTTATGGGGGCGATTGCTGACGGAATAGGAAGAGTACGCGCACTGGTTGTCTCAATTTGTATGTTCGGATTGTGTACATTCCTGATAAGCTTTGCATCGTCATGGGAAATGATTCTGGCCTTTCGGTTTTTTTGTGGCTTTGGCGTTGGAGGTATGATGGTTGTCAATACGACATTACTTTCTGAGGTTTGGCCTCAAAGTACGCGGGCTGTTTTTATTGGTATTTTATCCATCGGATTTCCAATCGGTATTTTTTCATCAGGCGCAGTGAACTACCTGGTGTCAAGCTGGAGAGAAGGATTTATGATGGGAATTCTTCCACTGTTCATTGGTTTTATAGCCATCTGGGTGCTAAAAGAGTCTGAAAAATGGAAAGCGGCGAGAACAAACCCTAATGAGAAAAGACTAAAGGAAAACCTTCGGGAGTATCGCAAAGATCTTATCAATGGTTCCATCATTTTCGGTTCTATGCTAATCGGGTTGTGGGCTATCTTCTCCTGGGTTCCGACCTGGGTTCAAAGCTTGCTAACGGGTTCGGATGGTCAACGCGAAAGAGGACTCAGCATGATGTTGTTGGGTGCTGGTGGGCTTTCCGGTGGTTTTGTATCAGGTTGGGTTTCTAACGCATTAGGCACACGCCGATCCATGATCCTTTGCTTTTCCGGATGCTTTGTACTTTCATTCCTTTTATTCAAGCTGAATACAACATTTTCCATTATAACGTTAATTGAAATAGCGATGTTGTCCTTCCTGTTTGGAATCAGTCAGGGTCTCCTGGGTGTTTATATTCCTCAACTCTTTCCCGTCTCTATTAGGGCTATGGCTACAGGTTTTTGTTTTAATGTCGGCAGGTTCGTCACTGCGGCAGCCGTATTCTTTGTAGGTGCACTGGTAGTTACGTTTAGGGGGTATGGCAACTCATTGTTCGCCTTTTCTATGATCTTCCTGGTGGGGCTTTCATTTCTCATTTATTCAAAAAAAATATAAACATCGAATATGGCACACATCGCTGTACCGGAAGGAATTCCTGGAATAAGAAGCCTGGTAATGTTCAGGCCCGAAACAGGGCAGTATTTGTATACATTGGCTCAGGTACTTTTACGTGGTCAGTCACCACTGACACCCGCAGAGCGCGAGCTCATCGCTACGCACGTCTCTGCACGTAACAATTGTACTTTTTGCCTGAGCAGTCATGCTGCCGCAGCCAGAGAGCTTTTTAAAGAAGAAAGTAATCTAGTGAATTGTGTTATTGTCGATGTGAAGAGTGCACCAGTTAGCCCTAAAATTAAGGCCCTATTGAGCATAGCAGGTAAGGTGCAAATAAATGGAATGGAAGTTCAGCCGGAAGACATTGAAGCGGCCATACGTGCTGGTGCTAACGACAGGGACATTCACGATACGGTGCTGATCGCGGCAGCGTTTAGCATGTTCAACCGCTATGTGGACGGACTTGCAACCCTGACACCAACTGATCCGAAAGCTTATGAGGAAATGGGTAAGCGCCTGGCAACAAATGGATATTCGTTACCTAAACCTGTAAATTCCTGATGGCACACATTAACCTACCGGATGGGCTGCCGGGCATTCGCGGACCAATGGCATTTCGACCAGAAACAGCCAGGCATCTGAATGAGCTGGCAGAAGTCCTGCTTCGAAGTGAGAGTTCACTATCACGGGGAGACCGTGAATTGATCGCCACGTATGTTTCCTACCTGAACGACTGTTTTTTCTGCCAGAATGCACACGGCGGGATTGCGCAGCACTATTTGCAATGCGACATGGGCTTCATCGACCAGGTGAAGGTAGATTTCGAATCAACATCCATATCGGATAAACTAAAGGCTTTATTGGCAATAGCCGGTAGCGTGCAAAAAGGAGGAAAACAAGTTACGGCTGATCAGATTGAAAAAGCCCGTGGTCTTGGGGCGACAGATCGCGAAATCCATGATACCGTTCTGATCGCGGCAGCCTTTTGTATGTTCAACCGGTATGTGGATGGATTGGGTACATGGGCTCCCCAGGATAGGAATACCTATGTAGACCGCGGAAAGATGAGGGCTGAAGAAGGATATATTCATTTCGATTTATACAAATAATTAAATGGACTCAACCTTCAACAACTACTAATTATTTTACCATTGCCTCTCTTAAAAGTGGAGGGCTTTAAGAATAACAAGGAAATGAAAAAAGTATTTTATATAGGAGTCGCCGGTATTGTTTTGTTCGAAATACTGAAGGTGTACTTTATTATGCCAATGCCGGGAAGTCAGCAAATGAACAGTATTGATCTCGCCTACTTCCTGCACAGCTACCGCTGGTATTTCAGACTCTTTTTTGGGGCAATGATTGTTGTTGGGACGTTCAGCGCATTTCAAATTAAATACAAGTGGATACCCGCAGCGGCGCTGTCTGCCATGCTCTACATCATCTACACGTTCAATTTCGAGATGCTGGCTGATAAGATGTTCAAACAACCTGAAAAGGTGACTTTCAAATCCCAGACGGAAAACCTGCTCAGGGATAGCAGTATTGTTTTGGGTGTGGAATACAACGGAGAAGCGAAAGCATACCCCTTGCGTTTCATTACCTACCATCACCAGGTGCGGGATACAATCGGGGGAAAGCCCATGATAATTACCTATTGCAACGTTTGCCGTACTGGGCGTGTCTTCAAGCCAGTTGTGAAGAATCAGCATGAAGAGTTCCGGCTCGTCGGAATGGATCATTTCAATGCCATGTTTGAAGATGAAACGACTGGTAGCTGGTGGAGACAGGTGAACGGAGAGGCCATTGTCGGTCCTCTTAAAGGGGAACATTTGCCAGAAGTGGAATCCACCCAGCTGACTGTTAAAAAGTGGTTTGAACTATACCCCAAAGGTCTGGTCATGCAACTGGATGAGGCCTCCAGAGAAAATTATGATTCTCTGGGAAGATTTGAGCGCGGAAAAAGCAAGGGCAAATTAACACGAACAGACAGCTTGTCCTGGAAGGATAAATCATGGGTTGTCGGCATTCAGATCAATAAAGAAAGTAAAGCCTATGATTGGAATGAACTTAAGGAAAAGCGAATTATCAACGATAAGGTGGGAGGGAAGGCTGTCGTTCTGGCACTGTCTGCCGATAATCAAAGCTTTGCTGCATTTGAACGGCCGGTAGATTCCATTCATTTTTCAATCCGAAACGATACCCTCTATGCCAGTGGAATCCCATACAGTTTTTCAGGACATAATGTTGTGACATCCGGAAGACTGAGGGTAGTAAAAGCTTATCAGGAATTCTGGCACAGCTGGCGCACTTTTCATCCTGGCACTAAACAATATCAGGAGTAGATATGGATGAACAGATGGTTTTTTTTACTTTTGAGTAAAGACAAAATAAGCCGTTTTTTTACCTGCGGATTGAGTATACTTCTGCTCTTACTCTCGAATTGAACCCATGCGATTAATAATACTATCCGTAATAGTCCTGCTTAGCCATGTGTCATGCAGACAAAAACTTTCTGGTCATGAGGAAATGAAAGCTATCCTTACTCAATTAAAAACAAAATCGCTCGTTACAAAAGGACAGTATTCAATTGAATGGAAGATGGCATTTGCCGATTCCCTACTTAACTTAAAGGATACCAGACCGGATCAGGTGTTGATTTTTAAGTATCTGAAAGCTAACTGTTTGTTGGAGGCAGGTTTAGAAGATCAGGCAATCAGTTTATTTCAAGAAGTCGCAGAAAGTGCAAACAGACATCAGGAGGATGCCATGCGGGATCTGGCGATTGCCTACTTAAGATTAGGCGAACGATCCAATTGTATTGCCAACCATGCTTCTGTCTCCTGTATCCTTCCATTGAGAGGATTAGGCATTCACAAGGATCCGTTCGGTGCACAAGAAGCTATTAAGCTTTTGGAAAAACTGCTTGCCAGGTACCCCGATGATTTGGAGTCTGCCTGGCTTCTAAACATAGCCTACATGACGTTAGGGGAATATCCCAGCGGAGTACCTGATGAATTTTTACTGCCGGGAATAGAGGGTGATACGTCATACCGGATAAACGCATTTGAAGATATTGCAGGCGATTTGAAGCTCGACATCAATAATCCGTCGGGAGGGAGCGTTGTAGATGATTTTGATAACGACGGATATCTGGACATTTTTACTACCGGTTGGACCTTTAACGACGAAATGCATTATTTTAGAAATGCCGGAGACGGCACATACACGGATCTGTCAGATAAAACAGGACTACGTGGCATTACCGGGGGTCTGAACATCATGCAGGCAGACTACAACAATGATGGCTTCAAGGATATACTGGTGTTGCGCGGAGCCTGGAAGGGCGAGAATGGCAGGGATCCTAATTCATTATTAAAAAACAACGGAAATGGCACTTTTACGGATGTAACTAAAGAAAGCGGGCTGCTGTCTTTTCATCCGACGCAAACCGCGACATGGAACGATTTTAATAACGATGGTTGGATTGATCTGTTTATTGGAAATGAAACCTCCGACAGCCCGCATCCAAGCGAACTTTACATCAATAACAAGAATGGAACTTTTCGGGAAATTGCGGCAAAGGCAAACGCCGATGTGTTGAAATTTGTGAAGGGTGTCACTTCAGGCGACTATGACAATGATGGATGGATAGATATTTTCATCTCCACGATGAATGGCGAACGAATACTCTTGAAAAACATGGGGATCGCTGAGAATGAGATTTCATTTTCAGATGTCACCAAAACGGCGCACCTGGACAATGAGCAAGGAAGAACATTTGTAACCTGGTTTTGGGACTATGACAACGATGGCTGGCTGGACATTTTTGTTTGCGACTACACCTTTGATAATCCCATCGCCTACTACATGGCCGCCGAAAAACTAAACATCCCTGCAGGAAGCCCTGAGAAGATGCTGTTGTATCACAACAATCAGGATGGGACTTTTACGAACGTTGCCAATAAACTTGGATTAAATAATAATGTATTTGCCATGGGATCCAATTTTGGAGATATCGATAATGACGGTTTCCAGGACATGTATCTGGGAACCGGAAATCCACAGTTTTCATCACTGATACCCAATAAGATGTTTATGAATTTAGGAGGGAAGCAATTCGTAGATGTTACTGCATCGGCACGGGTAGGCCATCTGCAGAAAGGGCATGGCGTTTCCTTTGCTGATATTGATAATGATGGAGACCAGGATATTCATATTGAAATGGGGGGTGCCTATCCCGGCGATGCGTATCAGAATTCGCTATTTCTAAATCCAGGTCAGAATAATAATAATTGGATCTGTCTGGCGCTGGAAGGATCTACCTCCAACCGATCAGCAATTGGAACTCGCCTGAAAATTAGCTTTAAAGAGAACGGCATTTCCAGGAGCGTTTACCGTGATGTCAATTCGGGAGGAAGCTTTGGCGCATCGCCCCTTCGAAGAGAAATTGGGATCGGTCAGGCGACGATGATTGACGAGATCGAAATACGATGGCATGGAAGCGGAAAAGTTCAAACATTCAAAAATGTCAGGCCTAACCAGTTTCTGAAAATTGCAGAAGGGAATACTCATCTGGAAGAGATAAAATTAAAAACCATTGACTGGATACTGCCAGACAGACTTTGTGAACCTTTTGTTTTAACGTCTACAGGCCAAACATCCGCCATTTCTGAAACGAACAGTACTGCCTATTGAGATCGCCGTTCGGGCTCTTGTTTTCAAAGACGAATAGACAAGTATGGAATCGCGGTAGCCGATCAGTTTTTTTTGCGGCAACGTAAACCTACTACCTATTCCCGTATATCCCGAAGGGCAAGCATTTGGGACTACATCCCGGGTGGCATGGTATCCTTATATACCTTTTTAACGAAACGTGGTGCTTTGAAACGATACCCGAGATCAAATCCAAAATAACTAAACAGCGTATTTATTTTAACAGTGTTCAGTTCCACCTGCTTGTTGTCGGCCTGATATCGGATTCCGGCATAAAGGCGCTCGGACTGATAACCCAGACTTATGGTGGCATCAAGAACAATAGCGATACTGGCGCCTTTTTGAATTATCTGATCATCCACGGTAAAATACTTATAAAAGTATAGATTGTAAGGTGTGAAAACAGCCGCCGACAGATAGAGTCGTCTGTAAAAAACAAGATTTGCACCTGCTCCTGGAGCTACCTTAAAGGAAGTAGTCCTGATCTTACGAACATCTTCAAAGTCGTCGAAGAAGGGTCTTTGCTTTACCGTCAACAGATTGGAATCAACTGCCAGCTGATTATAATATGCACCGGCTTTTAGAAGTATTCCAAAATGGCTTTTTAACTGGCGCTGCGTATAATCGATGGGTGCATAGTAGGAGTATTTTTTCCAGCCAAAATTATACATGCCCTCAAACTGATATTCCCTTACCACTAAGTCATCCCGTTTCGTGTAGGGTGCCGTATCCGTTGCGTTATTTTCATTCACGTCTGTAAATCCCTTTGTACGCATGAATTTAAATTGGAGGTAGTAGGCAGCACTGTTGTACTTGATGGTGGCCGTGCGATAGGCGGTTGATGCCAGGTTCGGGTTATCCTTTTTTCCGGAAACAGCCAGTGCGAAGCCTGCGCCGATGAAACGATAGCTTGCCGAAAAAGCCAGAATATTGTTAATGTCGGTTCGAAAAAGCGAGGAGGCATCTGATGCCTGTGCGGTAGAACTTAGTGAATGGATGTCAAGATCGGTAGCAGGAAGAAGCAAGTGCGCGCCGACCGTAAGATAGTTGGGGTAGGACTTCACATACGACGAATCAATGTTGGGTTTTTTGATTTTCAGATTGGGGAAAAACTTCCGATAGAATTTTTTGGGATTGAGAAATACTTCTATTCCGTCGTCTTGCGCAGAAACGGAAACGGGTAACACGGTACTTATCAGAATCAGGAACGTAAATATTCTAAGCGTCTTCATACAACTGTCAGCACCAGCATACTCTCTAGCTATGAATATGTGTCAGAAATTCCCCACATGCGTGTAAGCAATTACCGAAAACCAGGTCCATGATAAAGCTCATCCGCCTGGATACAAATTATACGGTCCATGCTCAGCTTGCAATCGTTACATAGCAAGATAGTCCGGAATTTCAAAAACCTGTTGATTTTCCTAACTTTGGAAAAACATGCCCTTTACACCAGCGCATCCTGCAATTATCTTGCCGCTACTTCGGTCCCGGTATCTTTCAGCCACGGGGCTGGTGATTGGAAGTATTTCCCCGGACTTTGAGTACTTTTTCAAGATGAGTGTAGATGATGAACACAGTCATACCATTCCGGGGCTAATCTATTTTGATCTTCCTGTATCACTTTTTCTGGCTTTAATTTTTCATATCGTAGTGAAGAGAAACTTGATAGCTAATCTTCCGGCATATTTTCAACGCAGAGCGCAGACACTTCTGGAGTTTGATTTTGTAACGTATGTTAAAGCGAATAGCTGGGTATTTCTTCTGTCCGCATTAGTAGGAGCGGCCTCCCATATTTTTTGGGATAGTTTTACGCATAACAATACGTATTTCACTGAAACACTTCCCTTCTATGAAGGAACTTTTGTGCCTTATAATGGCGTTAAATACCCTCTTTTTTATGCGCTGCAGTACATTAGCACAGGCCTGGGTTTATCGGTTGTGATCATTTATATCCTTATGATCAAACCAACTCCTAAACGGATAGCCAGCACGCCTCAGGTACTTTACTGGATCACGCTGATGATCATTATGGCAGCAACGGTCTGGATCCGGTTTCGCGCTTTTCCAGCTGATTATAATGAGGGTAATCTCGTGGTTAGTATAGTGAGTGGTCTGGTCTTGTCACTGGTATGCTGCGGATTGATTAATTTTAAGAACACCACCAGACAACAGGGAAGCCTGAATGGCTAAAAAGAAAACACAGTGGACCAGTGTTGGCAAGCGGGAAATTGAACTTTCAAACCTGGAGAAAGTACTATTCCCGGAGGATGGTATTGTTAAAGCAGAAGTTATTGCCTACTACCTGAAGATAGCCCCCACGTTACTTAAACATACGAAGGGCAGGGCTCTAACCCTTATCCGGTTTCCGGACGGCATTACCGGAGAAAGCTTCTACCAGAAGAACCGGCCGGAATGGGCTCCCGAATGGATAGAGTTTGTAACACTGGGTAAGGAAAAAAAGGACTATATCATTGCGACCGAACCGGCGCTGCTGGTATGGCTTGCTAACCTGGCTTCCCTGGAGATCCATCAGCTTCACAGCCGTAAACCGAATTTCGACAACCCGGATTACATGGTATTTGACCTTGATCCACCGGAGGGCTATGACTTTAAAAACGTGATAGTACTTGCAAAAAAACTAAGGGATGTTATTGACTCATATGGCTACAAACCTTTTGTTAAAACTACCGGGGGAAAGGGATTACATATCTGTTGTCCCGTAGAGCCCCTATGGGATTTTCACGAAGTCTTTGAAGCTGCACAGGATATCGCTAAACCATTCGTCGACGCAAATCCGGAGTCGACGACGCTGCATCTGAAAAAGGATGCCCGAAAAGGACGCGTACTGGTTGATATTTTCCGGATACGGTCTGGGCAAAGTATCGTATCACCTTATAGTCTCAGAGGCTGGAATGGAGCTCCTGTGTCCATGCCGTTGGATTGGCATGATCTAGACAGCGTTGAAACCCCCTTGGACTTCAACATCCATACGGCACTCGAAAAAGTCACAAGTGACGGAGATGCGTGGGAGGGTTTTGATGCCTATGCCGTTGCCTTACATACAAAACGAAAAAAGGAGGTCCTTTCCAGTCAACCATCAACAAATCCGAAAGGAAGCAAACATAAATCACCTGAACAACTGGCGGCATATGCCAAAAAGCGGGACTTCACCAAAACGCCTGAGCCCATAGTTAGCTTACATGAAGAAAGCGGGAACAGGTTTGTAGTACACCGACATCATGCCTCACGCCTGCATTATGACTTACGCCTTGAGCAGGACGGGGTCCTTAAGTCGTGGGCCGTTCCAAAAGGGATGCCTCCCTATCCTGGGGTAAAGCGCCTGGCCGTTCAAACAGAAGACCACCCCATTGAATACCTCACCTTTGACGGAAAAATTCCGAAGGGTCAGTATGGAGCTGGTGAAATGTGGATTTACGGTTCCGGCAGATACCAGATCACCAAGCAAAAAAAGGATGGATTTTATTTCCGACTGAATAGCAAAGATGTGAGTGGGGAATACCGGATATATAAAATTAAAGACAAGGAGTGGCTACTCGAACGTGTAGATGAACCACAGGTCAATTTTCTGAGGGACAATATCCAGCCTATGCTATCCGAAACAGCAGATAAACCTCCCCTCGATGATGAGTTTTGTTATGAGGTAAAATGGGATGGTATTCGTGCGCTTATTTCCCTTGAAGATGAACGCATCACAATTAAAACCAGAAATCAGAACGATGTCAGTCTGCAGTTCCCCGAGTTGCGAATTGGAACAAAAGCCTTCCGTGCAACGAATGGGCTATTCGATGCCGAAATTGTCTGTCTTGATAACGAGGGTAAGCCGGTCTTTAAACGTGTGATTAACCGGCTGATGAGTTCTGGCGAAAGTACTATTCTCAAGCTATCAAAATCAAATCCGGCATACTGCTATATTTTTGACTGCCTTTACCTTGACGGCAGGTCGTTGATTAACGAACCATTGCTTCGAAGAAAGGAATGGCTCAAAGATACCCTGCGTCCCGATACTCCCTATCGCATGAGTGAACACGTCGAAGATGGAGATTCGTTATTCCAGGCAGCGAAACAGCACGCCCTCGAAGGAATAATGGCAAAGCGAAAAAACAGCCGGTATTTGGTTGGAAAACGAAGCGATCATTGGATTAAAGTCAAAGTACGCCAGACGACTGATTGCGTAATCATTGGGTTCACCGGCGGTAAAGGTAATCGGGAGCAGTCTTTTGGTGCGCTACAAATTGCTGAATACATTGGAAAGGATCTTCAATATCGCGGTAAGGTGGGGACCGGTTTTGACGATGCGACCATGCAGGAGATCGTGAAGGCCTTAAAAAAAATAAAGAAAACCGATAAGCCGCCAATGGTTGGTAAAATTCTGGACGAGAAAAATTCTATCTGGCTGGAACCCATACTAACGGCAGAAGTAAGCTACGCACAAATTACAGCTGACAAAATGTTTAGAGAGCCTGTCTTTGTAAGAATGCGACCTGACCTTTGACACCGTTATTAGTTAGTCGTTATTCGGAAGAGTTGGATAATGGCAGTAAAAAAAATACTTCCGCTTTCACGGAAGTACTTCTTATACAGAGGGCAACGTTTAATTTGATCCGATATTACCTTGAGCTACATAGGTAGGATCGATAGCACTAGTTGCAACATTGACGTGACCATTGAAATTCCTTAATTGGTCGTACGTAATTGCCGTGTTGTTGTTTAGTTTCCGAACACTTGTCACACTCTTACCGGTAGCACCATTAAAGTTATTCAGATTAATTGCAACCGGGCCAGTAGCCGCGATGCTATTATCGTGAATATAGATTGGATAATTACCCGTTGTTGACGCTCCGTCCAAATCAACAGTTACCAGGGTTGAGCCGCTAACGCGTTGAGCGAACGTCACAGTGCCATCTATACCTGAATTGTTTACTGATGCCAGGCTATAGGTCGTGGCCGTAGCGGTTACTTCATTCTCACCAATATCGCCTTGGGCAATTAGGGTTGTTAAATCAGTTGAACTGGCATGAACATTCACATAACCATTTAGCATAAGAAGCTCGTCATAAGAAATATCAGAGCCATCGTTAAGTTTCGTCACAACGGTTTCGCTCATACCCGTACCACCATCTATGGCATTCAAATCGAGTATAATATCACCCGTTTCAGCGGCAGTATTCATATGAATGTGTGATACATGCGTATTGCCAGAAGTCGTTCCATTCAGGTCAATCGTAACAAGAGTAGCATCATCACTTCTCTCCGCAAACTTCACGGTGCCTGTTATGTCAGGATTAGACACTGAGCTTAAGTTAAATGTTTTGGATTCCCCCGTGAACCCGGGTGTTGCATCATTATCATCGTCGCATCCCATAACAAATGCGGACATTAGAATAGCAAAGGTCGAAATCTTTAGAAATGTTTTAATTCTCGTTTTCATAGTTAATAGTTTTGTGTATTTACCAGTATGGAAGCAATTCCATGCCATGGATCATATCGTACGCCTGAAGGCTAAATCGCATAATGAGCACACAGGCTTTGTAGATGTTATTCAACACATTGTACAAAGTGAGAACTTAAAGAAGCACAACAGAGACGATCACCCTATCGACCTCCTTTGGCAGCAATTCATCTGATTGGGAGCAGCGCATAGTACACTCATTACGGCGAGGACATAAATTCCTTTTGGAACATAAAGGAGATAAACAAGAACCGGCAAAGCGTAGGTGATACTATTTTTTGTGAATCAATATCCAGATGTTGTAAACTTTCTGAATTGTACATCTATGATCCGCCCCTAATGGTGATCATGCATCCGTGATAATTCTACTAAGTAAGTAGAATGTGTGTTGTTCCTTCCTCAGTATGTGACTTTATTACTCGCTCAGTATCTTCAGGCACTTTTCCTTCCGGGATTTAGAAATTCGTTTGTTGCAAACGACTCGTTGAAGGCTTTCATAGCCGAGTAAATAGTATTTGAGTTGGAACATTGACATTCCAACAGCAATTTAAATGTTGAATCAAGATAAGGCCGCGATAGAACCAACAGGTAGCACTGAAGAACGAGGAAATCCGATGTCGCAAAAGTACTGAGCTCAACAGCAAAACTCTCTGCTTGGAACGATGGACTGGAATCTGACCACATATTGAATAATTGACCGGTCATAGTCTGTTGTCCTTTGCCATCAAATCGGTCGTGGATAGCTCTTTTCAACGCCAAAACGTGATCTCTGCAATTATCCACTTCCCGGTTCAACAACATCTTTAGCTGCATATCCTCACACAAATAGGCGCTTTTATTGTAGGCATCTGCACGATGGCTGTTGATGCGAAGAAGGTCACTAAGGTCCTGTAGCATTGAATCGCTTGTTTCCATACCCGTGTTTTTAGGGACTTAGTCAAATAATTGTGCCAACTTGTTAGTCATCGATGGCCCTCCCGGTATTTAGACGTTGGTTAAGCCCTAAACCATCATGCATAAAAGAGGGTAGTGGATGTCAATCAGAAACAAGGAGTTAAAAAAACTACTTTCCATTTCACTGCCAGAACGAGTTTCGATCAGCTGACAACCAATCACGATTAACGGATAATGGTTAAACAACAAAAATAGTCACACTACATCCCGAGCTTGAAGGCAAATACGACTAAGCTTTAAGGCACCTCTTAATCTGAGAATGCCGCAGCTATACCAACTGGCGAAGGATCTGTCAAAACAATTCCCACGCAACTCTCCAGCATGTTACAATAGGGCATCTTTAAAAACAGTTGTTTACTGCTCTCATCCCAGCCTACGGGCTAGCCTTCCCTTCTCCGTTAGAGAAGGACTATGGAGTTTTTAGATGCCCATAACTGATTACGGATCATTGCTTGCAGATTTCTTTTTTCATTTTTTCATTAACAGCCTGTCCAAGTGTCTCTGCCTTTTGCAGATCAGCACAGGCTTCCACGCCGAGTTTAAGCTTTTGTCTTGCAATTGCCCGGTTGTAATAAGCGGGGCCATAGTCAGGATTAAAAATAATGGCTGCGGAATAGTCGTCTGCAGCATCTTTATATCGACCTTGTTTGGTCAGCACATTTCCCCGGTTTAGCCAGGCTTTCTCAAATTTCTCATTCAGACCGATAGCTTTAGTGTAATCTGAGAAAGCTCCCTTCAGGTCGTTGAGTTTTTCTTTAACTACCCCACGGTTTAACCAGATTTCAGGGTCCTGGTCATTAATTTCCAATGCCTTGTTATAGTCCTCCAGAGCCCCTCTGTAGTATCCGCCGTCCATTCGCTGATAGGCCCGTTCCAGGTAGGGATAAAGCATACTGGAATCACTTTCAATAGCCATTTCAAGCTGGTCTAACGACTCTGTATCATTTCCAGACTTACGTTGCCAGACTGCCACATTATGCAAGGCCGCAGTGTGGGTTGGATTTATCATCAGCGCGCGCTTATAGTCGGAGTAGGCTGTCGTATCTTTTATGGCTTCCTTGGCCACACCCCGGTTCACATAATAATCGGCTTCCTTATTCTGAAGCGAAATAGCCGAATCCAGCCAATGTATAGCGGACTCGTAATGGGCTAACTTCGTCTCAACAAGACCGAGATAGTTAAAGATCTGAGGCCTGATCCCACTCTGTGTTGTGGTGATCTGATTGGTGCCCGACGTTGAGGCCGATAGTTTGAAATAAACCGTGTTGGTTTCACCGGGGGGTAATGTGAGCAGTTTCAACAAATTGTCTTTTGCCGGGCTATACATTTCCAGCCTGTATTGTAGCAGGGCCAGGCTATACAACGCTTCAGGCTGATTTGGCTTTTGAGATAAGTAAATGTTGTAATCTGTGTGAGCGCCCTGGAGGTCCTTTAATTGCTCACGGGTCGCCGCCCGCGTAAAATAGGCATCCGCATAGCCCGGATTCTCCTGAAGGCATTTGTCAAGGAGGGTGCGCGCTTCCGTATATTCACCTCGATTGTAAGCTGCTTCCCCCTTTTCATAGAGCTGCTGCGCTGTAAGGTGTTTTTCCTGGGCGGAGGCTGTACCTGCCAGTAGAAATATCGCAACGATCCAAAGCATTCTCATAACGTAGAAATTTAACGAAATAATCCAGCCTGTCGTACAAACTCTTTGGGCGAATTTATGTTTAAAGAGTATGGCGACTACAAAAAAAAAGACAACCCGCAAATCCGAAAGTAAAATTTCGGAAGAAACGCTTTTAACTTCCTACGTCGAATTTGTTCTTGGTCATGGCGTACGACCCCCATCGGTCTTTAAGTTTTGTAAGGACATTGGCATCAGTGAAGGGCAATTCTACGACTATGCGGGATCATTTTCCGGCCTCGAAAAACGCATATGGAAAGGGTTCATCGACAAGGTCATTGGTCGCCTGCAGAATGACGACGACTTCCAGCGCTTTACGGTCAGGGAGAAAGTTCTGACTTTCTATTTTTCACTTCTGGAAGAGTTAAAACTTCACCGTAGTTACGTCCTTTTCCAGCTCGAACATTCCAAAAAACTGGAAATTGTTCCCGACTATATAGCCGCATTCAAGTCAGCGTTCGAATCCTTCTTTGGCACAATACTGCAGGAGGGGAAGGGAACCGGCGAAGTGGCAAATCGGCCTATCCTGGACAATCGTTATCCTCAGCTCTTCTGGCTGCACATGGGTTTTATACTTATGTTCTGGAAAGAGGACAATAGTGCGGGCTTTGAAAAAACGGATGCCGCCGTGGAAAAATCGGTTAATCTCGCATTTGACCTTATTGGCAAAGGAGCGGTCGATTCAGCCATTGATTTCGCAAAATTCTTATATCAGACTAAACCCTAACACGATACGTGAAAGAATTCGATCGAATGCCCGTAACCAAGGTTCAACGGGCCTCTAAGTTCATTACTACCGGTGCAAAAATTGGAACAAATTACCTGAAACACTACGGCAAAAAGTTAATCAATCCGCAGTCTGGCAGTGAACAGTTACATGAGGATAATGCGAAGGACATTTTTAATTCACTTAGCGAACTAAAGGGAGGTGCCCTTAAAGTTGCACAGATGCTTAGCATGGATAAGAACCTTCTGCCGACAGCCTACCAGCAGAAGTTTTCAATGGCTCAATACAGTGCGCCACCACTTTCCTATCCACTTGTCGCTAAAACATTTCAACGGTATTTCGGAAAGAGTCCGGACCAGCTTTTCGATTCTTTTACGAAAAAGGCCGTAAATGCTGCGTCTATGGGTCAGGTACATCAAGCCGTCCTCGGGAAAAAAAAGCTAGCCGTAAAAATCCAATACCCGGGAGTAGGGGACAGTGTTAAATCAGATCTGGCCATGGTGAAACCTATTGCCCTGGCAATGTTTAAGTTAAACCCCTCCGAATATGATGAATTTATAACGGAGGTGGAGTCGAGAATGTTGGAAGAGACTGATTATGAGCTGGAACTAAAGCGGTCCATAGATCTTTCTGAAAAATCGCGACACCTGAAGAATATTACATTTCCCCATTATTATCCGGAATATTCAACAGCGAAAATTCTGACCATGGATTGGTTGGAAGGTAGGGCATTGGGCGATGTTTTAAGGAGTCCATTGACTCAGGAGCAAAGTAATAAACTCGGCCAGGCAATGTGGGACTTCTATCATTTCCAAATGCATACCCTACGGGCTGTTCATGCCGACCCGCACCCGGGCAACTTTATCATAACTGATGATTACAAACTCGGCATTATTGACTTTGGTTGTGTAAAGGAGATTGAAAGCAGTTTTTATGATGTCTATTTTCAATTGATGAATCCAGAAATTATGGATGATGCGAAGCGGAGAAATGTTGTTTTTAAACAACTTAACTTCATCCATGCAACAGACACACCCGCGGAAAAGGAATTATTTACGACGATATTTAGCGGGCTGGTGGAACTGCTCGGGCGTCCGTTCCGAACGGAAGTGTTTGACTTTGCGAACGATGCATACTTCGAAGAACTTTATGCGTTTGGTGAGAAACTTTCTACGATGAAGGAGCTCCGGGACTCAAAAAAAGCAAGGGGAATTCGGGATGCGTTATATATTAATCGAACCTATTTTGGTTTGTATAGTATTCTACACGATTTGAAGTCAACGATCCATACAACATATTAGTTTGAGCCTCCAGGTTTCCGAGTCGCTCAGAAAAAAGACAGATAATAGTTTTTGAACTGATAGATTTTCAATAACTTAGGACCCTCTGATTCATTTTTTAATCTAACTGTTTAGTTATGAGAGCAATCTGGAAGGGCCATATTCAATTTTCTCTTGTTACCATTCCCGTGAGGATCTACAATGCTATAGATACCGGACAAACCATCAGCTTTAATCTTCTTTCAAAGGAGGGGCGCAATCCGGTAAGTTATGAGAAGAAGGATAAAGTAACCGGGCAGACACTGCGAACCGAAGACATCGTAAAGGGGTATCAGTATGAACCGGGGCAATACGTAATCGTTGAACAGGAAGACTTCGAGAAAGTAAAACTGAAGAGTGAGAAGGTTATCGAGATAGAGGGGTTTGTAAATACCGAGGAGGTACATCCGACCCTTTTTGAAACGCCTTATTTTATGGGACCTGATGGTGATGTAGCGGCGAAGACGTACGCATTGCTAAGTGAAACACTCAAACAGTCGGGTAGGATAGCCGTGGGAAAGGTTGTCCTGCGTGATCGCGAAACACCGCTATTGCTTGCTCCTTTCGACGGAGGAATTGTGATGTACCGGCTCCGTTACCCAAATGAAGTGCGAAGTATACGCGAAGTGCCTCAGTTGCTGGAAGCCAAAGCGGACAAGGAACAACTTAAACTGGCCAAAACCCTCGTCGATTCGATGACCAAAAAGTTTAGTCAGATCGAAATGAAGGATCATTATTTTGACGCCCTAAAAACAATTATTGACGCCAAGATTAAAGGTAAAGAGGTGATTATTGTTGAAGAAGAGGCGCCTAAAGTGGTCGATATTATGACCGCTCTGAAAGCCAGTATCGATGCGGCCAAAAAGCCAATGGAAAAAGCGAAAGGGAAGGCAGAAAAGAAAGCGAGTGTGGAGAAACAAAAAACCACCAGGCGAAAAGCAAGCTAGAACCGGCCCATTAACTCTTGTGTTCAACCGACCAGGAAAATTGAAGGTTAGCAGATTACTCTTACCTTTGTCAAAGAAATGGCAAAGGTTGTAAAGTTTCCCGTCCCCACTCCTGAGAAATTCGGACCGCTCCGTGCCCGAAAGAAAGAAGACTCCCGCCTTGAAAAGTTTGGTCAGCTTAATCTGTTTACAGGAGGAAAGGTAGTTAGACTCAACAAATTATCGGCTCTTGAAGAGGCACTACTCATTGACGAACAGGGAGATAAGCCAGAGGCGAAAAAATTGTACTTGAAGGCTATTGAAGGAGGCGACTCATTGGCGGATGCCTATTGTAATTTGGGAATTATCGAATGGGAGGAGGGAAACCAGACTAAAGCTATAGATTACTTTACGCTCGCTCTCAGTCATGACCCAAGGCATTTTGAGGCCCATTATAATCTGGCGAACCTATACGGTGAAATCGGTAATTACGGGTTAGCAAAAGCTCACTATAGCATTTCAATTGAAATTGAACCTTCTTTTCCGAACAATTATTTCAACCTGGGCCTCATCCTGGCTATTAATAAAGAGTTTGTGGAAGCTGTGAACGTGCTCAACAAATACCGGGAACTCACCCCTGCGGCTGACCAGTCAGAAGCTGATAGCCTGATTAAGAAAATTTTAGGTGTTATCTAGATCTAGGTAACTCAGGAACGGCGAACGGTTCTGCTTGTCGGCTTTGCAGAGACATCAAGTTCTTTGATGACCTTTCGGGCCCTGGAAATAAAGCCTGCCGAACCATAGGGTAATTGGTCTTCGATAATTATTCTTAACTCTCTTTTCAGGTCCGGCAAATCTTTTGTCAACCTGCCCAATACCGTCATTGCAAAAACCCGTATTGCAACCGGCTCCCTTTTATCGTGTAAATAATGAAAGCAGACACTGATGACCCTACCATGAGATCGTTTTGGTAAGTCAACATACTGTAGCATTCGGATAGTGTTGCGTTTAGCCGCATCGTGTATACCCGGAGTGTCCAGGTAATCCAGTAATCCCTTCAAATGAGGCAGTACTATGCTGGGGTAACGTTCGACACAGATAGTTAGGGGCCATGAGGCACGTTGGGCAATTTTGCCAGGTCCAGCGAGATATACGATGATCAATTGCTTGAATCTGGCTCCGTTATGACCCACATAGTCAGCAATTTTAGTGGCATTTGCCTTAGCATGCTGTTGAAGTAGGACCTTCCGTAAGTCCATTCGTAGGCTTATTTGATCAATTATCGGAAGTAAAGGCATATAAACAATTGCTGACGAGGCTATTTAAGGTATTGAGCTAGATTTATCACCAGATCAAACCACCAACGTTATGGAAGTCCTCATTACTATTCTATCGACAGTCGCGATTCAACTTGGTATTTGTATTTTCTGCTTTATTAAGAAGGAAGCAGAATTGACTTTACACAGCCAGAATCTTGCGCATTGATTTCCGGACAAGCGTGAAGGCTCACCCAGGATCCTTCACAATTATCTGATCGATTGCTATCGAAATTTTTGATTCTGATTCATTCCAGAACCCCAGTTTGTAATACAGCAGGTGAACTATCTGATCCACATCTGACTGGCCAGTCCATGGTTAATCGAGTGACTCGTTGGGCAAACCCTGTTTTTTTCTTCCATTTGACCCCTGCCTCTTGAACTTCCCAACGAATTGCCAGTAATATGTGTCTTAACCTGTAGTGTGCCTTTTTCAAACATAGGCCAAATTCATGAACTTAAGTAAAGACATTTTGAGCAGTAAATCGCATTATTCAACCATCATAATTTAACCCAGACAGTAGTCCTTCCCATGGAAAAGGAAGCCCCGATATTCTTTACCTTCGTGCGAAGACACCTTGTTAATCACTGATGGTATGGCGTGGACATTGAGGAATTTGATGCGGTTGGTCCTGCCCGGGTTACTTCTCTGGTTTTGTTCGGGTACTACTTCGCTGGCTCAAAGTCCTACCCCGATCAGGTTTATCGAAAACAAGAATCAATGGCCTCAGCAATTTGATTTTTCCGCCAGGATTCCGGGGGGCAGAATGTTCATCGAGCCAGGGGCATTCCACTACTACTTTTTGGATGAGCATCAATTACAGGAAAGGCATGAACAAACGCATCGTGCAGACAACGATGGGGTACCTGTAGACGATGGTATGATTGATGGCCATGCCATGCAGGTGAAATTTATCGGATCGACTGGTAAATCTGATCCACAACCATTTGGAAAATCTTCTGAGTACTATAATTATTTTCTGGGTGCAGACACCTGTTCCTGGGCAAGCGAGGCCTATTCGTATAAGGGATTTGTCTATCCTTCCCTCTACGACGGAATTGACCTCAGGGTATACGCCTCAGACCAGAATCTCAAGTACGAATTTATCGTAGCCCCGGAAGCAGACCCGACACAGGTAATGATTGACTATCAGGGCGCAGATCATCTGGCAATTGGTAATTCTGGTGACCTTCAAATACGTACTTCGGTAAACGAGATCATTGAGAAAAAGCCAATCATTTACCAATACATTGGCGGCAAACAGGTTTTTGTCTCCAGCCGGTATAAACTTACTGGCAATACGCTGTCCTTCAGACTCCTGGAAGGTTATGATCCGTGTTATGAACTCATTATTGACCCCTTGCTGATTTTCTCTACGTATTCCGGATCTACCGCCGATAACTGGGGTAGCACGGCTACGCCGGGTGAAAATGGTAATCTTTATTCGGCAGGAGTGACCAACCTGATGAATTACGGGGGAAATTTCCCGGCAACGCCCGGAGCCTTCCAGATTGGCTATGGAGGTATCTTTGATATCGGGATATTGAAGTATGATTCTGCCGGGCAAAATTTATTGTATGCTTCCTATCTCGGCGGTGACGAATCAGAATCACCTCATAGCCTGGTAATGAACTCGAGTGGGGATTTGATCATCCTTGGCACGACCAGTTCTTCCGATTTTCCGACATCAGCAAGTGCCTATGACCGAACTTTTAACGGGGGTTCTAGAGTATTCGATATTGTGGTGCCTTACAGACAAGGTTCAGATATTTTTGTGGCGAGAATCAGCAAGACTGGCACTGAACTTCTTAGTTCTACGCTCCTGGGGGGGACGGCAAACGATGGACTGAACCCCTACAAGGGAGCACTCGACAGGAACTACGGTGATCAGCTTCGGGGTGACGTAATCACCGACAAGGACGATAACGTGTACATCAGTTCCATGACGTCTTCATCAGATTTTCCGGCAATCGGAGGATTGGATAATACCTACAACGGAGGACCTACTGATGCAGTGGTCGCCAAACTTAACCCGGACTTGAGTCAGTTGATCTGGTCAACTTTTATTGGCGGGCAAGGTGAAGATGCGTCGTTAACAATAAAATTTGACCAAACGAACCGGCTTGTGGTGGCGGGAGGGACAACCAGTGCCAATTTTCCCGTAACAGCAGGAGCCTATCAGACAACGATTGGTGGTAGTGCCGACGGTTGGATTGCTAAAGTCAGCAACAGTGGGGATGCCATCTCCGAGGCTACTTTTACGGGCACTTCAGCCTTTGATCAGGTGTATTTCCTGGACCTTAATGAAAATGATGACGTGTATGTATACGGGCAGACTGCGGGCAGTTTCCCGGTAACTCCTGGGGTGTACCGCAACCCGAACAGTGGTCAATTCATCCAGAAGTTCAATGCGGATTTATCAGCATTGATCTTTTCCACAGTCATCGGTTCCGGGAGAGGAATTCCGGATATCAGCCCTACGGCCTTCCTCGTAAATGAATGTAATAATCTGTACCTGGCCGGTTGGGGGGGTATCGTAAATAGCCAGACCGGGTATTGGCCCAATAATACGGTCGGTATGCCCGTAACTTCGGATGCCTTTCAGAGGACGAGTTCCGGTTCTGACTTTTACTTTATGGTATTGACGGATGATGCCACCCAGTTCTTATACGGAACCTACCTCGGCGGAAGGCAATCGCGAACGCATGTGGACGGCGGGACAAGCCGTTTTGATAAAGGGGGAATAGTCTACCATGCCGTTTGCTCTGGATGCCGTGCATTTAATGGCACAGGGTTGCCTACGTCAGATTTCCCCACAACACCCGATGCCTGGTCGAACGCAAATAACAGCGGTAACTGCAATAATGCCGCTTTCAAATTTGATCTTTCGTCGCTTCGGGCGAGACTTCAGTCGAATTCGGTTGCTTTTAACAATCCTGGTCTGAACAGGGTTTGTTTGCCGGATAAACTTGTATTTCAAAATCTCAGCACAGGGGGTGAGATTTTTGAGTGGGACCTTGGAGATGGCACTGAAATCACCAAAACGGATACCTCCATGATTCTTCATGAGTATCAGGGAATTGGAAGGTATACGGTATGGCTGAAGGCAATCGACAAAGGAACCTGTAAAGTGAAGGACTCCACATCGCTTAAGATTGATGTGTTTGACGTTCATGCTGACGTACAGGATGATGATGCGATGTGTCTGGAGTCTCCCTATACGTTGCAGGCTAGTGGCGGCTATACCTATGAATGGGCTAGTGAAGATGGCAGCTTCCAATCCACCCTGGCTACACCCGTTGTAAATCCGGAGGATACCCTGCGCTATTTTGTCACCATCACAGAGGAAAATGGATGCCAGCTGAAGGACACTGTAAAGCTGTCGGTTATACCTACTATACTTCCGGAATTTGACATTGAGAGGAATCCTGCCTGTTCTGATCTTCCTGGCATAATGGTGATCAGTAAAACAGACAGTCTATGGGAAGGCGATCGATTGATGTTTGATTTTGGTGACGGTATTACGACAGAAGAAGTTGAGGCACAGTATGTGTATAAAGAGGGCGGAGTCTATACGATAAAATTGATTGGCATACGAGACTTTTGTGTTACTGAAAAAGTAGTGATGATGCCGGTTTTTAAGTTAAAAATTCCGAACGTGATTACACCGGGACGAGAGGATAACGCAAACGACAAATTCATAATTCAATACGGGGATAGAGTAGGGGACACGCCGGCAACATATGGGTATAAAACCGGACTCATCATTTACAACCGGTGGGGCAGCAAGGTATACGAAGCCGCCGATTACCAATACGATTGGGAAGGAGCGGGGCTTGCAGCCGGCGTTTATTATTACGAGCTCACCGTTGAAGGGCATGCTACCTGTAAGAGTTGGTTACAGTTGATTAAGTAAATGACCCTGCTAAGGCAGTCTCCACAATAGTTCCGCTTTTGAAGCCAAACGGGAGACCAAAGAAGAAGTGAATTAAAAATGGATAAGGTCTGACGAACAGAAACGGTATATGAGGTCTTGGGAGACGTTCCAAACGTCAAAAGAACCGGCTATAGCAAAAATGGTTGATCAGAATTACCAACCAGCATGATCATACATGCTTCCTTGCAGGCCGCAAGCGGAAAAGAAGTCAAGGGTGGCTTTGGAAGTGCGAAGGATTTTGCGCGGCTACTCGCGAAGCCTTGACTTATTTGGAGTGGTGGCTACCTTTGCCTGTCAGGAAGGAATGCCTAACTCAACTGTCAGATCAAGTCCTAGCTATTACAATTTATGCTTATGTTTCGGTTCCCATATTAGTCTTACAAAGGAACTTAATCTTTCATTTTCTCTACTTACAGGAATTCCAGCCACAATTCCAATCAATAAGTTGTCGGCAATTCCTAAACGCATTTGAGGTCGAATCGTCATATCAAAGTCTTTATTGTCAAATGTCTTGTTGAATTCAACACCTATAAAGTTTCGTGTACCCGCAATCATATAATGAAAACTTGTATTGATGTCATATGTAGTATGAAACTTGTTAGCGTTAAAATTCTGTTCAGTCATTGGACCTGTATATATCAATGAATGAAAATTGTTTCCCCAACGTTTTGCAACCACAAAAAACGGATTATATATATTTCCTTTTATGAAAGGACTTCCAAAATTTCTGAAATCCGAGAGTTCAAACTCGTTGATATAACCAATTGCCATTGAAGTTGCCATTGGTTCACTTACAAAGAATGACCATTGAGTTGCTATTTTAATACTATTTAAACTATTTGAAGGAATTGAATCTCTCTCTATTCCACTTTGTGGTGCATAAAAAGTAAAAGGCAATTCGACTTCTAAACCCAATCTATCAATTGGCGCCCATTCATACTCAATCAGTGCTTCGTATGCATCAAATTTTAAATTATCTGTTAATCCAAAACCTATGTTCCACTCCTTTTCACCTTTTCGCGCTCCCAAATCGCGTATAAGGTCAATAAATAGCGGTTCTGCGTGTAATACTTTGTCAGGTTCTTTATAGTCTTCTATTTGTTGGATATAAATACTGTCTTTTTCAGTCTTGGTAATTTGGGCAATTGAATATGTTGAAGATGCCAATAAAATTATCAGCATCAAGAATGTCTTTAATTTCATTTTTGATTTGTTTTTTATGCATAATGAGATTATCCACCACTATGTTAAGTGGTAGGAGTTTGTCACGTAGTAAAACAAATCAAACTTTAGGTGGCGGAATCTCGAGTTTTTTAATTCCCTTTGTTAAAGAAGTGCTATAATCAGGAAATTTTCGACTAGCTGTTACTATGATTTTATGATTTAAGGCTACTTCCTTAATGTAATGAGTCGTTAAATCAATTTTAACATTGGACTTTTTGTTGTGCTCTTCCGTATCGTTTTCATCATATTCCTTAAAAGCATCTTCGTAGCCTAAAACTTGTTCAGCAACAATTTCAACGATACTTTCTTGATCGTTAATTGATAAATCTTCAGGAATATATTCGGGATTAGGGTCTGCCGAATCAACACTTATGTTGAGCAGAAAGAGTCCCATCAGTCCCCAAAGGATTTTGGTAAATACGCTATTTCTTATATGACTAAACACAGTTCAAAGTTAAATAGGGCCATGTCTTATACATAGACGTTGTGTGTAATTTTTGGAACCTATTACCGTACCTTCTGATTCTTATTGAGAAAGATGTTATAAACTTTTCAATGCGACTTAATATTTTTACTTGTCGAACGGATAAATCCTTTTCCAATCCGCCTTCATATCAACAAGAATCCAGTTATATTTTGCTGCATCATCCAATCCTCTTTCCAGGTGGCCTATCTGCGAAGTGCGGTCGTAGTTCCACTCGCGGACAGAGTCAGTGTGATGAATAATCATTCCGAATCGTGGATATCCTGTTGCTGCTGTTGTCCATTGCAGCATGGCGTAATCTCCGTCTGAATTTCCGGCTGTAAAGACTGGGTGTTTGCCAATAAATTGATGAATACCGACCGGCTTGCCTTCTTTATCATCAATAAAATTCAATGCAGGAAGTTTGATGAGAACGGGGGTTCCATCTTCACGTATTTCATACTTTACTTTTACCGAACTACCTACTACCTGATCAGGAGGAATTCCATAAGCTTCTTCTACCCAGGCACGCATGAAATCAACTCCTCCACCTGAAACGATGAATGTTTTAAATCCATGTTCCCGCAGGTAATTCAACAATTCAACCATTGGTTGAAAAATCATTTTGCTATAAGGCTGACCAGTCTTAGGATGCCTGGCGGTTAACATCCAATCATCTACCGTTTTATCAAATTCTTCGGTGGTCATGCCACTGTGTGTAGCCATCACTATTTCCACCAATGCTTTTTCGCCACCAGCCAGTGCGGTTTCTAAATCACCTTCCATCAGAGCCTTGAAAGGTTGTTTGTTTTTCCATTCCGGATGTTGTGGTGCTAGCGTTTTAACCTGATCCAATGCAAAAGCCAATTGAAAGTACATGGGTTGTTCGCTCCACAAGGTTCCGTCATTGTCAAAACACGCAATGCGATCAACAACAGGAATGAAACTTACGCTACCTTCGTTAGTAACCTTTTCCACAAAATCGGTGACAGCCTTTTTCGAAGCACCGTCATTCCATGTTGGAAGCGGGTCTGAGACAGCAACTGTTTCTGTTGGCATTTCAGTTTTTGGTCGACTACATCCAATTGCAAAAATCATGAGTACTACAAAAAACTTGGTAGGAAAAGGAGTTGTTACTTTCATGAATCTAAGGATTTTGTTTCTATAAAAAGACAACGGTCATCCATTGAATGACCGTTGAGAAAATGGTTTTCTGCTTATTTTACTTATTTGTACCTGTTGTCATCGCTTCAACCTGCTTTTGCACTTTGTCCAAACTCCAATCGCCCGGTGTTTGGCTAGGAGGATACTCTTTGAAGGTGGTGAGAAACTTAATTGCATATTGCTGTATTGGGGTGATTATAAAAGCACGGTCAATATACCAATCATAATACGTGTTGGAGCCTTCCAACGCTTTTTCAAATGGGTCTCTGCGCAGATTGAAAAGGTAAGGAGCACGCAGATGTACGAAAGGTTCCAGCCAGATTTGTAGCTGGTCAGCACGGTTTTCGAGGAAGTTCACTTTCCAGTCATTGTATCTTATCCCCGCAATTTCTCCACCGTCATTTACATACACAAAACCTTCGCGGGCTGACGTTTTTGATTTACCAGAGAGGTAATCGAGCTGGTTTTTGCCATCTATATAATTCTTATAAGTATGTCCGTTCAGCGTAGTGCCTTTCATTAGTTGGTCTGAAATTTTATCATTGCCGGCAATAGCAGCGAAAGTGGGCAGCCAGTCCTCATGTCCTACAATTCCATTCAGCGTCACGTTTGCCGGAAAATGCTCAGGCCAGCGAATAAATGCCGGGACTCGGTACGCACCTTCCCAGTTGGAATTTTTTTCTCCATGAAAAGGCGTTGTTCCTGCATCGGGCCAAGTATTATAGTGAGGCCCATTGTCAGTAGAATAAAGAACAACAGTGTTGTTTGCAATACCCAGTTCATCAAGCAGTTTTAGCAATTCTCCAACGTGCATATCATGTTCTACCATTCCATCACTGTACTCATCCTGTCCTGAAATGCCGCGATGCTCTTCCTTCACGTGTGTGCGAAAGTGCATACGCGTACCATTCCACCAGCAGAAAAAAGCTTTTCCGGCAGCATGCTGCTTCTTAATAAAATCCTTCGCAGCGGCCAAGGATTCCTCGTCAATAGTTTCCATACGTTTCTTGGTAAGCGCACCAGTATCTTCAATTTTCTGACCGCCTTTGCCATCAGCCCAGCTATGAATGACTCCACGCGGACCAAAAGCTTGCTTGAAAGGTCTACCATCTGGCATCTTCAAGTCGTTAGGATAATCTTCATTCTCCGGCTCCTCTTCGGCATTGAGGTGATAGAGGTTTCCAAAAAATTCATCAAAGCCGTGCATAGTGGGCAGATGTTCATCGCGGTCACCCTGGTGATTCTTGCCGAACTGCCCGGTTGAATAGCCCTGACTTTTCAATACTGTAGCAATGGTAACATCCGTTTTTTGCCAACCTTCCTTTGCGCCTGGCATTCCAACTTTGGTCATTCCCGAACGTACAGGAACGTTACCACCAATAAAAGCCGCGCGTCCTGCAGTACATGATTGCTGTCCATAATAATCGGTGAAGGCAATTCCTTCTTTTGCAATGCGATCAATGTTGGGCGTCATGTATCCCATCATGCCCCGGTTATTGTGGCTGATGTTCCAGGTTCCAATATCATCACCCCATATTACCAGAATGTTAGGACTCCCCGCAGGTGGGGCAGAGAGGTTGGCAGGCGCAGGATTTGTAACGGCACCCTTGGTGGCTTTTTTCTTTTGCTGGGCTTCAGCAAATAAGGAAACGGTGATACAGAGTATCCCCAGTACATGTTTGACTTTCATATTGTATTGGTCTTTATTATAAGCAGGTAATAATAATGATTTTCAGGCAGCATGCCTAAGAAATTCCAGCGAAAGTGGAGTTCAAAATTTAGCTCTTGCAGATTAGCACAAAAAAGCTAAAACGAAATTCCCATGCAGGCCATCTATTATACATTTTATTGCAGGCCGCTGGCATCCACGGTTACTTTAATGTTGTCTGTTTCCGTTTCAGCGAAGGAATCCAGGAAAATATTAGTTCAATTGATAATAAGGGTATTATCCAGCTAACCCATTCCAATGTCGTGTCTCTAATTTGAGGCGAGTCTATAAAGAAGAATAGTTTGTCCTGCGGGATGTCGCCAATAAGTCGCAGGAAAACGAAAACCATAGCAAGTCCGTAACTCCGGATTACAAAAAGTCTATGCGCGATTATATTTCCTCGTCTTACAGAGACCCAGGCACTTGTTGTCATGAAGAGCCATGTTGTCGATAAGAGTAAAAGCGGAACTACAGAACCTTCTAAATCTATAGTTAGTCCCAAGTAAAAAGCTGTAAGCCCACCGAGTATTGAGCCAATGATATAAATTTTGCCCATTGTCCTATGAATTGTCACGTGATTTACTCGAAGCCAAGTCCAAAATTGAAAAGGTCCAATAAGCAAAGGAGCAATTGCTGTCGCTAAATGAAAGTAATACCAAATGGCTTTGGTGGTTAGATTTCCATCCGTAAAAAATCGGAATTTGATTCCTCGGTACAGATAGTAAGCACTTAACAATGCTATAATCAACCAAAATACTTTATCTAAATGCCGTCTGTTCAATTATTCTTGCTTTAATTCTTGTCATCTATTTTGTCAACTTTGTCGACACCGTCCAAGGAGTTTACGAATGGCCGCAACGCATGAATATATACAATATGGTCGAAATCGTGCCAAGCTAAACTGGTAAAAATACCAAGGTAAAAATACAATCCGGGGGTCCAGTGTCACGGGCACAAATGAGCACCCGACAGCAGTGGCTCGAAAACTTGCGTTAAGGGATCCACACCATTTGTCATGTATTACTTTGACGGTAGTCTTTTAGAGTCTAGTTTTCAGTCAAATCGTACCTGTTCTATAATTACCTTCACAGTTAATTTACCTACATTCGGCGATAGACATTCGTTAAAGAAAAGCCGCGAATACTAACAACTCATCCGTGGATACCATCACACACATCGCGTTAGGTGCCTGTATCGGCGAAGTACTTGCGAAAAAGCAACTTGGAAAAAAGGCATTGGTATGGGGAGCCGTGGCACAAACGATCCCTGATTTTGACTTTGTATTTTCATTATGGCTGGAACCTTCAGCGAATGTGCTTGCTCACCGGGGATTTACTCATTCTTTGTTTTTCGTTATTCTTCTTTCACTTTTACTTGCCTTCGTCATCCAACGATCTTGGGGGAAGGCGGATACTTCGTTTTCTTTTTGGTTAACGTTTTTTGGTGTGGAGACGCTGGTACATATTTTTCTGGATGCCTTTAATGCGTATGGAACTGCATGGTTTGAACCTTTCAGCCATTATCGCGTTTCCTTTAACACGTTGTTCGTCGCTGATCCATTCTACTCAATTCCACTAGGCATTTCTTTAGTCATCTTAGTACTGCTAAAAATTGAAAACAGAACAAGAATTTATTGGGCTGCGGGAAGTATTGTCGTTAGCGGCCTCTATATAGGATATGCCCTGTTTAATAAATTCGATATTGATGAAGAAGTAAGGGTTAACCTTGCCCTTCAGAATATTCAGACTGAGAAATACTTTTCTACACCCACACCGTTTAACAACTGGCTCTGGTATGTGGTCGCTTCGAATGAATCCGGAAGTTTTGTCGGGTATCGCTCGGTATTTGATGAACAAACTGCTTTTGATCTTCACTTCTTCCCACGCAAGGATTCTCTGCTCAGCCTTGCTGATGACCAGGAAGAGGTTAGTCGGCTCAAGCGGTTTTCGCAAGAATTCTATACCGCCGAATTGGCCGGTGATACCCTGATTTTTAATGACCTGCGGTTCGGTCAAATGTTAGGCTGGCAGGACCCGCTTGCCGGCTTTGTATTCCATTATTACTTACACCCGAAACTTGACAACCGTCTCGTAATGCAACGGGGGCGCTTTGCCAAGTGGGACATAAAAACAACCAAAACCTTTATTGAGCGCATAAAAGGGTTGCCATGATGAAATTAGTATAACCTGGTAAGCTCGAAATAAAAATACCCAATTCCCTATTCCCTTATTCCCTTATTCCTCTATTCCCAATTCCTCTATTCCTCCATACCTCTATACCTCCCTCATCTAGTGTTTTTTCTCCTGCCTGAAATAAAAAGTAAAAAGGAAAAGAATCAGCCTGAAGAACTCATATGCAAAAAAATGAATCAGTCGCTCCAATACGTTGGTTCGCCGCTCATAATCTTCCATGGTTATCCGATCGCAGTCCCGAACGACAATTTCCTCCAATGCCAGGTCCACGGTTTTAGCGAAGGGTCTGCTGTCGATATCGAGATTGAGTTCTACGCTGGCATATGCACTGATATTATTAAAGTTGTAAGATCCAATGGTGACCCACTGCTTATCATACGTCCCAATCTTTGCATGTACTACCTTCTCACGGTATTCATAAACTTCAATATTCCGTTTCAATAGCCAGGGGTAAAAAAAACGCTCCGCGAGTTTAGCCAATTTCACATCTGCAATTTTTGTCAGGATAACGCGTACCCGAACTCCACGCCCTGCTGCTTTCCGAAGGTTCCTTCTAAAAACACGACCCGGCAGAAAATAACTGGACATAATGGTAATTTCGGATGTTGCTTTGTGAAACATCTCGAGGTAGCTTCTGGAAATCTGATTTTTATTCCTAACCCAATCGTTGATACGGACACGCACGCGACAATCCTTACCTTCATCAATCGTAAATGGAACTACTTCATGCCTGATAGTGCGCCGATACCACATTTGCAGACACCGGTTATACAATTCTTTTGAGGCTTCTCCATTCACATACACCGCACAATCAAGCCATCCGGCTTTGCCTGGCATGTCGTTGTAATGGTTGCTGATATTCATACCACCAACCAGGCTAAACCTACCATCTGCCACGAAGATCTTATGGTGCATTCTGCGACCAACATAAAACTTCTGGCTTTTTAGAAGCGGTTCAAACCATCTCAAGTTGATACCAGCACCCCGAATGCTACGGATAAATTCCGATGACAGGGAGTCAGAAGCATAACCATCCAGAAGCAGATACACTAAAACTCCGCGTCCGGCGGCACGAATCAAGGCCTGAGCAATCTGGTGACCGGTCTCATCGTCTTCATAAATGTACATCTGAAGATGGATGGATGTCCGTGCTTCATCAATAAGCTTCTCCAGTAGCTCGAAGTACGGCGAACCGCCGCGAACCAAATGAATAATATTGTTTGAAGTATACCCGTTCATGTGTTTAATCGCCATTTCGCGCAATAATTAAAGTGCCACAAGATAGCATGGTAAAGGCAATGCAGATGTCTGCTTGTTTAGTCCTGCGAACCTTTATTACAATATTACTTTTTCAATCGGTTCCAAAAGGAGACAGAGGCTGAGAATTGTCATTGAGGGCCATGACCTTAATCACATTCTGCGCTATTTACACTGGTTATCTTACAATAGGTACACAACGATTGAAACTATGAGAAAAATACTATGCCCGGTTGATTTCACCGAGCCCGCAAAGAACGGAATGGAGTACGCCTCCCACCTGGCAAAAGCTCTTGGGGCAAGCCTCTCTTTGCTGTACGTACGATCAACCATTTGGCCAGAGGCAACGCATCTGAAACATGAGGAAAAAGAAAGTAATGAAAGTATACTTTCCTGGCTATCCATTTATGCCAGGGAGATTCACACAGAGTTTAACATCGTTTGCGACTTTCATCTGCAGGAAACAACACATACTTTCGAACAATCAGTGGCTGAATTGGCTCTTCGTTATGACCTGATCGTGATGGGGACGAATGGTGCTGATAATTCCTATCAATACATGTTTGGCACCCATTCGTTTCAGGTAATGCATGATTCAAAATGCCCGGTTGTACTGGTGCCGGAAGGATATGTCTACCAACCCATTGGTGAGATTGTATATGCTTACAGCCCCAAAACCAATCCGCTTTTTTTAACGGAACAACTTAGAAGGTTGGTTGGCCCGCTGGGCGCAAGTGTAAAAGTGTTGCATATACTCGAAGAAAAGCCAAGTCTGGAAACAGTGAGAAAAATGGAAATCCTGGAGGATGTCATCAAAGCCAGGGAACCAAGAACCATATCCTGGAGTTTCGACTATCAATACGCCGACGATGTCGCGCTGGCACTTGATCATTATATGAAAACAGACAAGGGCGGTAATATGTTAGCACTGTCCTTTCATCACCGGTCGGTAATCGAAAAACTTTTCAGTGAGAATGTAATCAAGAAAATAACAATGATGACAGATTACCCCATTTTCACCTTCTGGCACTAAAGTCCTACCTCCACTCAGATACGATTCTAAATAGTGTTTTATGGAATTTGTTGATTACTATAAGGTACTTGACCTGACCAAACAAGCCACGGAGGCTGACATTAAAAAAGCCTACCGAAGGCTGGCACGGAAATACCATCCCGACCTGAATCCAAACGATGCCAGTGCAAAAATAAAGTTTCAACAGGTAAATGAAGCCAACGAGGTATTGAGCGATCCAGCCAAGCGAAAAAAATACGACCAATATGGCAAGGACTGGAAGGCAGGTGAAGAAGCGTCACACCATCATCAGCAACGCAGCGGTCCAAATCAGCAGGAGTGGGGTGGTAGAAGAAGCGGAGGCGCCTATCAAGACTTTTCAGAGCAGGACTTTTCAGACTTTTTCCAATCTATGTTTGGGGGTGAGGCACGAGGAAGACAAGGCAGTCAGATCAAATACAAAGGTCAGGACATCAGCGCAGAACTTCACCTCGACCTGAAGGATGCTTATACCACCCACAAACAGACGCTTAACGTGAACGGAAAAAACATCCGGCTTACGATTCCCGCAGGTGTGGAAGACGGGCAGACCATAAAAATCGCAGGCCATGGAGGAGCTGGAAAAAATGGAGGACCCGATGGAGATTTATACATCACCTTTATTGTCACGAATTCGTCACGATTCAGGCGGGAAGGAAACAACCTCTCCGTTGATGCAGAATTGAATCTCTATACAGCTGTTCTCGGTGGCGAAATAATGCTTGATACATTTGACGGAAAAGTGAAACTTGTTGTAAAGCCCGAAACGCAAAACGGTAACCGCGTGAAGCTCAAAGGGAAGGGGTTCCCGGTATATAAAAAAGAAGGTGAGTTCGGCGACTTGTTTGTCACCTGGAGTATTAAAATACCCACGAATCTTTCGGAGAAAGAAAAAGAACTTTTCAGAGAACTGGCCAAACATCAATCCCATGAAAAATGAAAAACTGATTCCTGTAGATCAATTTTGTAGTTATTACGAAATTGAGTTTTCGTTTATCAACTCGTTGGAGGAACATGGGCTCATTGAAATCATACGGTTGGAACAAACGCACTACCTGGATGAAGCCCAGATCGGTACTATCGAAAAAATGATACGAATGCACTATGATCTTGACATCAATCCAGAAGGTATTGACGTTATTTTTCAACTACTTGCTCGTATTGACAATTTACAGGCTGAACTGAGAACACTCAAAAATCAATTAGGCCGTACCGATCAATGATCTAATTAACGCGCCCCTAACAAGTCATTCGAGGGTATAGATTTAGCCCATGCCAACCTGTTTTTTCCATTGATTGCCCTTGAAGGCAGTATATGGTTTGGAAATTTTAACCAGGAACTCAACAAGTCCGTTTTTATTGATACCGCTCCGTCTGATATCAAACAGGTCATCTTCAAATACCCCGGTTCCCGTATTGGTAGAAACCGCTGACGTATATCCCGCCTCCCGTACAACCTGTTTCACCTGATCATTCAATTGACCATACGGATAAGCAAAGCTCGATACCTTGATGCCATACTTATCCTCCAGAAATTCTTTACAACCTCTTATCTCTTTGACCTGTTCCTCGTGAGAAACCAAAGGAAGATTTACGTGCGTGAACGTGTGGGCACCAATTTCGACAAGTCCGCTTTTGATAAGCTCGTTTACCTGTGATTCGTTCATTATGGGCAACTTTACCTCACCGTGGTTTTCCATGTCCCAACTATTGTGATCCCGACCCGCTACCATATAAATAACAGCCTTCATGTTGTATTTCTTTAGCAGGGGATACATATACTCGTAATTATTAACGTATCCGTCGTCAACGGTGAGAATGATGTACTTTTTCTTAAAGCGATTTTCCAGTCCTATTTTGTCCAGGTCGCGAAATGTAATGGTAGTATACCCCAGGAGTTTTAATACGCGCAGTTGCAACTCAAAATGGCTGGCTGTTATAAACGTTTTGACCTTGGAATTCTTATCAACCTTGTCTACAAATTGGTGATACATCAGTACAGGAACTTCTCCATTCTTTCTCATTTTGCAATAATTTGTACCATTAACTCATTAACTTTCGATCTACGTTATGCCGCTTCACCTTTTTCGGTCAGGCAAACGTCATTTAATGGCAATCCGGAATTTTATGTCCTGTCATACCTTTCAAACCGGTCGTAAAATATTCAATTTTTGTCATGTTGGGAAAAACGAAAAAGGCTTACCTATAAAAAGTACTAAACCATGAGGCAACTTATACTTTATTTAATAATCCTCCTTGTTATCCCGTTTCCGGGGAAAGCTCAATCCGGAAGTGGTTCAAAGCCTAATGTTTTATTCTTTTTTGCCGATGACCAGCGGGCAGACGCCCTGGGAGCAGCCGGCAATACCTACATCAGGACTCCTCATATCGACAAGTTGGCACAAGCGGGTATACGATTCGCCAATGGCTACGTAATGGGTGGACATCATGGAGCAGTATGTGCGCCCAGTCGCGCGATGCTGATGAGTGGAAGAAGTCTCTTTCACGTTTACGACAGATTGGAGGGAGTACCCACCATGCCCATGTTTTTCGCCAACCATGGATATGAAACATTTGGGACAGGTAAATGGCATAATGGCGGTAACACATTCGAAGCTTCCTTTCAAAAAGGTAAAAACGTGTTCCTTGGAGGGATGAGTGATCACGCAAAGGTTCCATGTCAGGATTTAGGAAGCGACGGCAAGCTATCGAAACCAATAAGCAAAGGTTATTCAACCGATTTGTTTGCACAAGCGGCTGTGGATTATATCAGTGAATATGCCCGTGGGAAACGCTCCAAGCCATTCTTCTGTTACGTCGCCTTTACAGCGCCTCATGATCCCCGGTCTCCGGAAAAGGAATTTGTAGGTCTATATCCGGACCAATCTGTACCCGTACCAGGAAACTTTATGGCACTTCATCCATTTGTTTTCGACCAATTGGATGTCCGTGATGAACACTTAGCTCCATGGCCCCGCACTCCTGAAATCGTTCAGGCATCATTAGCCGATTACTATGGTATGATTTCGCACGTGGATAAAAAAATCGGGGAGATAATTGAATCCTTAAAGAAAAATGGATTGTACAACAATACAATAATCGTTTATGCTGCTGACAACGGATTGGCCATTGGTAGTCACGGGTTAATGGGCAAGCAGAGTCTGTATGAAGACTGTACAAAAGTACCTTTGATTATTGCCGGTCCGGGTATACCCGCTAACAGGGTCTCAGATGCACTGGTCTATTTATATGACCTGTTCCCAACGTTAAGCACCCTCTCAGGTTTGCCAGCACCTTCAGGTGTTGATGGGAAAGACCTTACACCAGTCATAAATGGAAGTAAGGCAGGTGTTCGCACTTCGCTTTACACGGCATACCGCAATACGGTAAGGGCTATCAGGACCGGAGAATGGAAGCTCATTCGATACCCTCAACGGAACTACACCCAACTTTACAATCTGCAACAGGATCCGTTGGAAATCAATAACCTTGCCGGACAATCCAGGTACCAGGCAACTGTTGTCGAACTTATGGAATTGCTCCAGGAATCGTACACCACAACGAATGATACAGCTTCTTTGGCACCTAAATCTGTATTACCACTAATGTACGATTATAAAAAATTGAAACAGGTGCCGGATCAGTTCCAACCTGACTACACTTTGCAGAAATACTTCAAGAAATAAGACTTTAACTATTGCCTGACACCGACGGTCCGTACATTCTTACCTGTGCGCTGTGACAAGTCGTCTCCCAGATCTTCTCTTGCTTTTTCAACGAGCGCTTCCAGTTCCTTTACAATTTCCGGGTGCTCCGTCTTAACATCGTAACGTTCGCCCGGATCGCGTCGTAAATCATACAGTGCTCTCCCAAACGGAAAGTTTTCATTTAAAGCACCGGGAAAACCATCTTTACCCGGCTCATAATTTTCATGGGTTCTGCCAGGGTGGGGCAGGACCAGTTTCCACTGATCAAGGCGTACTGCCTCCAGGTTATTTTTCCTATAGTAATAGTAGAATTCCTTCCGCGGTGCAGCAGTAACGTCACCTTTAAATATAGGGGCCAGACTTATACCGTCGATTTTGTGCTTTGGAAGCTCCAGTTGCAGCATCTCGGCAATAGTTGGGAAAATGTCGATCGTCGAAGAAAGGCTGTTTGAAATAAATCCCGCGGGGACAGTTCCCTTCCACCTGACAAGGCAGGGTACCCGCATACCCCCCTCGAAAGAGCTCCCTTTTGCTTCGCGCAATCCCCCGGTCGAGCCGGCATGATTTCCATAATTCATCCACGGACCATTGTCGCTCGTAAATATGATCAATGTATTGTTATCCAGTCCGTTATCCCGAATTGCCTTTAGTATTTCGCCGACCGACCAATCAATTTCCATCATTACATCGCCATACAATCCCTGTTTGCTCTTTCCCTTAAATTGGCTGGAGGCATTGATGGGCACATGAGGCATGTTGTGTGCTACGTATAGAAAAAAAGGTTTCTTCTTGTTTCGGGTAATAAAATCAACGGCACGTGCTGTATACTTTTGAGTCAATAACGCCTGATCTTCAAGTGTTTCAACCGGAATCTTTTTCTCATTACCATCAATGATGAATAAAGGAGGGAATCGTTCCTTCTTCCAGTCGGTGGCGGGTTTACCGGCATAATCGACAGGCCACATATCATTTGAATACGGTAGGCCGAAATATTCGTCGAAGCCGTGTTGAAGGGGTAGGAATTCACGGCTGTCGCCGAGGTGCCACTTGCCAACGATGGCTGTCGCATAACCCTTCTGTTTAACCATTTCGGCAAGCGTTACTTCGGAAGAGTTAATCCCGGTAGGGCTATTGGGAAAAAGTGCGCCTGCGAAGCCTATGCGGTTCGGGTAGCACCCCGTAAGCAAACCGGCACGGGAAGCTGAGCAAACCGCCTGCGCGGACAGAAAATTGGTAAACCGAATTCCCTCCATTCCCATTTTGTCAATGGAGGGGGTAGCGTAGTTAGTAGCTCCTGTCAGGCTCAGGTCACCGTTGCCCATGTCATCCAAAAAAATCAGGACAATATTCGGGCTCGTGGTCGTGTTTTTTTGTGAATAAGCAACGGGACATGAAAGAAATAAAACGATAATAATCAGTGCCTGGAAGTTTTTCATTTTCGATAATTTTAGTCCCGAAATCAGTGTTACCAAAGCTATCGACTTACAGATTGTAAAACAAGAAAGACAAAACGTCACACAATCGTTGATCGTTACCTTGCAGACACTTAGCCCCGATACGCTACACAGAAGTCACATTAATCATTCGTATCGCAACGAAGTTACCGGGTTAGCCCGTGCCGCACGGAGGGTATGATAACTCACCGTAATAATCGCTAGTAACAAAGAGATAATCCCGGCAAGAATAAAGATGCCTACACCAATCGTTGTCTTGTAAGCAAAGTTATCCAGCCATCGGCTCCCGAAATAATAGGCTACCGGAATGGATATCACGAATGCAATCAGTACCAGGATGGAAAAGTCTTTTGACAACAGGGCCACGAGTTCAAAAGTCGTAGCACCGTTCACCTTCCTCACACCAATTTCTTTCTTGCGACTTTCTGTTGCGTATGAAGACAATCCCAATAAGCCAAGGCAGGCAATAAAAACCGCCAGCAGTGAAAAGTACTGGATGGTCTGACTGAATTTATCTTCCTTCCGGTACATGTTATCAAAGTTTTCATCCATAAAAGAGTAGCGGAATGGATTGCCTTCAAATTGTTTTGTCCATTCGTCCTGTATCGATGCGATCGTACCAGGTAAATTTTCAGACTGAATCTTAATACACAATACATTACCACCCAGGCGTATCACCAACGGCTTGATAGGAACGTATAGCGGTTGATAGTGGAAGTCCTTTACCAGGCCGATGACCGTACCGGTTCCCTGAACAGTGCCATTTCCAATCTGGTCGAGGGTTTTACCTACCACATCCGTACCCCAGCCAAGAGCCCTTGCCGCTGATTCATTAATTATATACCCTGTTGAATCCGTGGAATTTCCCACCTGAAAGCTATGCCCCTGAAGAAACTCAATGTCTAATACCTTTTCAAAATCATGTGCCGTAAACATCGCACTGAACCACTGCTGCTGTTCGGCTGGCATTCCACTGGGTACAAATCCATTTTCGATAACCTCCTCTTTACCGGGTACACTTCCTCCCAGAAAACTTATCGCCCGAACTTCATGATTCTTCAGTAATTCGGACTTGAACGCTCCGTACTTGTTCTGCAGATTGAATCCGAAGTCCACCATCATAATCTGGTCCTTGTTAAAACCCATGTCTTTATTGTGAATGTAATGGAGTTGTTTATAGACAATGCCAATGCAGATAATGAGCGAAATAGAGATTACAAACTGACTAACCACCAGGGCCTTGCGAAGGAAGTTCTTCGACCCTATACTACCGGACTTTCCCTTCAATACTTCGGTTGGTTGAAAAGAAGAAAGTACGAGGGCAGGATAACTTCCTGCCAGTAATCCTACAAAAACCCCAAGGACAACCATACTTATCAATAGGGGAATATTATTAAAGAAATCAATGACGATATTCTTTCCGGTCAGTTCATTAAACCAGGGCAGTGCAGAATGGATGATACCTATCGCAATAATCAGGGCAAGGAAACTTGTTAATATGGCTTCACCCATAAACTGTGTTACCAGCATGCGTTTATGCGCCCCCATAACTTTTCGGAGCCCAACCTCCTTACCTCTTTTGGATGCGCGGGAAGTGGCGAGATTCATAAAGTTGATAACAGCAATAAGTAACGTCAGAACAGCAATAAAAGAGAAGAGATAAACGTGTTGGATATTCCCGTTCTGCTCGAATTCCAGTTCGAGGTTAGACGTGAGGTGAACGTCATTGGCCTTTTGTAAATGCAAGGCAATACCACCGTCGGATAACGTTGCCGGATAATGCGCCTTTACGAATGCAGGCAAACCTTTGCTTATTTTCTCCGCTGCCGCCTCATCGTCCACCGTAAAGTACATCCATGCCGCTACCCACGTCCATTGTGTTTCAAAAAAGGTTTGGTCATTAAAGAAGGTTTTAAACGTCTCAAAGGAACCAATCATGTCGAACTCAAGATGTGTATTTCCTGGCAGGTCTTCGAGAACACCTATCACTTCGAGATCCCTGAAGTTGCTAAGGTTTATTCGTTTTCCGATCGGATCTTCATCACCAAAATACTTCCTGGCCGTACTCGCGGTTAGCAGTAATTCATTTGGGCCAAGGAGGGCTTTTGCGGGATCACCTTTTAAAAATTTGAACCCGTAGATCTCCAGAAATGAGTGCTCAGCAAAAATGAAGTTATCCTCGTAGTATTCCTGGTCTTCAAGTTTAAGAATGGGTGTCTGACCCCAGCTGGAAGGTCTGAAGATAATGGCGGCATTGGTTATTTCCGGAAAATCCGTCATCAGGTTGTTCTTCGTTGGAAACGGAACCGTGGCGGATTTTGAAACATGAGTTCCCATCGGGAAATCCTGAACTACCCGGTATATCTGTTTATTCTTCGAAAAAGACTTCTCATAACTTATTTCATCTTCAACAAACAAGAGGATGAGAATACATGCCGATGTCCCCAGGGCAAGCCCGACGGTGTTAATCAGTGAATAGTACTTTTGATATAGGAAATTGCGGAAGGCGATTTTGAAGTAGTTACGAAACATGGAATGGGGGTTAGAAGCCTGGCTAGAATACTTTAGCTACAAGGATTATACCGTTGAGCGTATGGCGTATCAAGCGTCCAGGTGTATGAATTTGGAGACTTCCCTGTACCATCAATGTACGAATTTGAAAAATAATGTTCGGGAATGGGCACATTACCTTAATTCAGCCGTCCCGAGAAAAGACGGTGGACAAGGTCAGGCGTTCCTGCGTTACCGCATTTGTGAACGAAATATCCTCTGAGTTTGCCAGCAAGTCCCATATAGTACTTTTCCAATTGGACCCGGCAGTCGGTGTCGTGGCATTGAATCATGACGAAGATCATATTTTATCCTGACTACAGACAGTCGACAACGTTACCATGAGCTGTACTTTCAAGGCGTTAACAAAGCGCAATTATGAATCCCAACTACATTAATACAGACGGTAACTCTGCGGTTGCCAATGTCGCTTACGGTTTTTCAGAAGTCGCTGCGATCTATCCCATTACACCATCATCCGATATGGGAGAACGCGCAGACGGATGGGCAGCCGAAGGACGCAAAAATATCTTTGGACAAGTTGTCGATGTGACGCAAATGCAATCCGAAGGGGGCGCTGCCGGTGCGATACACGGGGCATTGTCTGCCGGAGCTATGGCGTCTACCTATACGGCGTCGCAAGGGTTGATGCTGATGGTTCCGAACATGTTTAAAATGGCCGGAGAACTGTTGCCCGTGGTCTTCCACGTTTCAGCACGGTCGCTTGCCTGCCAGGCACTCTCTATTTTCGGGGATCATTCTGATGTCATGGCTACTCGTGGCACCGGCTTTGCCATGCTTGCCTCTTCCAATGTACAGGAAGCGCAAGACCTGGCCGTTGTGTCTCATCTCGCTACACTGGAGGCTAAGATTCCGTTCCTTCATTTCTTCGATGGTTTCCGTACGTCACACTCGATTCAGAAAATCATACCCATTACCTACGATGAGTTGAGAACCATGGTAGACATGAAATTCGTAGAAGAGTTTCGGGCGCTGGCGCTAAAACCAGAGGCGCCGATGTGCAAAGTGGGGGCACAAAATCCGGATGTCTATTTTCAGGGAAGAGAAACGGTGAACAAATACTATGATGCTTGCCCTTCCATTGTTAAAAAGTATCTGAAGTTGTTTGCGGAAAAAACCGGACGCAGTTACAAACTGTATGAATACATAGGAGACCCGGATGCGGACAAAATGATTATCGCCATTGGATCCGCTACCGAAACCATAGAAGAGACCATAACCTTCCTGCGCAAGCAGGGTGAAAAAGTAGGATTGCTAAAAGTTCGGCTTTACCGGCCTTTTGCGCTGGAAGATTTCCTTGCTGAAATTCCAAAATCAATTAATAAGATCGCCGTTCTAGACCGGACTAAAGAACCCGGTTCACTGGGCGAGCCTCTCTACCTGGATGTCGTCGCAGCGTTATCGAATACACGTTCAGGCATTCGGATAATTGGTGGTCGCTATGGTCTTTCCTCAAAAGAATTCACACCGTCTATGGTGAAGGCCGTGTATGATCACCTTCAGAACGACGGCTGGCACAATTTTACAGTAGGAATAAACGATGACGTTACGAACAGATCTATTTCCGTAAAAGATGATATCGATACGGAACAGAAAGGTATCGTACGTTGTAAATTCTGGGGTTACGGTTCTGACGGAACAGTAAGTGCAAACAAGAATGCCATAAAAATTATCGGTGACAGCACGGATTTGTTTGTACAGGGTTATTTTCAATATGATTCCAATAAATCAGGCGGATGGACCATCTCACACCTTCGTTTTGGAAAGGAAAAAATTCAATCCGAGTACTTGTTAAACAAAGTCGATTTTGTTGCGCTACATCGCCCCCAATACATCGGGCAATACGACATCCTGGAAGGAATCACAACGGGCGGAACATTCCTCATCAACTCTAGTCAGAAGCCCGAGAATATTTTCAGGCTATTCACCAAAGACATGCAGGAAACGATTCGTGCAAAAGGCATAAAAGTATATGCCATAGATGCTTCAAAGATTGCCAAGAGCGTTGGATTAGGCAGTAAGATCAGTTCCGTAATGCAAACGGCCTTTTTTAAAGTCTCAGGGGTACTGCCTGAGGCAGAAGCCATTGAACTGATCAAAAAATTTGTGCAGAAACAATTTGCTCGGAAAGGTCCGGAGATAGTAGAAATGAACTGGAAAGCTATCGATGCTTCTGCTGCGGCTGTAGTATCGGTGCCTATACCGGATGAAGTTGACAAATATGCCGAGATTACAGCAGTAGTACCTGAAGGTTCAGGGTGGTTCGCCGACAAGATTATTGATCCGATACTCCGGCTGAAGGGGGATATGATACCGGTTTCCTATATGCCTGTAAATGGCGCGGTACCGACAGGAACCAAACGACTGGAATATCGAGGAGTACCGGGTAACCCTGCCGTATGGATTGAGAAACTTCCCTTTGTTTCGGAACCCAATGTGGCAGAGCCATACCTTGAGTATCCCCCCAGTTGTTCCGGCTGCGGTGAGGTTCCATACATACATTTAGTTACCCAACTCTATGGCGACAGGATGATCATTGCAAATGCTACTGGCTGTACTTCTATCTATGGCGGAACCTTCCCGTTGACACCATACACTAAAGACAAGAATGGTAAAGGTCCGGCCTGGGCAAATTCACTCTTCGAAGACAACGCCGAGTTTGGACTGGGTATGCGCCTCGCAGTGGATGCCAATCGCCGCCAGCTTCGAACCAATGTTGAATCGCTAATGACCTCTGCTATTACTCCTGAATTGAAGGCCGCCCTTGAAAAGAGCATTGCCCTTTTTGATGAAGTTAACAATGAGGCGAAAGCACACGCGGACCTGATAAAACAATTGCTCGCTGATGAAAGGAAACGATCAGGCAGCAGTCCTATTCTGGACAAGGTAATTGAACTCGAAGATTATTTTGTAGACAAGAGCATCTGGATTCTTGGTGGTGACGGCTGGGCTTATGATATCGGCTTTGGTGGGTTAGATCATGTAATGGCGTCTAACCGTAACGTTAATATTCTGGTCGTTGACACGGAAGTGTACTCCAATACTGGAGGACAGGCATCCAAGTCGACACCCCGTGGCGCGGTTGCCAAATTTGCTTCAGATGGGAAAAAGCTCAGCAAAAAGAACTTGGGCCTTATGATGACAACCTACAGCAATGCCTATGTAGCTTCTGTAAATATGGGTATGGATCGTGAAAAGACCGCCCTGGCATTTGTGGAGGCGGAGAAGCACAACGGACCGTCTATCATTATTGCCTATTCACCTTGTATTGCACACGGATATGAAATGCGGCTTGCAAAAAAACAATCCGAAAAAGCCTCCAAGTGCGGATACTGGCCCATGTATCGGTTCAATCCAGACCTCCGGGTCAAAGATCAGAATCCGTTTACCTGGGACAGCGAAGGTGTAGATACCGAATTCGGAACCTACATAGAGGAAGAGATCCGCTACAAGACCCTGAACCTGACGAATCCCGTTGAAGCGAAACGATTGGCGGAACTCGCCATAAAGGACAATGAACAACGATTCAAGGACATCAAACATTTGTCGGAAATCTAAAACAGAAATGATATGAGTGTCGATCTCTCAACAACCTATGGTGGCCTGGCCCTGAAAAATCCAATTGTGATAGGATCCAGTAATATTGTCACAAATCCTGAAAATCTGGTCAAACTTGAGCAGGCAGGCGCGGCGGCAATTGTTTATAAGTCACTCTTTGAAGAACAAATTGAGCTTGAGTCATATTCAATCGAACAAAAACTGGAGGCTTACCAGGGTTGGGATGCAGAACACGATTCGCTTTTCCCCAATGTGAAACATGCCGGTCCTGCAGAGCATCTTATGAATCTCAAAGAAGCGAAACGTATCCTCAGCATACCCTTAATTGGGAGCTTAAACTGTGTGCACGAGGAGACGTGGGTACAACTAGCAGAAGAAATGGCGGCTACTGGTATTGATGGTCTGGAACTGAACTTCTATAACAGCCACAACGATTTCGATACTGAAAGCGCAGCCATAGAAGCGGGCCAAATCCGGACTCTGGAAAAAGTGAAAAGCGCAGTTAAGATTCCGGTATTTGTAAAGCTAAGCCCATTTTATTCCAATACGCTCAGGCTTGTTAACCAACTGGATCAGGCTGGGGCTAATGGCGTTGTGCTATTTAACAGACTGTTTCAACCGGATATCGATGTAGAAAAAGTAGAGCATTACTATCCATACAATTTCAGCAGTGAGAATGATAATCGGCTGGCGTTGCGCTATGCCGGACTTCTACATAAGAAAATCGGTTCCAGTATTATCGCCAACACCGGAATACTGACGGGAAAGGATGCAATAAAAATGTTTCTGGCGGGAGCGGATGCCGTACAGGTTGTGAGTGGCATTTATAAAAAAGGTATTCATCACATCACCACCATGCTCGAAGAACTTGAAAACTGGATGAAGAATCATAACCACTCTAATCTGGAGTCTTTTAAAGGCCTGCTATCGAAAGAAAAAATGGCCGACCCATTTGCTTACAAGCGTGCTCAGTATATTGATATTCTCATGAAGTCGGATGTATTCATGCAGTATCATCCGAAGAGAGGGGAGTTGCACGACGAACATCAACATGACATTTAAACCAACTATAAACTAAGTACTATCACTATGGCACAAATTGGAATCTTCTTCGGTTCGACCGAAGGTAACACAGAGCGAGTTGTCAATCAGGTCATGAATGCGCTGGGAGGCGAGTCTGTCGCTGCCCTGCACAATGTAAACTCCGCGACCGCTGATGACATGCAACCATATAACAACCTCATCCTGGCTTGCCCTACCTGGGAAATCGGCCAATTGCAGGAAGATTGGGATAGCTTCATCGATGAACTCGATGACGTAGATTTTTCCGGGAAAAAGGTAGCCTATATCGGGGTAGGTGATGCCGACGGATATCCGGACACCTTCCTTGATGCATTGGGTATCATTCACGACCGGATCAAAGACAAGGGCGCAACGTTTGTCGGCGCCTGGCCAACCGATGGCTACACATTTGAAGCCTCAAAGGGTATGGTAGATGGTAAGTTTCTAGGCCTTGCCATCGATGAAGATAATCAGAAGGATCTTACCACAACTCGCGTAGAAGCCTGGGTTCAATTGATCAAACCAGCATTTTCCTGACCAACATGGGAGCCATCCGGTTTAAGAAGCCAATATTTCCGGTTAGTAAACTGTTAAGGAGTTACCTGACAAAAACTAACCGTGAAATTGACGCATCAATAGAATACCGGGACCTGCTACATTATAACAGTTCGTTTGCACTGTTTGACAGCCACGGCGCCGATACATTATGGGAAACGTTGGTTTATTCGGAAACCGATCGCGACTATATCTACCAAGCCTTGCGGAAAGTTTATGCGTTACTAAAAGTAGCAGGCGACCTTTCCGTCATTGAACATCTTTATATTGACCGTGTAGACTATTGCCTGTATGCCAACACGCATCCCATTCGTGTCAGGGTAGTGAATAAGCTTAACGATTTGTTCGACTACTTCTATATCAAGCAGGCGGATGCTTCCCGCATTTATGGAATGGAACTTGAGCACCTGCTTTCTCCTAACAAAATAAATTACCTTGTTAGCGGTGACATCTTCATAGAAGAACACATCCAGGGTATACCGGGTGATACCTTTATAGAACAATATCTCGCTGAACATTCTGATTTTAACCCCATTCGGATTGCCAAGGAGTTTGTTAAATTTAACGAGCGTTGTTTGGTTCAGCTTTTGGGTGATATGCGTGGCGACAATTTTGTCGTCGAAGTAATTCCAGACTTTGATGAACTTCATTTCCGTATCAGAGCTATTGACTTTGATCAGGAGGCTTATGAAGGAAGCAGCAGAATTTATCTGCCACAATACTTCAAAGAAAACAATCCGATCATCAACCTGGGGTTCAGGTCGATGTCTCCGGTAGTCGAATTTCAATACCAGAAAGAGGAACGTATGCGTCTGCGCTCCCGTGTAAAGTCGTCCCAGGTTCAGCTCGACGCGCTGTTGCAGGCAATGGCTGCCGACACGTTATCGACTCCTGACCGGATACTTCAGTTGAAAAATGAGTTGTCCGAGCTTTATCAGGATGAGATTTTCCTAAAGGCGACAACCATGGGTGAAGTTGTATCAAACAGCATTCAAATGCTGGATAAGTACCCTGTACGAAAACGGGTAACCATAAAACCCTTTGTTGCATGAGCCAGAACAAGGAGTACTTCGAACAGTCGGGTCTGATTCTGTCCACAGGAAATGGTCAGGTAAAAGTATCCATTCAAGGTGCCGGCTGTTCCGCATGTCACAAAAGTCTGTGCATGCTAGGTGATTCTAAAGCGAAGGAACTAGAAATTATGGTTCATGACAATGCTTTCAACACAGGCGATGAAGTGATTGTCAGGATTAGTCCTTCCTCCGGATACACTGCAGTAGGCATGCTCTACCTGGTGCCGTTCTTATTCATGATCACAACGCTGTGGGTATTAACAACGCTTCGTTACACGGAGTTTATCGCCGGATTATCATCACTGATGATTTTGATTCCTTACTTCAGTATTGTTTTTCTTATGCGGAAGAGGCTTCACCATAAGTGCGAAATTGGCTTGATTAAGAAATGAACCAGATAATAGTATATACCGTCATTATTTTAACAGGAATAGGGATCTTGGCCGCCGTGGTGATCTATTTTGTATCTAGAAAGTTTGCAGTACAGGAAGATACACGTGTCAGCGCTGTGGAAAGTGTCTTGCCAAATACAAACTGTGGCGGCTGCGGTCAACCGGGTTGTCATGCGTTTGCTATGGCTGTTGTGAATGCAGGTGACCTTTCAGCCTTGCATTGTCCAGTGGGGGGCAATGCGGTTATGAAACAAGTTGCGGATATTTTAGGAATTACAGCAGTGGAAAAAGATCCATATATCGCTGTCGTTCGCTGCTCGGGGTCATTTGAGTATCGTAAGAAAACAAACATCTATGATGGAACCGGGTCCTGCAAAATTGCAGCCGCGTTATACAGTGGTGATACAGCTTGCTCGTATGGTTGTCTGGGAATGGGTGACTGTGTAGAAGTATGTGATTTCGAAGCCATGTACATGGATGAGAAGACCGGACTCCCTGTAATCATTGAAGACAAATGTACCGCGTGTAACGCCTGTGTAAAGGAATGCCCGAAAGACATTCTGGAGCTTTGGCCCAAAGGAAAGAAAAATCAGCGGATCTATGTAGCCTGCCTTAACGAAGAGAAGGGGAGTACCGCACGTAAAGAGTGCGCAGTTGCGTGCTCCGGATGCTCCAAATGTTTCGAGGCCTGTCGCTATGATGCTATCACGATGACCAACAGCCTGGCCGCGATCGACCCTGATAAGTGCAAGTTATGTATGGAGTGTGTTGATACCTGCGATGTCCATAACATCATTACGGCCAATGTCACTCCGGAAAAAATCCAGCAGGCAAATGAACAGCGATTAAAACGCGAAGAACGAGAACGGAAAAAGAGAGAGGCAGAGAAATTAGCAGCACAGCAAAATGGCAACGAGACTACACCACAAGCTTAAGACCTTCAGGATCGGAGGTGTTCACCCTGAGGAAAATAAACTTTCGGGACAAGTACCGATTGTACCCTTACCATTACCAAAGATGGTTACAATACCCATAGCACAGCACATCGGTGCGCCTGCAAAAATAACCGTACAACGCGGTGACACTGTGAAAACAGGACAGATAATAGCCGTCCATGAAGGTTTCGTTTCATCCAATATTCATTCGTCAGTTTCCGGAAAGGTAGGAATTATCGAGCAGGTGATGGACAGCTCGGGATTTAAGCACACCGCCATTTCTATTCGTGTAAAAGGCGATGACTGGGAAGAATATATTGACCGTTCTGATACATTGGTAGAGGAGATTGAGGCCGACGCCAAAGAAATTGTGTCTCGAATTATGGAGGCCGGCGTGGTGGGGATGGGCGGTGCTGCGTTTCCATCACATGTGAAACTTAGTGTGCCTGAAGGTAAACATGTGGATCACCTCCTTATTAATGGCGTCGAGTGCGAGCCCTACCTTACAGCCGATCATCGGTTAATGATCGAAAAGCCACGGGAGATTATCGTAGGAATTAAAATTCTGATGAGAGCACTTGGCGTTAAGAAAGCGATAATCGGAATTGAAAATAATAAGCGGGATGCCATAGAAACCTTTGAAGGACTTTTGAAAGAGGAAAGTGGCATTTCAGTTGAACCGTTGGAGGTACAGTATCCCCAGGGTGGTGAGAAGCAGCTGATTCAGGCACTATTGAACCGGGAAGTTCCTTCCGGAGGTTTACCTGCCGATGCGGGAGCTATCGTTCACAATGTTGGTACGACCTATGCCGTTTACCAGGCTGTTCAAAAAAAGAAACCGCTGATTGAACGCGTGGTGACGGTCACCGGAAAATCCGTGAAGCAGCCGTCCAACTTCCTGGTAAGGATTGGGACACCTGTAATTGATTTACTCATCGCTGCAGGCGGTGTCCCTGAAGATACCGGTAAAATTGTGAGCGGTGGGCCAATGATGGGTAAAGCCATTGCTGACCTGGATGTTCCCGTGGCAAAGGGAACGTCCGGCATATTGCTTATCCCTAAAGAGGAGTCGATGCGCGCAGAGATTTACAATTGCCTTCACTGTGGCAAATGTATTGAAGCTTGCCCTATGGGACTTGAACCTTACCGTCTTTTGCTCATGTCAAAGAAGGGGAATTCAGAGAAAGCTAAAGAAGAACACATACTGGATTGTATCGAATGTGGCTCCTGTTCTTTCGTTTGTCCTTCCAACCGACCGATCCTTGATTATATACGGCTCGGAAAAACCGAACTCAGAAAAACGAAGAAACCATGAGCACCGGATTACTCACCGTTTCACCTTCACCGCATATTCACACGGAACTAACCGTACCGCAGATCATGAAGGGAGTCCTTCTTGCTATGGTTCCGGCATTTCTTTTTTCGGTTTACAATTTCGGCATAAGTGCCTTATATGTTACCGCCCTGACGGTGTTTTTTTGTATTGGTATGGAGTACCTGATTGTTCGCTTTATATTTAAAAGACCTGTTACTATTTTCGATGGATCTGCTGCTATCACAGGTGTGCTACTCGCCTTCAATGTTCCGAGTAACCTTCCCTGGCATATCCTGCTGGTTGGAAGTATAGTATCGATTGGAATTGCCAAGATGAGCTTCGGTGGTCTGGGCAATAATCCATTCAATCCTGCACTGGTCGGTCGTGTATTCTTATTGCTTTCCTTTCCCGTACAAATGACTTCCTGGCCTGTACCAGCCGCATCGCTTTCGTTAGATGCTGTCACCAGTGCCACTCCATTGGGAATTCTGAAGGATGGACAGCGTACAGGAGAGCGTATTGACCAACTAATGGCAGGTATGCCTTCCTATTCGGATTACTTCTTCGGACTGCATGGCGGGAGTCTCGGTGAAATGTCAGCTTTTGCGTTACTGCTGGGTTTAGGCTATCTTCTGTACAGAAAGATCATTACCTGGCATATTCCAGTTTCAATGATCGTTACCATACTGGCGATGACCGCAATCTTCTGGTTCGTCGACCCTTCAAAATATGCCGATCCGGTGTTTCATGTGCTGACCGGAGGAGTGATGCTGGGGGCTGTGTTCATGGCCACAGACTATGTTACTTCGCCCATCACCCATCGCGGCATGTTGATATTTGGCTTTGGCATTGGCCTGCTAACTGTATTGATCAGATTATTTGGAAGCTATCCCGAAGGTGTCTCCTTTGCTATTCTGATTATGAACGCATTTGTTCCCCTGATCAACCGCTATGCTAAAGAACCCCGCTACGGAATCCATCATTCTGAAAAGAGGAAACTGACCCCCAAATAAAATAGCATGGCGACAATCAAATCATCATTCATCAATTTATTACTGACGTTGGCTATTGTCACCTTAATCGCCGGTCTTTCTTTGGGGTATGTGTATCAGTGGACGAAAGAACCCATCGCGCAGGCACAAATGGCAAAACAATTAAAAGCTATTGAATCGGTGGTTGAGGGATATGATAACAACCCGGTAAACGAGAAGTATAAAGTGGCAACACCTGATGGCAAGGACAGCCTCGAGTTTTTTCCAGCGCGGAAAGGTGAAGAATTAATTGGGGTGGCTATCAAAACCAAATCAACCAGGGGATATAGCGGTGACATCTGGGTTATGGTTGGGTTTGATCAGGCTGGACAGATAAAGAATATAGTTGTGATTGAGCATAAAGAGACTCCTGGACTAGGGTCGAAAATGACTACTCCTGCTTTTGTAAACCAGTTTCTGAACAAGCATCCCGAAAAACTGAAATTGAAAGTCAAAAAAGATGGAGGAGACATTGATGCCATTAGCGGCGCTACCATCAGTTCACGGGCATATGTAGAAGCCGTTCAAAGCGCATTTGATACATTTAAATCATCTGTCAATCATGCCACAGCCAATTAGTAATACGGATACTTTCCTCAAAGGTATCATAAAAGAGAACCCGGTATTTGTCATTTTATTGGGGCTGTGCCCCACGCTTGGCGTTACCTCTTCGGCTATTAATGGACTTGGCATGGGCGTAGCCACTGCCTTTGTCCTGGTTATGTCGAACCTGGCAATATCATTAGTCAAAAATATCATACCCGACAAGGTGCGCATTCCCGCATTCATTGTGATTATAGCGGCCTTTGTAACGGTGGTTCAATTGTTAATGGCTGCTTACACACCTGCACTGAACGAGCAACTCGGTCTGTTCATTCCCCTTATTGTTGTTAACTGTATTGTGCTGGGAAGGGCAGAAGCCTTTGCTTCGCGGAATACCTCAGGTGCGAGTATCCTTGATGGGCTCGGCATGGGCGTTGGATTCACTTTTGCCTTGTTGTTGCTCGGTGCTATTCGTGAACTATTAGGGAACCTTTCATTTTTCGGGTACAAGATTGTCGAAGCGGATGGTATCCTGATTTTTATTTTGGCTCCCGGTGCATTCATCACGCTAGGTTTTATTATTGCCACGATGAAGTGGATGAAAGGCCGGAAAAAATCGTCAACCCGTTAAAACGCGTCTATGGAATATCTCATCATCATTATCTCAACCATTTTCATCAACAATATTGTACTGGCAAAATTTCTAGGTATTTGCCCGTTTCTGGGTGTTTCTAAAAATACTTCTACTGCTGTTGGCATGGGTGGTGCCGTAGTCTTTGTCATGACGCTTTCCACCATTATGACGTATCTGGTACAGCATTACATTTTGATTCCGTTGGGCATTGAGTACATGCAGACAGTCACCTATATTTTAGTAATTGCCTTTTTGGTTCAGGTGGTAGAAATCATTTTAAAGAAAGTAAGTCCCGATCTCTACCAGGCACTTGGGGTATACCTCCCGCTGATCACTACGAACTGTACCATTCTGGGGGTAGCCATTCTGGTTATTCAAAATAATTTCAATCTGATGGAGAGCGTGGTATTCGCTATTGGAAATTCAATTGGCTTCACCCTGGCGATAGCCTTATTTTCGAGCATCCGTGAGCAACTTGACAATGCTGATCTTCCAGAATACATGCAAGGTGTCCCAGCCGCGTTGATCACGGCCAGTATTTTGTCTATGGCATTTATGGGTTTTGCCGGATTAGTGTAGGCAACTTCAATCAGATCTCCCAGTAGCTGCTTCCCGAAAGAAGATTCTCCAGATTGCCAATGCCTTTCGTTTCCACTTCGTGTTGAATTTGTTCTATCACGCGTTCTTCATAGGAACTCCGCTCCAGATTTTGCAACACACCCATGGGCCTCGGCAGCACTTCTGAATAGGTCATGTTAGCCAGAATAAAAGCGAGGGTTGAATCCTTTTCATTGTGCACCAGCACATCATCAATACTGTTACCTCCTTCGGTAAGCGAAATTATACGGGGTGTAAAGCCATCCAGGCGTATACCTTTGTCTTTCTTCTGACCAAAGACCAGTGGTTTACCATGCTCAAGCCACACGGTATGATCCTCGCGCGTATCTGCATTCGTATACAAGTCAAAAGCACCATCATTAAAAATCCTGCAGTTTGTATAAATCTCTACAAAGGAAAAGCCTTTATGCTGATAAGCCTGCAGCAACAGTTGCTGTAACTGTTGACGATCCTTGTCATGCCCGCGCGCAACAAAAGTTGCGCTTGCACCCAGCGCCAGGGCTACCGGATTAAACGGGTCTTCCAAGGCACCTAATGGTGAAGATTTGCTGATCTGTCCCCGATGAGAAGTAGGCGAGTACTGACCTTTTGTGAGACTATAAACTTCGTTGTTAAACATGAGAACATTCATGTCCACATTTCTGCGACACGCATGAATGAAATGATTTCCGCCAATACTCATGTTGTCACCATCACCTGTAACAATCCATACACTCAGATCAGGGCGGGCTATCTTCAAACCACTGGCAATGGGTAATGCCCTTCCATGGATGCCATGAAAACCATACGTGTCCATATAGTAGGGAAAACGTCCAGAACACCCTATGCCGGAAATAAAAACAACTTTTTCCTTCGGAATTCCCAGTTCAGGCATCAGGCGCTGAGCCGGCGACAATACGGAGATCGCTCCGCATCCTGCGCACCACCGAACATCAACATCCGGTTTAAAGTCTTTTGAAGTATACTTCATTTCGCCACGGTGCGGTCTTTCCAGTATTTCATCAATTATCGTCTTCATACTATGTTGTTTTTAGAGGTCAACCGGTATATTCAGAGAAGATTTATCATCATCCCAGGTCTTTATGTTTGTCATTTTGAGCAGCAAAGCAATCTTCTCTTCCAGTTCCACTGACTTGAAGGGTTTACCTTGCACCTTATTGATACCAATGACCCTCTTCAGGTATTTGGCCTGAATCAAATTTTTAAGCTGCCCGAGATTCAATTCAGGTATGACCACACGATCAAATTTGTGAAGTATGCTGGCCAGATTCTTAGGGAATGGATTCAAATACCGCAAATTGGCAAAGGACACTTTATGTCCGGATGCTCTCAGGTTCTCAATAGCAACCTTCACAGCTCCGTACGTACTACCCCAGCTTAACAAAAGCAAATCACCTTCTTGTTCACCAATCACTTCAAGATCAGGGATATCGTTGGCGATATTATCCACTTTTTTCTGCCGAAGCTCCACCATCTTCTGGTGGTTCCTGGGATCAGTACTAACGACCCCGCTTCCATCTTCCTTTTCCAGTCCACCAATACGATGTTCCATTCCCTGCATGCCGGGTATCGCCCACAACCGTGATAACGTTTCAGGATTACGATGATAGGGTTGGAAGCTAGCTGGATCACTGGCAAAAGTCGGTACTATCTCAGGAAGAGAATCGATCGCGGGTATTCGCCACGGTTCGGATGCCTGCCCGATGTAGCCATCGGTCAGGAGCATCACAGGTGTCATATATTTCAATGCAATCCGTGCAGCCTCCAGCGTCATATCAAAACAATCAGCTGAACTTGCCGCAGCCAGCACAGGTAATGGTGCTTCACCGTGTCGTCCATACATGGCTTGCATCAGGTCGCTTTGTTCTGTCTTCGTCGGTAAGCCCGTCGAAGGACCCGCACGCTGTACATCAACAATAATCAGGGGCAATTCAGTCATCACGGCGAGGCCAATAGCCTCCGATTTTAAAGAGAGACCTGGTCCGCTGGTAGTTGTCACGGCAAGGCTACCACCAAACGCAGCACCAATAGCACTGGTAATACCTGCAATTTCATCTTCAGCCTGCAAGTGTTTCACGCCATACTGCTTGTATCCGGATATGGCATGCAGAATGTCTGTCGCCGGGGTGATCGGATACGAACCGAGAAAGAGCGGGAGATGCGCTTTGGTAGCAGCAACTACCAGCCCCAGAGCAACCGCCTGATTTCCGGTAATGCTCCGGTACTTACCCGGAAGTAAATGGGATTTATCAATAACATATTGTTTTCTGAAATCCGGATGCTTCTCCGCGAAATTCCAGCCACTTTGCAGGGCGTGAATATTTGCCATGATCACATCTTCCTTTCCTTTGAACTTCTTGTTGATCCACGTTACGGTTGGCTCAAGAGGCCTGTTAAAGAGCCAATAGGTGATACCCAAGGAGAAAACATTCCGTGTCTTTTGAACAATCTTAGAAGGAACTTCTACTTCAATAAAAGCTTTCTTAAGTTCTTTGCCCATGTCAACGGCAAACACATGATACTTGGAAAGGCTGCCATCCTGTATGGGATTACTGGCATACCCCGCAAGCTTTAAGCTGCGTTCATCAAAGCCTTCGTTATTTACGATGATGATCCCTTGTTCGCGCACATAGGCAAGGTTAACTTTTAATGAAGCAGCATTCATCGCTACCAGCACATCAACAAAGTCACCCGAAGTATGGATATGCGAACCAAAGTGAACCTGAAATGCGCTCACTCCGTAGAGAGTGCCTTCCGGCGCCCGTATTTCAGAGGGATAATCCGGAAAGGTGTTCACTTCATTTCCTGCAAAACCCGACGTGTCGGAAAATTGTGTTCCTACTAATTGCATTCCATCACCGGAATCTCCGGCGAAGCGCACTGTGGCATCTTCCAGATGTTCAATTAATTTGTCCATGGCTTATGATATCAGAATCAACCGTATAACTACCGAAATCTGATTGGACATAAAATGATAAAAGTCATCTCGCCAACTGACTTAGGAGAAGTGTTGTTGGTTCATCTGGAAGAATCCGTACTACTTTTAACCAAAGTAGCCGATACCTTTGGCCATTAGACCAGCCAAAAGGGGAATTATAAAAAGCAAGAGCAACTCAAAACGCAACATCCAGAAAACTGACGCGGGGATTTCTACAGTTTCATCCGGTTTTCCTTTTCTGTTCTTAATAAAGAAGACTGTTGGATAGATGGACAATAATCCAATGGCAACGAAACATCCCAGCTTTGTCATGAAAATCCAGTTGGCACTATAATACACAGACGGTTTTCCGAAGCCACCCAGCCAAAGGGTAAGCCCGGCCGCTACCAAGGCGACAGCTGCCAATCCGTAGACAGCATCGATCCTTGAGAGCCTGCCAATCTCTGCACGCGTAAGAGATTTCTTCAGTAACAAATGCTCTGCCACTAGCGTGCTTACAATGGCGAAAATGCTGACAAAGTGCAGGTAACGAAGAACAATTTCCATGGTCATAAACAAGGTGATATTATTTCATTAACCACTAAACTAATAAGAAAAAAGTAACCTGTCCAACTGAGCTTACTTGTAATTATGGTCAGATACTAGCCGGTTGATCAGGCCATTTGAACTGCGAGGTCCGCAACAATCAATCCTGTAGATAAATGATTATCGTGACTAACGCAGAATGAATAGTCGGTGAGGAAGACTATCTTGTAAGGAATGTCATTGCGGAGAGGTCTCCGGATAGTCAACCATATTCTTCCGGTAAAATAATTTTAGAAATATCAGTAAGACGCTGGAGCTTTCTTTCATCTTGTTTTCGTTGAAAAACACGTCGATGTCTGTAAAGCCGCTTGTACTAATAAAGTCGTCGTTACTTAATTTCTTGAACCCCATCGACCAGCCTTTAAAAATCCGCTTGGGTGAATCACCTTCCAGTACCAACGTCACACGGCTATGTCTGGTGTCTCTCTGAATTGAGGAATATATTTCTTCAACAAAAGATTTCTTTCCCTCCAGAACCTGCATAAACTTTCCTTGTACATAAAGGAGGATACCGGATACATTGCATTCCTTATTCCTTTCACGACTTTGCCGGAGCAGATCAAGCAATTCCTCTTCCGTAAATGGCTTTACCGCATAACTTGTGTAAACCAGGTGATACATACTTCTAATCTACTGATTTCGTGTCTGCTTATCAAGTGGCATCCGGATAGTCCCTCGCTATCTGGTATGGCAATTAAGTCCTGCACAATTTTTCTGTATAGTGCGATCTCGGCATCGTGAAAAAAACCCTTATCATCCTTCCTGAAATGATAGTTCGACGATAATTTAACTATTACCAAGTCCATGTCGGGGTCGATATAAATAAACTGACCATAGATACCCTGGGCATTAAACTCATCCTCCGCTCCAAAAGGAATCCACCATTGAAAGCCGTAACCGTCTTTCCTTAATGCATTGCTCCGGCTTCCCTGCATGATGTGCGGGGCATCGGATGTAACAGATGCACGGACCCATTCTGCGGGCACGACTGGCTTTCCTTGCCACCTGCCAGAATCCAAAAACAACTGGCCCAGCTTTGCATAATCCCGCGCGATAACATTAAGTCCTCCGATCGCGAACTCCATACCCGTTTTATCAACAATCCAGAAAGCATCAGATTCGGAACCGATTTGCGACCACAATTTCTCTGACATATAGGATGTGATGGTTTGTCCCGTTGCTTTTGTCAGGATCATACCCAATACCTGTGTGTCTATACTGACATACAAATTAAACGTGCCTGGTTCGCGAACCCGCTTCAGGCGCTTTGCAAAATCTGCCATGGGCATACCCAATGCAAAATAGCGGCCCATTACATTGATGTCGGAATTGAAATCTCCATAATCCTCATTGAATCCAACACCCGAAGACATCTGTAAAACATCCTTGATTCTTACCTGATCGTATCCGGTTCCGGCAAAGTCAGGCAGATAATCCGTAACCTTCTCTTCAATACTTTTTATTTTCCCTTCCGAAATGGCAATCCCGATCAAGGCAGAAATTACCGACTTGGACATCGACCATGAAATGTGATGATCTTCAGGGCCAAACCCATTGGCATAATATTCGTACAAAATAGTGTCGTGCCGGATAACCAGCAATGCGTCAGTCAGTGTATAATCAAGATACGGCTGGGTATGAAGTATTGAATCATCCAGTGGAAAGGACTCCGGCAGCGTAATCGGTTCAGCAGCTAAGGCAAAACGATAGGGAGTATCAGTTTTCGGAACCGTTGTCGTGGGGAATATTCTATCAGCGCTTCTGAAATTTTCGGAAATCACTTCCTTGTCAAAAAATGTAAGCACCTTATATAGCTGGTACGCTTCCTGACGAAAAAACAAAAGAACCACAACCATTATCAGCGTCAGAAGACCGCTAAAACCCAAAAGAAATCGAAACAGTATTTTCATAACTCCCTAAAGTCGAAAGGTAAGAGGTGTTAGCCAAGCAATAACAACGACAATTTAGAATTTTAACTTTTTACGTTACCTTAAACCAAATACCCAGTACTGACCTGACAGTCTCCTTATAATTTCCCCCTATGGGGATACTTTTTCCAGGCAATTCAATGGTATGATCATCAAAAGCCCTGATCTTTTCCACAGAAACAATAAAAGACCGGTGTACACGCAAAAACCTGGAAGTATCAAGCTCGCTTTCAATTTTACTGATAGCGTACTTAGATGTAACGGATGTATTTACAGTTTGAATTCTAATATACTCCTTCTGACTTTCAATATACAGAATTTCATTAGTGGGGATAATGACGCTCTTCCGGTCGGAATGGACCAGCAGTGTGTCCCGGTTTGCGGAAGGACCAGTCAACTTATGAACCTTGCTGACGGCAGCCAAAAACCGCTCGAACTCGATGGGCTTAAGGAGATAGTCCACCACATTTAACTCATACCCCTGAATGGCATATTCGTGATAAGCAGTGGTTAATATTACTGCGGGAGGATTTTGCAGGGTCTTCAAAAAGTCAAGACCTTTCATACCCGGCAGGTGGATATCAAGAAGCATCAAATCGATCTTTTCTCTGTGCAGAATTTCGAGTGCATACATGGCATCCGTGCATACCTCCTTAAGATGCAAAAATGGTACTTGCTTCACATAATCCTGAAGAATTTCAGCAGCCAACGGTTCATCTTCAACAATCAGGCAGTTAATCACGGTTAGTCCTTAAGATGAATACTTAACTGAACACTGAAATGGGTCTTATCATTTACAAAAGTAAGTTTATGTCGTGGGTAGCGCAGCTGCAGTTGTCGTTTTACGTTCTCCAAACCAATTTGTTTTTCATTACCCGAACCAAACACACTCTCTTTTGAATTCATGATGTTTACTGTCAAATGGCCTTTTTCCAGCTTAACATCAATTATGATGACCGATTCAAAGCGGGATTCTCCTGCACCGTGCTTGAAGGCGTTTTCAACAAAATGAATTAGCAGGAGGGGGGCAATGTGTTGATCCGGATTGTCAAGATTCTTTTTGAACTCCACCACGAGTCTATCGGAATACCTCAACTCCTCCAGGGCAATATAGTCTTCTATGAGCTTGAGTTCATCCATCAACAGTATACGACGATGATTCGATTCGTACAGCATAAAACGCATCAACTTGGAAAGCCGCATAACCGCTTCCGGAGTCTTTTCCGACTGTTTACGCGCCAATGAATAAATGTTGTTTAGTGTATTAAAAAGAAAATGCGGATTGATCTGATTTTTAAGATACTTTAATTCGGTGTCAGTCTTCTCCCGCTGTAATTCGGATTCTCTTAGTTTTGAATGATACTGCTTCCTTAAGAGTCGTAGTGAACTTGCCACTCCCACAACAAACACCAGTGTAAAGAAGTGGTAAATCAGGCTATCTATTTTGAGAAAATTATACGAGAGATCCGGATAGGAAAACAGAACGGGAAGTACAAACGTCTGATTTAAGACTGCCATGCCTACAGCGGCAACAAAGAACATCACCACAAATGACCCTATAACCTTCCAAAGATTCCAACGATGGTCGAGGTAGCGATCCGTGCAATAAAAGCACCCATACACAAGCGGCACTTTTACAAATAAAAATGTTAGCTGAGTCAGAGTGAGCAAACCATATCGGGTGATATCGGGCGAGGATTCGGGTAATACTACTGAAGACCCGGCAGTGATATTCAGATACGTCTTAAAAAATACGTACGATAGCCAAAATATTATGTGGTTGGCAAATCTACCCATTCCCAAAGAAAGGCAAAGGGATTCAACCTTCCAATATGACACTTCCGTACCAAAGACCCGACAAAAAGTTAGTAGCTCCAGACCAACAGTTCGTTGACTAAAGTCCGCTGTCTGTTGATTTTGTTTGCCAGATAATAAATATCGGTCAATTTAGGGCCATGAAGAATCACCTCACCCTTTGTTTCTTTGTTATTACCATCACCCTCGGCGCCCAGCATATTTCCTTAACACTGGATTCACCCCCTGAAAAACTTTCGATGCTTGGTGAAAATTCCATTTCGACGTATATCAACGAACGTGATTTTGCACTTTCACCCGATGGCAAAGAAATCTATTTCACTATATCTACGCCCAAATCTTCCTTCCAGACTATCGTGTTTTGCCGGAAGGGAAAAGGAGAAGCATGGACTGCACCGGAAGTCGCGCCTTTTGCCGGGTCCTTCAGCGACCTGGAGCCTGCTTTCAGCTCAGATGGGAATACCCTTTATTTTGCTTCAAACCGGCCGCTGAGCGGTACATCGCCGAAAGACTTTGACATATGGAAAGTAACCCGCGTTGGTTCCGGCTGGAGTAACCCTGAAAATCTGGGTGCAGCAATCAATACGCAGGCAGATGAATTCTATCCATCCATAACGAATAGTGGCAGTCTTTACTTCACTGCCGCCTATGAAGGTGGGGTAGGGAAGGAAGACATTTACGTTTCATATTTCAAAGGCGGTAGTTTTCAAAAACCCATCGCGATTGACACAGCCATTAACACACGATTCTATGAGTTCAATGCCTTTGTTGCACCCGATGAAAGCTATATCCTGTTCACGTCGTATGGTAGAAAAGATGATACCGGTGGCGGTGACTTATATATCAGTACGAAAGACGCTACTGGAAAATGGCGAGCGGCAAGAAATCTTAAATTCCTAAATTCCCATCAGCTTGACTATTGCCCATTCGTTTCACCGGATGGGAAAAGTTTGTTCTTCACCAGCGAGCGTCATCAGCTGCCAGTTTCCTTTCCTGAAGTGAAAGCGACCGTTCAAACAATTGGAGCAGCGGCCCTCAGTCCGGCAAATGGTACCGGAAACATTTATTGGATAGATTTCCAGAAAGTCCGGAATTCTTTGAATTAGCGTGCTGATTGTATCCATCCCACGAATCTACTAACTTCATTCCTATGAAGAGGCTGTCCGTTTACATCCTATTGTCCATAGTTTTTATAGCCTGCACTGCGGAACACGCCGACAACGACCTCGCTTCATTGCTATCACTTCAGGAACAGGAGCAAATAGCACATCTTTCAAAAGATGTCCCATTATTCCTGGAAATGTTTCATGATACCGTTTGCCAAATCAAAAATGGTACAGTTAGTTATCACACAAAAGATGAGATGTCCGAACGATTTACCCGTTACTTTGGGATGGTTGAATTTATCAAGTGGCAGGATTCGCATCCCCCGGTGATAACGTTCTCACAAGATCATACGATGGCACATATACTGGTGCAGAAAAGAGTAGAGTTAATTGTAAAGGATTCTGCTTCGACGATTGAAAAAACAGACTTCGCCTGGACCGAGTTGTGGAAAAAGAAGCAGGGCCGCTGGAAGTTATATACCGTGACATCGACGGACAAACCCGGCTAGTATACAAGGCACCAGACATTTTGCTTATGTTACTTGCTCCTCGCCGTAATGAATCGTTCATCCATAAATACTTTCGGTGTCGAACAAGGACTAACTCAGAATTTCTATACCTTGGTAAATGCACCGTTGGCATGATCAGGTAACGACTTTCCGTATTACCTGCAGCATTTTAAATTGAAACACAATGAGCAAGTCACCCGTTTTTCACGTTGGACTTTGTCTGGCCGGCGCTGTTTCTGCCGGAGCTTACACAGCAGGGGTGATAGACTACCTGCTGGAGGCACTGGACAATTGGGAATCCCAGCGGGGCAAGGAAGGAGTACCTACGCATCGTGTGAAGATTCCCGTTATAGGAGGAGCTTCGGCAGGGGGTATGACCGGAATATTGGCCGCATCAGCAATGCATACTCAGATTCCTCCCGTGTCCACACTTTCAAAGGAAAATATTTTTGAGAAAAATCCGGATAATAAATTCTATCATACCTGGGTGGACTTGTTAGATGACGATATGTTTCCCTTGTTGCTGGAAACCTCAGACATCAAAACCAAACAAATATATTCCCTCCTGAATTCAGCTTTTATCGATGAGGTTACCAGACGCGTAATCCTTTCAGACCCACTTCAGTCGGTAAACCGGCCCTATATCGAACATCACCTTAAAGTATTCACGACTTTAAGCAACCTCCAGGGCCTTCCTTTTAATATTTCCTTCAACAGCAACGCGCCAGGAGCAAGCCGATATATAGTAAGAAACCATAACGATTATGCGTGTTTTATTCTCAACAAGAGTGAGGCAGCGTACGAACATGACGGTTGGATTCCACTTGACTTTAAGAATCTGGTAAATGTAAATATTGCCGCACAGGCGGCCATGGCTACGGGAGCCTTTCCCCTGGGGTTACGGGCGCGCAGGGTGGGAAGAAACAAAAACTATGTGAATGATAACCTATGGCTCAAACCAATAACAAAAAATAACCCGGTTCATGACGTGCTTTATGAAACGATGAATGTAGATGGAGGCCTGATCAACAATGAACCTTTCGAGAAAGTGAGAGATGTCCTGACCGATATCACGAACCAGGGAAATCCCGACGACTGTAATGATTACAACAAGTTCACCAGTACCGTGCTCATGGTGGATCCTTTTCCCAGCGTTGCAGAAACGTTCGATCCCGGCGACGGACTCGCTAATGTAATTGGAAACACAGTGGCAGCCATGATCAGCCAGTGTCGGATCAAACCGTCAACCCTGGAGCAGGCAATGAACTCGTCGATGGCAGGTCAGTTCCTCATTGCGCCAGTACGCACGGTAACCCAGAAAGATGGTACAACCAAACGGGAGCAGGGGTCAAAAGCAATCGCTTGTGGATCGCTTTCCGGTTTTGGCGGATTCCTACACAAAGAATTTCGCATCCATGATTTTTTTCTCGGCCGGGCGAACTGTGAAAAATTTCTGAGGGACCACTTTACGGTACCTGACGATTCTACAAATACTATTGTCGAAGGATACGCACACCTGACTGCTGCTGCCGTTGACAGGCTCCGTGCACCTCAGGGAGGTTTGCCTATTATTCCGGTGCTGACACCACGAACGGCTGGAAAATATATGCCGACATTCCAACACAACAGTGACTGGCCAGTCCGGACAAACAAGGATGTTGAAAGGTTCTCTGGCGCGATAGCAAAACGTGCGCAGAGCATCATCATGAATATAGGAGCATATGGACCGCTAACGAAGGCGTTGCTTTGGATCGGCGCTAAGGTGGTGCTTAACCGGAAACTCGCCGAGGCCAGTCTGAACACGATAAAGCGATCCTTACAAGATCACCAGTTACTTCCTTAGTCTATCCGGAACTTTCGCGCAGTAACAAAATTTTTCAATAACTTCAACCGTACTAATCACTGAACACCATAAATCGAATCAAAAATCACCAAATAAAAAAGTATGATACTGGAAGTGGCGACTATAGATATCAAACCAGGAACAAACAGCGCTTTTGAAGAGAATTTGCAAAAGGCACAGGCAGTTATTAGTAAGTCAAAAGGATATATCGGCCATCAGTTCCATCAATGTCTGGAGCAGGGAAATCGTTATGTACTTCTTATCCGCTGGGAAACGTTGGAGGATCACACAAAAGGATTTCGTGAATCGGAATTGTTCAAGGAATGGAGGGGACTAATCGGTTCTTTTTTTGAATCTCCTCCAAATGTGATGCACTATACGTTGAAGTTTGAAAAGTAAGTACTGATAATTGCTGCCATTCCGACGTGCTACAGGCAAAATGGAGTTGAAATACCCTTTAGCATATGAGCGATTCAAGCGTGGGAAGACAGACCAAACCAGTTATATCAATTCTTACTCTTCGACTGGTTTTGCCTTCCGAAACATAAACTTCTTCTTAGGTGCCTCCAGACCCTTTTGGGTTTTTTTCATTTGTCTTTTGTTTTGAAAATCCGTCCTCTTACGAATATCCTTAGAGCTTTTGTAGTCAGTCTGAAAACGGTCTTTGTAGGTTTCATCATTGAAATCAAAACGCAGTGTAAATTCGTTGGCAGATCCGACATATCCACCGATGCTCGATCCGATCATTTCACGGGCATATCCCACCATAAAACGTTTCAGGAACTTGTAACCAATCGACACATTGTATACGTTACCTTTCCGTACGGCCACACCGCCCATGAGCTTGGCATCATACGTATAATAAATTCCTATGTCATACGTGTCATTGGTCTCCGAAAAGTTACGCAAGGCCACATACGGTTCCAGTAAGTCCTGACCATTGCGGACCGGGATCAAACCCTGAACATAAGCTGAATAGTAGTTGGTCAGATTCGATGTTTCACTTTTTAGCCAGGAGGTTGCCATTCTGTTTAATGCAAATCCAGCTTTCCAGAAACGCGACTGATAATTTACCCCAAACGAAAAGTCGTAAGTAGGGTCGCCATTCTGTAACTGATAGTATACCGGGTCAGGACTAATGGTTGTCGTATTGGATGTGCCGCTCAAACGGGCAAGGTTATACTCGCCGCTTAATCCAACGGAAAGAATGTTGAACCGGTCAAAATGGATATGGTAGGCGCCGGCGATGGATACGTATGTATTGCGGATAAAGTTAACTTCCTCTTGAAATATGTTGATGCCCGCACCCATACGATAATTGGCAAAAGGCGTATGCGCACTGAGTAAATGGCTTCGCGGTGCTCCCGGAACGTTGGCGTAGTTTTGTCGGAACGAATAGGTTGCGGATCCAAACGTATGACCAGCCATGGATGGATTGTAGATAAACGAATTGGTAAGCTTCTGACTGAACAGCGGAATATCCTGTGCGGATACATGAGCGCAACCCAGGTGAATAAGCAACAGTATGGGTAAAATTCTTTTCATCAGTTGGCTTTTAAAATGCTTATCATTTGACTCATTTTGGCTCTGGGCGACGACGGCGAAAGCTGGTACTCCAGGACACAGATATAATTGCCCGGACTAAGGCCGCTGAAATCAAAGGTGTCGTCGTTACGGTAGTTTACCCATTCCTTAACAACCGCGCCCCATCGGTCGAGAAGCGTAACCTTGTTATCGGTTGCATAATCTACATTCACGATCTGTAACCTGTCATTGATTTCATCTTTGTTGTACGGGGTAATCAGATCAAGTATCTGAAGTTCAATGTCTCCACCAATGCCGATCGTGAGGACGGGTTTAGTGATGGGAGAGGAGCTGGTTACGAATGGATCAAGTGTACCTCCACCTACATTAATTGCGGTAGCACCATTACTATTATCAGCCTCAACAACCACCAATGGCTGCAATCCCTCGACAGAAGAACCGGGTATATAAAGAGATGCCGTTGAGCCGCTCAGCGATCCCGCGCTTACCAAAATCTCCCAGTGCCTGTTGTTCGCCAGGCTGCTGACATCGGGAAGAAGTACCAGACTGGCACCTGAAGTGAATGCCGTTACACCAACTTCGGCAGCAGCATCCTGAACATTATTCAACCTCATTGGTATGTACGTGCTGCTTACACCGATGGGGAAGAAACGAACTCCGGATCCGCGTTGGAAAAGGGTGCCGTTAACAAACGAGTTTGTATTGCCGCTAAGAGTTGTCGTTCCGGAATAGGTAAACCTTTGTGAACCGGGATTTAGAACACCCAGTGTAAATATCAGGTCGCGCGTAACGGTCAATTCACCCGCTGCTGTCTTTATTCCGTCGCCGTTGAGGGTAAGACCTTGTATGGTAACGGGTGAGCTGGTGGTGATCGTTTGATTGGCTCCTGTGAGATACAAATGCGCCGTGGAGAAATCAGCCTGACCGCTGTTGACCGTAACTGAACCTGGGGTGCTGACGTCGCCTGAAATCTTGACTGTAGTTCCCGGAGCAATAGTAAGCTGCGCCGCAATCGGAAAAGACATCATCGTGGAGAGTAATATAAAAAGTACGCGCATATGCCTAAGGTTTTTGTATTGGTGCTTTTTGCGTCGTTGCCTTCTTTTCTGGTGCCTTTTGTTTAGCAGGTGGATTAAGTCTGCGTTGAGCGCTGGAGCCGTTTTTTGTTGTAATACCGTAAGCTTCCGGATACAAATATTTTCCTATCTGGTCGCCGGTTTTTGCCACCTCTGGAACCACGCGGTTTTTCTCAGCATAGGGGTCTTTACGGATGCCGGTAACCTGCCAGCTTACCTCAACATCAGGCTTGTCGGTTTTTATCACAAACCTGTTATTAGCAATTTTTTTATAGACGATAGCCTGGGCGAAAGTGCCCATGACCGTGAGCTGGTACCGAAAATCTTTGTTGAGTGCTTCAAAATAATCCGGGAGGGAAACGGTAACCTCGCCCTGTCCGTCGGTCACAACGTTTCCGTTGTATACATTCATCATGTCAGGTGATTCGACAAAGGAATGGTAGAGAATTTTATTTTGCGGGTCAAGCGGGTGGTCGATCTTAAACGTTCCTGAACCTTTCGAGAGTGCCCCCGTGACATCCAGATCGCCAATGACAACCATGTCGCCTTCAACGCCGACGTAGCCCTCAAAATATGCCGCAGCAAAACCAGAAGTATTAAACACGTAAAGCCCATAGTCCTGATCCGATTCTACATTCAGTTTTATATTAGAGAACACTCCTCCTCCTACAGCCATATTGCCATCGGTGTTGTCCGGGCTTGGATTTAGATTGGTGTTCCCATTGTACTGGAAAATGTTTCCATTCACCTCCAGCGTATGAGTGGGACCTGATGTACCTATGCCGACATACCCGGCAGTTTCATAAATCGCGGAACCAACCAGGGTGCTTCCATCTCCTTTAGGAATGTTGTTCAGATCAGAAAATCCACCCGATGGAGCTGCCCAGGTAGGCACACCTGCAACGGTCGTCAATACATTTCCATTGACACCGGCGGCAACTTTTGTTACGGCTATTGCAGCCGCTCCTGAAATGTCTGCGTTTGTTATTGTTGCATCGGTGAGGATTCCACCTGCACCACCACTCACCGAACCGGCAGCTAAATCGGCCGCCACAATGGTTGCGTCGGTAATTTTCCCACCAACGCCACCACTAATGGCGCCGTTGGCTATGGTTAAAGCACCGGTATTCGAAACGGTTGCGTCTCCACTCATGTTCACGTTCACGAATTGCCCGGCACCGTTATTAACCAGGATCTGGCCCGATGCCGGAGCCGCTACGGTTGCATCCGTTAATCCATCCAACGTTGTGGCACCTGTAACCGGTGCTTGCCAGGTGGGAACACCCGCTACAGTCGTCAATACATTTCCATTAGCACCCGCAGCAACTTTCGTTACCGCAATAGCAGCGGCACCTGAAATATCTGCATTCGTTACAGTACCATCTGCAATGTCTGCCGTGACAACTGTGCCATCGGTAATGTCAGCTGTGGTAATCGTGCCGTCTGTAATAACTCCGCCCACGCCACCACTCACGGAACCGGGTGCTAAATCCACCGCAGCAATAGTCGCATTGGTGATCTCCGCCGAGGTTACTGTATTCAGGATGCTGAGTCCACCTAACACAACAGGAGTAGGATCATTCACAAGAGAAAGTGTAGTGCCTGCTATGGTTAAGTCCTGTGCGTCCGCACCCGCCGCCGGGGCCTGCCACGTAGGAACACCCAATACAGTCGTCAATACATTTCCATTTGCTCCGGCAGCGACTTTCGTTACCGCAATAGCAGCGGCACCTGAAATATCTGCATTCGTCACCGTTCCATCTGCAATATCTGCTGTGGCAACTGTACCATCGGTGATATCTGCTGTGGTAATTGTGCCATCGGTAATAACTCCGCCCACGCCGCCACTCACCGAACCAGGTGCTAAATCCACCGCAGCAATAGTCGCATTGGTGATCTCTGCTGACGTTACTGTATTTAGGATGCTAAGTCCACCTAACACGACGGGAGTGGGATCATTTACCAGAGAAAGCGTAGTGCCTGCTATGGTTAAGTCCTGTGCGTCCGCAGAAGCCGCCGGGGCCTGCCACGTAGGAACACCTAAAACAGTCGTCAATACATTGCCATTTGCACCAGCCGCCACTTTCGTTACCGCAATGGCAGCTACTCCGGAAATATCTGCATTCGTCACCGTTCCGTCTGCGATATCCGCTGTGACAACTGTACCATCTGTAATAACTCCGCCCACGCCACCACTCACGGAACCCGGTGCTAAATCCACCGCAGCAATAGTCGCATTGGTGATCTCCGCTGAGGTTACTGTATTCAGGATGCTAAGTCCACCTAACACGACGGGAGTGGGATCATTCACCAGAGAAAGTGTAGTGCCTGCAATCGTTAAGTCCTGTGCATCCGCGGAAGCAGCAGGTGCCTGCCACGTAGGAACACCCAATACAGTCGTCAATACATTTCCATTAGCACCAGCCGCGACTTTCGTTACGGCAATAGCTGCTGATCCTGAAATATCTGCGTTCGTTACGCTTGCGTCGGTTAGGTTTCCACCGACACCTCCACTCACTGCGCCTGCAGCCAAATCTGCGGAGGTGATTGAAGCATCTGTAATGATACCACCGACTCCACCACTTACCGAACCGGCCGCTAAATCCGCCGCTGCAATTGTTCCATCGGATATTTTACCACCAACGCCACCGCTAACTGCGCCGTTGGCTATTGTTAGTGCGCCGGCAGCGGATATACCAGCGTCTCCGGTCATACCCACATTTCTAAATTGCCCCGCACCGTCATTGACCAATATCTGGCCGGAAGCCGGAGCCGCAACAGCCGCATCGGTTAAGCCATCAAGTGTGGTAACTCCTGTTACAGGTGCCTGCCAAGCGGGTACACCAGCGACGGTCGTTAATACCTGACCCGCGGTACCTGCTGTAATCCGGTTCAGGGGCAATAGCCCTGCGGAAATATTAGAAGCATTTAATCCGCTAAGTTGTGAACCATCAACCGCGGGAAGTCTCGCTGTTCCATCCAACTGAACAATCTTGTTCGCCGTGGTACCAACATCAACTGATAACGTACCTATGGAAGTTATCGGACCGCCGGTTAAACCCGTTCCTGCTGCAACACTCGTTACCGTACCGGCCGAACCCGCCGACCAGGTTGGTACGCCGGCTAGTGTAGTCAGCACCTGACCATTGGCACCTATGCTCAATTTCGTTACGTCAATGGCAGCAGCGCTGGCAATATCTGCGTTTGTAATAGAAGCATCTGTAATTTTTCCACCCGTGCCTCCGCTAATGACCCCGTTAGTTATCGTAAAGACGCCGCCCGATAAGGTTGCATCACCAGACACGACGGCCGCCGAATTGCTGGTACCGTTTCCAATCAAAAGCTGGCCGTTACTCAACGTTGGGACAGATCCAACTCCTGCATCATCATTCTGTGGTACCCAATTGGTACCATTCCATTTTAAAACCTGACCGGATAAAGCACCTGACTGTGCCAGCTTGTCAACGGAGATGGTAGTATTTGATATATCCGAGCCGGTGATGGTAGCGTCCTGAATTTTTGCAGAAGTGATGGCATCATTTGCCAGCTTCGCATTTGTGATGCCCCCGTCTGCCAGACTTATTTCAGGCGTCGTGGTGGAATTGGTAACAACAACGGGGCTTGTACCTGTAACCGTAGTCACCGTTCCGCCACCCGCGCCACTTCCTCCGGCCTCAACCCACGCACTGGAGTTCCAATACCAGACCTTGCTATCGGAATCATCAAATATGAACATTCCCTTCTCCGGATTTGAAACGGCAGATTTATTAGTTACAACCGGCAGAAGTAATCCCTGGCTGCCATTGCCGTTCAGCCATAAAATGGCGTTTGGCTTCGTAGTAGCCGAACCGATAGCCACCTCGTTTTGTGCCAGAGCACTGAAGGAAAACAATAAGAAAAAGGATATAGTAAGGGTGATCCCTACAAATTTAGGAGTAGTCTGGACAAACATTGGTTTGGGCTATTAGGTAAGTTATTTGGAAGGTAAGAATTTTTTAGATTTTCCAAAAAGCCGATGAGTGGTCGTCACAAACGACGAACAGTCCCTAACGCAAACCAATAGCAGAAGAGCGGGAGCCTGAAGCTAAGAAAAACAACCTAACTCAATAGGCAGCCAGTAAGTTAGTGTATCCTGTGAGTAGACAGGATCGGAATTTCGATGCAGAAAAAAAATCGCCGCCGAAAAAAAATCACAGAACGGATTGTGGTGATGTGGCCTCTGGAGGAGACACAACTTTCTCCAACAGTCGTTCTTCAATTACCTGAACAAAGGCGCCTTTTGGTAAAGCACCAGGTTGTATCATCGGCTGGCCCGCTACAGGAATGAAAAGGAATGTAGGTATACTTCGAATGCCAAAAACGGCGGCCAGTTCCGTTTCTTTTTCTGTATCCACCTTGTATATTATTAGTTTTCCTTCATATGCTTCCGACAATTCTTCCAGCACAGGAGCTACCATTTTACATGGGCCGCACCAATCGGCGTAGAAATCAATGATTGCCGGTAGGGTACCTTCGTATTTCCATTCTTCTTGCGTAGAATAGTCAAATACTTTTTTCTTGAAATCTTCCGTCGTAAGTTGGATCGTCATGGTGGCTGAATTTTACTACAAATATCGGCTCCCAAATTTTGCCCACGGGTGACTTAAGTCACAATCTGTTATTTTTAAAGTGCCTGAGCACTATACCAACCAAAACACGGCGATTTTTTCACCTTTGGCGCAGGAAAAGCACTTCATCAATTTACCAGGTAAAACAGCTTCAGGGACAAAAGGTGCCCGCTCGCGGCGGTTTCCACTCACCTGCACGGATAGCAGACTAAATGGGCTGCTCATGGGACTCTATAGCCAAAACCACGTATTTGTAGACGAGGATCGTGGATTTGTCAAAATATTCGCAATTTTGCCTCTTGTTTTCGGTTGATATCTTATGGCAATCGTATACTGACATAAAGAATATGGTGTTCCGGATGAATTATATGCTTAAATACCTCTCCGCTGCTGCACTCCTGGTTATTGGAGTCGGCAGTTCTTGCGCTCAAACTGCAGAAATAAAAAAACTGGCAGAGCTTCAAAAGGAAATTGCCACACCCTCCGACAAGATCCTTGTTTTCAACTTCTGGGCTACATGGTGTGCACCCTGCATCGCGGAACTCCCCGAATTCGAAAAAGTAAATAAAAGCGACGCTGAGGTGAAAATAACCCTGGTAAGCATGGACATTGATCTGAATCCGGACCCACAGAATGTGTATAAGTTTATAAACCGAAAAAAACTGGAATCACGTGTTATCATCCTGGATGCGGTAAATCCCAATGAATGGATCGATACTATTGACAAGCGCTGGTCGGGTGCATTGCCAGCCACCTTGATTATAAACACGAAGACCGGTATTCGCCGTTTTGTCAACCAGGCCTTAAAAGAAGGAGAATTGGAAAAACTAATTACAGAGGTCAAATCGTAGTCAACCTATGACACTAACAACTATGAAAGCATTTCATTTTATAATCCTACCATGTCTGGCACTTTTGCTTGCCTGGAGCCCTGTAAAAAACGGTTATGAAGTGGGTGATGTCGCCACCGATTTCAGTCTGAAAAATGTAGATGGCAAAATGGTATCCCTTGCTGATTACAAATCCGCCAAGGGGTTTATAGTAATTTTTGATTGTAATACCTGTCCCTATTCAAAAGTATACAACGAACGTATCATCGGGCTCAGTAAAAAGTATTCGAAAGATTTTCCTCTGATTGCAATTAATGCAAACTCACCTGACCTTTCTCCCGGTGATTCCTTTGAGGAAATGAAAAAGTATGCCAGGAACAAAGGGTATACATTTCCATACCTCGTCGACGAAACACAGGAAATAGCCAGGGCGTACGGCGCAACGAATACCCCGCACGTTTTTGTGCTAACCAGAGAACAGAGTGGCTTAAAAGTGGCTTATATCGGCACCATCGACAATAATTCGCGGGATGCATCGTCCGTAACGAAGCCGTATGTCGAAGACGCCGTTGATGCCCTGCTCGCCGGAAAGCCGGTTAACACCACCAAGACAAAAGCCATAGGGTGTGGCATTAAGTACAAGAATTCATAACGGAACACGTGAACCACTCATCGGTACATAACGGGTTCGCTTCCAATTCTTCGGAAAATCGCTACCGAGATTTCATAATTTACGAAATTTCATAACTTTCAATACGCGTAACTTGCTGATTTACAGAGTATAAAGTAGTGGCACACTTGGTGTCATCATGAGCTAAGAAATAATAAATTCTTAAACTCATGAAAAAACTACTGTATCTCTTCTATGGTGTCGTATGCTACCTGATCTTTTTCGGCACCTATTGTTATGCCATCGGCTTTGTCACCAACCTGGTCGTACCCAAAGGCCTGGATAGCAAACCCATGGCGACTTTTGGATACTCGTTATTAGTCAACGTCGGGCTTCTGTTAGTGTTTGCCCTGCAACACAGTATTATGGCCAGGCCGGCGTTTAAAAGATGGTGGACACAAATTGTTCCTGAGCCATTGGAGCGAAGCACCTACGTTTTGCTATCCAGTATTTGTATGATTATGCTCTTTGCTTTCTGGCAGCCTATGGGTGGAGTTGTTTGGTCCGTAGACTCCGGCATCAGTTACTGGCTGCTTAATGCCATAAGCTTGCTTGGGTTTGGAGTCGTTTTGGTCAGTACGTTCCTCATCAACCATTTCGATCTGTTTGGGCTGCGCCAGGTTTGGATGTATTTCAGGGGCAACCCATATGTCCATCTTCCCTTTAAGACTCCCTTTTTCTATAAGTACGTTCGGCATCCCCTGTATCTGGGCTGGATGATTGCCTTTTGGGCAGCGCCGGTCATGACTATGGCACACCTTCTCTTTGCAGCAATCTGCACGGGGTATATGATCACAGCCATACGGTTTGAGGAACGTGATTTGATTCAGGTCTTCGGCGACAAATACATCAGGTACAAACAAACAGCCCCTATGCTTATCCCATTCCTCAGGAAAATAAAATAATTACGTGACGGTCACATTTATCGCTAACAAAATAAAACTCAGGCACTATGGCAACCAGGATTAAAACCATTCCGGCTAAAATGAAAATGCAAAAAGTAACGGAACTTGTAGTAGGAATACTTACAGCTTCATTCATCGTCCTTCAGATCTGGAACGAAGGCATAAGTGATGTGTTAAATGCTCTGCCAATTGTATTACAATAATGAAAGGCCCCAAACTACACTGTATGAACTATCTGGAAAAACAGACTTTACTTTCGAGTGCAATTAAAGCTATTGACTACATCCAGGATGTGGAGAACAGAAGGGTTGCACCGACAGAACAATCCCTAATGGAGCTGGCAGAATTTGAAGAAGAACTTACGCAAAGCGGAAAAGATACGCTTCAAACAATTGATTTCTTAAACCAATACGGCTCGCCGGCTACGATGGCTTCAAATGGCAGCCGCTATTATGGTTTTGTTATCGGAGGAGCACATACTGCAGCTCTTGCCGCCAACTGGTTGGCTAGTGCATGGGATCAAAACGCGGGGCTTGAGATAACCAGTCCGGTTAGTGCAAAAATTGAAACCGTTACCGAAAAATGGCTAACGGAGATCCTTCCTGTTGCGAAGGGATCTGCGGTAGGATTTGTCACCGGTGTGACGATGGCCAACTTCTGCGCGTTGGCAGCGGCCCGCAGTGCGATCTCGGAACATCATGGCTGGGATGTAGAATCGCACGGATTGTATGGAGCCCCGCGTATTACCGTGGTAGTTGGCGAGGAAGTTCACGGAAGCCTGTTAAAGGCATTAAGCATGCTTGGTCTCGGTCGCGATCGGGTTATACGCGTGCCCACCGACCACAATGGTCGAATGCGGATGGATTCACTTCCTCCGCTGGATGATCGGACCATTTTATGCCTGCAGGCAGGTAATGTGAATACTGGCAGTATGGATGATGGAGCGATTATTCAATATGCAAAATCGCAAGGTGCATGGGTCCATATTGATGGCGCCTTCGGATTATGGGCAGGTGCGTCCGACTATAAGAAACATCTGACCGTTGGTTATTCGCTTGCCGACTCTTGGGCAACGGACGGACATAAATGGTTAAATGTTCCTTACGACAATGGGCTGGTGATCTGCCGAAATGGTAACCACCTTCGGAAAGCTATGAGTATGCATGGAGATTACCTGGACCAGACTGGCGACCGGATTCCCTATCAGTACACTCCCGAACTTTCAAGACGCGCACGGGCTGTCGATGTATGGGCAGCCTTGCGTACCTTGGGAAAACGGGGTATTGACGATTTGATTACACGAACCTGCGTATACGCTGAGTACTTTGCGACAAAATTAACCGAAGCTGGCTTTGAGGTTTTGAACGAGGTCGAGACAAATCAGGTGCTCGTGTCATTTGGATCAGACGACGATACCAAACGCGTCATCAGTGAAATACAATCGGATGGAACCTGCTGGAGTAGTGGCACCACGTGGAAGGGAAGAGTGGCCATGCGCATCAGCCTATCCAGCGCAAAGACAACGGAGCACGACATCAAAAAATCGCTGGATGCCGTGTTGAGGATTGCAAGGAGACAAGTAACGATAGATCAGCATCAACACGGTCGCTGAATATCGGGATCAAAAACAATTCATCAGATTAATCCTTTGGTGTTTTGATACCCAATGCCGCTATTCGTGAACTTAGCGTTGAAGGAACCATCTGCAATAATGCCGCCGCGCCATCTTTGCCAGATACCTTCCAGTTGGACGCCTTTAAGGCCCTTATGATATTCTGTTTTTCAAATTCAAGAAATTCATCCTTTGTAAGTATTCGCTCATCACTCGCTTGAACACTATTTCTAACACTTGTCTTGTCGGTGGCAAGTGTGGTGTGAAGATCCAGTATACCGTTGTCGGCGAGGATCACTGAACGCTCAATGATATTCTGCAATTCCCGTATGTTGCCGGGCCAGTAGTAGGACTTCAACAGTACTTTCTGCGCTTCCGTCAGGGGTTGTATTTTCTTTCCGTTTCTCCTGGCGAATTTGTTAATAAACGTATCAGCGATCAATACCACATCGTTTTCCCGCTCACGAAGAGGAGGGACCTCAATGGGAAATACATTAAGTCTGTAATAAAGGTCTTCCCTGAACTTGTTTTCCCTGATCAATTCAAAGAGATTGCGGTGCGTGGCGGTTATTATCCGGACATCAACCTTTATAGTCTTCGAGCTTCCTACAGGCTCCAACTCACCTTCCTGAATGACACGCAAAAGTTTTACTTGTAAGTCGAGCGGTAACTCGCCAATTTCATCAAGAAAAATTGTACCGCCATTTGCGAGTTGAAAGCGACCTTTGCGTTCCGCTGTGGCCCCTGTAAAGGCACCTTTTGCATGGCCGAAAAATTCACTTTCAATAAGAGATGCTGGAATAGCACCACAATTCACGGCAACCATTGGCTTTTGCCTGCGATTGCTGATTTGATGAATGTGCTGGGCGACGAGCTCTTTACCGGTTCCAGTCTCACCGTTAATCAGGACAGTGGCCTCCGTGTGCGAAACCATGTAGACGTTTTGAAGAAGCTTCCGCATGGAGATACTCTCGCCCAGCAGCTGATTTGACTCCTTAATTTCCTCAAGCTCTACCCGTAGATAATCTGTCTCAGCCTTTAGTTGTCTGATCCGTTCGTCGGATTCTGCTTTTTCATCCTGTTTGCGTAGGACCAGGGTGTAATAGATCTTTTCATCTAGTTCGTAGTGGCTTAACATTCCTTCTGCCCTGTAGGAATCAGAATCCTGCGTCTTCAATTCCAAATGACCCGGAACCAGAAGATAATTTTCACTTCCATTTTTACCAACCAGATTTTCAATAAGTGAAAGCAGTTTACTTCTGCTACTGTCCGTCAGGAACTGAGAAATATGCAGATCACCCTGGTTATTTTCAATCCCAAGAGTCAATTCCGCAACGGAATTTAACATCATGATCTTTCCGTGGTGGTCCATATTGATCAGCAAGTCATGTACGCCATTTATGAGTCCCCGGAGTTGGTTTTCCCTGTGCAGAATTTCCTTTTCTCTGCGAAGGCGCTGCAGTTCTGCTTCAGCACGGGACTTAATTATCTTTATAATTTGGGCTATTTCATTAGTGACATGAATTGGCTTGCTGTCAAGTATTGCCAGGTTTCCAATAACCTGTCCTGCCGCATCATGAAGTGAGGATCCCACATAACTTTGACCGTTGAACTTACTCAGCATTTTCAGGTCCAAAGGAAATAAATCCGATAACCGGTCTGCATAATGGACCAACGTTGAAGAATTAATCACTTTCTCGCAGGGAGTACTATCGAGCAGGTAGGTAAAATTGGGAAGGTAATTTTCATTGTTAACAAAGGCCATCGTAGTCATCGAATTTTGACCCTTGTGGAATTCAGCGATCCATACCGCATCAACTTGGAGAACTTTGCTTATTCCGTATACAAGTTGCCTAAAAAACTCCTCGCCGGTTAATAATGAAATGGATTCAAAGGAATTTCGAAAATCGTTGAGTCGATTAACTGTAGTCATTGAATAAACAGTTTACCACTGTCCTTACGAAAATTCGTAAAAACGGGTTGCTGTTTTTTGCAAATTATATCAAAGCAAGAAATATCAACAATTCATCAATTATATCCAGTCATGGGGAGTTCTAGGTATTGAGACCACCAAATCAAGGTAAATGCCGTCGTAATACTACACGCGTCAGCAGCTTAAACCGGATAGGCCTTCGGCTTCGGGGTTGAGCACAGTTTTTGTGGCCCTGGTACTAATCGGTCTAACTATTCAGCACGCTGATGTTTATGTTACGGCATTGGTCATTGCAACAGGAGGCATGTTACTGTGCAGACCGGTGTTGTCACATTCACAGATGATTGTTCCGCTTCAAATGATCAACAGTTTCCTCACCATTGCCGAATGAGAAGGTGTGCCATCCGGACGAAAGGCCCGACTGAAAAAGGAAATAAGCAAGTGCTCAAATAACATCTTTAATCTCTTCCGTCGCACTTTGTTTATTCAGAAGCAGTCCCACTGTCATCGCAAATCCGGTTAAGACAATTACTATAAACAACACGCCTTCACTCAATTGTGTCATACGTTGCTCTGCAGGGATACTATAGAAAAGAAGGATAGTTATAAGACCACGAGGAGCAATAAGTGTTAATGGCGCCGAAGTAATACTGAGAAAATACTTAAGAAAAATAAAACGCACCAGAACCGTAAGCACGATAATTGCGACGCCGAGCAGAATAACTTCCTGGGACTTTAGTAAAATAAGATTTATAGAATACCCGAAAACCAGAAAGAAAAAGGTCCTTATAATAAATGCCGTCTCTGCTGTCATTACCTTCAGCTCCTTGGTTACTTCATTTAACTTACTCAAAGACAAGAATCGATGGACCTGCGGGTAATCGAACAACTTGAAATTATTCAATACCAACCCAAA